>PAPV01000026.1 GCA_002709075.1 Rhodospirillaceae bacterium | reverse complement strand
TGAAATTGATTTTATAGTTCAGCAATGTGAACATGAGCTTTTAAAATTCAATTCAGAAAAATACCTTCAAGAAAACTTAGAAAGAATAGAAAATAAACCAGGCTCTATTAAAGTTAAACATATTAATAAAACAAATGTTTTTGTTACAAATTTTGTTAAATTAAAAGTTTTTCACATTTTGAATTTAATTTTAAACTTTAGATTAGCTGAACCAACAATAATTTATAATGTTACTCATGATGGCAGTATTGATAATAAATTATTTGGTGGTTATTCAAAGAATCAATTAGCATGGGAAGCTCATATCGATGGATATAAGCATGATTTTAAGGCATTAATTGCATTAGAAGATATAAATTTAGAGAATGGACCTACAGCAATATTATCTAATAGTAGTTTTAAAATTAGTCTTTTTAATAATTACTTTAATATTTATTATTTAAAAAAATTTAAAAAGAAATTAGGACCAACCACGATTATAAAATCTAACAAAGACAATATGAATAAATATAAAAAGATATTATTAAAAAAAGGATCTTGCTTATTTTTTGACTCAAGATCATTACATTATGCTTCATCTTTAACAAATGGTAAAAGAAAAATTCTTTGGTTATATTTTTAATGAAGATAGAGTCATCATTTTGCTCTAACAGAATATGTTTTGATAATTTATTGTTAAGTGATGTGAGTAGTCAGTATCATAAATGGATAAATGATAATGAAGTAACAAGATTTACTTCAATATTTGGAAAAACCACAGAAAAAGATCTATTTAACTATGTTAAAAAAAATTTGAATAGTGACAACGCAATTTTATTAAAAATGCAAATGATTGATAACAATTATTTGCACTTTGGAAATTTTAGGGTAAGTGAAATCAATTTGATTAATAAATCATGTGATTTGGCCTTGTTAATTGGAGAAAAAAAATTATGGGGTAAAGGATTAGGTGGTGAAGCAATAAAAATAATTACTAATTTTATTTATCACAAATATTCTATCAAATATTTTTTTTCTTTTATTAATATAAATAACCTTGCAAGTATTAAGATTTTTAAAAAAAATAACTTTATTGAAACAGATTCAAAAATAGTAAAATATTTTAAAAAAAATACTACAAGTAAAAATTCAAAAGTACTTTATAAGTTTATTGATTAGAATTTATTGTTAAGTGATTTATTTTTTTCAACATATGAAAAAGTTTTAATAAGTCTTGTCAAATGAGTCAAAAATTTTGTTTTAGTTAAATTTTGAGATTTCATTATTTTAAGTAAATTTTTTTCGTTTAACTGAAAATTTCCTGAATATTCAGGTATCTCTGAATATGCGAGCAAATTATTAAAATCATAACTAATAATTTCTTTTTTAGTGTAAAAAATTTCCTCACTTTTTTCTCCAGTTGTGTCCGGTATTGATTTAACACAAGTCCATATTTTATTTTTTAAATTTTTTTTAAATATTACTTTAGATTTTTTTACATCAATCGTATATTTTATTTTAAATTTTAGTTTCTTTAGAATTATTTCAACAATATTTTTAATTTCTAGAGTTTTTTTATTTTTTGAGTTGGGAAAATAAATTTTTTTATTTTTTCCAAACAAGGATACTATTAAGCATATTGATGCTGCATCTACTTTACTATAAAAAAATCTTTTAATACCAAAGGGCACAGGAAAAGTCTGTTCATTAATTATTTGTTTGAAAATGTATGAAGAATAACTGCCATCTGATAATACAATATTGCCAAATCTTACACATTTAATATTATTTAAATTGTTTAATAATATTCTTGATTTTATTTCCATCCACCTTTTTGTAGCACCCATAATATTTTCTGGATTAGCTGCTTTGTCAGTCGACATCATTAAAATATTTGAAGATTTATTCTTACTTATAATTTTCTTTAAGCTATTAATGATTAGGACATTAGTTTCAATCATTTGTTTAATATTACTAATGTTACTCTCTGTTCTTACATGTTTTAACGCTGCAAAATTATATATATAATCAAAACAAGTTTTTTTTAATACATTAATTATTTTATTATCATTAATATTACAGCAATATGTAATAAATTTTGTTTTGGTTTCTGGATACAAAAATCTTATATTACGTATTAAATCTGTTGTTTTATTTTCATTTGTATCAACAATACATATTTCTTTTAAATTATATTTAGTAATTAATTTGGTAAATGCACTACCTATAGAACCTGCGGCACCTATTATAAGTATTTTTTTATTATATAATTTCCGATTTATAAACTTAATATTATTTTCTACATAATTATAAAAAACTTCTTTATTATTATTTGTGTGAGTTTCTAATATAATTTTTTTGATTTTAGATGCCTTCATCAGTATTACTAAAAATTTTAATTTTTATATTATTATTTCTAATAGAATTATATAAAATAAGTATATATTAATGGAACTTTATTTATATGGAAATAATCTTACAATTAGTAATAAAAATCGTTGAAATAACTCTTTATTTCTTAAATGTTAATTCTAAGTTATTAGTTGAGAATTATAACCTTAAAATTACAAATATTTTTAATTTTTTCATTTTTCTTACTAAAAAAATTCTACAAACAAATATAAAGCTAACAATTTATGATTAAGAAAGCTGTAATTTTAGCAGGTGGTTTAGGTAAAAGATTGAGACCTTTAACACAAAATATTCCAAAGCCATTACTGCCTTTAGGTGAAAGTACAATTTTGGAATCAATTATAAATTATCTCGTATCCTATTCTATAAAGGAAATTTATATTGCATGTGGATATAAACATAATGTCTTCAAAGATTTTTTTAAAGAAAAAAAATTTCCTGGTGTAAAAATAAAAATCAGCATTGAGAAAAAAAGATTAGGAACTGTTGGTCCTATTAGTTTAATTAAAAATGATTTACAGAAGCCATTCTTATTAATTAATGGCGATATTTTAACTGATTTAAATATTGATGAATTTAATAAATTCACATTAACAAAAAAAGCAATACTAGGAATTACAACAAAAAAAATAACAGTTCCTTTTGATTTTGGGGTTATTAAAACTAAAGATAATTACGTTAAAACTATTCAGGAAAAACCTAAATTAAAATTTGATATATTGACTGGAGTTTACATATTAAAACCAAATATTTTTAAATATATTCCTAATAATCAATATATGGATATTGATGAATTAATTAAAGTTTTAATTTCTAATAACGAAAAAATTTCTCAATTTACCTTAAGAGGTTATTGGGCTGATATAGGTAGAATAGGATCTTATACTAATGCAAGTAAAAAATACAAAAAAAAATAAAAATATTTTAATTTTAGGCGGTCTTGGATCTATTGGGCTTGAAATTTCAAAAAAATTTTACGACAATGATTATAATATAGAAATAATAGATAAAAAAAAAATTACCATACAAAATAAAAAAAAATATTATTTTTTAGATAAAATAAAATATTATAAAATTAATTTAATAAAGAACAAAATAAAAATAGATTTATCAAATTTTGATTTCATAATATATTCTATAGGTTTAACTACTCATATTGAAAATACGAATAATAACAAAAAAACTATAGGTTCTAATTTAATTTCATCATTAAATTTTTTATCATCAAAGAGTTTGAAAAAATTTAAGGGTAAAATGATTTATTTTGGAAGTACACACCAATACGGTAATATTATTAAAATTTCAGAGGGTGCTTGTTTCCAGCCTTTAGATTATCAATCAATTTCTAAGTGCTCATCAGAATATTTTTTTAAAAAATGTTCTTCTGATTTTAAATTTAATTTATTAATTTTAAGATTTCCAAATATATATGGCTTTAAAGATAATATTCAAAAAAATGATCAGGGATTATTTTTAAATTTAATTAATCAAGCTAAATCTCAAAAAAAAATTCATTTATTTGATAGTAGAAGATTCAGACATTTTTTACATATCGATGACTTAAAAGATATATTGTACGAGATAATTGATAATAAAATTTTTATAAATGAATTAAATATCAAGGGTCAAAAAATATTGATAAAAAAAGTTGCAAAAATTATTGCAAATGAAACCAAAGCAAAAATAATATTTCACAAAATGCCTGTAGAATACAGAAAAATAAGCATAAATAATCAGATAATATCAACCAAAGTATTTAATAAATATTTTAAAATGTATAAGTTTAAAGATATTAAAAAATATATTAAGAAACTTTTGTAAATGTCTTATAAAATTCCTAGAGCTGACCTAAAAAAAAATTATATTAAATATAAAAAGAGCATTGACACAGCATATTTCAGAGTAATGAATTCTGGAACTTACACACTCGGTAAAGAAGTTGAAAATTTTGAATTAGAATTCTCACAATATTTAAAAGTTAAAAATTTCATTGCTTTGGCAAATGGAACTGACTCTATTTCAATCTTTTTAAGATTACTAGGAATTAAGCCAAATGATAAAATCATTACTACGCCTTTTACATGTACGCCCACTATTGAAGCTATTATTAATATTGGAGCCATTCCAATTTTTGTAGACGTAAGCCCGGATACTTATTTGTTGGATATAAAAAATGTTTTGAATAGAATAGATAAAAAAATTAAAGCTATAGTTCCCGTTCATATCTTTGGTAATATGTTTGACGTTAAATTACTTAAAAGCAATATTTCCAACACTATTCCAATTTTGGAAGATGCCGCACAATCTCATGGTAGCTTACTGAATGGAAAAAACGCAGGTTATTATAGTGACGGAGCTAGTTATAGCTTTTATCCATCTAAAAACCTTGGTTGCTTTGGTGATGGTGGGGGTATAGCTACTAATAATAATAATTTAAATAAAAATTTAAAAATACTTAGAAATCACGGTATGATAAATAAAGATAAAACTATCTATAAAGGATTTAATTGTAGATTGGACGAAATCCAAGCCGCCTTTTTAAGAGAAAATTTAAAAGTGCTTGATAAGTGTAATAATATCAGAAATAAAATTGCAAATTTTTATAATAATAATTTGCCAAATGAATATTTTAAAATTCAACAAATAAACAAAAATGTTTATTCAAATTTCCATATATATTCAGTTCAGTATGATGGAAATAGAACTAATTTAATAAAATATTTATCAGATCAAGGTATTCAAACTAATGTTTATTATAGTATACCTCAGAACAAACAACCCTATTTAGAGAAATATAATAATAAAAAAATGAAATATGCAGAAATATTATCAAAAAAAATAATTTCTTTACCAATGAATCCATACTTAAATATTAAAGATTTAGAATTTATTATTAATTCTATTAAAAAGTTTATTAAATATAAGTCTTAATGATTTCTCTCAGTATAATTATTCCTATTTATAATGAGGAAGAAATAATTAAAAAAAATTTTAATATAATTAATAATTTTTTTAAAAATAGTAAATTTAATTATGAAATAATTATTATAGAAAGTGGAAGTACAGATAAATCAAAAACTATATGCCAAGATTTAGTTGTAAATCCAAATGTTAAATTATTTATCCAAAATAAGAGAGAAGGTTGGGGGTCGGCATTAAAAGTTGGGTACAGTAAAGCAACAAAAAAATTTACTACATTCATATCTATAGATTTGCCATTTGATCTATCAATTTATAATATTGCATTTGAAAAAATTAATTATTTTGATTTTGTATTAAGTTATCGAAATAAGGATGAAAGAACTATATTTAGAAGATTTTTATCTAAAAGTTATAATCTACTTGTTAATAATGTTTTTAATATGAAATTTAGGTCAATAAACTCCACATTAAAGATTATGAACACAAATTTAATAAGAAATTTTATATTTTATGACAACGGATGGTTTCATGATGCAGAAATTCTTTTAAATATTAAAAGAAAATCGATTAAATATATAGAAATTCCTGTTCCTGTTTTAGATAGAAAGGCGGGCATCTCAAAAGTTAAAATCTATGATCCCATTATTTTATTTTACAAAGTCTTTATTTATAAAATTACTGATAAAATTTAATATTCAATTTCGTAAAAACTATCTTTACTTAAATTATTTTCATAAATAAATTTTCTTAACTGCATTTCTTCGTAATAAATAATTATTATTCTTTTATAATTTTTAATTTTCTTAAAGTTTCTAAAAAAAATATTCTCATACTTTGTCTCACCATCAATAATATTAAATTTTCTAATATTATCTTTCATTCCCACTCCAGATATTCCAATTATATAATTTTTATGATTATATGGATAAAATATATTATACTGTAAACTACTTAAATAAGTTGCTAAAATTGTATTTAGAAAATCTAAATCAGCATCAATAAAATTTAAATCACCTGGAAAAATTTTATTTTCATAATTAAATTTTAATTTGATGGAAATATAATTTTTTTCAGTATGTATTTCATTTAATTTAGTTAAAACAGTATTTATTTTATTAATTTCATTAATATGTCTTTCCCACAATTCATCAGAATCTTGATTATAACTAACAATCATTTTATCTTTGAAATCTAGATTTAAATAATCAAAACTTTTATAAAAATAATAAAAATTTATTAGAAGAATAAAAATAATTAATAAATTTGAAAATTTAAATTTTTTAAAGATTAATTCAATACCATAAGATGATATGATATATATAGGGATAAAGGATAAAAATAATCTGTATATAGACAGTGAAGAATATTTATATTCATTAAAGTGAAATGAAAATAATAAAGGGAATATTGATAAAAACAAAAATGTAAAAACTATTATATTTTTAAAATTTATTCTTTTTAAATATAAAAATCCCAAAATGAAAAAAATGATATTAAAAGATGTATTAAAGTAATTAAACTTATACATAGGCTCATATCCATATAATTTTTGGTTTGTGATGTAGTTGTTTGATGAAATTAAGCTTTCAAGAACTCTATGAATGTTAAGATAAAAATCTTTAAATCCATATGTCAATTCTTTACTTGTAATGTTTTTATATACTAAAAATTGTCTATAAATATCATTAGGATCTAATAAAAAAAGTATAATTAAGATATACAGTGAGAATAAAAGAATATAAAATAAATTATTTTTTAAATATTTTTCCTCACAATAAAAAATAGTTTTTAATATTAAAATAATTATAAGTGGGATGCAAACTAGTTGAATAGTAACATAATTAAATAATATTAAAGGTATTAAATTAAAAAGTAAAAAAAGTTTAAAAATACTAAACCTATTATTTAAACTTAATATTAAGTATAAACATATATTTGATACTAAAAATCCAAAAATTATTATTAAAAAACTATTTTGAAAATTCAAAAAACTAAAATTTATAGTAAGTAATATTGTAGTTATAATTGATGAATTAATACTTACAAAAAATCTTAAATTTAAATAAAAAAATAATAAACTTATTATCCCATAAATTTTAAATAATATTTTAACATTAAATAAATTGAACCCTAAAAAATTAGTAAATAATTTTGCTATATCAATAAATAAGTGTCCACCATTAACTAAATTACCCCTAATAGGAAACTCAAAGTTATAATTAATTTCATTTGGTCCAAAAACTGTGTAAAGTTGCAGTTTTTCCCACAAAGAAAAAAAATTTTTATTATAAAATAAACCTACTATTAATATAAATATAATTAGAGCTATTAATTTGTATTTATTAATATTATTTGCTATCATCTTTTATGCAGAAATAGAATTTATTATTAATTTCGCATATTTCGAATAATAATTTATCAAGAGACTCTCTAATTTTTGCTCTTTGTTCATTATCAAGATTACTTAATTTATTTTCTGAAAAATTCATAACTTTTATTAAAGCATTTGTATCTAATATAATTTTTTCTTTTATTAGATTTTTACTGAACGATAATAAAGAATATATTATTATTCCTATAATTATTAGTTTAAATATAAAGATTATTAGTAATCTTGTTAGTTCAAATAAAAAAAAATCTTGCTTATTTAGCATCATATTCAGTATCAATTTTAGTCTATTCATCTATTTTTTATAAAAATTAATTATTTTTTCAATTGTATAAAATATTTGATTTTTGTTTAGGTATTGATGGCAAGGTAATGTTATTATTTCTTTTGCCTGCCTTTCAGCTATGGGAAAATCACCTTTTTTATAACCTAATTTCATCCCAGGCTTTTGCAAGTGCAAAGGTATAGGATAGTGAATTTTACATTCAATATTATTTGAATGTAAATATTTAATTAACCTATTTCTATTTTTGACTGAAATTATATAAAGTTGATAGGCTTCTTTGTACTCTTTAGGTCTTTCAGGTACTTTAATATACCCATCTAATTCTGAAAGATATTTATCAAATAATTTAGCAACCTCATTTCTTTGTTTTATATAATTATTAACTTTTTTAAGTACTCTTGAAGCAATTATTGCTTGAAATGGTTGTAATCTATTATTTATGCCCCAAAATTCTATATTATCCCTATTTCTCATACCATGATTTTGGTAAGTTCTAATAAAATTGTTTATTTTAGTATTATTGGTTGCAATAGCCCCTCCATCACCCCAGACATGTAGTGGTTTTAATGGATGCATACTAAAAGCATTAACAATACCAAAAGTCCCACATTTTTTATTATTGACTTCTGCCCCAGTTGCAGGACAAGCATCCTCAATTAGATAAATTTTATACTTTTTACAAAGTTTTTGGATTTTAATAATATCACAAGGAGAGCCACCCCAATGCACTGCAATAATAGCCTTTGTTTTTTTTGAGATTTTATTTTCAATATTTTCAACATTCATTTGATATCTTTCATCACTGTCTACAAAAACTGGTTTTGCTCCTACTGCTACAATTGCACCAACTGTAGCATAAAAAGTGTTGCACACTGTTATTACTTCGTCCTCTTTTTTGATATTTAGTGATTTAAGACTTAAGATCAAAGCATCTGTACCATTGTTCATACCAATTGTATGTTTAATATTTAAGAATTTTGAAAATTCATTTTCAAATTTATTTACATATTTACCAAAAGTAAATTCAGTAGATTTTACTAAGAGCCTTATATCGTTTAAATGTTTATCAATATCATTGAATTGTTGGTGAAGATAAGAGTAATTTACTTTCATCTAATTATAAAATTTCTTTATCAAGTTAACTATCTTTAATTGATTTTTTTTATTTAGACCAGCATATAACGGAAGGCTTAGTATTTCTTTGGCATATTTCTCTGTTCTGGAAAGGTCATATTTTTTAAAATTCCCACCCTTAACTTTTTGCAAATGTATAGGATTTGGATAGTGTATTAAAGCTTCAACCCCATTCTTATTCAAATATTCTTTAAGCTTATCTCTTTTTTCAGCTCTTATTACGTAGGTCTGGTATGAATGATATTCATCTATATTTGTTTTAGGAACAAAAACTATTCCATCAAGTTCATTATTATAAAAATTTGCAATTTTTATCCTTAATTCTATTAATTTATCAAGAATTTTAATTTGTTCATTTAAAAATCCAGCCTGCAATTCATCTAGTCTACAATTAAAGCTCCAAAACTCACAACTATCTCTATTTTTTAGGCCATGATTTCTTGCTTTATAAAAATAATCATAGATTTTTTTTGAATTTGTAGAAATTATTCCACCGTCGCCAAATGCATTTAGGTTTTTAAGAGGATGAAGACTAAAAGCACTTATATGCCCAAAACTTCCCACCTTTTTATTTTTATACTTTGATCCAATTGCCTGCGCAGCATCTTCAATTACATATAAATTATATTTTTTGGCAATTTTTAAAATTTTGTCCATTAAAGCAGGTCTGCCAGTTAAATGTACAGGCATTATTGCAAGAGTCTTTTTGTTAATAGCCTCTTCAATTTTGTTACAGTCTATATTCATGTCATTTGCAACATCTACAAAAACAGGTTTGCAACCTCCTATTATAATTGACGATGCGGTAGCAATAAATGAGTTGGAGACCGTAATTACTTCATTTCTTTTGTCTAAATTTCTTATATGTTTTATTGCTAAATGTAGCGCACAAGTGCCACTAGCAACTCCAATTGAATATTTATTATCTAAATATTTTGAAAATTTATCCTCAAAAATTTTTAATTCAGATCCATTTATATATCTTCCACTTTTAAAAAATTGTTTAAATTTATTATTATATGATTTTGATAACAATTTATTTTTGTATGAAAAATTTATATATGGTATCATATTTCTACTTTTATACCTTTAATGATTTTTTTTATAAAGGGATCTATTTTATATAAATTAAAATTATTTTTGTTAACAAATTTTAATCTTTGTCCTTCCTTACAATATATTTTTTGATTTGAATTAAAATATGAATAAAATAAGCTAAGGTAAAAACTTTTATAAAAATATTCTTTTATAAAATATCTTCCAATAGGTATGATTATTCTAAGTTTATAATTTGTTTCTTCGTAAAATTCTCTAATTGCAGCTTCCTTACTTGTTTCCATTTGATTTTTTTTCCCCCCAGGTAAAACCCACTTTCCTCTTGATCTGACTTCAATATTAGTATCCCTAAGTTGAAATAAATAAGAGTTGCGATTGATGAGGCAAACAGCAGATATTTCATCAAGTTTATTCATTTTATTTTCTATGGACAAATTTATTAATTTCTTTTTTTATATTGAATTTATTCTTTACATTAAGTAATTTATAAATCCTTAAGTTATTAAATTTTCTAATAGTATATTTTCCATCATTTTTTATAAATTCTAATTTACAATTTTTATATTTATTAGCTATTAATTTAGCTATTTTTTTGAATGAATAACTATGTCCAGTAGCAACATTATAAGTTCCTACTAAATTTTTATCAATTACCTCGTAAATAATTTTCGAAAGAGTATCTAAAGGTAAATGATCTCGCTTGTCTTTGCCTTGACCAAAAAGAACAATGTTTTTTTTTGTTTTTGCTTGTTTTAAGAACCTATTTGGACCATAACCAAAATGAGTGTCAAACTTTCCAAATAGCAGAGTAGGTCTTAAAATTGTTAGATTACTTTTTTGAGTGTTCAGTTCAATAATTTTTTCTCTACATAAGTGCATAATTCCATGATTCGAGTCTGGATTAGGCAATGTTTTATCATTAACTAGATAATCCTTAGTATTATAAACAGCATCTGAACTAATATAAATTATGTTTTTAAAATCATTTAAATAAGAAGAAATATTAATAATCATTTCAATATTTTTTTTAAGTTCTTTTAAAGTCTTACCTTTATCAGGTGTAATAGCTGATATTATAATTAAAATATCAAATTTATTTTTTTGTTTTTTAAAAAAATTATTTACTGATAATTTAGATAACAAATCTAATTTTTTTGAATTAAGGGCTTGGAAAGTAACTTTTTTTTTTGATATTTTGTCTAAAAGTGATTTTCCAACACTCCCACTACTACCAAGAATAAGTATTTTTTTTTCTGTCATTTTTATATTTATTATATAAATAAAATATTTAATATAGTAAAATTAATAATTTCATTAACCTCAACTATGCAATTCAAAAGAATACTTATAACAGGCGGAGCAGGTTATGTAGGTCAACTATTAACTGAGCATTTGTTGGATAAAGGATATTTCGTTTGTGTATATGATTTGTGTTTTTTTGGCACTGGTAACTTAGTTAATATAAAAAGTGCAAATTTTAAAATTTTAAATAAAGATATTAGAGATCAAAAAAGTTTTGATGAAGCAACTAGAGATATAGATGTAGTAATTCATTTGGCTTGCATATCAAATGATCCAAGTTTTGAATTAGATAAAAATTTATCAAAAACAATTAATTTTGATTGTTTTGAGGATTTAGTAAAAATTTCTAAAAAAAATGGAGTAAAACGTTTTGTTTACTGTTCCTCAAGCTCAGTTTATGGAATTTCAAATAAAAAAAATGTTACTGAAGAGCATGAATTAGTTCCCCTTACATTATATAATAAATACAAAGCATTATGTGAGCCAATATTATTTAATTACACTGATAGTAATTTTGAAGGAGTTATTATTAGACCAGCTACTTTATGTGGTTATTCACCAAGAATGAGATTTGATCTTACTGTTAATATTTTAACCTCTCATGCCTTAGTAAGTAATAAAATTAATGTGTTTGGAGGGAGCCAATTAAGACCAAACTTAAATATAAAAGATATGATTTCTTTATATGAGTTAATGATTGAATCTAAATCTATAAAAATTCAAAATCAAATTTTTAATGTAGGATATCAAAATAAATCTGTAAGAGAAATTGCTAATATAGTTAAGACTGTTGTTGCCAATAATATTAATTTAGATAAAGAAATTGAGATTAGTTATGTAGAAACAAATGATAATAGATCTTATCATATAAATTCGGATAAAATTAAAAATGTTTTAGATTTTTCGCCCAAATTTACAATTGAAGATGCAGTGGTAGATATTTGTGTTAAATTTCAAGAAAAAAAATTTAAAGATATAATTAATAATCCGAATTATTATAACGTAAAAAAAATTTTAAAACTAAATAAATCATAATGAAAAAAATTGCAGTAGTAACTGGTGGTTGTGGATTTATTGGTAGTCATATGGTTGAATATTTAATATCAAAAAATTATTTTATTAATATTATTGATAATATGTCTGTTGGTTCAATGCATAATTTAAGGCATTTAAACTCAAAAGATTTTAAAATTTTTAAAAAAGATATAGTAAATATGAATTTTGAGCCATCAATATTTAAAAATGTAGAATTTGTTTTTCATTTTGCAGGCAAGGGGGATATTGTTCCATCAATTAATTTTCCTCAAGAATATATAAATGTAAATGTAAATGGCACATTAAATATTTTGAGAAACTCAGTAAAATACAAAATTAAAAAATTTATATATGCAGCTTCTTCATCATGCTATGGAATTCCAAAAAAATATCCGACTAAAGAAACTGAAAATATTAATCCTCAATATCCTTATGCTTTAAGTAAATATATGGGCGAGCAATTGGTTTTACATTGGGCAAAAGTTTATAAATTAAAGTGTAATTCAATTAGAATATTTAATGCTTACGGGCTAAGATCTAAAACAACAGGTGCTTATGGATCGGTAATAGGCACATTTATGAAGCAAAAAATTGAAAAAAAACCTTTAACACTTGTTGGAGATGGAAATCAAAAAAGAGATTTCATTAATGTTAAAGATCTTGTTAAAGCGTTTTATTTGTCTGCAAAGTCTAAATTTCATTCTCAAATCTATAATGTAGGATCAGGTAAGCCAGTGTCAATTAACTATTTAATTAAATTAATAGAATCTAAAACTATACGCATACCAAAAAGACCCAGTGAACCCGATATAACTCATGCCAATATATCTAAAATCAAAAGAGAATTAAAATGGCAACCAGAAATATCATTTGAGGACGGAATAAGGGAAATTATGCAAAATATAGAATATTGGAAAACAGCACCTTTATGGAATAAAAAAAATATTGCAAAAGCCACTGAGGATTGGTTTAAGTATTTAAGTTAAAATGAAAAAAATAGAAAGTAAAATAAAATCAGTTGAAGAACTTAAAATTATTTTAGATCAAAAAAAAAAGAAATCTAAAAAAATATGCATGTGTCATGGTGTATTTGATATTGTTCATCCAGGACATATTAGACACTTAGTCTATACAAAAAAAAAGGCTGATATATTAGTTGCAAGTTTAACAGCAGATGTACACATTACTAAGGGCAATATAAGGCCTTATATACCTCAAGATCTTAGAGCATATAATTTAGCTATGCTCGAGTGTGTAGATTATGTAATAGTTGATAAAAATCCAGATCCAATTCAGAATTTATCAAAATTAAAACCACATTACTATGCAAAGGGTTATGAATATAAAAATTTGAAAAATGAAAAAACTTTAATAGAAAAAAAAGTTTTAGAAAAGTTTGGAGGTAAATTTATTTTTACTCCATCTGATGTAGTTTACTCATCATCGAAAATAATAAATGAAGAAAAACCTAATCTAGCAATAGAAAAACTTTTTTCTTTCATGAAAAAGGAAAAAATTGATTTTAAAGACTTAGTTGATATTCTAAAAAATAAAAAAATTCAAAAAAAAATATTAGTCGTAGGCGATATTATAATTGACTCTTATTTAGAAACAGATTTGATAGGCGGTCAGACAAAAACTCCAACTTTGTCACTTAAAGAAAAAAACACAGAATCTGTATTGGGAGGAGCAGCTATTGTATGTAAACACTTAAGAAAGGCTGGTTCTGAAGTTGAATTTTTATCAGTTTTAGGAAGCGGTAAACATAAATCATTTATAAAAAAAGAATTAAAAAAAGATAACATAAAATTTACTTATATCTATGATTTAAACAGACCTATTACTGAAAAAAAGAATATTGTTTGCAAAGGATATAATATTGTAAAGCTAGATACAGTTGATAATACCCCAATAAATGATGAAATAATTAATTTTATAAAACAACATATAAAATCTAGTAATTATGATTGTATAATTTTTTCAGATTTTAGACATGGAATTTTTAATTCCTCATCAATTCCTGTATTTACAGAAGTTATAAAAAAAAATAGATTTAAAGTTGCGGATAGCCAGGTTGCTTCTCGATGGGGTAATATACTTGATTTTAAAAACTTCGATTTAATAACCCCAAATGAGAAAGAAGCTCGTTTTTCATTAAGTGATCAAGACTCTGTTATTAGGCCACTTGCATTAAAATTATATAAAAAATCTAATTCAAAATATTTAATTTTAAAATTAGGT
>PAPV01000025.1 GCA_002709075.1 Rhodospirillaceae bacterium | reverse complement strand
GACATGGAGAAGAAGACTTTTAAAAATGCACAAGAACTATTCACGAAAAACTATTAAGGAGACTGAAGACGAACCAAATTCAAGTCTGATCGTTTTATTTACTGATTTTGGTATAATCGGTCCATATGTTGGACAGATGAAAGCCGCTATACATTCAATCACCCCCAAAACAAGAATAGTCGACCTAATGCACGATGCTCCACAATTTAATCCAAAATTTTCTTCTTATTTGCTGGCTGCTTACTCGCAGTGCTTCGCAATAGAGACAATATTTGTTGCAGTCGTAGATCCAGAAGTTGGGGGTGACCGTTATCCGATTATTATACGAGCTGATGGAAAATGGTTTGTTGGACCAAATAATGGGCTTTTTGAAATGGTAATTCGGCGCGCAAAAGCTATTGAAGCGTGGAAAATTAACTGGCAACCAACTTCTCTCTCTGCGAGTTTCCATGGGCGTGATATATTTGCCCCTGTGGCAGCTAGAATAGCAGATGGAGTGATGCCAATCAGTGAAACTTTAAACACAAAGCATATTCTTAAACCCAATTGGCCTGATGATATTCCGGTCGTCTTGCACATTGATAGTTTTGGCAATGCTATAACCGGTCTTCGGTCGTCTTTCCTTAACCCAAAATCAATATTAAAATTTGGCAAATACAGCATTAGTTATGCACGTGTTTTCTCCGATGTCACGCAAGGCGAATGTTTTTGGTACGAAAATTCAAATGGACTAATTGAAATAGCAATTAACAAAGGTAGTGCCGATGCACTTGGAATAACAACTGGCACTCCGATTTCAGTTTTAATGAACAGGTAAATTTTTTCGAAAAATAGAAACGGAAAATTAAGTATGATGCCCTCAATTAAAGTACACAAAGAAGGCTATCCCTTTATAACTGCCTTTGCTTTTACAACTTTGATATTCTTTTTGCTAGACGGGTGGGCGTGGATGCTTGCCGGCTTTGTCTTGGCAATACTAACACTATGGTGTGTTTATTTTTTTCGAGATCCCGACCGTGTGACCCCAGTCGAAGAGGGCTTGGTGATAAGTCCTGCAGACGGCGTAATACAATCTGTGACGGATGCATCACCTCCTCCGGAGCTAGGTTTAGATTTGAATACAATGCGGCGTGTCAGTATTTTTATGAACGTTTTCGATTGCCATATTAACCGCAGCCCAATAGATGGTAAGTTAATAAGTTCTTCATACTGCCCGGGGAAATTTTTTAATGCCTCGCTTGATAAAGCTAGTATCCACAATGAACGCCGAGCTATGCGGATGACAACAGTCAATGGAGACGACCTAGTGATAGTTCAAATAGCAGGTCTTGTGGCTCGTCGAATTATTTGTTGGAAGTCTGACGACACTGAACTCAAGACCGGAGAACGTTTTGGGATGATTCGTTTTGGAAGCCGTGTGGACGTTTACCTTCAAAATACTGCAACAATATTAGCTGTGGTAGGACAGCGAGCGGTGGCCGGAGAGACCGTTATTGCTGATTTAAAAGCGGATAGAGAAGATCGCAAAGGAGAAACACGATAATGGCTCTTGGAGGCGACAGATTAAGAAGAAGAAGGCTAAGACGGGAACACATCAATCAATTATTACCTAATGCGCTTACTATGCTTGGCCTGTGCGCCGGTTTGACCGCAATCCGTTTCGCATTGGAAGACAGCTGGAATATCGCAATCTTTCTTGTGGCAGGTGCAGCACTTATGGATACTTTAGACGGTCGAATAGCAAGGCTAATGGGAGGCCCCACTGAGTTTGGTGGTCAACTTGATTCATTGGTAGACGGAATTGCTTTTGGCGTTGCTCCTGTATTTATGATCTATATTTGGTCACTACAAAACGCCGGAGGAATCGGTTGGTCCATAGCTCTTCTTTACCCAGTTTGTTGTGTTCTGCGGCTTGCTAGATTCAATGTTTCTTCTGCCGGAACAAGTACACCTATGTGGGCAACAAGCTTCTTTAGCGGGGTCCCCGCACCCGCAGGAGCGGGATTGCTCTTACTACCACTAATCATTTTTGCTGAAACAAATTGGGATTGGTTGCAATCGCCCTGGCTTACCGGACCCTGGTCCCTAATGGTTGCTATCCTAATGATAAGCCGTATACCAACTTGGTCTTTCAAACGACTGCGTGTTCCATCTAAATTTGTGACCGTTGCAATGGCAGGAATTGCTTTCTTAGCTGCTGCTATGTTTACCGAACCCAGACTAACCTTGGCGGGTATTATCATAAGCTATGTTCTTACTATCCCTTTTTCTATTCGTACATATAGACGCTTAAAAGTTACTGAAGATTAGAGCAATTTTAACAATTCACCTTCATTCACATATAATAAGGGTTGTAATTTATTAGGTGGCAACGACCCTACAGTTACGAGTCTCACGGATGATCAGGCTTAATATTGCAGCGATTAATGCAAGCCCAAAAGAAACAATCCAGGCCCAATCATAACGATTGAAGATTTCAAATAGAAAACCTCCTGAAAATGAACCTAGAGCCGCCCCAAAGGAATGACTAGCAAATATCATACCCATACTGACTCCCATCACTTTTCGGCCAATATTGGTTGCAACCAAAGAAGCCACTATGGGGAAGGTAGCATAATCAAAAATACCGAATAGTGCCGCAAATACATACAGCATTATCAAATTATCAGTTGCGTACAATAACAAAATAAAAGTCAAGGCCCGCATAAAATAAATAGTTGCCAATAGTGCTGGACGGTTAAATTTGTCAGAGTAATGCCCGCACAAAATCATTCCTACAAGACTAAATGCGGACAGAATTCCATACGCAAATGTTCCTTCTAAGGGAAGAAATCCACAAAATACAGCGTAAGGTATTAGGTGTATTTTGACTGCACCCACGGTTGTAAAGCCACAGATAAAAAAGCCAATCGCGAGCAACCAGAATGTTCGATCCCTGAGAAGAAAAGCTAAAGTATTAATTACCGATTGATAATTTAATTGTTCTGCGGTGGACTTCTTAATGGGTGGACGCCCACGGACAAGAAACTGAACCACAAACATTGTAAACAAAATACAAAGCCCAACATAAACAAAACTGGGGCGCCAGGAAATACTAACTACTAAAAAACCAAGCAAGGGCATTAGTGCTAATTGCCCACCTGTGCTACCAGCGGTTGCAATACTGGCTGCAAGTCCAAATTTTCTATTAAAAAATTGAGCCACTGCGGTAGCAACTAAAGAGGGTGATATTATTGCAAAACCTATACCCCCTATGACGCTAAATAAAAGGATTAGCTGCCACGGCTCATTCATAAAAGCACATAGAATAAACGCCAAGCTTATCTGGGACATACCCACTCCAAAGATCAATCGATACCCATAATAATCGATTAAAAACCCCCCTATTGGAGCGAAAACAGCCATCAGAACTAACATGACAGCACCTGCGGTAGAAATGAATCCAATACTCCACCCTAAATCCTGATTCCAAAATGGCATCATCAAACCGATTGAACTACGCGCCGCTATCACCACAGAAAGCATTAGAAATAATGCGGCCACAACAACCCAACCCTTTGGATCATCAAGTTTAAGTGTTTCTGCTGACATTGATCTTGCCAATTATCCTTTTTCCTAAGTTTCTAGCAGTGCCACAAATTAAGTTATAGGGTTGATTATTTATAGATTTTGCGTCTTATTAGTATCTTCAACAAATTCTTTATTTAATTTTTCCAGGACACTGACTTGTAACTTGGTTTATCCGAAAACAATAATTCAATAACATTAATTTGGGAATTTCAAATAAACCCAGGAAATTCATGTTATTTTTCGCAAAATTACAAAACAGTTATATTTAAAAAAGATGCTGGCCACCTGTAACAAAAATTTCACTTCCGGTAACATAACTAAATTCATTATTGCAAAGTTGATAAATTACCGCGGCGACCTCCTCTGCAGTTCCCATCCTGTTGAGTGGAATACGAGGAATTAGTGCATCGTATTCAGGTCCTATCATTTGAGTCCGGACTTCTCCTGGTGCCACAGCATTGACCCTTATTCCAAGTTCTGCAAATTCATTCGCCATTTCACGCGTGAGTGACGAAAGAGCCGACTTCGAAGTGGAGTATGCAGAACCAGCAAAAGGATGAATAGCATGAGCAGCTATTGAGGTTACATTCACGATTGCTCCCAACTGTTTATGAAGAGCTGATGCAAACCCACGAGATAACAGCAATGGCGTAAAAAAATTTAATTCGAATACCTCACGCCATGCATCTAAATCACCATTTAAGCAACCAAGTCTTTCATGATATTCGGCCTTGGGTGACTCCGCTGCATTGTTAACTAATGCATTTAGTCCAGTTTTCCCAACAAGGGCAACAGCCTTTTTTGTGAAATCAGCCACTTCTTCGCGAACAGAGAGATCCGCCTCAAAATGTTCAATCCATAGGGGGTTTTTGATAAAAGCCGGCGGGGGTTTCCCTCTAGAGCAGGAAATTACCTTCCATCCATCTCGAGTAAATCTGTGTACCGCTGCCAGCCCAATCCCGCGCGTGGCGCCAGTTACCACAACTACCATTTGATTTTCACTTATAGACAAAATTGTAAAGTCCTTAACGACTCAACAGGACAGGTATGTCGGCATTACTAATAATGTGCCGGGTCCGACCTCCCAGAATCATCTGCCTCACCCTGCTTCGGCCATAAGCTCCCTTAACAAGCATATCTGCTCCCACTTCTTTCGACCAACGCAAATATGCGGCGCCAATTTCTTCCTCATTTCCACTAAAACGCAATATCTCGGCATTTATACCTGACCAAGAAAGCCTCTCTAAGCAATCTGCTGCATCTATTTCAGGTGGTTCCATTGGGTCACGAACAAGCAACATTACCTTATTCGCGTTCTGTAATATCGGAAGAGCGCTTGATATAGCACGGGTTGCTTCTGGACTACTTTCCCACGCTACAGCGATATTTTGGCCTATTGAAATAGGCGGCTTAGGTGGAACCAGCAAGACAGGACGGCCCGTATCAAGAAGTGCCGCCTCAAGAGTAATCGGAGATGGCAGAGAGCTATCCTTGACCGGCCGGCCTACAGCAATAAGATCGAACAACCTTCCCCGAATAGATATGACTTCATCCTCTCTTCCAATTTCCTCTCGCCAAGAAAAAGTTGTACCAGATGAAATAGCTGACTTGCCCTCAGTAATATCATTATGGCTGTCACAAAATTCCGTATACGATTGTCGCACCCGTCGGGCGCGTTCCATGCTCTCCCTCTCAGTTGCATCCATAATTTCTTCAATCATAGCACTATCCATACCTTCACCGGTATAAGGAACCAGTGCTTTCGGATCAGCACGAACATGAAGAACTTCAATATGGGAACCAAAATGCTTTCCGGTACTATGCACCACCTCTAAAATTGTATTGGTAAACGAGTCAGTGCTGACAGATGCGAGTATTGTTGAAATAGTCATTCAAAACCCCAGTTACGGATATTCATAAATTTACAGTAGCTTTTGCGTCTCAACCATAATTTTCAAAACTTCTGAAGGCAATAATAATGTCGATTTATGGATAAAGCAGTTGAATTGACCAGCCTGTTTGGGTTTTGGTGTATAATCGGCGTTTATGGAGCCTAGACTCACCTTCCTCCCAAAACTCCATACGGGTTGGCAACACCCGATATCCCCCCCAAAAAGAGGGGCGCGGTATTTGTTCTGTGCCAAACCGTGCTGTATAAAATTCAATTTCCTTTCTTAACACTTCCTCATTACGCATCGGTTTTGATTGTTTTGAAGACCAAGCTCCTATTTGTGACGCCCGTGGTCGAGTAGCAAAATATGCATCTGAGGCGGCCTCGTCAATTTGTTCTACACCACCATTTACACGTACCTGCCTTGACAAGGATTTCCAGTGAAAAAGAAGAGAAACATGGGGGTTTTGATTAAAGTACATTACTTTTTGACTCCCCGTGTTGGTGTAAAACACAAAACCGGACTCGGTTGCTGACTTCATAAGCACCATTCGAGACGATACGTTGCCATCATTTCCTGAAGTTGCAAGTGACATTGCCTCAGGAAGCAATGGTTCACTTTTTTTGGCATCGGCAAACCACTCATGAAAAAGATCTATTGGATTTAGCTTGTCAGTCATTAATTCGTACCCAATTCTCACGTTAATGGTTTAAAGCTGTATCAAAAAGTATATATGATAACTTGACTTTTTTAACATTTTTTTACTTTTATTTTTAAAAAAATATATAATGGTGTTTTTTTTAAGAGGTTATTTGTGTTAAAATAAGTTATTTTTTTTGAGGGTTGTAGATGTTTAAAAAAATTTGTTCTTTTTTCATCATTGCTGTGTTGAGTATTAGTCTTTCGTCCTGTCAGACTAATAGTCAGGGCGAGAAACAACAGTTCGGGAGTATAATGGGTGGTGCTGTTGGAGGCCTCCTCGGTTCAAAAATTGGCCGAGGGGATGGAAAACTGGCAGCCACTGCAATAGGTGCTATTGCAGGCTTACTTATAGGTAGCGAAATTGGGAGTTCACTGGATAGAGCGGATCGTATATATGCTGCTCGGGCTGCAAATAATGCGCTGGAAAATAACCGGATTGGACAAACCTCGACTTGGTTAAACCCTGATACAGGTCATTCTGGATCTGTTACCCCAAAACGAACCACTCATACTGCAGCACGTGACGGTAAGATTTGCCGCATATATGAACAGACCATTACTGTCAGAGGTCGAACTGAAATAGCGCGTGGCACTGCTTGCAGGCGATCGGATGGTACGTGGCGTATAGTTAGTTAAATAAGTGAACGCAAAATTGTACATTGTTGTTTGTTTTGTTAGTACTTCTTTTCCCTTTAAAACCTTTGGTGTAGACTTCTTAAAGTTTACTTTGTGGAGTTAAAATTACTATGACCGAATATGCACCACTGATGACAGGCAAAAAAGGCCTCGTAATGGGAGTTGCTAACGAACGGTCTATAGCATGGGGAATAACAAAAGCTTTATCAGATCATGGTGCAAATATAGGATTAACTTATCAAAATCCTGTATTGGAAAAGCGTGTTCGTCCTCTAGCTGAAAAACTGAATTGCGACCTCATCTTTGAATGTGATGTCAGTGATCCTTCAAGTATCACTCTCACCATGAAGGAAATAGAAAAAAAATGGGGCAAATTAGATTTTTTAGTCCACGCAATTGCTTTTTCTGACAAGAATGAATTGACCGGACGTTACTTGGATACATCCGCTGAAAATTTTGCGATGACCATGTCAATATCCTGCTATTCATTTGCTGCCATCTGCCGAGCTGCTGCCCCATTGATGGAAAATGGTGGTTCTATTCTTACACTCACATACGCTGGATCAGAGAGAGTGGTACCCCATTACAATGTGATGGGAGTTGCTAAGGCTGCATTAGAATGCAGCGTTCGGTATTTAGCTGTCGATCTAGGGGCACAAAACGTCCGAGTTAACGCTATTTCTGCTGGGCCAATACGCACTTTAGCCGCATCCGGAATTGGTGACTTCCGATATATCCTAAAATGGAATGAATATAATGCGCCACTTCGAAGAAACGTGACCATTGATGATGTTGGTGGAGCAGGTTTGTATCTGTTATCTGATCTTTCAGCAGGTGTAAGTGGAGAAATTCACCACGTCGATTGCGGCTATAACGTGATTGGGATGAAATCTGTTGATGCACCTGACATCAACGCCGTAGTGAAGAACTAAAAATTTAATGTCACACAATACCTTTGGAAAGCTCTTCAGGGTCACCACTTGGGGCGAGAGTCATGGCCCCAGCATTGGTTGTGTGATAGACGGCACACCGCCGGGAATAAAAATTCAAGCAGATGATTTGCAATCATGGCTAAACCGGCGGAAACCAGGAACGTCACAGTTTGTAACGCAGAGGCGTGAGCCGGATAAAGTTAAAATTCTATCTGGTGTATTCGAAGGAAAAACGACAGGTGCTCCTATTGGCTTACTTATCGAGAACAACGATGCCAGATCAAAAGATTATTCTGAAATCAAAGAAAAATTCAGACCGGGACATGCAGACTACACCTATTGGTACAAATACGGAATTCGTGATTATCGCGGTGGAGGACGCGCTTCCGCCAGAGAAACGGCTATGCGAGTTGCAGCCGGTGGTGTAGCTCGAAAAATTCTTGGTAAAAAGATAAAAATTCGTGGAGCCATGATCCAGCTTGGCACGAAGAAAATAAATAAACGGAGATGGCAATGGCGTGAAATAGACAAGAATCCATTTTGGTGTCCCGATAAAGAAAGTGCAGTCCATTGGGCAGAATACCTCAAAAAAGTTCGGAAAGCAGGTTCTTCAGTGGGAGCAATAATTGAAATCCATGCATCTGGAATACCTGCGGGCTTAGGCGAACCCATATATGGAAAACTAGATGCAGATTTAGCCAGCGCCATGATGGGAATAAATGCAGTAAAGGGAGTCGAAATTGGATCAGGATTTCACTCAGCAGAGCTCTCTGGAGAGGATAATGCAGATGAGATGCGTATCAAAAATGGAAAAATTGAATTTCAATCTAATAGAGCGGGTGGCATACTAGGCGGCATTTCTACCGGCCAAGATTTAATAATTAGATTCGCGGTTAAGCCTACGAGCTCTATCCTTACTCCACGTAAAACTATCACCAAAAAAAATCGGAATAGTACTATACTTACAAAAGGACGCCATGATCCGTGTGTTGGAATCAGAGCCGTACCGGTGGGCGAGGCTATGATGGCCTGTGTTCTTGCGGATCACATACTCCGCCAACAAGGGCAGTGCGGATACAGATAACTTCTCCTGAGAACTGCGATATGCTCAAGGTAAGATGACCGCAAAAACTGATAGATAGGCAAAAACGCTGGTTTGTTAACATATTTTTAATAAACGCGTATCGAAAATAAACCTTCAACTGCTGGACGACACATAAATGCTATCCTTGATATTAAATTAGTTATCAGTTTCATTTGCCTTTGAGAGCCGGAACAATGCAGGTCCAAAATAATTACATAAAACACTTTTTTTGTGGGAGCTCGAGGTGGCCGTTGGTTCAAATAGCGAGCTTCACTCTTAGCGCGTTAACAGTAACTGCCTCATAGAGCAATTTTTTCTATAGAATTAATATGATATGCATTTCCACCTATCGCATGTACAGCATAACCTTTTCAATTAATTGGAAATGCGAAAGTTCCGCAGATGGAAACAAGTGTAGCATTTTGTTTTTTCCTATTAAATCTGATAGAATGAGATGCATTTTCTCCCTTTTTCAAAAGTTGGAGAAAGCATTTGGTAGGACAGAATTCTCAATATACTCCAAACAAATAATAACCGAAGTGCAATACTAGGTTCTGCCTCGCTTTTTGTTCTCCTTTCTCTAGGCCTCCCTCGAACTCTTGCCAAATTCAATTTCTCTGCCAATCCAAAAAATAAAATTCGTATTTGAAGATGAGGCTGCTATTTGTAAAAATAATCAAATCGAACCCGTTATCCCTATCCATCAGAGTTGCCTCGCCATGGACCCCATTCTGCAACCAATTATTCGATTTAGCACGAAGGGATGGAATTAATTTCATTATTTGGTCGGTATTAAACGACAAACATCCAATTCAATAACACTTAGGTTTTGTAAAGGGTGAAATCCAATGAAGTTTCCAGATTAAGTAGAACGGCTTTGAAGCCTAAATTGACGACAGTTATCAGGCTCAATGCACCCAATTAGCAGCAAAACTTGAGGGATGATTTTTTACCTCCGAAGCACACCGAATAATTAATTTTCTGCATTTTATGTAAGTTTCGGGGGAAAGATATTTGATCATTTATCCACAACACTTTTCAAAATACTTTCAGGCACGAACACTCACTCCTAACCGTCGACCAAAATTTCTAAAAAGAAAGTTCTTATCTATAGTATTTAATACTTTACCAAGTTACCCATCACAGTGAATGAATAAAAAAATGTACCATCTCGTTCTACAATGGCAGGCACTTGGGATACCACATCACTGACCCTGATTTTTAGCTCGGTTGTTTGCCCCATAAGTCTGTATCATGATTACTAGCTGTGTTCTGTGCACAAATGAAAAATTCTTTATTTCCCTTGGGTCCCTGTAAAGTACTCTCAATAGTTTCATGTACATGCCAACCCATTTCTTCAACAAGCCAGTGCTCAATATTTTGGCAAACCTCTATATGTAAATCTGGATCACGAACAACACCACCCTTTCCCACACGACCTTTTCCAACTTCAAATTGAGGCTTAATCAACGCAATCAAAAAAGCGCTGGCCTCCGCCAAAGTAAGAGCAGCAGGTAACAAAGTGCGCAAGCCAATAAAACTCGCATCGCAGACAACCACGTGAGGTTTTGTGCTGATCTGATCCCTGGTCAAATAACGTGCATTGATCCCCTCTAGAACTTTCACGCGTTCGTTATTGCGTAGATTCCAATCGAGCTGACCTCGTCCAACATCAACAGAATCTACATGAGCTGCTCCTTTCTGAAGCAACACTTCTGTGAATCCACCGGTAGAAGATCCGATATCGAGGCAATGCAATCCATTCACAGGCAAATCAAAATGATTAAGTGCGTGGAAGAGTTTTTCACCTCCTCGCGAGACCCATTGGCTCTTTTTCATTCTGACATTAATCAGTGCCCCTTCTGAAATTTTATATCCTGGCTTATCAAGTCGATTTCCTTCAGAAAAAACTACACCAGATAGTATCAAGGCTTGAGCGCGAGTCCGGTTTTCTGCAAGACCTCGTGAAACAAGCAATGAATCTAACCGTGATTTACTTGCCATCTACTTACACCTTGCATTTAAGCGCGCACGGTACTCTCAGATACTTCCTGCCCAAGAGCAAATAAAGCCATTTTTACTATTGCATCTGAGTGCAAGCCAGCTATTTGATTTTGGGACTGTTGTGATGCATGGTCTATAAATATGTCGGGCTGGCACATAGGTCTATATTTTATGCGAGAGTCTAATAGACCTTTGGAGGCAAGAAAGTGCATTACTTGAGTTGCAAAGCCACCGATAGATCCTTCTTCAACGGAAATTAATACTTCATGCTGCATTGCTAACATCTCAACAAGTTCCTCATCAATAGGTTTAGCAAACCTTGCATCCGCCACTGTGGTTGAAAGCCCCTTAGCGCCCAATTCTTCTGCAGCTGTTAAACAATCTGAGAGCCTAGTTCCGTATGACAATAATGCAACCTTTGTGCCTTGCATTACTAAACGACCTTTGCCAATAGATATTGATTTTCCAACGTGTGGAAAGTCTGCACCGGTACCACTACCGCGAGGATATCTTATCGCACTAGGTCTATCATTTAAGTTAACCATTGTCGCAATCATATGAACGAGTTCACTTTCGTCAGATGGAGCCATTAATACTATGCCAGGAAGACAACCAAGATAAGCAATATCATAGGCCCCCTGATGCGTGACTCCATCTGCTCCAACCATTCCTGCTCGATCCATACAAAATCTTACCGGAAGGCCCTGAATTGCAACATCGTGTACAACAGAATCGTACGCTCGTTGTAAAAATGTAGAATATATTGCGGCAAATGGTTTAAAACCCTCTGCCGCCAGACCGGCGCAAAATGTTACCGCGTGCTGTTCAGCAATACCAACGTCGAAAGTCCTGTCTGGAAACACCTCCCCAAATTTATCAAGCCCGGTACCAGAAGGCATTGCCGCATTAACAGCAACAATCTTATTATCTCTCTCAGCTTCTTTGATAAGCGCATTCGCAAATACGCTTGTGAACGCAGGCGGACCCTGCGGAGATTTTGCGAGTGTCCCAGTTACCACGTCAAATTTCCCAACACCGTGGTACTTATCTTTTGATGCTTCCGCTGGTGGATACCCCCCACCTTTTTTCGTTACTATATGAATTAAAACCGGGCCGTCCTCAGTCGAGTCACGTACGTTCTTCAACACTGGCAATAAGTGATCTAGGTTGTGACCATCTATCGGTCCTACGTAATAAAACCCTAATTCTTCAAACATAGTACCACCGGTAACCATCCCTCGCGCATATTCTTCAGCTCGTGTAGCAACAGTCTCCAGCCTGCGTGGAAATTTCTTTGCAAGGTCACGCATGAGGTGCCTGAGTGAACGATATGACCTGGATGAAACAAGCCGCGAAAGATATGCACTCATAGCGCCGACAGGAGGTGCAATTGACATATCATTATCATTTAGCACCACAATGAGCCGAGATTTCATTGATCCCGCATTATTCATTGCTTCATAAGCCATACCTGCAGTCATTGATCCATCGCCAATGACGGCAATACAATTATTATTATGACCTGATAAATCTCGAGCCACTGCAAATCCCAAGGCTGCGGAAATTGAGGTGGCAGCATGGGCGGCACCGAACGGATCATATTCACTTTCTGAACGCTTCGTAAAACCAGAAAGCCCTCCACTCTGACGAAGTGTCCTTATTCGGTCTCGACGACCCGTGAGAATCTTATGCGGATATGCCTGATGACCTACATCCCAGATAAGTTTATCCTTTGGCGTATCAAATACATAATGCAAAGCAACCGTCAATTCCACTACACCTAGCCCAGCCCCAAGATGTCCTCCAGTTTCGGAGACGGCATCAATAGTTTCAGCACGCAATTCATCCGCCAACTGCCGAAGATCTTTTTCATTAAGTTTGCGAAGATCGGCCGGAAGTGAGACCTTATCTAAAAAAGGTGTGTCCTGTTTATCCGCCAAAATTTACTCCCTACGTTTGTCGTTCAATCGCAAATCTTGCTATTCTACGCAAATTAGAAGCCTTTTCATCAAACATCTCGAGCTGAGAAATAGCTTGTTTGCAGAGAGCTTCTGCGCGCTGCTGTGCCTCTCGCACACCAAGCAATCCTACAAATGTTGCCTTGCCCGCATCCGCATCTTTTCGTGTAGCCTTGCCGACATCCTCTGCTTTGCCGAGCATGTCAAGCAAATCGTCCTTAATTTGAAATGCAAGACCCACATCATCTGAATATAGCCTCAACGATTTTTTCTGCTCATCAGTCGCTTTTCCCAATATTGCACCAGCTTCACAAGCATAACTTATTAACGCACCTGTTTTAAGTCTTTGTATTCGAGATATCAATGATATGTCTGCATCCAATTTTTCAGCCATTAAATCTATCATTTGTCCTCCAACCATACCTCTGGCACCAGCTGCCTGAGACAGGCTATAAATAAGATCACTGCGCACATTGCCATCAGGATGCGTATCTTTATGACCCAGAACTTCAAAAGCTAACGTTAACAAACCATCACCAGCCAGAACTGCAGTAGCCTCATCAAATGCTATATGACAGGCTAGTTTTCCGCGGCGAAAGTCATCATTATCCATTGCGGGCAGATCATCATGAATAAGAGAATAACAATGTATTAATTCCACCGCTGCTCCAGCCCTAATTGCTCTGCAGTCAGAGATGCCAAATAAGCGAGCGCATTCTTGTACCAAGAATGGCCGAATACGTTTCCCGCCGCCAAGGGATGAATAACGCATCGCCTCAAAAACAGTTGATTCCATACCCTTTGGAGCGGTTAACATCTTATTAAGAAACAGTTCTACCGCGTCGGCACACCTTGACATCTCTTGAAGCAACTGGTTACTAGTATTCAAGTCATTCAAAATCCATCGGCTCCGTGCCTTCAGCGCCTTTGGGACCGAAGGAAATCTTTTCAACCCGCATCCGAGCTTGTTCTAGTTTCTTTTCGCAATGTTGCTTAAGCAATACACCCCGTTCATAGGAATTGATTGCATCATCTAAACTGATCTGACCCTGTTCAAGTCGACGCACTATATTCTCTAATTCCGAGAGAGCAGCTTCAAATGCCAGGGCATTAATATCCAACGTTGAATTAGTTGAGCCTTCTCTTGATTGTTTCATATCAGTTCCACCAAAGTTTTTTCAACATTAAGTTTAAATATAGTGGGTGCCAAGAGCAAGGTAGCATGCTTAAAAGACTAAAATTCACTTGAATTTGCGGTCCCAGCCCTCATCAACTCCGAAACATGTACTGACACACTTTCCTGCAAAGCATCAAGATCGTAACCTCCCTCAAGAGTTGAAACCACTCTGCCTGCGCAGTGCTCATTGGCTATATTGAGTAATCTTTCTGTTATCCATGCAAAATCATCTTCTTCAAGATTAAGAGACGCCAAAGGGTCGCGGTAATGTGCGTCAAAACCTGCAGAAATAATAATTAATTCTGGCGTGAATGATTTCAGCGCAGGAAAGATCCGAGCTTCCCAACCGTCACGGAAAACTCTTGAAGTCGTGTTAGAATGTAGGGGTAAATTAAAAATGTTCCCCACCCCCGTTTCATGCTCCGCACCCGTGCCAGGAAACAAAGGAAATTGATGAGATGAAGCATAGAAAACTGATGGATCGTTCCAGAATGCTGCCTGCGTGCCATTACCGTGATGCACATCGAAATCTACAACCGCTACCTTTTTTAAACCATGTTTAAATTGCGCGTACCGCGCGCCTATTGCTGCATTGTTAAAATAACAAAAACCCATCGCATTATATTTTTCAGCATGGTGCCCTGGAGGTCTAACAGCACAAAAAGCATTACCGCAATCACCGCCTAATACCGAGTCAACTGCAGCTACCACTGCCCCCGCGGCACGTTTTAGGGGTTCACCACTGTTTGGTGAGAGAATAGTATCGGAGTCAATCCTTTCCAAACCCTTTGTTGGTATTAAACTTAATATATTTCTTATATACGACACATCATGCACAAGTGATAGCTGAGAAATAGTTGCAGGTGGGGCAACATATCGCTGCAAAACATCAAACTTTTTCGTTGAGAGAACCTTTTGCACAGCACGGATTCTATTAGGGCTCTCAGGATGCCCAAAACCTGTTACATGGCTTTCGAAACTTTGGTGGCTAAAAAGACCAGTGGTCATTTACATCCCTTCTCTGGGAACTATGATAAAATTATTCAATTGTGCAATCAAACTTTATTGACTGTTTTTCTACAAAATTACATTTTACTATATGTAAATCACTGCAAATGCGTAAGCAGGAACAACGGCGCTTATCGGGGTCATTTTTAAAATGAAAAAAATAATTAATATTTTTCTCAGCAACATATTTTTGCACTGCCATATCTTCTGCATTTTCACGTTTTTAATTGTTACTTGTTTTTACGATATTTTTTATAAAAAAGCTTTTGCTGAGACCAAAAAAATTAATCAAACTGAGAAGAGTATATTAAAAAAATTTGAAGCAAATAAAAAAGGATTTAAAAAGCGTCGAGGACGGCGAGGGCCAGCTAAAATTATTGTTGATCCAGTCACTCAAGATGTGCAATTTGAAACGGTTCTAGTCTATGGTAGGACAATCCCAAAGGAGGCTAGCGTTATTGCTACACGAACACGGGGTGCAGTAAAAAAAATATTGGTCCAAGTTGGTGATCGGGTAACAAATGGTCAGCCCCTCGCTCTTCTGGTCACTGAGATGCTTATCGCTGAGAGAGATCTTAAAAAAGCAGAATTAAAAGAACACCGCGCCTCAATTAAACGTGCTAATGCACAATTAGCACTCGCCAGACAAGAACTAAAACGACTGCAAAGGTTACGTAAGTCTGTGGCATTCTCTATGGCACGTTACAATGATAAACTTCAAGATGTTGAGAAACATAAAAGTGTCAAAGCAGAAGCGGAAGCCAAAGCTGAACAAGCACAAGCGCAACTTCGAATGGCCGACATAAACCTCTCAAACTCCAAAATTATAGCGCCTTTTGATGGAGTAGTGACCGTGCTTCATGTTGCAGTCGGCAATTACGTAACCGTTGGTGCCGATATTGTGACAATCGTAAATGACCGGACACTCGAAGTGGAAGCCGAAGTACCTGCAAACCGGATCAGTGGACTTGGAAAAGGCCAACTTGTTGATGTCCTCCCCGAATATGGGTCAAAATTCAAAGCCTTTGTTAGAGCAATCGTCCCAGAAGAAAATGCCTTGTCTCGGACTAGAATAGTACGTTTTATTCCGGAAATTGCGGGCGATAATACAAATGTTGCATCTAATCAAAGTGTGCGGCTACGAATACCCGCCGGCCCAAGACGAGTTGCAGTTACTGTTCATAAAGATGCAATTACTTTGCGACGAGGGAAAAAAGTGGTTTTCGTGGTAAATGAAAGTGAGATGAATGTTTCGATTCGAGAAGTGGAATTAGGGGAAACTTTTGGTTCACGTTTCGAAGTAATTAAAGGCTTAAAACAAGGCGAGAAAGTCGCTGTAAGAGGGAATGAAAGACTGCGTCCAAATCAAAAAATCTTATATCAAACGCTAAAACCAATTTTCAGTCGAAAAGTCAGTAAAGATCAACAGGAACAAAACAATCTAAAAATTCCTGAAAAAGATTCTGGAAGAAAGGTTATTCTTAAAAGAGGAATAAAGAGTATTCAGCAACCATGACACCTGTAGAATTTGCGGTAAAACGGCCTGTCGCCGTCCTATCTTTGGTGTTGATGGTTGTACTAATGGGTTGGGTTGCTCTTCAAGCAATACCGATCCAGTTAACTCCCGATGTACGCAAACCGTTAATTCAAATTCAGACAAATTGGAGAGGTGCCTCCCCACTCGAAGTAGAGAGCGAAATCCTTATCCCGCAGGAGGAGGCATTAAAAGGGCTTGAGGGTTTAGAAAATATGGAATCTTGGGCAAGCAGAGGTCGAGCAAGAATCTCCCTTGAATTTAACATTAATACAGATCGAAATCGTTCGATACTTTTAATTAATAATCGTTTACAACAAGTTGGTAATTTGCCCGCGGAAGCTGATGAGCCCAGCCTGCGTACGAGAGACTCTGATGACAACCCTATTGCCTATTTTTCTATAAGAACGGCAAAAAGTAATACCAGAAAGATTGCTGAGTATGGCGACTTCGTCAGGGATGTTGTGCAGGATAGATTAGAAAGACTAGAAGGGGTTGCATTAGTCAATGTTTACGGCGGCAATGAGTCCGAAATTCGTGTCATCATAGACCCACAACGCCTAGCACATTACCGCTTGACTGTAGCGGATCTCAGCAGTGCCCTTCGAGGCACCAATATTAACCTATCTGCTGGTGAAGTAGAAGAAGGTAAACGGGAGTATACGGTTCGAACAGAGAGTGGACTGAATTCAGTTGCTCGGATACGTGAGGTTATCATCCGATCCACTCGCGATTCCTCCAGCGGCAGAGTATTGCGTGTTCGCGTTGGAGACATTGCACAGGTCGAAAAGGGATTCAAACGTCGGACGTCACGACGGCGCGACCGGGGACGAGATGCCATAATTGTAAATGCAGTTCGAAATTCCGGCGCTAATGTTATTGAGACAATGCAGGAAATAAAATCTCTTCTTAAGGAACTTAATAAAAATGAATTACCACAGGTTGGATTGGTTATGGAACAGGTTCATGATGACACTGTTTATATCAAAGCAGCCGTTGGCCTGGTAGGCCAAAATATATACGTAGGGGGAACTTTGGCTGCTTTATTGCTTTTGTTATTCCTCAAATCTTTTGGCGCAACTGCAATAGTCTCAATTGCGATACCTGTTTCTATAATTGGGTCTTTCGTAGTTTTGGCTGGAATGGGACGGAGCATAAACGTAATTTCACTCGCGGGCTTCGCATTTGCTGTTGGAATGGTGGTTGACGCAGCAATTGTGGTTTTAGAAAATATATTTCGTCATAGAGAGATGGGACAAAGTGCAATAGATGGGTCGATTCGTGGCGCCAGAGAAGTGTGGGGTGCAATTATGGCCTCAGCAGTCACAACCGTGATAGTTTTTGTTCCAATCCTCGTAATGGATCTTGTTGTTGGGCAGTTATTTAGAGACATTGCCATCGCTATCTCTGTAGCGGTTATTTTATCCTTGATTGTCTCTATTACTTTGATACCAACTCTCGCAAGGTGGTTTTTGGGAGAGAAAACGCATCAGTTGGCAGCGAAGCGTAAAATCCCATTTTTTGACAAAGCCGCTAGTGTGTTTAAGGACTTAATTTGTAGTTTCACAAAGATTACAATATCCAACAGATATGCTGGGCTAACGGTAGTGTTTACCGTATGTGGCTTGACAGCAATTGGCACTTGGCTATTTCTTCCAAAATTATCCTATCTCCCTGATGGTAATAGAAATTTTGTCCTTGCGATTGCGCAGCCACCACCAGGTTACAATCTTTCGCAATTAACAAAGATGGCTGAGCGTGCAGAGCAGAAAACAAGGAAATTTTGGGCAGCAGAAGGCGAAAAGCTAAAAAAATGCCCATCTTGGTTTAACAGAATAAAAATCCGGGCGGCTTGGACACCAATTTATTTAAAATCCTGCGACACAGGACAAATTAGAATGGCGAGATTCTGGTATGTGTCTCGGACAACATCATCTTTTATTGGGACCTCAGCCACTGATCCAACGCGTGCTAAGGAATTAGTTCCAATTCTCCGACGAACTATTTTTTCAGAACCAGGTACTTTCGGTTTTGCTCGTCAGACATCTATTTTTGGAAGAGGTTTGGGAGGGGCTCAGGTTATCGATTTAAATATCACTGGTCCAGATTTAGAAACATTACTAGAAGTCGCCCGTGATGCCATGTTACGTCTGTCACGATCGATGCCACGACGAAACGGTACACAATATCGCCCGCGGCCAGGGTTGGAGCTAGGAGCGCCTGAGGTAAGAATTGTTCCGGATCTTTTAAAACTGGCCGATGTTGGATTAACAGCCCGTGACCTCGGGATTTCGATTGATGCTTTCAACGACGGTTTGAGAATAGCGGAGGTTACAGATGGTTCAAGAAAAATTGACCTAACTCTTATGGGACCCGACCGCCAGGTCAAAACTACACAAGGCATAGGTGACCTGCCGGTAGTAACTCGAACGGGCCAAATTCTTCCCGCTTATATGTTATCTAAAATCGAGGTGACGGAGGGGCCGACTCAGATACGTCATTTCGAACGACAGCGCACTGTGCAAATTCAAATTCGACCGCCCGATAGTGTTGCTTTCGAAACCTCTATCAATCGTGTAAAAAGAGAGATTATTCAACCAATGACAGAAGAAGGGTTGCCGGCAGGTGTCAGATTAAGTATTGCGGGTACTGCAGATGAACTAAACAAAACATGGGATGCTATGGTATTTAATTTAATTATTGCGATGGTAATTGTTTATCTAGTTTTGGCAATTTTGTTTGAAAGTTTTGTTTTTCCAATGGTAATTATGTTTTCTGTTCCTCTTGCCACTGCCGGCGGAGTGGCCGGTCTTTCGATACTAAACCTTTACCAATTTCAACCTCTTGATATGTTAACGTTGCTTGGATTTGTAATACTGATTGGTACAGTAGTTAACAACGCAATTCTTTTAGTCCATCAGACATTGCAACATGTCCGCGCCGAAATGATGCAACCCATTGAGGCAATAAGCGAAGCTGTGCGTAACCGGATTCGCCCAATCTTTATGTCAACTTTAACAAGTGTCTTCGGAATGTTGCCGCTAGTCCTTACGCCAGGTGCAGGATCTGAACTCTATCGTGGACTTGGCTCAGTCGTACTGGGAGGATTAGCCTTATCCGCAGTCTTAACGCTCTTAATAATTCCTCCATTATTGAGTTTTTTCTCACCGTTGCTGAAACGTGAAATAGGCTCTAGGCGAACAAACACAGCTGAAAATTAAATAAAAACAGCTTAATAGTGTTTGATAGATGTTGCACTTAAAAATTATTTTATGAAAAATAACACTGCCAGTAGTGGTATTTCAGTCTTAACTAACCAGAAATTGGAAACTATGTATGCATTCAGTCTTTTTAGGCAAATTCATTGTGAGTAAAAAAAACATTCATTTGTCTATAGCTTTCACGACATTCGCAAGCACTGGTTTTGGTATCATAATATGGACTGTATTTTTTGCTTTCTTTGAAGTAATACCGCCAGATCTATGGTTCGCAGTAAGTACCTCAGTTTTCGCTTATTTTCTAATAATTATTGGCTCATGGTGCGTGATGTCAAATCCGCGTTACAGAAGGGTTTTTTATTCTAAAATTCGTTGGTGGAAAACATCCTGGGAGATCAGGCAAGCTTTGTGTTTGGTCTGCGGTTGCATAACCGGACTATTATTTTTCATTGGGTGGATAGCAGTTGCAAAATACAATGATATTTGGCTTTTTTTAGGGGGCTTAACTTCATTATTATTTATCGGTGCGTTGATGGGGATGGCAATGAGTTTTGTTGCCCACAGAACAATCTTACCTTGGTCGAACCCACATACTGTAAGAATTTATATCTCAATGGGACTTTGGACTGGCATAGTATGGCTGAACATGTTTACCCAAATCTTTAATTTTCATACCCCTGTAATTGGTATAGTTTTAATAATAATTGGAATCGCGACTTTGATATTTAAAAGAAAATACTGGATTTTTATTGACACTTACAAAAAAAAATTTTTGCAAAACAATAACTCATCGAAAGATAAAAACAGGTTTCAACCTCGCATGATAGAATATTGCGTTTATCCTGATTTAACCAAGAACATTGATCGGTTGAAGATTGAAATGTTGCGCAGAAGAGCCTTCCTTCTATACTTTTTATTACCTTTTTGTGCCGCGACAATGCCCGTAGAATTGACAGCTTGGGTAAGTGTGTCAGCATCAATCATTGGCGCATTTTCTGTTGTTGCAGGGGTGGCGATTGAACGTTGGTTATTTTTTGCGGAGGCAAAACACTTTGAACTAAAGTAATTTTATGAACCTATTTTTAAGTATTCATACAAAATGCTGCAATTGGAAGCGGGTCATTCCTAGCCCGATTGGCATACTTACATTAATTCAATTCGTCGTTCTGTTCGTTTACTTTCTGGCCCAAACCATCTACACCCCAAGTCTACCGTCAATTTCTCCTTCTTTTTTATGGGGAAAATCTATAAGCGCAAATACTACAGAAGAACTAAAAAAGATTTTTTCGGAGTATAACTATAATTTAGAAAATATAAAAAATGGGAAAACACCAGTCCCATTTTTGTTGTTAGAAACTCTTCCAAATAATTTTCATAAAATAAAACAAGTAGAAAAGCGAAAAAAACTGTTTATTAAAATCGTGCTCCCAATGGCACTAGCCGTAAATAGGAGAATCGAGACCTACCGGGATGCTGTCTTGACCCTCTCTAAGCGCCAGAATAACCTTAATGGACAAGAAGAGAAATGGCTTACTTCAATAGCCAAGTTACACAATAGAAAAATAAATGAAACCAACCTTTTGTTAGAACAGCTAGCCCCGATTCCAGTATCATTATTTTTAGCGCAATCAGCTATTGAGAGTGGATGGGGGACCTCTCGTTTTGCAAAAGAGGGGAATGCACTTTTTGGCCAATGGACCTGGAAACCAGGGAGCGGAATAATTCCTAAAAATCGTGATTCTGGGAAAAAATATGAGGTAAAAGCATTCACAACTTTGATAAATTCGGTTTGGGATTATGCGCGTAATCTTAACACTCACTGGGCTTATTCTGATTTCAGAAGAGAACGATCCAAACAAATTCTTTCCGGGGAAATTTTTTCTGTTCTACTATTGATTAAAACGCTAAAAAAATATTCTCAACAAGGGCAAAGTTACCTTGAATTAATTGATAGAATAATCAAGCAAAATGATCTTTTAGCATTGGATAATGCAAGATTGGCGAACTAGTCATAGAAAAAAATATCCGATAACGACTTTAGATCGACTAACCTATTTCTAGATCTATTTCGCGCACTAATAATTGGTATAAGTTTTATATTTACTCTTTTGTTGGTGAGGAACCAAATCCTGGGTAGGATTTATATTCGACAATGGTTAGATCCCGCGGATGCAAAATATCATATCTTTTGCTGAGACCTTGGCGATTTAATAGGATTAGGCAGTGTCTCAATTACACACAAATCATAAAATGATTTTTATTGTGAGCAATGCAGATCGGGAAAAAATTAGAGAATGTAATTTCTTTTAACGAGAGAGAAAAAAGGGTGGGATTATCTACGAATTTTTATAGCAAAATGTATTTTTATCAAGAATTAGGTTATTCTGCTCTTTGTCCGAAAAAGGTTAGAAGTGATATTTGAAAATGCAAGACATACAATCGGTTCGCCAGCACTCGAGTTTATAATTACAATCCAGCATAAAAATGATATTTTTATCACAAATTACCGCGTAGCTAATTTATAGATTTAAGAACCTAATGCTCTTTGTGCTGCATAGACAGACTCACCCTTCTTTATCCTAAGACCCTGTTTTTCTAGCGCATCTTCTAACCCCGAAAGAAATAAAATAATATTTTCTTTTTTAGCACTCTGACCCATAACTCCTATTCGCCATACCTTACCATCCAAAATACCGAGGCCTGCCCCGACTTCCAAGTTATATTTTGAGAGCAAATAACTTCTCACATCAGCCTCATTTACACTGTCTGGAATACATATGGTGTTTAATTGCGGCAAGCGATCATTCTCAGCTACTAAGAAACTCAGATCAAGAGCCTCAATTCCATGCCGCAAAGCTAAATGCATAGATGAATGCCTTTGCCAAGCATTCTCTATTCCCTCTTCCTGCAACAGTGTCAGAGATTCATGCAATCCATATAATGAATTTATTGGCGCAGTGTGGTGATAGGATCTAGAGGACCCCTCACCCCAATAATCCATCAAGAGATTTAAATCCATGAACCAACTTTGGCCCTTTTTTTTGCGGTTGCGCAATACGTCAACAGCACGCGGACTTAGAGTTAGGGGCGAAATACCAGGTGTACATGATAGACATTTTTGAGATCCAGAATAAATAGCGTCCGCTTCCCATTTATCTGTTAGAACGGGAGAGCCTGCGAGTGAAGTTACGCAATCTACAATTGAAAGCGCATTATTCTGTCTAGCAATAGCACAAATGGTCGCCGCGTCTGATTGAACTCCTGTCGACGTTTCAGCATGAACAAAAGCTACAGCTTTTGTATCTGGATTACAACTCAACGCATCTGAGACTTTTTGTGGATCAACGGGACATCCCCAGTCATCCGTAACCATGACGGCCTTTGCTCCGATACGTTCTACATTTTCCCGCATACGACCACCAAAGGCGCCATTTTGGCAAACAATAACTTTATCATCAGGCTCAATAAGATTCACGAAGCAACTTTCCATACCTACTGACGCTGGTCCTGACAACGGAATTGTGAGTTCGTTTTCGGTTTGAAAAGCGTACCTTAGCATATCCTTTAAATTATCCATCATAAGAATGAATTCTGGATCCAAATGACTAACCGTAGGATTAGCCATCGCCGCGAGCACGCGCGGATGCACGTCTGATGGACCGGGGCCCATTAGATGTCGTGATTGAGGGTAAACACTAGTGTTCATTAATATTACTACAGCATATTATCGATCGAATAATTTTTCGACTTATAGCAAAGCATAGTTGAACTCTCAATGAAGAGGTCCTGCCACTTTACACCTGATTTGCGTTTTTGCACGTGTTGACCAAACATAAGTCGTGGAAAATTGGTGAAAATTAAGTTTAATTCACTATCATTTTATTGCCACTCAGAATAAGAATTAGTAATTTAGGCCGAATCTGTTGCGCAATTGGCCAACTGAAGACAATATACAGTAACTTTAACGGAATTGAAAAGATTATGAGCGGCCAATCGCTTCGTGAGCACATAAGTAAGCTTGAGCAACAAGGGGAACTAATCCGCATTGAGAGCGAGACTGATCCGGCGGAAAATGTGTCGGCAATCGGTTGGAAAACCTATGATCAGTTAGGAAAATCCAGTCTTTTTACAAATCTCAAAGGGTTTCCCAACTGGCAACTATGCAGTCAGATTGTTACAGACAGACGAAAGTGGGCACTTGGGTTAAACGTCTCCGAAGATAATTTGTTGCAACAATTGATTGCGCGGATCCAAACCCCAATAGATCCTATCTACGTCAAGCATACTGATGCTCCCGTAAAAGAGATTGTGCTTAAAGAAAAACAAGCAAATCTAAATAGTATTCCGGCCATGTGGACCTCCGAGTTAGACCCAAGCCCATATATAGCTTCAGGAATGGCAGTTGTAACAGACCCGGAAACAGGAAAAAGAAACATCTCATATCATAGACAACAAATTTTAGCTTCAGATCGCACTGGTTTTCTAATTTGCCCCCGACATACTCAACGTATTTATCGCAAATACCAAAAACGAGGAGAGGCAATGCCTGTAGCAATTGTTATTGGAACACACCCTGCGATTCTTTTTGCTTCAGGTTTCACCACAAATTTTGGAACCGACGAACTGGCTATAGCTGGTGGGTTGATCAACGAGCCAATAAAACTGGTAAAATGTGAGACCTGCGATATCAAGGTTCCAGCCGAAGCGGAGATTATTTTAGAGGGGAAAATTCTTCCAGATGCCATGACCCCTGAAGGACCCTTTGGGGAGGTTACAGGAGGATATGCGATGGAGGGTTCAACCGAAATATTTGAACTCTCGTGTATCACACACCGAAAAAAACCAATATTTTATGGTATGCACTCTGGGGCTCCAATGGGTGATCCCCAGTCAATTACTGGGACTTGTATAGAAGCAGCACTTCATGAACATTTATCAAGGGTTGAAGGTGGGATGGATATAATCGACATTCGCTGTCTTGGTGTTTCCGGGCTAATGGCTGTTGTCCTTAAACTAAGACCCAAAGTTAAAGGACAAGCAAAAACGGCTCTTATGGCAGCGCTCTCTAGCCCGTATATGCATCCCAAGCTAGCTATTGCAGTTGATGAGGATGTTGACCCGTCTGACCTGCGGCAGGTATTCTGGTCAATGACCACTCGCGTGCATGCAGAGGTAGATGTAATAAAGATACCTAACACCCGTATTTGGTCACTTGATAATGTTTCAGATATTGTACCCGGAATGAGCGCAATGTACCGCATTGGGACTAAAACACTTATTGATGCTACCCGTCCACCGACTAGTCATCCTGAAGAGCGGTCAAAATTCTTACAAGCTATGCCGAAGAACTTCGACAGCGTCAGTCTGGAGGATTTCATCTAGTGAAAGAAACAATTACGGCAACTAAAAGAATGGACGATATTTGGTTAGATCCAAACGAAAGTCCCGGATTTATTGTACGCGAAACTAATATCGCTGTGGGTAATGCATTGCGCCAAAGATTGTCCGTTTATCGAATGACGTTAGGCCAATATTATTTCATGCGGGCTCTATGGGTCGAGGAGGGTTTAAGCCAACGCCAATTAAGTAAACGAGTAGGGACCACCGAACCCACGACCGCGAGTGCTCTTCGCCTACTTGAAAAAAATGGTTTAGTTCAAAGAATAAGAAACAAAAAAGACCGTCGTACCATAAATGTTTTCCCAACTCAAAAAGGAAGGGAACTAAAAAATGAACTTCTCAATATGGCAATTGGTATCAATGAGATAGCGACCAATGGTTTTTCTGATCATGATTTAAAAGAGGTTAAACGGCTTATGCGTGCAATGAAAACAAATCTGGATGCGGACGTAAATTCTAGTTAGACAAACAACAATGTTCTAGAACAAATATGATGGTTTACCCTCCGCCCGCTTTGCACAATAAAACGTTTTTTTAGGCATCAGCTTTTTAAGGCTCCCGAGGGTGTTGATGCTTAACAAATGTAATTTAACCCTAGCCTCACTTGACTGAGGGTAAGATTAATTATTAGGGTCTTACAAAATTGTACGGTTTATTTTTTGTTTTAAACCTATTTTTTCGGCGGAGTTGTAACATGTCTGAACAAAAGGCAATCTTTCTGGATCGTTCTGGTCTCACTGAACCACAGCCTGAACTTTGGGAGCCTGCTATAATAAAGGGTGCCGATTTTCGGGCTGAAATAGAGAGACTTTCGAAATTACCCACACCCAATAATGGTCGCCGCCAATCGTGGATTGTACATCCAGACTCCCACAAATTAGGGCCTGGCCTCGGACTTGCTCCCGGCATTCGGCCAATTTTAGAGGTGTTAAACCCTGGCGAACAAACAGCGCCTATTCGGCATAACTCCACCCAGGTAAATTTCTGCATAGAAGGCGAAGGTCATTCTATCGTTGGAGGACAACGTATTGATTTTGAACAATATGATTTGTGGAATTTCCCGTCTATGCAGACATACGTTCATGCAAATCATACGGATGATATTCAAGCAAGATTGACTTATACTAACGCACCTCTTCTTGAGAAAATGAATGTACATATTGTCGAAGAAAATCCATCCGATAATACAACGGATGTTGAAAAAACCTCGGACCCGAATACGGATGGTTGTGATGATTCCAAAAGGAAAAGCCCGTACGGTACTTTTCAACTAACTAAACAAGGTGCTTGGTTGATGCCCTATGAAATCCTCGTTTCGCCGGAGTCTGTCGAGTCAAAAGCGCTTCATTGGCCATGGAAAAAAGTAAAAAAAGAACTCGACAAACTTACAGCACTAGGGTCGGATTATGTCGGTCGCAGACTGTATCTTTTGTGGAATCCGATGACGGGACGCACAAACGGCACCACGCCAAATTTTTTTGCAACCATTACTGTTAGACCACCAGGAATAGTTGATAAACCGCATAGACATGTTTCTGCAGCAATGAATTACATCTTTGGTGGACAAGGTAGATCAACAGTGGAAGGTAAGGTGTACGAGTGGCAATCGGGGGATTTACTATTGACTGCACCAGGTTGGGGAATACATAACCACGCTTCGACGGGGAATGAACCTGTATATGAGCTAACAATACAGGACCAACCACTAAATATCGTTATGGAGTCTCTTCTTTGGCAAGAGGATTTGAAGGAGCCTTGGAGTGTTTTGGGTGCAGAAACCGGCTTCAATACAAATAGATCAAAAGTTGCGACCTAAATGCTATGTCTAAAAACAGAAACACTAATGGGTTCTATTCCGCCCCTCATAACACCTTTTTACAAAAATACGGTGGATTATAAGGTTTATGCTGAATTAGTTGAATTCCAAATTAAGAATGGTTCACATGGTGTTCTAGTTACTGGCACCACTTCTGAGCCATCTACTTTGACTGTTAATGAACGCAATAAATGTGTAGATGTCGCTGTGGAAGCTGCCAACAAAAAAATACCTGTAGTTGCAGCTACCGGTTCGCAAAGTCTTGAAGAAACAATTGCACTATCCACTCATGCTGAGAGATCTGGCGCTGACGCACTTCTGATTGTAACCCCTTATTATATCCGCCCCCCACAACGCGGCCTAGTAAATTACTATACAGAAGTTGGCAAACACATCACGCTTCCATGGATGATTTATCATATACCTGGCCGAGCTGCGGTCAGTGTTTCTTTGGAAACACTTGATCAAATCAGTAAAAATTGTCCAAATTTTGTAGGTATGAAACACGCCGTTGATGATATTGGCTTTGTTTCCAAGTGCATTGAACATTTCGGGTCTGATTTCCGAATATTCGTGGGTTTGGAAGATTTGTCATATCCTATGATGTCTGTTGGAGCATGTGGACTAATGAACGCAGTTGGAAATTTAATGCCACAAAAACTTGTTAAATTATGTGATTCTATTTGGAAGGGGAACTTAAAATTAGCTAAAAGAATTCACTACGAACTCTTTGAAATCAATCAGGCAGTTTTCTATGATACAAACCCCATTCCGATGAAATACATGATGAAACGGATCGGAATTATTCCTCATAATGAACATCGTCTTCCGATGGTTGCTGCAGATAAGAAACTGCGGGCGCGGCTTGACAAAGTTTTATCCAGGGCCGAATTAATTTAATCTTGCCACAAACATTACTCTTTAAGTGATAACAAAGCTCTTGAGTAAAATTTCTAGATACAGAAATTATGGTCGTAGATACCCACTAATGAAGAATCAATTTGCAACGCAAAAATAGAATAAAATTGATGAGAGAAACTATCATGAATTTACCAGGCCTAATTGTTCCTCCGCTGACGCCTTTTTTAGATGATCGTTCAGTTGATTATTCCACCCTTGAACGTGAAGTAGACTACATTGTTGAAGAATGTAACGCTGCAATGGTGTCGGCTGCTGGTGTGGAAGCAACAGAATACCAATACCTTACATACGAATCACGGTGTGAATTAATCAGAAGGACTATCGAGTTCGTAAACAATCGTGTTCCTGTTATCGTTGGGGTTTCTCATTCTAATGTTGATATTGCAATAAAGCTCTCCTGCAAAGCGCAAAAACTTGGAGCTGCAGGGGTGCAGATTCTTGCTCCGCTCCGACCCTTTGGAGGTACGCCTACATTAGAAGATCTTATGGCTTATTACGATGCTATTGCAATTGAGATAGATCTTCCCATTATGCTGTACCTTAATCCTGGTCCTGGTTGTGAAGTGAGCCCACTTTGGACAATTGAACTTGCTAAAATGAACCAAATTAAATGGGTCAAAGAGAGTTCGCGCGATCTATCCAGATGTGCCCGATTAATCGAAGAAATCGATAATTCTGGCTATGCGCATTATTTTACTACTGTGCAAATGCTTTTAGCGTCGATATCTATTGGGGGATCCGGCGCAACAATGCCCCCGCCAATTGCCTATATCGCAAACGCTCTAATCATTGCGTTTAAAGATAAAAGATATGAAGAAGCATGCAGGCTTCAGAAACAATTCAGTCTCTTCCCAGCATGTTGGATGAATTTTGGCCTAACCCCTGCACTCAAAGCGGCAATGGAAATTATTGGGCTACCAATAGGTAAGCCTTATCCGCCTTTTAAAGCTGTGGAAGGGAGCCAACTCATAGAGTTGAAAGACCTTCTCAAAAAAACCTATCTTTTCGAAGAAGAGCACAAAGCCCGTATTAAAAAATACATGGTCTGAATATGCTTTAAAAGCAAACTTCATTAGCTCTAACACTCACAAGGTTATTTAAATTTTGATAGAGGTTACATAATGTTCGATTTAGAGTCCGCAGAATCCTGCCAAAATATTGTATTTTCGAATTTCTATGGCCCTTGGTCGGAAAAGATGGTTAAACATACTCAGGTACAAAAAAATGAGAGCATACTTGATATTGGCTGTGGCACGGGAGAAGCTGCGCGTTATGCGGCTAAATTATCAGGAGCTAATGGTTCTGTTTATGGAGTCGATTGCGAAGCCAAACTTCTTTTAAAAGCGCAAAAGCTTGATCCACAGAGTTCTGTAAAATGGCTTGAAACTGAACTTTCAAATCTACCATTTGTGGACGAAGAGTTTGATGCAGTGATTGGAAGTCAAATATATCAGTTTTTGTTCAATCGAGACTTGGCGCTGCGGGAATGCCATAGAGTATTAAAACCGGGAGGACGAATGGTGCTGAATATTTTTAGTCGTCAGGAATTGTGCCCTGGTCACAATGCACTAATTAAAGGGCTAGAAACATGCAACGTTGACGCAACCAACCTAAAACAATTTTTTGCACAAAGTGATCCAATAGCAATCGGAGATTGCATAGCGGCCTATGGATTCAAGGATGTCTCTGTTGTAAGAAAAACTTTAGAAACTAAATTTTTATCATCCCGTTTTTTTGTGGAAACTTTTGCAAATAGCGATCCATTTATTGAATCGGACTTTCAAAAATTAAAAAACGATAATCTTGAAACAGTTATCGAGTATGTAACAAAAGAGCTCCAGTCAAACGCAGAGAATGAAGGAGTAAGGATTCTTACCACAGCAAATTTTGTCTTTGGTAGGCGTCGTTAAAAAATTAATTAAGCTGTTAACATTTCTATCAGTTTAGAACCGATCAACATGCCGACATTGTAGTTCTTTTTTATTTGGAGAGCCGACGGCGAATGTTTCATGCTGCGACATTTTGCACACATATTCCAACTACCAAATTTTGCTGGAAACACATTGTAAGCAGAGGAGAAAACTAATTTTTCTTCGTCCGTTTCAGGTGGCGGTATTTTTTCAGAAGCAAACAGTTTTTGCATAAGTACTTCGTTTCCGTCACAATGGCGATCAAGAATTGATAGTATAGCTCGATACCAGCCTTCCAATCTGAGATAATGTGACTGCACACAGCATTTTGGATAAGCAAGAAGGCGAGCTTCATCTTCCATGGTGATTTTCCCATTTCGGGAACAAATTTCTTTTACCTCATTTTTTATCTTTTTAATCCTAGTGATGTATACTGCGTTGAAGGGTTCCAAGAGGGCCAAGGTGTCTTTTACATACCAAGTAGGAATGTCTTCTGGCCACTCGTAGGCATCCCAAAAATTTCCATGTTCTAAATAAAAACCTGACTCTTGTGCGAGTTGTATAATACCCGAGACCCAACATGGATTGTCAATGCCGCGACCTGCAACAAACACTGGCTTTATTCCTCTCGCCATACACAAAAAATCTAACATTTCCTGTAATGCATCGTTAGTATTAAGATCTGAGCCACAACTCATTTGCAAGTAAAATAAGCGTTGTAAGATCTTTTTAGGATATGGTTTTCCGAATTCGACCATTTGTTTATACTCTAGCATAGTATTTGGATATTTTTGTTGGAAGGATATAATTAATTATGGATATCTCAATAGAGCCAACGGGGGCAGCATTAGGCGCATATGTCCACGGCATTGACCTAAATGATCCGATTGATCCCAAAATAAAAAATCAGATACTCGATGCCTGGCACGAGCACATTGTTCTGATTTATCCCGATCAAAATTTAACTCAAAAGGCACAACTCTCATTCGCCTCCAATTTTGGAAGACTCGGCACACGTTCAAGAACCGCAAAAGCCAGGCCTGAGGGCGTTGAATTTAATCCGAGCATAATGATGGTATCAAATCTTAAAAATGAAAAAGGAGAATATATTGGATCTTTGCCTGACGGAGAAATGTATTTTCATCATGATATGTGTTATATGCCCGAACCCCACAAGGGGACATACCTATATGCAATTGAAGTACCTTCAATAGGTGGAAATACACAATTCACGAATATGTATCAAGCATTCGATAGGCTTCCAGACTCACTAAAGCTTCTTCTGAAAGAAAAAACTGCCGTGCAGGTGTATGATTATGGTTTGACCAGCACACCAGATCTAAAAAAAGGTTTTGAAGGAATTCATCACAGATCACAACCTATATTTATCGAGCACCCCGACACCAAACGCACAGCGCTTTATGTAAACAGATTAATGACTGCAATAATAGATGGGTTTGATAGAGAGGAGAGCGATGAAATTTTAAATAAACTTCATCAAATTTCAGAAGCTCCTGACAATATTTTTGAGCACACATGGAGTGTTGGCGATTTAATTATGTGGGATAATTTCGCTTCATGTCATGCGAGAACAGATTTTCCTTCGGAAGAAAGACGAGTAATGCGGCGCTGTACAACCGCAGGAGGAAAAATGATCGCTGCAAAAAATTCGGCATAAACAAGAGAAAAGCTATGAGCCTAGAAATCAGAAAAATAGATGCACCCTTAGGAGCAGAAGTAATTGGCATTAATTTGTGCAATCCAATAAGTGAGGATGATAAGAAAACACTCTATCAAGCTTGGTTAGATAATATTTGCCTAGTTTTTCGTAACCAGAACCTTACAAAAGATGAACAAATAAATGTTGCATCAATTTTTGGAAAGGTTGGTGAACGGGCCACTCCAAAAAAACGGCGCAATGAAGATAAGCATGGTTACGACGGTACAATAATGATGGTCAGCAATGATCGTGATAAGGCAGGAAACTATACCGGATCATTGCCTGACGGTGAAATGTGGTGGCACCACGATATGAGTTATCGTCCGGAACCCCATAAAGCAACATTTCTACATGGACTGGAAATACCCTCTCATGGAGGTGAAACACAGTTATCAAATATGTATTTAGCCTATGAACAAATACCATCTAAGCTAAAAACAAAAATTATAAATAAGAAAGTACTTCAGGCATATGATTTTGCTTTAAGAGGACGGGTAAACTTAAGTGAAAAAGGACTTGAGAATATCCAGCATCAATGGCAACCCATTTGCATTCTTCACCCAGAGACCAAACGCACAGCGCTGTATGTCAGCCGACTCATTTCTGCGAGCATAGAAGGTTTAGAACCAACAGAAAGTTTTGAAATACTTGAACAACTTTATGAAATTTCTGAAAATCGTAGTGTTGTTTACGAACATAGTTGGCAGAAAGGTGATCTTTTGATGTGGGATAACCGTTGCTCAATTCATGCAAGAAAAACTTTTCCCTCGGAACAGCGACGAGTACTGCGTCGTTGCACTGTTGAAGGTGGTCCAATGATTTCTGCTGATGCGGTTGCATAAACCATTGAAATTACATGCAGAGAGATTTTCAAATTCACTGGCAGGAGACAATACTGAAAGAGATAACAGAAAAATTATTGCATTCAATATTGGTAATGTTGTTGTTTTTTCTTACTAGAAAAAGCCTGTATTCTCTGTACAGGAAAATGCCTCTGAAGTCCGATCACAAAACGGTTGGCGTTATCCTGGAGGTAGTGTTTTCAGAGGTGACTTTAGATGATCACTTAAAACAAGCCCGTTTTATAGGAGCGTGAATTTATGCCTGTTATCAAAGCTAACGGCGAGTCTATATATTTTGAGGATGTAGGGGATGGCCCACCCGTTTTATTTTTTCACAGCCTTGGAACAAATTCGTATCTATTTCGTGACCAAATTGCTGTTTTAAAAAATTCGTATCGATGTATTGCTCCGGATTGCAGAGGTCATGGAAATAGTTCATGCAATGGGTCGTTGACCTTGAAAGATTTTATCTCTGATCATAAAGCTGTATTGGATCATCTTGACATAAAAAGATGCCATATAATTGGCCTGTCTATGGGAGGCTTAATATTACTCCATTTTAATTCAAAATGGCCAGATATTGGAATATCCTTTATTATTGCCGACTCTTACGCCCGTACTCCTGCTGGGGTTGAAGACCACATTTGTGCGACACGAGAGGCAGTTGCCTATTTATCAATGCATGAATTTGGAAGTCAATATGCTGGGGATAGATTGATGCCGACAACACCAATAGAAAAACTTGATGAATTAGCTTTCGAAATTTCTAAATGTCCATCAGAGGCGTATGTTGACACACTCCAAACAGTTCTCACATACGATGGTCGTGCTGATCTCTCTAACATCAAGAGACCAACGCTTATTATAATTGGAGACTCTGATGATGTCACACCAATGTCTGAAAGCGAATACATACGCGATAGTATTTATACTTCGAGTATAATAGAAATACCAAACGCAGGCCATCTATCTAATATTGACAATCCCAAAAAATTTAATGAAACGATAAAAATATTTTTGGACTCACAATCGAAAGAGTATAATGAAGGTTCTTAGCAAAAACCAAGTCAAACAATTTGAAACGGATGGGTTCATATTTCCCGTAACCATAATGTCCGAAGATGACGCATCAGCATTTAGAGAAAAACTTGAGCGCACACAAGCAGATGGAAAACTCACTGGTTCAGGCCAAACAAAATTTTATTTACGATTTCCTTGGGTACACGACCTTGCAACAAGCGACGCCGTTTTAGACCCAGTAGAGGATCTTCTTGGTCCAAATCTAATGTTATATCACAACACAATGTGGTGTAAGGATGGTGGAGATGGTTCTTATGTTAGTTGGCACCAAGATAATACATATTTTGGACACACTCCTTGCAAAGTTGTAACAGTCTGGATCGCACTTTCTACAGTAACCATTGAAAGTGGTTGTATGCAGTTTCTTCCAGGTACTCATAAACTGGGAGAATTACCTTTAGGTTCACCCGATATAGAGAATGGCAACTTACTATCTAGCGGGCAGACAGTCGATTATGATGTATCCAATTCAAAAAAGGTTCCAGTGCAATTAAAGCCTGGACAAGCCTCTATACACCACGCCTTTTTAGTTCACTCATCAGAACAAAATAATTCAAAAGAACGAAGATTAGGTATGACATTGATTTATCACCCCACTCACCTTCAGCAAAGTGGAAAGGTCAAAACCAGTGCCCTTTTAGTACGTGGAAAAGATCTATTTAGAAATTTCTATCATGAAAAAGCCCCAGAGCATAATGATTCTCAGAACACTATGGATCGATATCACAAAGCAGTAGCACTTTACAGGGCCAAAGTAAGAGAGATGGGTAATCAGACAATTGAAAGATTTGATCGCGCGAATAAAACTAACAATTATACACTGGAGTAACTGGTATGAGGACGGCATCAGGAAGCAATATTAGGGCAAAGGTTGCATATGACGACCTACGTGAATGGCTAAGTCTAGCCGATAGCCTTGGTGAAGTTGAATACGTAAAAGGTGCTAGCTGGCAGGAAGACATTGGTTTAGCTGCTGAGGCAGTGCTCCGTGAGGAAAATGGTCCTTGCGTAGTTTTTGAGGATGTAAAGGGGTGCCCAAAAGGTTTTCGCTTATTAATGAATATGTTTGCTGGAAAAAGGCGTAATATGACTCTTGGTTTTCCTGATCATTTAAATAAGTGGGAATTATCCAATGCTTATCGTGAGGAGTATCTTGCCGAACAGAAGATTATACCCCATGAAATTGTGCAGGATGGTCCAATTTTTGAGAATATTCTCCTGAATGAAGAGGTAGACGTAACGAAGTTTCCGGCACCAATTTGGCATGAAAATGACGGGGGTAGATATATTGGCACCGGAACCTACTCAATCACAAAAGATCCCGAGGATGGATGGCTGAATGCAGGAGCTTATAGGGCCCAAGTATTCGACAAGGACAAAGTGGGTCTGCTGACTGCGCGTGGACATCATGGATGGATCCATCGTCAAAAATACGAAGAAAGAAAAGAAAAAATGCCTGTTTGCATGATTCTTGGTGGCGATCCGATCAGCTTTTACTTTGGTGGTACCGAAGCACCATTTGGAACTTTTGAAATGGATGTTGTTGGCGGCATGCGCGGGAAGGCAATGAAACTTGTTAAAGGAAAAATAACCGGCTTACCATTTCCATCTAACGCGGAGATTGTTTTAGAGGGTTATGTTTACCATGAAAAGAAACTTGAAGAAGGACCTTTTGGGGAATGGACCGGACACTATGCAGGAGGTATTGAAGAACGCTCCTATCTTACAGTTGAGGCAATCTACCATCGCAATGACCCAATTCTGCTCGGCGTCCCTCCTATGGGTCAAGGACCCGATGAATTAGCACGCTACAGAGCAGTAATGCGGTCAGCAAACCTAAAACAGAATATGCTTGATGCAGGAATTCCTGATGTACACCAGGTTTGGTGCCATGAAACTGGTGGATCACGTATGCTCCATGGAGTATCGATAAAACAGCGCTATCCTGGTCACGCAAGACAAGCTGGACAGATTGCTGCACAGTGCCGTGCAGCGGCCTATGCCTCAAAATATGTAATTGTTGTTGACGACGATGTGGATGTTACTCGGCTTGACCAATTAATTTGGGCAATGATGGTGCGAACTGATCCAAAAGAGTCAATCGATTTTATTACCGGAGCTTGGGATAGCCCTGCCGACCCAATATTGACACCCAAGAAACGCGCAGAGGGTGACATAACACACTCCGTTGCTGTGATCGATGCATGCATTCCCTTTCACTGGAAAGATAAATTTCCAATGGCGAATGCTCCAAGTCCTGAAACATCAAAAAAATCTGCTAAAAAATATGGATACCTAATGCGAGGACGTAAATAGGGACTTTGAGGAGAACCGCTTTTAGAGTTTTATATACAATCTCACGTCTTACGAATTGATTCCGATAATGAGCCTAAAAAAGTCTGCAGGTAAACTTTCAATGTGCCTTAATCGAAAAAGCAGGGGCTTAACAGAGGGTTTATGAACAAGGCGATCAATTCAGTGATATCATATATCTAGCAATTTCTAATTATAAAAATAAAAGGATCGATTAACGTTTGGCGTCAGCAAGAGCTTGTTTATCATCATAAATGGTTTGAACATTCAAAACCACTTGCCTTTTTTCGACGTCGACAATCTTCAATGCTCGATCCAGGGCTCCCGGAAGATCTTCGGCATTATTTACTCGTTCCCCATATCCACCGCTAGCCTCTACAATTTTCTCAAATTCAGGATTTGGATCAAGTGATGTCAACGGGGATCTATTCAATCGGGAGGCAGCACCATCCGGATACATTCCCAAAGTTGCTTTGCGAACAGACCCCCACATCCGATTGTTCAAAATTATTGTGAGAATTGGCAAGCATAAAGATGCACCAACAAAATGCGCAGGTGTCGGATTACCGAACATGTAAGAACCATCACCAACCACGCAGATTATTCTGGAATCTGGTGTGCCAAGCTTCACGCCAAGCGCAGCTCCAAGCCCCCAACCAAGGCCACCTGCCGGACTTGTGCCAAAAAATGTACCTGCCTTTCGTGAACCTAAAAATTCCTGAGGTAACTGTGACTCACTTACCAAACAATCATTTTCATTCATGACGTTACCAATGCAATGGGCCAACCACTCATAACCGATCGGCCTACCAGAGCGCTGTTTATGAATAATTGCCGCGATGCGCTCAGTTCGTTTATTTTTTATGTGATCCATTGCCTTTCTTCGCTCGCCCACACCCATCGGCGTTGAAATTGCCCTATCGATTGCATTTAAAAATTCTGCTGGATCTGCAGCAACAGTCAAATCACTGTTAAAACCACGAATTGGATAATTAACGAACAAAGGATCAACTCCCACCTGCACAATCTTAGCATCTGGATTTATTCTGTGAAGTGATGGAATCCAAGGCGTATCAGATTCTAAAATAAGAACGAAGTCGGCCTCTCCCAATCTCTCGCCAGGTTCGAAACCAGCATGCATTGGGTGTCCTAATGGCAAATTAATATATCGGGGCCGATAACTTACCACAGGAATTGCGTACTTTTCAGAGAATACTTCTAATATAGACACATTTGTAGGGTCCTGTCCAAACGATGATGAGATTATAAGTGGGTTTTTTGCCTTGGAAATATAGGCTGCCGCTTGATCTACCGCAACTGTGTTTGCGCTAGGCATTTTTGCCGGGTTAATAACCGACGGTGAATCAAACGTATAACCGTCCAAACTATCAGCTAATACTTCCCTTGGAAGTTGCAAATAAACTGGACCACGTGGATGTGACATTGAAATGCTTAAAGCGCGATCAACAACCGGCGCAAGTTGTTCTAAGTTACGAAGTTCGTAATCCCACTTTACAAATTCACGTACCATCGTTGCCTGATCGAACATTTCTTGTGCCCAATGAATATAAATTGATCTCGAACCCTTCAGTCCACTCTCTGTTATTGGCGTACGACCTGCAGAAAATAAAATGGGTACTCGTTCACGGGCTGCATTCATAATACCGCAAACTGCATTTGCTGTACCAACACTTACATGCACCATTACTGCTTGCGGTCTGCATGTAACAAGATAATACCCATGCGCCATCGCAACAGCCACATTTTCATGTGGAACTGTAACAGGTATCGGAGCTTTACCCTTACCTAATTGGACTTTTGAAAAAGCTTCTATGAGGGACGCAAAATCAGTACCAGCATTTCCGAATAAGTAATCAACTCCACGATCTGCAAGTAGTGCTAGATAAGCTTCAGCCGTTGTCTCAGCTTGGATATTTTTAAGAGCCATCATCGCACCTCATGCTTCGATAAATACGTGTATTATGCTCTGCCAAAAAAAATAGCGAAACCCCTTATTGGACTATGACGGCAGAGTGTTGAAGTTAAAGTCTACACTCTGAATACCGCAGTTTCTTTGGGTTTAGATGATCATCACTCAACTAAAATTAAGATTTTTATTTCCATTGGCACCAATCTCGCACCAATTGGAGTAAAAAATGGCCACTATCACAAGAAAAAAAACAAAAACCACCATCAAATGGCAAGTCAGAATTAGACTTACTAATCATAATCCAATAACCAAAACCTTTCTCCGTAAAACTCATGCATTGCAGTGGGCGAAAGAAACAGAAATACAAATAGAAAAAGGTCTATTTAGCTCTGGCTACGAGAGGACAGAAGACACATTACGAGAAGTCCTTGAGAAATATCTTGCTGAAATTACTCCAAATAAAAAAGGGTATCATGTTGAAAAAGTCAGACTCAAGAAATTAATGCGTGACTCTATTGCCTCAGTAAAGTTTGGATACTTAAAGCCACATCACGTAATCACTTACAGAAACAAACGATTAAAAGAAGTTACAGCCAGTACGGTAAAAAAAGAACTTAATCTTCTTAGTCATGTTTTTGAAACTGCAATTAAAGAATGGGATATGGCTTTAATTGGAAATCCTTTAAGGCAAGTCAGCAAACCTAGAGAGAATAAACCTAGAGACAGAAGATTAGAGGCTGGAGAAGAAAAACTACTGTTAGAAGGCTGTAGTCAATCCACCAACCCTTACCTGAAACATCTGGTAGTTGTAGCAATAGAAACAGCTATGAGACGAGGAGAGCTGTTAAAGCTGGAGTGGAAGCACATAAACTTAACAGATAGGACAGCCTATCTAGCAATAACAAAGAATGGAGATTCTAGAACTGTTCCACTATCTACAAGAGCCATTCAAGAACTAAAAACAATGCCTATAGATATATCTGGAAGGGTCTTTCCACTATCAGCTACAGCAGTTAGAGGATTGTGGGATAGAACCATGAGAAGAACAGGGCTTGAAGATCTGAGGTTCCATGACCTAAGACATGAAGCTACGACACGGTTCTTTGAATTAGGTCTCAATGTGATGGAGGTATCAACAATAACAGGACACAAAGATCTACGGATGTTAAAGAGAT
>PAPV01000024.1 GCA_002709075.1 Rhodospirillaceae bacterium | reverse complement strand
TTGGCTGTATTTCAATTGATCAATTACGATCCGTTCCACGACGTCACATGAGTGCTTGGACACCGGAGGATCTAATTACTAAAGGGTAGTTTAGAATGTCTCAGACTGGTGAATTAAATCGAGTTAAAGTTAAACGGGTTTATAGAGGGTTTACCCAATCCGAACTAGATGTGCAGTATGACGCTAGAGGTGCAGCAAATGATGGGCAGCGTTTTAGAGATTTTATTAAAAAGGAAAGTGAGAGGGCAGTAAGAGAATTAGATTGCCTACTAGATATTTCATACGGTGCATCTGAAGACGAGGTTGTTGATATTTTCCCAGCAGATAAAACCGGCTCTCCTATAGTTTTTTTTATTCATGGAGGATACTGGCGGTCATCATGTCAACGTGATGTAGATCTATATGCATTAACTTTTATTCCTGCAGGTTGCACATACATTAGCGTAAACTACGCGCTTGCGCCGGCCGCTTCGATCGATGATATTGTAAGGCAATGTAGGGCTGCGCTGTCTTGGAGCTTTGAGAATGCAGAAACTTTTAATGGTGATCCAAATAAAATTTATATCATCGGAAGATCGGCTGGTGCCCATCTCGCAGGAATGATGTTAACAACTGACTGGGAACTAATGTACGATTGCCCAAAAGATATCATAAAAGGTGCTACTTTAGTTAGTGGGTTGTTTGATCTAGAACCTGTTCGGTTATCTAGCGTCAATAATTGGGCTTGTCTAAGCAAAGAAGCTGCATATAGAAATAGTCCAGTGCATCATTTGCCTTCAGCGGGGTGCCCCCTGATTGTTGCTTGGGGTGGAGAAGAAACGCACGAATTTAAAAGGCAATCGGATATAATTGCGTTGCAATGGCTTGCACGAGGGTGGCCGTGCGAGAAGATAGAATTAGTTAATAAGCATCATTTTGCATCTATGGAGGATTTAATGGACAGGGAATCCCCACTCACCAGGGCGGTGTTGCAGCAATTGGGACTTTTGTAGTTATCAAACATTTTTTTATGTTATCATCACCAATGGCTTGCAATTTCATACTTAGGTTTGGCATAATAATCCAATAGTCGTTCGCGGATAATCTTTTTGATCTTGCGGGGAAATATGGGAAGTATACAGGAGAGGAATGTGACCATGGCTAATAATTTAAAAAAGCTTGTTCTCGAAACAACTGCGCCCTTCCAAGGTTTGTGCGAATTGGTTGCGTATGATGAGGGACTTTTCGAAAAAGAAGGATTGGTGGTCGAATGGGCGGATCGTGATAAAGGGGTGGATAAATCGATCCGAACTGACATCACCGATCCTACTGGATTAAATGCGCACTCAAGCCATGGCAAGCTTTTTGAACAAGGTAAAGCTGATATGTACAATGCCTGTGAATGGGGAAACTACTGTCGCGTTCAGGATACCAAAGTGGATAGTGGTAGACAGATTGGTCGCCGAGCGATTGTGACATTTGCTGGTATTGTGGTAAGGGCTGAGTCTGATGTTTTTACAGCCCAACAGCTTGCAGGTAAACTTATCGGTGTTCCTTTTTTCTTTGGAACGCATTACTTAACCCTCCACATGCTAGAAGGGTTCATGCCCCGTGATGATATAAAACTTTGTAAGGCGCCTAATGGATCTCGGTATCGTTATGATGCTATGATGTCAGGTGAGATTGATGCAACTACACTTACTGAACCCTACTTAAGTTTGGCAGTTAAAAATGGTTGCCGTGTTGTTTGTTCAGCATTTTATCACGGTACTGAAGTGGCGTCGGATAAAGTTGACGCCGAAACATACGCTAGGTTCAATCGGGCGGTAAAAGAAGCGGTGAAGCGCGTCAATGCCAACAAACCTAAATATGCGCAATATTTTATCGATTATCACAAGGAGAAAGACCCAGAAATTGGTAAACTTAACGCGTCAGACATTCCACTCGGGCATATTGTGGTAGTTGATCCTGCCCCGATACCAGATCAGGAATTAGAAAATACAGCTCAGTGGATTCAAAGCTGGGGTATGCTGGGTGAAACTGCTGACCACAATGAGCTTGTTAACATCGAGGTTCAGGCTGGCGGTCACTTCGCAGGAGATTAGTTTTCGAAAAGGTCCATTTGTTCGTTCTAGAGAGGGCTTGTATATATTTCTTATTCTTTTTTTATTCGTATTATAATTCTGCAGCGATAATGTTAAAAAAGTAACCTTATATGACAGGAAACCTCTCTTCCATTAAACGGCGAAAAAGTATCCCGGTTAATGTTGGTGGAATTATTGTAGGTGGTGATGCACCTGTAGTTGTTCAATCGATGACGAATACGGATACTGCAGACATTGAGAGTACTGTTAAACAAGTAGCAGACCTAGCTCAAGCGGGGTCAGAACTTGTAAGGCTTACCGTTGATAGAGAGGACTCCGCTGCGGCAGTTCCAAAAATTCGGGATCGGTTAATGCTTATGGGAATTGAAGTTCCTCTTGTAGGCGATTTTCATTATATAGGCCATAAGTTACTCACAAAATATCCTGATTGTGCTAAGGCCTTGGCAAAGTATAGAATCAATCCTGGCAATGTTGGGTTCCGTGAGAAACGCGACATACAATTTTCTACAATGATCGAAGTTGCCCTGAAATATGACCGTCCAGTGCGTATCGGAGTAAACTGGGGTTCTCTTGACCAAGAGATGCTCGCAAAATTAATGGATAAAAATGCACAATCGGTCAGTCCGAAGGACATTAAAGAAGTTACTCGTGAGGCCATGATCCAATCAGCCTTATTGTCAGCGGAGCGTGCTCATGAAATTGGGATGGGACCAGAAAAAATTATTATATCGGTCAAAGTTTCAGACGTTCAGGATCTTATTGCTGTGTACCAAGACATTGGGTCTCGCTGTGATTATGCGTTGCATCTGGGTCTAACTGAAGCAGGTATGAGTTCAAAGGGGATTGTTGCATCAACGGCTGGTATGGCCGTTCTTATGCAGCAGGGAATAGGGGATACCATCAGGGTTTCATTAACACCTGAACCGGGAGGGGATCGTTCCCGCGAGGTTATTGTCGCGCAAGAGATGTTACAGACTATGGGATTGCGATCATTTCTTCCCTTGGTAACTGCATGTCCGGGTTGTGGAAGAACCACCAGCACGGTTTTTCAGCAACTTGCCGATAAAATACAAACTCACATTCGTACTCGTATGCCAGAATGGCGCGAAAAATATTATGGTGTGGAAGATATGAATGTTGCTGTTATGGGATGCATAGTTAATGGCCCCGGCGAGAGTAAGAATGCAAACATAGGTATTAGTTTACCAGGAAATGGAGAAGATCCAGTTGCGCCGGTTTTTATTGATGGACAAAAATCTACAACTTTGAGAGGACCAAGATTAGCCGAAGAATTTCAAGAAATTGTAGAAAATTATATTGTAAGAAATTACTCTAAGAGAACGGATAAAAAGAGCCCCCAGTGAGTATTGAATGAGATTTTCCTATCACTTTCTGTAGAGAATCGTCCCAAGTAGTATATGCCTTTTTGTAAAGGGCTTAGAGTTAATACCTATTTAGTTTTTTAATCATCTTAATTATAATTTTTCCATCTACGCTTAACCTCGTGCAAGACACATTGCTATTCCCATCCCTCCGCCGATACACAAAGTGACCAGGGCTTTTTTTGCATCAATTTTTTCCATCTCGCTTAAAAGTGTAACCAAAATACGGGCGCCTGACGCACCGATCGGGTGTCCTATAGCTATGGCTCCTCCATTGACGTTCACTTTATCTAGATCTAGTTCTAGATCTTGGCAAACTGCTATAGCCTGAGCTGCGAAAGCCTCATTGGCCTCAATTAAATCAAGTTCATCCACCTTCCAACCAGCTTTTTTAAGTGCTTTTTGGCTTGCTGGAACTGGGCCCATTCCCATTATGTCCGGATCTACTCCAGCTTGAGCCCATGAAACTATCCTGGCTTTTTCATCAAGGCCTCTATGTGCTGCATTTTTGGCGGACATCAAAGTTACAGCTGCTGCACCATCATTTATACCGGACGCATTACCGGCAGTGACAGTTCCATCCTTTGAGAAAACAGGTCGAAGCGCAGCTAAATTACCTTTTGTGGTTCCATGTCGTGGATATTCGTCTTCATCAACTATTTGTTCCGCATTGCGATGTTTAAAAATAACGGGCACAATTTCTTCTTTAAATTTTCCATTTTTCCAAGCTCGTTCTGCTCGTTGTTGTGAAGAAAGTGCAAAAGTATCTTGGGCTTCACGACTTATATTCCACTTGGTTGCAATATTTTCTGCCGTACAACCCATATGATAACCATTAAAGCTATCCCACAATCCGTCATGGATCATGGTATCAATCAAATTGATATTACCCATTTTTGTGCCATCACGTAAGTTAACGCAATGTGGTGACTGACTCATATTTTCCTGCCCGCCAGCGATAACTATTTCGGAGTCTCCTGCCTGGATTGATTGTGTACCAAGAATAACTGATCGCAACCCTGAGCCGCATACTTGATTCATTCCCCAAGCACATACTTCTACGGGTAACCCAGACCTGATTGCAGCTTGCCGAGCAGGGTTTTGTCCTGCTCCCGCAGTTAAAACCTGTCCAAGGATTACTTCAGAGACGTCATTCGGTGTAATTTTACTACGGACAATGTTTTCTTTAATAACTGCCACGCCGAGCTCAGCTGCAGACACAGTGCTCAGTTTTCCATTAAAACTGCCTACAGGTGTGCGAACAGCGCTGGTAATAACTACATCTTCCATTTGTCTCTCCTAACAGAAACGCACAAATTTATTATAAAAGGCTAATTCGATTTCTTTCTAAGAGATAATTAGTTACCATATCGCATAAGTTTTGTCCGAGTATAATTTGTTCAATTGGGTATGCGAGAGCTTTCTTCCAATGTAAGTTGGAGTGCAAGAAACGTAGTTTTGCAAAAACACAGAGATGTTTTACAACAAAACCAGCTAGTTGAATTGTATACGGGTGCAAGATGAGAAATGGATAACATGGTAAAGCGTGTAGAAAAACCTGATCAATATTGGCGTAAAACCTTAACACCTGAACAATATCATATTTCTCGGGAGGCCGGAACTGAAAGACCATTTTCGGGAAAATATAATGATTTCCCGTGCAAAGGTAAATTTTATTGTTCCTGTTGTGATAATTTATTATTTAGTTCTGAAGCAAAATTCAATTCTGGCACAGGTTGGCCTAGTTTCTACGAACCAGTAACCAAAGAAGCCACAAACCTTGTCAAAGATACTACATTTTTTATGCAACGTGTCGAAGTTACCTGTGCATCATGTGACGCCCATCTTGGTCATGTGTTTAATGATGGACCTCAACCAACAGGTCAGAGGTATTGTATAAATTCTGTTTCCTTGGTCTTCAAAGGGGAAGGTAAGGATTAATCAAATGATCATAGTTACCTGTGCTGGAGGGAAAACCGGCAAAGCTATTGTAAAACAACTTGTAAAAATAGGCAGGGAGGTTAGAGCAATTGTTGGACACCAGAATTCCATCGCAAAAATTCATGATTTGGGGGCTGCCGAAGTTTTTTGCTGTGATTTGAATGACGCAAATGCCGTCGAAACTGCTTTTATCGGCGGAAAACAACTATATTATATAGCACCAAATATGAACCCGGCAGAAAGAATATTTGGTAAAAATATTATTGCAGCAGCTCGTGTGGCTGGGTTAGAAAAAATTGTTTTTCATTCTATGCTTCATACACAGTTGGAGGAGCTTCCGCACCACTGGGAGCGACATTTTGTAGAGGCTGATTTAATGGAGTCTGGACTTTGCTACACAATACTTCAGTGTGGATCCTACATGCAAAACATGCTTCCAAATTGGAATAGAATGATTGAGACAGGGGTCCACAGTATGCCATACGCGATTTCATGTCCGATGAGCCTTGTTGACCTCAATGATATCTGTGAGGTTGCTGCAAAAGTATTGTCTTCAACAAAATACAATTTTGGTACATATGAAATATGTGGTGATGCAATTACTTTATCTGAAAAAGCGAGCATTCTCTCGAACGTATTGGGGAAAGAAATTCGTGCAGAGAAATCATCCCTAGAACAAGCATTGGAACATGGAAGGATGCTGAACTTCAGTGATTACTCAATAGAAACTATGAAAAAAATGTTTCCATATTACGATAAACACGGGCTAGTTGGTTCCCCGTGTGTTTTGGAATGGATTTTAGGCCGTTCCCATTCCAGTTTTCAGAGTTTTGCGGAAAGGATGGCTGCGGGCTGAACAAACAAAAAGAAGATGGCGAGTTCTTAATAATTCCATGGCGAATACAGGCCGCTGTCTATGGCTGCGGTATGTTTAGCCATAGCCTAAACAATATGGCGACAGTCATCTTGCCGCTTTGGATAGTTTCTCTGGGTGCATCTCCATTGATTGCAGGAATTGCACTCGGGTGCCGTTATGTGTTGTTAACTTTTCTATCAATACATTCCGGCGCTCTGATGGACCGTATTGGCACACGCAAAGTGATGCTCATTTTTGGGATTGCAGCAATAATCTTTAACGGATCTTATCCTTTTTTCCAGAGCTAACCGCTGTTGTATTAATACAGCTATTTGCTGGTTGGGCGGGAGCAATGGGTTGCCTTGGAAGCCAGACACTAATTGGTCACCTCATGAAGGGAAACTCCGTTTATGCTGGTCGTCTTAGCGCTTCTTTGCGGGTTGCCGCATTTGTTGGGCCGCCCCTAGTAGGAGCAATATGGGATTTTTTTGGTGCTTGGAGCGCATTTGGATTTCTTGCCGCTTGGGGAGCATTACCTGTAATCTCAGCGATGTTTCTTCCTAAAGATTTCCAAAAACAGGCTGTGACCCTGGGTTCTTTTTCAGATCTTTTACCACGTTGGTTGGACTATAGTGATGCATTTCGTCTTCTTGCTGTTCCAGCCATTGTTTTGTTATTAGCGATCACTATTGTAAGATATGCAGGTATTTCCATTCAGCACACATTCTATGTTGTTTGGCTAAATGAAATTGGCCTAACCGGGATCAAAATAGGGTTTTTACTCTCGATTTGGGCAGTTGCAGGTGGGTGTTCCGCGTTGTTTGTGGGAAAGCTTCTTAATTATTGCAAAGACATATGGCTTGCGATTGCAATGGTATCTCTTCAAATTTTACTTCTTACAATTACCCCTTTGATACCAAATTATGTGTCATGTCTTTTGGTAATGGCAGTCTACGGGGCCACAATGGGAATAAGTCAACCTTTGCTGATTGGCATGATGGCGCGTGCTACACCACAGGAGCATCAGGGAAAAAGCGCCGGACTCCGAGCTACTGCGAATCAAAGCTCAGGATTTGTTCTACCCATTACAATGGGAGCAATTGCTGAATGGATTGGTTTAAAAAATGCTTTTTTTGTGATTGGTTTAGGTGTTTTGACAATAATGTTGGTAATAGTCTTTACATTAGGTCGCAAGAAAAAATATTTTATTTCTCATAAATAATTACCTGAATGGGTTGGCCAAAATTTGGTGCTGCCAAATCCGGACAGGCTGAGGCAGCTACGGCCAAATCCATCTCAGCGCGAAAATCAACATATATTGGATTCTTCGGACGGTTTGAAGTATGCTTGATTTCGCCAGATTTTAGGTCAATATCCACATGCTGGAAAATGTTTAGGGGGCTTGGTACAAGTTCCGGTTGAACATTCCATTGACTAAACCCGTCAATAAGATTCTCCCAGCATCCACGGTTTGGTATTGGGATTTCATCGCCATGGTGATATTGGTTCAACCGGCCTTCTTCTTTTGCTCTAGCATAGCGAGGTCCTGAGCAAGTTCCATATTGAAGATCATGGTACCCTTGGCCAGCGAATTGATCCTCAATTATTGTCATCATGGGATTATTAAGTTTGCTGAAGAGGACATCGCCATTCGAAATCCATATTTTCATGTTGAACGCTTTGGTGCGAGCCTGATCAAATCTCTCATCTGTGTTATGTAAATTAATACACGCAAAATCAACAATGGTTTTAGCTTTAATACGAAGTATTTGATTTTTTTTCATCGGTCGCCCCCATCCAGAGTTTGCGGGAACTTTTTCATCACTAATTACTCGCATGATTTATCCTTGCTGACTTAGTCAGGTTTGAAGAGCGTGATTTTACAATCGGAAGAAGATGGAGAAATTTCTGATGTCGGGCAATTTACAGTTGCACAAATAAGGTCAATTTCAGCTTGGAAGCGAAGATCAACACACTTTAAAAGACTCTTCGGTGTTGATTTAAGACTTCCACCCGGAGCAATGTACATATTGCGAAACAAACCTAACGGGTCGGGTAAATTTTCTAGTTTCAAGTCGATATAAGGAGAGATGGTTTTAAGCATGATTTCAGGACACTCATGGGTCGATTGCAAATCATGAAGTCCAATTCCCGAAAAACCATCCTCGGTGAAATTCATCATCGGATTGTTTTGTTTGCTAAATAACCGATGTCCTGCTGTAGGATATAAATTCAAATTGTATATCCGTGTACGGGCAGTATCAAAGTACTCTTTGGGATTATTAAAATCAAAGCAGTTGAATTCGATAACACTCTTGGCAGAAATAAGAAGCGTTTGTCCGGCCTTTATATCACCAACCCAGCCATAGGTTGGTTTAAGAGTTGTTTGTGTAATCATTTCCATATCGAGTGTTACCTAGTTTCAATTATGATTTAAATTTGCTGTTTTGCATATTAACACATCAATTATTGCCTCCATGCCTGCTCAAATAAGTAATGCAACGCAATTTTATTATTCCTATCGTTGAGTTGCTACACAAAATTATTAGATTGCTAGTTACCCATATAGTCTACCAGCCTTTTTTGTAACAAACATGCTGCTAGACTCAGAATGTTTTTATAGTAAGTATTATAGCCTCAAAGATAAGAATTTAAATCTTCCATCCAGCCAAATTGAAAATCAGGCTTGGGATGTGACCAAATCCTTATCAAACTTCTTATGATAACCAGGGAGGAAAGGTTGAAAATTTTAATTTGGCCAGGATCGCTTAGGCAGGGTTCGTTTAATCGTCAATTGGCAAACGTTATAAATAGTCGTCTTGTTGAGAAAGGTGTAGAAACTGACCTTATTGAATTTCGTGATTTTGATATGCCTTTGTTTAACGCGGATATTCAAGAAAAAAATGGTATACCAGACGCAACAAACGCTTTAGCGGATAGAATTGTCTCGAGCGACGGATTTGTGCTTGTTATGCCGGAATATAATTTTGGTGTCCCAGGGCCTGTAAAGAATGCAATCGATTGGTTGTCCCGAATACGTCCCTATCCGACAGCCGGCAAAGTATGTCTGCTAGCTTCTGCCGCTCCCGGGCAGGTTGGCGGTGCAAGAGGTATAATTGCTCTTCGGCCTGCACTCTCCTTTATGGGTGCGTGGTTGGTTCCTGAGTCCTTCTCATTAGCACAGGCATCGAATGCGTTTAGTGAAAATAATCAACTTAAAAACTCAGAATTGGAAAAGTTACTAAATGACGTGATTGGAAAATTTATAGCTGCTGCAGGTAGTCTCAGAGTTTAATGAAAATTGGTAACCTTCCATGGGTGGCTGCTGAACGTGAGCCAGATAAGGTGGCCATAATAGATGGAGATCTTCGAAAGACATGGGAGGATTGGAACAACGATATTTGCCACATAGCAGGTGGTTTTTCGGAGATTGGCTTGTTGCGTGGCGATCGATGCGTTTGTATAATGCCGAACAGTTACGAAATGGCCACCACTTACTTCGCATGCCATCTTCTGGGATTGGTTTTCATTCCAGTTAATTGGAGACTAACGCGACACGAATTTCACTACGTATTATCTGATGCCCAAGCCTCGGTTGTTTTGTTTGATGAAGTGGCCCTACCAAATGTCCGCAGTGTTATTAATAATGTCTCTATAAAGCGGGTCGTTTCAACTGCTGTCAGCAGTAAAGAAATTAAGTTCGTTGATCTACTAGATTCTCCAGCAGCAAAACCAAAAGTCAATATTTTGGACAGTGATACGTGTCTTATGCTCTATACATCTGGAACGACAGGGAGACCAAAAGGTGTGCTTCGAAGTCATGCCGCCGAGAAATTAGCTGCGATAGCTTGTGCAGCTCAATTAAGATATTTGTCTGGCGAGAAATCACTTGGTGTAATGCCTTTGTTCCATACTATGGGTATAAGAGTTCTATTGATGACAGCATTGGTAGCTGGCACTTGGGTCAATATGCGGCGATTTGATGCTCCATTTGCCATACGCCTAATAGAACGGGAGTCAATAAGTGCACTTTTTTTAGTACCCACCATGTATCATGATCTGTTAAAAACAAAAGAGATTAAAACTACTAATATTTCCTCAGTTAGGAATTTGGCCTATGCTGGGATGGCAATGAATAGAACGCTAGAAAAACAAGTGGCAGAAACATTCTCACCAGAGGTTTTCGCTAATTATTATGGTTCTAGCGAAATATTTACGTTCTCATACTGCGATGACTTGACCACAAAGCCTGGCAGTGCCGGGTGGGCTGGAATGGGACAGGTTCTTCGTGTGGTTCGCGCAGACCAAGATGCAACTGTTGGTGGTAATGAAATCGTCGCCCAAGGAGAATTTGGCGAAGTTGTTGCAACTATGGAGAGTGGAGAAGCATTTTCTGGTTACTGGAGGAGGCCAGACGCGGACTCCAAAGCTATTCGAGACGGTTGGTATTTTACCGGTGACTTGGGGTATTTTGATGAAGATGGAGCACTTTTTCTCTGCGGACGGGTAGATGATATGATTATTTCTGGTGGTGAAAATATTCATCCGGAGGAAATAGAAAATATACTTTTATCTTCGGAATTTGTAGACCTAGCTGCAGTAGTAGGTGAGCATGATGATCGCTGGGGCCAAATTGTCGTTGCTTATGTACAATCAGCATCTGCGGCAGCGAATTCGACGTTACTGGACACGCATTGCAAGTCATCAGTTTTGGCTGACTTTAAGAGGCCGAGAAAGTACGTGTTTGTCGACAAAATTCCGGTTTCTGCTTCTGGAAAACTTATGCGGCGCCTCTTGCGTGATGGGGATTATAAAATTTCTTAAAAGTAAGAAACACATTTAATTTAATTAATAAATTCTATTGGGAAGTTTATGCAAAAAAATTATTCTGAAAATCGAGCGAAGTGTTTGCAACAATTAGATGGGCTTAGGGTTGAAATCAACCTTGCAAAAAAGGTGGGATACGTAATTTTAGAGCGACCGCCATTGAATATTATATCCTACGATGGCAGGGAACAAATTCGAGCTATAATAGAGGAAATGGATAGAGATCCTGATGTTGCAGTCATAGTAATTAGGGGCGCAAATGGAGTTTTTACATCTGGCGGAGATGTAAAAGCGTTTCCTGATGTTCCATTTGATGGGATGTCGGATCTTGCTTGGAATATAGGAGCGCCGGAACGCGCTAGTAAACCTGTTATAGCTGCATTGGAAAAATATGCATTTGGTGTAGGGTTTGAGCTTGCGATGGCATGTGACTTTCGTTTAGCCACTCAGGAAACGCTGATAGCGTTGCCCGAAATTAATCTTGGAGAAATTCCAGGGTCAGGAGGAAGTGTACGAGTTGCTAAAATAGCAGGGCTTACTCGGGCTAAAGACATGGTAATGTTAGGGAGAAAGATTCCAGCCGCTGAAGCTCTTCGATGGGGACTTATTACGGAGATTGCAGATAATTCGGAGAATCTCACATCGTTGATCGACCAATACACTGCTGCGCTTTGTGAAAAAGCGCCGTTGGCGCTTAGAGCGCTTAAACGTGTACTAAATTCTGTATACGACTCGAGCTTAAAAGTTTCCATGGATATAGAGGGACATTCGTACGAAAAATTACGTTCGACAAATGACTATGCTGAGGGCATTACAGCTTTTTCTGAAAAACGTACTCCAAATTTTAAAGGGGAATGAGTAAAAAGATAAATCGAAATTCTTTTCAGTTAAGGGGTATATTTTGCAGTGGTAAAGGTGCTTGCTAATTATGAGGAGAGTGTCAAAGTACCTAACGGCCGTACTTCGATTGGACGCAGATTTCGAATAGTATTAGCACGAAAGTAATCACTGGTATGAACGAAAATGTAGATTGGTCTGACGAAATTTTCTCTATTCTATTGGAGCAACGTATTAAGCAGGTAGCTTATGTACCAGACGCGGGTCACAAAAAACTCATAGAGCGGGTCAATGAAGATAATTACTTTCGAGATGTGCCACTTACCTCCGAAGAAGAGGGGGTTGCACTCCTATCAGGGGCTTGGTTGGGTGATGAACGCGGAGTGTTGCTGATGCAATCTTCCGGCGTTGGGAATATTATAAATATGCTTAGTATTTCAGTCGAATGCAGGTTCCCATTATTCATGATCATTACGATGAGAGGGGAGTGGGGTGAATTTAATCCCTGGCAAGTGCCAATGGGGAAGGCTACTCAATCAACGTTAGAGGCAATGGATGTTAAAGTAATTAGGGTTGATGTGCCTGATAAGGTCGCTGAAACCGTGGCGGCAGGGATCAAACTTACTTTTGATTCGGGCCGGATGGTTGCAGTTTTGATCGGACAGCGTGTAATTGGTTCAAAAGATTGGAACCGGTGACCATATGAAGGGAAATGAATTAGTAATACTCGATCGTCGACATCTTGTAGAAAGAATTTTATGTTCGCGCGACGATTTGTTGTTGGTTACGGGGCTGGGTGCGCCAACGTGGGACGTTGCAGCACTTGGAGATAATTTAAACAATTTTTACTTGTGGGGAGGAATGGGCGGCGCGGTGCCAACTGCTCTTGGACTTGCCTTAGCACAATCAAAACGACGAGTACTTGTGCTTACCGGTGACGGGGAAATGCTTATGGGAATTGGCAGCCTGGCCACTGTTGCGGTACAGAAACCCAAAAACCTTGTGATAGGTGTAATTGATAATCAGCGTTATGGTGAAACTGGGATGCAAAGGTCCGCCACTGCGTTTGGTGTTGACATAGCTTCTATAGCAAGGGGTGCTGGGTTTGAGACGGCAACTAATGTTACAACTTATGGAGAATTGGATTCCGTTATACCTCAAATCTATAATTCCCAAGGACCGTTGCTTTTCAATTTTAAAGTGACTGTGTCTGATCATCCGATGATATTACCGGAAAAGAATGGATTGGAACTAAAACACCGATTTCGTGCACATATTTTGAACGCAAAAAAAAAGATAGGGGGATAAAAAATGTCTGATCTTAAACGTTACCAGATGGTGATAGATGGCAAATGGGTCGACTCCTCGAGCGGCAAAACTTTTGAGAGTGTAAATCCCTTTACTGCTAAACCATGGGCAATCATTCCCATGGGAAATAAAGAAGACGTTAATGCTGCAGTTGATGCAGCATGGCGGGCTGGAAGACATGGTAGTCAATGGAGGGCCATGACACCGTCGGCACGAGGCGCTTTGATTAGACGGTTGGGAGATGGTTTAATGGCAGCTTCAGATGAGCTTGCAGTTACAGAGGTAATTGATAATGGGAAACTCATTGCTGAGATGTCGGTACAATGTAAGTATCTTACTCAGTGGTATTATTATTTTGGTGGACTCGCTGATAAAGTCGAAGGTTCAGTAATTCCCATCGATAAGCCAGATACTTTTAATTATACCGTATGGGAACCGATTGGGGTTGTTGCATGCATTGTCCCTTGGAATTCACCTTTGCTCCTTCTCGCTTGGAAACTAGCACCGGCATTAGCAGCAGGTAATACAGTAGTTATAAAACCATCTGAGTACACGTCTGCATCAACACTCGAATTTATGAAAATAGTTGAAGAAGCAGGTTTTCCACCCGGTGTAGTGAATGTGGTGACAGGTTTTGGCGGAGATACTGGGGCCCCATTAGTTGAACATCCAAAAGTTTCAAAGGTTGCATTTACAGGATCTGACACGACTGGAGCCAACATTTATCAAGCGGCCGCAAAACATATGAAGCATGTCACAATGGAATTGGGAGGAAAATCTCCAAATATAGTGTTTGACGATGCTGACATGGAAAATGCGGTTAAAGGGGTTGTTTCTGGCATTTTTGCGGCCAGCGGGCAAACCTGTATTGCTGGGTCACGATTACTCGTACAAAAGAGTATTCATGATGTATTTGTGGAAAAACTTGTTGAATTGGCCGCCACCGCTAAACTAGGAGACCCGATGAGCACAGAAACTCAAGTTGGGCCTGTTACAAATGTGCCTCAATATAACAAAATACTAGAATATATTGATTTAGGAAAAAATGAGGGAGCAAAGGTTATTCTTGGTGGGGGTAAAGCGGAGGGACCAGAATGTGGAGAGGGTTGGTTCGTACAACCCACTATTTTTACAGAAGTTGACAATAGCATGCGAATTGCTCAAGAAGAGATTTTTGGTCCGATTCTCGCAATTATTCCATTTAAAGACGAAGAAGACGCAATTGAAATTGCGAATGATATTGTATACGGCCTTGCCGCGGGTGTATGGACACAAGATATCCGCCGAGCAATGTTTATGGCTAGTCGGTTGGAAGCAGGAACGATTTGGATCAACACCTACAGAGCTGTAAGTTATATGTCACCTTTCGGAGGGTATAAACGATCTGGTTTGGGACGGGAAAGTGGTCAAGAAATGATTAAAGAATATTTGCAACAGAAATGCGTTTGGATTTCAACAGCTACTGAAGTTCCCAATCCATTTATTCTTAGATAAAAAAACAGAAAATATTTTTTAGTCTTCTAAATTTATTGTTTCCTTAAAGAAAAGATTTAACATGCCTCTAATGGGACATGTAAGCGCGTAGAATCTGTTATAATTCCCCCCTTAACGCGTTCCGCAAGAACATCTGGTAAAGGCCTTTCTCCGTCTGCACAGAGCCAAAGCCTTAACAAATGACGCTTAAGTTTTGGGTCAGCCCAATCTTCAAAGGCAGTTCTTCCGTGGACCGTTACATGATTGTAAAGAAATTGTATGTCGCCGGCCTCAAATTGCATTTGCATGTGGAGTTTTTCGAGTAACTCATCAAAAAAATCTAACGCAGAACTCTCAGTTTTTGACATGCGAGGGACTTGTTCGAAACGTTGAGTTGAGTCGATGTATTGTCGGCCATACCTGCAGCTGAAATAACCATTCACAACATTAAAAACTGGCAGAGCGTACCACGGATTTTTACCCTCTGGCACCTCATTTCTTCTATCCCAATAGGAATCTTTCGATAGTGCTGCAACATAGTCAGGCCTATATTTGAGCATATGATTATATACTGACACCGTACTAGCGATTCGGCTAAGTCCACCAGACATTGGGGTTTGAAGGACCATTAAACCCACAATATCGCAGCTGTCTGAATGAAAGCGCTGATTAACATTAGTGCGGTAACCTCGTTCCCGAGCATCTGTGTTGTAATCCAAGTCAGTTAATTTTTTAACATGTCCAATCATATGACCCTTTGCATTCTGTGACACCGCACGTCCCAAATGAGCTCCAATACCAAAAAATATTGCAGCTAATTGCTTATGGTCAAATTGGTCAACTGGGAAGCCACGTATGAGAGTTATACCTAGGCCATCAAATAATTGTTTTCTTATTTTTCGGAGTGTTTTCCCAAATTCTAATAAAACAAAGTTTCTTTTTGTTATTGTTGTTATATCACGACCGGTCTTCTCAAAAATTTCCAATGCCCTCTCAATTTCTCTGACTTCACCCTTGGTTATTTTGTGTATCCAGCGTCCTGAGGATCTCAATTGGGATCCTGTCCATTCCCCAGGATCAACAATTGGTTGGCCCAGAATTGCGCTGCCGCGTTGTTTCGTTGATCTACACAAAGTCATTCTTACATCCCATAATCTAATATTTTCTTCGAATTTTATAATTATAATTAATTATCGGAAGATCATGGTACCCGGTAAAAAATAAATTTTCACCTAGAATTTTGCGACTTTCTCTCAAATTCACTTGCCTTAACAATTTATAAATACCTCGACTGTTATTATTTTTTATGTATAAAAATAGATTTCTTTTTGCTTTTCAGTTGCTCATTAGTCTTTTTTCAGAGAAGTTTGTTAATAGTGAAAATGAGACACTACCCGAAACCATCAAAGTAAGGGCCTTTAACTTTCACAAAAAGTGCTTTTTATTTTGAATTTTGATCAACCTCATAGATACGAGTAACGAATGACCTTGAGAAAACCCGCTGTAACGAGCCAACCAATTAACCCATATACCTGTCAACGTTGGTCACCGCGCTCTTTTTCTGAAAAATCCGTTGATGATAAAACAATAGTTTCGCTGTTTGAAGCAGCACGTTGGTCTGCATCTTGCTATAATACGCAACCTTGGCGATATATTATTGCGTCCAAAAATGATCCTGAAGCTTGGAAAGTTGCTCAAAATTGTACACTGGATTGGAATAGGCGATGGACGCAATCCGCTCCGATAATCGGTTTCGTACTCGCAGAACCCACAGAGCTGCCGGGAGGACACAAAAATAAGTGGCACAAGTTCGACACGGGAATGGCCTGTGCTCACCTCACAATTGAGGCAGAAGCACAAGGGTTGTCCGTACATAAATTTGCGGGAATCGACAATGATGCGGTTCGGAAAAACTATGCTATACCCCAGTCTATCGAAATAGTATGTGGTATAGTTATTGGTTATCAAGGTAGTGTTGAAGCACTTGACGAAGATTTGAGAGAGCGAGAAATCGAAGAGCGCACAAGAGATCCACTTTCAAAGTTTGTTTTTAAAAGTAAATACGGGAGTCCAGCTCCGGAGGTCGAAGGCAATTAAACTTTGTCACATAGGATAAACATCGTAAAGCAAAAACGAATCTGATTGTGAAACAATATATTTCTACTAATATTTTTCTTTGCCATTATATTCTAATTGTTGGTGCATATGTTTTTTATCACGAAATGGCGGTAAAACTTGTCTATTAAAAATCCAGTGGGATTAGCTTGTTCAATTTACGGATATCAATAAAAAATATTTGATATGAAGCGTACTGTTTTAGTTTGCTGCCCAACCTTAAACTGAAACAGGCGGAAATACCAGGGATTTGATCACTACGGGGACTGCACCTGATGCATTGATCATTTCGCCTATATCTATGAAATCAAATTCGTTCAAAGTAACTCCGTCAATTGATACCACCGGGCAAGCCAGTTTAATTTCTTCTTTTAAATGTATTCCAATAAGTCCGCCAATATCTCCGTCATTTACTAAAACAAGTGGAATATTCTCGTTTATATTTTGTTCGAGGGCCATCTCGACGCCTCTACCAAATTGTTCTAACCGAGAAAAGCTTGCAGATCCCTTCCAACTAAAGGATAAAGCTAAGGGAGAGTCCGGATTGGCGAGGTCTAATCTGGTGCGTGCGTTGTTAACAGAATTTGCAACCTTTTTTGGATTAATTTCATCCCCAGAAAAATCAAAATCTGCGGCTAGAACAGGTACATTTCTGATAGGAATTACCTCAGTAGGCGCAATATAAATTGTGGTTCCAGATAATTGTACAGTGTATTGAGAGGCTCCAACGACTGTAGCACGTATTGTTGCAACTGGTTCCTCTATGGGGATTTTTAATGCCTCTACACGAGCTTTGGTGAAATTTGCAAGTTGTGAACCAAGATCACCAAATTGTATTTTCTCATTTCCATAAACGAATTCAGAAACACCGCCAGAAAAAGTCAATGCTTTAATATCATTTGCTCTGGGTAACGGTGGAAGTAATAGCATTTCCTTAGTTTTAGGTGACAACTCTGCAAGTCCAGCAGCCTCTATTATTCTCATCGCCATTCTGTCCGCTAATTGCAACAATACTTCGGGGTCTGGACTATCATTTATAGATAGAGGAAATCCAATATCTTCAGCATGGGTTTTCCCGGTTGGTTCAATACGAGTAATAGTTCCGTTGTCATCGAGGACTATAAGTCTTGCTCCTGCATCAAGAGCTGTCACATGCGACACTTTTCCTTCGAAACACTGCGAAATCTTTGTCGTTCCACCTCCGATGTCTATATTGATCACCAAGCCCTTTTTGTCAGCTGATCGGATTACGGCTCCAGAACCATGAGCAGCCATTGTGGCCTCAAGTCCATCACCAGCGCTCACTGCAACAAACTTTCCCGCTTCCGCAGAGAATATATCGCCTATTGCTCGCGCATTAGCTCGGCGCACGGCAACCCCGGTTAAAATTAGGGCCCCTGTGTCAATTTCTGAACGATCCAATCCTGCGCTCAGATAAGATTGGTCAATAAATTCCCCAAGAATTTTGGCATCGATTGTGTCACCTTCTTCATATGGGGTAAGTTGAATGGGTGCCTCGTGAAGTGTTTCCCTCTGGGATACAAAGTATCTAGACCCGACTCGCTCCATCAAAACGCGGGAAAACACGAGATGCGAGGTGGAAGACCCAATATCCACACCTACACTTGTCAATTCAATTTCTTCTTCTTCTTGTATGTGGCGTTCGGCGCTTGTAAAACGGCCGCCACTATCTGCATTAGTCACTTTTATTCCCTTCGGGCAACCCCTATGTCTCCCCGCACTTTTTCAGGTAATGTGAGTGCCTATGGTTAAACCACATAGGGAACTAATTTGCTTGGCGTTCGTAAAGTTCAGGTTCCATTCGAGTTTTAATATCGTATTTATCAAGACCTCCTTCAAATTCCGTTCGAAGGTAGGGGTCCTCGATGTCGTATCCTATTGCGGTTCCTCCATCCCGAACATCAATAGCACCGTAGTCGTTAGCCTCTTCACCAGGGCGTTTGACAGTACGACCCGGATGATGTGGCCCAAACCAAGCGGTTAAACGGAAAGGCCCGTCTGACATTCCGAAATGCTGATGATACCAATCGCCTGACATTGGTGCAGCAGAGACCATTCCAACTGGTTCGTAGTCTTGACGAAGAACTTTATCCTCATTCCCATCTTTCCAGGGTGTTTCCCCATACTTTGCAGGCCATGTGTAAGTGTACCCCTTGCCTTTGATGCAAATAAGGACCGCAGCCGAACCGTGCGCGTGACCTTTAGAATACCGGCCTGGCTCATGCTGACCTATCCATAGATAGAAATTATTATCAGTCATATGCGGTTCGATGCGACGATAGCCCGGGGAACGCCTATTATCTAGTGGTAATTCACAATCCACAATATCAGGGACGATATTTGTTTGGGTCATTGCAAGCCCACGAATAGGATCGGCGAGGATCTCATCAGAAGGTTTGTAGTAATCTTCTCTATCTGGGTCGAATCGATCTCGAAAATTGTATGGACAATTAAATATGAATTCTGAATTGTCATAAATATTCATTACATTTGGCGCAGTATTTCCGCCGAGCAATAATGCAGGACTGCTAGAAGCATTAACAATCCTATATTTGGCGTTCATAGGGATAGACCAAAGTGATCCCTTTTGCCACTCAAAGACATGAGCTTTATCTTCGTGCCCTTCTTCCCAAACCTCTGTAGATCCTCGCCCCTCGACAACAAAATATTGTTGTTCATAAATATGTTTCACTGGGTGAGTGGCACCTGCACCGGGCACCTCCATTACATGACAGCCCCACATTCCTTCCGTACCAAAAAGCTGCACAAATGTTGCGTTAGTTCCCATCATGTTCCATGGTTTTAATGGCAAATTTTGAACTTTATCAATTCCAATATGCCGATAAATTGGAATATTTTGTTCCTCCATCCATATGTCATATGCGCTTTTTGGTGCCTTAAACTCACCATATCCAGACCGGGTCAATAAATCTTTAGGTTCCACCCAATCGTGTGTGTGTCCATCGGGGCCATCGTGAGGGGCCATGTTACAATCTCCGTATGAAAAAAAGTACTATACCTTTAGCAGAAGCTTCTGTCCCCGCAACCCTCAAAAAGTAATTATTAGTAATCGGCTAAAACGAGATCGTGCTTTTAAATCCAGACTTTATCCAAAATGATCTATTCTAGGGTCAGTATTTTTTGAAAACTTAATTCGAATCGACCCAGTTTTAATAAACTTTAAAGATAATTTTATCCGCGCATGAGAAAACCCAAGCCAGATCATTTCAGTGGTCTTATTTGAACAGGGTCACTGTTCTGTGTGTTAAAATTACTTGTGTTATTGCCTCGAGGAGAGACCGTCATTGAAACTGAGGCACCCCCGAGGGCTCTTCCTCCGATTTGAATGGTGGCAGCCCGACCGGTTCGAGTGTAGGTTAAAACGCTTGTTGCTGCTCTAACGGTGCTAACGGCAGACCAGCCAAAACGCGGCATCTCTGTAAATACGAAATCGTAAGCGCGACTTGGGTTAAGTTCTGTAGTGTATACAACCCGGCCAATCCAAGATTCTTTATCCCCTAAAACTATAGTCCGTTCCAAATCCATGGCCGCTCCAGCAGGAATTGGAACATCGGTAAACTGCGCGTATGATGACGGTGCAGGTGCACCGGCGGGCTCTGACCGGCTTGAAAGCGAGAGCGAGGTTGTATCGTTGCATGCTTGTAACACGCAGCTGGCAAATAAGATTGAGGTTACTAACGTTAAACGTATTGCTTGACGACGACGAGACGAGAGCGAGATAAACATTAAGTTCACCATCAAATGCAAATGAAATTGGTTAAACACCGTAATATATTACAACAGGGTCCGAGTCGTCTCCAAGGTCAACTGGTAAAAAAATAGAATGTAATAAACTAACTTAAAAAATATCATGGGTATCATTCTTTAATATGAACTATATTTTGCTTTAAGGGCAGGACACGTAACGATATTTCGGTAATTTTCGGACTAACATCAGCAAACATCCGAGCATGTTAAAAAAAAAATGGTTTTATATCCGAAAAGCGTTTGACAGGGGGCAACTGCAAACGTATAACCCCCCCTCTTGGAGCTTTCTTAATAGATAGTTGCGCACTTCTGATTTGCCTACAGCAAATAGCTGAAGTGATTTGTTTTAAATGTGAATATTGGAAGGGATGCGCAGGCGGCGTCGTGTTGTCGAGCACGCTTAGCCGTTTAAAGCTTGCGCATTCTTGATTACTCAAAATGTGCATATGCTTTAAGCGAAGCGAGGCGAGCTCAAGGATTACGACTCTAAAGATTTATCTTTAGGGAAACCGTAAACCTGAGAGTTTGATCCTGGCTCAGAACGAACGCTGGCGGCAGGCCTAACACATGCAAGTCGAACGAGAAACAAGACTTCGGTTTTGTGGAAAGTGGCGGACGGGTGAGTAACACGTGGGAATCTGCCCAGCAGTACGGAATAACTTCGGGAAACCGGCGCTAATACCGTATACGCCCTCCGGGGGAAAGATTTATCGCTGCTGGATGAGCCCGCGCCCGATTAGCTTGTTGGTAGGGTAAAGGCCTACCAAGGCTACGATCGGTAGCTGGTCTGAGAGGATGATCAGCCACACTGGGACTGAGACACGGCCCAGACTCCTACGGGAGGCAGCAGTGGGGAATATTGGACAATGGGGGCAAC
>PAPV01000023.1 GCA_002709075.1 Rhodospirillaceae bacterium | reverse complement strand
TTTTATCTTCATTACACACTAGTTTTTTTATTATAATAGACTCATTTCTGTAGCTTGTATTTTTGTTAATAAAAAAAAATTTTAATTTATTAAAATTTTTTGGTAATTTTCTATAATATTTTCGAGAAATAAATATGAATTCTCTGTCTAAATCTGAGTTTTGCTCTAAAATACTTAAACATCTTTTAATATGACCAAAACCGACTGCATTATTAAAATCAACTCTAAAAAATGTTTTCATTACTTCAAAACATCTATTAAATAACTATCATAACTTTTGTTAAAAATTTGAAATGTGTGTCTACCAAAATCAACTTTATTAAATTGTTTATTATAAAATTTTTTCAAATTTGCTAAATTATTGAAGCATGTGAATTGCTCATTGTATCTGATATCTTTTTTATTTTTACAAATAATTGAATGATTGTTTAGTCTTTTTGAATGTATACAAAATGAACTTTTGGGGGCAACAGTTGATATAATTAATCTTCCATTTGGTTTTAGAACTCTTAAGTATTCATTCAAACTTTGTTTGTATGAAGTTAAATTTTTTTCATAATGAATTACATCCCATGATACTAAAAAATCGAAAAAGTTAGATTTAAATGGTAATTTTTTATTATTTCCAACTTTAAGAGTTGCTCTGATTTTTAATTTTTTAAAATCTATTTGTGCCTTATCACAAATTTTTTTTGTTAATTCTACACCGTATAGATCAAAACCTAATGTATTGAAAAAAATCAAATTATTTCCAGATCCAAAACCAATATCTAATACTTTATCTTTTTTTTTAAATTTTAAACCTTTGATATAATCACCTTTAAAACATCTTATTAGTGTTTCACTTGGAAAAATAAGATTTTTCATTTTATATTTAACATAAAAATTTTCCCAATTATTATAAGTAGAATATTTCATTTAATTTATAGTTTGTTTATTGCCTCTCTATCGAGCTTTCCATTATTATTTAAAGGTATCTTATTAATTACATTAACTATTCTGGGGATTTTGTAAAATATTAGTTTTGTTTTTAGATAAGATTTGAAGTCATAAATATCAAATTTTATTTTTTTATTTTGTAATTGTACTAAAATTCTTAATTCAAATATTGTATTTAATATTTTTTTAACATAACAAGCAGTTAAAAAAACATTTTTATAAGTATTAGAAATTTTTTCTACTTCTTTTAAATTTATCCTATAACCACTAATTTTTATTGTATTATCTTTTCTTCCATTAATAAAAAAATCTTTATGATTATCAAAATATCCGATATCTCTTGTTTTGAAATAATTTTTACCATTTATTTTTAAAATTGAATTTTTGTAACTTTTATGATTTAAGAAATAACCCTTACAAATAGATTGGCCAGAAACACAGATTTCTCCTTCTGTAAATGGAGTGTGGATTAATTTTTTCCTATTAATAATACTTAATTTCATTTTATTTGTAGATGCTCCAATTGATAAATTCAAATTTTTTAAATCTTTTTTAGTAACTAAATGCATAGAATTCACTATTGAAGTTTCTGTCGGACCCCATACATTATATATTTTTATTTTCTTTTTAGAATTTTTCCATTCTTTTATATGACTTATAGGAAAAAAGTCTCCTCCTGAAATAATTTGTTTAAATTTTGTTTTACTTAATAAATTAATTTTTTTGTTATAATTAAATTGTGAAAAAAAAGATGGGGTAGAAAAAATAGAAGTAACTTTATTTTCTTTAATTTCCTTAATACTAATATCTAAATTACTTGGTTTACTAATAATGCACATTGGTACATCAAAATATAAAGATGTAAAAAAATCAAATAAAGAAATATCAAAAGAAAATTGAGTTACGTTACCTATGATATCATTTTTTTTCCAATTTAGGTATTTAGTGGACCACAAAAGGGTATTTAATATATTTTTTGCATCACACATAACTCCTTTTGGTTCTCCAGTTGAGCCAGAGGTAAAAAGAATGTAAAGTATTTTTTTATATTTTGAAGAAACAGTCTTTTTTAAATTAATATTTTTTAGTTTAAAAAATTTTTTATTTCTACTATTATAATCAGTTTCTAAATATATTATACTATTAAATTTTTCACAATATTCTCTAATTTTTTTTTTATTAGTATCTTTATGAAAAGGAACGAAAGGTATTCTTAATTTTATACATGCAAGCATTGCACAATACACAAGAGCAGATCTGCTTGTTTTAATTGGTAAAGCAATAATATTTTTATTAATATTTTTTTTTATTATTTTTTCATAATTTTTTACTTCATAAAATATTTGACCCCAACTCCAACTTGAAGAAAAGTCATTTAAAATTATTTTATTAAGATTTTTTTTATCTAAATTAATATAATCAATAAAATCATTCATTTACATTTTTTATAGATATAATCAATCAAAGTATCAAAGTTCGAAAATTTTTTTAGTGTTAAGCTTGAATTTGGATTTACTTTAATTTTGAATTTTATTTCTAATTTTAAAGAGAGTGTAACTAAATCAAGTGAGTCTATTAATCCACTTTCAATTAAATTAATATTTTTAATTTTTTTTAAAACTTTTACACCATCTTTTTTTTTAAAAAACTCAGATATGAATGATTCTATCTCTTTTTTTGTATATTGCATTAGATAAATATTTTATTATTTTTATAGAATTCATCAACCATAAAATCTACAGATTGTGAAAAATTTAAAACAGAGATATTTGTTAATGCTTTATAATTACCAACCTCTTTTACTAAATTTTTTTCTTTTAGTTTTTTTGCTATTCTTATAGTATTTGATACATATTGTTTTTTTGAATCTTTTTTTCTTACAAACACTGAATAGTTGTTCCCTAGATAAATATTATTATCAAACACCTTAGTTGGAAATACTTTGTGATATCTATAGAAAGCCCCGCATATATTTTCTATATAATGTATAGCTGTATTACCATTTTCTAAAGGCCTTCCAATGTGCACAAGAGAAGATTTATAGTCTAATAAATTATCAAAAATAGATTTTTTTCCAAAAGCACTTTTTCCAATATTTAATAAATTTGATTTTTTCTTATTAGAAATATAAACTGAAAACATAGGATGTGAAGTTCTGCTAAAAATTTTTTTTTCAAAAGACCATTTAGTCAGAGATCCTAATTGGGGCTTAGTTTTATCTAAATGAAAGTTGCCCTTATATGTATATGTGTAAGCAGGTATCACAGCTGTAATTTGCTTTTTTTTTAATTCATCAAAAAGATTATTAAAAAAAAAATTAACATCTGAGAAATATCCTGAATTATAAAATCCTCTAAAATCAGTAGTTAGATATATGACTTCGTTTTTTTTGGTCATCTGAATAATTTGGTTAATTAAAATATTAGATTTGCTCATTGTTTATTTTCAACCATTTGTATAATTGATTAGCAGTCAAAATATTATTTGGCAAAATTAAGCCTCCTTTTTCTAAACCCAATAAAATCCACTCAATACAATTTAAATCATTATATTTTCTTGATCTTGTTTTTCTATAATTAAGTATGAACTCAGCACTTTCAGGAGTTTTAAACCAACCTCTATTATTTCTTTCATAATTAATAATTTTTTCAGTCAACATACATTTACATGCAAAAAAATTTATAGTTTTTTTTATATCTTTAATATTAATTTTAAACTCTTCATAGGTATACTCTTTATTATAAAATTCATCTAAATTTCTTAAATTTGATCCAAGAAAGTTTAATTCAAATACTCCTTCAGATGAAATATGAACGGCACAATGATATGGTATAGAATTAAGAAAGACTATAATTATTTTTTGATCTTCTTTCATGTTAAAAAATTAATTAAATAAATTATTTATTAATTCATCTAGAAAATTTGCAGCATATTTACCATTTATCAATCTATGATCATACGTCAGTGTAAGACTTGGTGAATTACTAATATAATTATTGGAAGGTTTTTTAAAACCATTAAGTCCAATAATAGATGATTGTTTTTTAAAAATAATTGGATAATGAAACATTACATTTACAGATTCAATCTGAGCAATTGATATACAGCCAATGTCTTTTTCTGATGATTTGTATTTATTTAAATAAATTTTTCGAATTACATCAAATTTTAGTTTAATAATTTCATTTATATTCTTTTTTTTATTCAAAAGAATTGAGGGCATATATAACTTTTCATTGTAATCAACTGTAAAATTAATTTTTATCTCTTCATGTTTAATAATTGAATCATTATCTAAATAACTCATAAATTTTGGGTATTTACCTAATACTTCAGGTAATTTTAAAAAAAATAGATCAATTATTGATAAACTAATATTATTTTTTTTTTCAAGAATTTTAATTTTTTTATCAATTTCCAAATAGTCAAACAGGATATTCATATGTGTAAATGCATTATTCATTTGCGAATTTATTACATTTTTTGAAATTTCTTTTTGAAATGCACTTAATTTTGTTGATTGATTTTTAGGAGTTGAGACATTATTTAAATTTAAATATTCTAATACTAATTTCTCATTAACTAATTTTTTTTCTTTAAATAAAGCAGTGTCTAAATTATTTTTCTTAATTAATTCTATTGCTTTTTTCGTAAATTGAATTTCTTTTTTTTGTGAGTTTAGCTTTTTAACTTCAATATTTGATGATTTTAATTCTTTTTGAGAATTAGATATCAAAGCCAATGCTGATCCTGAAACTATTTCATCATCAGTTTTTACTAAAAGTTTAATATATCCATCAAATTCAGAGTAAATTTCCTCTACAACCTTGGTACTTTCTAATGATAGAATATGATCATTTTTACTAACTTTTTGAAAATTACTTACTTTGATTTCAACTACTTTTAAATCAGAACTATTTGCATCGATTTGAGGAGCAAATATTTTATTAGTATTAAGTTTCATATATTAAATTTTTAATTTTATAAAATATATCATCACTATTTAAAAGCACTTCTTTTTCAATTATTGGAGATGAAGGAATAATAGATGTTTCTGAACCTAAGCTTATAAATTGTCTTTTATTATATTTATTACTTTGAAATAATAAGGAAGCTATTTCAGAACCAAATCCAAAACTAACTGTTGATTCTTCTACTGAAAATATAGGTCCAATATTATTTATTAAATCATCAAATTCTTCTAAGATAAGTGGTGAAATTTTTCCTAAGCAAATAATTCTAACTGAAAACTCAAGATCAATATATAATTTTTTAACAGCTTGGAATACATGATTTAACATTCCTCCATAGCAAAATATTGTAGCTTGATCATTAAAATCATTAATAGAAAATATATTATTAAAACTAGCATTTTTAGAAGTTTTAAATAAAAAACTATCATAATATTCATCTTCAAATTTTGTCATATCAAAATTATAGTCAATTTTATTTTCAATAACCAAGGTAGGTAGAAACTGATTATAGAAACTAAATTTATATAAATTTTTTAAATCAATAAATGGGTTAATTGAATAAATAGTTAGATCTTCAATGCCAAAAAAATGCTTTTCTATTGATTGAGAATGCGTAGGGCCATAGCCTCTTCTACCACCCATAGGTGTTCTTATTATTAAAGGAAGTTTAATTTGTTTAAAATACATTTTATAAAATTTTGTAATATTATTTAAAACTTGATCAAAGGTAAGACTTAAGAAATCTCCAAACATAATCTCGATTATAGGATAATAACCTTTTGTAGCTATACCTCCAGCTACTCCGACTATTGCAGACTCACTTATAGGTGTATTGAAAATTTGATTTGTAAATTTACTAGATAGACCTTTTGTAATTTTAAAAGCACCACCATATGGATCCATAATATCTTCTCCAAAAAAAAGTATTTTTGAATCTTCTGAGCATAAGTCATAAAAAATTTTATTAATATATTGTGCGAAAGTTTTAATTTTATTTTTTTTAATGAATTTACTTAAATTTAAAGATTGGAATTCATACGTTTTGTTATTTATATTAACTAAATTCTTATAATAATTATTTATTGTTTTTTTGTTATTACTTTTTTTAATATTAGAAATACATTTAAAAAATATTTTATTAATAAATTCATTAGCATTATTTTTAATTTCATTTATGTCATTTACACTAAACCCCTCACAACTTTTTGATAAATTATCTCTTTTAATTAAACCTTCTAATTCTAATTTTGTCCTTGTGTCGTCCCCTTTACTATGAGCAGCTAAACGGTTTGACTTGATAACTAGAAATTGAGGTTGATTGTTTCTAACTTTTTTAATAATCTGTTTTGATTGATCAATTAATTTAAAAACATCTGGATACTCTAAATAATTTAGTTCACCGTCAAACGCTCTAATCTTATTAGTAATTGAACCCGATTGTACAGTTTTAGTCATAGTTGATTGTGATATATCATTATCTTCAATAACTACGAGTATTGGTAGTTTATTTTTAATTGCTATATTTAGTGACTCAAAAAGAATTCCTTCACCAAAAGAGCCGTCACCTATATACAAGCAAACAATTTCTTTATTTTTCTTTAATTTATTAGCATAAGCAATACCTACTGCTTGAGGAATGTTTCCACCTAAAATACCATTTGAATAGAACCTGTCTTTTACACATAAATGTTGACTACCACCCAAACCACCGCAGATACCATTCTCACTACCTAAAATTTCATAAAGCAAACCTTCATAATCATTTATAAATGATAGAAAATGTCCATGACACCTGTGATTACTTAATACAATATCATTCTTATCTAAATTCGAAATTATACCTGTTGCGTTAACCTCTTGACCAATACACGTATGTGTAGTCCCCGTTATCAAACCTTTTGCAAAACTTTCTAATAGTTTTTCTTCAAAAAAACGAATTTTAAATAACTCGTCTAAAATTTTTTTTTTTTCTACATTAGTATTTTTCATTTTTATAAAGTATATATTCTACCAATAATTTAATGTTAGAAGCTGGGTGAGGGTTTATTGAAATAGACATCATTTTAGGCCAATTAAATTTTATTGAAAAATTTGATAAATATTCTTCAGTTGCTAAAAATATCTCAAGTAATTCAGATGATTTTATAATTGCTTTACTGCCAATTAAATCAGTATAAATATCAAAATTTTTTTTATCAATATCAAAATTATTAACTATTTTATTTTCTAAAAAATTATATAATTTTTTTTTTGAAAGTTTCATTCTTATTCTATAATTTTAATTATTTTATTTTTATACAAAATTTCAGCTATTTTCACACACGTTTCGTATTTGATATTTATTATTTTTGATAATTGTATTAGATCATTTTCTCCATCACAATATGCACAGAAGTTAGAAATATTTAGATTTAATTGATCAATAATCTCTCCCCCAATATGATTGGAAATAGAATATTTAGTAAAAAAAGGCTCACAATATACATTTAATTTATATATCCTATTACTTTCAAAAACATCAATAACTTTTTGATATAGTTTAAATGAATTTTCAAAACCTTCTTTAGTTACTAATTGCATATTATCTAAAGAAGTATGATATTCTTTATACCTCCCATGTCTTGTCCTTAGAATTGAACCAATAGGTAAATTGATATTAGGACTTCCAAACTGTCTTTCATCAGCTCCCCTTGTAAGATAAGAATAAAGTTTAAATTTTATTTTATTTTCTTTAAAAACAAATTTTGCAATTTTATCACTAATCGTATTTCCATATCTAGTTTCAATATATGAGTAATTATTATTATCACCCACACATGAAATCACATAACCAGCAACAACATTTTTTTTTAATTTTATTAAATTTTTATGAATATAATATATTGCGCCAATCGTTTCAGGCACAAATATAATTCTATAAGAATAATATGAATTTTTAATTGATTTAATATATCTGCTCAGTGCAGTTAAAAGAACTATTCCTGATGTTTCATTATTTGCCATTGATGGATGGCATATATAAGTAGATAATAGGATTTCCTTTTTAGATTTACCTTTTTTTAAAAACTCTCCATAATGCATTTTCCCCTTAAAAAATTTTGATTGAATACAAACATGGTAAGTTTCATTTTTTAACTTTTTATATCGACTATGCTCCATACAGAATCCCCATTTTTTATTATAATATGATGTTCTATAAGGTATACCTTTGGGGACCTTAGGATTAGTAAAAATATTTTTTTTTAGTTCACTTAATTTTAGATTTTTTTTTACAGATATTGAATAGTTTAAAACGTATAAGTTATTAGTTTTGAAATCTATAATTTTAGTTTTTTTTGTATCTTCAATATAAGCTTCTTTAACTTCCCATTCATCAGGAATGATCCAGTCAAAAACTTTAGTTCTTGAAGAGGCAAACTTTATTTTTATATCTTCATTAATTAACTTAATGAATTTTAAAGTGTCCAAAGTGCCTTTTCCTGTAATACTTCTATTATAATTAATTATTTTTTTTGCCCATTTCCAAATTTCTTCTCCAATATTAATTTTCTTAATGGATTTACTCATAAAAATTTGAAATCTTTAAGATCATTATTAAAAATAAAATCAACAACAGATAAATTTTCAATAAAATTTTTACCTTTCTGATTATAAAAATATTTTTTGTATTCAAAATATTTTAACTTTATATCTTTATTAAAATAATTTGACTCAGATAAATATTTTTTTGAGCCTGGAGGACTTAAATACAGGTTTGCATTTACTTCTTTACATAAATTGTAAAGTAATTCATCTTTATTGAAATCAAGACTAAAATAAGACGAAACAATAAATTTTGTTTTAATTTTTAATTTATTACAAATCATTTTTATTAATTTAATATTTAAGCTAGATATATTTTCAGTATTTTGGATAAGAATATTTTTTAAATCAAAATAGTGATCATCAAAATATCTTGTTTTAGAATAACAATGGAATAATGTATTTAAATGCTTATTTTGCCAATTTATAGAATAATCTATTTTTACATTTTTAATCGCTTGATTGAATTTACCTTTTGTATGTACTGGAACTGATAATAAAAGTTTATTGTCATCGTTTCTTATATAATTTCTTTGTTGCCATGATCTTTTATCAAATTGAACACAGTCTAAAAAAATAAATATATCACTGTTTTCAATTAGTTTAAAATAACCTATCCATGGAAGATATGTGGGCTGCATAATACTTGCAACGATCATCTTTGTCTAAAAATTGGTTTTATAATTCCACCATTAATATATTTATTTTCATTTTTATTTTTATAAATATTCGAAATTTTAGAAAAAACCTTTTCAAAAGCAAGAGAAGTAAATTTTAACTCCATATTTTTGTGAGAATATGAAGGCATATTTATACCAAAATATAACATATTATTTTTAATAAATTCTTGCATCATTATTGTTTTTCTTTTTCTATTTAATAATTCATTTTTTGAATTGAAAGTAATTATCGATCTCGGTCCACTGGTTTTTAAGCATAAATATTTATCAAGTTTATTATCTTTAATATTTTTATTAATTAATTTAGTTAGTTTTGAATTATATTCATAAAGGTAAGGTATGATTTTTTTTGATTTGATTTTCTTTATTGTGGCAATACAGGCTGCTAAGGATAATGACTCACCCCCAAATGTGCCTGAGAAAAAAATATTATCGAATTCCTTCATGTATTTTTGTTTTCCAGTAATACATGACAGAGGAAAGCCATTTGCCATAGCTTTTCCCCAAGTAGATAATTCTGGCTGCACTCCAGATATTTTTGAAGCACCCTCTAAATTATACCGAAATCCACTAACTACTTCGTCAAATATTAGGAAAATATTATTTCTTGTACAAATCTCTCTTACTTCCTTTAAAAAAGAAATATCAGAATTTAAGTTATCAAAACTAAAAGGTTCTAAAATAACACAAGCTACTTGATTTTTATTTTGATTAACAACATTATTAAAAGAGTTAATATCATTTCTAATAAAATTTTTGGTCAATTGAGTTATTTTTTTTGGTACTCCAGATTTTCTTGATGTTGTTCCAACATACCAATCATGCCAACCTCCATAACTGCAGGTGAGAACGATATCTTTTTTTGTAATGTGTCTAGATAATCTAATCGCAGCAGCATTTGCATCTGATCCCGTTTTTCCGAACTTAACCATTTCAGTATTGTCTAGAACATCTGTTAAAAGTTTGGCGCATTCAACTTCTAGATAGTGATTTAAAGAAAAAATTGTTCCTTCATTTAAAGTTTTTAAAACTTTTTTATTTACATCATCATCTGAATAACCAAGAATTATTGGGCCAAGTGCCATTAAATAATCTAAATATTTATTATTATCTAGATCCCATATCCAAGCTCCTTTAGCTTTTTTAACAAAATTTGGTGTATGATTATTTTGAGGCAATTGATGGGGTGCTTTTGAAAATGTTTGAGAACCTGAAGGTATAATTTTCATTGCTAATTGCAACGTTTTCGCATTATTATCAAAACTTTTTACCATTTTCTCGGGTCTATCAATAATCTATTATTTGATTTAAATACAGAATAATCAATTTTGGATTTAATTTGATTTTTGTTAATAGATTTAACTACTTCCCTATAATGTTGTATTGAATTAAATCCACAAACTATTTTATCAATATTTTTGAAATTTTTAATAAATTTAATCGAAAAATCCAATTTATTATATTTATTTTTTTTTACATAATTATCAACTCTCATTAAATCAGTAAATGTTGAATTGGAGCTGTCAATTAACTTTCCTTGCAAGAAAATTGATCTTGCATGAACCTCAATATTATTATTTTTCATATCATCTAATAAATTTATAAATCTTTGATCAAGTATATTCAAAGGAAATTGAATAATATTTATTTCACTAATATTTTTAAATCTATAATAATCCCTTGGATCATAAATTGATATACCAATTTTTTGAAAATAACTTGTATTATAATTATTTAATATTTCAAAAATATATTTTAACTCTTTTTTTGTAAATAGAAAACTATCATGTATTAATAAAGCATATATTTTTTTAAGTTTTAAATTATTTAATATTTTATTAATTTTTGTTTCTATGTTTTTCTCATTAATTTTTAATTGACTAAGTGAAATTTTGGAAATTACATTGAATTTATCTAATTTTTTGAATTTGCCTATAATTTTCTCAGATTTATAATTATGCGCAGTATCTATAAAATTATTTTTATCTCTTAAAGCTAAACTTAAAAATTTATCAACTGTATTTAAATCAAATTCTTCTGAATTAGTTACGCCATACTTCGAGCCAATTTGAGCTGTACCTATACAAATATTCATATATATATAAATTATAAACTAATGTTTTTCCTAAATGTATTAAAAAATTTAATTTTCCAATATCCTAAACTTTTTTTTTCAAATCTAATTGTATTTATAACTCTGGGATTCATAGAAATAATTACATTAGTTTTTATTGGGTCATTTAGCTCTTATATATTTGAAAATGACGTTAGCGATAATAAAATTATTGGATCACTAATAAATTATTCAAGCAAATATTTGAGTTTAGAGTTTTTTTTAATACTATTTGTTATCGTATTTATACTTAGGTCAATAATTGAAATTTTATCAAACTATATACTTTTAAAGTCAAAATATTTTTTAATTGAATCAAATATTATTAAAACGTTTAACAGTATTACAAAAACAAAATTTAGTTTTTTTAAGAAATTTAATAAAGCTGAAACTCTTAATATTTTGAATAAAGAGATTCTTAAAATAGGTGACTCTTACTCAACACTAATAAGAATGACAAAACCTTTAATACAGATACCTATGATAATTATTATTCCTCTAATAATTGCTACAAAAGAAATTATTTTTTTTGGAGTAGTATTATTTCTTTTCTCTATACCAATTTTTTTTTTAGGAAGAATAGCCTCTAAACTTGGAACAGAAGATTTACATACAAGTAATCAATTTTCAAAAAAATTATATGATACATTAAAAATGTTTAGTGCAATAATAGGTTTGGGTTTTGAAAAGAAAGCTTCAAAAGAAATTGAAGAAAATTTTATGTTTCACAAAAAGGCTGCTATTAAATATCATTTGTTGAGCTCCTCAATTGGTCTTTTGTATATGCCCATAGGTGTTATTGTAATTGTTTTATTTTTTTATTTTTTTAAAAATGTAGGTACAAATATTACAATTTTAAGTTTAATTTTTTACTCATTTTATAGATTAATTCCAATGATTGGTGCAGTTCTATCAAATAAAACAGAATTGGAGGGTTATTATCCAGCTCATCAAAAAATAAATGAAATAAAAAAATTTTCATCCAATGAATATTACAGCCATAGTGGAAGCAAAAACATAAATCGGATTAATAACATTCAATTAAAAAATACTTATTACAGTTATGATAATAAATTGTATGTCTTAAATAATATTAATCTCACAATTAAACAAAATAAGATTTTGTGCATTACAGGCCATTCTGGATCAGGAAAATCAACTTTAATAGATCTAATTATTGGAAATATAAAACCTCAATTTGGTGTAATAATTATAGATAATGCACCTATAGAAACAATTAGTTTAGACTCTTATAAAAATAAGATATCAATTGTTCCTCAACAAACTGAATTTTTTAATGCATCAATTTTAGATAATTTAAAATGGTTTAATCCAAAAATTTCTATTAAAGAATTAGATGAAATTCTTCAAAAAACTGATTGCATAAGTTTTATTTCTAAGTTCAATAATGGTTTAGAAACAATCATAGGTGATCAAGGTATTGAGTTATCAGGTGGAGAAAAACAAAAACTTTCAATTGCAAGAGCACTGACCCGTAATCCTGAATTAATAATTCTAGATGAGCCAACAAGTTCAATTGATAATTTTTCAGAAAAAAACATTCTACAATTAATGAAAAAAATTTCTAAAAATACTACTTTAATAATTGTAAGTCATAAAAAAAGCAATTTAGAAATTGCAGATGATATTATATTTTTGAATAAAGGTGAAGTTAGTGGATATGATACATTTCAGGGTTTGCTAGATAAGAATATAGAATTTAAAAAATTCTTTAGTTCTTAATTTTTTTAGCATCATTTAAAAATTGTTTTACTGTATTTGTTGTATGAGGGTGTATTTGCATTTTTTTTATAAATTGAGGTGGAACCGTAACAATATGTGCTCCAGCATTTAGCCAATCAAAAATATTTGATGTTTCTCTAACTGATCCTACTATTATTTTTGCTTTTAAATTATTTATATTTAAAACATTTCTTAATTTTACAATTTCTTGGATGGCGTCACCCCCAATATCATTGACCCTACCTCCAAATAATGAAACATAAGTTGCTCCAGCATAAGCTGCAAGTAAGCACTGTTGCGCATTCATCATAGCGGTAACATTTACTCTAATATTTTCTTTGTTTTCGAGTATATTTATAACTTCTAAATTAAACTCTTCTTCTTCAGGGCCATGTATTGTAATTTTTACACTGATATTTTTACCCAGGCTATTGTAGAACTTGGCTTCTTCAATCATTTGAGAGTGATCATTTGAAGTTACTTCAAGAGATAAATTATAAGGTTTGATATAATTTGCAATTTCTTTTAAGTTTTTATTAACATCAGTATTTTTTGAGGAATTTTGTAATATAATAGATGGATTAGTTGTTACTCCACGTATTGCTCCAAATTTATAATACTTTTTTATTAAATCTAAATCTGATGTATCTAAGAATAATGTCATTTTTGACTTTCCCACTTATTCATATTTTCTTTTAACTCCTTACTTGAAACAATTAAATGAAGCAAAAGAATTTGAAAACTCTCTGAAAATGGCGTGATAAGTTCATCAGGCGCTTTAATTTTTACAACATTATCCCCTTTTTTATAAGCATAACCTCCTAAAGGGCCTACAATGCCAAAAATTTTAGATTTAATTTTTTTAGCGTAATCAATACAGGATATTATATTTTCACTAATTTTATATTTTTTATTTCCTCCTCCAACTGAAAGTATAAAAATACAATCATTTTTGGAAAGTTTTGAGACCTTAAGATACTCAACATATGAAGAATTCCATCCTTCGTCATTAACCCTTGCAGTTAATTCTGAAGAATTATCAGAAGGAGAGTAACACTCAATATTAGCTATTTTTCTAAAATCGTTTACTGCATGAGTCGCATTAGCGGCACTTCCACCAACTCCAATAAAAAAAATTCTACCTTTGTTTTTTTTTATTTTACTTAAACCCACAATAATTTTTTCAATTTCATTTATATCAATATGTTTAACATTTGTAGCAAATTTGTTTAAAAATTGTTTAATAAATAATTTCATTTTTTAAGAATTTTTTTTATTTGACCAAAATTTTCTATAACATAATCTGCTTTTGAAATCATCTCGTAGTTATATCTTTTTTTTAGAAGTATTGAATAACATCCTGCATTTGAAGCGCAGTATATATCTCTATGAGTATCACCGACGAAGTAGGATTTTTTAAAATCAATATTATGTTTCATTTTAGCATCATATAGCATTTTAGGTTTAGGTTTATAACAATTACAGGAACTGCTTTCTTGACATTTACATATAAAAATATCATCTATAGGTAACGTAGAAAAAATAATATCATGCATTTTATCTAGAGTTTTCTCATCTAAGTTTCCTCTAGATAATTCTGGTTGATTAGTAATTATAATTATTAAATAATTAAATTTTTTGATGTAATTTAAAGTTTTATTAAGATTTTTATATAATCTAAATTGAGAAATTTTAGTAGGAGCGAAAGGTTTATTTTTTTTTACTAATGGGATATTGATTATGCCATCGCGATCTAAAAACAAACATTTATTTTTCATTTTTTTTAATAAATTTTATTGCCTTTTCTAAAACAACTCTGTTTGAAAATTGATGACCACCTTTATGAATAAAAAATAAAATATTTTTAAAATTTCTAGATTTTAAAATAATTTCAATTGTTTTTTTCCAATTTTTTGTTACTTTATCGTCAATCCCTATATCAATAATAATTTTTCCTTTAAAGATGGATGAAAAGATAGAAATATAATTGAATTTTTTAAATACTTCATAAAATCCATAAATTAAAAAATTTAGTGGGTTTTTAGAAATGTTCTCAACAAACAAATCTTTATGCAAATCCTTTAATCCACATGAGCTATAATAAAAATCCACATTCTTAAGTAATGAAATTGTTATTAATGGGATATGTGAGCCCACTGAAATACCTGCAAAGCCAATATTTTTAATATTAAGTTCATTAAGTAAAAAACGACACGATATGATATTAATTATTTGATAAAAGCCTAACATAGTTAAGTTTTTTTCTCTAAGTAAGAGGTCTAAGGAATTTAATAAATTTATTTGTGAAGGCATTATTGGTATTATTACTGAAAAATTTTTTTCAACAAACTTGAGTGGAAAGTTTTGACCGTAGTCTATTAAACTTTTATCAATCATATTTTGGTAATTTGATGAAGAACCAGGTAAGCAAATTACTCCATAATTGAAGCTATCTTTATTGACTTTGTAAATATGAATAATTTTAAATTTTATATTTAATTTCATAATAACAAATTCAATTTCTTCAATTATAAAATTTTTTTTTCTTAACTTAGAAATGATGGTTGATGTATATTTAAAATAAGATAGGTTCAATTGAAGAGGAATTTTTAAATAATTAAAATTTTTAATATTTATTATTTTTTTTAAACTCTCATCATTTGTATCTTTATCATTAATAATATTAGTTGAGATTTTATGAATTTTTATAAACTGCTCCTTAAAGTATTGATACAAAATATAGTCATTATTTTTTAAAGTTTTAAAAGAATTAAAAAGATTATAATTATAAATTTTGTAATTTATTTGATTAACTAAGATCTGAGAAGTCTTAAATTTATTAAAAAAATATAATGTACTACATAAAAACCAATTTATTTTTACTTTAATAAATCTTCTATAATAAAATAATGATGATGATATTATTACGATTAAAATGATTAAATAGAAGTTGTTAATCATGAATTATAGTATAAAAAAACACTAAAAACACTTATAATGTAATGAAAATTAATAGCAAAACTAAAATAGAACTATATTATCAAACATTGAGAATTAGATTAATAGAAGAAGCCATAGCAAAAGAATACTCTAAACAGGAAATGAGATGCCCCATACACTTGAGTGTTGGTCAAGAGTCAGTTGCTGTTGCTGTTTGCTCTAATTTAAAAAAAAATGATTTAGTGGTGAGCAGTCATAGGGCTCATGCTCATTACATAAGTAAAGGTGGTTCTATTAAAAAAATGATTGCTGAATTATACTTAAAAAATACAGGCTGTTCTAAAGGTAGAACAGGTTCTATGCACCTAAATGATAGAAGTGTTGGTTTTGTGGCGTCAATTCCAATTGTTGCAAGCAATATACCAATTGCTGTTGGATTGGCTAAATCAATTAAAATGAAAAAAGAAAATAAAATTGTGGTAGTATTTTTTGGGGAAGCTGCAACGGAAGAAGGGGTATTCTTTGAGAGCATAAATTTTGCACAGTTATTCCAATTACCTATAATGTTTATATGTGAAAATAATGGTTATTCAGTTTATTCCTCTAAAGATCTAAGATTCCCTAAATCAAGAGATAACTGTAAAATTGTTAGTGGTTTTGGTCTTAAATCTATAAAATTGGATGGTAGTCAGCTAGAAAAAAATTATAAAATTATTTCTGAAGCATCAAATATGGCTAGAAAAAATAAACCAGTTTATATAGAGCTTGAAACTTACAGATTTTTAGAACATTGCGGACCAAATAATGATGATAAACTAAATTATAGATCAAAAAATGAAATATTAAATTGGAAGAAAAAAGATCCAATTAATGTCTATAAAAATACATTATTAAAAAAAAATATAATCAAAAATGATTTAATAGATATTTTTGAAAAAAAAATTAAAAAAGAAATCAATTCAGCTTTTAAGTTTGCAAAAATTTCTAATTATCCAATATATGATAAAAAAAGATTTATGGATCTTTAATGAAATATTCTGAAGCAATTAACAAAGCACTAGAAATCATTCTAAAAAATAATCAGAATTCTTTTATAATAGGATTAGGCGTCCCTGATCCTTCTGGAATTTTTGGGACAACTTTTGGATTACAAAAAAAATTTGGGAAAAATAGAGTAATGGACAGTCCTACGTCAGAAAATGCACTTACCGGAATATGCATTGGCGCTGCTGCTGGGGGAATGCTTCCTATTATGACCCATCATAGAGTAGAGTTTGTTCTTTTAGCTCTTGAGCAAATTTTTAACCAAGCATCAAAATGGAATTTCATTTTTGACAAAAAAGAAATGCCTTTGATTATTAGGTTAATTATTGGAAGAGGATGGGGGCAGGGCCCTCAACACTCTCAGGCTTTACATTCAATTTTTTCACACTTTCCTGGTTTACAAGTATATGTTCCAACTTTTCCAAATGATATTTATGATTTATTAATAAAATCATCTAAAATAAAAAAACCATCAATTTTTTTTGAACACAGATGGCTCTATAATATTAAACAAGACAGAAAAATAAAATCATCAAAATGTGATGGAAAACCTAGAATTATAAAAAAAGGTAAAGATTTGACTCTTGTAACACTATCGTATGCAACAATTCAAGCTATGCAAGTTGTTAAAACATTAGAAAATAATGGTCTTTCAATTGAGCACATTGATTTAATATCAACTAGACCAATTCACTACACAAAAATAATTAATTCAGTGAAAAAAACAAAAAAAATTGTACTTATTGACATTGGATGGATACCAGTTTCAATTTCTTCAGAAATAATTGCATATTTAAATGATAAATTAGAATTTAAAATAAAATCATTAAGAATAGGCAATGAGGATCATCCTACCCCAGCAAGCCCTACTTTAGCAAAAAAATATTATCCTTCAATTTTTAGTATGACAAAAAAAATACTTAAATTTTTAAATGTCGATTATAAAAGTTTAGGAGAAGATAAAAATAGTATAGTGGATAAGCCAGATGAAAGCTTTACTGGACCTTTTTAATAATGAAAAATTTAGATTTCTTAAAAGATTATCATAAAAATACTAAAAGGGATTACTATAAAGAAAGAAAACAAGGACTTGAAAAAGTAAATTTTGCCATAAAAGCAAAACAATTTGGAAGATTATATTGGGATGGAGATAGAGATTATGGTTACGGAGGTTACACATATGATGGAAGATGGAAAAAATTAGCTAAAAGACTTATCAAATACTATAAGTTAAATAATAACTCTAAAATATTAGATATAGGATGTGGAAAAGGATTTCTAATTTATGAGATATGGAAAATTTTAAACAATAAAGTTTATGGATTAGAAATATCAAAATATGCTATTGCGAATTCAAAAAAAGAAATAAGAAATCGAATTAAATATGGAAATGCAAAAAGTTTACCATACAAAAATAAATCTTTTGATTTAGCAATTTCAATAAATACTTTGCATAATCTTGAAATTGAAGACTTGTTCAATGCTATAAGTCAAATAAATAGAGTTGCTAAAAAAAAATATATAGTTGTAGATTCTTTTAGAAATGAAAAGGAAAGAATAAATTTGATGAGTTGGCAATTAACTTGTAACGCTTTGTTTAGTGTTAAAGAATGGGAATGGATTTTAAAAACAAACAAATATAATGGGGATTATTCATTTATATTTTATGAATAAAAAAATATTATTAATTGGAAAAACTAGCTATATTGGTATTAACTTAGAGAAAAGATTACAGAAAAACAATAATATTATTTTAATTTCACCCTCTTCAAAAGAATGTAATTTACTTGATTTTAGATCAGTAAGTTTATACATAAAGAACATTAAACTTATAGACTCATTAGTTTGTCTTGCTGTTATCAAAAAAAATAAAAATAATAATTTTTTTGATTTTTTAAATAATATTAAGATGACTATAAATGTTTTAAGAATAATAAATAGATCTAAATGTAAACATGTTTTGTTCACAAGCACAACTGATATTTATGGAAAAAATCCCGCACTTCCTATTAATGAAAATAATAAATTTAAAGTAGATACATATTATAATACTTCAAAATTTATCTCTGAGAAATTATTTTTGTTAAGTTCAAAAATTTTAAAGTTTTCACTATCTATTTTTAGAATTCCAGGTGTGTATGGTTACAATCATAAAGATAGAAGTGTTGTACATCAATTAATAAAAAAAGTTATTAATAATGAAGAGATAAATATTAATAATTTAAAAAATATTAAAAGAGATTATTTATATATTGATGATCTTTGTAAATTAATTGAAATATCAATTAACAAAAGAATAAATATTTTAGTTAATGTAGTTTCAGGGAGGTCAATTACACTTAATAAAATTGCAACAACAATTTTTGAAGTATTTGAAAAAAAAACTAATATCAAATACAATTATTCAGATGATAGAAGTTTTTCATTAGATTTTGATAATAAAAAATTAATGAAAATATTTAATTATAAATTCATGAATTTTGAAGATGTAATAGAACAATATAAGAATTTTTATAGAAAATGAGGATATTTATTAATAAATGACTCACTAATATAATATTGGGGTAACAATACATTATTTTTTGCAAATACTTTCTTAACTTCGTTATTTATTTTTTTTTGTTCTAGAGAATAATCATTATTTAAAAATAAATTCTCTAACTCTAAGGCCTGATCAAGGATTAAATCTTCTGAATTACTAAAAAATTGATATTTTTCATCATATAATATTTTTATTCTTAATAAATCATCCAGATTTAAGAATTTGTCTTTAGTTGTATCCTTAACTATTTTTGGCATTAAATTCATATTGTTAAATCCAGGAATCTTACCGATTAAGGTGACACTATTTGAATTAGCTATAAATTTTTTGAAAGTCCAGCCAATTGATAATGCTCCAGAATTTGAACATATAATAAATTTACATTTTTTAAATAAATAAATCTCTAGTTCAGAATCATAAAATTCTGAAATTTCAAAATATTTTTCGTCTACTAATAATTTAGAAGAAGAAATTTTTGGCCCAGTCCTTACGATAGTATATCCTTTATTAATAAAATGATTAATTGTTTTTATATAAATTGTGGGATCGGTATTTCGAATGTCATTTCTATTATAACCTAAAAGATTTGGATTAGTTTTGGAGTATGTTTCATCTCTTTGAAAAAAACATATAAATTTTTCAACATTTATACCCTTGTTAAATAAAATTTGATCTAATTTTTTAGAACTAAAATTTATATATGGTTTATTTTTATAAAAAAATTTATTTCCTGAATGAGTATACCTGGGAACTAGATATCTAGAGTTTCTATCGAAAAAAAATATTATTTGATATAACCATTTAATAAAATAAATATTTTTTTTTAAAGTTGAATAATTTTTATAAAGAAATTCGTTGCAATACGGTTTGTTATAAAAAAATAAATCGTTAGATTGTTTTTCGGGATCTGATAAATATAATTCCATTTCAATTATAAAATGCCCTATTCTTTCTGATCTGACCATATTAAATCTGACAAGTTTTGTTGTAATTTTTTCATAAATAAATAAAAAAAATAAAATAAAACAATATATAAATTTTAATAAAATATTTATTTTTAAATATTTATATAAATTTTTTAAAAACATTATTTTTATTTAACTTATTTATCTTAATTAAATTATTTGGATCTATATATTTATATTTTTTTATAATTTTAGATGAAGTTATTAAATTTAGTATTTTAATGGATAATGATTTTGAATTCAAAAAAATTATAGTTGATTTTTTTAACAAAATATTGCTGTCATTCGTTA
>PAPV01000022.1 GCA_002709075.1 Rhodospirillaceae bacterium | reverse complement strand
CCGTTGACGTTTAGAGCAGTGAGCCATACGCTGTTTAGAAAAATAAATATGCTTTGGGGAGTTATACGATTGTAATCTGATTGCTGCTAACCCACAGGCGATTAGTAATTGGATTTGCAACCTTTTCCTTACGAAGCTGGAAAACGTTTTTTCGCACACTACGCGTGTTTACGATTGGGAGGCTGTGGATGCCTAAAAAAGTAATCGAGAACTGCACTGTTTCAGATGCATATTTAAGTGTAATGGCTGATCGGGGGGTTGATTATTTATTTGCAAATGCAGGCACGGATTTTGCCCCCTTGATAGAAGCATTAGCTAAAGCCCAAGCATTAGGTTCTCCCCATCCTATCCCAATAACTTGCCCGCATGAAAATACCGCGCAGCATATGGCCATTGGATATTATCTTATAACCGGTCGGCCACAACTTACTATGATGCATGTTAACGTCGGGACCGCTAATGGTATGAACGGATTGTTGAATGCTTCGCGTGGACAAATTCCGATGATTTTTTCGGCAGGGCGGACCCCTACCAATGAGGACGCCATTAGAGGTCACCGGACACTTGATATTCATTGGACACAAGAAATGTTTGATCAAGCCGGTATGGCACGTGAGGCTGTTAAATGGGATTACGAATTACGAAATGCGGAACAGGTAGAAACTGTAATTGATCGAATTTTAAGCGTTATTATGAGCGATCCAAAGGGCCCTGCATATTTATCATTGCCACGGGAAGTTTTGTCCATGGAAATCGAGCGGTTTGAATATGAGTCGCCAAGTCGTGTGCAGGCGGCTGCACCTGCCGAACCAAATACTACGGCCCTAGATCAAGCGTCAGCGCTTTTAGCGTCAGCAGAGCATCCTGTAATTATTACAAATTGGGCAGGCCGAAATCCAAAGGTTATGCCAGAATTAAGTAAACTGGCAACAGATTACGTTATTCCCGTTGTAGAATATCGAAATCGATATGTGGCTATTCCGCGTACCCATAAAATGTATGTAGGAGGAAATCCGAATCCTTATGTGGCAAGAGCTGATGTAATACTTGTGGTTGATGCAGCTACACCTTGGTTGCCCTCCCAAGTAACACCTTCTGATGATTGTAAAGTAATCCATATTGCACCCGATCCGCATTACTCATTTTTACCAATTCGAGGGTTCCGAGCTGACATCGCGCTAGCGTGTGACACGGCATTAGGGTTGCAATCATTAAACCAGGCAATGTCTTCGCATGCAAAATCTGGCATTTTAAGCAGAAACAAGCGCCGATCGGTAATAGAAGACACACACAAGAAGTTAGAAGATAGTTGGGAAAAAAAGTTGGATGAGGTAAAGGATCAAACTCCATTGCATCCGGCTTTCATATCCCATTGCATTGGAAAAGTATCTGACTCTGAGACAATTTTTTCGAAAGAGTCGCAGTTGCAGGTTCAATACCTTGACACTTCCAAGCCAACTAAGATTCTCAACGCTGGGGCGTCTTCCGGACTTGGGCACGGCATGGGTGTTGCCTTGGGTGCTAAGCTGGCTGATCGTGAAAAACTAGTTATTGGAACTCATGGTGACGGTTCATACATGTTTAATTGTCCAATTTCAGCCCACTATGTGTCAGCCGAGCAGGAATTGCCAATTTTGACCGTTATATTTAATAATCAGAAATGGCAGGCGGTGCGCGGGGCGGCGTTGTCTTTAAATCCTAATGGATATGCTGCAAAAGCTAACCAACCGCCTCTTATGTATTTTACAGTTGATCAACAATATGAACGGGCAGTTGAGGTTTCTGGTGGTTATGGTGAGCGGGTTAACGATCCAAAAGAATTGATGCCTGCGCTCGAGCGGGCTCTCAAAGCGGTGGTAGTTGAAAAAAGACAGGCTCTATTAAATGTTACTGCATCGGACTTAAGTTAATGTTGCTATTCTCATGAAATGTTTTCCTTTTGGTAAGAATATCTTTTTGCAACGGATAGCAATTTGGTTTAAGCGAAACTTCGCAAAGATAACCTATTATTTAATCTGGGAGGCAGAAAAGGAAACTCTACCCGTTAGAAATAGAGTAGGTTTTGACCCTTTGGCCCTTCGTTCACGAAACTTTAGCAATGTATTTAAATTGGACACGAGTATAAAATTGTTAGAGAGGCATATTTGGCTTCTAGTGAAGATGAAATTAGTCACAGCACTAATCAATAAAAACCCCTGCTCAAATATTTTACCGGAATTGGAGTATTTACGATGACAGAGCATCTGAAACAGTTTGATCGTCCGCAAAATATTGGAAATCCGCATATGGGATGGGCAAGTGATGTCGCTGCGGAAATGATGCGTCGTTGTGGGATTAAATATCTGGCACTAAACCCCGGTGCCAGTTACCGTGGTGTCCATGACTCGGTTGTTAATTATTTAGGAAATGAAGACCCACAGATGTTGATTTGTCTTCATGAAGACCATGCAGTACATCTGGCTCAAGGATACGCTAAGGTTACAGGCAAACCGATGGGTTGCTTTCTTCATTCTAATGTCGGTTTAATGCACGGGTTAATGGGAATTTTCAATGCCTGGTGCTACCGAGCACCAATGCTTATTATGGGTGCGACTGGTCCCGTAGACGCACCGCTTCGCCGTCCATGGATTGATTGGATACATACTGCCAAGGATCAAGGAGCGTTAGTGCGATATATGGTAAAATGGGATGATGAACCACGGTCGGCGGAGGCTATAGTCGAGTCTATGGCTCGTGCAAATCAGATAATCAGGTCAGAACCTACGGGGCCGGCGTATATATGTTTTGATGCTGGTCTTCAAGAGTCGAAATTAGACATGCATATCGAGATGCCAGACATGTCAAAATTTCAGCCTTCTGATCCTCCTCGAGCTTCTGCAGATGCTGTGAAGGAAACTGCAGAAATGCTTTTATCCTCGAAGAACCCTATTTTTATGATGGGGCGTATGGCACGAACAAAGGAGAGTTGGGCCGCGCGTGTAGAGTTAGTCGAACTTCTGGGTGCAGGGGTTTTGACAAGTCTCCGTAATCCTGCCTGTTTTCCTTCTAATCACCCTTTACATATCGGGCGTCCCGCGGGTCGTCTGACAGGATACGCTTCAGATGCTATAAAAGAGGCTGACACTATTCTCTCGTTAAATTGGCTTGATCTCGGCGGAACGCAGCGTCTTATGCAAGGCCAAGGAGGTATGTCTGGAAGGTGTATTCATGTGTCGCTTGAACAATATCTTCATAACGGTTTTGGAATGGAATTATTTGAGCTACCACAAACAGATCTAAATATAAATGCGGACCAAGACGCTTTTATAAGCCAACTGCTTACTGAAGTGAAAATACAATTAAATAATAAATCGGTATGGGATGGCGCAAGCAAAGGACCCGAAGCGTCTCCTATAAAACTCATCTCGGAGCGTGATCAAGAGGCGGATATTCTTCCGGCAGACATTGTAACTGCTTTGGCAGAAGTGCAGGGGAGTAGAAAAATTAGTCTCAACCGCGTTAGTTCTGGTGGCTTAGGCCCGCTTTATGAATTTACACACCCATGGTCATACCTAGGGCATGACGGTGGTGGTGGATTAGCGTCAGGTCCTGGAACTGCGGTCGGAGCGGCTTTAGCCGTTGTTAATACGGGCTGGCTTCCTGTATCAGTACTTGGAGATGGAGATTTTATGCAAGGAAATACAGCACTTTGGACCGCTGCAAAGTATCGAATTCCAATGTTAGTAATCATTTCAAATAATCGATCAAACTTCAATGACGAACTACATCAAGAAACTGTCGCGAAAGATCGTGAGCGCCCGGTGGAGAATCGATGGATAGGAATGAGAATTTCAGAACCGGAGATAAATCTTTGTGAGCTTGCAGAATCTTTGGGCTTTGAAAGCAATGGAACCCCAGTAAAGAGAATGGGGGATTTATTGTTTTCTATAGAGGCCGGATTAAAAGCTGTGGAAGCTGGAAAATGTTACTTCATCGATATTCATGTTGATACAGGGTACGCCGAACCACCGCTCATGCGCGGTGGATCAAAAGGCGAATAATTGAGGCAAAAATAGGAGACAAGAATGGGTAACTTAACCAAATATGACCGGCCTCAGAATGTTGGAAATCCTGTTATGGGTTGGGCAAGCGACGTAGCGGCAGAAATGCTTCGGAGAATGGGAATTAAATATCTAGCCATGAATCCTGGCGCTAGCTACCGCGGATTTCATGACTCCATTGTGAATTATTTGGATAACAAGGAACCACAGATGATTCTTTGTTTGCATGAGGATCATGCGGTTCATATTGCTCAGGGTTATGCAAAAGCTACCGATGAACCCATGGGCTGTATTTTACATTCTAATGTTGGTTTAATGCATGGAACAATGGCCCTGTTTAATGCGTGGTGCAACCGCGTTCCGATGGTAATAATGGGGGCTACAGGTCCTGTAGATGCGCCTAAAAGACGTCCATGGATTGATTGGATTCATACCCAGAAAGACCAAGGCGCTATAATACGAAATTTTGTTAAATATGATGATGAGCCAAGATCCGCCCAAGCACTCGCTGAAACAATGGTTCGTGTAAATAAAACTATTAGAACAGAGCCGAATGGTCCCGCATATATCTGTTTGGACGCAGGATTACAAGAAAGTAAAATTGATCCAGCTCTAAAGCTTCCGGATGTTTCTAGATTTTTGCCTCCAAATCCTACGCCTGGGCCACAGTCAGCTATCGACGAAGCTGCATCTATGTTAGCTGATGCGAAAAATCCAGTTATTTTAATTGGAAGAGTTAAACGTTCAGAAAGAGGCTGGAAGGAGAGAATAAGGTTGGCAGAAATGATTGGCGCTGGCGTAGTAACCGATATGAAAACCGCTGCAGCTTTTCCAACAGATCATCCATTGCATTTGGCGCCGCCAAGTAACAGACCACGTGAAGAAGCAGAAAATGGAATTAGAAATGCTGATGTAATTTTGGATCTGAATTGGATAGATTTGGCAGGAACTTTTAAATTAGTTTTTGGATCTGAACATGTATCAGCAAAAGTGATTCATGTATCCATGGACTCATTAATACATAACGGATGGTCTTCAGATCATATGGGCATGCCAATGGGTGATATAACTATGCTAGCTCAAACTGAAGCGGTTGTGAGTCAGCTTTTGGAGACACTGGAAAACAAGCTTAACGGTAAAAAAATTTGGAATGGTTCCAACAAAGGCAGAACCGCCGACGTGGATATTAAATTCGCGGATCTAGATCCAGAAAAACCTATATCTGTTGAGGCATTAACATTATGTGTAAACGAAGCCCGAAAAGGCCGTAAAATAACACTTGCGAACGTAACAATTGGTTGGGCTGCGGATGGCTATCATTGGACCCATCCTTTGGACTACCTTGGAAATGACGGTGGTGGCGGATTAGCCTCAGGCCCTGGTACCTCTATAGGCGCAGCTCTTGCACTCAAGGATACAGATCGCACTGTATTAGCGGTTCTAGGGGATGGCGATACTATGCAAGGTGCAAGTTCTCTATGGACTGCCGCACACTATCAAATTCCAATATTTTTGCTGATCTCCAACAATCGGTCCAATTTTAACGATGAAATACATCAGGAAACCGTTGCGCGAACCCGTAACAGACCAGTGGAAAACCGCTGGATCGGACAACGTATTGATGACCCAGAGGTTAAAATTGAGAGATATGCGGCTTCCCTGGGAGTTGCTTCTGCTGGTCCAATTAGAAAGATCGCAGATTTGCTTCCAGCGATAGAGTCGGGTCTAGAGATCGTAGAAGGGGGCAAACCGTTTCTTTTAAATGTCCACGTGGACAAGGGGTACGCGACTCCCCCACCTGCGCGCGAAGCCTGATCTTTATGTGTATATTTTTTGGAATGTTTGATAAACATTCTTTAAGTCAGCATTTCTTTGCCTTTACCTCTCCGGCATATAGTATCCACCAATGCGGGATTTCCCTTTTTGACTTGCTCAATAGCCCGTTTAATAGCGGATTTCACATCATCACCATTTTCAATGGGGCCTTCTGCCCACCAACCTTGTGCTCGTGCTAGGCCTGCAAAATCCGGATCTGGGTCTAATAAATCCATGCCAATGTGGGCCCGAGATGGGTCCGTCCCTCGGTTGTTTGCTATCACAATTTGATGATTCCAATCGTTATAATATGCCCTATTATTATACATAACAATCAGCATTGGAATTTCATACTTGGCAGCCATCCATAAAGCTCCCGCATCGAACATCAGATCTCCGTCAGGTTGAAGATTAATACAAAGACGACCAGTACCTTTGTTGGCTAGTGCTACTCCGAGCGAGGTTCCTATTTGCGTTCCCGTGCCGAGCTCTCTGCCAGCGTGACGATATGGCCTATCAAAATCCCATAGACGTCGCGCTGTATCGTGCATTGTGCCGGCTGTTAGTACCCAGTCTTCATCTTTTATAACATCCCAAATTTCTAAAGCGAGGCGCCCAACGGTCATGGGTTGAGAATCCCATTCCTCTTCCGCTTCTTTTCGCCATTTGGCCCTAAGATTTTCATGTTTTACTTTTATAATTTCCGAGCGACTGGCAATTTTTTTGATTAATTCCTGATTATTTGCAATCCGTGCTTTCAATAAATTTGTAAGCATTGGTACCGCAGTAATAACATCAGCGGTCATGCGAACATCAGGGTAGAGTGTTCGCGAATAATCCATTGACCATTTTGATATTTCTTGGTCGGTCCACCCAATATCAATCCATTTGGCATCGGCATTTACACTTGGCTTTACAGTTCGAGTAGAAATATCTCTCACATGTGTATGTTTTTCAAAATCAGCAACATCAAGCAGCAATACGGTGTCAACGTCCTCGTAACAGGCTTCCTGGTCCATGGATAAATTAAGTGGGTGTGTGCTAGGAAAATTTAGCCGGGAATTTACATCCCAAACGCTAGCACCAAGGGTCTCTGCTAAGTCAATTACATGATCCCATCCATAAGGTGGACGAGCAGCAAAGTCAGCAACAATTGCTGGACGAACTGAATTGATTAACATGTCAACAGCTTTATCTAAAGCAACTGGATCAGGCGCCGCTTGTGCTGGTACGCGTGGGCTATTTTCTGGGGGCATTGAAATATCGTGGTCGAGTTCTGCTTCCTGCAACCCGGCATCATAACACATGTAAATAGGTCCTTGGCGCCCGGTCATCATTACAGAATATGCCCGGGCAAAACTATCAGGAATGTAATCAACGGTGACAGGTTGGGCATCCCATTTGACGTAATCACGAATTACTTGACCTTGAACGTTGGCTGAGTGTATCCAGTCGATAAAAGGTCTGCGTTTGGTTTCATCAATTGGCCCGGTAGCCCCTATAATAAAAACAGGGGCTCGGTCTAAATAGGCATAATATACACCCATTGGAGCGTGCAACAATCCTACAAGATTATGAACGATAGCAACCATTGGCTTGCCTGTATGTCGTGCATAACCATGGGCCATCTGCACTGCTATTTTTTCGTGAGTGCACAGCATCATTGGCGGACTATTTTCTCCGTAGTTTACAAGACTATCATGAAGACCTCGATAACTTGCCCCAGGGTTCAGAGTTATATGTTCAAAACCAAATTGTTTAATAAGATCTACAATTACGTCTGATTGATATTTTTTATTTGATTTTTTTATTTGACTCATCTTATTCCCCATCGCTTGTATGGTATTGACATCAATCAGCAACAAAACCGCACGGATAAACATCAGAAAAAAAATTGTTATTTATATTAAAAATAAAAATTTAACCTATCTGACAAGTAACTGGTTTTCTGTTTTTGCCATTAAGGGTTATATAGTTTAAATAAAAAATAGTAGCAGTTTATTTAAATGATCTTAATCATGCAGTTTCGCCTCTTCTCCATGTGATTATATCGACAAGTGCTGGCTTCCCTTTTTTAACTTCTTTTAGGGCACGTTTAACCGCAGGCTGAATGTCTTTAGGATCATGGATAGGACCTTCTGCCCACCAGTCCATGCCCCGGGCAATATGAGCAAAGTCGGGCGCAGGGCCCTCAAGATCCATTCCTATGTAGGCTCTATTGGGATCAGTACCTCTTTTGTTAGCTACAGATATTTGGTGTGCCCAGTCATTGTAGTAGGCTCTATTATTATACATTAAACAAAGCATGGGTATTTCGTATTTTGCAGCAATCCATAAACCGCCTAAGTCGAACATTAAGTCGCCATCCGGCTGCAAGTTTACAACAATTTTTTCTGTGTTTTTGTACGCGAGGGCTACACCCAATGATATCCCAAATTGTGTTGCGGTGCCGAGTTCTCTTCCAGGGTGCCTGTAGGGCTTGTCGAAATTCCAAACTTTTCGCACCCAATCCTTAAGTGTACCAGCACTTAACACCCAGTCTTCATCTTTAATTACTTCCCAGATTTCTGCTGCCAACCGTGATTCATGAATTGGATCTTGTGACCAGAACTTTTTTATATCATTCTGCCATGCATTCCATTGAACAGCATGCTTATCATTCACAATTTTTTTTCGTTCTTTAACTTTGCTTTTTAATTCTTCGTCATTTTTAATTTTCCTTGTGCACGCCTCTGTAAGGGCAGGGATTGCGTTCGCAGTATCTGCAAGAATTCTTAAATCCCAATTATGATGCTTGTTGTAGTCGGTGGCCCACTTGCTTATTTCAATATCTGCAAAACCAATATCAATCCATTTACAATGCTTTGAAGTTATTGCTTCGACCTGACGAGTTTCCCAATTTGGCTTATGCGACCCCCTAGTCCAATCAATGACATCAAGTGCGCAAACTAAGTCAGTTCCTTCGAATGCGTCTTTATGCATTGACAAATTAAGAGAATGTTTATTCGGAAAACCAAGCCTTTTATTGATGTCAAAGACACCACAGCCCAGTGTTTCTGCCAACTCCACCGTATCATCGAAGCCAAGTGGTGCGCGCGCAGCATATTCAGTTAACAAAATTGGATAATCTGCTTTGAGCAGCATGTCCGCTGCTTTGTCTATTAAATCAGGATCAGCCCACAATCTAGAAGGAACTTTTACAGCGCTAGATGGAGGAATTTCTATTTCTTCTTTCAACTCTGCCTCTTGTATTCCAGCGTCGTAAACCATGTAGATCGGCCCCTGCGGCTCAGTCATCATGATTGAGTAGGCGCGAGCAAAGCTATCTGAAACACCATGAATGGATCCTGGCTGATAGTCCCATTTTGTGTAATCCCGTATTGCGGAACCTTGAGCGAAGGCTGTGTGAATCCAATCAATAAAAGGACGACGTAGTTGTTCGTTCATGGGACCAGTTGCACCAATAAGAAAAACCGGGCAACGGTCAATATATGCATAATAAACGGCCAACGGAGCATGCAGTAGTCCAACGACATTGTGGACAATCGCTGGCATTGGTTTTCCAGTCGCTTTTGCATAGCCATGAGCAATTTGGACTGCCAACTTTTCATGATTACATAAAATCATTGGCGGATCATCTTCTCCGTAATTTACCAAACTATCGTGCAAACCTCTGTAACTGGCACCAGGGTTAAGTGGTATTGCAGGAAAATCGAATGCCTTTATAAGGTCAACGATTACATCTGATTGGTAACGTGTATTTGCCTTGCGAATAAATTTTTCTTCGGTCATTAGGCTTCCTGTGAGTCTGTATGTTTCTGGTCTCAAGTCTATCAATCAAAACTCAATGCACAACCACCCTTTCCTTATTGGTGAGCCTGACGTTATATACAAGGTAGGTAATCAAGTTATATACAAGGTAGATAATCAAAAGGTGTCGACACTTGTTTTGGAGAAAATTTCGATATGGTTCAAAAATTTGGTATTGGACAACCCGTCCCTCGGTATGAAGATCCTCGTTTGTTAACGGGTGGAGGCCGATATATGGATGATAACACGCTTCCGCGACAGGCTCGTGCTTATATTTTGCGATCACCATTCGCGCATGCAAAGATTCTTTCGATGGAGATCTCGGCAGCAATAAATGCGCCGGGTGTTATTGACGTCCTTACCGGGCAAGATTACGTCAATGATGGTTTTGGGATACTTGAATGCACACCAAAACGCAAACGTCGCGATGGTACACCGATGTTTGAACCAGCCCGACGTGTCTTAGTTCTAGACGAAGTGAAGATGGTTGGCGACTATGTCGCTATGGTAATTGCCGAAACATTGGATCAAGCAAAAGATGCCGCAGAGCTGATAGAAGTTGATTATGATCCATTGCCGGCGGTTTCAACCCCATACGAAGCAGCGCGACCTGGGGCACCCAAAGTTTGGTCGGAAGCAAAGGATAACATTTGTTTCGTTCACTTAGTTGGTGACAAGGATGCCACGGATGCTGCAATTTCGAATGCAAAATATGTGGTAAGGGGTCAGTTGCCAGTGAACCGAAGTGCACATGCTACGATGGAACCTCGAGGGGCCATTGGTGATTATGATGCTTCTCGCGATTTCTGGACCCTATATACTGCAGTTCATTATCCTTGGCAGGTCCGCGAAGAATTATGCAATAAAATATTCAACATCCCAGAATCTAAAATGCGAGTTGTTTGTGGTGATATGGGAGGAAGTTTCGGACTACGAGGCGGAACTTATCAGGAAGTGGTTTTGGTTCTTTGGGCTTCCAGAAAGGTTGGAAGGCCAGTGAAGTGGGTTTGTGAGCGCTCTGAAGGATTTATGAGTGATCACCACGGTCGTGATGTTTATTGGGAAGGCGAGATTGCGTTAGATGAGAACTTCAAATTTCTTGGTGTTCGCGCAAAAAGTTGGACCAATGTAGGCGCATACTTGGCCTCTAAGGGTACGCTACCACCGGTCGCTAATCTTGGAACAATGGCTGGAACTTATAATATTCCTGCCATGCACTGTGACGTCTCTGGTGTGTATACAAATACAAATCCGATTTGTCCTTTTCGTGGGAATGGGCGTCCGGAAGCATCCTATGTCATTGAAAGATTAATTGATTTGGCCGCGGATGAACTTTATGTGGATCCAGCGGAGTTGCGTCGGCGCAACCAAATAACACCAGAGGCTATTCCATATAAGACTGCTCTTGTTTTTACTTACGATAGTGGAGACTTCGGAGACAATTTAGAAAAGGCGCTGGAGATGTCTGACTATGACGGATTCGAAGACAGAAAAAAATTGTCGGAAAAAAATGGTAAACTACGGGGTATTGGGATTTCCAATTCCATAGAACGTGCAGCTGGACCAAGCCTTGAACAGGTTCATATTCGTTTTGATTCGTCTGGTTCAGTCCAACTTAATGCCGGGACTAGTCAACAGGGGCAGGGCCATGAAACTATCTATAAGCAAATAATGAATGAAACTCTAGGAATTGACCCAGACCTAATAAGTTTTGCTGAAGGTGATACAGCAATTTTAGCTTTTGGGGGAGGCACAGGTGGTTCACGTTCAGCATCAATTGGAGGTAGCACAGTTTTAAAATGTTCTGAAAAGATTGTGGACAAAGCCAAGACCATTGCCGCTCATTTGCTAGAGTCTGCCGAGACAGATATAGAATTTTCTGACTCAATCTTCACTGTTGTTGGTACGGATCGGCAGATCAGTTTAATTGAGGTAGCAAAAGCATCCTACCGACCTGGGACATTGCCTTCAGATATAGAACCGGGATTGGATGCTGTATTTACGTATGAAGCAACCGCTGAAAACTTTCCAAACGGCTGCCATGTCTGTGAAATAGAATTAGATGAAGATACCGGTGTAATTGAAATTGTGAAATACAATGTCGTAGATGATGTAGGTACAGTGCTAAATCCGTTAACTCTTAAAGGTCAAATTCAAGGAGGAGTTGTTCATGGGGTGGGTCAGGCGCTATTAGAAGAAATTGTATTTGATGAAGGCAGTGGACAATTGATATCAGGGTCCTTCATGGACTACGCGATGCCTCGTGCAGACAATCTCTCTTTTATCGAGGTTAAATCAAACCCATGTCCAACAGCGACAAATCCGCTTGGGGTAAAAGGAGCAGGAGAGGCTGGAACAGTCGGAGCTGTTCCAGCCGTAATGAATGCAGTTGTAGATGCTTTATCAAATTATGGTATAAGACACATAGATATGCCGGCTACACCGGCAAAAGTCTGGCAGGCAATACAGGAGGCGAAAGAGAGCGCTGCGTAACGTACGGGTTTCTTTTTATTGGTCTTCAACGTCATTTGATTTTTCTTTTTTATTAATTGCACAAATTGCCATAACAAGTTTATCTAGAGTTCAAAATGTTACGCGATTGGATTTGGCCCGAGATGTGGAAAGGCAGAATGCTCATGAGGCAACCTCACTGGCATCGCATGTGTCACGTACTCTGGATTTAATTCGTTTAAGGATGTAACTCCCAAAAGGCCCATAGTTGTAATTATTTCTTGCTCTATAAGTTCTAAACATTTGATTAATCCCGTTGAAGCAGCTGCCCCAAGTGCCCAGGCTTGGAGGCGGCCAATTGCCACATAGTCTGCGCCTAAAGCTATCGCTTTGACAATATCGGTTCCACGTGTAAATCCTCCGTCGATTATAATTTTTGTTTGTCCATTAACGGCTTTCACAATTTCTGGTAAAGTTTGAATGTTGCCTAGAACATGGTCTAGTTGTCTCCCACCGTGATTTGAGATGTATATAGCATCTACTTCATGTTGTACGGCCAGTTTAGCGTCCTCAGCCGTCATGATTCCTTTCAGAAAAAATGGGCGGTTGCCGATTTCATCTTGAATCATTTTTACGGTGTCCCAAGTAATTTTTTTTTGCCAGTCGCGATTTGGCACTCGTTTTAATGCGAGTTGTGAAGGGCTAAGCCGTTCGCGATTGCCATAAAACGAACTGTCGACGGTTAATGTCACTGAGTGATAATTAGCCTTTACTATGCGTTTCACTAACTTCTTTATCCATTCGTCATCACCTCTCACATAAATCTGAAAATTTTTGGGGTGTGGACTGTTATTTGCGACTTCTTCTAGGCTAGGTTGAGTAACTGTTGAAAGAAAATTTACTGTACCGAATTGTTCCGCCGCATCATCAACATCGATTGCTCCCTTCGGTGTAAATCGATGAATGCTTCCCATGGGGGCCATCAGAACTGGTAAACGTAATTTGTGCCCAAAAAAGTCACACCTAGTATCAATTTTACTTACATCTCGGCAAACTCTCGGTCGAAAGGCAATTGAATCTAATGCCATCCGATTTCGTCGCAGTGAGGTTTCGCTTTCTGCAGCTCCGCAGACGTAGTCCCAATTATCCTGATCCATATTTCGACGGGCCATCAAAATCATGTCATGTATCGTTAAAAATTCACTATAAGTGGACATTTTAGTCTCCATTTTTAGCATTGGGCGATTAAATAAAATTTCGAATTGGGAGACGCGGAAAAGCGTTCACCTCGTTTCAAGCCCTTACAGGCATCGCTTTTGTTTCATACGATAAATTAAGTTGATGTACTAATATAAAGATTAGCAACCTTATATTAATAGTAATTTCTTTCTTAATCTTATTTAAACTGTTTTCTGACACGCTTTGTTCATCAGCAGCAAGCAGCAACCTCTGAAATTTTTTTATTCCAACCGGTTGCATGCTTAGAGGAAATGCTTTCCCAATGTTTAGGGCGCGTATGTAGCCAACTTTAATATACACTCTAATTCCCCTTTTTAATCCGCAAATTATTTTTGGTGAAATACCAATTATTATTCTCTTATAATCTAATGTTCGGATACTTCGTTTTAATGGGTATATAGGAGCGCGTAAAACCCTTGATAAAAATACTGACGAATTTGAGGCCTGTCGATTGAAACGTATTAAAGTCTCATTCTCACATCCACCTGTGATATGATTCCTTACAGATTCGTTTTCATTGCAGTTAGCCCGAGCTATCACTTCGTTATTGGTTCTAAACTTCCAATTCATGGTTTTAATCGCCTATAGTTGGCTCAAGTGATAAAGTTTATTGCGAAGCTCGCAAGTTGTCACCTCCGCACACTGATTGGGTATTAGAGTGGTAAGAACAGACAATATAGCTATTCTATATTCTTGAAATTTGGTATTTTCTCAATATTCCGCAATTCAATACATTTTTTACAGAATTTTTTAAATTGCCAGGTCGTAATTTAGTCGCATTAGTTGGAATTTTATGATGGTTTTAATCTCAAATATTTCTTCCCGAACACCAGCAGTCCCAAATCTACCTGTTGTGGATCCAGCTGTATGGTCTGCAAACGACCTAGATAGCGATAGAAGTTGGATATATCCAATTTCAAAGGATCACGTTCATGAGCTTGTGCGAACCGTCGCGCGCTTGAAGGCTGCTGACATAGATCTCATTTCGATAACACCCAGCTTATATAAGATGTCTACATTATCTCCCTATCTGTGGCAAATCAAAGAGGAAATTCTGGAAGGTCGAGGTATTGCTCTTATTAGAGGAGTTCCCGTACAAGATTTTGATAGGGCTGAAGCCGCGATTGCCTTTTGGGTTATAGGTCAGCATATCGGAGTTCCAGTTTCACAAAATGCAAAAGGGCATCTTCTTGGTCATGTGGCAGATCTTGGAGGAAAAACATTGGAAAACCCCTCCCACCGAGGCTACCAGACACGTGAGTCCCTTCCTTATCATTGCGACAGTTGCGACATTGTTAGTTTGCTGTGTCTTCATCCCTCAAAAAGTGGCGGAGAGTCTCTGGTTGCTAGTTCTCTCAGTATTTATAACGAAATACTTAATCGTGCTCCAGAGTTAGCGGCAGAACTTTCAAAACCAATTTATAGAGACCGCAGAAATGAAATTCCGAAAGGAAAAGATCCATGGTTTTTGCTTCCGGTCTTTAACTTTCGGGATGGTTTTTTGAGTGTTAGCTGGCAGGGTGGCTATATTTTATCTGCGCAACGATTCCCATCTTTACCGCGCCATTCGCCTAAACTAATTGCTGCAATAAAACTATTTAACAAACTGGCCCATGAATTATCTTATGCGATGGACTTTCGGCGTGGCGATATTCAATTCTTACATAATCATGTCACTGTTCATTCAAGAACAGAATTTGAGGATTATCCAGAAATTTACCGTCGCCGAAATCTATTGCGTTTGTGGCTGTCTACGCCAGACGGCAGGCCGCTTTCCAAGTCATATTTTAACCGGTATGGTCATTTAGAAAAGGGGAGTAGACCTTCTGGCGGTGTGGTTGTATCGAATAAAAAATTTTCAACACCGCTGTTTCCTTAGTGAAAAAAAGATACTAACATTATAACAAGGCGGAGTATAACCGCCAAAAAAACACATGGAGGCAAGCAATGGACTTACCCACAAGTGATCGCTATCACAAAATGAGTATTGATAATTTCGATACTGAGCAACTTCTGAAAAATGCTAGAAGACAGGCTAAGCTAAGAAATTATCATGATTTTCCGATTATTTGTGCTGACTCACATCAATATGAAAGTGAGTCTATCAACGAAATTATTGAATACATTGAAGATGATGTGTTGCATCAAATAGTGTCTTCTGCCCCAGGAATTATGTCACGTGGGAGGGGGGGCTATCAACCTGTCGGCGGTCGAGTTACTCGCTATCCACTTCGGTCAATAGAACAAACTCCGGCTGATGGTATTCATCGGGATATTCATTTATCTCGTCGTTTTATGGATGCAATAGGCATCGATTATATAGGGCTCTTCCCAACAGGCATGCTATCGGTTGGACTTTTGCCACAAAAAGAAATTGAGGTTCAATACGCCCGGGCCTACATGCGCTGGCTTACAGAGAAAATTTTACCTCATGACCCAAGGGTAAAAGGCTATGTTTATTTACCATTTAATTCACCTGATGAGGCATATAAAATGCTTGTTGATTTCGGGAATAAACCTGGAATTATTGGTGCGTTAGTCACAAGTCCAAGATATGCTCCCATTCATGACAATGCTTACATGAAGACGTATGCTTTAATCGAAGAAATGGGAATTCCGCTGACATTCCACTCAGGTTTAAATTGGAATGATCCCTTGATGTCAGTAACAAACAGGTTCATTTCTGCTCATGCCCTGGGTTTCACGTTATATAATGTAATCCACATGTGCAACTGGATTACAAACGGTTTAAATGAACGGTTCCCAAATCTTGATGTTATCTGGACAGAGTCCGGAATTGCATGGGTGCCATGGCTCGGGCAGCGTCTCGATAACGATTATAAAATGCGGACCAGTGAGTGTCCTTCCTTAAAGAAATTGCCCTCGGATTACATGCGAGATATGTATTACACTTCGCAGCCTATGGAAGTGCCAAATGATCATACTCTGCTGGAGGCAACTTTTAAATTTATAAATGCGGAGGAACGGTTACTTTACGCTTCAGATTATCCGCATTGGGATATGGATCTTCCGTGCACGATATATGATTTGCCATTTCTTGATGAGACAGCAAAACGAAAAATTTTGGGAGGCAATGCAGTGAAGTTGTTTAATATTGATGTATCCGATCGATATCCAGACTACAGCGTCGCAGCATAAATTTAGTATCAGTTAATTTTTATGTTCTTAAAAACCACTGATCTGCGACTCAATTAATAAATATCAGGAGCATAATCCTGAGGCAAAGGGAGAAAAGTATGGCCAAAGAAATTCTCGTCGGGAACACCTCTGATTTTGAAGAAGGGGGAAAGAAGATTGTACCAAACGGTAAAAGTGAAATCGGTGTTTATTTAATAAAGGGCGAATGGTTTGCATATCAGAATTTATGTCCCCACCAGGGAGGGCCAGCCTGCGAGGGGCTTCTTATGGCAAAGGTTGAAGAAATCATTCACCCAGAAAAGAAAACTTATCACGGAATGCGTTTTAATCATGATGAAATGCATATCGTTTGTCCCTGGCATGGTTGGGAGTTTCGTATGGAAGATGGTGTTGCATGTGGTGACTCAGCATGGAAACTTCGAAAGTATGATGTTAATATTAGAGGAGAAAAAGTATATGTCCTCGCGTAAAAGTACAGTCCCGGACCCCAGAGAAGCAGATCTTCCTGAAGGAGGAAAAGCCATAGCGAATATACCTGACGAAGAACAATTGTTGAAGGATTGGGCAAAAAAGCTCAATCAGTTAGATGCAAATCAAACGATCCCAAATAGCCTTATACAGGAGGGTATTACTGTGTTAACCCGATTATATTCAACAAAGTTCCAGCTCGGTGAGAGGTGGGAGCCTTTTTCTGAAAATAATATTGTTCCAGCTACAGCCGCCATGATCATGTGCACAGCGATGATGCGTCAAGTCAATGTAGAAGTATTTGAATTGGGCATGTGGCAATCATGGTCGGGGGCATAGTAAAAAGATGGAATTACCTACCAGCAATATTCACAAACAAGCAATCGCATCTTTTGACACTTCTACGCTATTGCGTAATGCTGCTCGTCAAAGAGATGCAAGGGGTTACAATCAATTTCCTATCATCGATGTTGACTGCCATCATTATGAAAATGAGTCAATACAGGAGATAGTGAGGTATATTGACGATGAAGTTTTGAGTCAGATGGGCCAGCTGTATACTTCTGGCGGTACAGGTGGTCAAGCCCCTTTTGGAGTTGCTGGAGTTGGCTACCAGGACATAGCAGGAAGGGTCACTCGTTATCCACTTCGGAAAACGGAAACAACACCTGCTGATGAACAACATAGGGATATCCACCTTTCTTTAAAATGGATGGATGCCATGGGGGTTGATTATGTTTGTCTGTTTCCCACACCAATGCTCAGTTTAGGACTGCACCCCCAACCAGAGGTCGAGGGTGCGTTGGCCAAGGCTTATAATCGCTGGCTTCTTGAAAATATTACTGCCAAGGAAAAACGTATTAAGACGATGATGTACGTTCCTTTCGGGGATCCAGATGCTGCTTATGAAACTGTTAAAGAATTTGGCCACCATCGCGACGTTATTGGTTTCATGATATGTTCCGTACAATATAACTCGGTTCACAATAATGCCTACATGAAAACATACTCTTTAATGGAGGAACTCGGTAAACCGCTCGGTTTTCATGGTAATTATAATTGGAATGATAGACTTGTTGGGAATAGCAACCGATTCCTTGTTACGCATGCACTAGGATTTACTGTATATAACGCTGTCCACCTTTGCAATTGGGTAATAAATGGACTACCAGAACGCTTTCCAAATCTTAAAACAATTTGGATAGAGTCGGGTCTCGCATGGATTCCTTGGGTAATGCAACGGTTGGACAATGATTATAAAATGCGTTGGTCCGAGGCCCCTTCACTTAAGGGTTTGCCAAGTGATTACATGAGACAAATGTTTTATACCAGCCAGCCTATGGAAGTTCCGAATCGTTTGGATGTACTTGAAATGACCTTTAGCTTGATCAACGCAAAAGAGCAACTATTGTGGTCTTCAGATTATCCTCACTGGGATATGGATGTGCCCAGTGTTATATATGATCTGCCGTTTCTCACTGAAATTCAAAAACATAGAATTTTGGGTGGAAATGCAATAGAACTTTTTGGCTTAGATGTCTCTGACCGTTTTCCGGGATACGAAAATTCGCAGTTAGGAGTAGAATCCTGAAGGGCTTCCTATGCAAACGCTTTCACAGGGCCTTGTAAAATTAATTCGTGGACAAACTATTGAATCCACGGATATAGATAAGGCTTCACTTCTTATGTTGGATGCAGTTGCGAATTCCTTTGCCGGTCGCAATAGTGAAGCAGGTAGAAAATTGCTAGATTGGGGACATGATCGGCCGATGGATGCGGGGCGAGAGGCCTTCGTGATGGGTGCTCTAGCGCATATACTTGAAGTCGATGACATCCATAGAGCTTCCGTTGTTCATACTGGGTGTGTAACTGTTCCGGTAATACTTTCTCTCGCAGCCAGCCATGGGATTTCTGGAAAGTTATTACTTAAATCCTTGATATTTGGAGTGGAAGCTGCGAGTCGTGTAGGTATGGCAGTTGGTCCGGACCACTACAAAGTATGGCATAACACCGCTACATGCGGTCCTTATGGTTCAGCAATGGCAGCAGCTACTTTATTAGAATTAGGTAATACTGCCACAATGCACGCGCTGGGAAATGCAGGAACTCAATCAAGTGGATTCTGGGAATTTCTGCGTACAGGAGCTATGAGCAAGCATCTACACGCAGGTCGTGCGGCAGAAGCTGGCATACTAGCAGCTGAATTAGCTAAACTTGATTTCACTGGACCACCTGAAATTCTTGAGGGTCCTAAGGGTTTTTTCTCCGCTACTTGCTTAAATCCAAATCCTGCAGCAGTGTTACAGAAATCAGACTCTATATGGCAAATACATGATACATCACTTAAGCCTTGGCCGTCTTGCCGTCATACCCATCCTGCAATTGACGCTGCTCTTCGTATTGCAGGCAAAGTTGATATACAAAATATAGCTTACGTTTTGGTAAAAACATATTGGGCAGCGCTGGATGTGTGTGACCGACCTATTGTTAATTCAGCTTACGGAGCAAAGTTTTCTATCCAACATTGTGTGGCAGCAGCTCTGCATTTTGGAAGGATAGAGTTTTCATCATTCGATGATACAGCTCGAAGGAATGTATCAGAATGTGCATTAAAAATTAAAATTGTTTGCGACGACAGTTACAACCGCGAATATCCAGCTGCCTGGGGCGCAGAGGTGACGGTAAAAAACATTAACGGTCAAGAAATTTCTGCTACAGCACCATTGTGTAAAGGAGACCCAGAGGCTTTTCTCTCAGAAGAAGAAATAATTGAAAAAGCTTATCAGTTAATGCGTTTCGGAGGAATTGAAAAACCCACTGGTATTATCGATCAAGTGCTGGGTATTTCATCCGGAAAAACTGCACCTCATCCGGCCCTCATACTCTCAAAAGGTTAAATTGTAACTTGCTCAAAAAACCCAACATTGTTCTAAATAAGAATTATTTTAACTTTGTTAAAGTTGTTAACTTAATAAATTATAGAACAAACAACAGTTCAAAAGAAATATTAAGAAAACGTTCTGGAAAATGTGATGAACAGTCAATATGAAAAAGCAGAAAAATTAAAATATTTGCATAATACAAAAGAAATTTTGGTTATTCCAAATGCATACGACGCAATTAGTGCCGCAGTTATTGCTGCTGAGGGTTTTGAAGCCGTCGCTACAACCAGCGGTGGATGTGCGATTTCAGCGGGGTATTGTGATGGTGAAAATATTACACTTAGTGAGATGACTGGAATTGTTAAAACCATTTGCAATGCTGTTTCTATCCCAGTTAGTGCTGATATGGAGGCAGGTTATGGTGTTGAGCCGGATGAAGTCTCAAATACCGTAAAAAGAACATTAGAGGTGGGGGCCGTAGGACTAAATATTGAGGACAGCCGAAAGAATGGAGACAGAGTTTTGTTTGATTACGATATATCTGTAGCCCGGATACAAGCTGCGCGATATGCGATAGATGAGTTTGGCATTCCAGCAGTTTTAAATGCTAGGACCGATGTCTTTTCGACGCGTGGAAACAATCCAATTGAAGAAGCTATTAAACGTGCAAACGCCTATCTAGAAGTTGGCGCTGATTGTACATTTGTTATTGGGGTATCCGATATTGATATTATTAAAGAATTAGCTAATCAAATCGATGGACCATTAAACATACTTGCCGGACCAGAAAGCCCATCAGTCATACAACTTCAATCTCTCGGAGTACAAAGGGTGTCATTTGGCAGTGGTTTTGCCAAAGTCGCTATTTCTGAAGTACGCAGAAGCCTTCGATACTTGCGTGAGAGTGGAACCTGCGATTGGAATCAAGGATTACTGAGCCAATCTGATATCAAAAAATTGTTAGGTCAGAGTTAGTCTCCTTTATTTATACTCAACAGTTTCAACGTGTTTCGAGGGGTTTTTGTTCTTCAGTAGTTCAGAATTCGATCAATTAAGGTATTGAGTGAGGGAACGACAACGATCGTAAGCTAGCATGAATTCATCGGTTTTGTTAACAAACTCACCGTGCAATCTGCAGGCGTGTGCTAATGCACGAAAATTAGGGTTAATTAAATCATTGCCGATAACGCGATCAGGATAAGAAAGTATTTGATGCACAAGAATAGTTCCTGAGGTACTATTATTAGTAACTACAAACGTAATCGTAAATTCATAGCGTCTGCCTATGGCAATCTTCTGCCCACTCATATAAAAATTACCATCGCCTGAGAAAGAAATGATTAACCAGATACCTACTTACTCGGCCGGTAAAAAGAATTATTGGTGGACTATTGATCTGGTGACCATGGGGCAGGGATCAAAGTTTTGTTTTCTTGACGTAAGATAAGAGGGCGAACTTTTGGCTGAAAATTTTTCCACGCTTGATTTGCAAACAAACGAGTTCGACGTTCATCTCTCTCTTTATAGGATTGATATCCCCACATATGAATAATTTGATTTTGTGGACCAAAATCGGTGTAGTAGCATCCAATCATTCTACCAAGTATCTCCTCCTGTATTGCGCGTCCCTCAATCCGGTAATGGTTCATGTACTCTGGTATTTTACCCGGATGTAATGTATAAATTCGCTGCTCGACTATCATGGCAAAATTTCCTTTTTTCAGATGATCAAAGTGAAGGTTTCGCTACAACTTAGTTATACACTCTCATAAAACAATCTGCCATGATCAACCTCAGCCAAAATGTAAAAATTCAGGGTTTTAATGAAAAGTCAGTTTTTTGGCATTTATTAAGTCTTATGATGATTTGCAAGTGCTCAACACCTTGGCAACTGAAAAAAGATAAAACATTTATAGGATACGACTACCTGAACTTTGATAACTTAAACACACGATAGCAATTATTTTTCTACCGCGGCCTGGGCCATATTTAATTGCAAATCGCAAATTAAATAAAACAAAGGAAAATTTATTATGCTATTCAATAAAGCATCTGTTACCGAGAAACGTGCAGCCTTTCGGAACGGATTAGAAGGAGAAAAGATACTTCGATTTCCAGGAGCCCATTCCCCTCTGGTAGCAATGGAAATTGAACGCCATGCATTCGAAGGCGTTTATATTTCCGGTGCAGCATTGTCGGCTGATTTGGGTTTACCAGATATTGGATTAACGACTTTGACAGAAGTTTCTCAACGAGGACATCAAATAGCACGTGTTACTAATTTGCCGACAATTATAGATATAGATACAGGGTTTGGCGAGGCAATGAGTGTTGCTAGAACAATACAAGAATTAGAACAACTTGGGATCTCTGGATGTCATTTGGAAGATCAGGTTAACCCAAAACGATGCGGTCACTTAGATAATAAATTAATCGTGCCAATAGAAGAAATGATATGTAAAATTCGTGCAGCTGCGGATGCAAAGTCGGATCCAAATTTTATAATATTTGCTCGCACTGATGCGCTCGCTTCTGAAGGAATAAGTAAGGCAATTGATCGCGCAAAAGCATACGTTGACGCTGGCGTGGATGCAGTATTTCCGGAGGCAATGCAGAACATAAAAGAGTTTAAATTATTTCGTAAAGCAATTGATGCACCCTTGATGGCAAATATGACAGAGTTCGGAAAATCTCCACTTCTTTCTGCTTCTGAATTGGAAGAATTGGGTTATAACCTTGTGATATATCCAGCAACTACTTTACGGCTAGCTATGGGGGCAATTCGGCGCGGACTGCAAACAATAGCTGAAAGTGGAACTCAGTCAGAATTAGTTGAGCAAATGCATACACGATCTGAGTTGTACGAACTTATAAGGTATCAGGATTATGATAGATTTGATAAAAATATTTACAATTTTAAAATTTAGGAATCTTGAATGACATTTATTAGTTGAAAATATGCCAGAAATCCTTCAAATGTGTAAAAGGATCCTAGTTGAAGGAACAATAATATTATAGATATTTTCCGAGACCGACTCCTCGATTTTCAATGTAAATTAGTTTGGTAGTTATGTTAACGGTCCAGCTTTGAAGAAGTGTTTATCTTTATGACACGGCGATCGCCAAAACAAAATTTTAATGCATTAATTTTTGCTTCGAAATTGATTTCCTTTACAATTGAAAAAATGTCGCTTTTGTAGTTGGAGGGTTAGCGCCTTTTAATGGTCTATTGCAATGAGAGCCAAGCAAAACTGTTATGAAAATGGTAATTGTTGCTAAAAACTGAACATAATAAAAACGGTTGCGTGATTACTTTAATATAAAGAAAATGATAACGAGTATGGGCCTTGCGCACATAAAAATGATGATTTTCTAGTGACAATCATTAATTTTTGTTGAATGAACTGCTGAACTTGAATAAACACGTTTTGGATTGAACTTTAGATACTTTTGAGAAAGTAATATTAAAAAAACACATGTATTCAAATTTGCATTCAACGGCCGGGTCTTTTTCTTACCTAATTCGATTTCCAATAAGTATGTTAATACAAATTTATGCGATCATTCGGACGACCGTTCGGCAAGAAAGTTCCAATCGCCTAATTAGGCTTGTGTTAATGTGTTGGTTAAGAAGAAAATGAAATATCAAGCCTCTTAGTAAACAAATTTAGTTCCAATCCATGTAAAGAGCTTGTTTTTATAGGTATCGGCGGACGCAACTGATTAATTAATGTACAATATTCTGAAAAGTCCTTTGAGTAATTTTTTTCTACGGCCATGGTTTGACTCTGTGGCCGTAAGGATTGTTGCTGATTGGTATGCACCATTATCTCGTATTTGGGCTGTGGCTTTGTCGTGTAATGGTGATTACCGAGTGTTTAGTAAAGAATTTGACACAGGAATTTGTAATATTATCAACCTTAAAAAATCATTAAAGACGGTTAATGAATTGAATTCCGAATATGCAGAAGCCGCATGTAAATGGGATGAAATCTTTTTCGGTGATCGTGAATTGGCAGTTGAAATATTGTCACAAACGGAAATGTTTCGTTTGTCAACTGCCAATAAATTAAGCCGTTCCCGCATATTTTTCTTACCTTTGAGAAAGACCTCACCAAAAATAAAATGGTCTATCCAGACGCCCGAGGAGGTTGAAAATCAATTTGGAAAATTACTGGGAGATTCTTCGAAAGCATTTCTTCCATTTTTGGCACCGAAAATATCTGAGTCAAAGCGGGCGGAGGGTTTGCATGGGCCAATATCATGGATAAAAATGAAATCTCCTGTTATTAACGATATTGCTACAGCTAAGGTTTTTCGTCCCAAAGAAAAAATTAAGGGAACAATTTTATGGCTGCATGGCGTTGGTCTAGAACCCGAGATGTGGTCATCACTGGTTGATCCAATTAATCAGTTAGTGACGAGAGGGTTCTGTGTTGTTCAACCTGAAGGTCCCTGGCATGGCAGGCGTCGCAAAGAGGGTTATTTCGGCGGAGAGCCGGTGTTTGCACGCGGTGTATCAGGTTTTGTTGAATTCTTTCGTGCCTGGGTAATTGAAGCTGCTCATTGGTGTGTTTGGGTTAGGGAAGCTATTGGAGGCAAGATAGCTGTAGGCGGAATTAGTATTGGTGCATTAACGTCTCAATTATTGATATCCTCTTCCGGTAATTGGCCAGAGAAAATGAGAGCTGATGCATGTTTCTTAGTCACTACAACCAACAACATAATTGATGCTTCGTTGAAAGGAAGTCTCTCGCAACGTCTTGGGCTTGAAACAGCTCTCTACAATGCGGGATGGAACAGGGAGCAATTATTGCAATGGAAGCGTCTTATTGAGCCCTCAAATACTCCAGTTATCCCGCCAGAGAAAATTGTGATGCTCTTGGGTACTGAGGATACAGTAACCCCATATGCTGGGGGAATTTCCTTAGCAGATATGTGGAATGTGCCATTAAAAAATCGTTTTGTTCAACATCGAGGACATTTTTCGGTGCCTCTTGCACTTTATAAAGATACATCACCACTTCTTAGACTAACAGAAATTTTAAAATGACAGTTCAGGTTTTTTTTTTCTTTGTGAATGCTTCTTGTCGGACGATATAACCGCAAGAAATCACAATTACCGTTGCACCGATAAGGCTTGTAGCACCTGGTATTTCATTGAACATTAAATAACCGTAGAAGGCAGCAACAATTATTCTTGTAAAATCCAATGGGGCAATCAATGTCATATCTCCCGCAGCATAGGCTCGTGTTAAGCAGTATTGACCCACTGATCCAAAGAAACCAAGAGCTATGAGCCATAACCATTCCTTCCAATTCGGCCAAACCCAATCAAAAATAGCAGGAATTCCTATGATTATTGTGCCCCATAAAAGGAAGTAAAAGACAATTCGATTTGATGGTTCAGTGCGGGTTAGATGTTTCATAGTTGTTATGGCACACGATGCAAGAATAGCAGCGAGCAGAGCAACTAAAGAAGCCACATCAATACCAGCCTGTGGCTGGACAACAATTATTACACCAACAAAACCAACAATGGTTGCAAGTGTCCGATCTATACGTATGCGTTCTCGTAAAACAAACGCAGCTAATAAGATTGACCAAAGCGGGATGGTAAACGTAAGAACCTGCGCATCCGCAAGCAATAAATGATGGACAGCATATACCCCGCAGGCTAAAGAAGTACATCCAAAGGCAGATCTCCAGAAGTGTGCGAAATGTCTGGAAGTTTTTAGTGCTCCAAATCCTGCTTTACAAAGCCATGGAATGTAAAATAATAAGCTCATAGAAAAACGGAAACTTGCCACCTCTATTATTGGCAGAGTTTTTGTTAAATATTTGGCAATCGCGAACATCCCAGTAAGAAGTATCACGGCTATTAACATCCAAAAGACGCCAATAATATTTGGTGTTAATAAGCTCCAAAATTGTTGCACAGAATTTTTATTTAGCATTTGTCATCGTTCGTGATTCCAATTTTTATCAAGATAAAATGCCTTTTATATCACTTAACACATAACACCAGTTGCAACTGCTTAAAATTTAGGCGAACGTACGTTTTTTTTAACGGGTTTGAAATATGATTTATGAGGAGCGTATATATACAATAAAAATTGGTGCAATGGCTGAATATTTGCAAAACTATCAAATTCTAGGCTTTCCAGTTCAAAAACAGGTTCTTGGCCATTTGATAGGTTTTTGGACTACCGAGATTGGAGGACTGAATAAAGTGGTACACATCTGGGGCTATAATGATCTTGATGAACGGATGGAGAAACGAAAAGCACTGGCAGAACACCCAGATTGGCCAAAGTATCTCAATGCCGCACTGCCATTAATTATTGATCAAGAAAATAGGTTGCTTACCCCTGCAAGTTTTTCGCCAGCAAATTAAATTTAATTTGCCAGTGCATTCTGGGGTGATGTGTAGGTACGATTTTGAGCGTGCGCTACAGCCCTTTGGGTAAGAAGCCCCTGATGAATATTCAAACCATTTGCTAGATGCTTATTATCTCTCAGCGCATCAACAATATTGTTTTGAGCCAGTGTAATTATGTAGGGAAGGGTGGCGTTATTTAAAGCAAAGGTTGATGTTCTAGCCACACCTCCCGGCATGTTTGTAACACAATAGTGAACCACACCCTCGTCCGAGTAATATGCATTTTCATGGGTTGTTGGTCTGCTTGTCGCTATACAGCCCCCTTGATCAATAGCCACGTCAACAATAACAGATCCCCGTTTCATTTTTTTTACCAAGTTGCGAGTAACCAATTTAGGCGCTTCCGCTCCGGGCACTAGCACTGCACCAATCACTAGATCTGCATCCAAAACTGTTTCTTCAATTGTCTGCGATGTAGAATAGAGCGTTGTGATTAGACTTTGAAACTGAAAGTCTAGTTCAGCCATTCTAGATTGTGATTTATCTAAAATTGTAACACTTGCCCCCATCCCTGTAGCTATAAATGCTGCGTTAGTTCCAACCACTCCACCACCGATAACCACTACCTTACCAGATGCTACTCCTGGCACTCCACCTAACAACACACCTCGGCCACCATTTTTTATTTCAAGCCCAATTGCACCTGCCTGAACTGACATGCGGCCAGCTACCTCACTCATCGGTGCGAGTAGAGGTAATCCACCTTTGTCATCAGTCACTGTTTCGTAAGCAATCGCGGTTGCCCCGGATTGCAGCAATCCCTCTGTTTGTTCTTCATCTGGCGCGAGGTGAAGGTAGGTAAACAAAGTTTGATTTTTACGGAGCATTACAATTTCTTCGGGTTGGGGTTCCTTTACCTTCACCACCAGTTCCGCAGACTTAAAAATTTCATCAGCATCTGTAACAATCTTCGCTCCTGCGCTTTCGTATTGACTGTCCTCTATTCCTATTCCACTGCCAGCGCTTCTTTCAATGATTACCTCATGTCCCAATTGAATTAGCTCTCTTACACCAGGAGGTGTCATCCCAACACGGCACTCATGATTTTTGATTTCCTTTGGTACCCCAACGAGCATGGGTTGCTCCTTTTTTTATCAGCCAATATTATCTTATTTTAAAATGATTTTTTAATTGAGGGAATATCTAATGCGTTGCCTATTATTAAATGAACTTGGCAAACCAGAAGACCTGATTTTTACGACTTTACCCAACCCTAAAGCTGGCACGGGAGAATTGGTTGTCGACATGCATGCAGCTGCAGTCAACTTTCCAGACATTTTAAGTATAGCAGGAAAGTATCAACTAAAACCCGACTTACCTTTTGTCCCTGGCCGTGAGGGAGCTGGAATAGTCTCGGAAGTAGGTGCAGACGTTACACGGTTTAAACCCGGGGACAGGGTAATGGTTCAAACAAATTTCGGAGCCTTTGCTGAAAAGGCAATAGCGAAAGAACATGAGACTTATCTGATACCTGATTATATCGATTTGAATCAAGCGGCTGCTATCGGTGTAGCCTTTCAGACTGCTTGGTTTGCCCTAACAGATAGGGCTCAGGTTCGGAAGGGGGAAACTGTCATGGTTACAGGTGCTAGCGGAAGCGTTGGGCTTGCAGCTGTGCAGTTAGCACATACATGGGGTTGCAGAGTTCTGGCTGGTCTTACAACACATTCTAAAGCAGGCATTGCCCGAGAAGCAGGTGCTGATCTGGTAGTTGATTTGTCCTCGAATAATCCAAAAGAAGAAATACGAAGAAGGGTTATGGAGCTTACAAATGGTGATGGAGTGGACATAGTAATAGATATCGTTGGCGGTGAAGTTTTTAGCGGCGCCCTTCGGTGTTTAAAATTTCGTGGACGTATGGTCGTGGTTGGTTTTACTAGTGGCGTTATTGCGGAGATGAAAACCAATTATGTGCTCATAAAAAATATATCAGTAACTGGAATAGACCGGACATATTATCGTGACTACCTACCAGAGTGGATGGATGAAGCCCAAACACAAATTTTCGATTATATAAGAGACGAGCGTATCTCAATGCCGATCCAAGAAATTTTTCCCATAAAAGATTTTCTTTCAGCTTTTGATATAATTCGAAATCGTAAAGTAGAGGGTAAAGTCATTTTGAAAATAAAGGATGAATGATTAGATTTCTGATCCAATCCATTCGGAAACCACGTCATTATATTCAGGGCGTGTTCTATCTTGAGGTTCTTCCGCACGCGTCCCTAAATAAATAAATCCAGCCACCCGATCTTTGTTCTTTAGCCCAAGGGGTGCAGTAACATTTTTGTCATAGGCGTACCATTCAGTAATCCACTGTGCTGCATAGCCCATAGATAGAGCAGAGGTAAGAATATTTTGACATGCAGCACCAGAAGATAAAATTTGTTCCCACTCAGGAATTTTATGTTCCGGATTGGTTACTGATATTACCAATATTACAATAGGAGCACGGTTGAAACGTTCCCGTTCTATTTCGAGTTGTTCTTCGATATAATTTGGATTGTTATTCTTGTATGCATTCACTAGTATACTACCTAACTCATTTCTGAATTTTCCGCGTATTATCTTAAAACGCCATGGAGCCAATCTTCCATGGTCTGGCACTCGCATGCCTGCGGAAAGAATTTTTGTTAGATCTTTCTCAGTGGGGCCTGGTTCAATCATATTTCGAACAACAACTGATCTTCGGGACAAAAGAAAATCTGATAATTCAGGCATTATGAACTCCTTTTTACAACACAATAATTCCCATTACCAATCTTTTTCCGCTTCTTTTGTTAAACAGCATCTTGGTCTGCCCTCTCGGCCTCTAATTTTCTGAGTAAACCCCGCTGGATCTTGCCAGTCGCCGTATGAGGAAGCTCATCAACAAACTCTATAGCTCTGGGGTATTTAAACGCTGAGATTTGTTCCTTTACAAAATTCTGAAGCTCCACAGCTAAAATATCTGAGGCTTTTCTCTTATCCTTTAATTCAATAAACGCCTTAACTATCTGACCTCGTTTGGCATCAGGAGAACCAATTACCGCAACTTCTCGCACTAAGTTGTGTTCTAGCAAGACCGCTTCCACTTCAAGCCCGGAAACATTGTATCCCCCTGTCAATATCATGTCATCTGTTCGAGCCTCGTAAATAAAATATCCTTCTTCATCACGAATACATAAATCGCCGGAAATATTCCAACCATCCTTTATATAATTTTTTTGTCGTTCTTGATCATCTAGATAACGACACCCGTTAGGTCCCTTTACTATCATTTGTCCAATTTCACCGGGTTCGGTATCCTTAAAATGTTCGTCAACCACTCGTACTTTAAATCCCGGCACCGCTTTTCCTATTGTACCTGGTTTTATTTCGTCAACACCTGAGGAGATAAAAATATGCAAAAGTTCTGATATTCCAAGTCCATTTATAATTTGCACTCCGGTTCTGGTTTTCCACTCTCTGTAAACAGCTGAGGCTAGCGGTTCGCCGCCGGCAACGCATATTCGAAGCGATGTTAGGTCATATTTGTCTAAATGATCTAACATGAGCTTGTATCCTGACGGGGTAGAAAAGCAGACTGTGGCCTTGTGTTTTTCAATTGTTTGGAGAAGAACTTCCGGTGTTGCTCTTTCTACTAAAACAGATGAAGCGCCAAACCGCATAGTATCAGGGATAAAAGCGCATAGGCCATATAAAAATGCTATTTGTGGACTACCACATACAATATCTTTTGAATTAATCTTTACCACGTGACCTATGAAAGTATCCGAGGCGGCGAGAATATCGCGATGAAAATGTATAGTTCCTTTTGGCTTGCCCGTTGATCCTGAAGTAAATCCAATAATTGCAGGGTCATCTGCGGCTGTATCTACGTTATTGAATTTAGACGATTGTGTTTTTACCTGACTTTCTAACGGTGTTTCTCCGCCGCCAAAGTAAATTATGTTTCGAAGACTAGGGCAATTGTCGTTTGCTAACTCTAAATCTCTTTCAAGACTAAAATCTGAAATGGCTAGCTGAACCTTAGCTTTGTTAATCATGTAAGTTAGTTCGCGTTCCCGGAGCACCGGCATTGAGGAAATAGCAATACCCCCGGCCTTAAGAGTTGCATACCATGCGGCAATAAGCATCGGATGATTTCCTGAACGGAGGATTACGCGCTCACCCGGAACCAGATCATAATCACTAACTAAAACGTTTGAAATTCGGTTTGACTCTGCAAGAAGGTCAGAATAACTCCAGACCATATCGTTGTATCGAACTGCAGGAAGATTTCCCCACCCGCGCAAAATAGCCTTGTCGAGAAGCTCACTTGCAACATTCATCCTTGCGGGGTACCGTGCAAGCTCAGGTAGTACAGAATAGTTCATTTCTGGCCATAGGTTACTATGAGGCAAGTTATCAAGAATAAAAGTATCTGTGTGAGAAGATTTTTCAGTCATGTCAAACTTATAGGTGTTGTAAGGCTCTGCGACAAGGACCTCTCAGTTGGTCGCTTTAAAATGAATGTTTAAACATTTGAACTCATGAAAAATATTGTTCAACTTGAATTAATACGCGAATCTTTGGTTGCCGTCGTAAACGAAATGCGGGCAAATATTATACATTCCTCATATGCCGCGATCATTTATGAGGGGCATGATTTTTCGTGTGCTTTGATGTCTGCAGACGGTCGTCAGATTGCTCAGGGGTTAGCAGATCACCCAATACATATTTTTGCGGTTCCTTATTCCACAAGGAAGGTTGTTGAGGTGTTTGGTGAAGATATACATGAGGGTGATTTATTTCTTCATAATGATCCTTACACGGGTGGTACACACTTAAACGATGTTTTGCTGCTTCAACCAATTTTTTATGATGACAAACTTTCAATGTTTGCTGCAATGCGATGTCACTGGAATGACGTTGGGGGGATGACTCCCGGCAGTCTATCCGGTCGTGTGAAAGAAATTTACCAAGAGGGCATCCGTATTGCTCCTACAAAAATTAGTCAAAGAGGAACTTTGAATGAGGGTATGGTTGAACTTTTATTTAACAATATGAGAGGGCGAGAGGAACGTTTGGGAGATTTCAACGCGATGCTCGGAACGGGTCGCAAAGCTGAGGAGCATATTGGTCGGCTTTTCAACCGTTTTGGCGGACAATCCCTACTGGATGGCATCGAGGAATTGATTTTTCGTTCTGAAAAGTTGATGCGCTCCAAAATCAAGTCTTGTCCTGATGGAGAGTATTTTGCTGAGGGATATTGCGAGAGTGACGGTTCAAACCCGGAGCCTTTGATAGTTAAACTTAAATTAATGTTAAAAGGAGACTCAATTACTGCTGATTTTTCCGGGACATCCAAGCAAACAAATGGCCCTACAAATTGCGGCCCTGCAATGGCTTTCAATGCGGTTGGTACAATCGTAAAGGCGTTCTTAGACCCATATACTCCTATCAATCATGGTTCTTTTAATCCAATAACCGTAAACGCTCCAGAGGGTAGCTTTATCAATGCTCGAGAGCCGGCTCCTTGTGGCGGCATGGCGGAAGTAAAATTTCTCATTGACTCTGTGGTTGCATCTGCCATGGGCCAGATCGTTCCAGAAATGGCCGTTGGGGATCTTAAAGGCGGAGCTAATCATGTTCATATCGCTGGCCCTCGATTGAATGGCTCTACTTACATTCATTACGAATGGCCAGCGGGCGGAACGGGAGCATCTAAGGGAATTGATGGAGGCAACGCTGTTCGTAGTTACAATGAAGGCGATTTTAATTCTATTCAGTCTGTCGAAACAGTAGAAAAACAATACCCCCTTCGCGTTGAGGCATGTGAAATTCGGGAAGGTTCATGCGGAGATGGTGAATATCGTGGTGGCTTTGGGTTAAGGCGTGATATCCGTATTTTGAATCAATCTGCAATGCTTTCGGTTCTATCAGAAAAAAATGTAATCCCACCATACGGGGTTTTTGGAGGTGGTAATGGTGCGGCAAATAGGTTTATTGTACTCCGAAAAGGAAAGACTACTCTACCATCCGATGTTCCAGGAAAGGTCTCTGGATTTCAGCTTTTAAAAGACGATGTAGTTAGGGAAGAGACAGCAGGAGGTGGTGGTTACGGAGATCCACTAGATCGCGCGACTGAATTGGTTCATCTAGATGTCAAACATGAATATCTAAACAAAAATCAAGCTGAAAAACGCTACGGCGTTATTTTCAATGAAACTGGCAGTGTTAACCAAGATGCAACCATCCACAAACGCTCAAAAATCAAAGAACAAAGAGTAATTTTAAAAATTCAGATGGACAATAATCAAATACACGACGGGGCTCGTCGAGTTTTTCTTATAAATAGAGAAAATGCGAAAATGCTGGGTGTATCTGAAGGCGGTTTGATTGAAATTATTGGTGTATCCTGCGCACCTTTGCGTGGTTGGATAAAGTTTGATGAAAATGCTGAATATATAGTGGTTGGAACTGACGGTGGCTCATTATTGAACTTGGTGAATGGTGATCTTGTTGAGATCCGGCCTGTTGTGTCATTGCCAGAAACCGTGGGGTAGAGTTTTGCCTAAAGAATATCTAGTTGGGATTGATGTTGGAGGAACTTTCACGGACATATTATGTTTGGAAGTAAATAGTCAAAAGTTATTGGAGGCTAAAGTTCCCTCCTTGCCAGGACGCCAATGGGAGGGTGTGCTTAATGCATTAATAGAGCTTGGAATAAATGCAGAGGAAATTAGCGCGTTTGTTCATGGCACAACGATCGCCACAAATGCTCTTTTAGAGAAAAAGGGTGCAAAGACAGCATTAATAACTACGAAGGGCTTTCGTGATACACTTGAGATTGGACGAACTCGGCGACTTACTGGTGGATTATTTGACATTAAATTCGTAAGACCCAGTCCGTTGGTGGAACGAAATTTGCGTATTGAGGTGCCAGAACGTACTTCAGCATATGGAACCATTTTGAATGAAATTGAGGATTATGATTTTGTAAAACTTGGTTCTCTCTTGGAACGAAGTGGAGTGGAGTCCGTTGCAGTCTGCTTTGTAAACTCATATGCAAATGCTCAAAACGAAAAAAAAGCGGTTTCCTCATTGAAAAAGGAATTGGAGTTGCCGGTATGTTATTCGGCAGGAATAGTCCCCGAGCAGGGAGAATTTCATCGGTTTTCTTCTTGCGTTTTAAATGCCTATCTCACTCCGGTAGTAAGAAAATACCTGTCGACGCTGAAAATAGAGCTCCAGGGCAGAGGAGTTGATTCTCCAGTAAATATTATGGGTTCAAACGGCGGCGCTATGACGCTTGAACAAGCCGGAGATTTTGCAGTTGGGACTTTTCTCTCTGGCCCGGTCGGCGGTGTCGGCGGGGCAGTGCGTGTTTGTGAAATGACCGACGTTAAGGATAGTATAACTTTTGATATGGGAGGGACAAGTACTGATGTTGCCCTGATTCACAACCGGAGGCCTCGAATTTCTTACGACAACCAAATAGATGCATTTCCACTGCAGGTTCCGCAACTAGATATTCACACGATTGGTGCAGGAGGTGGTTCTATTGCCTGGGTACAGGAGGATGGAACATTAGAGGTCGGACCACATAGTGCTGGTGCACTTCCTGGTCCGGCTTGTTATGGAAGAGGTGGTATTCAACCCACAATTTCTGATGCAAATCTGATTCTCGGTAGATTACCAATAAAGCGGAAACTTTCTGGTGGCTTGGAACTTAATAAGGGTGCATCAGAAGCTGCATTCGCTCAACTTTCCAAAAAATTACAAGGGGCAGACATTACTAGCCTTGCAGATGGAGTGCTTCGAATTGCAGTTGCAAAAATGGCTGGCGCGGTCAGAGAAGTCTCTGTCCACCGAGGTTTTGACCCGCGAGACTTCGCACTGCTTGGCTTTGGTGGTGCTGGCCCGATGCATGTCTTTCTTGTTGCTGAAGAATTGGCCGTGCCGACAGTTATTGTCCCCCGCTATCCTGGCCATTTGTCAGCTATGGGACAACTGTTAGCTGATCAGCGTCAAGACATGGTTTTATCATGGGGCGGAAGGCTCGAAAATCTGTCTGGGGGAGACTTGCTTTCCCGTATAGAGGTGATGGAAAAAGAGTCTGAAGCTTTGCTCTCCGGCAATGGATTTGCTTTAGATAGACAAAGGCACGAGTTTTCAGTGGACATGCGATATACTGGTCAAAGTTTTACATTGGCTGTTCCGATAGAGAAAAAGAAAATGACTTGGGATTCTCTGAGGCGCGGATTTGGTGAACGACATGAGCAAACCTTTGGGCATCAGGACTCTTCTAACGAGTGTGAAATAGTTAATTTACGTCTTGTGTCACGTGGGTTGGTTGACAAGCCAGTATTAACATTTTCGGAAAAAAATGATAAAAATCCAATCATCGAGAGTAGAAAAATATGGTTTGATGGCGCTTGGGTGGAATGTTCAATTCTAGATCGTGAGTTGATGGCTGCAGAGAGCACATTTGTTGGTCCAGCTATAATAGAGGAAGCTGGTGGAACAACTGTGGTACCGCCTAAATGGAAGGTTTCTGTACATTTGTCAGGAACACTTTTTTGCGAAAATCCATTTAAAAAAATATAAAACTTGTACGCAGCCTAATAGAAGATTAAGTTTGTTTCATTGGGTTAATTGAGCGGATAAGCGATGTCGGCGTCGAGATCACATAATAAGTGGTATGAAACTGCAGGAAATATTTTGCCTGGAGCAGGGCTTGGCGGGTATTCTTTGGATGAGGATATTCGTTTCGTAATAGAACGGGGTAAAGGTTCTAGGCTCTACGATGTTAGGGGTAGAGAATATATTGATTACGTCGGGGGTGCGGGTGTCTTAATACTCGGGCATGCTTTTCCTAGCGTGGTAGCGGCTGTTCAGGAGCAATCAGCTAAGGGAATACATTTTTTTGGCACATTAAACGAACAGTGTATTCTTCTGGCGGAAGAGCTTGTGGATGCAATCCCATGTGCAGAAAAGATAGCTTATTGTACTACAGGTTCTGAAGCTACCTTCTACGCTATGCGAATAGCACGTGCCTATACCGGAAAGGATAAAATTTTAAAACTGGAGGGTGGTTATCACGGAAATCACGATTATTCTTGTTATTCTGTAACGCCCCCTGGTCTTTCTAACTATCCAGTTGGCCAGCCTGATACAGCCGGGATGCCTGATGTTCTTAATGAAACAGTATTAATAGGCCCTTATAACGATCTTTCTACACTTCGTTCCATCTTAGAGGCTAACAAAGATGATCTAGCAGCAATAATACTAGAGCCTGTGCAAAGAATAATATTTCCCGTGGATGGGTTCCTGGAAGGAGTGCGGGAATTATGTGACGAGTATGGAATTCTTTTGATTTTTGATGAGGTGGTAACTGGCTTTCGGCTCGCTTTTGGTGGAGCACAGGAGTATTTTGGTATACTTCCCGATCTTGCGGCCTACGGTAAGATTGCGGGAGGCGGGGGACCGGTTGGCTGCGTGGCTGGTAAAGAAGATCTTATGGAACAATGTAATCCGGGTAACAGAGGTCGAGAAAATTACGCCTATATTAATGGAACGTTGCATGGAAACCCAGTTGGGTGTGCCGCTGGAAGGGCCACGCTTGAAGAACTTAGAAATCCCAATTTTTACTCGAACTTGGATGCCCATGCGGAGAAAACAAGGAATGCCTGTCAAGATGTGTTGAACCAGAAAGGCGTTCCGGCGAGAGTGATTGGGCGCCAATCATTTTGGCAGATTGTGTTTATGGAAAATGAACCGAGCGATTTCGGGGATTTTGTAAACGCAGATATGACTCGTAGTCGCTTCTTTGATACTCTTCAGATGCATGAGGGTCTGTACGTACTTCCAAACGTAAGGCGTTTTGTTTCTGGTGTTCATTCGGATGATGATTTGAATCTTACAGTAGAGGCGCTAGAACGGGCGTGCGATGCACTGTAATTAAAATGGAAAATAATATGATACAGGGGGGAGCAGTGTTATTCTCAGAAATGACTCCGCCGGCCCATAGAGAAAACGCATTTAATGATTGGTATGATGGTCATCATTCTCCCAGCCACGTAAAGGGAGTTCCCGGATTTATAAGTGCAATGCGATATAAGTCTGATTCGGGGCCACATTATTTGGCTGTATATGAGCTTGAAAATCCGGAGACACTTCAGCATGAAGAATATAAAAAAAGAAAGCTTACCCCTGACAATCCCACTTACAAGATGCTCAAGAGTGTCTCCGGATTTACCCGTTATGTTGCTCGGGAAAAATTTTTCTTAGCTCGAGATCTTAATAATCAGTCTTCATTAGATGCAGAGTTCATTTACTGTATCTTTTTTTCTGTCCCTGCTGAACAGCGTCTCGATTTTGGGAAGTGGTTTGATGAAGAACATGCCGCTATGTTGCAACGCGATTCTAACTGGCTGTTAAGTCGTAGAATGGAAATAGTAAATTACGACCCAGAACCGTACACTGATATGATTTTGCATTATTTGAGCGATGACTCGTTATTGGAATCGGAAGAGTATTCCGCCGCCCAAAAAACTGATTGGGGACAAGAGTTTGCAAAAAAGACATGGTTTGAACCGCATTGTGTACTCTATCGCCGTCGACGTAGTCGGTTTTTAAAAGTGTCATGTAAGGGTGAAAAATGACAATTTCAGATAAAAAAACATATGAAAAGGGTCTGCAAATAAGAACGGATGTATTGGGCTCAGAATATGTAAAGCCAAATATTGATAAGGGAAAAGAAGACCCGTTTCATGGCGCCATACAAGACGTAGTTACGGAATATTGCTGGGGTATGGGTTGGGGGCGTGAGGGCGTTCTTAATAAAAAGCAGCGTTCGATGTTGACAATTGCGATACTTACTGCGCTAGGAAAACCCGCAGAGCTTAAAGCGCACACCCGTGGAGCGTTGAGAAATGGTGTGTCAGTAGAAGAAATAAAGGAGGTTTTAATTCACGCTACTGTATACTGTGGAATACCAGCTGGAGTTGATGCATTTCGTAATGCCAAAGAAGCTATTGACTTGTGGGAAGACAAAAAGACATAGAAATTTTATTGCGCGTTCTTGCGTTTTGCTTTTGTGTTAACACCCAGTGTTATTTTGGCTTTAACCCTCAATGATTGCACAATATTTTCGTACATTTTTGACAGAAGCCTCCGCTTAATTTCGTTTTCCATTTCCTCAAAAGAGCGGTTTTCGGCAAAACGGCTATCCTCGACTTTTATTATATGCCAGCCAAATTGCGTTTTGACAGGTTTTTCTGTGTACGTGCCCTCACGCAGTGAGAAGGCTGCTTTAGAAAAGGGTGAGACCATCTGGCTCTTAGAAAAAAAACGTAGGTTTCCTCCATTTTTTCCTGAAGGACCAAGTGACTTCTCTTTGGCGAGTGTAATGAAGCTTTTCCCTTTCTTTAAAGCCAAATAATCGCTTCGGCTTCAGGTCTAGTTTTAACTAGTATGAAGCGGGCCTTTATTTCCTCGTGTTTATCACCCAACGCTATTACTTTATTATATTAATTCCTTATTGTTTTGCTATTGAGGTTTTTTTAGTTCTTGTTCTATAAAAAGGTCATTTAGTAAACTGGATTTTTTATATGTTAGTCGTTTAACATATGATTCGCGTTTATGTATTCCGAGCTTCCTTGCGTGTTGTGCAATTAATTTTCGTTCCACGAGTTTCTCTAGAATCTGGGTTTGCAGTTCAGATATAGGCTGCTGTTTTATTTGGGGAGGGAGAGATTGGTAGAAAAATCACATCGGACTCTGTGATTTTTTCACCATTAACCCTTGCTAGTTCAGTTCTTTGATTGTTGGGAAGCATAGTCGGTTGCGCAAGACCAAATGTTGTAAACAAGACGGTGAAAATGCTCAAACTTAATAAAAAGTTAGCATATACCTTTCAAACAATCTTCCACTTGCACTTGTCCTATTTCTATTCCAACAGGTTACCAGAGAAAAAAGAAATAATACAATTTTGTTTCACAGATTTTAAGGCAGAAACTGCACAATAAAGTGTATTATTTAGAAGCATAGATGGGGTCACCAAACCTCTCGTAAAGACTTATACTTGGTCGGAACCATGGTTCTTTAGACAATCTGTTGTAAGTATTTGATTCCCTCGCATTATCTCGTTTCGTATTATGAACCGCATCATAATCTTTAATATATTGAAGTGTTAAATGCGACCATGGAGAAGGGGTGAATTCTTCTATGTAAAAGCGACGTACCATCATCCATCCTGGTGTTTTCAAAATTGCAGGTATATGCTCTCTATCATACCAGTGGTTAAAATCTTCTTCGCGTTCATCGGGTACACTGAAGAAAATTACTCGCAACACGGAAGCTTTCATCGCGTCATGCTCCTCCACATCTTCAGCCAGAGCTGTGCTGATCAAATTTGCGGTGTACCTCTCATATTCGAGGGTATTAGATAACATCCATGCAGATTGCGCATTTGGCTGTGATTTTAGCTTTTGATATTCAATGCTTTCCAAACGATCAAGATTATCTATGTCGTAAAGTCCAAGATATATTGGCCTATCCATATCCCGAAAACGCTCAGCCCCGAAAAAACCATCGCATTTGAGGCGCATCGGTATTTGGTGTTTATCATACCACCGATTGAAATCATCTTCCCAGTCAGGATCTGGTGAGAGGATCGATAATAAAATACTGGCGTATCTCAGCGCTCTACTCCTATTCGTAGTTATTAACTTTTTGTAAGGATGCCCTATATTCTCAGCAAATAAAAGTCCTGTTTGTAATCAAAATTACTAACCATATCGCATTGCAGTTATAGCGCGGCATGTGTATTAAATGTTGTATACTTTTTGGTTTTTTCGTTAATGGCAAAAGTGGTGTATATTTGACTGAGAGGAGAGGTGTAGATGGACGGCGCTACTTTGGACAATGATCCCGTTTCTCTAGTTGATGATCGGGTTTCAGAGGGAGTGTTTCGTGTTGATCGTTCTGTTTACACGGATCAACTGATTTTTGACTTAGAAATGGAACGTGTGTTCGAAAGGGGATGGGTGTTTTTATGCCACGAAAGTCAGATCCCGGATGTTGGCAGTTATTTTGCAACTGAAATAGGGCGCACTCCTGTTGTCGTTATTAGGCAGAAAGATGGAAGTCTGTTGAGTTTTATAAATGCTTGTTCTCATCGAGCAGCAATTCTCACACCAAGAAAGCAGGGCAAAGCAAGAGTTTTAACGTGTCGTTTTCATGGTTGGGCATACAGTAGTGATGGGCGCTGTATACGTATCAAACAAGAGGAAGAGGGATATGGTAGCGATGGCTTCGAAAGATCTCAATATAATTTAAGAGAAGTAGCAAGAACAGAGAGCTACAGGGGTTTTATTTTTGGATCACTAGTTAAGGATGTTCCTCCGATTAAAGAGTCGCTTGCGGGCGCTGCTGGATGGATAGACTTGATGGTAGATCAATCACCCGAAGGTTTGGAAGTTGTTACAGGTTCCTCCACATACACCATCTACGGTAATTGGAAGATGCAAATGGAAAATAGCGTTGACGGCCACCATGTGTCGACGGTTCATCGGGTGTTTGCCAGTACCATACGGAATCGTGAGGAGCGGGATGGCTTAACAGATATGGATAAAACAGAGGGTGGTCGAATAGTTGAAAAAGTGCCATCAGGTGCCTACGACCTTGGTAATGGTCATATGTCAATTTGGGCGCAGCATACAACACCCGAAAGACGTCCTGTATATAAACGAAAAGAGTGGCTGGAGCAAAACTTTACTCCCGGCAAGGTTAATTGGATTCTTAACCGAGGGCGTAATCTTTCAGTATTTCCTAACGTTGCACTCATGGATAATCCATCCACGCAGATTCGTCGCGTTCGCCCAATTTCGCCGGATCGTACGGAGGTAACAGTTTATTGTATTGCGCATGTTGGTGAGGACCCCGTTTCTCGTGCCGCACGCTTAAGAAAATTTGAAGATTTTTATCTAACTGCTGGAATGGCTACCTCTGATGATATGTCTGCTTTGGAAGATACCTTTCTAGGTAGTCAGTCTCGGGTTACTCGTTGGAATGATTTTAATCGTGGGTTGCATAGCATGATAGATGGGTCCGATGATATTGCGAAAGAGGGCGGCATAAAAGCGGTTACAAGTTGTAATAGCTGGGAAAATGAAAATCTTTATCTCGGTTTTTATCGCCGTTGGCGTGATATGATGACGGTGAAAGAAATCTGATGATAGTGGACTCAGTGTTGTTGGCAGAGGTAACAAACCTGATAAATAACGAGGCTAAGTTCCTAGATCGACGAGACTGGGAAAAATGGCTAGAACTCTACACTGAAGATGCAGTGTTTTGGGCTCCGAGTTGGTCAGATGAAGAAAATATAATAGAAGAGCCACAGACACAACTTAACTTGGTGTTTCTTGAAGGGCGTGGCAAATTGGAAGACCGAGTTTTTCGTATAGAGACCGGTGATTCCTATGCATCAATGCCTCAGGACAGAACCGTGCACGTCGTTGGTAATATAACAGTTGACCGTGTGCAAGGCGAGAATATTGAAGCGTCGGGAAATGCTATAGTGCATTCTTATGGGCGACACGGGTGTAAAACTAGTGGAAATATGTACGAGTATATTTTAAATCGTAGTTTTGATGAATTGAAGATAGTGCGGAAGAAGATAATTATGATTGATGATGCGGTGGCAGGGCCGATAGATATATATCATTTCTAAAGTAGGAAACGAAAATGCTGGCTGTATGTAAGGTTGCAGAATGCAAGGGGGGTATAGAAGTAAGAAATTGCGACCCCATTGAACCAAAAGCGGGTGAAGTGCGAATTAAGGTTTCTGCAGCTGGGATCTGTGGAACTGATATGCAGATTTATAACTGGGCGCCCCGAATGGCACGCAGGATGCAGTTGCCCAGAATTCTAGGGCATGAGGTATGTGGAATTATAGAAGCAGTTGGGCCGGAAGTTCGGTCGCCAAAAGTTGGAGATTTTGTAAGCCTCGAAAGCCATGTCTTTTGCCGGGAATGCCGTCAATGTCGTCTTGGTCGAGCACATTTGTGTGAAAAAACTACATACCCTGGTATAAATTTTGATGGCGGTTTCGCCGAATATGTTACTGTTCCATCACAGATTTGTTGGGTTAATCCACCAGGGCTCTCTTTGGAAGTCGCTGCTATGATGGAACCGTTTGGTATATCAGTTCACGCTACACGAGAGGGATCCGGTGTCGCTGGAAAAAGTGTGTTGATTAACGGCTGTGGTCCAATTGGATTAATGAATATCGCAACCGCACGGGCAATGGGTGCTACAAAAGTTATTGCTTGTGATTTAAATCCAATACGCCTCAAGACGGCTACAGAAATGGGAGCGGATAGGGTAGTAAATGCAGCAGTAGAAGATTTGTGTTCTGTAATCGCAGACATGACTGCTCACGCTGGCGTTGATGTTGCTATCGAGTACACTGGATCTGAAGACGGGTTCAACACTTGTTTTCAAAGCCTCTCGAAGGGAGGTGATTTTAGGTTGGTTGGAGCGCCACCGAAACCTATTAGTGTAGATTTTACTCAATGGTTGCTCAAGTGTCCCAAGATGCAAAATATTCATGGTCGCCGGATTTGGGATAGTTGGCAATTCGCACTTGAGCTTATATCTGCTAAAAAGGTCGACTTAGGACCAATTCATAGCCATAGTATTCCCCTTTCGGAAGGCAAAAAAGGGTTTGAATTAATTTTAGCCGGTAAGGCGGTTAAACCACTTATTATTCCATGAAATATTATGCCTAAACACAAAATTACTATGATTTTTGAGGATGGCCGATCGGAAATGATAGAGGCTGACGAAAATGATACCATATATATGGCTGCTCTCCGTAATAAGATCCGATTGATGACAGATTGTTTAGAGGGCGCTTGTGCCACTTGTAAAGGGCAAGCTGTCAACGGCATTTATACAATGGATGATTACTCTGATGAAGCATTAAGTGATGAGGAAGCGGCGGATGGCGAGGTATTGACTTGTAAAATGCGAGCTCAGTCTGATTGCGTTATTGAATTTCCTTATATGTCTAAAGTAGCATTTCGTGTCGGTGCGAAAACTTGGGGTTGCTGTGTTAAATTCATCGAAAAAGTTTCATCCAATGTCGTAAAACTTGTTATTTCCCTGGATGAAAACGAGAAGAGCCCCCCAGTGTTTATGCCGGGTCAGTATGTAAATATATCTGTCCCTGGCTCGGATGAAACACGATCCTACTCCTTTGCTAATGCTCCCTCTTCCAATGGAACGCTTAGTTTTTACATTAAATTGTTGGATAAGGGAGTAATGAGTGATTACCTGCGCGAACGCGCGACAGAGGGAGATCCCATTTACATTACTGGCCCGTACGGAAGGTTTTACTTGAGGGAACCTGAGCGACCTATTTTAATGATAGCAGGTGGTACCGGACTAGCGCCAATGTTCTCGATGCTTAGTCAGATGGTTGATTTGGGGATGGTCCAACAATCTGTTCACCTACTGTATGGGGTTAATAAGACATCTGAAATTTTTGGCCTGGATGAAATAAAGGACAAATTTTCAAATAATCTGAAGCTTGTTTATGAAACAACATGCTTAGTGCCTGATGAAGAATGGTCTGGCGCCACTGGGTACGTTACCGATTTACTCAGACCGGAGTTAATTAAAGAAAGTACTGATGTGTATGTTTGCGGACCACCACCAATGATCGACGCCGTGGATATTTGGTTAACCGAAAACCAATTTGACAAAAAGTTCGTATACGCAGAGAAGTTTCTGCCAAGTTAGATTATTTTACACCTGTTCCAATTATAAACGGCCTATTTACTAATTGGTACTAAATTGGTACTAAATATCCAAATGGAGTGAACAAAGGTAGCAATTTCTGTCTTGATTGGGGAAAAACTACTATGCTGAAAGTAAGTAGATTTGCAGATTACAGTGTCATGTTGTTAACGCAATTGGCTGCGCATCCCTCTTCTCTGATGCAAACGCCAGATCTTGCGCTTGTCACTGGACTATCGGTCCCGACCGTTGCGAAAACATTAAAAAAATTATCGCAAGCAGGGTTAGTGGAATCCAGGCGTGGGGCTAAGGGTGGATATGCCCTAGTTCGAGATGCGGCAAACATTCCAGTAACAGAGATAATAGCTGCAATTGACGGCCCTATTGCACTTACTGAATGCACAGTTGATGCAGGTAGCGATTGTGAAATTGAGTCCTGTTGTTCAATTCGCGCCAAATGGCATAGAGTTAATAAAGCGGTCATAAACGTTTTAAACACTATTAGCCTCGCAGATATGGCTCCCGAAAATGCACCCTTCATTCCACATAGGCCCTTTGATCCTGTTGCTATGAGGCCGGGGGATTAATCATGGTGGAGGTAGCTGAAACTGAAGATGCATTGCGCGAGGCGACCCAAAGGGAGTACGAGTATGGTTTTGTTACGTCCATAGATTCCGAGTTTGCTCCTAAAGGTCTGAACGAGGATATAGTTAGGTTTATTTCTGCAAAAAAAAATGAACCGGAATGGATGTTACAATGGCGGTTAGAAGGGTATCGAATTTGGTTGGAAATGAATGAACCAAATTGGGCTTTTGTTAATTACGAACCAATTGATTATCAAGATGCATTCTACTACGCTGCTCCAAAGTCAGATGAGACTGCCCCTAAATCATTGGACGAGGTTGACCCAAAACTTCTTGAAACCTACGAAAAACTAGGTATCCCACTTCAGGAGCGGGCAGCTCTCGCCGGTATTGCGGTTGATGCGGTGTTTGACAGTGTTTCTGTAGCCACAACTTTTCGCGAAAAGCTACACGAAGCTGGTGTAATTTTTTGCTCAATCAGTGAGGCAATTCAACAACACCCAACCTTAGTGAAAGAATATCTGGGAAGTGTTGTTCCCATTTCAGATAATTACTTCGCAACATTGAACTCTGCAGTTTTTAGCGATGGAACTTTTGTTTATGTGCCCAAGGGAGTCAGATGCCCTATGGAACTCTCAACTTACTTCCGGATTAATGCAGCAAACACTGGGCAGTTTGAACGAACTCTAATCATCGCTGATGAAGGGTCTTACGTTAGTTATTTGGAGGGGTGTACAGCTCCGATGCGAGATGAAAATCAGCTGCACGCTGCTGTTGTTGAGCTTATAGCACACGACAATGCTGAAATTAAATATTCAACAGTCCAAAATTGGTACCCGGGAGATGAAAACGGTAAGGGAGGAATCTTTAACTTCGTTACTAAACGTGGAATTTGTAAGGGGCGTAACTCCAAGATTTCTTGGACACAGGTTGAAACCGGGTCGGCGGTTACCTGGAAATATCCTTCATGCATTTTGGAAGGTGATAATTCTGTTGGAGAATTTTATTCAGTTGCATTAACTAATAACTTTCAGCAGGCCGATACAGGTACAAAAATGATTCATATCGGAAAAAACACCTCAAGCACTATCATTTCCAAAGGAATATCTGCTGGACAAGCACAAAACACTTACCGAGGATTAGTAAAGGTTTTGGGCAGCGCAAAAATGGCAAGGAATTATACTCAATGTGATTCGCTTCTAATAGGTGATAAATGCGGTGCGCATACGGTTCCTTACATTGAAACCAATCAACCAACTGCTCGTGTTGAACATGAAGCGACAACATCACGGATCAGTGACGACCAATTGTTTTATGTGATGCAGCGTGGATTGAGTGGAGAAGATGCAGTTGGATTGATAGTAAACGGGTATTGCAAGGAAGTGTTGAAAGAGCTGCCTATGGAATTTGCAGTTGAAGCACAGAAACTTCTGTCTGTGAGTTTAGAGGGTAGCGTTGGGTAGGAAAATGCTGTCAATAAAAGATTTACATGCCGAAATAGATGGGAAAGAGATCTTGAGAGGCTTGAACTTGGAAATTGATACCGGCGAGATACATGCCATCATGGGGCCAAACGGTTCTGGAAAAAGTACACTAAGTTACGTTCTTTCTGGCCGCGAGGGGTACGCAGTAACTAAAGGGGAAATTCTTTACAAAGGAAAAGATCTTCTCAAACTTACGGTTGAGGAGAGAGCTGGGGAAGGAATCTTTCTTGCTTTTCAATATCCAGTCGAAATTCCGGGTGTTACGGGTTTGAGTTTTTTGCGCACAGCTTTAAATGCGGTGAAAAGGTATCGGGGGGAAAAAGAAGTTCCTGCTACTGAGTTTTTAAAATTAGCACGTGAAAAAGCAGAAGGGTTAAAAATGGATCAGGCTATGCTGAAACGTTTTGTTAACGTAGGTTTTTCGGGTGGCGAAAAAAAACGAAATGAGGTTTTACAAATGGCTCTATTGGAACCCTCTTTGGCACTATTAGATGAAACTGACTCTGGACTTGATATTGATGCATTGAAACTTGTTTCAAAGGGTGTAAATGCTCTTCGGAGCCCACAACGGTCTGCTCTTGTCATTACGCACTATCAGCGTTTATTGAATTATATAGTTCCTGATAAGATACACGTACTAGCCAAGGGAAAAATCGTGGAAACTGGTGGAAAAGATCTTGCCCTTAGGCTTGAGGAGAAGGGATATTCTGTTTTGGGCTTGTCTGATGACGAGACACAGGCTGCATGAAGTGTCTAATATCCAAAATCTAACATCCCCAATTGTGGAACATTACCGATCACAGTTAGGAACTGATAGTACGTCTGTATTGGATTTTCCTAATTTACGTGGTAGGGCACTAAATCTTCTAAGACAAACGTTGCCAATTGGGAAAGTTGAAAATTGGAAGTACACAGATCTCCGTAAATACTTTCGATCACCTTTCCAACTTGTTTGTCGGCCGTCGCCTGTGTCCAAAGAAAAAATAAAACCCTTCATGATTGCAGATTCACCCTGTGTGGTTTTTTTAGATGGTTTTTTTTTTCCGGAGTTATCAGTTGTCGAAGGGTTGAGCATATCTCCTGTAGACGAAAAAGTTGTTGGCATCGTAGCTAACATGGAACGTCCAGGTCTTACGGCGCTTAACACCGCAGTTATGACCGACGGTGTTTCAATAAATGTAAACGGAGGGAAGTGTACCAATATCCCTATCCAAATCCTCTATTTCACAACCGATGATTTTGAAGGAGAATGTCATACACGAATTGTTCTGACTGTCGAAAATGAATGTGACGCCTTTTTGTTTGAGCGACATATTTCTTTGGGGCGAGCTAAAGGATTAATAAACAACGTAATTGAGTTTTCCGTTGGTGCTGACGCATCTCTTCAGCACATTGTGCTTCAGCAGGCGGGAACAGATTTACACCACATTTCTTCGCGTTTTGGGTGCCTGAGTAGGAATGCAAAGGTGAGAGGGTTTCAAATGGTGACAGGGTCAGCTCTGTCACGAGCAGAAACAGTGGTCTCTCTTGCTTGCGAAGGCGGTCGTGCAAAGTTTTCTGGAATTGCTCTTATGCGTGATCGGCAACATTGCGATTTTACCACTGACATTTCACATGACGCCCCTAACTGCCACTCTAGTCAGGTATTTAAGAATGTTGTTGCAGAACGGGCGCGGTCTGTATTTCAAGGTCGTGTATATGTTGCCCGTGATGCGCAATCGACAGAAGCAAATCAACTAAACCGCAATCTATTACTTTCGCGGCAGGCAAGAGCTGATGCAAAGCCAGAACTTATAATACATGCTGATGATGTGAAATGCAGTCACGGTGCGACGGTTGGAGATCTCGACGAGGAGGCTTTGTTTTATTTAAAGAGCAGAGGAATCCCTGCCGATGAAGCTCGTAGTTTATTGATTAAAGGGTTTGCGTCTGAACTATTTGAAGAAATTGCAAATCCGGATTTGGCTTCGCTTATGGAAGAAACTTTAAAAAAATGGCTGATAAAAGGCTGGAAGGAACGTGTAGCAGCATGAGTTTAAATATTGAATACTCAGATAAAATGCATTTTGCCTCTATCCGTGCGGATTTTCCTATACTTTCCCAAAAGGTATATGGAAAAAGTTTGGTTTATCTAGATAATGGCGCCAGCACACAGAAGCCAAAACAGGTTATTAACAATATTACAGCAACTTATGAGAGATCCTATGCTAATGTTCACCGTGGTGTACATTATCTAAGTCAAATCTCTACTGATGCGATGGAGCTTGCGCGTGGGACAGTTCGTGGTTTTGTAAATGCTCGATCTGACTCGGAGATAATCTTCGTTCGTGGTGCAACGGAAGGGATAAATTTGGTTGCATCTAGTTGGGGTCGAGAGAATTTAAAAAGTGGAGATGAAATTATTTTGTCTGAAATGGAGCATCATGCCAATATAGTCCCATGGCAGTTGGTTTCTGAACAAACGGGTGCAACCATCAAAGTAATACCAATTTCAGACTCCGGTGAGTTGGAAATGTCCGAATTTCAAAAATTATTATCGGATCGAACTAAACTTGTTGCCATTACTCATGTTTCAAATGCACTTGGAACCATTGTTCCACTGTCAGAAATTATTCGATACAGTCATGATGCAGGTGCCCTGGTTCTTGTAGACGGATGTCAGGCCGTTCCGCATCTCCCTGTTGATCTACAAGAATTAGACGCTGATTTTTACACGTTTTCTGGGCATAAGCTTTATGGCCCAAGTGGCATCGGCATTCTTTATGGAAAGGAGTCAATTTTAGAGTCTATGCCTCCTTACCAGGGGGGTGGAGAAATGATTGACACTGTTAGTTTTAAAGGATCCACTTGGGCAGACTTGCCTTTTAAATTTGAAGCTGGAACGCCCAACATAGCGGATGCAATTGGCTTGGGTGAAGCTGTTAACTATGTTTCTTCAATTGGCTTTGATGCAATCGGAGCGCACGAAGCTAGCCTTCTATCTTACGCCACTGAGAGGCTCAATCAAATTGAATCAGTTAAAATCATTGGTAATGCAAGCAATAAGGCAGCAATAATATCATTTGTAATTGAGGATGTTCATCCTCACGATGTAGGTACAATTCTAGACAGAGATGGAATAGCTGTTCGCACCGGTCATCATTGTGCTCAACCGGTTATGGAACGTTATGACGTTCCAGCAACCGTAAGGGCTTCATTTGCAATGTACAACACATTTGAGGAGATTGACCTCTTTGTGAAGGGGCTTCAGAAAGTGCAAGAGATTTTTAGTTGATGTCAGAGAGTGTCAGTAATTTATACCAAGACGTCATCCTTGATCACTCCAAAAAGCCACGTAATTTTGGCAAGTTAAAATCGACTACTCATTACGCTCGTGTTAACAATCCGCTTTGTGGTGATAAAGTCACGGTATATTTGAAAATTGAAGGCAAATATATTTTGGACGCTACATTTGAGGCAAGAGGGTGCGCTATTTCATTAGCATCTGCGTCGATGATGAGTGAGATGATCAAAGGAAAGAAAATAAATGAGGCCATTGCACTATTTAGAAAATTTTATATTTTGATTACTACAGAACAAAATGTCCATAACGATGGACTGGGGGATTTAAAGGCTCTCTCGGGGGTAAAAAATTTTCCCACGCGTGTAGAATGTGCAACATTGTCCTGGAAAGCTATGGAAAAAGCTGTTGAAGAGATAGGATATTGAAGGCAAAATTAAAGAAGGTAACTCAGTGACCACTAAACCAGAAATTGCATCCCCTTTGCCAGAGGAAACCATACAGGACAATAATCCAGTTGATGGCTGCCAGCATCAGGATTCTCAAGAAGATTTGCATGGAAAGTTGAAACAGGATGTAATTGAAGTGTTGAGTAATATATTCGATCCAGAAATTCCAGTTAATATTTATGAATTAGGGTTAATATACAAAATTGAAGTTGATTCTATGGACAAGGTATATATTCAAATGACCTTGACTTCACCGCATTGCCCTGTGGCTGAGTCCCTTCCTAATGATGTAAAAAATCAAACAAGGCAATTAGAGGGAGTAACAGATGTTTGTGTAGATCTTACATGGGAACCTCCCTGGGGCCCAGATCGAATGTCAGAGGCTGCGAAGCTTGAATTAGGTTTCATATAGAAAATAAATCATTTAGAGGTCATGAGTAGTTTCCGGGAAAACAAAGAAATTCTTGTTGTAACGAAATCAGCTTTATCACAACTTAAAAAGTTGTTGGCAGAGCACAGTCCAACTGCGGCCGGGATTAGGTTGGGGGTACGATCAGGAGGTTGTAGTGGGATGACTTATACAATGGATTTCGCAGAGAGCAAAGAACCGGAAGACCAGGTGTTAGAACTAGAAGGCATAAATATTTTAATTGATCCTATGTCAACAATGTATCTAGTCGGTACTGAAATGGATTTTGTTGAAGAAAAGTTAGGAGCTAACTTTGTATTTCGAAATCCAAACGAAACAGGCAGATGCGGTTGCGGTGAGAGCTTCAGTGTTTAACTTACTTTAAACGAATATGTTGGGCTGTATTAGTTAAATGCTTTAAAACCAATTAAGGTAAATGTATCTTTAACTCCAGCTAAAGTTTGTAAGTTTTCAATTACAAAATGCCCAATATCTGATTCCGTTGAAAGATAGCATTTCATCAGCAAATCATGTTCACCTGAAATTGAATGTACTTCAGATACTTGCTCAAGAGACTCAATAGCTTCACCGGCAACGTCGTAAGCTTTGCCTAGTTCGCATTTAACAAAAACAAAAATTGTCTGCATAAATTAGTTTCCCCTTTTTTTGAAGGTTCCATCTAGTGCTACTGGTCGTAACAAAAAGGCCGGTGTGTGTTTTCCCATGCCAATAACTGGCTTATTTTTTTCTTTTTCACCTAAAGTACTTTTTCTATTTTCATGTACTGTGTCTTTTTTTTCCTTTTTAATCTTTCTTTGCGTATCTAATTTTTTATTCAGTGACTTTTTATTTTTAGCAATCCTGGTTTTTATTGATGACGACATGTTTGGTTCGTTTAAACCAGTGATTTGTATTATATTAATTGATTTTCCAATAAAATTATACACTGCATCGAGATATTTTGAGTCGTCAGGGGTGGAGATAGTAAATGCTCTTCCCTCACGCCCGGCTCGCCCTGTTCGTCCAATCCTATGGACATAATCTTCAGCGTGGGTTGGCACATCGAAGTTAAATACATGACTCACCTTTGGTATATCGAGTCCACGAGCTGCAACATCACTGGCAACAAGAAACTGAGTATTACCCGTTTTAAAATTTTCAAGGGTTTCTAATCGGGCTGGTTGAGACATGTTGCCATGGAGAGCTGCTGCACGGAATTTATATTTGCACAACGACTTTGCTAGAATATCTGCATCACGTTTTCTGTTACAAAAAATAATTGCATTTTCAACATTCTCTGTTTTTATAATTTGCCGAAGTGCCTCCCGTTTTATTCTTGGTATTCCCTCTACTATCGCTAAAAACTGAGCGACTGTTTCCGCAGTCGTTGTGGATGGTGTCACAGTAATTTCTTTTGGATTAATTAAAAATTTATCGGCCAAACGGCGAATTTCTTTTGGCATCGTTGCGGAAAAAAATAACGTCATTCGGATGGGTGAAAGTAGTGCAACAATTTTCTCAACGTCTGGAATAAAGCCCATATCCATCATGCGGTCAGCTTCATCAATCACCAGGATCTTTATATTATTAAGAAGAAGTCCACCGCGCTCAAAGTGATCTAATAGTCGTCCTGGAGTTGCAATAAGGATATCTACCCCTCGATCGAGCTTTGATAACTGGTCATCAAATGAGACTCCTCCAATTAGCAGAGCCATACTCAGCTTGTTATATTTACCGTACAACTCAAAATTTTCTGAAATTTGAATAGCTAATTCTCTAGTTGGTGTGAGAATTAAAGATCGAGGCATTCTTGCTTTTACTCTTCCCGATGCCAAAATATCAATCATTGGTAATGCAAAAGATGCTGTTTTACCAGTACCAGTTTGTGCGCAGCCCAAAACGTCTCTTCCCATAAGCACAAATGGAATTGCTTGTTGCTGGATAGGTGTCGGTTTGGTATATCCAGCCTCTGAAATTGCTTGAAGCACTTCCGGGCTCAGCCCGAGTTTATTAAAAGTCATATTTATTTTTAAGATCTAAAAACGAATTCCGTGTTCATGAGGCTTCTTAGCGCAAATGTCAATCAATTCTATACGGGTTGATCATTTTTATTTTTTGCTGGAGACTATATATGTTTTTTTTAAGGTTTACATGATGCCGAAATTTCTCTCTGATTTGCAGGTAAAACAGTACAAAGAAGATGGCTTTATATCGCCCGTAAGAGTGATGAGTGAAGCTGAAGCTTTGGATTTGAGAAATAAAATAGAAAAATTTGAAGCAGAGCAGGGGTCTAAAATGCATGGTTTGCAAAGGACTAAGTGTAGTCTACGCTTTCCATTTTTGTACGAATTAGTAATGAATAACAACATACTTGATGCAGTTGAGGATCTTATTGGCTCAAATATTCTTTTGTATCAGACTGCGATGTGGTTTAAAGAGCCGGAGACTGGTTCCTACGTTAGTTGGCACCAAGACAGCAGCTATTATGGAATGGACCCGTTGGATCTGGTATCTGCATGGGTCGCATTGTCTCCAGCTACATCTGAGTCGGGATGCATGCAGGTTATTCCGGGATCACATACAAATGGCCAATTTCCGGTCCAGTATACGGAGGTAAGCGAGCAGAATCTACTTGCTTCGGGCCAGAATACTCTGTTCGAGTTTAATAAAGATGACGCTGTGTTGATGCCTTTAGCACCTGGGGAAATTTCACTACACCATGTGGCATTGGTGCATTCATCTCGGCCAAATCATAGTAGTGATCGCCGTATGGGAATATCCATCGGATATTTTCCAACTAATGTTCGTCAAACCACAAAGTTAAAAGCAAGTGCGATGCTTATGCGTGGGGAAGACCTGTATGGTAACTTTTTATTAGACGAGGTTCCGCCTATAGGTGCGGATGATCCTGAAACTATTAAACGACATGAAACTGCGGTTTCTCTCTATCGTGAGAAAGCAAAAGAATGTGGCAATGATACTGTCTGGCGCCTTGGCTGAGAAAACCTAAAGGTCTAACGCGTTACTGCTTTGATGTGCATTTTTTTGAATAAAAGCAAGACGTCGGTCGGCCCTGCGGCCCATTAAGTCATCTATTAAAGTATCCATAGCTTTGAAATCTTCTGTATTCAAAATAGGATCTGGTACAATTATTTTTAACAAAACGCGTTTGTCTGAGGACATTGTTGTCTCTTTTAATTGAGATGAAGGCATTTCACCTAATCCTTTAAAACGGCTAATTTCAATTTTTTCTTTTTGTGAAAATACAGTTCTTAAAAGCTGATCTTTTTCTTGATCATTCATTGCGTATTCGGTCCTAGAACCTTGAACTAAGCGGTAAAGTGGGGGAAGTGCCAGATACAGGTGTCCGTTTGTTATTAATTCTGGCATTTCCTTCCAGAAAAAGGTCATTATTAGAGAAGCGATATGTGCCCCATCTACATCTGCATCAGTCATTATAATTATTTTTTCATATCGCAATTTTTTTAAATCAAATGTTGATCTGATTCCGCACCCAAGTGCAAGCATTAAATCATTTAATTCCTGATTTGAATGTATTTTTTCAGCTGAAGCACTTGCAACGTTTAAAATTTTACCTCTTAAAGGTAATACTGCTTGTGTGGCCCTGTCTCTTGCTTGTTTTGCTGAGCCGCCAGCGGAGTCCCCTTCCACTAAGAATAATTCTGTACCTTCAGCGGTTTTATTACTGCAATCTGACAGTTTTCCTGGAAGGCGAAGCGTCCTTGTCGCTGATTTACGTGAAGTTTCTTTTGCTTTTTTTCTGTTAAGACGATCTTCTGCGCGTCCCAATACTGTGTCTAAAAGTATAGTTGCCGATTTCGGATCATCGGTTAAAAAATGATCGAAGTTATCTTTAATAATTGACTCAATATTACGAGTTAAGTTTCGTGTAGTTAATTTTTCTTTTGTTTGACCTTGAAATTCAGGATTAGGGATGAAGGCGGAGAGCACTCCCCAAAGGCAGCCCATTACATCCTCTCCAGTTATGATTGAAGCACGTTTACTTCCAATAAGTTCAGCATAAGCCCGAAGGCCCTTAACCAAAGCATTCCTCAGACCAGCTTCATGTGTCCCACCTTCTGGTGTATGAATTGTGTTGCAGTAAGATAAAAGCGAGGCATCTCCATCACTTGTCCAGGAGACCGCCCATTCAATTTTTCCCGCTTTACCGTTGAATTTGCCTTCACCGTGAAATGCTTTTTTTATAACTTCATTACGATTTGCTATTCTATGTTCAAGATATTGAGTAAGTCCCGACGGAAAATGGAGCAGTTCTGCTTTTGGAATACCAGAGTTCTCATCTAGCGTCTTACTCTCACATTTCCATCGTATTCGAACACCTTTAAAAAGATATGCCTTGGCTTTGGCCATTGCATATAAATCTTTTGGTTGGAATTTTGAATTTTTGCCGAAAATATCTGTATCTGGATGAAAAGTGACTGCTGTTCCACTAGTTATTTTTGCTGGTCCAACCTGTTCTAATTTGCTGGTAGGCTTTCCGCGTGAGTATTTTTGTTTCCATCTTATATTTTTGCGTGTTACTTCAACTGTGAGTGTGTCGGAAAGGGCATTCACCACTGAAAGCCCAACACCATGCAGTCCACCAGATGTATTATAAACCTTGTTATCAAATTTCCCACCCGAGTGAAGTGTGGTCATTACTACTTCAAGCGCAGTTTTATTTTTAAACTTTGGATGGGCGTCGATCGGAATGCCTCGTCCATTGTCTTGAACCATTAAGGTTCCATTTTCTTTTAATTTGAATTCTATCCAACTTGCATGCCCAGCGACGGCCTCATCCATCGCATTATCAAGTAATTCTGCAGCTAGATGATGCATGGCCCTTTCATCCGATCCACCAATATACATTGCCGGCCTCATCCGGACCGGCTCAAGTCCTTCCAAAACTTCAATAGCATCAGCGGAGTAATTAGATTTATTATTATGTACAGAACCCATGTTTTTACTGCGTATTTATAGGCATTCAAAAATCATATAAAATGTAAAGTAATAAGACATGTAGTATATCGCGAGAGTTTAGGAATCAGGAATATGCGGGGTAATCAAAATAGCGAAATAAAAAAAGAACCATCCATACGAATGCTGGCAATGCCGGCTGACACCAATCCAAGCGGAGATATTTTTGGTGGTTGGTTAATGTCTCTTATGGACTTAGCTGGAGCAAATGTTGCATTTCAGCGTGCGCGTGGGCGTGTTACCACTGTTGCTGTCGATAAAATCGAGTTTCATCGCCCCGTTGCTGTAGGTGACGTGGTGAGTTGTTATGCCTCTGTCTCCTATGTCGGTACAACTTCACTAGTTACTAACGTGGAAGTGTATGTTGGGAGTCGAAGTCCAGGGTCAAAAGAGATTAAAGTGACAGAGGGTGAGTTCACATATGTCGCTTTAGATAAAAATGGCCGTAAACGTAAGATAGCTAAATGAGTAACAAATTATTGTTGGCAAACCTGCCCCAAAACTTTCCACAAGTTTTGCTATGCGCTGTAATACATTTTATATTCTATAGGATGAGGAGATTCCTCAAATTCCAGACATTCCTCAATTTTTAGACCAATGTAAGCGTCTATCGCATCATCACTAAACACATCACCTTTTTTTAAAAAGTCCCGATCATCGTTCAACGCTTCAACTGATTGGCGTAAAGATGAACTCACAGTTGGAACACCCTCTAGCTCTTCAGGTGGCAAATCATAAAGATCTTTATCCATTGGGTCGCCTGGATGGATTTTATTTTCTATCCCATCGAGTCCTGCCATAAGCATCGCTGAAAATGCAAGGTATGGGTTAGCAGTGGAATCTGGAAATCTTACTTCCACGCGCTTACCATTCGGGCTAGCCGAGTAAGGAATGCGGCAAGAAGCAGAACGGTTACGCGCAGAATACGCAAGAAGTACAGGTGCTTCAAATCCAGGTATCAATCTTTTGTAACTGTTGGTGGAAGGATTAGAGAAGGCGTTGATAGCTCTGGCATGTCGAATTATTCCACCGATGTAATATAATGCGCTTTCTGACAAATCCGCATATCCGGAACCTGCGAAAAGTGGTTTATTATTTTTCCAAATCGACTGATGTGTGTGCATACCAGAACCGTTGTCACCGGCTACAGGTTTTGGCATAAACGTTGCGGTTTTCCCATATTGATGAGCAACCATATGTACAACATATTTGTATATTTGTTGGTTGTCTGCCGCTTTCAATAATGTGTTGAATTTGATACCGAGTTCATGTTGACTGGGTGCCACCTCATGGTGATGTTTTTCCATCGGCAGACCCATTTGCGTCATAATAGAAACCATTTCCGCCCGGATATCAGTACCTGAGTCCACTGGCGGGACAGGAAAGTAACCTCCTTTTATACCTGGTCGATGTCCTGTATTCCCTCCATCAATAATTGCTCCAGAGTTGTATGGCCCTTCTGAGCTGTCAATTTCATATGAAGAACTGTTCATTGTACATTCAAAACGTACATCATCGAAAATGAAAAACTCTGCTTCCGGTCCGAAATAAGCTGTATCGCCAATTCCAGCTGATCCCATGTAGGCTAATGCTTTTTTTGCAATGCCCCTTGGACAGCGCTCATATGGTTGCCCAGTGGATGGCTCTAATACATCGCAAAACAATATCAATTGCGGTTGTGCGGTGAATGGATCCATAACAGCCGTGTCAGGGTTTGGCATTAAAGTCATATCTGACTCATTAATTGCTTTCCATCCTGCAATTGAAGACCCATCAAACATTATTCCATTTTCAAAGAAATCGTCATCAATAGTTGTAACATGCTGAGCGGTATGTTGCCATTTGCCCCTTGGATCGGTGAATCTAAGATCAACATATTCCACATCATTATCTTCGATTATCTTCATGATTGTTTTATTATCAGTCATTTATAAGCCTTTTACTTTACATTGTTGACCCTAATACCTCATAAGAATCAGAAATTAAATCGCTTCTGCTCCTGTTTCTCCAGTTCGAATCCGAATAGCCTCATCTATGCTGGATATAAATATCTTTCCATCTCCTATTCGTCCGGTATGTGCTGCCTGCTTAATAGCATCAACCGCGCGTTCTAGCATTGCATCTTCAATCACTACTTCGATTTTTACCTTGGGCAAGAAATCGACAACGTACTCTGCTCCACGGTAAAGCTCCGTATGTCCCTTTTGGCGTCCAAAACCTTTAGCTTCAAGAACCGTCAACCCCTTGACCCCAATTTCATGGAGTGCTTCTTTTACATCGTCCAGTTTGAAAGGTTTAATAATTGTTTCTATTTTTTTCATATAGAACTCCAAAGTCTAATTTTTAAGTATGCATACGCCATGCCAAACATTAATGACAAAAAGGTTTCTTAGAAACCCTGTATAAACATTAAATTTAGTTTACCTTTTTAAAAAAAGTTGCATTAAAAATAGGCAGAACGATTATTGTGCAGGCAGTTAAATTATCATAGACATTTTTGCAGTTTTATAATTTTTTTTGAAGGTCACGCTTATGGAGACTGGTAACAGCGTTTTATCAAGTTTTGGTACCACAATTTTTGAAGTAATGTCTCGTCTTTCGGATGCTAACGAAGCCATAAACTTAGGGCAGGGTTTTCCAGACGGAAATGGGCCTCCTGACGTTGTAAATGTAGCTGTTGACTATATCAAAAATGGAATAAATCAATATCCACCAATGTTAGGGCTTCCAGCCCTTCGAAAGGCGGTAGCATCGTGCAATGCTCGTTTTTATGATTTGCAAACTGATTGGCAAACTGAAGTTCTTATTACTTCCGGTGCAACAGAGGCATTAGCAGCATGCTTGTTTGGTCTGATAGAACCGGGTGATGAAGTAATTTTATTAGAACCTCTCTACGACTCTTATTTGCCGATTGTTCTCAGGGCAGGAGGAGTTCCAAAGTGTGTGCGCTTGAAACCTCCAAACTGGAAACTGCCTGTCGAAGAATTAAATAATGCCTTTAATAATAGGACTAAAATTTTTCTGCTAAATACACCGATGAATCCATGCGCCAAAGTTTTTTCTCTTAAAGAATTACAGACCATTTCAAGACTTTTACAAAAGCATAATGTTTTTGCGATTTGTGATGAAGTATATGAACATTTAGTTTTCGGTTCAGCTGAACATGTACCCCTTATCACACTCCCTAATATGCGGGATCGTTGTATCAGGATCGGATCAGCTGGAAAAACATTTTCATTGACCGGGTGGAAAGTGGGATATGTTACAGCTAGTTCGCATTTGCTCTCGTGCATCAAAAGAGCACATCAATTTCTAACTTTTACCACACCGCCAAATTTGCAGGCGGGGGTAGCCTTTGGCCTTAAAAAATCAAATGACTATTTTTGTTCTCTAGCGTCTGAACTGCAGTGTCGCCGGGATCAGCTTGCCCTCGGGTTGGAGGCCTGTGGTATGGAGGTGCTAAGGTGTGAAGGAACCTATTTTATTATAGCCGATTATGAAGCAACAGGTTTTGGTGGAAATGACAAAGAATTTTGCAGGTATATAACTGAAAAAGCACGTGTCTCTGCTATTCCATTGAGTGCGTTTTATTGTGACGAAGAAATTACGAAGCACATTCGTTTCTGTTTCTGTAAAGATGAGGAAACAATTGCTACAGCAATATTGCGTCTTAAGCGGCACTTCGGTTGTTGACGAGCGGCGAGGGCAGGTTTAAGAAGCTTGAACTTCCGAATGGCGAGCGTAGCTCAGCTGGTTAGAGCACCGGATTGTGATTCCGGGGGTCGTGGGTTCAAGTCCCATCGCTCGCCCCATTGCATATTTTGGTATTATTAGGAATTATAAAAAAATAGCTTTCTTTTGAGTTTTTGTATTTTCTAACAAAAGAAAAAAGAAAGTAATTGATTTCCGAGTTTTTGAGCCAAATAATGCTTTTTAGCTTATTTTTTGGTTAGATAGTTTTTACAATTAAGATGTGCTGTGATTTGTGAAAAAAAGTTCCTATTCCGCCTAAAGAAGCCGCTCCTTGAAAAGCTTTTCTACCTACCTCAATCGATAAGTAACGTATGTCATATTAAATCGCTGTTTTTCTATTTTTGTTATTGCAAGACTGAATCGCCCTCCAAATTTTTTCCGGTGTGCAGGGCATATCCAAATGGAGAATTCCTAGAGGGGAGAGCGCATCAATTATAGCATTCATAACTGCGGGTAGGCCTCCTACATTTCCTGCTTCGCCAGCACCTTTTACACCAAGCGGATTTGTTTTTGTGGGCACTGGGTTAGATTTAATATCCATATAACTCATATTGTCGGCACGGGGCATGCCATAATCCATGAAACTTCCCGTGATAAGCTGGCCATTTTCATCATAAGCCACATCCTCCATGAGTGCTTGTCCGACTCCTTGCACAATACCACCCATTATCTGTCCCTTTAAAAGCAGGGGGTTCATCACTGTGCCAACATCATCAACTACGCTGTATTTTAGTATTTCAATAATTCCGGTATCGGGATCGATTTCTAATTCGCAAATGTGACATCCATTAGGGTAATTCATCATGTCCGCCGTGTATGTAGCCTGTTCATTTATCCCCGGCTCCATATCTTTGGGTATGCTGTTCGGATTTACGGCTGCCTTTGCCACCTCAATAAATGATAACGCTTTATCGGTTCCAACTACCGTGAATAGGCCCTCAGAAAGTTCAATATCCTCAGGTGCTGCCTCTAGGTTGTGTGCCGCGATTTTAATTGCTTTTTCAATAACCTTATCTGTTGCCATGTTAACGGCAGATCCACCTAAGGCAGATGAGCGTGAGCCGCCTGTTCCATGGCCAAAGGCTACCTTGTCTGTGTCACCCCACACGTAATTAATATCATTAAAGCCGATACCAAGTTTATCGGCGACTATCTGTTTAAAAACAGTTTCATGACCCTGTCCTTGAGTGCAAGATCCACTTTGAAGTGTAACTGTCCCTGATCTTCCAACACGGATTTCTGCAGCCTCAAATCCTGGAGATGCAGCACGCTCAATCGTATTTGACATACCTATACCTCGAAGTTTTCCCAAGGCAAGTGACTCTTTTCTTCTCTTTTCAAAACCATGCCAGTCAGCCATATCCATGGTGATATCCATGTTTTTTTCGAATTCACCGCAGTCGTAAGTAAAGTATAATGCAGTTTTATAGGGCATTGCTTCTGGAGGAATGGTATTTAATCTTCGCAGTTCTGCTGGGTCGAAGTTAAGCTTATCGGCTGCAAGATCAATAGTGCGTTCAATAATTAAGGCTGCCTCTGGCCGACCGGCCCCCCTGTAGGGAGTAACTGGATTGTTGTTGGTGATTACTCCTGTAACTTTAACTGAAATTGCTGGTATCATATAAACTCCAGCAAGTGTGCCAAGGTTATTAATTGCCGGGTTGGGAGTAGCAGATCCAATATAAGCCCCTAGGCCCGCAAGGGTTTCAACCTTAAACCCGAGGAATTTCCCTTGAGCAGTCAGAGCAAGAGAGGCAGTTGTAATGTTATCTCGACCAGCATAGTCAGACAAAAAAGATTCTGACCTGTCACCCATCCACTTTACTGGACGGTGCAATATTTTAGAAGCCCACAGGCAGAGCGGCCCCTCGTTGTACACAGGGGACTTCATCCCGAAACTGCCGCCGACATCCAGCGCTACAACACGCACTTTGTTTTCAGGTACTTTTAATATTTTATCTGCTAAAGTCGTTCTATAAGGGTGAACACCCTGAAGAGTGGTGTATAGTGTGTAATGTTCATCAGAGTGGTTGTAATCTCCAGTGCAGCCGCGAGGTTCCATGGGCATTGCCATAACCCTATTAATACGGCACTTTTGGGTGATGACATGCTTTGCAGTTTCAAAAGCTTGTTCTACCGCAGCCGCGTCTCCTCCTGTGTGGACAAAACATATGTTGTCTGGGCATTCATCCCAAACTGCTGGGGAACCGTTAGAAATTGCAGCCTCTGCATCCGTCACGGCGGGCAAAATATCATATTTTATATCAATTAATTCGGCGGCATCCTTAGCTTCTGCCAGTGTTTCTGCCACTACAAACGCTACATAATCTCCAACTCTGCGAGCTCTTTTCCTAATTAAAGCAGGCATGGGTGGACAGAACATCGCTGCACCATCGGCACGTTTCCGCCCTGAAGCTATGGGCATGTCTCCAAGACCGGAAGCTTTCCAATCATCGCCCGTTAGAACAGCGAGTACACCACTAGCATTCTTTGCAATTTTGGTATCGATAGAAATTATATTTGCTGCTGCATAAGGAGAACGTACAACCCATCCGTATGCCATTCCTGGGAGTTTGATATCATCGACATATCTGCCTCCTCCGGAGAGAAGACGAGGGTCTTCCGACCTTGGTACAGCTTGGCCTAACGCATATTCTCCCATCGAATTCCTCTTTATAGTGCAAAGTTACTAATAATACTTAGATCAAATATTTGGCATTACCAATTAAATAGTTTTGGTAATTTTTCTTTCCAAACCCGAAATCGGCTATCTTCGAAAAGAATTAGGCAGTTTGAAAATCTATGGACTAGGTTTCAAATAGAATTTATCTTATTCAGTAATAACACTTGTTTCTATGACTACGATTGTTAAACTGAAAAAAATTCTGATCGATTTTATTTTAGTTACAGTGTTGTTTATTAACGAATATCGTTAGAAGTTATATTTTAATTGTAAAAAGGAAAGGTTATTTATGGCAACAAAAGACCAATTTGAAGATCATTGTTGGAGAGATGTGATACCAGAACGTGACATCCGGACCTATTCTCCCTATGCACGCGACACTTACGTAGGTTCAAACCCTGGTCTACTTGTGATTGATTTATATAACCTCGTTTACAAAGGTGGTTCAAGAATGCCGCATGAATTAGAGTCCGAGCACCCTAACAGTTGCGGAATTTATGCCCATGATGCCATCGAGCCAACACAAGATTTAATTGCATCCTGTCGACGACTAGAAGTTCCAATATTCTATGTTACAGCTCAGTTTTCACCGCATCGGGTGCATTCAACAAAAAGGCGTGGTATAGAATTGGAAGAGCACGACTGTGAAATACACGATGCTTTTGCGCCCCAGCCGGAAGATCTGGTGTTACGAAAAGAGAGGCCAAGTTCATTTTTCGGGACACCATTAATCGCTCATCTTAATGAACGCAAAGTTGATAGTCTTATAGTTTGTGGAGAGAGCACGTCGGGCTGCGTTCGAGCATCAGTATTAGAGGGGCATATGCTAGGAAAGCACATATCTGTTGTCGAAGAATGTGTTTTTGATCGAAGTGAAATCATCCACAAAATTAACCTTTTTGATATGCATCATAAATATGCTGATGTGATGAAACTTGAAGATGTAAAAAATCAACTGAATAGAAATCACTTCTGATAATTGTAAATAATAACAATTTTTGCAACGAAGTTTTTTTGAGTTCACCGAAGCTTTTAGAAATCAAGAACTGAAAATATTTATTTCACTATAAACTTATTCACAAACCCCTATATTTCGGGGCGCGTTTATTTAAAATACTCTCCACTGCTTCAAGATGGTCCTCAGTTGAATGGCATATTGCTTGAATAGAAGCGCAATTATCTAAAAAGTCGTGAAGATGGGAGGAGAGTGATTGCCGGAACAGAGTTTTCATCATACGTGCTGTAATTGGTGGACGTTCTGCAATAGTCTTTGCGAGATCCATTACTTTTTCCATCAATGACTCAGGTTCGACGCATTCTAATGCTAAACCAATTTCTGCAGCTTCTGGGCCCTCCACTATCCTTCCTGTAAATGAGAGTTCTGCTGCGCGTTGCAACCCAACGCGGCGGGGAAGAATCCATGAACCACCATCACCTGGAATAATTCCAACGTTAATAAATGTTTCGCCAAATTTAGCCAAAGTTGAGCAAATGGTAATGTCACAGAAAAGTGCAAGGTCACATCCTGCTCCTATAGCTGGACCTTGGACAGCAGAAATCGTTGGTATATCCATTCCAAACAAAGCTTTTGGTATACGCTGTATACCCTCCATGTAGCCGCGACGGGTTCCCGCTGTTCCACCTCCAAAAATACCCTTTTTATCACGCATATCTTTGATGTTACCTCCTGCAGAAAACGCGGAACCCTCTGCTGATAGAACCAAAACTCGAACATCTTTTGAATGCTGTGCTACCGATAGCCCCTCTAAAATTTCATCAGTAAATTTGGTGTCCGAAAATGCGTTGCGAATATCATGTCTTGCCAGTATGAGGTGTGCTATTCCATTTTTGATTGAAAACTTGATGTTTTGGTAATCAGGACTATTCATTGGTGTATCCTTTAATGCCGTTTCCTTGAGTTATTCGGCATACTGCTGATATGATTTAGTCGCGTCAAGTTGACGCCATTCAGTGTTAAGTACTCCCGCGCGGATATGTATTAATGGTCGGTGACAAGTTTCATAGTCAGAATCAAATCTTGACAACAGACGATATGACAAGGGCAGAAAATATCGCAAACGCTAACGGCATCAGTAATTTGAGGCTTATGGAAAATGCTGGTGCAGCTGTAGTCAAACATATCACCAGCGGGTGGACGAAATGTAGCACACTTGTTTTATGTGGAACGGGTAATAATGGCGGCGATGGGTTTGTGGTCGCCCGGCTGCTTAGGCAAGCAGGTTGGCCTGTTGAAGTGGGTTTATTAGGAGAAAAAAAGAAACTGGTGGGTGCACCAAAGGTTATGGCTGCAAAGTGGAAAGGTGAGATTAAAACTTTATCGCCTGAACTGCTTGAAGGTATGGCCTTGCTCGTAGATGCAGTTTTCGGTACCGGCCTCAATAGGCCATTAATTGGAAACTCCCTAAAAATCTTCCAGTTTATAGCAGCAAGGTCTATTCCGGTGGTTGCAGTCGATTTACCCAGCGGTATCGATGGAAATACTGGCAATATTCTTGGTTTTGCAGTCAAATGTCACTCGACAGTGACATTTTGTCGGCCGAAGCCCGCTCATTATCTCCTTCCAGGTAAAAGTTACGTTGGAGAACTGAAGATAGCAGATATTGGAATTTCAGATAGGGTATTAAAGAATGTTAAAACCAATTTATATTTAAACACTCCTGGCGGTTGGGGAATCTCATATCCCACTCCTAGTGCTGCTGAGCATAAGTATAATCGCGGTCATCTTTTAGTTGTGGGTGGAGAAAAGATGACCGGGGCTGCTCGGTTAGCTGCTCGCGCTGCCATGCGTTCAGGATCCGGCTTGGTATCAGTTGCCTCGCCGCCGTCAGCTGTTCCAATTTATTCTCTTGATTTATCAGTGTGCCTTATATTTGGCATACAGAAATTACATGATTTTAAAAGTTTGCTGCAAGAGAGGCCAATGGACTCAGCTCTAATTGGCCCTGGTTGTGGTGTGTCTCTGCATGTCCGTGACATGGTTTTGTTTTTGTTACAGCAAGAACTTCCCATCGTAATAGATGCAGATGCATTGAGTGTATTTGCTCACGAGAAAGATCTATTATTTTCCGCAATAAAAAGAACAAATGTTGTATTAACCCCCCATACTGGTGAATTCTCCCATTTGTTTGACATAGCTGGGGATAAATTGAAACAGGTAAGATGTGCTGCGCAAAGTAGTGGTGCTGTTATCCTTTTAAAAGGATCTGATACCGTAATAAGTGCTCCGGATGGGCGTATTGTAATCAATGCAAATGCGCCTCCAACACTTGCGACAGCTGGATCGGGTGATGTTCTCTCCGGAATTATTGCCAGTTTAATGGGACAGGGAGTGCCAGCTTTCGAAGCTGCTTGTATGGGGGCTTGGGTGCATGGGGCCGCGGCAGAAGAATTTGGTCTTGGTTTAGTTGCAAGTGATATCCCAAAGATGATCCCTACCATTTTGTCAAGGTTAGACACAAATAGAAAAAAATTTGAAACAGTTATTTAATCCTCCATGGTCAATGCACAACAACTACTATAAAACAATGGCTTGCTTAAAAACTCTTAAAGTAATAATAAGGTTAAATAGAATTTAGCGGCTTAGGATTGTTTTTATGGAACAAGGCGATGGTTTGAATGTCCAACATGATATTTTGGCGCGCGGAAACGGGCAGATACTTCCGAGTGTTTTTTTTAAGCGTGGTGAAAAGCTCGAATATATGCGACCAGGTTCCACCTTTCAACATTTGCGCGACGACAATTTAATAGAGATTGCATGTGTGGAGTCGCTCGGTACCGATTTGTATGGTATTCCTCATGTTCGGTTTCAAATTTCTCTCACCCGCGATAAGAAGTTCCTTGACTTTGATAAAGGCACCCGCATGTTAGCTCTTAGTTCATTTGCGGATCGCTATCGAGAAAGAATTGTAATCTAATCTTTGATTAAGTCTGCAAACACGATAACTTTTTGTTTCCAATCCAGCTTCTGTGTTATACAGCATTCCATTATCGGTCCACACAGGGACAATTTTTAAAGCGGGCGTGGTGGAATTGGTAGACACGCCAGATTTAGGATCTGGTGGCGAAAGCCGTGGGGGTTCAAGTCCCTTCGCCCGCACCACCATAAATTTGCAGCCTTAGCGCTGGTAAATTTTTGAAACGAGAGAATAAAATGACAAAGCAGGTGACTGAAACTAGTGCCGATGGTTTAAAACGAGAGTTTACGGTGCATGTGCCGGCCGCGGATATTGATAAAGCTATGAGCGGACGTCTTCAAGAAATGGCATTGAAAGCTAATTTGCCAGGTTTTAGACCGGGTAAGGTGCCTGTGAGTTTGATTCGGAAACGTTTTGGTAAAAATGTTCGCAGTGAAGTGTTGGAACGAACAATTCAGGAGAGTTGGCAACAGGCTCTAGAAGAAAAAGATATTCGCCCCGCAAGTGAACCAAAAGTAGAAATAATTTCTTTCGAAGAGGGAGCAGATTTAGAATACAAACTAGCAGTCGAACTATTGCCGGTTATAGAGGGTATCGACTTTTCGACGCTGAAACTGACGCGGAAAATTGTTTCGGCATCAGATGATGATGTTAAAAAATCACTTGAAAAATTAGCCGAAAACCGGAAAGAGTTTGAAGTAACTGCGGGTCGATCGGCACAAGAAGGTGATCAGGTGGTGATTGATTTTAAGGGTACAATAGATGGGAATGAATTCCCTGGTAGTTCGATGGATGGCATAGAATTGGTTCTTGGTCAAAAGGCGTTTTTCCCAGGGTTTGAAGAAGAGATTATTGGAATGAAAGACGGAGATACCAAGATAATAAAAATCACAATGCCTGACGACTTCGGCAATAAAGAGCTTCAAGGTAAAGAGGTAACATTCGATGTCACAGCACATGACGTAAGGGTGCCTAAACCATCTGCAGTTAACGATGAGCTTGCAAAGGCGTCTGGTTTTGAAGATTTAAAAGCATTAAAAACCGGTGTTAGTGAACAGTTGGAGAGGGAATACAGCCAACTCTCCCGGGCCGGCCTTAAAAAGGAACTACTGGATAAACTTGCCGAGCAGGTAAATTTCGAGCTTCCGGAATCTATCCTCGAGGGCGAATATAATATGATTTGGAAGCAAATCGAAGAAGCAAAAGAAAAGGATACACTTGATGTTGATGATAAAAATAAGTCCGAGGATGAATTAAAAAACCATTATAGAGAAATCGCAGAACGTCGGGTCCGCCTAGGTCTTCTTCTTTCTGATATAGGGCAAAATAATAATATAACTGTCACGCAGGATGATTTAAACCGAGCGATGCACACTGAGGCTGCTCGTTTTCCTGGACAGGAAGCTGCCGTCCTCGAGTACTTTCAGAAAAATGACACTGCAAAACAGGAAATACAAGCGCCAATTTTTGAGGAAAAAGTTGTCGATTTTATATTAGAAATGGCTGATATTAATGATCTGGAGGTATCTCTTGAAGAGTTGATGAAGCCGGATAACGTCGAAGAAACGAATTGAACCCGATTGTTTTAATTTTAGAGCAAGTTTTTTTATTAATTACTTTGAAAAAGTGAAAGAAATATGAGTGAGATAAAAATGAATTCATTAATTCCCATGGTTGTCGAGCAGACTAACCGGGGAGAGCGGTCTTATGATATTTATTCCCGACTATTAAAAGAAAGAATAATATTTTTGACTGGTCCTGTGCATGACGAAGTTTCTAGTGTTATTTGTGCCCAGCTTTTATTTTTAGAGGCAGAGAATCCCGGTAAGGATATTTCATTTTACATCAATTCTCCCGGAGGGGCAGTAACTGCTGGCCTCGCAATTTATGATACAATGCAGTACATTAGGCCGGACATTTCGACTGTTTGTTTTGGGCAGGCGGCTTCGATGGGATCATTGTTAATGACGGCTGGAGCTGAGGGAAAGCGCTTTTCTCTTCCCAATGCCCGTATAATGATACACCAACCCTCCGGAGGATTTCAGGGTCAGGCAACTGATATAGAAATTCATGCACGTGAGATACTAGATTTGAGGGCAAGACTCAATAAAATATATGTTAAACATACAGGACAACAGATTTCAGTGTTAGAGGAGAACATGGAACGAGATAAATTTATGTCTCCAGAGGTCGCTAAAGAGTTTGGTTTGATTGATGAAGTAGTATCTGTTAGGCCGGATCTTAGCATAGAAGATGAAAAAGAATCAAAATCAGCGGATTGATCAAAACTACTAAATAAAGTGTGAATTGTGGTTGTATTAACAAGTGGTACTGAATCGTTAAAGGAATTTAAAAAAAAGCGAAGTAAATTTGCTAGTTTTGCAGATAGACGCATTTGACATGCTTCGCTAACATACTGTCAGAACATGGTTTTAGAGGTATTATATGAGTAAGTCCGGAGGTGGCGACGAGAAAAGCGTCCTTTATTGTTCTTTCTGCGGAAAGAGCCAACATGAGGTGAGAAAGCTCATTGCTGGGCCAACAGTGTTCATTTGCGACGAGTGTGTGGAACTTTGCATGGATATTATTCGCGAAGAACACAAAACTACTCTCGTGAAATCCAACGATGGGGTTCCTACCCCGGCGGATATTTGCTCTGTTCTAAATGATTATGTCATTGGCCAATTGTACGCAAAGAGGGTTCTTTCGGTTGCTGTTCATAATCACTATAAACGGCTGGCTCATGGTTCACAGAATGCCGATATTGAGTTAGCAAAATCAAATATAATTTTAATTGGGCCAACCGGCTGTGGTAAGACCTTGTTGGCGCAAACGTTAGCGAGAATTCTAGATGTTCCCTTCACGATGGCAGATGCCACAACCCTGACCGAAGCTGGATATGTCGGTGAAGACGTTGAAAACATCATATTAAAATTACTTCAAGCTGCGGACTACAACGTTGAACGTGCTCAAAGAGGAATCGTTTACATTGACGAAGTAGATAAAATTTCCCGTAAGTCAGATAACCCATCGATAACTAGAGATGTATCCGGTGAGGGTGTGCAACAGGCATTACTAAAAATTATGGAGGGAACCGTCGCCAGTGTTCCACCCCAGGGTGGACGGAAACATCCCCAACAGGAATTTCTTCAGGTTGATACCACTAATATTTTGTTCATTGTTGGTGGTGCATTTGCTGGATTGGAAAAAATAATAGCTGATCGAGGTCAAGGAAGTTCCATTGGTATTGGAGCAGATGTTCAGGGGCCGGATGATCGAGATACTGGAGAAATTTTACGCGGTATTGAACCAGAAGATCTTTTGAAATTTGGTCTAATCCCTGAATTTGTTGGAAGATTGCCAGTTATTGCTACACTTGAAAACCTTGATGAAGAGGCTCTTGTCGAAATTTTAGTTAAACCAAGAAACGCGTTGATAAAACAGTATAGTACACTTTTTGAAATGGAAGATGTAAAACTTAATTTTACCGATGATGCTCTTAATGCTATTGCAAAAAAAGCAATAGAGAGAAAAACAGGGGCGCGCGGATTACGTTCGATTTTGGAGAGTATTTTGCTAGACACAATGTATGAGTTGCCGGGTTTTCAGGGTGTAGAAGAGGTTGCTGTAAATGGAGAGGTTGTTGATCGGCATAGTGATCCTTTGTACATATATTCTAAGCGGCAGGATGAAGTCGAATCTAGCGCATGAGTTGAGCCCTTGAATTATCCGATAAGTCGATCCATTTAAACACTATCAAGTATTTTGCCCTCAGGGTACGAATGTAATAAATTAAAGGTGTATCAAATGTCGGAAGTAGAACAGGTCGATTTACTACCCGTATTGCCCTTGCGTGATATTGTAGTGTTCCCTCACATGATAGTCCCATTATTCGTTGGTCGAGAAAAATCTGTGCGTGCGTTAGAAAACGTTATGGGTAGTGACAAACAAATTCTGCTCGTCACTCAGAGAAATGCTGCCGACGATGATCCTCGGTCGGATGATTTATATACTGTGGGAACAGTTGGTACAGTTCTACAATTATTAAAACTACCGGACGGAACCGTTAAAGTTCTCGTGGAAGGTACTCAAAGAGCATCGATAGCTAGTTTCAGTCCAAATGATGAGTATTTTGAAGCTAATGTAAAGCTTCTTGAAGATGGTGAAGAAAGTGCTGAGGAACATGATGCGCTTTCTCGGTCAGTAATTGGACAATTTGAACAATATATCAAGTTAAATAAGAAAATTCCTCCGGAAGTTTTAGTTTCACTTAATCAAATTGACGAACCAAGTAAGCTTGCAGACACCGTTGTTTCCCATTTGGCTCTAAAAATCGTGGAAAAACAAGAGTTGCTTGAACTAGATACAATCACGGCAAGGCTTGAAAAAGCCTATTCGCTTATGGAAGCAGAGATAGGGGTTTTGCAGGTTGAAAAAAGGATACGCAATCGTGTTAAACGACAGATGGAGAAGACGCAGCGTGAATATTATCTAAACGAACAAATGAAGGCAATTCAAAAAGAATTGGGAGAAGGCGAGGATGGCCGAGATGAGGCTTCTGAACTTGAAGAAAAGATAAAAAAATTGCGGCTGTCAAAAGAGGCAAGAGAAAAAGCGACATCCGAATTAAAAAAAATGCGTTCGATGAGTCCAATGTCTGCTGAGGCGACTGTAGTGCGAAATTATCTGGACTGGTTATTGGGTATACCATGGAAAAAACGTAGTAAAGTTAAACAAGATTTAACACACGCTGAGAAAGTCTTGAACAGTGATCATTACGGTCTTGAAAAGGTTAAAGAACGTATTTTAGAGTATCTTGCTGTCCAGAAACGTGTAAGGAAACTCAAGGGGCCTATTCTATGTCTTGTCGGTCCACCTGGCGTCGGTAAAACATCTTTAGGAAAGTCCATAGCAAAGGCAACTGGCAGAAAATTTGTCAGAATGTCGCTTGGCGGGGTTAGGGATGAGGCAGAAGTACGGGGACATAGACGCACATATATTGGATCGATGCCAGGAAAAATAATACAGGGTATGAAGAAGGCCGGCGCCTCTAATCCATTATTTTTACTTGATGAAATTGATAAGTTAGGAGCGGATTGGAGAGGGGATCCTTCATCGGCACTTCTTGAAGTCCTTGATCCTGAACAGAATAACTCATTTAATGATCATTATCTAGAAGTCGATTACGATTTATCAGATGTTATGTTCGTGACCACTGCGAACACATTGCGTATACCTGGACCTCTTATGGATAGGATGGAGATAATTAGGCTTTCCGGATACACAGAGGATGAGAAAGTTGAAATCGCTAAAGAGCATCTTATCGAAAAACAATTAAAAGCGCACGGACTTAGCGTAGAGGAGTGGAAGATAACCGAGTCAGGATTGCGAGATTTGATACGGTATTACACACGTGAAGCCGGTGTAAGAAATCTTGAGCGGGAGTTGGCTAACTTGGTACGTAAGGCTGTCAAGAAAATTGTCTCCGAGGAGGCTGTTAGTATTGAAGTTACGCCAGATAACCTTGAGGATTTCGCCGGGGTCAAAAAATTTCGATATGGTGTTATCGAGGAAGAAGACCTAGTTGGAGTTTGCACAGGTTTGGCTTGGACTGAGGTAGGGGGGGAGTTGCTCTCTGTAGAGTCTGTTGTTATGCCCGGTAAGGGTAATGTTGCGCATACAGGTACACTTGGCGATGTTATGAAGGAGTCTGTTCAGGCAGCACGGGCTTATATTCGGTCTCGATCCGTTGAGTTTGGAATTGTTCCCACTGTATTTGAAAAAAGAGATATCCACGTACACGTTCCGGAAGGGGCAACTCCAAAGGACGGTCCATCTGCGGGTGTTGCAATGTGCACGACAATGGTATCTGCTCTAACAGGAATATCAATTCGGAAAGACGTTGCAATGACCGGAGAAATTACCTTGCGAGGCAGGGTACTGCCGATCGGAGGGTTAAAGGAAAAATTACTCGCAGCGGTACGAGGTGGGATAGAGCTTGTTCTAATCCCCAAGGACAATGAGAAAGATCTTGCTGATATTCCTGACAACGTTAAAGAAGGGCTTGAAATTGTCCCAGTTTCAACGGTTGATGAAGTTCTTGACCATGCACTTACAACAAAGTTGGTACCTATTGATTGGCAAGAGGACGTAGATACAGTGCCGCCGGCCGACACTGATAAAAAAGCAGTTTCAAATGTAGTGAAACACTAGAAAGAAACGCTGTTATTTATCTGACGATACGGAAAAGCTTCAGGTGATTCGCAAAAAGGTAGCGAAATCGGCGGTTTTTTGGGGATTTTTGTTGTTTTAATAATTGACGTTTTTTTTCTGCTGTCTAGAATCAAGTGTGCCGCAGTTAAGTGTAAATATGACGGCATTTAGGGCCTGAGTAGGGCATATTTTAAATTCTTCCACAGTAAGAGGAACCAAACAATGAATAAAAACGATCTTGTGGCCGATGTGGCGAGCGGTTCAGGCCTGTCCAAGGCAGATTCAGCCAAAGCCGTCGATGCGGTCTTTGATGCTATAACCTCATCGCTGAAAAATGGAACCGAAGTTAGGTTGGTTGGTTTTGGAACTTTTAGTGTTAGTCGTCGACAGGCTACAACGGGAAGAAATCCAAGAACCGGCGAAACTATTCAGATTGCGGCGTCAAACCAACCCAAATTTAAGGCTGGCAAAGGACTTAAGGACGCAGTGAATTAATATGTTAGGCATAAAAGTCGGCTGCTCAATGCGGCCGATTTTTTTGTTACTTTGTCCTTGTGGTAAATAACTTCTAGGGCGGTTAGCTCAGTTGGGAGAGCGCCACGTTTACACCGTGGATGTCGGCGGTTCGAGCCCGTCACCGCCCACCACCTATCGCTTATTTTGGTGTTGTTTTCAGAGGAGTGTAATCTGTTTTCTTCTTTGGATTAAAATCCCCTCTCTTTATTGATTAATCTGGCTGAAAAACTTGTGTTGTTTTTAATGCGAACCTATTTGCAGAGCATTTTATTATATGCCGGAGTCGGCGGTATTGCAGCAATTATTGAATGGGGAATTTTCTACTTAATTTTTGTTTACGCAGAAATACCTTATTTCTTTGCAGCTCTGCCCGGTTTTTTTGTTGCCACCCTCTCTAATTGGTTTCTTTGCAGGACGGTTGCGTTTTTTCCAAATTCTGAAGGGTCGCCCTACGATTTAGTACAAATATTTGTAGCTAGTAGCATAGCAATGATTGTAAATCTTATCACTATGACTGCATTAATTGAAAGTGGGCTGACCGATATTTTCTCGGCTAAAATTGTAGGTACTGGAGTAGCTTTTAGTTTCAATTATGTAATAAGACAATTTATTATTTACTCGAAGAAACCAGTAACATTCGATGTTGCTCAAAATAGGATTTTAGGAATGATGCCTGTTAAAATTAGTCTAAATTGTAAACATGCGATAGAATGGGTCAAACGAATTTTTACATAGGCACGAAGCTCTGATTACGTGTTGGAATTCAAATATATTAAAAAGATAAAATAAAATTATGAGATAAAAATAGCTCAATAACTCAGACGAGTATCAAAGATACGAAGCGCTAATTTTCATTGGTATAAAAATAAAATAAGAATACTAAATTAAAATAATATCATTAATAAGTTCTGTGAATGAAATTTGTAATAGCAAAAAGGTGAATGATTCTGTTGACTTGTAGGGATTTGGTAGATAACACCTGCAATACCTTAAGTTAAGGGGGGTGTAGCTCAGCTGGTTAGAGCGCTGGCCTGTCACGCCAGAGGTCGCGGGTTCGAGTCCCGTCACTCCCGCCACCTAAGTTGTTGATATATAACGATTTTGTTGTTTCGCGACAACTAAATTGACAACGAATTTTAATTCGACCTCTTACAATATTGACACAAAGTGGCACTTTTTCGGGTCAAGGATCACGGATTTACTGGTGTTTGAGTGTGCATTTAGTCTTTTTTTTCCTATTCATTAGTTTTACTTGATTCAAAACAAGCAAAATTTAAGCGCTGCGAGCCATTAGTCCCGTCCGACAATCGGATCTATTCTATGCATCTGGATAAATAGGAGAGCTGTAATGACTGGAGAAGAAAAGAAATCTTTTTGGGTGTGTGCCCTCGCTG
>PAPV01000021.1 GCA_002709075.1 Rhodospirillaceae bacterium | reverse complement strand
TCTGCATTATTATTTTCAAAAAAACTTCTAGAACCGGGGTAAGACCCTTACTTTAAATGTTAGGGCTTGCAAATGACTACATACCATAAACAATTAATAGTGAGCAGATATAAAAAAATTTATCTATCTCAATTTTTAGATTTTTACAAACACGAATCATCAGATGTCCACAAATATTCATATAACATTTACGATTAGGGAAAGTCCTTGGACCAATACTTTTTCACAATTTATTATAAAAATTAGGGAAGATTAACCTATCTTATATTTGCATCGGATTATTTTTCATATAAATAAGTTTTCACATAGCTAATAACTATTCTCTTAGGTGTGATACCGATCAAACTCACAAAAACGAATGTGTATTAGGCTTGATACATTAATAGTTTACAAAATGATAAATTCGATACCCGAATTGAGTGAAATACAGAATGCATATGTTAATCATCTTGAATAGCAAATCATAGGAGAAAAAGTTGTTAAAGCAGGATTTTGAAGAATTCGTCTCGAAAGGTACCGAGAGTAAAATGAAGCTAATTGAAGAAGAAATTTTTAATGAGGTGAGTAATAAAATTTGTGAATATTTTGGTACGCGCGACATTACTGATCTAACTGAGAAACAATTAGCTCAGATAGAAAACGCAGAAAATAAAAAACATCGTGGGTTTTTGAAGTTGGGCTATAAATTGATCATCAGACAATGTAAGCGTGAAGGATTAAAAAAAACCTTTCGATAACGTTTCTACCAATGCTTAATTTTTACCTTTCCCGTTACCTTTGTTTTAGTGGCGCGCATTCAGTGTTTAACCGGGAGGGTTTTAAGGGAGCCTGAATGCGCGCCGGTCAAGAGTGACCTTTTCAATATACCAAAAAGGCTGTTTTGCAGATCACTCAGAAACAAGTTTTGTTAATTATGTTATTACATCTTGTCTAAGATGTAGAAGTTAACTCTTATTGGAAAACTTATTCATGTGTCTCAAAATTGTAAAAAGCTTCATTTAGTTGTTCAGTTAGGTTTTCAAGCTTGCCTAAAGGGCTTCCAGATAAGCAGAAAAAATCCATATTCCAATTCACTGCGTATTGTAGCAATTGAAGGATTTGCAGCATGGAAAGTATATATGAAAATGCTTAAGGATTTGGAAACGTTAGGGCTCATAATTCTTTATTGGGCTGCTAACATAATAGTTATCGGATTGGTTGTGCTCGTCGCGGTATGACGGTGGCAAAATCCTTGGATGAATTTGACCAATGTATTTGTTGTTTTGTACAAATTCATTCGTTAAACAGACAGGGCATTCATAGATCAGAGAATTACTTGGGTTCGCATATAGTTTCCATTATCGAAGCAGCATCCACAAAACCTACATAATCATTATTATCATTTATTACCCGGATTTTTTTTTCCGGTGACTTTAACGCCAGCTTCAATGCTTCTTCTAAACACGTGTTTTCGTTGCATTCAGCATCGGTGTATGTGTGTTCTGTTGAATTTGTAATTGATCCCACCTTAATAGCACGACCTCTATTAACTCGACGGGTGAAAGACGCAATATAATCATTTTTAGGTTGAAGTAAAATTTGTTGGGAATTACCATTTTGGATGGCTTCTCCGTCTTTGAGTATCACAATCTTATCTCCAATATAAATTGCTTCCTCGAGATCATGAGTAACAAATATAATAGTTTTTTTTACTTCTTTTTGGAGTTTAATCAGAAGGGTTTGCATATCTGTTTTAATAAGGGGATCCAATGCACTAAACGGTTCATCCATAAGCAGTACTTCTGCATTTGTGGCCAGTGCTCTGGCTAGACCAACCCTTTGACGCATCCCACCAGATAACTGATGTGGATAATATTTTTCGAACCCTTGAAGTCCAACTTTTTTAATCCAATCAGACGCCACCTTTGCCCGAAAGGACTTCGATTTTCCTTGTACCTTCAACCCTAATTCTACATTTTGCGATATATTTTGATGAGGCATTAGGGCAAAGTTCTGGAAAACCATACTAATGTTCTCTCTTCGAAACTTCCGAATTTTCGCTGATGAGTAACTCAAAATATTATTGTTATCGTACCAAATGTCTCCCGAAGTTGGTTCTATCAATCGATTTATATGACGTATTAAAGTAGATTTTCCACTTCCACTTAGACCCATGATGACCTGCAGTTTCCCTTGTTGTATTGCAAGGTTTACGTTTCGCAGTGCGAGTATGTGATTATGATCACGAAGTAATTCAGATTTAGAAATTCCTTGGGTCACCAACGACATTACTTTTTTAGGTCTCGGCCCAAATACTTTATAAAGTTTGTTTATTCGAATTTTATTTAGGTCTTTCAATACCATTATATAATTGGCTTATGTTCTTTTTGAATACGGCGTCCAAAATTTTGTGTTATTCGATCAAAAACAATTGCTAAACATACCACAGCCATTCCATTGAAAAGACCAACCGCAAAATATTGGTTGGTTACCGCTTGCAGAACTGGCTGACCAAGGCCTTTTACGCCAATCATTGATGCTATCACAACCATTGATAAGGCCATCATAATTGTCTGGTTTATCCCAGCCAATATATTTGGTAATGCAAGTGGAATTTCGATGTTTAACATGCGGGTTGCTTTACTTGTCCCAAACGCTTCTGCTGCCTCTAAAATGTCTTTGTCGACTAATCGTATTCCAAGATTTGTTAACCGTATCACGGGTGGTATTGCATAAATTACTACAGCTATTAACCCTGGTACCTTTCCTAGGCCAAACAACATCACAACCGGAATAAGATAAACAAATATTGGCATGGTTTGCATAATATCTAAAACTGGTAATACCAACCTTTCCAATATATTTGACCTTGACATTAAAAGCCCGATCGGAACTCCAATTAGAACAGCAAAAAAAGTCGAGAGTAATATTATTGCAACCGTTCGCATCGTGTTATCCCACATACCAAGGAAGCCAATGGAGAGGAAGGCACTACAGACACAAAATGTGAATATTAAACTTCGACTAGACAAGTAAGCTATTATTCCAATTAAACATATCACCGACCACCAAGGCATGAGCATTAGACCCTGCTCGAACCAGATCAAAACATAAAGTAGTGGATCGAAAAAACTTTCTATTTTAGCGCCAAATGTTCTTGAGAATTCAAGATATGAATCATCTATACCTCTTTGTATACTTCTTAGAAGTTTATTATCAAGCACAGGAAAATTTGCGTTAAAGATTTCCACTGTTTTGTATGATCAAAAGAAGTAAAAACGTTTAGATTTTGTTTGCATCAGTCAATATTTTTAACAAATGGTTTAAGTTTAAAATGTGTGTATGCAGGAATCCAATTTTTCCAAATATCGGCATAATTAACAATGAAATATTCAGCCGTTTCTTTTGCCGTTGCCCGTTCCTTTTCCTTCCAAGCTAAAAGTGCATTAACAACTTTATTTGACCAGGAAAATTTATTTACAAATTCAAATGCACCTGGATTGTTTGAAGCGAAGTCAGTAGTCACCAAAGTGACAACCTTTGATTCTGGATACATATTTTTTTTTGGGAATTGACAATCTTTTTTGGTGATGCAGAGCCAAGTTTCAGGATTATGTTTCATTTCTGTAATCTTTACCATTGGATATTTTCCTAATATCGCAGTCGGAGCCCAGTAATATGTGAATATAGGTTCCCGTCTCTCATAAGCGCGTGCAATGGCTGCCGCCAACCCCTTTCCTGAACCGGGGTTAAAAATAGTAAAGCCAGCATCTTTTAATCTATACGCAGTGTAAAGATTTTTGTTAACAATCTCACATGCCCAACCAGGAGGACAAGTATAAAACCGTCCTTTCCCTGGTTCTTCTTTATCTGGAAATAGATTTGGGTTTTTTAAAATTTCACTTAATTTGGTCAAATTTGGTCTTGCTGTTGCCAAATATTTGGGGATCCACCAGCCTTCTTCCGCACCATCAGATAAAATGTTTCCTGCAATTTTCAGTTTTCCATCTGATACCGCTTTGTTGACGACGTTTCGAGCTGAATTTACCCAAATTTCAGGCGCTATATCAGGCTGACCTTTTTCGGTCATTGAAGTTACAGTTGGTACAGTATCTCCCGGTACTAAATCGGTATTGCAATTAAATACTTTTGCAAGGAAAATGTTTTTAACATGTGCTGCAACAGCTGCCGACCCCCAGGTCATTTCGGCAATTGTAATTGCTCCACATTTTGCATAAACTACGTGAACATTAAAAAAAAAGAAAAAGTAGATAAAGCAAAAACTTGTTGTAATTTTCATTGTTTTTTTTTCTCCAAAAAATTTAATTAAGTATCCTGAATTACTTCAATCTACACAAGGTGTGTATAATGATAAGTAATTAATTTTATGAGAAGATAAAAACGCAGACACTAAATAATTACCTCGAAACCTTCGAAAATGGGATGTCCAAGATAGAGTGAAGAATGCTTACCAGCTCCTGCATGGGCTTCACGAAACTGCTCTGATTTTGTCCAATTTTCAAAATCCGTATAAGAGTTCCAAGAACTATGTGAGGCATACAATGTATGATCGTCCTGTGTAGTTCCTCTAATAAGATTGAATTTTATAAAACCAGGCACCTGCTTAAGGAAGGTTTTTCTGTCTGTCCAAATTGCCTCAAAATCTTTTTCTCGACCCAACATTATTTTAAAACGGTTCATTGCTATGTACATAATTGACTACCCAAGAATTATTTAAGTCATTTAAAATAATAACGAAATTGTTTTGTGAGCAAGAAATTTTCTTAATGAATTTAAACAAAAATTATATAAGTTAGGTTTTTCACTAAATTTAGAAAGTATTTGAAATAAAACTCGCAATCGAAAGACCTGTGTCGTAGGCGTCTTCAGCGCGATTGCCTAAACACCAGTCCCCACCTACAATTAGAGTTTTTTCAGACGAGAGGATGTAGTCTTTTTTCAGCGGCAGGCAAGCAAAAGCATATCTCCATTTATGACCTGCCAAAAACTGGACTTTCGGTAATTTAATGTGAAATGTATTGCTAAATATTTTTAGTAAATTTTTTGCAATCTCATCTTTTGAACTATCAATATTTTTTTCGCTCCAACCAGCACTAGCATGTACTATCCAACAATCAGGAAGTAATTGTTGATTGGGTTTTGAGCTATTTCGAGCACACCATGCTAATTCAGAATTCGGACTCATAAATGTATTTGTTTCAATGGAGATTTTGTCTTCAAAGGCTATCATTGCGGCTAAACATGGAGAAAACTGAACTTTGTTTAAATCTGAGGATATAACTAATTGGGTTGATAGCAATTCTCTTGCCTGGGGGGCTGGTATCGTGATTACAACAATATCAAATGTTGTTTTACCTAATTTGTTAATTGTTTCTACTTCCCAGCCGTTATTATGAGGATTAATACTTTTTACGGCTGAGTTGAAATGTAGGTCTAAATTTTCAGCTAGTGGAGTAACTAAATTGCTCATACCTTTTAGCCCAACGATTTTTGGTTTTGATTTAGGTTTTGCATTTGCATTTGAATGCATCCTGCACCATTCTCCGGCGACACCTTTTTCCATGGCTTCGTTAAGATATAAGTTGAAATCATATCCATTTGAGGAAACATATTGAGCTCCATGATCGAAAGAAAATTGGTTGCCAATTCTGCGCGTTGATAGTCGTCCTCCGATTCCCCGACTTTTTTCGATCACAGTAGGCGAAAAACCAGCAAGGCATAGTTTTTTCGCGCAAGAAAGGCCCGATAACCCCGCCCCAATTATTGCAATCTTTGGTTTGAGCAATAGCTTAATTCATATTTTGGTTTACATTCGACATTTTGACCTAATTTACGCAAATGGACCCGACTTTATATTCTCTAGTGAAGGGTAAGGTGTAAAGCTTTGATATATTTCTGTCATGCAATTGTAGAAGAAATTTGAAAATGCTATCCAACACAATAGAAGATCACACTGCATCTTTTTGTGAAATTATGTCATCCATGCTACTCACTCAAGCGTATTATAGTATGTTATTAATTACCACATATTTTGTTCCTTAAACTAATTTGCGTAAAACGGTGTTATAAAATGGAAAATTGTGCTGCTGTTACAGTAAATACTATGAGCGATCTCGCTGAGCATGAGTGCTGTATTGGATTGTATTGTGAGTCCTGCGATAGATGGGAAGGGGTGGTTCCAAGTGAATGGTTGGAGCAGGGATTGCCTGACGTAGAATATGGGGAAATTGGATTTAAATGTGGTGAATGTGGATCAGACGGTTCTAAACGAGTTTGTCCATTGGTTAATGGCGAAATAGTTACAATAACCCCTCATTGAGAAAAATAACGGGGTTTAAGTGTATAAATTTTATAGGCAAATCTTTATATTGTGTGACTTGGCTGCGTGTTTGGTTTTTGCAGTGTTATTCTTTTTATAATCACTTCATTAAAGAGTTTATTTAATACTGTTTTTTTTTAGACTTCTTTTTCAAAATTTTCTATTGTTGGAGGAACGCCTGGGAGGCCAAGGTTTTCCCAATCGGACACAACAGAGTTGTAAATCCTCTTAGATAGCATTGTCCTTTTTGAATATTCATTGATATGTCGATGATTTTTACACGCATTTATCAGGCACTTTGAACCATATGGCCTTTTCTCTGCGGGATATTGCGCGGGATCAAGCTGAGTGGACCAGGTATTATTCAGTATTTCAACATCATCAGATGGATTGCTTCTAGTGGACATTGCCCATATTACTTGGTCCATGTCCGACGGATCTATGTCCTCATCGACTACAATTATCCATTTTGTATAATAGGCCCCCCCCGGAACTTGAGCTGCTAACGCTAATACTTGTGCTGCATGCCCAGCATAACGCTGTTCTATGCTAACACACGTCATTCCCCAGCCACCGGCTGCTGCAGGGTGACAATAAATTGACTTCACTCCTGCGATACCAAGTTTATCAAAGTCATTCCATATTCGTGCAGACCGAACAATCGCAAAAAATCCTGATTGTTCGCAAGATGGATAATCTGCCATGAGCGCATTAGTCATGATTGGTTGGTCTCGGAAATGTAATGCTGTTAATTCAACTAATGGAGCTTCACCTTCGGGTTTACCATAATACCCTGTGAACTCTCCGAATGGGCCTTCGTTTTTCATTGCTTTAGGATGAATAGTCCCCTCTACAACTATTTCTGCGTTGGCAGGTAACAACAAGCTTGTTCGTTTACCTCGAACAACTTCAACCGCTTGACCTCTTATACCTCCGATAAATTCGTATTCTGAGACATTTTTTGGAAATCCTTGAGATCCAACTAGCATAAAGATTGGGTCTACACCCCACGCAGCAGCAACCTCTAATGAAGATCCATTTTCCCAAGCTCTTTCCATATGCAAGCGGGCGTCCTTTCCAGGGGAAAGGTATAGCCCGGCATGTTTTTTTCCCTGTTGCATCATTCGGTATGTGCCAACATTTATGTAACCGGTTTCAGGATCGCGCGTTATTACGCAGTCAGCAGTCCCAGGGTAACGACCACCATCAAGAGGCCAATGTTTGGGTATTGGAAACTTATCAAGATTTATATCATCGTCATAAAGTGAATTTTCAAATATAGCTGCCTCTTCTGCATTGATTTCTTTGGGGGGAACCCGCTTAAGCAATTTCGATTTTACATTTTTTATAAGTTCCACTGTGGGAATATCTGGGTCCTCTCCCATAGTAATAGCTATTCTTTTGAGGCTCGGCCCTGCAAGGTTCCACAATAAACGAGCATTTACAGTGCTGTTGTCAAAATCTTTAATTGTTTCAAATAGAACAGTGGGAGAAGTTTCCTGCTTAGCAAGAAGGTAACCAATTGCACTCATCTCTTGGTCCCGACTGACGGGTTTGGAAACCTTTACTAGTTCTCCGATCTTTTCAACTGCATCTAGCCATTGTCGCAAATCTTGAATGGGTTGGTTTTGTGTGTTGCGGTGTTTGACATTCATAGTTTTTTCTCTCGAAGATTTTGAATTATTATAATAACGAGGAGTTAGTTCCAAATACACACTTTTTTCGACTAAGTATCAGAGAACTTTTAATGTTTGTCCTGATGGTTTATTGGGAATAGTTGGAGAGTCGATCCACATACGGAACCACAACTCAAGAAAGAGTAGGGCCCATAGACGATTCTGATTTCTGCTAAGACCTAATACATGGTCGTCTAATAGTTTTTGAATTCCTGATTTTTCAAATAATCCACGTTCTAATGAGCGTTTTGATAAAAGTGTATCATATGCAATATTCTTTAATTCCTTTTTAAACCATCTTTCAACAGGAACACCAAAACCTGCTTTTGGAGCTTTCAATGTATTAGTAGGTAAACGATCTATCATTGTTCTTTTTAACAAAGATTTCATTTTAAGCCCCTGCATTTTTTGAAAACTTGGAATTGAGAGTGCAAAATCAAAAAAATGATGATCAAGGAATGGTGATCGAGCCTCTAAACCATATGCCATTGTAGCAATATCAGTTTTTACCAGCAGATTATCTGGTAAATAATTGTGAATATCGCTCCACGCGGCGTTGGCCTCGGGGGGATCTGTGTTTGTTACGAAATAGGGTGCAATTAATTTGAAATCCTTGTCTCTATCATGGTTCAAAAATGCTTCAGTATATAATTCAGATTTGGCTTGATTTGAGAAAAAACAAATCCAATTCCCATAACGCCTGTATGGAACATTCAATATTTCAGAAAGGAACCTCTCGGCGTATCTCACTTTTTTATAATCAATTTTTTGAAAAGGAAAACAGCTTCCAAACGCTGCTAATGAATTCAAAATAAATCTTGGCATTTTATCTAGATAGCCAGCAAGCTTCGTAGCAGCATATCTCGAATATCCAAGAAATATTTCATCGCCTCCATCACCACTTAAAGCCACAGTAACATGTTTGCGAGCTAATTCTGCAACACAAAAACTTGATATTGATGATGAGTCAGCGAATGGAACTCCATAGTGCCATACCAATTTATCGAGAATATTAATTACGTCTGGTTTTATAACATGTTCATAATGATCTGTTTGATATTTCTCCGCTACTAAATTAGCCAACTGTCGTTCATCAAAATTTGGTTCCTCAAACCCCATGGTAAAGGTTTTTATTGGCTGTGTGGAATTCTTTGCCATGGACGCAACTATAGACGCTGAGTCAATTCCACCTGATAAAAATGCACCAATTGGAACATCTGATACCATTCTATCAGCTACAGCAATATCAAATTTTAGCAGAATTTCCTCACTAATTTCTTTTTCTGACCTGTTTTTTATCTCTGGTGGTTTGGTTGGTTTCCAATAAGTTTTTTCGATTACTAAGCCATCAGGCTTAATCACTAAGTAGCAACCCGGTCGAACCTTACTAATTCCTTCGAAACCTGTTTTGACTCCTGGAACGTATTGATACGTAAGATATTGATCTATGGCGTTAATGTCTGCTTTTGGTTTCATTCGCGAACCAGCAAGTATGCTTTTGATCTCAGAACCAAAATACAAACAATTTTGTTTCCATGAATAGTATAGGGGTTTTTTTCCAAAGCGGTCTCGTGCCAAAAGTAATGTTTTGTTTTTGGAGTCCCATAGTGCAATCGCAAACATTCCAGTTAACTTATTAAGTATATCAACTCCCCATTTTTGGTATCCTGCCAGTATAACCTCGGTGTCGGTTTTAGAACGAAAGTGAAACCCAAGGTTTTTAAGCTCATTTCTGAGTGATACATAGTTATAAATTTCACCATTATATGAAATGAAGTTGATCTTTTCCCAGTCTGCCATTGGTTGTGCTCCGGCTTCACTGAGATCAAGCACTGCTAATCTGGTATGTGCGAGGCCAATGGACCCATCTGTCCATATACCTTCCCCATCTGGACCACGGTGACGCAAGGTCGCAACCATATCCCAAAGACATCTCTCAAATTTAGGTTTAGATATAATTGGACTTGGGGTCCAAACACCGCCTATACCGCACATTTAATTACAACTCTTTTTCATTAATTCACTACCTAGTTTTTTCTAATATTGAACTAACTATTGGTCTCACAAAGGTCCCGCGACCATAAGATACAAATTCTGCTTTTTGCAACGTAAATTAAATGTATATAATTTTTTATTATCTTAGATTATTTATTGTAGCTCGATTGTCCTAGCCACAATAATATTAAAATTTTTATCTTATTTTCAGATGTTACATGAATCCTTGATTATAATTTTTTCTGCCCTTGCAGTCGGTTCACTCGTAAAAGGAATTTCAGGATTGGGTTTGCCTTTAATTGCAATCCCGGTAATGGCCAGTTTCATGGACATTGATCGTGCTGTCGCCATTATGATTATACCTGGTGTATTTTTGAACATGTGGCTGATATGGACTTACAGGAAATATGCTGTTCGTATAAAAAATTTTCAGTTGGTATGTTCAGCAGGCGTCATAGGAGTGATATGTGGATCATTAGTATTAACAACTGTTGCTCCCAGCTACTTACTGCTATTTCTTGCAATTTGGCTTGGGGGTTATCTTCTGTCGCTATTTTTTAAAAAAAAGTTGCTAAGATCCAATAGCGCCGGTAGACATAAAATGGTAATTGTTGTTGCCATAGCAGGTCTGATACAAGGGGCAGTAGGAACGGCTGGACCAATATTAGCCCCATTTGTGCATTCGTTGAATTTAAAACAACCTCAGTATGTTTTCGTTATTTCTGTGTTATTTCAAATTTTTGCTCTAACACAGTTCATATCATTCTTATTTTTGGGGCTTATCAATGTCGAGCGTGCCTACGAGAGTTTTTTGGCTTGCGTGCCGATAATAATTTTTCTGCCGTTAGCGGTAAGATTATCCCGTTTTTTTTCTGATCGTGGTTTTAATTTTATCATTATAGGACTATTGATCTTGATAGAGGTTAGGCTTATTTGGCGTATTTTGTCTCAGGGTTTTTGAAAGTTATTCCGATTAGGGGGTATTAATGGCTAGATTTCGTAGGATTATATACTATGATCGTTGGAATTTCTTACCCTTTCCGTCCGGTCTTTTCTGACAGTCGGCTACATGGTATCAGAAATTTTTTTTGAGTTACTACGACGTGATAGGTTATGTGTATCAATTTAAAAAGGAGCGTGAGCCTTGTCTGGTTCTGACGGTATTAATACTCTGGGCATAGATCTTCCGGATACGGAAGTTGATGTACGTAAGACATTCGGTATAGACATCGATATGAAGGTGCCGGCTTTTAAAAAGAAGACCGAGTATGTTCCTGAAGAGGATGCCGCATATTTTTTTGATAAAGAAACTACTTTGGCAATTTTAGCGGCATTTTCATACAATCGCCGGTTGATGGTGCAGGGTTATCACGGCACCGGTAAGTCGACGCACATAGAACAGGTCGCCTCACGACTAAACTGGCCATGTATACGAGTTAATTTGGATAGCCATATAAGTAGAATTGATCTGATTGGAAAGGATGCAATTGTACTCAAGGATGGTCAGCAGATTACGGAGTTCCGTGAAGGAATACTGCCTTGGGCAATTCAGCACCCAGTTGCACTTGTATTTGATGAATATGATGCCGGGCGTCCTGATGTTATGTTTGTTATTCAACGGATTCTTGAGTCCGATGGTAAGATGACTCTGTTGGATCAAAATAGAGTAATCCACACACACAGAGGTTTTCGCCTATTCTCTACAGCTAATACAGTTGGACTCGGAGATACTACCGGGCTCTATCACGGCACGCAGCAAATAAATCAAGCTCAAATGGATCGCTGGAACCTAGTTACTACGTTAAACTATTTGCCACATGAAGTCGAATGCCAGATCGTTTTGGCAAAAACCCCAGAATTTGATAATGAAGAAGGAAAGAAGACCATTTCTAGTATGGTGCGGGTGGCTGATCTATCGCGGTCTGGCTTTATGGCTGGTGATATTTCAACGGTGATGTCCCCCAGAACGGTCATCACATGGGCAGAGAATGCGCAGATTTTTAATGATGTCGCCACTGCATACCGTATGACATTTATTAATAAATGTGATGAACTTGAGCGCACAACTGTTGCTGAATATTATCAACGTTGTTTTGGGGATGAGTTACCTGAATACCAAACATCGCAGGCAGAAGCTGGTTAAATTGTTCAGGCAAAATATAAAAAAACAATAGGTTTGGCATTATACATGGCTAGTGATGAAAACCCCTCGGAAGAATTTCGCCGCATAACTGCTGCAGCAATGCGCGCTATTTCAGAAAACGAAGAACTTCAGGTTGCATTTGGTTCAGAAGCTAGAATGGTTGGTAATACTGCACGCCTTCCCGCACCTCCGCGTCTGATGACTAAAGATGATGTGGCACAGATAAGAGGTGCAGCAGATGCAATGGCTTTACGATTAAGATTTCATGATGATAAAGTCCATCGGAGTTTTGCGCCGGCTGGGCAAGAAGCCCGAGCTGTATTTGACTCGTTCGAACAGGTACGAGTAGAGACGCTTGGCTCGAGCGAATTCAGAGGCTGTTCAAAAAATTTGCGCGCGGCATTTCAAGAAAAATGCAAAGAGAAAGGCTTTTCGAGGGTCTGCGACAAGGCAGATATCGAACTTTCGGATGCAGTGGGATTATTAAGCCGTGAAATTCTAATGGGGGAAGAATTACCAGCTTCTGCAAAAAATGCCTTAGGGTATTGGAGGGATTGGCTTGAAAATCGTATTGGAGACGATTTTGACGATTTGCAGGAAAAACTATCGAATCAAGAGGAATTTGCGAAAGCGCTTGATAAAATAATGGTTCATCTTGATCTTTATGACATGGAAGATGAGGAAGAAGGTGATGAGGAAATTAGTGAAGAATCTCCCGATGAAGATGAGAATGATGATTCGGATGATGAGAGTGAGGCAGAGGAAAACGCAGAGAGCGTAGATGGGGATGAAAGTGAGGAAGACGAAGAAGATGGTGCAGAGCAAATCGAAGATGATCAAGTAGCTGGAGAGGATGATTCTGACCAGGCTGATAGCGAAAAACAGCGTCGTGATGCCAACGGCGCGACTGGTAAGCGTATCAATTATAAAATTTTCTCTCAGGAATTTGATGAAGAAATTGAAGCTGCCGATCTTTGTGAGGATGAGGAACTGTTGCGTCTAAGACACCATTTAGATCAGCAATTAAGCATTCATCAGGGAATTATTGGTAGATTAGCTAATCGTCTTCAACGTCGCTTAATGGCAAAACAGTCCCGTTCTTGGGAATTTGATCTCGAGGAAGGACTACTAGATGCTGGACGGCTAGCAAGAGTTGTTGTAAACCCGATGCAAGCCCTCTCATATAAAATGGAACATGAAACCGAATTTAGAGACACCGTTGTTACTCTATTAATAGATAATTCGGGTTCAATGAGAGGCCGTCCAATATCTGTGGCAGCAATGAGCGCTGACATATTGGCGCGCACGCTTGAGCGCTGTGGCGTAAAGGTTGAAATATTAGGGTTTACCACGAAGGCATGGAAGGGTGGTCAGTCGCGGGAGAAATGGCTAGCTGAAGGTAAAACAAGTTCTCCTGGTCGTCTTAATGATCTCAGACATATTGTTTATAAAAGTGCCGATTCACCATACCGGCGAGCGCGTAAAAGTTTAGGGTTAATGTTAAGAGAGGGTCTACTGAAAGAAAATATTGATGGTGAGGCACTTTTGTGGGCGCATAATCGTTTAATGATAAGACCTGAACAACGTCAGATTTTGATGGTTATATCTGATGGCGCTCCGGTGGACGACTCGACCCTATCTGTTAATCAGGGAAACTTCCTAGAGAATCACCTTCGTTCTGTAATTGAATACATTGAAACTCGATCACCTGCAGAAATCATTGCTATTGGAATTGGTCATGATGTTACCCGCTACTACCGTCGAGCTGTAACAATAATGGATGCAGAACAACTTGGCGGCACAATGATGGAGAAACTTGCTGAGCTTTTCGAAGAAGAAGATGAGTGGCTTTCAAAATTTATTCGCCGCGGAAAGAACAAAGCTGCGTAAATCATATTCGTAATTTTGGCGGATTAAGAAGTGTGAGGATTGACAATGACATCAGTCCCGCGGCTAGATAAAATACCGAATTAGCATACCCTGCATCAAGGATCAGACCCATTAACACCGGGCTCAATGCAGCTCCAATAAAATGTCCATTTGACATAAAGCCGAACGTTTTTCCGGCCTGACCGTCTGGCGTAATATTTTTTACCATCATATCACGGGCAGGGCGAACTAAACCAAGCACCAATCCAACTATGAAGAAGAAAAGCAAATAACAAAAATATGGCAAAGTAAAATACCCGGCGATAATTGTAAGACTTGCTCCAATTGTAAATGCTAATGCAGCCAGCAAATTATGTTTTTGAAATTTATCAGCTAACCAACCTCCTGCAATGATACCAAATAAGCTACCTCCAGCATAAAATGAGAGCACTGTTGCTGCGGAAGCCGGGTCAATACCATGCGCTTTATATAATGTTGCCGGAATCATTGTATTCAGCCCTACGGTTGCCATTGCTGTTATACAAAAGAATAAATAAAGAATGAGCATCTCGGGCTTAATCAATAAATTAATTCCTTCCACTATAGAAAGTGGATCTTTATTTTTATCTTTTTTTCTCCCCACATGGTCTTGCAAGCTGCCTGCTTGTAATAATATAGCAATACCAGAAGTGCATCCGATAAATGCCACCGACAAAATAGCACCTTTCCAGCCCCACGCCGTTGATAAAAATATAGTCGCCACTAAAGGTGCTAATAAAGTTCCTACATTTCCTGCAGCGGTGTGTATGCTGAATGCACGCCCGATGCGTTTCTCATGGACAGTGGACATGATTATAGCATAATCGGTTGGATGAAACACACTGTGGCCTAAACCAGCGATGATCGCTAAAAGCGGTAAAATCCAAAAAGAGTCCACAAAAGCCATTGCACTAAGAGCGAATGTTTTTGTAAATAGCCCAACAATTAGTATCCATTTTGCGCCTATACGATCCACCATGAACCCGACTGGGATTTGCGCAATCGCACCAGATATATTGAGTAACGCCATTATAAATCCCATCGCAGCAAAGCCAACCCCATAATAAGGAGCCATCAGGACAAATAACGGTGGTAAAATTAGCTGGGAATAGTGGCTCATAAAGTGTCCTGTGCTTACCAGTCCGAGTATTCGAAATTCATGTCCAATATTACCCATTACAGATGTCATATTTTTTCCTCGATTAGATTTCGTCTATAGTTTTTTATGCAATTGCCTGTAAACTTTTAAAGTTATCTCAATTGGTTTTATAATCATTTGTCAACTCATCCAATCGTCAAGATAAAAAACAATCAAGGCCGCAAATACCCCTGCAAGCGGCGGTAAAAAAAATGAAGATGCAATTCGTAACGTCACAAATCTATACCCAAGAAAGGGAATTTCCCATGCTAAGATACGATGAATAGCAAAAATTTCCCAAGTTGTTAGAAATGCTACCAACTGTGGTATTCCAACGCCAATTTTATACATTGCTAGTGCCATCGGGAAAGCAATCACTCCACCTGCAGGAATTAGAAGTCCAGCAAAAGACGCAATAATTATTCCCTGAAATCCTGATTCAGAACCCAGCCATTTACTTATGGTTTCTCCGGGAAGCAACTCTGCGGCGAATACCGCAATGGTAAGAGCACAACACAATCTTGGGGTCATCATTAAAAAATAGCCCCACCCGACGCTAGTACCCTTTTTTAAAGTGCCGTCATGTTTACGCCAAGCCAGCCACAAAAGCAAAAAAACACCAACCCACATTAATATAGCTACAGTAGGATTATTTTCTCCTCCCATTTTATTTATTTTGCTTAGAAATATTTAAATTTAAAGGAAGGTAGAGCGCAATACTTCCGCATATTATCGGCAAAAGAAAACTTGCAGTAACTCGCGTAAGAGTAAATTCTTCCCCCATCAATGGTAGTTCCCAGACTAGAATTCGTTGAAATCCGATCATTGCCCAAGCAGAAAGGTATGCAACTAAAGCACCTTTATTCGCTCCAGAAACGTATAATGCAACTAAAATCGGGAAAGAAGTTAGTGGTCCGCCAGGTGTTATAGCTCCTGCAACTGAAGCTATTAAAACACTTTTTATTCCAGCATCCTCACCAATCAATTTAGCAATCAATTCGCGAGGTAAGAGTAATTGTAAAAAGGCAGCAATTAGAACGGCAGCACCAACTCGTGGCATCACAAATTTAAATAATTCCCATGCATCAGTCATGGCTCTATCAAAAGCCTGTGGGCCCTTGAGATTCCAGACAGCCAAACCAGCTAAAATTGAGAGAGCAGCAAAAATTAGAAGTGAAAAATCAAAAATTTTTCTTGTTATTGGTCCGCTTGTAGGATTCTTTTTATTACTTTCTTTTTCATTAGGTATCATTAGGTCGGTTTCTCTACGGATGCACGTTTTCAGTAAACCAGTCTGTAGGTAATTTTTTACCAACCCCAGCATCCAAAGCCTTCTTGTAAGCTACCCCTGCTGTAACTGCGAATTGAAGACCGATGCCCATGTCGTTGATAAAACATGTTATTTCATCATCAGATTTTCGCCCTTTAACTTTTCCAGAAATCATTTGGGATAAAAGAGGGCATGAACCATAGTCAAATGTTCTATTAGCTTCCCAACCTTTACCAAGGCGCCGATCTGGGGGCACGAGACCTTTTGCAATTACCGTATCAGGACGTTGTTGACCATAATGAAGGCAAACTCGGTGGCACTTTTTCAATACCTCTTCTTCAATTTCTGGCATTTTTATAGAACTTATGTGAATGCCGGGGCGAAGCCAGCTCTCGATGTAGACTTTTTCAATCGAGTTTGTTGCACAGAGAACTATGTCAACGCCAGATACAGCTTCCTCTGCAGAGTTAACCACCATCATTTCTACACCAAGAATTTCTGTCATTTCTTGGGTAAAATTTAGCCTATTCGCGGAATTGGGGCTAAAGCATTTTATCATTTCAATATCGCGGACATTACAAGCTGCTAACAGTTGAGTTCCTGCCTGCCATCCAGAGCCTAGTATACCGATAGTTTTTGCGCTTTCACGGGCCATATATTTGATACCAAGACCGTTTGTTGCGCCTACCCGCATTCTTTGGATCACACCATCAGGCATAATTGCAAGAGGTTCACCATTGTGAGTGCTGAACAAAATTATAAGACCTACCCACCTATTGTTAGGTGCTGCGGGAATTTTTACCCTACGTAAATTACCTTCAATAATTGGCCAAGTTATTATATCAGAGTTGAGTCTTACAGCACTGAATCCCTGCCTTGGGGAAATACCATCCATGCTCTTTAGGCCATATATTGCCTCGTTTCCGTCGTGTAGAGCCGGAACTAAGCTGTCAGATCGACGTCGTGTCGTTGCTTTACCAATATCTAGGTCACGATAAACTTCTTCCAACTCGTTTATTACTTCTTTCATTTCAAGAAGATCGGTGATCTCCTCGTTTGATAAAATCAGTGTCATTAGGAAACCTAAACAATTAAAAATAAAAAGCGGGGATTAGGGAGAGCACACAAGACCCAAATCTCACTTTTACCCCTGTGCGGAAAAAAAAATCATATGTTTAACGCATTCCGTATTTAGAAAGTATATCACGGGGGTCTTCTTCAGGGTTGTAATCTTCGTATGGTTCTAATTGTTCGTACCATGCCGCCCCCATAGCTTTTAAAATTCTGTTATGACAAACCACCAATCTTGCTGGGTTACCCTTATCTGCATTAAAATGCTTATGCGCAACATAGGGAGGGATGTATACAAAATCCCCTCTGTTCCACTCAAATTTTTTCGGTTCTTTTTCCCATGTCCAAGAAAATTTTACGTCCACTTCGAAGTTTACATCCCAATGGAGATCATATCCACTTCCTTCAGCAACAAAGAAAACTTCCTCAGCCAAATGACGATGTTTTCCTGAAGCCCATCCTGGAGGAAATAAATGCATGTAAATATCAACACAGTTTTCAACTGTATTCATTTTTTCATTTATCATATGTTTAAGTATACCATGAGGGGAATTTTCTAATGGCATATCAGTCGATTTTACGACTTTTAATCTATTGTTATAATAATCCTCAACAAAGGCGGCTGTCTCAGCTAGGTTGTCCTTGTAGAAAGTGCAGACTTTTTCTCCTGCTGCCGCAACGTCGCGTTCATCCAACTTACTCTCCCTAATTTAAAAAAACCGGCACGGATGCCTAATAATCGCCAGGTGGCATGTAGTCTTCTTGTCCGGGTGCAATCTCTTTCGGTGGCATCTTAACATTTTTTTGAAAAACCATGTGCATAAACAAAAATAGTGGTTTGGCTTTCATAACTAACACCACAAATTCTTCATCTGCACTTTTGTTAAAATGTTGATGAACGCAGCCATTTTCAACAATCATACAGTCTCCGGCCTCAGCATCAATACGTTCGCCATCATGAACGTCGTAACCCTCTCCCCTTAGAACAAAAAACACCGCACTATTCATGTGACCATGTTTTTGACCATATCCTCCTGGGGCAAATGCCCCAAGGTGAGTTTCGATGGATTGTGCAATATCTAGATTTTGAGGATTTATAACTGCTTTATCATAAAATTGGGGTCCACCTCTCCATTTCCAGTCGTGGATGCTGTAAACACGTTTCTGATCATAAAGACCCTGTTTCATTTCCCCGTATGTTCCTTCAAGTGCGCGCACAAAAGTACGTTTTTTTACCCACCTGTCCCAAATAACTTCCGGTTGATTATGTCCTGGCCCGGCATCCGTTATCCCAGTTTCTGTGCTTCCTTCAGTCATTTTCTTCCTCTACCCATAACGTGAACTGATCAGATCCAAAATTCGCGTTACTGTGAAATTGAATGTCAGCTTGTCGGTATTTTACCAAATATAAAAAGATGCCCAGATATATTCTGGCTTTCTTAGGGTGTCAAGAAATCAAGATTTTTGAGAAATTTTAAACAATGCTTAAATTTAGGCATAGTTTAATTTAACTATTTTCAATCGGTGATATTATAATTAGCTTTAGCAACTAGGAGCATTAAATGCGGCTGCTTAACCTTTCAACTTCATTAATTCTGATTATCTTTCCAGTTTCTAGCTTTGCTGGTGTTGAAATTGTTAGAGGGAGTGGGCCAAGTCATTTGGCTAATGAATTTCAGCAGGGTTTGGTAAGGGTCATGAAAGAGGCAAACTCTTTGGGCATTGAAGGCCGCTACAAAAAATTGGTTCCATTAATTAGGACGATTTTTCATCTAGAGGTGATGTCTGCTTCAGTTACAACTCCCTATTGGCGAACGGCGACGAGTGATCAAAAGCTCCTATTCGTAAAAGCGTTTACAGAGATGAGTGTTGCCACGCTGGCAACCCTTTTTGATAGCTATAACGGAGAAGTCTTTAATGTTCTGAGGGAACGAAAAATAAAACACAGAATTGTTGTTGTTGACGCAGAAATAAAAAAGTCGGATGAAGGTGTTGTTGAAATTTCATATGTTGCTGTTCTTTATGGTGGAAGATGGTGGATTATCGACATTATTGTTGAGGGAGGAATTAGTGAGATAAAAAAGAGGAAAAATGAATTTATTAAAACACTGAGTGAAGGTGGCCTTCCCAAATTAACAAATTTGTTGCATAGGCGTGCACTTGATCTTGTGTCAAATATAGTGAAATAATTTAGTGGCATTGCGTCATTGTAACGCATGGCGTAGCGTCAGACTTATAACTACTTTATATTATTATTATCTATAAAGTTTTTTTCGGAGATTTTTTTATGAAGCCACCGCCATTTTCCTACCATGACCCTCGATCAGTTGACGATGCGGTGTCACTTCTTTCAACTCTTGAAAATACGAAGGTTCTAGCTGGTGGTCAGTCATTAATGCCGATGTTAAATATGCGGTATGTGATGCCAGATCACATTGTCGACTTAAATAAAATCGAAAATCTTTCTTATATAAAAAAGGAAACTGATGCGTTAGAAATAGGCGCCATGACTAGGCAAAGAGATTTAGAATTTTCTGACATTGTGAAAGAAAATTGTCCAATAATGCATGAGGCCCTGCAGTGGGTTGGGCATCGGCAAACTCGTAACCGCGGTACTTTAGGTGGGTCACTAGCCCATTTGGACCCTGCAGCTGAAATGCCAGCGGTATGTGCAATTTCTGATGCTGTTGTAAGAGTAAAGGGACCAAATGGTGAGCGCGAAATCCCATTTGCGGAATTTCCTGCCGGTTATATGACACCTTCGGTTGAAATGGATGAGATTGTCACCTCTGTACGGGTACCTTGTTGGCAAAAAGGGCATGGATTTGCATTCGTTGAATTTGCTCGAAGGCATGGCGATTTTGCAATTGTTTCCTCTGGTGCATTGTTAGAATTAGATGCGGAAGGGAGGATAGTGCGGTCTGCAATTACCGTGGGCGGAGTTGGGGCAGCTCCCATGAGAATTACTGAAGTCGAAGAAGCTATATCCGGACAAATTGGTTCTGAAGACGTATTCAAAGAAGCGTGTGAAGTTTGTCGCGGGATAGAAGCGATGGGGGATGTTTATGCGTCTACCGAATACAGACAGCACTTAGCAGCTGTTATGTCTCGGCGTGCTCTTGTCAAAGCCTACGATCGTGCGCTCGGAGGAGATAATTGATGGGAGAAACCAGAAATATTTCAGTCACTATTAATGGAAAGACTTATCAAGAAGAAGTTGAAGTCCGTTTCCATTTAGCTGATTTTATCCGCCAGCAGTTGGGTTTGACGGGGACACATCTTGGTTGCGAACACGGTGTTTGTGGAGCTTGTACAATTTTATTGAACGGTGAAAGTGCACGTTCTTGTTTGTTACTAGCCGTGCAAGCTGACGGGCAAGAAATTTTAACTATTGAGGGAATTGCACCTTCAGAAGATGAGTTGCATCCGTTGCAGGAAGCATTTCGAGATAATCACGGGCTTCAATGTGGATTTTGTACTCCCGGAATGCTCACAACATTACTAGAATTTTTGAAAGATAATCCCGACCCCACCGAGGAAGAAGTGCGTATTGCTATCAGTGGCAATTTATGTCGATGTACTGGATACCAAGGTATAGTAGCTGCTGCTTTAGATGCGGCTGAGCGTTTGCGCAATCAAAATGTAAATCAAATACAGTAAAAAATTTGCTTATGTTAGCATGAAGTTGTAATTTTCAAGCATTCACTAAGTCGTTTATCCTATCTGCACTTGCTCTTGGTGTTTTTTCCAAAGCAGATTTAAGAGTTTGTAGAGCCCTACTCTCTATTTGCCTTATTCGTTCTTTTGTTACGCCGAATTTAACAGCAATTTCGGCTAGTGTTTTCTTTTCACCAACCAAAAACCTTTGCCGAATAATTTCCTGCTCACGATCATTAAGACTGTGCATTGCAGTTGCAATCCACTGTGATCTTCTCTCACTATCTAAAATATCTCCAACAACTATTTCGGGATTTGGGCGGTTATCCTCTAGAAAATCCTGAACCTGATTGTTTTCACCGTTAAGGTGACCAACAGACGCATTCAGCGATTTATCTGGTCCTGAAAAATGAGCTTCCATCCTTTCAACCGCATCAATCGGAACATTTAACGTAGTTGCGATAGCTTCTCGATCCTCTGTTGACATTTGTCCGACTAAGTTTTTCGAAATTAAATTTCTGAGCCTTCTCAACTTAAAAAAGAGAGATTTTTGCGCTTGGGTCGTTCCAATTCGAACGATTGAGCTGTTGCGAAGAACGTAGTCCTGAATTGATGCCAAAACCCACCAGGACGCATACGTTGAAAACCGTGCCCCTTTTTCCGGGTCAAATTTTTTTGCCGCGTCTAATAACCCAAGATTGCCTTCCTGAATCAAGTCGGTGATAGGAAGACCATATCCTTTAAATCTCGACGCAATTTTAACTGAAAGGCGCACATGACTTGATACTAATTTATCAAGTGCTGTTTTATCATTTTCATCCCGCCAAGCGCGGCCAAGCGCCAATTCTTCTTCCTTTTCCAACATGGGTGCCTTCATAGATCGAGAAATGAACCTTCTGTCCGATTTGTCAGGCGTGTTTTGCGAAAAGTAAACCATCCGATGCCTCTAAGCTTCGCGTAAAATATAACAACATGAATTCTACGCGTGAGATTTTTTTTTAGTTCACTTGCCTACTATTTTTTGAACAATACTGAAAACGCCTTAAAATTCCTTCACAGAAAAAAAGTTCATATAGATAACTTGAATGTTATTTATTTTGTTATTCTGACACTCAAAAAACATAAAAACTTTACATTTTATTTTCTACTCAAATTGTATTGTCTCCCTAAGATGAAACTTTATTAACTTATGATTTTTAAACTATTTAGCTTAGTAAATATGATATTTCTATTTTCGATAAGCAGGGTGGCAATAAGCTTATGAGGTGTGTTATGAAGCGATGCAATGCTTAAGGAAAATAATTTTATGCTTACCTCTCAAATTGCAATAGGATGTGACCACGCTGGATTTGCACTCAAGCAATTTTTAATTAACGTTGTTCGAGACAGATCGCTGAAAATTTTCGATTTCGGGACTTTTAATGAAGAGTCGGTTGATTATCCCGATTTTTGCAGGGCTGTAACAGATGCCGTTTTAAAATCTGAAGTGGAACGTGGCGTTTTGATATGCGGCACCGGCATCGGTATGTCTATCTCTGCAAACCGATTTCCACACATAAGAGCAGCACTTTGTTATTCCGAAAAAATGGCTAAATTCGCCAGGCTTCATAATGACGCAAATATTATTGTTTTTGGTTCGCGGCTCGTCGAAAAAGAAATAGCGAAGCATTGTTTGATTACTTTCCTTGAAACAGAGTTTGAGGGTGGTCGGCACCAGCGTCGAATTGCAAAACTTAGCTGACAAACTTATTTAAAAGTGCAAATGGAGGAGACTATATAAATGAAGGAGATTATATGATGAATGCGTTTGATACCCCTGCAGTGCAAGTAGAAAAACACTTTACCGACGGTGTAATTTCCCGCGATCCTGAATTGGCGAATGCCTTAGGCCTTGAATTGGGTCGGCTGCGCGATACTATTGAACTAATTGCTTCTGAAAATGTTGCATCACTGGCAGTTTTGGAAACAACCGGTTCAGTACTTACAAATAAATATGCTGAGGGTTATCCTGGCCGCCGGTATTACGGAGGGTGTGAAAATGTTGATATTGCCGAGGAACTAGCAATTAATAGGGCAAAAAAACTTTTTAAGTGTAATTTTGCAAACGTCCAGCCACATGCGGGTGCTCAAGCGAACCTCGGGGTGTACGCAGCATTGTGCAGGCCCAATGACACTATTCTGGGTATGTCACTTGCTGCGGGTGGGCACCTAACTCACGGTGCAGCACCAAATTTTTCAGGTAAATGGTTGAAAGGAGTTCAATTTGGTGTTCGACAAAATGATCATCTTATTGATATAGACGAAGTAGAAGAACTCTCAATAAAACATAAGCCAAAAATTATTATAGCGGGCGGGTCCGCTTATCCTCGAATCATTGATTTTAAAGCTTTTAGGACCATTGCCGACAAAATTGGTGCATATCTACTTGTTGATATGTCCCACTTTTCTGGCTTGGTTGCCGCTGGGGTTTATCCAAGCCCCGTGCCGCACGCACACATAGTGACAACAACTACTCACAAAACCCTTCGTGGTCCTCGAGGTGGAATGATCCTTACAAATGATGAAATTTTAGCAAAAAAAATAAACTCGGCAATTTTTCCAGGAACGCAGGGTGGTCCGCTTATGCACGTAATTGCGGCAAAGGCAGTTGCTTTCAGAGAAGCATTACAACCCGAATTTAAAATTTATGCTAAGCAGGTAATACGTAATGCGAAGACTCTTGCTTCCACTTTAAACAATAAAGGTTTGGATATTATTTCTGGAGGCACAGACTCACACTTGGTTTTGGTTGATTTGCGACCAAAAGGGCTAACAGGAAAAGATGCAGAAACAAGTCTTGAACGTGCAGGAATAACCTGCAACAAAAATGGAATTCCTTTCGATCCAGAAAGACCCGCAATTACCTCCGGTATAAGGCTTGGCAGTCCAGCGGCAACCAGTCGCGGTTTTAAGGAGGAAGAATTTGCATGTGTGGGTGAAATGATTAGCCAAGTTCTTGATGGTCTAGCTCAAAATAATGATGAAAACTCCGATGTTGAATTTGCTGTACGGGCAAGAGTACAAGAGCTAACAAGTCGTTTTCCTATATACCCAACTTTGTAAGGAGGCAAAACCTTTATGCGGTGTCCGTTTTGTGGTGTTGAAGATACCCAGGTGAAAGACTCACGTCCTACTGAAGAAGCTGCAGCTATCCGGCGTAGGAGAGCGTGTCTTAACTGTGGGGCAAGATTTACTACATTTGAGCGAGTGCAACTTAGAGAGTTAACCGTCATCAAAAGTGGAGGAAAAAAAGAGACCTTAGATAGGGATAAGCTTGCGCGTTCAATGAGTATTGCCCTTCGAAAAAGGCCAGTAGATATAGAACGAGTGGAACGAGTGATAAATGGAATTGTCCGTAGGTTAGAGAGTAGTGGTGAGAGCGAAGTGAAAACAGAGGTGATCGGTGAATTGGTAATGAATTCATTAAATACCTTAGATCCGGTCGCGTATGTCAGATATGCCTCTGTGTATAAAAATTTTCGTGAGGCAAGTGATTTTGAAGATTTTTTGGGGACGCTAAGTGAACCAGAGCGATAAATGTTCCGATGTTCGATTTATGCGTATTGCTCTAGAACTTGCGAAGCGTGGTCTTGGAAGGGTCGCTCCTAATCCAGCGGTTGGGTGTGTGTTAACACAAAATAATCAAGTTATAGCCAGAGGATGGACCCAAGATGGGGGACGTCCTCATGCTGAAACTGAGGCTTTAGACCGAGCTGGAAATAGGGCTGCAGGGTCTACAGCTTACGTAACCTTAGAACCGTGTGCCCATACAGGCGAAACTGGACCCTGCGCGGCAGCGCTGATCAATGCAGGAATAAAAAAAGTTGTAGTTGCTATGCTAGATCCTGATCCCAGAGTTAACGGAGGTGGAATTAAATTGATGCAGGATGCAGGTCTCGAAGTTTTGTCTGGTGTTTGTCAAGAACAGGCGATGAGAGTCAATTCGGGATTTTTATCAAGGGTCGAAACTGGCCTTCCTCTAGTTACTCTAAAAATTGCATCATCTTTGGATGGTTGTATTTCCACTAAAATCGGACAAAGCCAATGGATTACAGGAACTGAAGCTCGGGCTGTTGGGCATTTTCTTAGATCACAAAATGATGCAATTTTGATTGGATCTGGTACCGCTTTAAAGGATAACCCTACCTTAACATGTCGCTTAAAAGGGTTAGAAGGGACTTCTCCCATTCGGGTGGTTCTGGATGGAAAATTGAGGATTCCTCCAACACACAAATTGGTACAAACGGCAAAGGAACTTCCAGTAATCTTTTTTACATCAACAAATGCGTTGTTGAAAAAGAAAGAACATGTTTTGGTATTACAAAGATCCGGGGTCCGTATTATTGCAGTAAACGAGGATGGAGAAGGAAATTTGATGATTGTTGAATTTTTACGAGCACTTGGTGATGAGGGCGTCACCAGACTTTTAGTAGAGGGAGGTGCTTCAGTAGCTACTTCGCTACTTTCACAAAAGTGGGTTGACCATATTTTTTGGTTTCGCTCTGCCTCCATAATAGGTGGAGATGGAACTCCGGCAATTCGTGGTTTTGGAATTGATAACCTCTCAAATTCGGTTGCATTTTCGCGCGCCTCTTTTCGGCAGGTAGGTAATGATGTAATCGAGGGTCTCGAAAGACGGAGATAAAATTTATGTTTACTGGAATAATTACTGATATTGGGTCTGTTCGGTTATTAGAAAAACGTGGAGACACCCGTATAGAAATTAGTACGACTTATGATTTGAAAACAATAGATATTGGTGCGTCAATCGCATGTTCAGGACCATGCCTCACCGTCGTGGAAAAAGGCTTGGATTGGTTTGCTGTGGAAGCATCCGCTGAAACTCTTAATTGTACAACTATTGGTACTTGGATCGAAGGTACAAATGTTAATCTAGAACGTGCACTGTGTTTGGGAGATGAACTGGGGGGTCATATAGTTTCTGGCCATATAGATGGGATAGCTGATATTGTGTCAACTGAAGCCGAGGGTGATAGTGTTCGATTTGTTTTCGAAGCGCCCGCAGAAATAAGCCCTTTCATAGCTGAAAAGGGTTCGGTTTGTTTGGATGGAGTTTCACTCACTGTTAATGCAGTGGATAATCACAAGTTTGGAGTAAATATTATCAGTCACACTCAGGAAGAAACCACATTTTGCAGAAAACAAGCTGGAGACCCTGTGAATATTGAAATCGACATGCTGGCTCGGTATGTGGCGCGGTTGTCGCAATCAGTCAGATAAAAGGAGACTTCGTTATCGTGGCCAATAACATAAATAAATCTATGAATACAGAAGATCAACAACTTTCCAATGCTATCGCTTCACCTGAAGAGATTCTCGCTGACATTCAAGCTGGAAAAATGGTTGTGTTAGTAGATGATGAAGACCGTGAAAATGAGGGTGATTTGGTGATAGCTGCGGAAAAAGCAAGCCCAGAAGTTATTAACTTTATGGCTACTCATGGCCGAGGGTTAATTTGTCTTGCTATGACTGAGCAGAGGGTGAAAGAACTCGATCTATCGATGATGGTAGCTGACAATCGTGCACCTTTGGGAACCGCATTTACAGTCTCTATCGAGGCCCGTGAGGGAGTAACCACGGGGATTTCTGCTGCAGACAGAGCAAGGACGGTCCAGGTTGCAATTGATATGGAAAAAGGTCCGGAGGAATTAGTTACGCCGGGCCATGTCTTTCCGCTTGCAGCGCGTGACGGCGGTGTTCTTGTGAGGGCAGGTCATACAGAGGCGGCCGTAGATTTATCCCGTCTTGCGGGTTTAAATCCTTCTGGCGTAATCTGTGAAATAATGAATGATGATGGCACGATGGCCAGGTTACCAGATTTGGTTGAATATTGCCGTATTCATAGCTTAAAACTCGGTACGATAGCTGATTTGATTGCTTACAGACTAAAAAATGACGGTGTTGTAGACCGAAAGATAGAGACGTCAATTGATCATCGCTGCGGTAGTAAGTTTGACCTCATAGTTTTTGAAAGTTCATTTAATGGGACAGAACATGTCGCTCTCACGATTGGTAATTGGACAGAGGACGAACCAGTTTTAGTGAGAATGCATGCATTTAATGTCATGGATGATGTTTTGCATGACACAAAAAATGGACGCGGGGACGAGCTGGAAATATCATTAAAGATGGTAGCAGAGGAGGGGAAGGGAGCTGTTGTTCTCATTAGGGATTCTTGGAATAGTAGTTTTTCTAATCAGATAGCTATGCGACAGAAAATTGCTGGAGCTAATGATGGAAAAATTACAGAATCAGGTCGGACGGTGCTACGCGATTATGGTGTTGGTGCACAAATATTGAGGAATCTTGGTATTTCAAATCTTAGATTGCTTACAAATACGAAAGAAACAACCATTAAAGGGATAGATGGTTATGGGTTGAAGATTGTTGAAAGAGTTGCAATACCTATTAATAATAATTTAAAAGCCTAAATAGTTAGATAGTGTTTAACATATCAAAGGACTTGTTATGGCTAAAAATCCACGAATATTGATCGTTGAGTCCCGTTATTATGAGGAAATAGCTCAAGCATTGATTGACTCAGTTTTAATTGAATTAGACTCTGTTGGTGCTGCATATGAAAGGCATGAAGTTCCTGGAGCTTTCGAAATTCCTGGAGCGATAGCCTTTGCAATAGAGGCCGGCGTCCGTGGTACAATTCCTCAGGCTTTCGACGGTTTTATTGGGCTAGGGTGTGTGGTTCGTGGGGAAACAACACATTACGATTACGTATGTGGAGAGAGCGCTCGTGGCTTACAAGAACTTGCGATTCGTAATTCGGCCGCAATTGGATACGGTATTTTAACTGTAGAAAATCGTGAACAGGCAATGAAGCGCGCAATCCGTTCAGGTAAAGATCGCGGTGGTCACGCAGCGAGAGCCTGCCTACAAATGTTGAATTTAAAAACAATTTTTGGATTGGGAGGTAAGTGATTAATTCGCCTACTCGGCGTGTGAAATCAAGGCCTCGGCGGCGTAGTGTTCGCCAACAAAATGCTGCACGTTTAGCAGCTGTTCAAGCGCTGTATCAAATTGAAGTAACAAATGACTTGGCTTCTAAAGTAATTAAAGAATTTAAGTTATATAGGATAGATGGAAGAGATCCGGAAATCGCAGGTGGTGCAAAAGCAAATAACATTTTATTTTCAGAAATAGTTAACGAAGTGAATTTGGAAAGCGATCAAATTGATGCTAAATTGAGTTCGTTTTTGATTTCAAAGAAACCAATCGAAAGTTTGGAAATTCTGTTACGGTGTATCCTTAGAGCAGGGTTCTACGAATTGAGCCGGAGGATACAAGTTCCAGCGAGATCCATTATTCAAGAGTATGTTTGGATTGCTAGTGCTTTTTATTCAGGCGATCAGCCAGGATTTGTAAATGGAATACTTGATAAGGTTACAAGAAATCTCAGGCCAGGAGAGTTAGAAACTTCACGGGCGATCAGTGATAGATAAATTTTCTGAATTTGAAATTATTAGACGACATTTTGTTCCATTAAGCTCTGGTGCTCGTGGCGCTGAGAACCTTAAAGATGATGTTTCTATTTTGGATATTAGTCCTAACAGCGTACCCGTTGTCAGTGTTGATACAATGGTTGGCGGCATTCATTTTTTTTTGGATGACCCTCCTGCCCATTTAGCTAAAAAGCTCCTCAGAGTAAATTTGTCTGATTTAATATCATCTGGTGCTAAGCCCGTTGGATATTTTTTATCTATAAGCCTTCCGGAAGGAGTTGGAAATCAGTGGATAACGGATTTTGCAGATGGATTAAAAAGTGAACAGGATCTACAAAAAATATTACTGTATGGAGGAGATACTACAAGTACTCCTGGGCCAATTAGTTTGTCAATTACTGCATTTGGCGAAGTTCCCTCTAAACTGATTGTGAGACGATCCAGCGCGCGTTTAGGTGATTTTGTCTACGTTACAGGCACCATCGGAGCGGCGTCTGTTGGTTTATATCTTATAAAAAAATTGGGGATGAAAGTTGCAATGGAAAATGCATCTTTTGCTGTTTCTCGATACAGAGAGCCGCCTCTTCTACTTGATGTCGCTAAGCTACTTCGCGGCAGAGCAAACGCGGCTATTGATATCTCGGATGGACTTCTAGCCGACGCTGGGCATATTTGTTCTGCATCCGAAGTAGCAATGGAGATAGATTTTAATTCCTTGCCTCTCTCACCAGAAATGCACTTGATGTTAGAAAATCAGCCCAAATTGAAAAATATTATTCCTTCTGGTGGCGATGATTATGAGATTTTGTTCTGCGCCTCCGAAGAAAATGGTCAAAATATTACTGAAGATTGTAAAACAATAGGAATAGAGGTCTCAAAAATTGGAAGGGTCATCCCAGGACAATGTGAAGTAAAAATCGTGGATGGTGATGGCAAACGAATGCTCTTTGAGACAATGGGTTGGGAACATTTTTGACTTATTTCTGCGTGTATAGAAATTTGGTATATGCAATGAATCGATGGGTGTTGCCTTGAGTAATCTAATCTGTCATGTTCCCGCCACTTATGCGAAAAAAAATTACATAGGTCACATTTATAGGTCACATTTTGAGATATTTTTTATAATAGAATAGGGACGAAAAAAAAATGGCGGGGATAGAATGGGCAGTGTTAGCATGTGGTCTTTTTGCTCTGGCTTATGGGGCTTATGCAATTAGAGCTGTATTAGCAACAGATGCTGGTACAGAAAAAATGCAGGAGATAGCAACCGCAATTCAAGAAGGTGCTAGCGCATATTTAAACCGTCAGTACAGTACAATCGCCGCAGTAGGTGTAGTCATAGGGATTATATTGGGGTTTACATTAAATTTATATGTTGCGGTGGGTTATTTCGTTGGAGCAATTTTATCCGGTGTTACTGGTTATATAGGAATGCATGTTTCAGTTCGCGCTAATGTTCGAACAACTAGCGCCGCACGAACTGGTGGTTTGAAACCTGCACTCGCTGTAGCTTTTCAATCAGGTGCAGTAACCGGAATTTTAGTAGTTGGTCTGGGACTTCTTGGGGTCGCTGGATATTACTTTTTTCTTCAGAATATTTTTAATCCAGCAGAGGAGTCGGGTCTCAGAAAGATTTTAGAGGCTCTTGTTGCGTTGGGCTTTGGCGCATCCCTTATTTCTATTTTTGCACGATTAGGGGGTGGAATATTTACTAAAGGCGCTGATGTGGGTGCCGATCTTGTTGGAAAAATTGAGGCCGGTATCCCAGAAGATGACCCGCGTAATGCAGCGGTTATTGCTGATAATGTGGGTGATAATGTAGGTGATTGTGCTGGAATGGCGGCAGATCTTTTTGAAACCTACGCCGTGACGATGGTGGCCACTATGCTGCTAGCTGCCATATTTTTTACTGGTGCATTTCAAGAAAAATTACTTCTTCTTCCGCTTATAATTGGTGGAGTAAGTATTGTTGGTTCTATTTTCGGATTCTTTTTTGTTCGCTTGGGCGCGAGCAACAATATCATGGGTGCTCTCTATAAGGGGTTGATAGTTAGCATGGTTGCATCTGCAATTTTAATAGCTGCAGCAATTTGGTGGCTTTTTGGCGGTTTTGATGTAAAAATTAGGGATTTTGAGACAATAAATTTGTTATATTGTGCACTTGTTGGATTGATTGTTACCGGACTGCTGGTTTGGATTACTGAATACTATACTGGAACAGATCACCGGCCCGTTCAAATTGTTGCTAAAGCATCTGAAACTGGTCATGGGACTAATGTTATACAGGGGCTTGCTGTCTCAATGGAAGCAACTGCAGTGCCAGTTTTGGTTATCTGTGCGGGTATAATTGCTGCCGATTTCTATGCTGGTATGTACGGGATTGGGTTAGCTGCAACTACTATGCTGGCTCTGGGTGGTGTAATTGTTGCGCTTGATGCCTACGGTCCGGTAACCGACAACGCTGGTGGTATAGCAGAAATGGCTGAATTGCCAGAAGAAGTCCGGAGTTATACCGACTCTTTGGATGCTGTTGGAAATACAACAAAGGCAGTAACAAAGGGTTATGCCATTGGTTCAGCTGGCCTAGCAGCGCTCGTATTATTTGCAGCCTACACTACTGATATGAAGCATTATTTTCCTGATTTGGCATCCGAAGTAAAATTTGAGCTTCAAAATCCCTACGTTGTTATTGGTTTGTTTATCGGTGGTATGCTCCCCTATTTATTTGGTGCTTTAGGCATGCAAGCGGTTGGGAGGGCAGCAGGAGCTGTGGTTGTTGAAGTCCGAAGACAATTTAAAGAAATACCTGGAATTATGGAGGGGACGGCTAAGCCTGAGTACGGTCGTGCTGTCGATTTACTGACGAAAGCAGCAATCAAGGAAATGATTATACCATCAATGTTACCAGTTCTCGCACCAATCATTTTTTATTTCGTCATTTATTTTGTTGCAGACCAGGCACAAGCACTGACTGCTCTTGGTGCTTTATTATTGGGGACAATTGTGACAGGTCTATTTGTAGCTATTTCGATGACATCTGGAGGGGGTGCTTGGGATAATGCTAAGAAATACATTGAAGATGGAAACCATGGTGGAAAGGGTTCAGAGGCTCACATGGCCGCTGTAACTGGTGATACAGTTGGAGATCCTTATAAGGACACGGCGGGTCCGGCAATCAACCCCATGATAAAAATTATCAATATTGTTGCAATCTTATTGCTTGCTATTGTAGCTTAACGATTTGAAACGTGATAACTTTTAGTTTTTACCCTAAGACTTAAGTTTAGCAGATTCTAGAGGCCTCCAGGCTTTGGCACGCCAAGAGAGTCATCTTCAGTTGTTGAGAATCTTCCGACATTACCAATCAACTGCTGAATTATCGTTAGCTCTTTTCCTTTTGTTGGGGTCTTCCGGTTCACCGGTACAATCGTATTTTTCTTGATCGCATCAAAATGTTGTATTTTTTTTACAGTTCCATCTTTATCGAATTCGACAGCTAAAACCTTCCTATCAAGAATTTTAGGTGTAAACACTGATGCGTCTTCAATTCGAGAGCCAATATAATACCATATTTTATTATCAAAGTTTGAACTAGTTGAGGGGGTACCTAGAATAGTCCTTACATCATTTTTGTGATGAAGCCCAACCTTTATAGATGCAATTTTATTAGGTTTTGGTAAAATACCGTGTGTTGAGATATTTTTTTCGCAAGCGGTAAGTATCACTACAGAAAAAAAAAGTGAGATAAATATTGTTGAACGAATTTTATTTGCCTCTGTTTGTTATTTGAATTTTGGAACGTCGCATTAGAAAGTATATTTTGTTCAGAGTACTGAAACTATAATGCCTACTTTTTACATGAAGTTAAATATTTAGTATCTAACTAATTGTCATGAGGTGTAATTGTCAACATTTATAGTGTACGTAAATACTTAAAATGAAATTTTTGAATAAAAGAAAACTAGTAAAGCAAAGTGCTGAAAACCTCTACTCTTTTGCAGTTTCGCAGGGGCGTACCCCATGGTTCTATGCGGAGTGTGGTGTAACCGACGATGTGAATGGTCGTTTTGAGATGATCGCAATGCATGTTTTTTTGTTATTGCAAAGAATTAAACAGTCAGATATTGCGGATAGCAAGCTTGGTCAGGCGCTCTTTGATGTCATGTTTAGGGATATGGACCAATCACTTCGTGAAATGGGAGCTGGTGACTTGGGTGTGGGTAAAAGGGTTAAGGCCATGGCCAAATCGTTTTACGGTCGTGTGGCCGCTTACGAAGCTGCACTGGATGACCCCTCTGTTTTGGCTGAGGTGGTTATTAAAAATGTTTATGGTGGAGACCGTGATTATATCGAAAACGCTAAAGACTTGGCGGATTATATAAATTTACAGGCTGCACACTTGAAAAATTTGAGTAAAAGCGACTTGCTATCTGGTCAGATGGTTTTTAAAGTGATCGTATAGTGAATATTAATCAGCCTTTATCAAAAAAGATCTCTCTTAAACCACTTATTTCTGGTGTGTGCGAATTTCTTTATAAGAAAATTGAAGCATCTGAGCATGAACGGGGAGACATTTCTGCGCGGTTTTGTTTGGTTGAGCTGGAACAATTTTTTGTACAGATAACAATTAATAAAACAGCTCAATCAAATTGGTTTGCTCTATCAGGTTTGTTGGAGGCAAAAGTTACACAAAAATGCGTGGTTACATTAGAGCCGGTGCAGAAAAATATAAATCATAGTTTTGAGCTCTTTCTTGCAAAAGAAAACATTTCGCCAAAAAAGATTCCAGAGGATCAAGATTTTGAATTTTATTACGACGATGCAGTGGATATTGGTGAAATCTCTGCTATTGAATTAGGACTTGCACTTGATCCTTACCCGAGAAAACCGGGAGTTGATCTTAGTTCTATTGACGCAAATCTTAAGGGTATACAGGTCTTTAATGAACAAGAATTTGAACTGTTAAAAAAAAATAATATCCAAAAGCCATTTTCTGTGCTGGCAGAACTTCAGAGAAAAGAGTAAGCTGATTTCTAATTTATAGTGTAAGCGCTATTAGACTTGCCCTAATAGCAAAATTTAGGTAATACACGCGCTTTGCATAAAAGGGGCTTCAGAAACGGAACAAAAATATGGCTGAACCAAAGCAAAAGACCTCTAAATCAAAACGTAATATGTGCCAATCCCATCATAACCGTAATTTAGCGGTGTTGGTTGATTGTAATACTTACGGTGAGTTAAAACTACCCAAACACGTTTTTAACCCCTGCGTGCAATGTGATAACCGTGAAATTATTGAGGCTATGGAAGTCTGATCTGGTACTGCACCATTCTTTTAAAATACGGGAACTTCTGAGTTGAAAAGGGATTTGACTATCGCCCTAGATGCGATGGGCGGTGATAACGCCCCTGGGATTGTTATTAGAGGTGCCGAACTCGCTAGAGTAAGATATCCTGATGCAAAATTTTTGCTTTTTGGAGATCAGATGCAGCTTAATCCTCTTTTGAAATCTAAACCCGAGCTGGCCTCTGTTTCGTCGGTACGTCATACGGCGGATTTTGTTTCTGGTGATGAGAAGCCAACTGTAGCTCTAAGAAAAGGCCGCAAATCAAGCATGCAACTCGCTGTAAATGCAATTAGAGATGGAGAAGCTCAATGCATTGTTTCCGCGGGCAATACAGGCGCTCTTATGGCTATCTCTAAGGTCACATTAAGGATGTTGCCTGGTATAAATCGGCCAGCAATTTGCGCTTTATGCCCTACAGAGATTGGTGACAGTGCAATGCTTGATCTTGGCGCTAATATTGAATGCGATCCTGATAATTTGCTACAATTTGGCGTATTGGGTGCTGCTTATGTCAGGACTGTGCTTGGAATAGAAAAACCGACTGTTGGACTTCTTAATGTTGGAGAGGAAGAGGTCAAAGGAGGAGATGTAGTAAAGAAAGCTGCTATTTTATTAAGGGAACCTAATCTTCCATTTGATTTTAAGGGTTTTGTAGAGGGTGACGACATAGGTAAGGGCACCGTGAATGTTTTCGTAGTAGATGGGTTTACTGGAAACTTAATGTTAAAATCTATTGAAGGTACGGTGAAACTATACACTGAGTATCTGCGATGGGCTTTCGGTAGTACACTATTTTCGAAGGTTGCTGGTTTTCTTGCCAAAGGGGCGTTTAAAAGACTCAAGGCTAGAATCGACCCAAGAAGTTATAACGGTGCTACATTTTTGGGTCTTAACGGAATAGTTGTGAAAAGTCACGGGTCTGCTGATGGGTTTGGTTTTGCTAATGCGGTTGGTGTTGGAGCTGATATGGTCAAAAATGGTTTAAATAAGATCATTACCAAGGAAATAGCGTCTTATACAGAGCAGAGATCAAAGATGAGCGAAGCTGCAAAAACTGATGTTTTATAGAACTATTTTATCTGGCTGTGGTGCGTATCTTCCTGAGAGGATTGTCACTAATAAAGAATTGTCCAAGACATTAGAAACTTCAGATGAATGGATACAACAACGCACGGGTATTTGTGAGCGCAGAATTGCAGATAATAATGAGTTAACATCAAATTTGGCCGTAAATGCTGCGAGAAATGCTCTGGAAAATTCTGGAGTTTCTGTTTCGGAAATAGATCTTATTGTACTTGCTACTGCAACGCCTGATAAAACATTCCCCGCTACAGCCACCAAGGTACAAGCTGATCTTGGAATTTTTCACGGAGCGGCTTTTGATATTCAGGCTGTATGTACAGGGTTTATTTATGCGTTAAACGTTGCAGACAATTTTATTAAGCTTGGCCAGGCTCGCAATGCTCTTGTAATCGGCGCTGAGACCTTTTCACGGATATTAGATTGGAAAGATAGGCGTACCTGTGTTCTTTTTGGTGATGGAGCGGGAGCTGTAGTGTTATCCGCCGCGGAGAAAGGCGATAAACGGGGAATTTTGAGCACTCATATTCGTTCAGACGGCCGACATCAAGATCTGCTGCATGTAGATGGTGGACCTTCTTCAACCATGACGGTCGGTTACTTGCGAATGGAAGGAAGAGAAGTTTTTAAACATGCTGTAACAAACATGTCTGCGATCCTCTTGGAGGCTTTAGCTGAAAATAAACTTGAAGCAAATGATATAGATTGGCTTGTTCCTCATCAAGCAAACAAGCGTATTCTTGACAGCACTGCAAAAAAGATTGGCTTGCCGGCTGAAAAAGTTGTTTTAACCGTTGATCGTCACGCAAACACGTCCGCTGCATCAATTCCATTGGCTCTCTCTGAAGCGGCAGGGGATGGCCGTATTAAGCAGAATGATTTAGTGGTTCTTGAAGCTATGGGAGGTGGCTTTACTTGGGGAGCGGCAGTTATTCGGTGGTAAAAATCGGTGTCTTTGTTATTTTAAATCTAATAAATATTGACTGAATTATTAGCCTTCGTTAAAATATTATATTGTTTTTTTGGGGGGATTATGGCCGGTATGACGGTAACACGGGCTCAGCTAACCGAGGCTGTGTATCAAGAAGTTGGACTTTCGCGTAATGAGTCCTCTGATTTGGTAGAAGAGGTGCTTTCAGAAATTTCTGACACCCTTATTCGTGGAGAAACCGTTAAGATTTCTTCTTTTGGGCGGTTCGGATTGAGAGAAAAGGGTGAGCGCACCGGAAGAAATCCTAAAACTGGGGAGGAAGTTCCTATAACACCCCGACGTGTATTATTCTTTCGGGCGTCAAATGTTCTTAAGGAAAAAATAAATGGGCCAAGCGTGGCTTAAATGTCTGAAGAATTGAATATCGGCTCAGGGATTCGGCGAGGGAAAAAATCTGCGACTGCTTTTCGGACAATTAGTGAAGTTTCGAGTGAACTTGAAATTCCAACCCATGTTTTGAGGTTTTGGGAGTCAAAGTTCTCTCAGGTTCGACCGCTAAAAAGAGGTGGTGGGCGGCGTTATTATCGGCCAGAAGATATTGAACTTCTTCAAAGAATAAAAACACTTCTCTATGATGATGGCTACACTATTAGGGGTGCCCAGAAATTTCTTCGAGCAAGCTCAGGGTATAAAAAAACTAAATCAGTTACTTCTACGCATTTACAGCCTGGAGATATTCTTGATACTGCGCGTAATGGTGAGTTGATTGGTGGAGCAAGAAGAAAAGATTTAGTTGAGGTTGTACATGAATTAGAAAACCTTCGGGATAGCCTCCGAGGTAACTAGATCTGAAAGAGGTATATTCTTTCTACTTTAAAAATATGGAATTAACTATTGTAGTAAGTTTTTAAAAGTGTGGATTATGTTATTCATAAACAAATTAGTTTCTTCAGGTTTTTGTAAAAATTAGATTTGACGTAGTGTTTCAAAAAATTGCAAGTGTTTAAGCACGGAGCGTGGCGCAGTCTGGTAGCGCACCACACTGGGGGTGTGGGGGTCGTCAGTTCAAATCTGGCCGCTCCGACCATTGTTTTGAGGATAACACTTGTCTCAGATGACAAGCGTTTCTTGATTTTTTAATATTGCATAAGTTAAAGATAAAGCTGTGGATGCAGAGGTTTTAGGATTGTTTGGAGCGGGCAAGCTTCGGCATTCAATTTTCAAACTACCAAACTCACCCTCAGCCTGTATGCTTCCTATATTGTTTGGGCTCACAGTTGGATCGGCAACAAGTTCAACTTCTGTTTTCTGCATGCCCACACCGGCTAATGCGACCGTAGCAGCAAGGTTTGCATTTTTCGGAAAAAGTTCCGCAGCCTTTGATGCTGTTCCCTTAAATAAACTGGTCGGTTTTTTTATATTATCTAAATCAAAGTTTTTTTCTGCTGGTGTCCCCCTCCATGCTATTGGCGGTTTAGTAGAAATGTAGCGGACGTTTTTAAGACCACCCTTTTTTAGCGATCCAAGTCCATCTATACCTGCAATCGCGCCTGAAGGAATTATAATCTTTGAATTTTTTTCCTTTGCGGTGAAAATAAGATCATCGTAGAATTTTTTGTCAACAAGAGCCCCAGTTGATATAATCATGAAATTAATTCCAGATCTTAATATTTTAGGACCATATTCTTTCACCGCATTTTGACCTGCGCATTCAACTATTAAATCTGGCTTGTTTTGTATTAACAGATTAATAGATGAAGAAACTTTTATTTTGTCAGCGAGCTCCCGTTTCGCTGTGCTAAGACGATCTTTTCGTACCATTATATAATCAATAACAACTCTTTTTTCAGGATCATGTTCATTTAGTCTATTGAGCAGCATATGAGTGATTGCCCCAAACCCTATGATTGAAATTTTTTTCATTGATTACTCCTAATTTAGACACACGGACAACAAACTAAGGTGCGTTACCAGAAAAAACATTTAGTATCGTCTAGAGAAAGCTTTTTTTGCAAGTGTAAAATAGGAACACGGGGGTAGTTTTAATGGTTAATTTATCCATATCAAAACGTGTTCAAATTCCGGTTTACTCCACAGCAGGTTTTAGCAATAGTCTCGGAGATATAGTGCCTCTTGTCATTCCTTTGTGGCTGACAACGATTGATGTGGAACCAATATTGATAGGTTTAACGGTTAGCGCACGTTACATAGGCCCTTTACTTTTCTCAATACAAGGCGGCGCATTGATGGACCGTTTCGGTGTCCGGAAGGTGTTAATATTTTTTGGATGTCTCGGAGCTATTACTCCACTACTTTATTCATTTTCCGGCTGGCTGCCATTCGTTATTTGTCTACAACTTGTTGGTGGACTTGCAGACTCAATCAGTTGGAGTGGATCTCAAACCCTTACAAATCAGGTTTTTAAGGGCTGTGCTGTTTTGGCCGGCAGAATGATTGCGGCAACTCGTATTGGTACTTTGATCGGCCCTTTTATTGCTGGCATCTGTCTTGATTCATTCGGCCCAATCGGTGGTTTTTTAGCCATGTCACTTTGGGGTTTCGGAACCTTAATATCAATTATACTTGTGCCTGCATTCTCAATTCCCAGACCCGTTTTACCTCCAACCGTTGAACCTCACAATATAATCCCGAAGTTTGCAGATTACCGCACAACTTTTCGTCTTTTATCGATGCCAATTATCGCAACCATGATGGCAGTTACCACCTTGCGCCAAGTTGGATCCAGCATCCAAGGCTCATTTTACACCATACATTTAAGCGATGTTGGTGTTTCGGAGATAATCATAGGTCTTTTATTCGCCATAAATGGTTTAGCTGGTATTTTTTCAGTTTGGACGGGATGGCTTACCCGATATTTCAATTCTGAAAAATTGTTATTTTGGAGTGTAGGAATTTCAATTTTTTCCATTACAATAGTTCCGGTTTCAGAAAATCTTATTTTTCAGTGTGCGATGGCCGCTTTGCGAGGTTTTTCTCTCGCTATAAGTGTGGCATTATTGTTGGCCATTTTAGCCAAAGAGGTTAAATCCGAATATCAAGGAAGATTAATTGGCCTAAGAATGACATGTCATCAATTATTAAATGTAATTGTTCCCATTGCTCTTGGTATTGTGGTCCAAATCACGAGTATGGTCATAGGTTTCTATCTAATCGGTGGACTGGCAATTTTGGGGCTTTTTATTGTAAGTTTTCGGTATCGATTAACTAAATAAAATTAGTGCGTAAATTTAAGTTTTTTAACAACTTTGTTTAAGAGGAAACTTTTTTGAAATTGGCCATGGAAAAAATCTGTTTGATATATGTGACTAGTTCGTCGCGGAAGGAAGCCGAAGATATTTCTCACGTCTTGTTAAATGAAAAATTAGCGGTTTGTGTAAATATTTTGGGTGAAATCGATTCAATATTTTGGTGGGATAACAAACTTGTTTCTGAGAAAGAGATTGGGTTTTTAGTTAAGACAAGTCTTTCTAAGGCAGATGCTGTAATTTCAAGGGTAAAAGAGGTTCACAGCTATGAATGTCCGTGTATTATTAAATTAGGAGTAGATGGCGGAGACCCTGAGTTTCTAAAATGGGTTGTTGGAAGATGACTCATATAACAAAGCATTCTGCTAGCTTGTTTTCTTGTGTTTGTTGCGAGAAAAAATAAAGAACATGTTACAAGTAAAATCAGGAAGCCCAAATCAAGCTATTCGTTTAGTCAATTATGGTCATTTCTTGAACCATGTGATTATGCTGATATACCCTACAATTGCGCTTACAATAAGTGAAGTATGGCCACATTCATATGGTGAATTACTCTCCGCTTTTTTTGTAGGTTCAATGATTTACGGTATTGCAGCCTATCCAGCTGCTTGGATAAGTGATCGCTGGAATGCCTGGTATATGCTTGTAATTTATTTAATTGGTACAGGAATGGCTGCCATTGCTACTGGTTTTGCTGCTAATCTTTTACAAATGTTTATTGGTCTTTCAATAATCGGATTGTTCGCGTCTATTTATCATCCTGTTGGAACGGCTTTTGTAGTACGACATGCAGAAAATAGAGCTAAGGAGCTTGGAAAAAATGGCGCATGGGGAACTGCTGGCCTTGCATCTGCGTCATTAATTGCGGCTGGTTTAACCTTTTTATTTGGATGGCGGGCGGCTTTTCTTCTTCCCGGAATAGCAAGTCTTTTACTTGGAATTGTTTTTTTAATGTCCAAATCCAATTTGGCGCTGACAACAAGGGAACAAACAAAGAAGAAACAGACTTCGTTTCGGGATCTGACCACTCCTGAACTTATACGTGTAATGTCAATTCTCACGATCACGGTTCTGGCTGTTGGTTTATTCACTCAGGCGTTTACTATTGGCTTACCTAAACTTTATGACAGTACATTAAAACATTTTATAGTGCTGCTTAATTTAGACACTTTTCAAGGTAAACTTATATCAGCAGCATTTGTTTCAATGGTAATTTTTTTTGGATCATTTGGACAAATAATTGGCGGAAATTTGTCCTCGCTGTGGTCCCCTAAGAACGTTTATATTGGCATGTTTCTTTTTGTTTTACCCTTAGTATTTATTTCAATAAAAACTGAGGGTGTTGGACTAATTATAACTGGTGCATTTATTATGATTGCGGTTACTGGATGTTTACCAGCGGAAAATTGTATTCTAGTTAATTTCGTACCAGAGGATTGGCATGCTCGATTGTTCAGCATAAAATTTGTTATTGGTCTCGGCGGGGGATCGGCGGCAGTACTGGTAAATGGTTATATTTTTGATCAAACGATTGGTTTTTTTTGGTTCTTTGGTTTTTTAGGTGTTCTAGCAACAATTGTAATTATTGGTGCTGTTTTATTGCCGCCTGTCAAAGTTCACCGCCGCGACGGCAAACAATGCTTTTAGACAATTTGAAATTATTTATTGACTTAAGGTGCTTCGTATCTTCTCTGAAAAACCAACAGTTATAGAACTATATTTTTCTATAATAGGCCTTTTTAGGATCGTGGGAGAAGTTAAAATTAAATCCGCGACTGACAAAATATCAATATTTTTTTTGACATTCTCGGGCAGATTCCGCCAGGTGGTGCTGCGACGATTTAACAAGTTCTCGTATCCAACTTGTTCTATCCATTTATTTATTTTTTCTAAATGGATGCCGTCTTTTCGAAGGTCGTGATACTTGAATTTAATCTTATTGTTGGTCAACCATATTCGCGCCTTTCGACAAGTGTCGCAATTATCTATTCCATAAAGTGTTAACATTAATCTGTCCTTATTTGTCAGCTTTTGCGTCGATGACGCTTGCACTCTTTCGTGCGTGGGCAGCCTTCATAACTTTGTTTAGGTAATGTTGGGCAAATGTTACGGGTGGATATTTGGCTTTTTCATGGCGACAGGATGGTAAACAATCAATAATCGCATCGTGGTTGGGACTGTGAAAATAAACCATTGAAATTCTATCAGTCTGATAGGTTGTGGACGGAGGGTTGCCCACTCGATGCAGAGTTGAAACCCATCTATCGTTCGTCCAGCGTGCCAAAGCGTCTCCGATATTGCATACAAACCCATTTTCTGGCGTTTTCACATCCAGCCACTCACCATTTTTTAATAAAATTTGCGTACCTCCAGGAACTGGATCACCTCTTAAAAAGGTAAGTGTCCCATAATCTGAATGTACACCTGCACGTAATTGTCCTTTTTCAGGAACTTTCTCTTGTGCTGGATATCGCACCATTCTCGCTACACTTGACTGGTGATTAAATTTCGTTCGAAAGTATTGTCGATCTGTATCAAGGGCAACTGCTATAATATCCAACATGCGTTCACCAAGCGCACGCATTTCGGTATCATATTCGAGCATAACTTTTTTAAAATCTGTAGGAAATTCAGGCCAACGATTTGGGGCGAGCATAGCTGTTTCTGGATTTTCCGGTATCCATCTACTACCATCAATTTCTTCTGGACCAAACGCGAACGCCTCTTGGAGATCAGGTGGCGCCTTCAATCCTAGTGAATATGAAAGTGACCGGTCTTTTAATTTATTGTAGCCACGGCTTACCTTTTGAGGTGGCCTTTCTACGAGGACTTTTTCGCTTTCTGGTAAATTAAAAAATTCCTCTGCTTTTGCACGTGTACGGGACATGATTGTTTCACTCACTCCGTGGCCAACGATGGCAAAAAATCCGATTTTGCGGCATGCATAATCTAGCTCATTGGCTATTTCTTCTTTTATAATGCTGTTTCCCGTTTTAAAGTGTTTAATGTTAATAATTGGAAGCTTATTTTCTGCCATTTGATTGTCTCTACATTAACCCTGAAAATGTGTAAGCTTTTCTGAATTTTGATTCAAGTCGTATAAAAAAATTAGAGGTAAAATAATACCGCTGCAATAAACACGTGATTTATATTGTTTTTTTATTGACGAAAAAAGATTTAAATCATAAAAGTTAAAATTAGATAATTAATGAAATTTGGATTAAATTTAATGCTGACTTCTAGCACATACTCGGCAAAGCCAACCGATATTGATATGAAATGGTTCTTAATTGATGCTGAAGGGGTTGTGCTTGGAAGAATGGCTGCAATTGTCGCAAATATCCTTCGTGGCAAGCATAAACCTATTTACACTCCGCATATAGATTGCGGTGATAACGTCATTATCATTAATGCTGATAGAATTGTCCTGACGGGAAGCAAACGACGTGACAAAACTTACTATTGGCATACTGGGTATCCTGGAGGAATTAAAAGTCGGACAGCCGAACAAATTCTTGATGGTAAATTTCCAGATAGGGTTATCACGAAAGCTGTTAAACGAATGCTTCCCAAAACGAAATTGGGTAGAAAACAGATTGGCAAACTTAGAGTTTATGCTAGCGCTTCGCACCCTCATGAAGCCCAGTCTCCTGAAGTATTAGATATTGCCTCAATTAACCGCAAGAATAAGGGGAATGCTTGATATGGCTGAAGAGAGTGTTGCAACAATCGCTGATGCCATGCCTGCAGAGGTTGCGAGCACAGTTTCAATTGACGATGTTACAAAATATGAAGCAAAAATTGATAGTTTTGGGAGATCCTATTCCACTGGCCGCCGAAAGGATGCAGTGGCACGCGTGTGGGTAAAGCCTGGGGGTGGTCAAGTTGTTGTCAATGGTAAGCCTATCGAAAACTATTTTGCACGACCTTCTTTGCAAATGATTGTTAGACAGCCTTTGGTTGCTACTGACCGTCAGGATAGCATCGACGTTTGGTGCACAGTAAAAGGTGGGGGTTTGTCTGGTCAGGCTGGTGCAGTTAGGCATGGCCTGTCTCGGGCTTTGACATGTCAAGATCCCGATTTACGTGGTAAACTGAAAAGTGGAGGGTTTTTGACACGGGATTCCCGTACAGTCGAACGAAAGAAATATGGTAAGCCAAAAGCTCGTAGAAGTTTTCAGTTTTCTAAACGTTAAAAGTTACCAACGAACTGTTTTAAAAGCGTTCTATTTGGACGCTTTTTTTGTTTTGGTTATTGTCAACTTTCAGGGATCGAACCATGGTTGCAAACGAAATCAACATCGCTGTTCTAGGAGCAAGCGGCTACACCGGGGCGGAAATTGTCCGAATTCTTGCATTACATCCTTTAGCACGTATCAAAGTACTTACTGCTGACCGCAACGCTGATCAAGAAATGGATGATGTTTATCCTCATCTTGTTGGGCAGAGATTGCCTAAACTTAAACGCGTGGACGATGTCGATTTTGCTAATATCGATGTTATATTTTGTGGGTTGCCTCATGGGGCTAGTCACCAAGTTATAGGCAGGCTAAATCCGAAAAATAAACTCATAGATTTATCTCCAGATTTTCGTTTTATGGATGTTAACATATATGAAAAGTGGTATGGTGAACATAAGGCGCCGGGTATTCAAAAATCATTCGTATATGGGCTTTCTGAATTAAATAGGGAAAAATTAAAGCGCGCCAGTTTTGTTGCAAATCCAGGCTGCTATCCGACATCATGTATCTTGCCTCTTGCGCCTCTTCTAAGTTTTGAACTCATCAATTCAGACGACATTGTTATCGATGCTAAATCAGGTGTATCAGGTGCAGGACGTTCACCTAATGAAGCACACCTCTTCGGAGAAATCGCGGAGGGTGTACATGCCTACGGAGTTGGTTCACATCGGCATATGCCGGAAATTGAACAAGAGTTATCAAATGCCGCAGGTCGAGCGGTCTTTGTCAGGTTTACACCCCACCTTATGCCTATGAGCAGAGGCATTCTTGCGACTATATATATTTCTCTTAATAAAAATTACACTGTTGTTGATTTAAAGTCGACTTTGGAGGATTACTACAAACATGATGAGTTTATAAAAATTTTACCAGGAAAAAGATTACCTTCTACGCGACATGTTCGCGGGTCAAATTTTTGTTTTATAAATGTTTTTGAGGATAGATTGGCAGGAAAAGCAATAATCATATCAGCAATTGATAATCTTGTGAAAGGAGCTTCCGGACAGGCAATTCAAAATATGAACATAATGTTAGGGTTAAAAGAGACCACAGCAATTGTTCAACAACCACTATTTCCTTGAATCACTTTAGTAATGGCTTATCATTCGGTTCACAACAGTCCTCCTATAATTTTACCATTCGAAGGAAAGAAACCGGAAGTTGCTGATAGTGCATTTATCGCCCCTGGCGCGGTTTTGGTAGGAGACGTTAAGGTAGGACATTTAAGTAGTGTTTGGTTTGGCTGTATTTTACGAGCCGATGAAGCTCCTATCGTGATAGGAAATCGTTCGAATTTACAAGATGGAACGGTTATTCATGTTCACGGCAAAAAACAGGGTACTTTTATTGGCGATAATGTTTCCGTAGGACACATGTGTCTTCTTCACGCATGTTCACTCGAGAGTAACTCCTTCGTTGGAATGGGTGCGCAAATTTTAGATGAAGCAGTAGTGGAAAGTGGCGCAATGTTGGCTGCTGGAGCCCTCCTAACGGCAAGAAAAACAGTGCCCCACAGACAACTGTGGGCTGGAAGACCCGCAAAATTTTTGCGCGAAATAACTAAAGAGTATGCTGATGAATTATCTCGAACGTCAGAAAACTATGTAGAAAAATCCTTCAAGTATCGCTAAAATTACTTATTAAGGCCGAATCATTAGGGTATTAATTGAATTTGTTGCCAGATTTCCAAGGTTTTTTCTATAGTGCTTTGTCTATTTTGAGATTTTATAATGTACTTTGTGGAGATGGTGTAGTTAACTTGTCGTTAACGGAAAGGAATTTTCGATAAATGTACAGAACAGATAAAAATATTCGTAGAGTTGTTGAAAGACGTTCCTTATCTCTATTGATTTTTGGAGCCTTTTTATTGGTTGGAACTGGCTGTTCTTCACTACCGGATTATGCAAATCCTGCAGAATGGTATAAAGGGGCTATTGATTGGGTTACAGGTGATAATATTCCAGCTAACAGTGATACTTACCGAAACGATCGAAAGAAAAAAAAACTTATAGGGTTCCCGCGCGCTGATCAAGTTCCGGACCGTCCAAAAAGACCAACAACTTTAGAGATAAATAGAATGAAGTCAGGCTTAGTTTCTGACCGCAAATCATCTCAATATTCAGACAAAAAAGTAAGATTTGGAGAAGATATGTCATCAAATAATGGCTCGACTGAAAATATTGGATTACCAAACGTCAGCCGATCTGAATTACCAGGCGACGGGAAGCATAAAAAACAATCATCAGTGGATAGAACCCCTGGTACAGGTACTTCTGTTAGATCGGATAAAATGAGAGGAGTACTCTCCAAACCTGTATTGGAAAAAAGTTATTCAAATCGGGAGTTTAACACTGCTATTCAAAAGTCACCTCCAGAGGATATGGTCAGTGTTACAAGCAGTAATAATGTTTTCGTGCAGGCTGATCAATTTTCTCCCCGGTTTCCTGCAGGTACATCGTCAGCATTTCTGCCAACTAAGAAATTTAATCAAGCGAAAAATCAATTTTTAGGGTTTGGTTTGCCGGTAGCGATTGTATATTTCAAAAACAATTCAGCAACATTGAATATACAGGCGAAGGATCGAATTCGAAGAGTTCTAAGGCTTTATCAAGACGAAGGCAGAGGAACCATAAAGATCATTGGTCATGCCAGCAGCAGAACGCCAAATATGGTTCCCCCCCGGCATCATTTGGCAAATTTGAAGGTGTCAAATAAGCGGGCGAATGCTGTTGCTGATGAACTCATGCGGCTTGGAGTAAAACCAAATATGATCATAGTGAGTGCAATTGCTGATCAAGAGCCAGCATTTTTTGAAGTAATGCCAGCTGGTGAGGCAGGGAATAGAAGAGCTGAAATTTTCTTTGCGCGCTAAGAGGTATTAGAAAGTTTTGTTATTTTCCGCGGATCAGGTACTAAATTACTTTTACAGAGCATTATGAGTGAAGATTTTTTACGTGTAAAACGTTTACCGCCGTATGTCTTTTCTGAAGTTAATACAATGAAACTTAATGCGCGGTCTCGGGGTCTTGATATTATAGATTTTGGTATGGGTAATCCTGATATTCAGCCCCCAGATCACGTGGTGGAAAAGGTGATTGCGACTATACAAAATCCAAAAACCCATCGTTATTCGGTATCGCGTGGAATAAACGGACTGAGGCGAGCTAACGCAGATTACTATTATAGAAGGTTTAACGTAGATATTGATCCAGAGAAAGAAACTATTGTGACTTTAGGATCGAAGGAAGGTTTCGCAAACTTGGCAATGGCCATTACTAGCCCTGGAGATGTGGTTTTGGTTCCAAACCCTAGCTATCCAATACATGCTTATGGTTTTATTATAGCGGGAGGCGCATTAAGACACCTACCTGTCGGCTCTGCTGAACAAATGCTGCAGGAACTTAAACATGCTGTTGCACACTGCATTCCTAAACCACTAGCCCTTGTATTGAACTTCCCTTCAAATCCAACTGCTCAAGTGGTCACATTAGATTTTTATGAGGAAGTCGTTGAATTTTGCCGCAACCAGGGGCTCTGGATTTTATCAGATTTAGCGTATGCGGAAGTATATTTTAATCAGTTTCCGCCGCCGTCAATCCTACAAGTTAAAGATGCCCGAGAAATTGCGGTGGAATTTACGTCGATAAGCAAAACATATTCTATGCCTGGATGGCGAATTGGTTTTGCTACAGGCAATGCAAAGCTTATAGAGGCTTTGGCACGGATAAAATCATATTTAGATTATGGTGCATTTACACCAATTCAGGTGGCTGCTGCCGCCGCATTAAATGGCCCTCAGGATATTGTGGATAATATGAGAAAAATATACCGAAGGCGCAGAGATACTTTGATAAAGAGTTTCGCGAGGGCCGGGTGGGTGATCCCGTCACCAACTGCAACCATGTTTGTTTGGGCACCAATTCCCAAACCTTTTAAGGAAATGGGATCTTTGGAATTTTCGAAATTACTTCTTGAGTGTGCTAACGTGGCTGTGTCACCTGGGATTGGATTTGGAGAACATGGTGAAGGTTATGTCCGGATAGCTCTAGTAGAGAATGAACAACGAATTCAGCAGGCTGCGCGAAATATTCGTCGCATTATGTTGTCACAGAATAAAACAATGGAAGAGTTTGAGAGAAGGAGAATGTTGCTTTGACCAACCCAACTATCAAACTAGCTTTAGCTGGGCTTGGAACAGTTGGATCTGCAGTCTTTAAATTAGCGCAAGAAATGAGGTCCGTGAATACAACAGTTCCTATCGAAATCATTGCTGTTTCTGCGCGTGATAAGTCACGCGATAGAGGAATTTCTCTTGATAAAGTTGTTTGGTTCGATGATCCAGTGCTAATGGCGAAGGACTCCGGGGCAGACATTGTTGTCGAGTTAATAGGAGGTTCCGATGGAATTGCGTTTGATGTTTGTGATGCAGCACTTGCGAATGGAAAAGATCTGGTTACGGCTAATAAGGCATTGCTCGCTCATCATGGCTTATATTTTGCTACGAAAGCAGAGAGAGCTGGTCTCTCAATTGGTTATGAAGCCGCGGTCGCAGGCGCGATTCCTGTAATAAAGGCTTTAAGAGAGGGTCTATCGTCAAATATAGTACAGAGTATTTACGGCATTCTAAATGGGACTTGTAATTTTATTTTAAGTCGAATGAGAGAAAGTGGGTGTGATTTCAATACTGCTTTAACAGAGGCAAAGAGACGAGGATATGCCGAGGAAGATCCAAGTTTTGATATCGATGGTGTGGACGCGGCTCACAAGTTGTCAATTTTAGCATCGGTTGCTTTCGGTTGCATTCCAAAATTTGAGTCGGTAAAAATAGAGGGCATTCGGCATATAACAGATCTCGATATATCGTTTGCTCAGGAATTGGGGTACAGAATCAAATTACTGGGCATAGCTCAGAAAATTAGTGGTATTGTAGAGCAAGTGATTCAACCATGTATGGTGAAAATTGGATCACCAATGGCGCATGTTGAAGGTGTGTATAACGCGATCGCGATAAAAGGAAGTGCATCAGGTCCGATCATTCTCGAGGGCCAGGGTGCTGGCGCAGATCCAACAGCGTCGGCGGTTTTGGCAGATATAATTGATTTAACAAGGGGTATTAGGCCACCGATTCTGGGGGTTCCTGTTCAATACCTAACGTTTAATGAGGATAAAAATACAGAAAACAATATCGGTCGCTATTATGTAAGGCTAATGGTATTAGATCGATCCGGAGTTTTTGCAGAGGTTGCCGGAGCATTAAGAGATGAAAATGTATCCATGGAAGCGATTCTTCAGCGTACCCGATCACCAGGCGAACCCGTTCCCGTAGTAATGACAACCCATGAGGTTGATTCTCACTCCATGAAACGTGTTTTGCGTCGGCTTTCAGCAATAGATACAGTAGTAGAAGATCCGCGTGCAATTAGAATTGAGCCTTTAACTTTTTGACGATATTTTAAGATAAAAAATTTATTACAGGAGAGATAAAATGTCTGAGTCCATTCCTATGGATAGGAATTTAGCATTGGAAGCAGTTCGAGTGACTGAAGCGGCTGCTTTGGCTGCTTCACGTTCAATGGGCAGGGGCGATGAAAAAGTTGCTGATCAGATGGCTGTTGATGCAATGCGTACTGCCCTGAATAGTTTGGATATAAAAGGAACAGTTGTTATCGGTGAAGGAGAACGAGACGAAGCGCCGATGCTTTTCATTGGTGAGGAAGTTGGAACAGGCAGGGGTCCAGAAATTGATATCGCCCTTGACCCACTTGAGGGTACTACAATTACTGCCAAGGGGCTTAACAATGCTCTTGCTGTAATAGCGATGGCTGAACATGGTGGTTTTTTATTTTCTCCGGATGTCTATATGAATAAAATCGCTGTTGGTGGTGGCTTGCCAGAGGGGGTGGTTGATCTGGATATGACACCGGATGAAAATTTAAAAAGTTTAGCGAGTGCAAAAAATACGGACATTTCTAACTTAGTGGTTTGTATATTAGATCGCCCCCGTCATGAAAAATTGATAACAGAGGTTCGAGAGGCGGGTGCCAGAATAATGCTTATATCAGATGGAGATGTTAGTGGAGTTATGTCCACATCCGAAGAAGGCAGTGGAGTTGATATTTATATGGGGTCGGGCGGGGCACCCGAAGGTGTTTTAGCAGCGGCTGCGCTTCGCTGCATTGGAGGCCAAATGCAGGGGCGGTTAATATTTAGGAATGATGACGAAAGGGAACGAGCACACCGGTGCGGGATTGAAGACTTTGATAGAAAATATTGTTTACATGATTTAGCACATGGCAATGTCATGTTTGCAGCCACAGGTGTAACGAACGGAAATATGGTTAGCGGAGTGCGGAGGTTTAAAGATGGTGCTGAAACGCAATCAGTGGTGATGCGTTCTCAGACTGGAACAGTTCGGTTTATATCTACAACTCACAACTTTGATCGGAAGCCAGCGCTGGATGTTTCTGAATAAATAATAAAGATGACTAAGGTATCTTCCTTTTCTGAACCGGCTTTGAACGGGACTAGATCTATTTCTGGGAAAATTTGGCGCAAAAGATTGACCGATGAAAGACTTGCGCTGGCTCTTTCCCAAAAGTGCTCATTGCCAGACTTAGTCTCTCGCGTGCTGGTTGGAAGAGGAGTTGATATTGAGAGTGTAAATACTTTTCTAACTCCCTCACTTCGCAAGCAGATACCAGATCCATCACAATTTTTGGATATGGACCAAGCTGTTGCCCGAATTATTAAAGCAATCAAACTTGAAGAGGGAATTGGTGTGTTTGGTGATTACGATGTTGATGGAGCAACCTCTGCGGCTCTTTTGATGAGGTTTTTTTGTTCTCTTGATCGTAATGTTCATGTTCATATTCCTGATCGGCGTAAAGAAGGTTACGGACCAAATTTGCCGGCGATACTTCGTTTAAAGGAAAAAGGGGTAACTCTTATTATTACTGTTGATTGTGGTACCACGGCCTTTTCTGTTCTAGAAGAAGCCAAAATGGCAGGTATCGATATAATTGTAATCGATCATCACGCCGCAGAGAACCGGTTACCAGCTGGTGCTATCGTAGTAAATCCAAACAGAATGGATGAAAACCGCAATTATGAGCAGTTAGCAGCGGTCGGTGTCACTTTTATGTTGGTTATTGCTATTAATCGCGCCTTGAGAAATTTATCTTGGTATGGGACTGAGCAACCTGAACCAGACTTGCTCCAGTGGCTGGATTTAGTTGCGCTTGGAACAATATGTGACGTCGTACCATTGATTGGAATTAATAGGGCTTTGGTAAAGCAGGGCCTGAGAGTACTGGCGGCCCGTTCAAATCCAGGAATTAACGCATTAGCTGAGGTAGCATGCGTTGACCGAATGCTAAATGCTTATCATGCTGGGTTTATTCTTGGGCCACGTATTAATGCAGGCGGTAGAGTTGGAAAAGCGGATTTGGGTGTGAAACTTTTGTCTTCCAACAACCAGTCTGAAGTCTTTGCTATTGCTGAGATTTTGAACTCATTAAACAAGGAGCGGCAGCAGATTGAACAAGAAGTGTACATTGCGGCGTTAGATCAAGCCAAACAACAAATGCTAAATAAAGACCCACTTATATTTGTTGCTGCTGAGGGATGGCATGTAGGGGTTATCGGGATTGTGGCAGGTCGCCTTCGTGAAACTTTTGATGTTCCAGCCTGTGTTGTGGCAATAGGGGATGGAATTGGTATAGGCTCTGCACGTTCTGTTACTGGTATTGGATTGGGTTCTGCAGTTATTGCAGCACAGCAATTAGGATTATTACTAAGTGGCGGTGGGCACTCTATGGCTGCAGGGTTTACAGTCGGAAAAGGTCATTTGTTACAGCTTCATACTTTTTTAAAGGAAAATGTAAATCGTCAGTTAAATGGAATACAGATTAAATCTGAGTTACTGATTGACGGTGTTGTCAGTATTTCTGGTGCAGTGATAGAACTGGTTGATTTGCTGGAACAAGTTGGTCCATTTGGTGCTGGAAACTCGCGGCCGCGTTTTTTGGTTCCGGACGTATTTATTGTTGACAGTTCGATAGTTGGAAATAATCACGTCCGTTGTGTTCTTTCTGATAAAAGTGGTAAACAAAGATTAAAAGGTATAGCCTTTAGAAAAGTCGACACAGAGGTTGGCGATGCTCTTTTAAATCACCACGGGCTCGCATTACACGTGGCAGGTACTTTGCGCACTGATAATTGGCAGGGAAGAAATTCAGTTCAGATGTTTATCGAAGATATTTGCTTCCAAGCATGAAGAAATTATGTTTTCTTGCCCCATTCTCAAAAAGTTCTACATGATTCAATGCTATTACACAGCAAACAGGCTTGGTTGAAGTGAGACACCTATCAGGTTGGCAAAAAGTTAAGCGATTAGCTCGGTTGAGACTTTTAATTCCAATTAAACGCAGTTCGAAGCCTCCTCAATTCACTGCTCGTGGTGTTGGTATAGGTATGGCTTGGGCTCTTACTCCCAGCCTGGGTGTTCAGATGATATTTTGTTTAGTCACTTGGTTTATTGCTAAAAAAATATTTAACTGGGAATTTAATTTATTGGTGGCTATGGCGTGGACTTGGACTACTAACGTCGTGACTGCTATTCCGTGTTTTTATTTATTTTTCGTGACTGGACAATTGTTCTTGTGGCGTGGTGATGATTTATCTGGCTACATAGAATTTTCTCGTCAATGGGAAGAGTTGATTAGCCAAAATAAGGAAATGGATTTCTTCTCAAAATTGTGGGCAGATATGTCAATTGCTGGTAGGGTTTGGGGAGTGCCCCTGTTATTGGGATGTTTGCCATGGTCAATTGTGGGAGGGGTTTTAAGTTATTTTTTATCTTTACGTTTTATTCTCAAACATCGGTTATTAAAACAGAAGCGTAAGTTAGTACGCCAAAATCGCAAACAGAAATAGAGATTGAAATATGTTCGTAGAATAATAAAATAGAAAACGAAAGACCTTCAAATATAAGAGCATTATTAATTACTGAATTTGGGTTGATTTTTTGTTCTTTTATCTTTAGCAAGCACAATGTGACCCCATCGTCTAGTGGCCTAGGACATCGGCCTTTCACGCCGAAAACACGGGTTCGAGTCCCGTTGGGGTCACCACTTAAGTGTGTAAGAGATATTATTTTTAGATTTTTTTAAGCAACACTGATATAAGAAAAGCAGCTTCACTTGGCTAAATCCGCTAAATAATCAAATTAAGGAACTTTACTTCGGTATTTTTTCGGATCGGCTTGAAAAAATTTGTCTTGATTGAAAGTTTAGTGTTTTAAAAATACCCCTTTAGTACACATTATATAAGCAAAGCATTCTAAACCTGATAAAATTTATAAGTATCTGGTAAGATAGGTTAACAATAAGGCTTTATTTTTCATAAAATTATCGCAAATGGAAAGTTTTAGTGAAACAGAAACATAGAAAACGCGCCGAGGTTTTGACGGGTAAAAATGCTTTACAGTCTGATATAAATCAACCTTGGGAGCAGGATAATCAGGCTTGGTGGGATTGGTATGTTACACTTGCTGAAAACAACGGCACGCAACGTGCTAAACTGTGTGTCAGGCCTGAGTTTCCATCGGTTGAATTGCCAACTGACGATGAAATATTTGAAGAAATAAAAAAACCATTTCTTCTTAATCGTCAAAATTTAGAACAATTTCGTCGGGACGGGTTTATAAAACTTAAAAATATTTTTTCCACTGGAGCGATTATTCGTTTGCGTAATGAAGCGCTCAAACTGTTGGCGGAGTTCTATAACACAAAGCTTGACGGCGGAGAGCAGGACCGTTTTTTGAGTCTCGAAATGGTATGGCTTAATAACCCACTCATTAGATCTTTTGTTTTAAGTAAACGTATAGCAAAAATTTGCGCAGAACTATTAAATGTCAGAAATGTACGTCTTTATCATGATAACATACTGTCAAAAGAACCGGGGTGTGGACGAACTCCATGGCATTACGATGATCATCATTTTCCATTGGCTACGGATGATGTGATAACAGCATGGATTCCCGCGCAGCCTATTCCGCTTGAAATGGGTCCCTTGACCTTTGCAAAACCGCTAAATGTATTTGAGCTTGTAAAGAGTATAAAATTTAATAAATTTGACACTAGTTACGATCGCCAAATAAGCCAAATATTTTTAGAAAATCAGGTGTCTATTGAAGAAAGTGCTTTCGCTATTGGGGAAGTTAGCTTTCATCACAATAGAAGTTTTCATACTGCTGGCCCTAATAATACCAATCAAAGTCGGATTGTTTTAGCGACCACATATTATGCCGATGGCGCAAGAGTATTAAAGCAACCTACAATGGTGTCTGGCGATTGGCAAAAATTTATCCCCAATACTGCTCCAGGTGATCCTGCAGCAACTGAATACAATCCAATTTGTTGGTAAACGGAGGCATAATTGAATGCATGATACATTTCAGAGAAGCTGTCAGCACTGGAGTGAAGAGGGTAGAGATGAAATGGAAAAATTTTATACCCTCGCGTCGGTTGATTATCAATATCTTGCAGAAGCAGTTGACTGGAAAAACTGGATAGAAGAACAACAGGAAATGGTTGGCAAAAAAAATTTAAAAATTCTGGATGTCGCTTGCGGATCAGGAAAATTCCCATTGGCTCTAGCAAAGTTTTCTAACGTAGCAGATGCTAGAATTTTTCCCGTTGATTATTCACTTCTCGACCCATCCAAATTCTCGATTTCCGAAACACGAGATGTGCTCCCGTTCCCCTTTGTTGCAGATGCAGAATATGAGAGCACTCTTCAGGGTTTGGTTTGTAGGCCGAGTGAATTTGATATTGTTTGGGCTATCCACGCACTTTATGCAGTACCTGTGAATGAACTTGAAATAGCAATTGAACGTTTTATTTTTGCTACTAAACGAGCAGGATTCATCGCTCATGCAACTAAAAATTCGCATTATATTCGTTTTTATCAAAGCTACCTTGACGGTTTTAAAGATGTTGTAACGCAGCCCTTTTCAGCTGCAGAGCAAATAATTGATATCTTTTCTGGCTTGAAAAAGAAAATTGAAGTAAAAAAAATATCGTATCAGAATACTGTTTCTAAGAATTCAGGAAAGTTATTAGAAGGTTACCTTCAAAGGTGTTTATTTGATAATACCATTAGCCTTGAAATGATGCTTGAAAACCCTTGCACTGGTGCATACCTTGATGAGTGTTTAAAGGATGAAACTTGGTGTTTTAATCAAGAAGTTTTGTTGATATTTTTGTAAAGCATATAATATCGACGGAAAATTTTTACAGCACTTGAACTCTAAATCAAACAGATATTTTCAGTTAAGTAATGAATGAGCCTAGAGTCATAAATTATGGAGCTCCTGCTCTATTTTTTGCTTTTATCTTAACATTTAGTTCTAGTGTTGGGCAGACTTTTTTTATATCGCTTTTTTCTTCAGAAATTCAGAATGAATTAGATCTTACACATGGATCATTTGGTATGCTGTATACATGTGCAACATTCTCTAGCGCAGTAATATTTGTTTGGTTAGGAAAATCCACTGACAAATATGATCTCTTATATCTAGGAATTGTCACTCTTTTAGGTTTAGTTATTTGTACATTTTTGATCTCTATAGCAAATGATATCATCGTTCTCGGTTTGGCAATATTTGGAATTCGATTATTAGGTCAAGGAAACTTGGGTCATATTGCCATTACTGCTATGGGACGTTGGTATTCTTCTCACCGAGGGAAGGCAGTCAGCGCTGCGTCGGTTGGTTTTGCAGCAGGTGAGGCATTGTGTCCTATGATTGTATCATTTTGTTTGTTATTTATGACTTGGCGAGAGGTTTGGCTAGGAGTTTCGGCTGTTTTGGCTATATCGATATGCCCACTAATTTTATTGCTTTCCCATTATATACGAAAAAGAATTGTAAACTTGCCGCAAGCTAACCATGTATTTCCCGAAGCAAGCAAAAAATGTTCGTGGACACGGGCTGAGGTTCTTCAAGATAAGCGTTTTTATATTATCTTACCTGGGCTTTTCATTTCTCCCTTCATTATTACCGGAATTCTATTTCATCAGGTTCATCTAGTAGAAACAAAGTCCTGGACGCTCTCTAGTTTTGCAGCGTGTTATTCGTTTTATGCGTTAAGCTCAACAACATTTGGTATTATCGTTGGTTGGATAACGGATCGTGTTGGATCGGTAAGCTTAATTGGTTTTTATTTGCTGCCACTTGGTATCGGAGTTGGTTTATTAGCTATAAGTGACTCAATTTTAATTGTACCAATTTTCATGATTTTGATGGGTATGACTGCTGGTTCGGGAACTGTGATTTTTGGAGCTATATGGGCCGAATTATATGGTACTGATTTCCTTGGGGAAATTCGGGCTCTCAGCATCACATTAATGGTATTAGCAACTTCTCTTTCACCTGGTTTGATGGGATTTTTTATAGATTTTGGTCTAAAGTTAGAATCTCAATTTTTAATATTATCGGTTTGTACAATATTCTGTGCGTTTGCATTAATAAGATTTACTCCAAATCTACATACATGCTCCACAGATTAAACAGACGTTACGGAATGAAATCTTATTAATTTTGTCGATGTCGTTAAATAATAGGTTTTGGTAAGAATGCAATATCATCATAATATAGAGTCTCGTTGGACCAACCGTCTTAAGGCTGGAGAAAGTCCGAACGATGAAGATCTTCGTGATCATCTTCAAGTAGTTCATAAGCAATATCCGGGTTTTACGGAATGTTGTGCTATGCATAGTTTTGACGCATCAGGGCGAAATACCTATGAAGTTCTTGCTGATGTTTTTGAGCCCAAGCTCCACTCGCGCGTTTTGGATCTTGCTTGCGGTGGTGGCGTTTTGCTTGAGATGTGTCTTAAACGAGCTGGTCAAAAATGTGATTTGATAGGGGTGGATATGAGCCATGAGGAACTTGATCTTGCTCGCAGTCGTAACAAAGAGTCATCAATTGAATTTTATCAAGGGATAGCTCAAGATCTTTATTTCATAGCCGATAGAACAATTGATGTAGTCCTCTGTCACTGGGCTTTAACTCTGATGGATCAGGTTCCAGCAGTCTTGAAGGAAATAGGAAGGATATTGAAACCAAATGGAATTTTTGCAGCGATTGTAGATGGAGACCCTTTGACGGCCGATGGTTATGCGGATGTCAATAACATAATCTACAAGGCGGCGAAGAACGAATTTCAAAATTATGATGGAATTGAATTAGGTGACCCTAGAGTTCGTTCTGCTCAAAGTCTTGTTGATTTAATAAATGAATGTATGAAAGGAGTATTTGTAAGTATAGAACCGAGTGTTTTTTTTCTCCATGGTACTCCAGAGCTACTAGCTCGACAGGTGTCTGGTTTTTTTTACGCATCCTTTATTTTAGGACCTGCAGAACATAGTCGAGTGTTGAAAGAGTTGGAGGCGCTGTTTGCTTCCCAGAAACAGGGAAACCGTTGCAGCTTTTCTTTGCCGGTTAACAAGTTAATAATTCGGCAGCAACCATAAGAAGGTTTATATGCCAAAGAATACATAATCTTGGAAATTAGAAAGTCAGATATTTATGAATAAATATAAATTTAATTTCGAGAACAGTTACCTAGTTTTGGAAAAATCACTTTATACGCGCCTCGAACCTATACCTGTAGCCTTACCCAAGCTAGTAATATTTAATCAAGATCTTTCTGACGAATTAGGACTCGATTTTTATTCTGTAACTGAAAAAGAAATAGCTTCTTTATTTTCAGGGAATAGAATTCTGGAAGGTGCACAGCCGCTCTCTCAAGCATATGCCGGACATCAGTTTGGTCATTTAACTATACTTGGTGATGGCAGGGCCCATTTGCTAGGGGAGCATATTACAAAAAAACATGAAAGATTCGATATTCAGTTAAAGGGTTCCGGACCCACTCCCTATTCACGTAGAGGAGATGGAAGAGCCGCATTAGCTCCAATGCTTCGGGAATACATAATTTCCGAAGCTATGAATGCTCTGGGAATTCCAACAAGTAGGTCTCTCGCAGTGGTAACAACCGGAGAGAATGTGTATAGGGAAACTGCATTGCAAGGCGCAATATTAACGCGCGTTGCTGCATCACATATTCGTGTCGGAACGTTTGTGTTTGCAGCTATGCAGAAAAATAGAAAAGTACTCGAGAGTTTACTAAATTATACAGTCAAACGTCACTATCCATCTATCGATACAAATCAAAATAAAGCACTGAAATTTTTATATGCTGTAATTGAACGTCAGGTTGAATTAATGGTTGAGTGGGCGAGAGTTGGTTTTATCCATGGTGTGATGAATACGGATAACATGGCTCTATCTGGAGAAACAATTGATTATGGACCTTGTGCCTACTTAGATGAATATGACTCAAATACTGTATTTAGTTCCATTGACAAATTTGGACGATATTCATTTGGAAATCAACCCAAAATAGCTCAGTGGAATATTGCACGCTTAGCTGAAGCTTTGCTTAGCTTGATTGATCTTGAAAAATCGAAAGCCATAAGTTTAGCTGAAAAAGCTGTAAATAGTTTTTCCAGCTTATATGAAGATAGATGGCTATCTATGATGCGTGCAAAACTTGGATTGGTGAAACCAAAAAATGACGATAAAAAACTTATAAGGGAGTTATTGACCTGGATGCAGAGAACCGGTGCAGATTATACGAATACCTTTTGTGATTTAAGAGATAAGAAAAAACTAAATGATATATCAAAATATGACAAAGAATTTGAGGATTGGACCATCCGTTGGCAATTGCGGGTAAGTAACAATCCGGAAACATATAAGCGCTGTATAGATTTGATGAAAAAAACGAATCCAGAAATTATTCCTAGAAATCATATTGTTGAAACTGTTTTGGACGCAGCAGAGCAGGGTGATCTTCAGTCTCTGCATAAACTTCTTGACGTTCTAAAAAATCCTTACCGGAAAACTTTAGAAATCTCAGAATACAAAACACCGCCAAGAGATGACCAACGTATCTTTCAAACATTTTGTGGAACATAACTATTTTTTTGTTATTTTTTGTCGCTCGGGTATTAAACCATGAAAAATATATTTTTTATAAAATAGATAACGTGTTGAGGAATGGAATCATTTACTAGTTTTATAGGATTGTTAGCTGGATGTTTGACCACTTTTGCATTCTTGCCTCAAGTAATAAAAACATGGCAATCGCGTTCGACTAAAGATTTATCACTGCCAATGTGGTTGGTTTTATTTGTAGGTATATCATTATGGTTAGTCTATGGGATTTTAAAAATGGATTTTCCATTGTTACTAGCCAATAGTGTTACTCTTTTTCTCGCGGGTATCGTGCTTTTTCTTAAAATACGAAATGGATAATATTAAATAATAAAAAACTGCCAATTTTTATTTTTTTGTTTTAATCAGTAAATTCTGTAGTTTTTTCAATCATTAATCATGTTTTATGAATTTAATTATAACGGCTTTTTGGCACAGTTATTTGGTTTAGAAAAATTATCTCTTTGATACTTTTATAGCAGGTCTCTACATGTTCTATATTTTGTCTTTTCCGCCAATGAATAGAAACAAAGATTTTTCATCGATACAAAAATTAGAATAATCTAAGCCAGTAAAGTTTTTGGAAAATAGATAATTGGTTAGTGGGTTAGTGGGGAATAATCCCTATAGTTTTCCCTAATCTATGAGCATTACTTGCTGCAACTAAAAACTAGGTGCCTACAGTGTAATTCCCCACTGACCCACACAAAGTATTTACGACCATTTCCTTATAGTTTTTAGTATGCTTAGGCTTAATAAGCTTCATCAAGGTAACTTTTCCCTGGGAACTTGTATTTAAACCTACAAAATTAAATTACGACTCAAATAAGCAAAAATGTTGTTATTAACTAGCTTTGAATGTTTTTAGAGATACATAGGGAGAAAATATTTCTTACAAGTTTTTTAATATTTACAATTCTTATAATTTTATAAAGAAATTCGTCAATTTACATTGCTAATATTAAATTACTTCATTTACCTATGTAGTTTAAGCACTGTCGGTCCCTCTTGTTCTAGATCAGGTATTAGTTTCGCGATCATCTTTGAGAGCGTTAGTTGATAAAGGTCGTTAAAAGTTTCAGCAATGGCTTTTAATATCTCATCAACGTTAATTGATTCCGACATGGTATCCAATCCAAAAACCTTATTTTTAGAAAATACAATGTTGTTTTGTGAACATATATTGTCATTCCAAGTGTCAACTTTGTGTTGCCAATCTTTAATATATGGAATGAGGTTTATATGACCATTATTAAGAATTCCACTTACTAAAAGTTCTAGAGGACAGAAGTGATTTGATATATCGCCTAACAATAGTACAATATGATTTAATGAGGCGGCTTTTCTTTTGGCAATGCTATGATTAATTTGAAAAAAAGTTTTTGTAAATGCGTACCATCTAGTTGCGAGAACCTTATAGTGATTCAAGTCTTTATCCCAATCTTCGAATAAAATTTTTGCATCTTTTGGTCCAATTACAATTTGTTGATACTTCTTTTTAATATCTAAATTTTTGGCTTCTAATTGCTTTTGTAATTGGTTGTTTAATTCTATGGAAGTAGCGAATAGACGATAAAATTCATTATGTTTGTAGTTTGTTTTATATTCCTTCTCACTATGTGGTTTTTTGATTTTATCAAGTTCTCTTCTCATACTATTTAAATTGAATATTGAGGCAAACATACCCTCAAAGGATACATTGTTATAAGATAAATCAAGCGGATGAAAAGATGTGTTGATATGTTCTAACGATGTTAACGTGTTATGTCTGGTTTGTTTATTTGTTTTCAAAATTTTGCCTTAACGTATATTTACTGTGACGTTTAGATAAATGCAGAAATGAATCTAAGTTAAATGTTATAAACTAAATTTTTCCATTTAAGACACCATTTTGTTTAAACATCGTCAAAAAAAGTCAACAATAACGTTGTATATCAGTGCAAATGTTTTTAGAAGACAATACTAAATTCACGAAAAAAAATGATTGAACAGAATTTTTTAGGAATCCCTGACGTTTCATTTTCTTTGTTTGTTCTTCTGTGTATCGCTACAGTTTTTACCACTCTTGTAGGTATACTCACCGGTACAGCCGGTGGACTTGCTCTTTTAGCAATCATGGCAATTTTCTTCCCGCCGGCAATTTTAGTCCCTATGCACACATTTGTACAATTAGGAGTTGGCTGCAGTCGAACATTGCTAATGTGGAGATTTGTTTTAAAAAACACCTTATTTCCCTTCTCTGTTGGTGCGGTATTGGGGGCAATGTTGGGCGCTCAGTTTTTTATAAGTTTACCCTCGGTCATGTTACAGGGAATCATTGGAAGTATGATATTATTTCTCACTTGGCTTCCTAAATTAAGCATAATTGGGTCCACAGGCTGGCGGTTTTTAGGAGTTGGATTTGGAGCTACCTTTATTGGCATGTTTGTTAGTGCTACAGGAACTCTAGTAAGTGTTTTTCTAGCGGGTGCATCTGAAAAACGGCAGAATCATGCATCAACACTCGGAGCATTGATGTCACTTTGTCATCTTGCTAAACTTGTAGCCTTCGGGTTACTTGGAACATCTGTAAGTGAGTACCTACCATTAATTATTTCAATGATTTTCTGTGCTTTCTTAGGAAATTACATTGGACGCTATTTTCTTAATAGTATGCCGGAACAGTGGTTTCGAATTATTTTTAAGCTATTTATGACAGTATTAGCTTTAAGGCTATTATATGTCTCAGGTTCGGAGTATATGCCGCACTTATTAAAGCAATTTAATATTTTTCACCCCTAAACCTAGTTATCTTTAGCAAATTCTCTATTTTAAAATAATTTCTTCAACTAATCGCATTATACATCTCTCTAAAAAAGTACAGTATCTAAATTTATAAAATTCAATTAGTTCGAAACTTTATTTCTTAAAATTTATAATAAAATAAATCGAAAAAGAGTAAAAAATTCTTTGCTGAAAAGTTAATCAGGATCTAGCATCTTCTATTATGTGGTATGCAGGAAGGAAGCGTGTCCTGAAATTGTATTGAGGTAACTTTATAATTAGGCGTATTACCAAAAAATAACATTCCTAGAGTGCAACAAATAAATGCACTACCCAAAAATGACATACCAATGATCTTTAACCGCGTTAAACGACGTTGTTTTTCTTGAAAGGTATTTATATTTCACATCTCTTGGAAACGGAATATGCATAATGTTTGTCCGGTTGTTCAAAATAAACATT
>PAPV01000020.1 GCA_002709075.1 Rhodospirillaceae bacterium | reverse complement strand
TGGAGCGCTTCCGTTCGGCAGTCCTATTAGACAAATTGAAGGAATGGAAAATCTTTGATCATCCTGATCACGATGGTCTTGAAGGTATGGGGTGGAGACAAGTTGGAGGAGATAATGTTTGCCAACTAAAAGATTATCAGCCTTTAAAAAACTTTGGAAAAAGACTTTAACTCCATTTTTCCGCCCTGCTATGATATTTTCTCATGCTTTAAAATTGTATTAATATTAGTGGACTGAAGTCCCCACTTTACATCCAGTCCAGTGTTCGCATACCAAGCTGTCAGTTTAAAAGTACTAAATTTAGCGACCAAACCATCATTTTTCAGTCGCGTTTCACCGATCAGAATTTTTCCATTCGAACAAAGTAAGACAAGTTCGAAATTAACAAGACCTTCCTGAGGTGCTATTTTTCTTGATACGAGTTATTCATCTTTTGATAATGTGGCTTTGGTTTTCCATCACGGTCTACCAATACGAAAACAATTTTATTTATTTGAGTTAAGATTGTTCCAGTTCCCTTATTTCTAACGATACACTTCAAGGAAATTGAAGTTCGACCCATACCAGTAGCTTCCATCCCAATTTCTATGATGTCCCCTATTCTAGCTGTGGAAAGAAATTCGATTTTAGAAATGTATCGAGTTACCACTGAATGATCTTTAAGTTGACAGGCGCTAAATATAAAAGCCTCTTCATCTATCCAAGTAAGTACCTGCCCTCCAAATAAGGACCCATTTGCATTTAAGTCTTTAGCAGTAACCATCTTTCGTGTTCTAAAAATCATCTCTCAAAGGACCTGAAAAAAATTGAAATAAAATAGTAAAATATTCCCCCGTATTCTGTCCAAGATATCCATCAGAAATCTCTGTGGCTCTAAGGCGTTTTGGAACCCACTCAAGGTTCGCAGTAGGGATTGAGTATCTAAGGCTATAAAATTCGCATTTTGAATTGTATTCTTTCTAACAAAGGGGTTTGACTTATTTATAGGTTTTTGACCTTCATTGGTGATGGAATTGTAGCTTCGAACAGAAATATTTTATCGTTCAAAGTGACCTACAGACGTACGAATAGAGAATAAAGATGGCCCTAATAAAAAAGATGTTTTTGTAAGCATGATTATCCATTAACTTAGTAACAAATTTCTTTTCAAGAACCGTGCCAATTTTTAATTGGGCACAAAATGGGATTACCGTATTTATTTCCAACTACAGTATCATTAGCCGATTAAAGTTTAGGCGGTCTTAAAAAAAAGTGGTGTTAAATTAGGCAAGTAAAAATACTTTTACCATGAATATTCTTAAGGAAGTTGATTTGAGTTTTTTTGTCAAAAGTGTCAACAAGTTCCACGACAACAGAGGCCAAAATAATCTTGTTAAAGGATGTATGCTCAGAACTCCATTATGCAATTTACCTATCCACACTAATAATTCACCAATACTTAATAAAAGTTACTGACCTATTTATTTGATAACACGAAGCCTTTCTGCATATGACTACGAAGGTAGATATATTTTATTAACTGCTTGGGTTATGTATGTTTGCTTCCCTTTATATTCTGCAACAAATCCAAAGAGTATTGGATCCATCGCAGAAGCAACATTTTCTTAATACTCAGCATTTATGTGATAAATCACTTAGATATCAGTTGGAGAGATCTATGAAGTTAGTAAGTATAATTGTATTTTTTAGTATTTTTTTTGCTTCTGCCATAACAGTTGGAAGGGATCATCGTGAACGTAAAGGGCCACCCACCCGTTATCACACAGCAACGCAAACCAAACCTATAAAACTTGAGCCATCAGTTATTCGACTAGAAAACTCACCGAGTGTTACCATTGAAAAAAAAGGTGGTACCAGAATAATTCGATCAAACGGTATTCCTAATCATTTAGTAGGAAGGTTCCCAAATTGTGGAAATCCTCATCAAATACAAGAACAAGAGCACAACTTTATCGTACCACTGCGCCCTAGAAAAAATAACCGACCAACTCCACTAAAGCCTGGAATGGCATTTGGTGTTGCGATAAATGGTGTTCCTTTTGAACCTTTAGCGGCGGAATGGTTCAAAGGTAACCGAGGTTCGGTTTGGCGATACGAGGCGCTATCTGGTGCTGTACAGCTAGGACCCGACGAAAGTTACGCACATGTACAACCAGGTGGAAAATATCACTACCATGGTTTGCCGGAGGCTTTAATGTCAAAAGAAAATGTAACAAGTGAAACCCATTCAAAAGTGATTGGATGGGCGGCCGATGGCTTTCCAATTTACAGTCTTTATGGATACTCAAATAAAGAAAATTCTAAAGATGGTATTAAGGAATTGAAATCAAGTTATCAATTAAAATCCGGGAAGCGTTCATCTGATGGTGATAACCCTGGTGGCACCTACGATGGGACTTTTATTGCCGATTATGAATATCGCGAAGGCACTGGAGATCTAGATCAATGCAATGGATTATTTGTATCTACGCCAGATTTCACAAATGGTACCTATGCTTATTTTCTTACCTCTAGATGGCCATTCATACCACGCTGTTTTGTGGGAAAACCGGATGAGAGTTTTAATCTCCGAGGGCAAAATAGACCACGAGTTCGAGGAAATAGACCTTCTGATTGCCCTCAAAAACGTCGCAAACACAAAGAACAAAATTAATTTATTTGAGACGCTTTCTTAGATGATGAAGATGAAATAAGTTTGCGTTATTGTAAACAAAGATATATTGATGCTCCTTAAAATACTTGTTGATTGCTCACTTAGAAGTGTATAGATGCCAAAATTACCAATGCTGAAGCACCTAATGGAAAGCCAATACTGCGCCAACGCATCTTCCTAATATTAGGGTCTTTAGGGTCCATAATATATTGCCTTGCATCATTTAATATTTATAAACATATACGCCGATCCCGAAGGAATGGATGTTGTTTGAGTTAGGCATAGTTACCTTTGCGTATTCGTGCACCGATCCTGTCAGTCCTTTTACCAACCTGAGTCGTCCACTGTGATTAGAGAGCTTCAGAGCTTGCGGTATCGAAGTCCTCTTTAGCTGATGAAACAAAAACCTTGTGTATAGTTTTGCGAACGAAAAAATGGGCTTTAATTGGAGTAGCTTGGATTACCATTTATTTATGTTTTGGGTTGTTTCAAAATTTTTCTGCGAAAATGATGGTTGAACGTTTAGCTGGGCAACGCCATCATAATCCAACCCGAATTTTGGTAAAACCAACGTTTGCAAACGCGCTATTGTGGCGAACCATTTATGAAGAAAATGGAATCTTTTATATAAATGCAGTGCGTCCAAATTTTGCACCAAAAATTTTTGAGGGGGAACTGGCAAAGAAGCTTGATGTTAAAAGAGATTTTCCTTGGCTTGATCTTAAATCCCAACAAGCTAAAGATATTAATCGTTTCTCGAATTTTAGTGATGGTTTTATTGCAAAAGCGAAAGTCAATGGGGAGAGAATAATCGATGTTAGATACTCATTGCACCCTTTTAAAGTTAAACCACTTTGGTCAATTCGTTTGCAACGCGAGATTGAAGAGAGCGCACACGCTAAATATGAGACGCGTAGGAATAATGTGCAGAAACATTTTATGACACTTATGAGAATTATTTTTTCCTGATATTTATAGAAACCGTTAGATATTTAGATTAAAAAACGTAATTTACGTGATGCATTTCATTTCTTAAATAGAACTGGATTCGGATCCGAGTTAAACGCTCTTCAGGCTTTAATTGGGAAAACTAGAAGGAATGCTATCAAAGAAGTCATCCAGAATATAAAAGAGATCTCACAAACACCTCCTCCCTTTTGGGTGAACACTAGAGCTCCCCCACACTAGGGCAAGAATGATTTGCCGCCAAAACAAAGAAATGGCACCAACGGGCAAGATCATCAATAGTTTGTCCCCAATCCTTTTTAGCATCCGCGCTAATAGTAGAACCAAAATTCCCTTGGTGAAATAAGACCACGGTATCATCAGACCCTTTTTTTCACATATCGAGTCCGTACCCCAGAGACGACTTGGTACTTACCTGCCAATCTAATTATTGTATCCTCCTCCCAGAGAAATATTCATCCTAACCTGAAATATATTTTGGCTACTGTTACAGAACAAGCTATTATTTTAATTTAATGATTTGATTCTCACGATATAGTAAGTTTTCTATTTACACAATTTTACCATTTCGAAGTTTTGGTACACGGAATAAAGGCAAACTATATGCATACATTAGTTGATGCTTACTCGACGGAACATCCCGGGGATGTGGCTGGCTTAAAACAATTTCTTAGTGCATTACCTTTGAAGAAGGTCAAACGGCTCGCTCTTATCGGAAAAACGGAGGGAACAGCAACCATCAATGATTTCTCAAGGCAAGTAGCGGTTGATAATGCTAAAAATACTATCTCAGAATTGGGTGGTGAAGCCTTGCTTGAAAAATCTACAATAATTTTCTCCACCGGTTGCGAAGGCGTACTTAGTCCCTGCGTTTACATGTTTTCTGTTTTAGATGACGACAGCGATTTAAAACTCAGTTCAGAGAGTCTCCGGCTCTCAATGGGCGGTGCCCAAACAAGACCTATACACGCCACGGAACTTGTTACGTTAAAACACATCACATTGGTATCTGATGCAGTCAAAGCCTCCATGGCAGAGGCTAATTTGTCTGCAAGCCAAGTGAAACTAGTTTTTGTCAAAAGCCCAATTTTAACGCATCAAGCAGCAGTTAAGACGGGAGACACCAGTGTCATAGGTCGGGCGGGATCTAGTGGGCAATCTCGCGGTGCGGCAGCTCTAGGTGTTGCACTAGCTTTAGGAGAGATTGGGATGGAAGAAATACGAAATGTAAAAATTGGAACAGACTTAAACCAATTTTCAAATAAATGCATGGCGTTTTCAGGAACCGAGGTTGATGTAGGTGAGGTTCTTGTGCTTGGTAACAGGCTAGGGAAAACAGGTGGGTTCCGTGTTCACACAACTCCAATTGAAGATATCCTTGATACGGGAAGTATAAAGAAGATGTTGCTCGGGGCGGGTTGCTCGCTTGATGAGATTGGGGAACTAGATAATACAGATCTGCTCAAAGCGACATTCCTAAAAGCTGGGGTCGCTTCTAGTGGATTGGTTCGTGGGGATCGGACAACTATTTTTCAAAGTGAACTTGATCCAGACAAACATATGCGAGCAGCAGCAAGCGGTTTAATAGGAGGATTGCTGGGAACCGGAAAACTTTTTGTTAGCGGTGGAACAGAGCATCAAGCAAAGACAGGCGGTGGCATATTTTCCTGCATAACTAAAGTTTAGACAATCAGCTTGGTTTAATAAATATGACTGACACAAAACACAAACAAATAAGGGGCGATGTGGAGAAATTTTCCACGGATAGCAAGGCTCTAGCCATGTATACGCCATATGGTTGGCGCGGGAAAATTGGTTTGATCTGTCCCTCAACAAATACAAGTATTGAGCCTGAATTTCAAATGATGGCACCTGATGGAGTATCTATTCACGTTTCTCGGGCTTTCCAAGATGGTCCGCAAGAGCCAGCACTTTATAAACAAATTGCTAGTAACGTAGAAGATGCGAGCCGTAATCTCGGATCTGCAGACATTGACGTAGTTGCGTTTGGTTGCACATCCTGCACCTATTTTGCTGATGGCGAACCAATACTCAAGACCATGTCACGGTTAACCGGCGCTCCAAGTGTGCTAACAGCAACTGCAGTTCTCGATTCAATGAAAGCTTTAGGGGTAAAGCGGATAGGATTGGCAACGCCACGAACTGATTTCGTCAATAAACGTGAAAAAGAATGGTTTGCAGAACATGGAATTGAGGTTGTGGCATTACGGAGTCTTCAGATGGGAGAGTCCGCGCAAGAACGTGCCAATATTGGACGGGTCCCACCGCAGGTTGCAGCAAAACTTGGTTCCTTGGTCAATTCAAAAGATGCCGACGCGATCTTTATAAGTTGCACGAATTTACCATCCCTTTCGATTATCCAGGATTTGGAAAACGAAGTTGGAAAACCGGTTATAACCAGCAATCAGGCTACATTCTGGCAGTGCCTTAGATTAATTGGAATAAAAACCACTGTTCAAGGTTTCGGCAAGTTATTGAATAACCACTGATAACTACAGACAAATTTTGCTCACACTACTGCCATTCGAAAAGCGATATTTCTTCACCTAAGTTCATAATAGATGCCTGTTTGAGTGCAAAATGAGCTAATGCAAGATCACAAATTGCCATCCCTTGAATAATAGACATGATCTTATCGTTTTGTGTTTTTCTACCTGGCTTTCGATTTGCTATAATTTCCCCTATATTTGCATCTACCTTTGATTCTAAGTTTTCTCGACTAATTTTACCCCTTTTTATCCATTGCGCGATATCACCCAAGACCGTCGCATAATTAAAATCATCAACGACGAAACAATCGATTTCATCAAGTACAGTCAAATCAACCTCCTCAGTTTCGCCCATTGAACATAGAAAACTGCCTGGTTTTAGCATCCCAGGAAATATTACAGGCTCTTGCGCAAAAGTAAGAGTTATTACTATATCTGCGCCATGCACTGCATCAGCAGCATTAAGAACAGGCGACAATTTAGCGCGTGATAGCCTTTGATGTTTCTCACAGAAAATCCTTGCATTTTTTGAATGTTTTGCAACCACCCTTATCTCAGATAAATTAAAACTGTCTGTTAGGGCAGGAAAAAGTTGTGAGGCGATTGCACCTGCGCCGATTAGCGCGACTTGTGACGAGTTCGATTTAGCCAAAATTTTGGCCGCGACTACACCTGTTAGCGCAGTACGAAATCGGTGAAGCCAAGTCTCATCAATAAGCCCAATAGGCAAAGCAGTGGTATCGTCAAAAATGCATAGAATGTGATGGCTTTTCACCTTTTCGCCAATCCTACGGTCACTTATAAGCCTAACCCCGGTCACTTTTTGAGTAGTTAATGTTGCCGCCTTAACTTTGACTGCACCGTCTCCCTTTTCCCCAGAACCAGCAAATAGAGATGGAGGCCTGGATAAACATTGTGTGTAAGAAGAACCATAGTCAGCAAAAGTCTTTTCAATTATGGAAAGCGCGTCTGATACGTTTAAGACAGCCCTGAGATCAGGTTCCCTTAAAATGCGAATAGGAGTGGTGTTAGCTACGTTCATCGTTTAAGGTTATAATCAGAAGCAGTTTAAATACTTTTGATTTTGGGTAGATCTGACTAAATTTGTCAACGTTGAATTATAATTTTAAGGGCAGATTTACTTACCTCCTACTATATTGTTTTTTTCCGATTGGATATGAAAATAGATTTAAATCTTAGAGAACTCAGTAGACGTTTTAGAGGCGAATGGCAAAATATCGCCTTTGCCGTCGCGTTGGGTACAACATCATACTATATCTATGTAGCTACTTTCGGTACATTTAGTCCTGCACTTGATAGGAGCCTTTTTATCTTCGCCGGAGTTGCCCTGTCGATATGTGCCTACCCTCTTTCAAAGGCGATCACGGGAAGATTGTTAGACGCGGTTTTGTTAATCGGAACGTGCGTAGCAACATACCGTTTTAATGATCAATACCTCGTATTCGCGGAAAACGAGGGGTTTCCCATAGGTGACTTTGATATGTGGATGGGCTGGATAATGATTATTGGCGTTATTGAAGCAGGACGGCGTTCCCTTGGTTTATCAATGGCGATTATTTCCACAGCGTTTCTTGCGTTCTTGTATTTTGGCTCTTTTGTTCCTTGGCCCTTCGTCCACGGAGGATTTGATTTTCGACAAATTGCGACGGCTCTATATGCCCAGACAGATGGTCTGTATGGTTCAATTACATATGTGTTGTCATCAAACCTTTTTCTCTTTCTCGTTTTCGGGGTCTTTTTAATTCGGTCCGGTGCTTCTGATTTCTTTACTGACATTTGTCTTTCTTTTTTAGGTAAAAGAGCAGGAGGTGGAGCAAAAGCGGCGGTTGGATCAAGTTTTATTACAGCGAGTATTTCAGGCTCTGCATCTGCGAACGTTGCGATTACTGGAAGTATCACTATTCCAATGATGATAAAAACTGGGTATCGACCTGCTGTCGCCGGGGGTATTGAGGCTGCAGCATCGACAGGGGGCACGGTTATGCCTCCTGTAATGGGAGCGTCCGCGTTTATTATGGTAGCTTTAACAGGTTTTTCCTATGGTACGATCGTCCTCTATGCTACTATTCCTGCATTACTTTACTTTCTTAATGTTTATCTTCAGGTACATTTTTACGCAATGCGTAATGACCTGAGAGGGTTACCACCCAACGAGTGTCCGCCTTTTCGAGAAACCTTGAAACAGGGTTGGATGTATTTAATTCCAGTAATTGTTATAGTTGTGCTCGTTTACTTGGACTATTCTCTGCGCCGTATCGGCCTGTTAGCTATTGGCAGCGTAATTTTAGCGAGCTGGCTCAGCAGAAGAAAAATGGGTTTGAAAGACATTATTGTCTCGCTCGCAGAGGGAGCAAAAAGCTCTTTACCAATCATTGCTATCGCTGGGCCGGTCTCTATTATTGCTGGTGCTGTTCTGCTGCCTGGAACCGGAATAAGAATTACGGGACTAATTATAGACCTAGCTGAGAGTAATTTAGCTTTTACTCTGATTTTTATATTTGTAATCGGGTATATATTAGGTATGGGTCTCTCGGTCATACCAGCATACGTTATTCTTGCAACCTTAGCAGCTCCTGCTCTTATTCAGCTTGACATTCCAGTAATGGCTGCGCACTTACTCGTGCTTTGGTGGGGGCAGGCCTCTAATGTGACGCCTCCGGTCGCCTTGGCATCTTATATGGCCGCCGGCATTTCGAAAGCAAAATTATGGCCAGTTTGTAATGCAGCCATGTTAAAAGCGATGGCTATCTTTTATTTGCCTGTTTTATTTGTCTACCAGCCAGGACTGCTTTTAACTGGTAGCGCTTTAGACATAGGATTAACTATTGGGACACTCGCTCTCGGGGGAGTCGCTATTTCGAGCGGTATCGAGGGATTTTTCTACTCTAAAATGAGTCCCGCTTTACGCATATTAGCCGTGATAATAGGCATTGCATTGGTTTTAACACATGGTGTTTACACAATAGTGCCATTGATTTTATTTTCTTTGTTTGTTTTATGGCAGTTTTACAAAACTAAAAATTGAACGAATCTATTTATTCGTCTACTTTAACGTAAAAAAGATTGATTGTGTAAGTTTTAACCTATGATCGAACGATAATCAGAAAGGAAATAAGCATGCAGAGTGGTCAAAGATCGTTTTTAGCTGCTGTAACGTTGTTAGGTTTACTCGTGTCGCCTACGTTCGTTTCAGCCAAAAATCTTGTTTTAGGGACTAGTTCACCTGGTGGTAGCTACTTTCTCATGGGTGGGGGTCTCTCTACCGCGATTACCAGGGATATAAAAGGTATTACACTCTCCACCCGAACGACTGCTGGTTCGACCACCAATATGCGTATGTTGAGCCAAGAAAATGGTGGATTGGACCTAGGCCTTGCCAACTTAGGAGCGGTTTATAACGCAGTCACAGCGACAGGAAAATTTAAAGGGAAAAAGCCAGCAACAAACTTACGGGCTCTTATGTCTCTAACCATTTCGCCAATCCACTTTGTGAGTTTGGCAAAAGATAATATTAAGCTATTTTCTGATTTAAAAGGAAAAAGAGTTTCATTGGCAAAGGCGGGGAGCGGGACTTCTGCAAATGCTGACCTGATACTTCGAGCAGCCGGTGTTCGAAGTTCGGTTAAAGCGCAGTTTCTAGGGTTTAGCGAAGCTGGAAATGCTTTACGTGACGGTAATATTGATGCATTCGCAGTAGCTTCTGCGGTACCTGTGCCAGTTGTGTCCGCTCTCGCTGCAACAAGAAAAATTCGTTTAATTTCTCTCACACAAAATGAGCTTAAAACATTGATGGGTAAGAACCCAGCATTCGCGCCTTATACAATCAAAGCAAAAGATTATGGCGACGGTGTGGTCAACGATGCGCAATCTTATGGTGTTCCCAGTACTGTCATGGCGCAAGCCTCTGTGCCAGAGGAGACAATTTATAAAATTGTAAAATATGTTTATACTGAAAAAACCAGAAAGTTCATGAAAACGGTTTATAAGTCATGGAATCCAAAGCCTGGGATGAGTGCATTCAAAAATGCTGGGGTCAAAATGCATCCGGGAGCCCTTAGAGCTTATAAAGAGCTAGGGCTGAAATGAGAATGTAAAAATTGACAAAAAAGGGGCCTATCGCCCCTTTTTTTCTTCTCAGTATATCAAATTCATTCACCTATTTTTCAGTCAGACATAACGTAAACGAAAGCTCAGAGATAGCCATTCTTTGGTCCAATTCTGTGGCCCAATTAAGTTCACTAGATTTGGAGAGAATAAATTTTGCAATCCTTTTTGTGAGATCACTCAGTGTGCAAATGACAAAGTAACTTTACACTTGCATTATGTTTGAAATAATCGAGTTAGATATTTACAGGAGAAAATCAAACCAACGGAAAAGAAACTTTCCGCGGATGAGCATAAAAATGTCAATGGGACATATTATCTTAATTTTTTCTAAATATCAGTCTTTTTTCCGATGATAAGGAATGGAAGTTCACTGCTTTCTGGTGGTTAACGGATTTTTTTGTCGCGGAAGTCCCTCTAATGCCGCCTCTACTGGATCATCGCCAGAATAATATTGGCTATCCCGAGCCCACTTAATTATTCAAGATATTCGTTGCGTCAGGCGCCTAGCTGTCTCAGGCTTCTCGATCCACACGGGAGAGAGCACACGCAAGACATCGGCAGAGATGACGTAACTAATCGCCTGGGCTTGAATGAACGGAAAAGCTAGATCTCTATAGTCTTAAACCACTGCTTTGCGTGCTTTGGATTTTTCCAAATGCACAGCGAAGGCAGCCTCCTTAAAGGTTGGCACCTCTTGGCTTTCTAGACGTCGCTTCTCAAGGGGGTCGCCGCCACTTCTGGCTATCTCGCAATATTTTTGTGCCATAGCGCGAGCCTCAGCGAGGGTAACCGTTTTTATACCCCCCAGACCCATGTCCCGCCTTCGGCCACGCGCTACTGTTCGAAGCACCCAACCCGTTTGGCGCCGGATTGGTCGACAACCAAATAAAGACCATTTCCATCGGCATAACGCCCCGTATACGACAGCTTTCCTATCCGCAGCGCGTTAAGCGCGTTTAAAGGGTGTTTGCCTTTAACCATTTTCCATACCACAAAACATCCCACATTTTACGCCGGATTGGGTTGGACTGCAATAGACGGAAAAGGCTGATTATCCCATATTAACCCATACTATCAATGGGTTAATATACATCTTTGGACATCTTTGGACGGTGGTATGGCGGAGGGAGAGGGATTCGAAGCCTCGATACGGTTGCCCGCATACTGATTTAGCAAACCAGCGCCTTCAGCCATTCCGCCGAAGTACGCTTCAACAGGAACTCGCAGGAAGCCCTCTAAAAATCAAAAAAAGGGGCAGGCGAATAGCCAATCAAAGAAATTCTGCGACCATTGACTTAAACTGTTACAAGCTTTGCCTACGTGCCAAAGTGTAAAAATGAAAAATTCTTCACATCTGCCTTTGGCTCTCAGGTGCAAATCTGTGCGGCGGCTTCATTGAAAGATTCAGAAAACGCAGGTGTTTTGTAGGCCGAACCTGATTTTTGTCAAAATTAGACAAATAGACCAAAATTGAACATTTTGATAGAGTATACCGCCATGCTTTATGCACTGCCTTCCAAAACGTTCCTTATTAAGCTTAGCAAGATAAGATTTGCAGCATTGTTTGAAATGCTGGGACAATATTATCAAACATAGGTAATAGATGTTGCAAATATCCAAAACTCGCTGCAGTCGCGTGAAATAGCCCAGCCATTTGTATTTCAACGTTTAACAAGAATTCTACCCGTCCAACATCGGTCTATTTTCAGCATCTGGGTATTAGGATATGCGTTAAGGTCTGATAGTGATATACTCAGACCAAGCCAATGATTGTAAAAAACTTAACCTCTTAACAGCAAGCTTTCGTCGACGCATTTCTCATTTCGGGAAATGCATCTTCCTCATATCGTGCTGCCTATGACGCGGAAAATATGAAGGCAAGTACGATCCATTCTCGCGCGCATGAACTCCTAAAACACGGCAAGATTAGGGTGAGATTACGGCAGCTACAGGATGAAACACGGAGGAATAACCAAATCACAGTTGATGAAATTGCCCGTGGTCTTCGAAGAGCTATTTCAGGTGCAGAGAAGTCTGGACAATGGTCAGCTGCCGTCTCGGCATCCGTTGCATTGGCTAAACTCGGTGGTCTGATGTCGGAGAAAAGGTCGATGGAGATCAGTCACAGTGAGCATTTAGCCGCTTTGAAAAGCTTATCGAAACTTTAAATTTTCTCCACTCCTGCTCCACTCTGCTCCAAATTTGCAGCTATTCTCATTTCGTGTGAGATTATGAACGTTAGAAAATGCAGGGGTAGAGAAACATCTAAATCCAGCAGAAAGACTCAGGATTTTCAGATTTGAGGCAATTAATATTTTTAATAAGAGTGTAGCTCAGCCTGGTAGAGCACTGTCTTCGGGAGGCAGGGGCCGGAGGTTCAAATCCTCTCACTCCGACCATGTTTTTATTTACAGTAATTCTTTTAAGTTATCTTTTTCAGGTTAATGCAAATAAAATATAAAAATTGACAAGGAAACCGCAAAAATAGTTGAGAGCTAAAATAAAATCTGTATGTCCAATCACAGCCGTTTAAACACTTATTAATGCTTGGTTATATGCCCCATCAGATCGGTTTCTACCGAGCGAACTTGTTTTTTACCACATTCACCACAATCTTCGCACTTAAACTCCGCCTGAGTATACTCGACATCAGGCAATCCTTGGTCCAACCATTTTCGCGGGTCTATATCCCTCCAACGATTACAGCTTTCACAATGTATAGAGATGTAATAGCCATGTTCGGCCATATCACCCATCGTGCTAATTATCACAGGTTTGATGTTTGCCATATGTTAAATAACACTCGAAGCCAAGATTAAGCCAAGCACCAACAATATCGGAGCATAAATTTTATCTAACTTTTTTAACCTAGCCATCTTTTTCTCCTTATGCATTATTTTATATACATTATTTGATCATATTCATAAAAATTGATTCGGTGGCAACATTTAGCTTGCCATCTAGTATCTTTAATTTTTTCATACCGTTCCGTTCCATTCTTTCTTTATTTAGAAAAAAACGTACAATGATTTAGACCTAATGACCTACAAATTCATGGCATACGGATGTTAGGCTAAACTCAGTTTTCCGAATGGCATAAATTACAAATTTGCTGCGATTAAAAGTTTAACTGCTCAGAGCCAAATTAATTTTGAGTGTATTGATGTAAAGAATGCTCAATTTCTATAAATTCAAAACCACTTACACGAATAATATACGGATTTTCGCAACATTGTGCTTCCAAACTCAAGCCAAATCCATGAGGAATTTTTCATTTGTTAAGAAAAATAATCAGGACTATTAATGACTTCCTCATTGTCTGGACAGGTTCCTCAACAAATCCATTTTTTGCTGCAACGGATGCTCTTTAATCAAAAAAAATATCAAGAGATCGATTTACTTTACAAAAATTGATCATTGCTATGTTTTTGTTCGTAAAGGTAAATGAAAATTTATGCTGGAGATTAAAAATGTTAAAGTATGTTTTGTTAATTTTACCTTTAATGATGTTTTCGGTCTCGGGTTTGTCAAAGAATAAAAATATGCTTATTGATGATTTTACAAACAAGCCAGAGAAACACTGGAAATTTATCACGGATCAGGTGATGGGTGGTGTATCAAACGGCAAATTAAATTTTTTTCAAGAAAACGGACGCAATTGCGCGAACATGTCCGGAAATGTAAGCACCGCGAATAATGGCGGATTCATTCAATTCAGGAAAAAGCTAAAAAATCCTCCAAAAAAAATATATGAAGGCCTTAAACTAGTTGCACGCGGTAATAATCAAACATATTTTATACATCTAAGGACACGTGGAACATTCCTTCCCTGGCAATATTACCAAGCTCCGTTTAGGGTTTCCAAAGATTGGGCTGCTGTGGAAGTGAAATTTTCTGATTTTAAAAGATCAGGCATTTTACTCAGAGAAAAGATAGACCCGAAAAGCTTAAAATCCGTTGGAGTAGTCGCATTCGGACGCAACCATGTCGCAAATGTTGATGTTTGTGAAGTTTCTTTTTTCTAATTTGGCGTTACTACATGTTTTTATAAAGATTTTTGACTTAAGTCATGCTACGATTGCATTTCTCTTGAATTATAAATCAAATTAAATAAAAAATTATATTAGAATTTCTAAAGCACACTTAACATAAAGTTACTTGATAGATTTATCTTTTTTACGACACAGTTCGCGTTGGATTCAACGAGGTTATTTATTAACAGATCTAAATTCAAAGACAAAACATATATCAATTATGAAATGGATATTTTTTTTATTTTTCATTTATGGAATTGTAGAGAAATCGCAGGCTACTGAATACAAGCTGTTTGGTAGTGCTCACCAGTTCAGTTTTATGTCCATAACAGGTGGTAAAATTATTCTTAAAAAATATAGTGGAAAGGTAATTTTAATCACTAATACCGCTTCTTTGTGTGGTTATACACGTCAGTACTCCGCTTTACAAAAGCTTTGGGAAACTTACAAGGACAAAGGGCTCCAAGTAATTGCAGTTCCATCTAACGATTTTGGCAACCAAGAACCTGGTACAAAAAAAGAAATCAAGCAATTTTGCGAATTAAATTACGGAATTAATTTTCCGATCATGGATAAAGTTAATATTACACGTTCCCCACAACATCCATTTTATAGATGGGTATTCCTGCAAAAAAATAAATATTCATTCCCAAAATGGAACTTTCATAAGTATCTAATTGATGGAGACGGAAAACTTGTTGCCGCATTTTCGTCTAACGTCTCACCTTTATCGAAAAAACTGATTGCTAAAGTTGAGACATTGCTTAGCATACATCAACCATGAGATTAACAACAGAGGATAGAAGATGTCCAAGAAACAACGAATGTTACCTAGGTGGTTGCCCATCTACTACGCCGTGGGCTATGTCTTTATTTTTTCAACCGCTTGGTTTATTTCGCAGTAATGTAAATGTATCAAAACTTGAATACGCCAGCTAACGACTAACACCTCGTATTTTCTTAAAGTCAGGTAATTCTGCGATTAAAATTCTTGCGATCAAGGCTAGTAAAAATTACTCCATCCCTTAATAAGGATTGTTTGAGCATTCAAAAAATTTACAGACAAATGGATCAAACGGCTTTTTATTTATTCTTAGTATGGCTCGAACGGCTTGTTATTTATTTTTAGTTTGGTAGAAATAGCTCCCACAACGGAACCTCATTGTAATGGAGCGGTTTTATGCGCAGAGTATTTCTATTTCACTTTGTAGTCTCAATGTTTTTTCTACCGGGATTAGCAATCGCGCAAATGGATCTCAATAACATGTTTAAAAGCATGGGAGACGCTGTTCAGCAGATGCAGAAGAATATTGAAGGACAGTCAAATTCTGAAAAATCCGTTCCCAGAAACAGAGCTAGCGACTCAGCTCGTAAAGCTAGAGAAGAACGCAGACGGAAAGCAGCAAGAGAGAGAGCAAGACGCGAAACAGAGAAAAGAAAGAGGATAGAGAGAGCTCGGGCTGAGCGGAAAAAAAGGGAGAAAGAACGCCGTATCAGAGCAGCTCAACGACAGGAAGAACTCAAAAAACAAAAAGCTGCAGAGAAAGAAAAGGCCGACGAAGATGCGAAAGCTTCAATAAAAGCTTTTGTAGCAGCTTTTAAGGTTAAAGCCTCATTGAAAAAAGTATTAGACCAAGCCGAGATGGAAACAATAAAGGCTGAAGAAATTGTCAAAAAAGCACTAAAGTCGGAGTTTGTAAAATGAATATTTTAGGTAGAACCCTGCAGAACTTTACGTTTCTCACAGTTACAACACTGCTCCTTAACGGATGTTTTCTTGTGTCCGACATGGAAATCGTAAAAAAAGGCAGCGAGGTGGAACTTGAACCAGGAGAGTACCTACTTCAGTCATTAGATCTTTCTGGAAAAAAGAAAAAAAATAATCCAGATTATTCGAAATTAAAAAGAAAAATTAACGAACCAAACGTAGTTGTTATTTTGGAGAAAAAAGAGGGCGGTTTATTTTCGAAGAGTTATACTTACCAAATTACAAACAAAAAAAACAACAACACTTCTTCTATAAAATTTATTGAGCTCGACCATGAATCTCAGAAGAATATATATCTGGCGCAAATTAAGGATATGGGCGGGCTAACTGGGAAAAAATCACCAGCCAGCCCAGAGTATGTTTACACACATGCGAGAATTAAAAAGGGATCGGGGCTAAGTATTTTCTCGCTCTTTGATAAAAAGGCCAACGCAGAGAAATTTTTTGCCTCTAAGTCCCTTACGGCAAAGCCGGTCAAGGGTGCTGGAAAAATGGATTTGGGTATCAGAAAAATTAATGGTGATCCTGAAAAATTATCAAAAGCGTTAATAGAATTCGCATCTACTAATTCATCTAGTGTTGCTGCTGAACTAGCTGGGTTCAAAAAAATGTGCGCAGGAAAACAAAATAAATGGAATAGCTGCATCGGGAGAGATGTTTCGGAAGAAAAAAAGGAGAAGCAAGAAATCAAAACCGTATCGATTGGTCCTTATGTCAATGGGGTAAAAAACGGAGAATTTTACCGGTATCAAGAATTCAAGAATGAAGTTGGCGGTAAAGTAAATATTAGAAGATCCGTTGGTTTGTTTTCAAATGGGGAGCAAAGTGGTTGGTGGCATTATAAATGGAAAGATTCAGAAAAAAAGAAAAGCTGGGTCAGATCAGCAAAACTTGAAAGTAAAAAGATTATTGGTTTAAAAGAACGTTATAAAACTAACGGCGTATTTACTCAAAGATCTGGGACGGTGTTTAAGAATGGTGTTATAAAAGAAGGCTTGGTCATGAATAAAAATGGGTCCGTCATTGGTCAATTCACTGAAGCAGGTCAGCTGTCTTATGGATCAAATGTTTTTAAAAATGGACGAAATAAAACAACCTCTATAGGGAAGTTCGGTGAACTAGGCATAGAGTTTGGAACAAAAAAGTTTTCCGAAACCAAATGCGAGCACATTGGAAAGTTTTCTGCAAAAAAGGGTCGCAATAATACAGTAACCAGTACATTAGAAGCAGGGATGACTAAATGTGCTAGAGGCCAGACGCGCATAGGTCAGAACTCGCAACTTTGCGACGGTAATTTTGGTGGGCCCATGTATGTTATTTTCCGAAATGCTGATGAATTTTATGGCAGTACTAATGCTAATTGTTCAAAATACGACAGGGGAATCTACATCGAAAAAAGGACCGGAAAAAGCTACGCAGTAAAACTTGGTAATAATGGATTCAAGCGTATAAAAGAAGTTGATTTAAATTTAATTATTACTGAAGCAGGACTTCGATAAGGCTAATAGACGTTTGTTTTAGTTCATATACCAGAGCATTTATGGGGAGACGCTTAGGCTTAGGCTTAGGCTTAGGCTTAGGCTTTATATTCTGTCAGATTTAATAAAAAATGATGAAACGGCTATTTTTTTAAAGATAAAACTTTGGATAGACGGTTGCTGGAATATAATTCCTTTCAATCGAAATATGATACAACATATAGCAAACCGTTTTTAATTCTTAGGCTCTCTTTGTCCGGCTTGCTCCATAACTGGAATAACTTTTTCAATCCACTGTCTGCATTCACCTAAATAATCAACCCATGAAATTAAAATTCCGTTTACTCCCATTTTGATTAAGATTTCAATTTCTTCGACGATTTGGTCTGCTGTCCCAATCAGAGGATAACCGCCATGTCCAGCAATGAAGTGAAAACGATATTCATCCAAAACATCTGATGGTAATGTCTGAGAATTTAGCCCAAATATTTGGAGTAAATTATTTACAGCTGTTTTATCACCTCTCTCCTTAACATAATAATTTAGATAATCCCGTGCCTCTTGTTCTGTATCCCGACATACCACGTAAGCATGTACCCAGACATCAATTTCCCGATTTACTGCTCGCGCCATACTCTTTAAATGTTCAACTTGCTTTCTCCCTCCCTCGAAATCACGGTCTTTAAGAAGCACAAAACTCATATCGGCTGAGGATGCTGCAAATTTTTTGCCTGCTTCAGAACCCCCAGCATTCATTATTGGTACTGAGGGTTTTTGCAAAGGCTTTGGCTCACTCCATGCACCCTTTGTTTCAAACCAACGTCCCTTGTATGTAAATTCTTTATCTTCTGACCAGAGACGCTGAATAAGTGTCAACCACTCAGATGCATACTCGTAGCGAACATCGTGTTCCCGCCACTCAGCAGAAAACATTTCAAATTCATTTCTAAACCAACCGCAAACAATATTAAGTGCAAACCGTCCATTAGACACATGGTCGATAGTTGCACATTGTTTTGCAGCAGCAACTGGATGCACAAGGGGCACATGCACAGTTGAAAATATACAACTATACTCTGTAATTGCAGAAATTGCCGAAGCCCAAGTAAAAGTATCAAAAGTCTTGTTATTAAAATTTGTTACTCCACCGTATCCTTTCCAGCGAGCAACTGGAAGTAATACTTCAAAGCCGGCATTGTCTGCCATTTGTGCAACTGATTTGGTGTCCAACCAATTCATCTGCCAGGCATTTTCTACATCGGTGATTGTTGAGCCATGTGAACAATTCAATGCAATAATACCAAGCTTCATTTTGTTTGAATTAAAAAGAGGATTACTTCCCATGTTGTCCTGTGCATTCTTAGTATACTGGTTCCACACTTAAAAGTCGTTTCCAGGTTTGTACGATATTGATAGAATTTAATTTTGTAAAATAAGAAAAATTTATAGCCCTTGTTAACTCTATTTTTTTAATTAAAAATGTAATAATGAAAATGATACCCCAATATTTTTTATCTTTTGTGAGAGGTTTTCTCTCTATTATCCTCTTGGGAAGCGTGTTCCTAATTGTTGCTAACTCAATTGGCAGGTATGTATTCCTTGCACCAATTATTTGGGCGGAGGAAATTTTAGGATATGTCCTAGTCTGGTTGGTTTATCTTGGAAGCATCCTTATTACGTGGGACGGAGGGCACCTTAAAATGAATCTCATATCGCGCAAGCTAACCGGTATCTGTCAAATCTTGGTGAATGGCTTTGGAATTATCGCTTTTTGCGGTATTGGAGCAATCATAGTTTATCAATCATTCATTGCGATCGGAGATCTTACACATGTGAGTCAAGTTGCTGAAATTCCCATGAACTGGTTGCATTCTATTATTCCTATTTCTTTTTTTGTAATAGTCGGATGTATTGTCATAAGATTTTCAAAAAATCTGCACGGTGAATTGGACAAGGAAGCTGAACAGGTTGAATCTTTGCTAAATACTACATCACAATCAAAAAACACTTTGGGTGAACTTTAGGAGAGTATCGGCCTTGGAACTTTTTCTCGTAATGGGTGTTTTACCCCTTGTTTTGTTAGTTCTGGGGTTTCCAATTTTTGTAATCCTTATGCTCTCATCCATTATTACAATCTTTTTCATAATGGACCTACCTATAACTATGGTTCAGATTGAACTTTTTGGTAGTGTAGACAATTATAAGCTTATTGCTGTCCCATTTTTTATCTTTGCTGGCGCAATAATGGCTCAGGGTGGTATTTCGCGCAGGCTTGTTGAATGGGTTATTTCTTTATTAGGTGCTATAAGAGGGAGCTTGGCACTCACTACGGTCGGGGCATGCACTATTTTTGGTGCTATTTCCGGCTCTAGTCCTGCAACTGTTGCTGCAATAGGGGGGATGTTATTTCCTTCACTTCGCGAAAAAGGATATCCGGAGCGTTTTGCTAGTGGGCTTCTGGCCTCCTCAGGTGCGATTGCTGGCATAATTCCGCCGTCCATCGCTATGATTTTATATGGGGCAGCAGCTGAGGAGTCAGTGCGTCATCTTTTCATAGCTGGTATTTTGCCTGGTTTGTTTATTGCATTTTGCATGGGGGTGTATATTTATTTTTATGCAAAACAAAGAGGTATTAGAGAGGGATCTAAATTCCAAGTAAAGAATGTTGCTCGCAAAACAAAAGCAGGTGTTTGGGCATTAGGTACGCCAGTAATTATTCTTGGAGGGATCTATGCTGGTATTTTTTCGCCTACTGAAGCAGCCGGAGTTTCGTGTCTTTATGCTATAATTGTAGCCATGTGGATTTATGCTGACCTTAATTTTAGGGGCCTGTGGAAAGTAATCATCGAGTCAATTTATCTAACAGCACAGGTTTTAATAATTGTTGGAGCAGCAACTTTATTCTCCAGATTACTTACCATTGCCGGCGTCCCACAGGAAATAGTCAGTTGGATTGATAATCTTGGCCTCTCACCTTGGATGGTTCTACTTATCATTAATCTTTTTTTACTTGCAGTAGGCTGTGTTCTAGATCCAGCATCCGCAATACTCGTACTAGCCCCTATCCTAAAACCTGTAATTCTTGCAGCTGGGATTGATCCTGTTCACTTTGGAATTATTATGACAGTTAATGTAAGTATTGGGATGTTTACTCCGCCATTTGGTCTCAATATATTTATAACACAGGCGTTATTTAAAGTGCCGTTATCAAGCCTTTACCCTGGGCTTTTGCCCTTCATAGGTATAAATTTACTTGCCTTAGGGGTAATTTCCTATTGGCCTGATCTGTCACTTGTACTTGTCAGAATTTTAGGTTGATAATATCGTTATTAGATAAATAAGAAATCAAACTTTGAAATAGGGAGTTAAATTTAATGAAAAAAGTAACTTTGTTTGCCTCTTTGTTAGCCTCATGTGCATTCATCGGTGGTGCCCAAGCCGAATTCAAGATGAATATTGGAATGGTAACAATAAATGACCCTCAACATGCCTTTGCTAAACATTATGCCAAGCTCATTAACAAACGTAGTGGCGGAAAAATACAGGCAAAGGTTTTCCCAGCAGGACAACTCGGAAAAATTCCTCGCCAGCTTGAGAACCTTAAAATTGGAGCACAAGCGGCCTATGCGTCACCCCCAGGATTTTTATCCGGAATGAATGTGGCTTTTCAGGTTCCTGATGCACCAGGAAAATATAAGAGCTTTTGGCATGCAAATAATGCTTTTACAAATCCAAAATTTAGAGAGCCTTATTTAAAACTTGCTGAGAAACATGGGATAATTGGTGTTTCTATATACAATTATGGTCCTACTGTGATTGCTTCGAGGAAGCCAGTAAGAAATCTCTCGGATTTTAAGGGATTAAAAATCAGGGTCTTAGCAACTAAAATGGAGAGTAAATTAGCCAGCACGCTAGGTATGACAGGCGTTCCCATGCCCTATCTTGAAGTGCTACCCGCATTGCAAAGAAAAACAATAGATGCCTGTCGTAGTTCAGCAGTAGTGATGGGCGCATCAAAGTTTTTTACAACAACGAAATTCATCACTTTAACGGAAACTGGTACTATTCCTAGTGTTCTATTTATTTCAAAACGATGGATGAATAAGCTTCCAAAAAATCTTCAGACACTCGTTGTAAACACAGGTAAGGATGCAGAGGTTTTTGCAGCAAAATATGCATTCGAAGCAAATAAGAAAGCTGAGGATCTATGGAAAAAAAATGGTGCGGAAGTAATTCGATTGTCCTCTGCAGATCAGAAAAAAATAATGCAATCCCTTGCTCCCTTGGGGGATGAGTTTTTAGGAAAAAATCCTAAGACATCAAAAATGTATAAGGTACTTACTGATGTTCTGAAAACGACCTCAACATCTGCACCTTAAATAAAGACGACTTTTACAACTAAAGATCTGGTTCTTCAAAGGGGGGGGTGAATTTCCTCCCCTCGTTCCAGAGAAAGTTCTGAAGTGGAAAATCATAATACATACAATTATATAATTGTGGGAGCTGGCTCTGCCGGCTGCACGCTTGCTAACCGATTGTCTCAAGATGGAACTAAAACCGTTTTATTAGTAGAAGCCGGCGGAAGAGATTGGAATCCTCTAATCCATGTTCCCTTAGGTTGGGGTCGAATACTGTTTGATCGACTTCATGATTGGGGATATTTCACCGAGCCTGAACCACAACTAAATCAACGCAAAATAGAATGCGCGAGAGGTAAAGTCATTGGGGGATGCTCCTCCATAAATGCTATGGCCTATGTTCGCTGCCATCCTGAGGATTTTAACCGATGGGAAAGACAAGGATGCGAGGGTTGGTCTTATAAAAATTTACTTCCGTATTTTAAACGACAAGAGAATTGGCAGGAAGAAAAAAGCACTTTCCGCGGCAGCAGTGGACCTATTACTACTACCCGTAATCGTTATTCAGATCCGTTAGTAGATGCGTGGTTTGAAGCTGGCAAAGAGGCAGGATATAAATTTAACGAAGACTACAATGGCAAAAAAAACGAAGGCTTTTGTATGATGCAGTCTACAGTTGGTAATGGCCGACGTTGTAGCGCATCTGTGGGGTATTTGAGGCCAGCACAAAAAAGAAGCAATCTTACAATTTTAAGAAATACTATGGCACTCCGTATTCTTTTAGAGAATAGCCGTGCAAAAGGATTAGAGTTGGCTAATGGATCAAAAATGGTCTCCGCTTTTGCAGATAAGGAAGTGATTCTATCAGGTGGTGTCATTAATTCCCCACAATTATTGATGTTGTCAGGAATTGGACCGGCTGAAAATCTTAAAAAGCATGGAATAAAAACTTACATAGATCTCCCTGGAGTTGGAAAAAATTTGCAGGATCATCTTTCAGTGGGTATAGAATATGAGCGAAAATCAGATGGGCCTTTTGTCGGTTATCTTCGTTACGACCGAATTGCATTGGCCATGCTTCAAGCCTATTTTTTTGGTACAGGTTATGCAACGGAAATGCCCGGTCCGGTGATGGCATTCCTTAAATCAAATGAAAATCTTCCGCAACCGGATATACAGTTCTTGACCAGGTTTGTTCCGCCTGAGAGCCAACCTTGGTTTCCGGGCATACGTAAACGTCCCAAGGACGCTTTCATGTGCCGACCAGTTTTACTCCACCCTAAAAGCCGAGGTGAAATAGAGCTGCGTTCGGACAACCCGAGACATCCAGTCGCAATTAAGCAAAATTTTCTTTCAGAGCTTGAAGATTGGAACACCCTCCGCACCGGATTTGAAATGGTTCGAGATGTAGCAGCGCAAAAATCTCTTGATCCTTTCCGGGGCAGTGAACTTAATCCTGGTAATGATTGCAAAAACCGAAAAGAAATCGACGCATTCATCCGTAAAAACGCTTGGACAGTTCACCATCCACTGGGAACATGCAAGATGGGTCCTGACTCTGACATACACGCGGTTGTAAGTCCTAATTTAACTGTTCGAGGGATTTCTGGATTACGGGTTGTGGACGCTTCGGTTATGCCAGATATGCCTGGCGGAAATATAAATGCACCAGTGATAGCTATGGCAGAACGTGCATCCGATTTAATTCTTGGGTTGGCTGCTCAACCGGCATAATTCGTTCTTTAAAATATTTCAAAATATTCCTTTTGTTCCCAGTCTGTAACATCGGATAAGAACCGGGAAACTTCCGCAGCTTTAATCGCAACTATGTAATCTACAAATTGATTCCCTAGTGCATTTCGGTAAAACCGACTTTTTCTTAGTGCAGAGATTGCTTCTTCAAGACTTCTCGGCAATTGTGGAGCATCTGTATCGTAAGGTGTAGAGGAAGGTAACCCAGGATCAACTTTCCCCTTAATTCCCTCCAAGCCACTTAATAATTGAGACACAATATATAGATATGGATTGGCCGCGGGTTCGCCCACTCGATTTTCAACTCTTGATGCCAAATTTTCAGTTCCGCCAATTGCCCGTACCATAGCACCTTTATTATCAGCCCCCCAAACGATTCGATCAGGTGCTAAAGTAAACGGACGGTATCGTTTGTACCCATTAATAGTAGGTGTGGTAAATACCGAACTATCTATTGCATATTGTAATATACCACCGATATAATTTAGCCCTGTTTCTGACAAAAATTTTTGTCTCTTGCTTTTAGGAACAAAAAGATTTTTACCAGTTTTCTTTTCGCGAAGAGATTGGTGCAAATGCCAACCGCTCGCGAAAACATTTTGGATATTCGGACGACACATAAATGTTGCATGATATCCATGGCGACGGCATATCTGCTTCACAGCACTGCGAAATATTATCATTAAGTCAGCAGCAGCCAGGCCCTCTAAAGGCTTGAACGTGAATTCAATTTGACTGGGACCAAACTCTACCTCTACGGATCGAAGTGGAAGACCAAGAGCGAGCAAATCAGATTGTAAAACTGAGATAATTGGCTCTACTTCATCCACTCTTATCTCAGTTAAATACTGAAATCCGTGTGCCATCAAACTGACTTTTGGTGGCTCAGGAGGTTGACCTGATTGCACTGGTGCAAGAGAAGGATCATCTAATTTCATAACATGAAATTCAACTTCGATCCCAACAATCATCTCTTTGCCGGACTCTGCCAGTTTCTTTAGCTGATTTCGCAATATACGGCGAGTACAAAATGGCACGGGAGAACCATCAGAAAAATAAATGTCGCATTGGATCCATCCTGTTTTTGAGGCCCAAGGCAAAATTTTAAATGTCGCCGGATCAGGAACTAGATAGATATCACCTGCTCCTTCCATGTGACTTAAACCCATACCTGCACCTTTTTCCCACACAGGAAAAACGGTTTTGTGGGAAGTGTCTTTGGCTAATAAACTAGTTGTTACATTTACACCATCTTCAAAAACATCAGTGACCGCATCAGCGACTATTGTTTTTCCGCGCAATATTCCATGTTGATCTGCAAAAGAAAATCTTACAGATGTTAAATCTTCCAAGTTAATTCTATTGCAAACTTCAGCCGCTGCTGCTTTTTGCTCGTGATCCCAAAGATTATACTTTTCAATGAATTTAGTTTTGCTTGGACGAGTTTCTTCGATCATATTAGTCCGATCCCGCAGCCCACGAGGCGCTTTGCCTGCGTCCTTCTGCAGTTGTTCTCCAAAACGATTTCCAGTCATCAGCAGAACACAATGTATCTATAGCCAGAGGTGGGCCATCCTCAAACTTTGGGACTGGTGGCTCTTTCCCATTTTCTAATTCATCTATTCTCTGTAACAAAGTTCTACGATTAGCAATAATCGCGCGATCAGTGGTTCCAAGGTGCTCTTTAGTACGATCTTGTATGGGTCCTGGAGACTCAACTGCCCAATTATCATGAACATTGATATCCATTCCCATGCCGGTATAAGTTACTTTTTTTTGTTCGTCTGGATTAAACCCATATCCGTTTTCACTATTTCTCTTAGGTCTATAAATATGTGTATCATACAGAGCATCTCGTTGCTCTTTCATTTTTGCTTTATCAACTGCCTCCCCATATGAGCAAAAAAGTCCATACCAATATGTTCTCTCATTATCGATTGGAACATGCCACTGAGTTATTGTCATGTCAGTTTGCATGGGAATAACAATTGCACTGGGGAAAACAAGATTAGTTACTCTTATATGCTGGCCCGCAGATTGAAGATCACGACGAGCAAAAATTCTCAAACCATAGTCGGTTTTTTCGATAGTAATCTCTGGCCGATGATGCTTTCGAAGAAGTTCTGTAACCGGAATTTTTGCTCCGACAGTTGTATCTCGGAATTGTTGGCCATAACTATCTGACGGATCATCATCTTCAAAAAATCGATGCAAAAAGGATGCATGGGCGGGGTCTATTCCAACCTCAGTGGCTTGAAGCCAGTTAGCCTCTATAAGTCCTTTATAAGCAAAGCAATGGCTTTCAGGTGCATTAAGCGCATCTAATACTGGCATTGGAGGAGAATTGGCGGGGCCCATCCAAGCAAATATCATTCCATTTATTACTCGGCAAGGATACGCCTTATGGTGTATCTTTTTATAATAATTACTTTCTATAGGCTCGGCTGGCTGTTCTAAACAAGCGCCCTTCCTATCAAATAACCACCCATGGAAAAGGCACCTTAGCCCCCCATGCTCCAAGCGACCGTAAGCAAGGTCAACACCACGATGAGGACAATACCTACCAACTAGCCCAATCTCACCATCAGTATCACGGAAGAGCACGAGGTCTTCCCCTAGCACACGAATAGGTTTTGCTGGTCTTATATGTTCCAGCTCTTGCTCTAAACCTACGGGTTGCCAATAACGACGTAAAAGCCTACCGGCAGAACTATCAGGACCGGTTTGCGTAATTTTAAAATTGTCTTCTGCTTTAAGCATTGGATGCAAGAAAGTAATGCTTAAAACAATCTATAACATATTTTATCGTAGAACTTGCCTCCATCCTAGGAAGCATGCTGTGAAAATCCATTCAACCCTGCTTTTTAATTTTTGATTTCTTCATTTATTCACCTTACTGTGACCCAACTAAATGCACATCGCAACCTCATAATTTGACTGCTAAATTTAAACACCAACAAACTATGAAAATATGTAAAAAATCATTCTATTAGAAATTGTCAATTTCACGATACAAATGTTTTTGCAGCAAGACATTTGTTCACAATCAACTATCCAGATTTTAATGATGGGGCAATTCTGGATACGATTAAGGTTTTTGGTGAGAGCGTTTGAGGGATAATAAAATTTACAAAAAATATTAGATAAGGAATGAGAATTAATGCATGAGTTCGGAGTCCGCGGTGCTCGCTTCTCACTTATGTCTGCAAAATTAGGAACTATTGACGCTTAAATGTTGCCTTTCAAAACTAAAGAGATTCGTTTTTTTCTAGTTTTATATTTAGAGTCAAAGCAACTAAGCATCTTCGATTAGTTAATCCGGAAAATATAGATTTCAACATCTTTCGATCATATAGCCTGCTGTAAACCTGCGATGAAATTAATCATCAAGTTTTTACTTTTACTTGATTTGCTAAAAAACGATAGGTTTTAGACAAAATTACTTGAACCGATGTACTATGGACCCAAAACACTTAACTAAATGTGCCGAAACCGATGTACCCTGATATAATTGAAATGGGAAAAGCAGTTGCAACTGCTGCACCCGATCAAGTTATTTGGGGATCCGACTGGCTTCACGAAAACAATGTTGAAATGCAACAAATTCCAAACGATGGAAATTTTTCTGAATACTCTACACGCAATCATCCCTGACCCGGCACATCTTCAACGCATTATGACGAGAAATCCAACGCAGGGTTATCTTAACTATTTTCAAATGACAACGTAAAAAAGGCCTATTTTCGAATAATAATTTGGTTTAACGAGTTTTTTTGATTTACGTATACTGTTTCTTTTAAATCTTTTTTCTATTAAAATTTTGGAATGAGAGAGAAAAATAAGGTTAATTTTTATTGAGGGATAATTGGATTTGCCTAGATTGTCTTGAGAATGGCAAAAGAGACACTGCACAGGATATATGTCCGCGTTGCGGGAGTTCAAGAACACGCTGTCACACCGAGTTAAATAATCTAAAGATCGGACATGTGGATTGTGATGCATTTTATGCAAGTGTTGAAAAACGCGATAATCCACTACTTAGAATGAACCCAGTCCTAGTCGGCGGGACCACTTATCGTGGTGTGGTTACTTCGCCTTGTTACATTGCAAGAAGATTTGGTTGCCGTTCAGCGATGCCAATTTGGAAGGCCAAAAAACTCTGTCCCGATGCTATATTAATTCGCCCAGACATAAAAAAATACCAAGATGTTGCGAACAAAGTCCGAACTCTTATGCTTCAAATTACCCCGCTTGTTGAACCGATAAGTATTGATGAAGCCTTTCTTGACCTTACAGGTACGGAAACATTACACAAAGGTGGTGCCGCGCAGACCCTTGCAAAACTCGCCCTGCGAATTGAAAAAGAAGTGGGCATAACGGTTTCCATCGGTTTAAGTCACAATAAATTTTTATCAAAAATTGCTTCAAACATGGATAAACCTCGGGGTTTCTCTGTAATTGGAGTTGAAGAGACTCTTGAATTTTTAGAGCACCAACCGATAGAAATTATTTCAGGTGTTGGACCCTCATTGCAAGAACAATTAAAACGCGATGGTATTACTAGTATTGGGGCTCTAAGGCGGCAATCTATAAGTTTCTTAACCGATCAATATGGTAAGATTGGAAAGCAACTTTGGAACTACGCTAACGGCGTTGACAATCGACCTGTTACACCCAATCGAAGAAGGAAAAGCATATCAGCCGAGGTTACCCTAAGTTCAGATGTTAACGATATAAAGACACTAAAGCCCCTATTGTGGTCTCTATGTGAAAAAGTTTCTGAGAGGACACGTGATGCTGGTTTTGCAGCACAAGTTGTAATTTTGAAATTAAAAACCTCTAAATTTCAGACTATAACAAGGAGACGAAAATTAACACACCCTACACAAATAGCTGAAAAGATATGGCAACAAGCGTTTCATCTCTTAGTATCGGAGGTTACAGGTTCAGAATTCCGTTTAATTGGTGTTGGGCTATCTGATTTATGTGACGCCTCACTTGCTGATCCGGTTGACTTAGTAGACCCAAATATCGAAAGGTTACTTAAAACGGAAGAGACAATCATAACGATTCGGAAAAAATATGGAACTGCTTCAATAAAACGCGGACGTGGAATGCATAGGACGAGTCGGGTAAAGTCCGGCTAAGCTATCAAATGATTTTGAAAATTTTTGGGAGTTTATAAATGATACGTTTGTTTTTTGTCGCTTCCCTAGTCATAATTGTATTATCAATTCCCCCTGCTTTTTCTCAAACAACAATTTCTCAAGAATATTCTGAGATTGAAATACTTCAGCGTGCGAAGGGGTTTTTTGGATCCACAACAGCCGGACTAGCAAAAGCTATAGAAAGAGTTTTTGCTGATCATGGTGAACCAAATGCATTTATTGAGGGAGAAGAATTCGGGGGAGCTTTTGTAGTCGGACTTCGCTACGGTGAAGGCAAATTACATCGTAAAAATAAAGAACCTAGAAAAATTTATTGGCAAGGACCATCGGTGGGCTATGACTTTGGCGGAAACGCCTCAAAAGTATTGACGTTAGTATACAACTTGGAACGTCCAGATGACATCTATAGGCGTTTTCCCGGTGTTGATGGAAGCCTCTATTTTGCAGCAGGCGTTAGTCTAAATTATCAAGCTATAAATAATATTGTTTTAGCTCCAATCCGGACTGGGTTAGGACTGCGGGCAGGTGCAAACATAGGCTATCTCCATTATAATCAGGAACACAGCTGGTTTCCATTTTAAATAGAATACCAACTTTTGATAAATTATTTTTTCTATTTCTGTTCAAGTTCTTATAGGAAATAAGCTCTAAGTATATAATTGTATGTGATGTTTACTCGTAATTAAGCTTCTTGACGCCCGTAGGTGAATTGAATTTAATTTAATTCTTTTGTTTGCGCGTTTTAGTTAGCTTTTAATTTTTTTTCTCAGAAGTTGTGAAACAAGAGATAACCCAAGAAATGTAAGGGCAAACAAATAAACCCACTCTTTTTTTGGTTGACCCGATTTTGACAAATCAACCGAGATTACAAAATCACTATAAGGTCTGATTTTTTTGTTATCTGCAACACTATTAAACTCTACATTCACTATCGGATAACGATCACCTTCAGGCGTTCCTAATTCTATACCTAAAGATTTTAGCCCTGACTTACCTTCACCTTTTAGAACTAAAAGTTTAAAACGATCACCATAATCTGTTTGACGAACCATATGCAGACGAATATTTTTATTTTTAGAGATGATAAAATTCGAACTAGTAATTTGGCTAATTTCAATCGGAGTAAATTTAGGGAAAATCTGGTCCATAACAAAATCGGGCCTAAATAAACCTACCATAGCAAGGAACAAGCAAAGTGCTTCATGGCAGCGCAAACGCACGAATAACCACCATTGTGTCAAGGATGAAAAGCATAACATTGCAAGCAATGAGACAACAAAAATTGTCATTCCATGCCAAATGCTTTGTACTCCAATAAGCAAAAGCTCTGTATTAAAGATAAAGATAAACGGCAGAATAGCCGTTCTAATATCATAAAAAAATGCTTGGACACCAGTGAGTAGTGGTTCAGAACGCGAGATTGCTGATGCAGCAAATGCAGCAACACAAACCGGTGGTGTTGAGTCCGCCAATAGTCCGAAATAAAAAACAAATAAATGTATGGCTATCAACGGGAGAACCAATCCTGCTGCTGCTCCAAGTTCAACTAATACGCCTGCTAAAAGCGATGCAACCACTAAATAGTTTGCAGTAGTTGGCAAACCCATACCTAGAATTACACACAAAATAGCTGTAAGAATGAGAAGAAGATATACATTCCCACCACTTGCTGCCTCAATAACCCCAACCATAGCATTATTTAATCCAGTGGCCGCTACAGAACCCACAATTATACCCGCAGCAGCTACAGCTATCGCAATACGCATCATGTTTCGGGCACCAGTGATTAATCCGCCGTACACATCGCTTAGTCCAGCTAACATCGCCGACCTGTAACAAATCTTAGTACTTTTATTTTTCTGAAAAACACGCTGAAAAACAATGATTATCATCAGCAAAATAATTGAGTAAAAAATAGCACTACCGGCACTCCAACGTTCCACCATCAACAACCAAACAAGCACAGCAATTGGCAATAAAAAATGTATTCCTCCGATAAAAGTTGGCCAGAATTGTGAAAGCCTATGTTTTGGCAAGCCAGTTAGACCAAGTTTTACCGACTCAAGATGAGATATGTAGAGAAGCGCCAGATAACTGATAAGTGCTGGAATAAAAGCTGCAGAAACAACTTCAAAGTATGAAATGCCAATTGTCTCCGCCATAATAAAAGCAGCGGCGCCCATAATTGGGGGCATGATTTGACCGTTCGTCGAAGCCGCAACTTCTATCGCCGCCGCCTTTACCGCAGGTATCCCTGTTTCACGCATTACAGGTATCGTGAACGTACCGGTTGTAACCACATTTGCAACAGATGAACCAGAGATAGCTCCATTCATTCCTGATGCAATTATAGCCGCCTTAGCTGGACCACCTCGAAACTGACCTACCATTGAAAATGCAAGATCTAAGAAATATTTTCCTGCTCCTGCTTTTTCAAGCAATGCTCCAAACAAAACAAACAAAAATACAAAACTCACAGAAACATCTATGGGTATTCCAAAGATTGCTTCTCCGGTAAACCACTGATAGCCGATCAGTCTTTCTAAGGAAACACCTTTATGAGCAATCAAATCTGGCATTGACTGGCCAAACAAGGAAAAAACAATGAATGCACAACAGATAATTACAAGTGGAAAACCTATTACCCGCCGGGTAGCATCCAAAAGAGTCAAAATACCAATTCCACCTATAATTGCTTCAACTGGTATTAGATTTCCTGCAACTTCTATCGATAAAAGAACTCCAACTCGTCTTGTAATTTCTCCCTGAAATACAAAAAGATATAATGTTACGCAGATTGAAAGAATCACTAATACCAGATGATAATAAGGAATTATCTTCGAAGGACTCTGAGAAGTGCAAGGTACCAATAAAAAACACAACACGAGGGCGAAGCATAAATGAATTGCGCGGGCGGGAATTTCGGAAACGATTGCAAAACCAAACAGAAAAGGAAATGGAGATGCAATCCAAAGCTGAAAAATAGACCATACAAAAGCAATAAACCCAAGGATTGCATAGCCACTGTTCCCAAACAGGGGAACATGTCTTTCATCAGAATCCAGACTCAACGAACCATCTAGATCATTTTTGGTGTTTTCAAAAATCTGGTGCAAGTTTTGTCAAAGCAGAAACGGCCGTCGTGATAACACGACGGCCTAAGACTCAAAATTACTTCTACTTCCAACCTTTTTCTTTATAGTATTTCATCGCGCCGGCATGTATTGGCGCAGATAGCCCATTGGAAATCATATCCTTTGCATTAAGATTACGGAACGCGGGATGTAGCTTTCGGAAATCCTCAATATTTTCCATAACCGCCCTTGTTACTTCATACACAGTTTTTTGGGGAACCGCTGCACTAGAAACAAAAGTAGCCATTACTCCAAAAGTTTTCACATCTTTATTTGTAGTTTTGTATGTGCCCTTTGGAATTGTGGCCCATGCATAGAATGGACGGGCTTTTACCAGACCTTTAGCAAGATCATTATCAAAACTTACTATTTTGGCACCACAACCATCAGTTGCTGCGGCTACGCCCGCATTTGGCACACCTACAGTATAAATAAAAGCATCTATTTTACTGTCGCACAGGGCTTTTGATTGTTCACTTGAAGTCAACTCAGAAGCAACGGAAAAAATACTTTTCTTCCAGCCATATTTCTTCATGAGGAAATCCATTGTTCCCCTTTGGCCTGAACCTGGGTTACCGATATTTACTCGCTTACCTTTAAGACTAGCCCAACCGGTAATACCTGATTTTCCTCCAACAATTATATGCAGAGGCTCTGGGTGAACCGAGAAAACCGCTCTTAGTTTTTTAAATCTTTTACCTTTCCAAGAACTGGATCCGTTGTATGCATGAAACTGCCAATCAGACTGCGACACTCCAAAATCAAGCTCACCCTGCTTGATTTGCCCAATATTATAATTAGAACCGCCGGTAGATGGGGCAGAACAACGAATGCCATGTTTTCTGCCTGATTTCCGTCCCTCAGCTGCCTCTTTGTGCACAAGTCGGCATATAGCGTTTCCAGTTGCAAAATACACTCCAGTGGGACCACCAGTCCCAATAGAGATAAATGTGCGCTTGCTGTTTGCCTGAACCGGCAATGACACCGCGGCTGTTACAACAATTATAGCGCCTAAAGCCATTATACCTTTCATCTTCTCTCCTCACAGGTAAATAGTTATTAAATTAATAGACTTGCAAAGAATATTTTTTGTTATTATTACCATGCCCCTTGAATTGTCTGGCGTCAATTGCTTGTCACAAGTAAAAAGATACTCAATTCACGTCAATTTCTAAATTTTGAGAAAAAATGGATTTAAAAAAACATATTCGAACTGTAGCCGATTTTCCAAAAAAAGGAATTTTATTCTACGATATTTCAACTCTCATGAAAAATAGAGAAGCGTGGAAAACTGCAATCGATCAGATGGCAGATACCATAAAACATTATGACGCGGATATGTTATTTGGGGTAGAGGCCAGAGGTTTTTTGCTTGCTGCCCCAATCGCTTACAAATTAAATTGTGGAGTTGGGATGATTAGAAAGAAATCAAAGCTCCCGGGCAAAATCATTTCACATAGTTACCAACTTGAATATGGATTTGATACAATCGAGATCCAAGCTGACGCAATGGAAAAAGGAGGGCGTGCAATTATTATTGACGATTTTTTTGCCACAGGAGGAACAATGACTGCGGCGATTGATCTTGTTAAACAACTCGAGGTAGATATATGCGCCGTAGCTTGTTTAGCTGAGCTAACGTCTCTCAAAGGTCGTACCAAATTACAAGTACCATTAAAAACATTAATTGCTTTCGACGAGTAACTTCTCCCAACACGGGAATATTGCAAAGAAAATTTTAAATTAGCAACTTTGTAGCGTGACAAAAATCAAATATATTTACATTGACCTTTTTACATTTATAAAAACGACAACCCGCAATAAAATCTAGCCAATTATAAAAATTTCCTTAATTTAAAACTTGACAATAACGTGACTTCGACGAATCTGACGGCGTCCCTTTTATTTTTTCTGACGGGTAGCGGCAAATTTAGAATCTTTCAAACAAAACTTTCCAACTTTATCCTGCCACAATATTTCCTGCTCGTGTAATTTTCCAAGCGCCCTGCTTACAACTTGAAATTTTTCACCTGCAAAATGCTCAGCGATCTCGGCGTAATAAAGAGGTTCTTTTGCTAAATGATCGGAAATCTTTTTTGCCAAATTGTCTATTTGTTTTTCTGAAAAGTGCAGAACGGGTGACTTTTGACCTCCCTCTCCAATAAACTCCTCCAATTTAACATTGTCAGCATACGCATAAGAAATACGTTCGTAACGCTCTCGAGGAATATGGTCGCTTATTGTTGCATCTATTCCCATTTTTGCTGTAGTAGGAATCTTTCCTGGAACTATTGTAAGGCTTGGATCGAGAGGCTTTGATCGTGCACCAGAAATAATTAAAACATCCTGATCTGCTTGAACCCGCGTGGCCACAGCCCATTCCACATCCATTGGATCAAATACATCAATATCGGAGTCGACAATTGTTACATGCTTCATATCGGCAACCGATAATGCTGCTAACATCGCATTCTTACCATCACCAGGCAAACCGCTTATGGCAATAACTGCATGCCAATGACAACAACCACCTGGCGTAATGTTAACAGCAGAAGTTGTAACACCAGCCTCATGGAGAGCCCGTTTGACTGCAGCTTCATATATTGGTCCAGAGGGCCAAATATTTTCCCATGGCATATGCAAGGCATAATAAATAGGATTTTTACGCATGGAAATCGCTTTTATACGCACAAGTGGGTTCCAGTGAAGCCCCCCCATTAGTCTTGTAAATTCGCCAAACCTACCTTCAGGCTTAGTCCAACCCGTTGGTAAGATTTCTGCCTCTAGAACAATTTCTGCATCGGCAATACATGGCGCGTCGATGGTTTTGCAAGGAGTAAGATTGACTGGCATTCCACGCATACCACCTGACATAGCTATTTCACTCACGCCTGCTGCAGCTTTAAAACAGCCAGTTATTAATTCTGCTGGATGAGTGCCAATATTAATTGAAATAGCTAATGGCGCATTATTTGACAGAGCTTTTTCTGCCAATTTGCGTAAATTATTGGGCGTTACAACATCGATACCAGTAGTATTTCGATCTTTTATCAGGAATCTATAAATACCGGCGTTTAACCCTATATCTTTATCTTCAACTAATGTGACTCCTGCGGTAACCATTGGTCCGCCGTCACGAACCGAGAATAGCGGTACAGGCAAATCAAATAGGTCCACATCTTGTCCCTCGATGAGTATATCTCTAGACGGACCAGAATTAACAATCTTTGGCTCTATCGGATGATCTATTCCCTCACGGAGCCTTGCCTCTATCTCAGGAAAATCACAACCCATCGCTATTGCAAGGCGATCTCGACTATTTGTAAGACCAGATACAACTGGCATATCATAGCCTAACACATTAGAAAATAATAATGCCTTATCTGACTGATCAACCAAAGCAGCGATATGACGGATATCAACGGCTTTAGTAATTTCTATTAACTGCCCCTCACGGCGCAAGTCCTCGACAAACTCCCGAAAATTTGTGGACATCGAATTTGATCCTAATTAATGACTTTTAAAGCTGTGACAGTATCATTGGCTTCTTCCACCAGCAACAGAGCAAACTATCCCAAGCTTTTTAGAGCTATAATTAATTTTTGTAGGAAATTAGGCTCAAAACACTAACAAGTAAGGATTGACGAGTTTTAAAAACATAAAAACAGGACCTTAGGGAAGCTGATTTGCAAAATAACCGAAGGTTATTTTTTTCCTCGATATTTGTTGGATTGCGCATATTTACCTGAATGAAACTTCACTCACCAAAATGATGATTTGTTTATAAAAACCGAACTTTGTTAGCCATCTTTTTTTTGTTTTTTTCTAAAAACTTTGTTAGATATTCACCGGTTAATATTTTATGGCATTGGACTCAGAACATTGTTAAGCATAACTGCTCCGATTCCCAGAAGGGAAAAGGTTGCTGACGCATAAAATATATAGTTCGGTGCAAAGTTCTCATACAAATACCCGTATATGCCCCCTCCTAAGCCCTGTCCAATCAAAAATCCAGTTGATACAAAAGCAAACAATGTCCCGACTGGAATACTAGTAGAGATTTTGCGCACGGCAACATCTCTAGACGCATTTACTCCACCCCGCATTGCACCCGCCAAGCAAATTAGTATTACAACAAGCCAAAACGGAGGTAGTCCAGTTCCAATAATGATTAACAAAATTGAAGATATACCAAATCCAAAATAAATTATTAGGTCATAACGGGAACTACGGTCCGCAAGAACTCCGCCTGGTAAAACCAAGGCCATAGTTCCAATTTGATAGACAGTAAGGGCTACCACAGCCACCACGCGTTCCATTTCATATAAGGGTTGAAAGGCAAGTACCGAGAATTGAACAATTCCGAAATTTGCCATGGAGGAAAGCATGTAGAAAAGAAAAAACAGAGCAACGGGCCGCGAAGTAAAAAGCTGTCTAAGACAGTCACCTACTGAAACTACTTTTTTAATCTCCGTTCCTTCTGAAATAACAAATCCAAAAACAAATAAAGTTATCGAAACACCCACACCAATCATTCCGATGGTTGCAATCGAATCTCTCCATCCTACGACTGCTTCCAAGCCAGCAGAGAGGAGAGGACCAGCAACAAACCCTAAATGCCCAACAAATGTATGAATAGAAAAAGCGCGACCAATGCGGTCTTCTCTAACGCTAGCCGTTATAAGAGAGTAATCCGCAGGATGAAATACCGCATTACCAATACCAGCAAGAGCCATTAATGTAATAAAAGATAGATAACTTACTGCAACCCACGAAATGAGACAAAATGCAATAGAATTCATCAATAAGCCTAAAATGAGCACAGGTCGCCCCCCAATGCGCTCTACTAGCAGGCCCATTGGGGTTTGAAAAATACCGGTTACTGCTGCAAATGCAGTTAAGGCTATGCCGTATTCAACGGCTGAGATCTGCAAATCATTCATAACCGAAGCCGCCAAAGGTGCGAAAGCAAGCATGTACATATGGCTTAGCATATGAGCTAATCCTATCAGGCTCATGGCTTGAGATTCTTTTTTCGAAAACCCGGCTAAAACTTGCATTAATTTTACCAATGCGATGTGTCTGTGCTGCTTGTTCAATTCAGTTTGCAAATGAGTCTGCGGTAAACAATATGCACTCAAACAATGTCTACCATTTATAATTAGGCGGGGGTACGACTTTTTTTCTCGACTGAGAAATTGGCGGACATACTTTGATAGCAAATAGCAATCCGCTTTGGACAGTTTAACGGTTACCAAATACCCTGCCGTGAAGCTCGATCTATTAAAAAACAATTTTTAACTAGAAACACAAAATAAAATTCAAAAACCTTTATTTCTCCTTCAAATAAATCAAATACGAAAAGTATTTAGACTTAGAATCCTGAATGTTTTATAAGTTAAAATCATATTTTTTCTGCAACCTGCATTTTTTTGAAGAAAGTGATAAAGTGAAACGCATAAATCTGTCATCAGAGTATGAAAAATCCCGCTCTTACTCTTCTGCTGTAGTTTCTGAGGGTGGACGCACAATTTGGCTAGCAGGTCACTTCGCAACTGAGGAGACAACCGGCAAGTCTCTTATTGGTGATTTTGATGGACAAGTTCGATCTGTATTTCACAAACTATCAGTTACACTTGCACAAGTTGATGCAAGTCTATCAGATATAGTGTCAATGACATGTTTTATTACAGACGTAACAAATAACATTCGTTTTGTCGAAATCCGGAAAGAATTTTTCCAAAACGACAAATTCCCCGCGAGTGCGCTTGTTACTGTAAGTGCCCTCAATCGTCCCGAAATGCTGATCGAAATACAAGCAGTTGCGGTCTCTAAGTCCTAAAGCAACTTGTTGATAAAAATTGGCTTAAACACAAAGTCCTTTCTGCTATATGGATCGAATGCTGATACATCACTACTTAGATCGATGGACGAATTTACTATTAAATTTATAGTGTCTTATTTTATCAGCCTTAACGTTATTTTTTACAATTTAGGCGCAATAATTATATATTTGATGATATTCTGGGGGTGTTATCACCGTTTACCCACAAAAAAAATAAATTTTTACTACAAATTTCTTGCAGTACGCGCTGGTCTTCTCTAGCGTTCGCTACGAACCGGTTTGGAAATTTGGTTCGGATCTTGAATTGAAAAATTCCTATGGAGAAAACATGATAAAAAAATATTTAGCAATAACATCGGCATTAATTGTAGGGATTACCATATCAACTGCTGTGGTAGCATCAAATGCCAAACACTTTAAAGACCGAACGGTGACAATTGTCATTCCATATGGTCCTGGAGGAACTTACGACAAGTATGGTGCAAGCTTCTCTAATCATCTAGGCAAACACATACCTGGAAAACCGACAGTTATATTGCAGCATATGCCAGGAGCCGGCGGATCCAAAGCCCAGGCCTACATGTATAACGTAGCTCCGGCCAAGGGTTTCCATATGTTTGTTCCTTTGGATAATGTCGTTGTCAATCAACTGCTTCGTCCAAAGAGAATGCGCTACAAGGCTGACAAATTTCACTATCTTGGATCGTCTAATCAAACAAATGTTATAATGGTAGTTAGAGCAGACACAGGCATTAAAAAAATTCAGGACATGAAAAATATCGCGGTCATTGGTGCTACCAGTGGAACAGGATCTAGTGGATACTTAACACCAATGGTAGCTTGGGGTCTCCTTAATCTTAAAGGACGCATGATCACCGGTTACAAGGGCTCTTCCCGGTCAATTCTAGCTGTAGAGCAAGGAGAATCTCAAATGGCGGCTTTCAATTGGCTCGCTTGGAGTTCAAAGGTACCGCATTGGTTTAAGGGGAAGAAACCCTTCGCAAGAGCCATCTTACAAACGGGTTTCTTTAAAGATCCAGATCTACCTGATGTGCCAATGCTTATTGACCTTGTAGCAAAGAAAGATCGGCCATTAGTTGGTTTTCTTGCTTCAGCAGGTCCGATTGGACGTGGTCTCGCATATCCACCAGGGGTAAAAAGTGCCACGGTGGAGACTGTAAGAACTGCTTACAATAAAATGAATGCAGACCCTAAGTTTGCCGCTGAACTAAAAAAACGAAAACTTCGACTGATTCCCTCAACTGGGAAGAAAATCCAAGAAATCGTAAACACTGCATTAAAAGAGTCTTCACCAGCTGTTATAGCTCGCGTGAAGAAGCTAGTGTTTCCAAAAAAGTAGTCGCAAAAATTCTATAGAGAGGGGCCGCTTAGAGCGGCCCTTTTTTATTTATTTGATTTATAAATTGGGAGACAATCGTATAGAACAACGTGGGCTTCTCCGAATGAACCCAATGCCCTGTGTTTTTAATCATTTTCACTTCTGCGATTGGAAAAAGATCAAGTATAATATCAAGCTTCATACTTCGCATATATTCAGAGACGCCGCCCCCAACAAATAACACTGGCCCTGCATAAAGAAACTCGTTTTTTCTGTAAGGAAAATCCATCAGATGCTCCATGTTCGATTCTATCGAAGCTAGATTAACACGCCATGAGGCAACGCCGTTTTCAAAAATTAAATTTTGAAGTAAAAAAGCTCTCATATCGCCATTATTTATCTTTTTTGATAAAATCTTATCTGCTTCCACTCGAGTCGAGATTTCATCTAAATCTACTTCCATCATCGCAGTTATTAGAGACAGATTGCTATGAAAATATTTTTTTGGCGCAATATCGACTACAATTAGAGCTTTTATGACTTCAAGCTTTGTAAGCGAGAGTGCCATAGCAACTTTTCCACCCATTGAATGACCAATAACAATAGGACATTCAATTTTTAGTAAACGAATTAGCTCAGCTACATCGTTAGCCATTAAAGAATAATTTATCGCATTGCTATGCGGAGATTCCCCGTGATTACGAAGATCTACTGTGATAGCTTCCCAACCATCAGCAGCAAAGCGTTTAGCCATTGATGTCCAATTGCGACCCGACCCGAGCAAACCATGTAAAATTAAAATAGGCGAACCAGAACCATAACGTTTGTAGGCTAACTCCATGACTTCATACGTTTCCAATCATCGCATAAAGTAGTGCCATCCTTATATTTAATCCGTATTTCATTTGTCGGAAATATGTAGCTCTTGGATCAGAGTCGAGTTCCGGTGGAATTTCTCCAACACGAGGCAATGGATGCATAAGTACCATATTGGTTTTAGCACGTTTCATGTGATCCAAAGTAACAGAATATGAAAAATCAAATCCCTCAATTCCGGTCATTCTTTCCTTTTGAACTCTAGTAACATACAAAACATCGGTATCCTCTATGATTTCGTCTAAATTATCAAAATGCTTATCCTGAGAACATACATACTCTAACGGCATAGCTAGTTCTTTCGGTGCCACAAAATACATTTCTGTATTATACATACGTAACAACTTGGTTAAGCTATGAACACTCGACCAAATTTTAAATCCCCTATCATTGTGACAGATAATCGATCAAATTCGCCGCGTTCCTTTTTAATAGTGTAAAGATCTAAAAGCGCTTGCGTTGGGTGTTCGCCAACACCATTGCCAGCATTTATAATTGGTATATTTGACACCGCCAATGCTCGCTCTGCTGCATCTGTTTCAAAGTGCCTGAGAACTATTAAATCACAATAGCATTCGAGAGTTCGAATGGTATCTTCTAAAGACTCACCTTTTGTAACTGAAGAATAATTAACTTCATTTATAGGTATTACACTGCCCCCTAACCTCGTCATCGCTGAGTAAAAACTAGATGAAGTTCTTGTCGAAGGTTCATAAAACACATTGGCAATTATTTTTCCACTGAGCGGTTTGGTTCTTCCAATAGATAGCCGGTCCGCAAGTGCAAAAATTTCATGTATATCTGCCAGAGAGAATTGATCTATCGATACCACAGCACGCCGCCATGACTGTTCAGATGCCAATGTTAAAAAACTATTCAAAAACATGCTCCCATTAATATTTGATAACACAAAAGAGTCTAATTGCATCGCGAATCAGCAGGCCAAAAAAAGCTTCGAACAATGGCAGTCAAGATTCAAAAAATTAATCTTTAATTTAAAATTATTCACGTTATTTAACGACAATTCAGGGAGTAAGGTTAGAAGTAATAAAATGTCACTAAGCAGTTTTGAAAATAATTAGACGACATTCATGTTTTTCCCCTATGCATGATGAAATTTTGTATCCCGTAATTTTACAAAATTCTTTGAATTCATCATGTGCCCTCGGATCATTTGTCAACAAAATCAACGCCTCTCCCTTCGCCATGGATTTGAGTGCTTTATTGGCCCTGAGAACGGGCAACGGACATTTTAACCCCCGCAAATCTAACTCACGCATCAAAACACACTTCAAAGAAAATTGGCTGGGGCGCCTGGGATCGAACCAGGGATCACGGGATCAAAACCCGTTGCCTTACCGCTTGGCTACGCCCCAAACGAATTATTTCAGGATAGACAGGGAAACCCTGCCCCACAAGCTATAGAGAAATTGAATATCGTTCTTTTTAGTCAGAGTAAATAGGTTATAATAGAAAAACTATTGTTAAAAAGGATTTTAATGGTTAATACATCCTCAGTTTGGCACATCGACGAAGTTTCCGAAGATGCCCGTAAGGCCGCAATTAAGGCAGCCAAAGATAAAAATGTTTCTCTGGGAACGTGGCTAGCAGAGGTTATAAATAAAGCTGCTACCCTAGATGAAGAGCAGTCTTTGCAAAATAATCACAATTTGACATCTATTGAAAGGGCAATGCTTAGAACAGTAAAAAATCAAAAGTGACTACAGACAAATATTAAAATAAACTTAGATTTTAAAAAACAAGTGGGAAAATTTAAAAGGGTTGGTTGTGCAAACTTAAAAAATTACTGACTTTGTGTGGTTGATATGTACTCGTAGTAATGTTCGAAATTTTATAGTCCTCATTAGAGCTTGAGCGATTTTAATAATTCTGCAATATTTACAATTACATGCGTGATTTAAATTTTGTAGGTCCATATCTTTTTGGTTGAATATATGAGCCAATGGTCTGTCAAAGGCGTCGATAAACAAACTCAGGTTTTAGCAAAAAAATCTGCTTCACGTGCTGGGTTATCGGTTGGGCAGTGGCTCGACAAACATATTAGGCTTCAAACTGAATTATCATTAGACAGATCTGAAGTTAAAGAACAAGTAGTTGAAAAAATAAAAAATCAAACAACACAGTCTTTAAGGCAAGAAAACTCTGACTATTTATACAACAAACGTTTCCTGTATTTCAAATTTTTCTCTGCAACAATTTTCAAAAAAAGAGCTCGCTTGGCCATCCTAAGTGTGACCACGCTTTTGCTTGCAGGAGGAGGGTATACAATATGGAAAAATCCAAATTATATTTTTAACGAAGCTGCTACAATTAAAACATCAAACGAGCAAGTACTTCTTAACATGCAGCTGAGTCGGCTACAAAAACTTGCCAACGAGGGAGATGGCTTTGCCCAATTAGAATTGGGCAAAAGATTTTTGAAAGGGGTTGGTGTAAGTACTGATGCTGTTCGTGCCTATTCCCTTTTTATAAAGTCATCAAACAACGGCGTGGCGGATGCGATGTTCCAATTAGCATACCTGTACGAACAAGGTTTGGGGGTTCCTGCGGATCAAGAAAAGGCAACTAGTTGGTATAAACGTGCTGTTGCAGAAGGAAGCGCGAAAGCAGCCACAAAAATAAAAAGAATAAGAAAAGACCCTAACAAACTGGAGCAAAAAAGAGGTCAACTCACACAAATTAACAAGCAAGCCACGCCTAGTAAAAAAAATATTCCTTTAACAACCGATGAAATCACTGAATTGCAGCAATTACTTACTGAACTCGATCTTTTTTCATCCTCTATTACAGGTATATTGGATCAAGAAACAATTTCTGCCCTGAAATTGTATCAAAATTTTGCTGGATTGCCGACAGACGGCAAACCTACAAATGGTCTACTAATCGACCTTAGACAGGTGGTTGCAGCAATGTCTGAGCAGTCTGCCGTCAAATAATTTTAATTAAACACTTTACCATTTCTTATTATCGTAGAATTTACCCACCATGCAGGATATTTTGAACATATCTTATCCTTAGCAGCACTGGCAGCTGCTCGATTTTTAAAAATTCCAAAACATGTTGCACCACTTCCCGACAGACGGCTTAACAAACATTCCTCGGTTGCGCCTATAACTTTTAAAACATCGGCGATTTGGGGACAGACTTTTCTTGCGGGAACTTCAAGATCATTTCTGAGACCAATTAAATAATTTGCTAAAGCTTGTGGGTTTTTAAATCCAATATTTTCTGAAGATACCTCTCTTGAAAATGAGCCTGATCGCAGCCTAAATACCTCCGATGTGGAAACCGCAGCTCCCGGATTCACTAATAGAAGACCGAATGAAGGGATTGTAGAGAGTATTTCTATGTTCTCTCCAATGCCACTCACCCGAGCAGGAAGGCCGAGAAGACAAACTGGTACATCTGTGCCAATGGACAAACCTATTTCTCTTACTTCTTGATTGTTTAATCCTGTTTTCCAAAACTGATTAAGACCATGAATTGCTGCTGCTGCATTGGATGATCCTCCTCCAATTCCTGAAGCAACTGGCAAGTTCTTTTCAAGAATTATCGATGCGTTTGGTTTCACTCCGGTTCTCTCAACAATTAAATTCGCTGCTTGCAAAATAGAATTATTTTGATCACTAGCGAGCATTTTTCGAAATGGTCCACAAATTTTGAAAGCAAGACCCTTATTTGGAGAAATAGTGATACGATCATGGGTTTCAGCAAATACTATTAGACTATCCAGTGTATGATAGCCATCTGCACGACGCCCAGTAATTAACAGCGAGAGATTTATCTTAGCCGGCGCCTCTAATATGACTTTATTTGCCTGCTTGTCTGAATTATTTTTCAACGTTCATTTCTCGGTTTAAGTGCTTTCTGCAATCCTCGCCGCAACTTCGCTTTTATCAGCTCTCTTTGCTCAATATCAGGCTTAAGAGTTAAAACACGCCGCCACTGAAAACCCGCCTCGCGCAGGCGCCCAACCCTCCAGTAAGCATCTCCCAAATGATCATTTATTGTGGGATCCTCCGGCCGCAGGGTAACAGCTCTCTCTAAGTAAAAAGTGGCAGAACGAAACTTTCCCATTCTATATAATGCCCAACCAAGGCTATCAACAATGTAACCATCATTAGGGCGCCTTTTGGCAGCCTCTTCTATCATTTTTTTTGCACGAGCCAAATTTCTTCCCTGATCAACCCAACTGTATCCCAAATAATTTAAGACCAATGGCTGATTGGGTTGCAATTTCAGAGCTTTAAGAAAGTCTTTTTCTGCATTATCCCATTGCTTTGCTCGCTCGAAAGTTATCCCGCGCGAATAATAAAGGGACCAATCGTTTACACGTGCATTTTTTATTCTATTTATAGCTTGACTGTACACCGCCGAAGCTAATAAATATTCTTTAGATCCTCTCAAAATGTCTCCTAGGTAGATTAGTGCATCTGTTCGCTCTGGCTTTTCTTTCGCCATTCTTCTCAATAAAGCTACTGCTTCTTCAGAGCGTTTTAGATTATTTAAGATTGTTGACCGGCGCAGTTGAGCAGTCCAGTAATAGCTGGAATTCTTCTCAACTGATGTAAAAAACCTTAACGCATCTTCCTTTCGCTCCATACCATCATAAATTTCCCCAACAAATAATTTAGCAGCCGGAAAAGAAGGTTTGATCCAAAGAGCTAACTGGCTGTAAATCAAAGCTAAGCTAGCAGCACGGTTTTGGTTGAAAAGATTTGAAATATTGAGCAACACCTCAGCAACACCATCAAGAACAGTTCCTATTAAACGATCTGGCCTCGCACGAGAACTAAGCTTTGCAATTGAAGAAGCTTTATCTGAACTAACAATCCCATTATTTCTGCCATAGCGAATAAATAATTCATGTGCTTCTTCAAATCTCTCCGCTCTTATTAAAAATTTACCATAAGCCTCTAATGTTCGCGCAGAGCTCATCGACCTTAATGCATCCAGAAATGCCAGCTCAGCTTCATTCGGGTCACCTGCCAGGTCTCTAATCAAGGCAGTATGGTAATTTCTCAGAGAATTAAATTCGTTAATATCAGAGATAGAAGAAAGAGCTTCGATCGCTTTTTGGTATTTTTCCATTCCAACAAACAACCAAGCTCGAAAAAGCGGAACAATTAATTTGTTGATCCCATCGTCTGGCATGAACGCCAGTCTTTTTAGTGCAATATCAAATCGTTTGCCTTTGGTAGCAGAAACAAAAAATGCCAGCGGAACGACCGAAGACGTCTTATCGGACTTAATTTCTTTTTCAATTAGACGTTTAGCAGCATACATGTTGCCAGAAGCCAACAATGAAAAAATAATTTGTCTCTGTACAAATTTATCGTTTGCGCTGGCTTCTTGATGTTTTGTTAGAAAATTAGCCGCCGCACCGAAATCAAAGGAGTTTTTAGCAAAACGGCCCGCAAGATAACTGCCAAATGAAGCATCATATGAGTAATTAATATTGTTAGTAATTTTCAAATCATTAAATGCCAAACCGTTAGGTCTATCGTTCCCGTTGGCAGCATAGGCAGCAATCATTCCGATAAAAATGAAACTCAGAGTACTCAAGAAAAAAACAATGAACCGAATTTGAACCAAGTGTTTTCCCTTCATTCTCAATCATCGTCGAGTTTAGGAGCAAAACATATGTTTGCTCTCATAAAACGCTGTTTGCGAATCCAAAGACATCAATTTTTATTCATTCAACAGTTCACATATTCGGATAATTTGGGCCGCCGCCACCCTCGGGGGTAATCCAACGAATATTCTGTGTAGGATCCTTTATATCACAAGTCTTACAATGAACGCAGTTTTGCGCATTAATTTGGAGCCGAGGTTTTTCCTCGACTTCTACAATCTCATAAACCCCAGCCGGGCAATAACGCTGTTCAGGGGAGTCATACTTTTCAAAATTAACGGAAATGGGAACCTCTGGATCTTTCAAAGTCAAATGACATGGCTGATCTTCTTCATGGTTAGTATTAGCAATAAAAACTGATGACAGTTTATCGAAGCTGATCTTACCATCTGGTTTAGGGTATTTAATCTTTGGTGCGTTTTTAGCAGGGAGAAGTGAGTCATGATCGTTATGGTGATTTAATGTCCATGGAGCTCTCCCCCGAAACAAGTAGGTATCTATTGCCGAAAGAACCAATCCAATCCATAAACCCCAGCGAAAGTATGGCCGGACATTACGCACTCGATACAGTTCTTCCCATACCCAACTTTGTTTCAATTGTTTTGGATAACTCTCTAATATTATAGGGCTTGCCTCCTTGCCATTTAACGCTTCGAATACCGACTCCGCTGCTAACATGCCGGTTTTCATTGCAGTGTGTGAACCCTTTATCTTGGGTACATTCACAAAACCTGCTGCGCACCCAATAATAGCGCCGCCAGGGCATACTAGGTCTGGGATCGACTGAAATCCGCCTTCATTCAGAGCCCGAGCACCATACGAGACCCTTCTTCCACCTTCAAACAGTGAACAAATTTTTGGATGTTTCTTAAACCTCTGAAATTCGTCGAAAGGACTGAGGTGGGGATTTTTATAATCAAGTCCAATTACATAGCCAACCGCAACTTGATTATTTTCCAAATGATAAATGAATGAACCGCCATATGTTTCATGATCTAGGGGCCAACCTATTGTGTGTGTTACCCTTCCAACATGATGTTTTTCTGGATCCACCTCCCAAAGCTCTTTAAGACCGATCGCATATGTTTGCGGATCATGCCCCCTACGCATATCAAATTTCTCAAACAGCTTACCAGTCAAAGATCCCCGACAACCCTCCGCAAATAGTGTGTAACGCGCGTGCAATTCATAGCCTGGAGTGAAGCCATCCTTTTGTTCACCTTCTCTATTGATACCCATATCACCTGTGGCAACTCCAGAAACATTCCCATCGTCATTAAAAAGTATCTCTGCTCCTGCAAAACCCTCAAAAATTTGCACTTCCAGTGCCTCAGCCTGCTCTTTTAGCCAGCGACACACATTACCAAGACTAACTATATAATTTCCATGATTATTCATCTGAGGCGGGGTTGGAAGACTGATTGCATTTTTTTCTGACAACAGCAAAAATTGATCCTCGGTAACGGGCGTATTTAAAGGTGCTCCAAGTTCCTTCCAGTTGGGGAACAGTTCATTCAATGCCCTGGGTTCAAGTACTGCTCCTGATAGAATATGGGCACCGACCTCGCTACCTTTTTCCAAAACACAAACCGAAATTTCCTGGTTCGTCTTCTCCGCAAGTTGACGCAACCGAATTGCGGCAGATAAGCCTGACGGTCCTCCACCAAGTATTACAACATCGACCTCCATCGACTCACGCTGCATTTTTCATCCCTTCCCCGGTTAGATCCGGAAGCATTTTTTTATCGACCCACTAGAATTCACCGATAGCCGTGCTAAGTTCTGTCTATGAAACAAAATAACCCGATAATTGAACTTCTCAAATGGTATATTGATTCTGGAATTGATGTAGCATTAGAAAACCGACCAGTAAATCGCCTTGATTTAAGCACTCAATCCCTTTCGACAAAATTCGATACTACTAAATCTAATAAGCCTCCTTCCCAAAGGAAAGTGCAAACCACCATTAGTTCGGAAAATATTTTAATGTCACAAGACGATACATTAAAAAATGCACAAATTAACTCGGCACAAGCAAATACACTTGATGACCTGCGTTTAGCAATGGAAAACTTTAATGGTTGTCCACTGCGAGAAACAGCTAAAAATTTGGTTTTTGGTTCAGGTAATCCAAATTCAAAGCTAATGCTAGTCGGGGAAGCTCCTGGAGCGGAAGAGGACCGTCAAGGTGTGCCCTTTGTTGGGAAAGCGGGCCAACTTCTTGACAAGATGCTTGCCTCTATCAATATGTCACGTGAGGATGTTTACATTACAAACTTGTTACCATGGCGTCCTCCCGGTAACCGCACACCAACAGCAGCAGAAATAGACGCTTTAATCCCATTTGCAGAGCGACATGTTGAACTAATAGCACCAAAAGTTCTTGTATTTGTAGGAGGAACAGCAGCCAAAGCTTTCCTAAAAAGCGATCAGGGCATTATGAAACTCAGAGGAAAGTGGCTGGATTATAGTATGGGATATAAGAAAAGGCCTATTCATGCCCGGGCCATACTTCATCCTGCTTACCTGCTGCGCCAACCCGCTCAAAAACGCGAAACGTGGTGTGATTTAATAGAAATTCGTACAAAATTAACGCAACACAAATGATAAAACGATTAGGAAAAATTTCCGGTGTAGCCGCGCTCTGTGCTTTGCCGTCGAGTGTCGCAGCAAACACAGTTGTACATAAAGATTTTTATAAACAACCGATAAAGAACGCCGACAAGCCACTTATTAAAGCGGATATTGCCAAATACAAAAGAATTTTCTTGTTGCAGAAAAAAGGCAATTGGAAACAAGCTGATAGGCAAATTGCGAAGCTCTCAAATCCGATTTTATTGGGACATGTAAAGGCTCAGCGTTATTTGCACCCGACAAAATACCGTTCTAAGTACAGAGAACTTTTTTCATGGCTAAAGTTATATCGGGATCATCCAGATGCGATAAGAATTTACAAACTTGCATTAAAACGCAAACCACGAAATGCCAATAGACCACAATCACCGCTTTTTGGAAAAAAAAAATCGATAGAGACCAAACAAAAAAAATATGGAACATATTTCCGCTTTAAAAGCGCAGGCGTTAGGGTTACCAGGAAAACCAGAGCCTTCCATCGTAAAGTGCGTTATCTAGTCTATCGACAACGACTTACTGCTGCGGAAAATTACATAAAGCGCGCTGAGACACGTGGGATGCACAAGGCTCACATTGATTTAGCAAGAGCGAGAATATCCGCAGGGTGGTTTTACTATGGAAACGATAAAAAAACCCTAGAAATTGCTTTAAAAGCTACTCAACGCAACGGACCAATCGTTCCTTCAGCGCATTGGTATGCGGGTCTTGCGGCATTTCGTTCTAAAAACTATGCACTCGCATCAAAAAATTTTGAGGTTCTAACTTCAACAAATGGCATATCAGAAAACACAAAAAGGGCAGCCGCTTTCTGGGCCGGACGATCAAATTTAATTGCTAAACGTCCATCATACATGAGCCGCTACCTACTCATAGCAGCCGATGGCGGACGTGATTTTTATTCAATATTAGCCCGCCGTTTGCTCGGGATTCGAGAAAAAACGATTTGGGAAAGTGATTCAACCAGCTACCAACATAATTTTTCTTTGCTTACCCAAGAAAAAGTTACCGAACGCGTTCTTGCTCTAGTGCAAGTTGGTCAAAGATCCCGCGCAGAGAATGATTTTAGACAACTTGTTTCTTCCGCAAGCCTACCTCGAAAAAAAGCGCTTATATCTGCAGCAGAAGTTCTACTAATGCCAGGGCTTGCTCTTCATGCGGCACGAAATACTGTTGATAATGATTCTCCTGAAATTTTGCGTGGACTCTATCCATTACCTCCGTGGGTCCCGGATGGGGGTTTTACTCTCGATAGGGCTCTTATTTATGCTTTTATGCGACAAGAGTCTGCTTTCAGGGTGAATGCCAAAAGCCGAGCCGGCGCTAGAGGTTTAATGCAATTAATGCCAGGGACAGCCAGCTACATATCCGGGCGCAGATATATGGGATCCAGGAAAAATAAATTATTTGACCCAATTTTAAATATTTCATTGGCTCAAAAGTATCTTAGGTATTTACTTAAACATGATGCGGTATCTGGCAATCTCCTTCTGCTTGCCGCCGCTTACAATGGCGGCCCTGGCAATTTAATAAAATGGAAACGTCGGATAGGCAAAAATAACGACCCTCTTCTTTTCATAGAAAGTTTACCCTCAAAAGAAACAAGGAACTTTATCGAAAAAGTTTTATCGAACCTTTGGCTTTATCGTGATAGACTGGGGCAAAAAGTTCCTTCGTTAGAAGCCTTGGCGAGAGGAGAAGTACCAATGAATGTAAATCTTGACAGTAAACAATGAAAGTAGTCGACAAGTTATGATAGGTATCGATTTTACAGCAAGTTTTCAGCCAATTCGTATTGCTGTCATGACAATTTCCGATACAAGGACGACGGATACAGATACTTCTGGAGCATTACTGATTGATCGGTTGCAGAAAGCAGGACATATTCTGAGTGATCGTGTGATTATTCGAGACGAGAAATCAGATATTGAGTATATGCTCAGAGAATATATTTCTGACGAAGAGATCGAGGTGGTTCTGGCCACTGGAGGTACGGGTGTCACGGGACGTGATGTAACTCCCGAAGCATTTCACGCCGTGTATGAGAAAGAAATACCAGGCTTTGGTGAGCTTTTCAGAATGCTGAGTTACAAAATGATCAAAACCTCTGCCATGCAGTCTCGGGCAACGGCAGGTACTGCCGGTGGCACATACCTTTTTGCATTACCCGGCTCTACTTCAGCATGCCGTGACGCATGGGACGACATTCTTGTTTATCAATTGGATATTCGACATCGACCATGTAACTTTGCAGAATTACTGCCAAGGTTACAACATAAAAAAGACATACCGTAATGCTGATAGCTAAACGAGCGTTTAACAAAAGTATATCATTTTTTGGAAAAAACGTTTTAATTAGCAGAGCTATTTATCTTCTAACCAACGTTTATAATCCTCAAAGTAATCAATATCATTCAATTTGCGTAGTTCAGCCACGCTTCGTCCTTTAGCATTTGATAGTGTATCAATGAGTGTATGAGGGCTAGACCATCTTACGTTTCGATACAAGTTGCGGGCAAAAACACCAAATTTTAAGCCCGTTAGCCAGTAACCGCCATCAAATGCTGGTCCAAAAACCAAATCATGAGTTTCTAGCGCCTTAAATCCATCCAAAACATCATTTCTATTTACCTCCGGAATATCGCTTCCTACCAACAAAACAGGTTGGGTTTCAAATTGCAACATCGCCTGTTCCATTCGTTTTCCAAGATCACCAAAACACTGTCCAAATATCTCTTTGGCCATTGGCCAAATTCGACAAATCCCTTGCGCGTCTTCTGGACTAACATACAATTTTGTTTCCCAATAAGGATTAACAGACAAGCGCCGGATTAATCTGTTTGTATTGTGGAAATGAAATTTACAGGCCCCATAGCGACCAATAGAACTTGCCAGCCGTTTTTTTACCAAACCCAATCTTGGTGCTCGTGCAAAAATTATTACTACTGGTTTTCTATTTGATAGCATTAACGATAAAATCTCTCTATCAATGATGGTGAAATTTTTAAAAAGAAAGCAAGCAGGCAGCCTGCATTGAGACAAATCCTCCTAATATAACCATCTTTCCTGTACTTAGATGCAGAGGTAATCGCCGGTGTTTCCAGAAGATGTAGTCTCCTTTTACCAATTCGTCGTATCAAATTTACATCTTCGAATATGGGCATAGTAGTATTGTATCCGCCAAGTTCACCATAAAATTTTCTGCTTAAAAACAACCCTTGGTCTCCCCAAGCTAAACCGAAGATTCGGCAACGCCAAAAAACTAAAATTTGCAGTATGCGACCTACCCGTGTTTCCTCGCTCAATCGGAACCTAAATGCGCCCGCAACATTATTCTGGTCTGTAATTTTTTTCAAAAATGATGCGACTTCTACAGGCCATCCCGCTCCAAGCACTGTGTCAGCATGAAGAAAAAGAAACCAATCTCCTACAGCCTGAAGTGCCCCCTCAGAAAGTTGTAACCCCCTTCCACGCTCAGTTCTAAACACTCTTGCACCATATTTTCGCGCAATTTTCACTGTGTCGTCTTTTGATCCACCATCAACTACGATAATCTCCATCGCAATATCATTAACTGACTCAATAGCTCTTTCGAGTTCATTGCCAGCGTTAAGGGTCGGAATGATTACACTGATATTGTTCAAATAAAATCCAATCTAATGATACAATCATTAAATAATTTCGTTGAAGATCACTTTGTAGCAAGTGACTTACTTATGATTTAATCTAAATACGTTTATGGACAAACTAATTATTGAAGTTAAAATCTTGTTTATAGTAAATACTACAACAAGAAAATTAAAAAATTATAAATGCCTGATTTCACCTTTGAAGATGAAGCAAAAGGTCTTGTGGCCGGTGTGGACGAAGCTGGGCGCGGTCCATTATGCGGGCCAGTTATAGCCGCTGCGGTTATAATTAATCGAAAAAAGATTACCACTAACCTCTCCTCCTCAATTAATGACTCAAAAAGATTACGATCGGAAGTTCGTAAGAAATTAGCGTCCGCAATAAATAAGTGTGCTTTGGTAGGTTTAGGAGCGGCATCGGTTTCTGAAATAGAAAATTTAAATATTCTTGGTTCAACGATGCTGGCTATGCGTCGTGCTATCCAATCGCTCCCAGTTTTGCCAGAGTTTGCTCTAATAGACGGCAATAGATCTCCTGACCTGCCATGCTACAGTCGTACGGTTGTAAACGGTGATAATTTATCAATATCAATTGCAGCGGCGTCAATCATCGCAAAAGTAACCCGGGATCGTATTATGACCCAATTAGGGTTGCGTTATCCCGAATACGGTTGGGCTAAAAACTCTGGGTACGGAACTCTAGAACACAAATCAGCGTTGGAAAAGCTTGGGGTCACTCCGCACCATCGACGGCTATTCGCACCGGTAAACAAGATATTGAGAAAAATTTAAATTAAGCTGCTACATATGGTTTATAACTAATTGAATCAAAATATTTTTCTTGACGCAGCGAGTGCCATGAATCATGGTCTTTAAATCATGAAAAAGAGTTTACCCAAAAGAAATTGTATATTGCACGGAGATTGTATAAAAAGGCTTCGGGAAGTACCCGAATCCTCAATTGATATGGTTTTTGCAGACCCGCCGTATAATCTCCAATTAAAAGGTAAACTCAGAAGACCAAATCAATCGCAGGTAAATGGAGTAACAGAAGAGTGGGATCAATTCGACAATTTTGTTGAATATGATAAATTTTCAGTAAACTGGATAAGAGAAGTAAAACGGGTTTTGAAGCCTGATGGTTCGTTATGGGTAATAGGCTCGTATCATAATATTTTTCGTGTTGGAAATATTCTCCAAAACATGGGTTTTTGGATACTAAATGATATAATTTGGCGAAAGTCCAATCCGATGCCGAATTTCAACGGCAAACGTTTTACGAATGCGCATGAAACACTAATTTGGTGCTCCCCTTCTTGTCTCTCAAAACCAACATTTAATTATCACGCAATGAAAGCCTTAAATGAAGGCACACAAATGCGAAGTGATTGGATGATTCCTATTTGTGGGGGGAAGGAGCGGTTAAAAAATTCTGGAAAGAAAACGCACCCAACGCAAAAGCCAGAGGCTCTTCTTTATAGAATTATATTATCCACCACAATGCCTGGCGATCTAGTGCTGGACCCTTTTTTTGGAACGGGCACTACCGGTGCTGTAGCTAAAAGCCTTGGACGTGATTGGTTAGGTATAGAACGTGAAAAAAATTATATTGAAGCTGCTATATCACGGATTAATCGGGTCGAACCCGCATCAATTGAAAAAAATATTTTATTGACACCTACGAAGCGTGGAGCAATCCGCATTCCATTCGGTTCGATTGTAGAACAAGGTTTACTTCGCGCTGGCGACCAAATTTTTGACATCCGGAAAAGAATAAAAGCTAAAGTTTTTGCCGACGGCAGCATTTCCTCTAAGAACATTCGTGGTTCTATACATCAGGTTGGCGCTCAAGTGCAAAACACTCCAGCCTGTAATGGGTGGACCTATTGGCATTTCGAATCCAATGGCAAGACATATCCTATAGATGACCTGCGCGAACGAGTTCGAAATAACATGGCCGATATACCAAACAAAAACGAGATAAGACGTCCAAGCCAGCACTGACCAATTCTGTTTATAAAGAGTATTTTTATAAATTTTTTTGATTTGAAATGAAATTTTACGCTAGAGATCTTAAGAAACTATCACCAACATTTTGTCTCTTATCTAAATTAAAAATTATGCTTTAATCTCGGCGACAAAATATTTTTTGAGAGAAAAGAATTCAGATAAATTGTGTTAAAGATTGTTTGTAGCGTGATGAGCAATTTTTTTCATAACTGAAGGAAGCGCATACATACTTAAATGGTCAGGAGCACACCAGACAATTTTATCACAATGTATATTTTTCTTTAAACGCAAATGTGCGACGTTTAATTCTAGTCGGAAATGCGTAAATACATGGCGCACGGTTCCGGGTAAAGTGTGTGGAATATCAGAAATCGGCAATCCAGCGTTTATTGGTGTAGGAGAACCCGGTTCGTCTGACCACGGTGTTGAGGGGAACTCCATCATTCCGCCTAATAATCCACTGTCTGGTCTTTTTCTTAGTAATATTTTTCCATCGGTTGAACTTATCCAAAATGCAGTACCTTTTCTCCAGGGTTTCTTTTCTCGCTTTTTCTTTATCGGCAATACACTAGCCAGCCCATCACGTGCTCCCATACAATATTTCAGTAATGGGCATGCAGAACATTTTGGCTTACGCGGAGTGCAAATCGTTGCGCCAAGGTCCATAAGAGCTTGCGCGTAATCCCCAGGCCTTCCTGCAACAGTCTTAGGTGCCAAACCAAAAGCCAAATTTTTGAGTGTGGATTTCACACCCGGAAGCGGCTCTTTAACAGAAAAAAATCGAGCAATCACCCGCTCTACATTTCCATCGACAACATTTGCCGGTTTTCCAAATGCAATAGAATTGATTGCAGCGGACGTATAATCACCAATACCAGGTAACTTTTTCAATAGTTCTATCTCACGAGGAAAAACACCGTTATACTCTTCAACAATCATCTTTGCACAACGATGCAAATTTCTAGCGCGAGCATAATATCCTAAGCCCTGCCATCCACACAGCACATCGTCCAGTGGAGCTTGTGCCAAAGCAAAAACGGTTGGCCATTTTTTTGTAAAACGAATAAAATAAGGTATAACAGTGTTCACAGTTGTTTGTTGCAACATAATTTCACTGACCCAGACGTGATAGGGATTTGGACAAATATTTGACCTTACACGCCATGGCATAGAGCGACCGTTACTATCATACCAATGCAACAACCGCTTTCGCAGTTTTGTCACTTTGAATTCATAAATTTTTTTATTATCAGTCATTTTATATTATCATAATATACTTGTAGACTTTAAGTTTTAGTTGGGAACTTTTAAAGTGAAAAATATTAAATCGGCAAGAACAAACCGCGGACTTCTTGCCATTGGAAAATTTGCAATACAGACCGCCGGACCGGCATTACAAAAACGCGGCTTTCACCGATCCGAAATCATATCCCACTGGGAAGAAATCGTTACACCTGTGTTTGCTATTCACACTTCCCCGGAAAAACTAGTATTTCCGCGCGATAGGCGCACAGGCGGCACTCTTACTATTCAAACTCCAGCACCGTTGGCACTCGAGATACAACATTCGGAACAACTTCTTTTAGAGCGTGTGAATACATTTTTCGGTTATCGTGCTGTAGATAAAATAATATTAAAACATAGCACTTTTATGGACGCAAAAAAGGAAAACAAACGTACTAGAAGAATTACAATTGATAGAACCTCTATACACTCAATCGAATCACAAACAGAAGATATCCACAGCAAAGCTCTAAGGAAAGCTCTAAGATCGTTAGGAAAAAGCATAAAAACCGCAGAGTTGCAGGAGATTTAATTAACTCTTCTTGTTGAAATCAAAAATAAAAAGTCAAATCCCAATGCTAGACCAATTTATCCAAAGCAAGCTATATCTTATATATGGGAGGCGTTTATGCGCAATATCTGGGTTTATATAGTAGTGGCAGTAGTTGCTCTGGGAGGAGCGGTGGCAATCTTCAATGCAGTTAACAATAATAATCCCACTAGCCATATCAAAAATGATAATTTCGAAAAGAAAAAATCCGAGCAGGAAGCAACCTTAGGAATAGTAGAGCCTGATCGAACGTTCGGCACAATAGAAACGGCTGCGTCAGATATAATCCTTGGGAAAAAAAATGCTCCAGTGACCATAATCGAATATGCGTCTCTTACTTGCGGACATTGCTCTGACTTTCATCTCAAAGTTCTGCCAGAAATAAAAAAATTATTCATAGAAACAGGAAAAGTTAAATTCATTTATCGCGATTTTCCGCTTGACCAATGGGCCCTAAGAGCTTCAATTATTGCACGGTGCGCAGGACCGGAACGGCGCTATTCCTTCATTGAGACATTCTTTGCACAGCAAAAAATTTGGACGCGAGGAAATCCTGCGGAAGGGATTGTTGCAATTGCGAAGCTTGGAGGTATGGACTTTGAAAAAACAACCGCTTGTCTTCAAGATGAGAAACTCGCAAATGCTGTAGTGAAGGAAAGGCTAACTGGAACTAAGCTCTATGAGATAGAGGCGACACCCACTATTTTGGTAAATGGAGATCGTTATTCTGGTGGTTTGAGTGCAGAGCAATTGCGTGTTGTAGTCGAAAACAAACTTAAAATTCAAACAGGTGGAAAATAGGTTGTTTTTTTCAAAGCTTCGAGTCACTGGTTTTAAATCTTTTGTCTACCCTGCTGAGCTTTGGATAGAACCTGGACTTACTGGAGTAGTCGGGCCAAATGGATGCGGAAAATCTAATTTAGTAGAGGCTTTGCGCTGGGTAATGGGTGAAAGTTCAGCTAAACAAATGCGCGGCGGCGAGATGGATGATATTATTTTTGGCGGAACTGATAAACGGCCCGCTCGAAACATAGCCGAAGTGTTACTGCAACTGGATAACTCAAATCGAAGCGCTCCCTCTCAATTCAACGACCATAATGAGATAGAAATAATTCGAAGAATCGAAAGGGGAGAAGGTTCACAGTACAAAGTTAATGGAAATGATATACGGGCTCGCGATGTACAAACTTTGTTCGCTGATTTAGCAACAGGAGCCAGATCCACAGCACTTGTAAGTCAAGGAAGAGTTGGTGCGTTGATAAATGCAAAACCTGCTGATCGTCGACAAATTTTAGAGGAAGCCTCTGGTATTACAGGATTACGTTCCCGGCGCCATGAAGCCGAATTGCGTCTAAAAGCCGCTGAAAAGAATTTGGAAAGACTTGATGATTTATTGGGTTCTCTCGACGTGCAACTAAGAGCTCTAAAAAAACAAGTACGTCAGTCAGCTCGATACCGAAATCTCAGTAGCCACATCCGAAAAGCAGAAGCAATAGAGATTCACCATGCCTGGGTAGCCGCTAAAAAAGAAAAATTACACAATGAAAAAATATTTACTGCATCGGAAACCGCAGTTGAGGCTATGACAATAACTGCGGCATCAGCAAGCAAAAAGGAAATGTTAGCGGCCAATGAGTTACCGTCGCTTAGAAAATCTGAGTCCCGAAAAGCTGCCAAAGTGCAACGTCTTATTATGGCACAAGATGGACTTAAAGAAGAAGAGCAGCGTATCGAAACAGAGAGCATAGAAATACAAAATCGTATTCAGCAAGTGAATTCTGACATTAGACGTGAACAAGAACTAAGTAAAGATGCTCAAACCACGTTAAAGAATCTCGAGAACGAAAAAAATGAATTGATGGGAGCACAAAAACTAGAAACATTGCAGCTAGAGAGAGCCCTTAGTTCCAGCAAAAAAGCTGAAAAAGAAGTTTCACTTGTTGAGGATGAACTTACTCAATTAACTGAGGCAATGGCTGCAAACGAAATTCGTTTTTCCGGGTTAAAAACAAAGATTGCAGATGGTGAAATGCAACGCGCACGAATAAAAAAGCGCCTGCATGCGATGCGGTTAGAGTACGATTCTGCCCTGAGTATCATGGATGCACAATCAGGAAAAGATTTTTCAGATACAATGATTCGTGCTGCACGCACTGAATTGGAGGAAGCACGCCTTGCTTTTGATGAGGCAGTTCGACAGCGAAAAAAAACTATCGAACAAGAGGCGGAAATGCGGCGGCATCTGCAAAGTTCGATCAACAAACTGGAAAAATATCAGGCAGAAGAACAGGCCCTAAGAGAATTTCTTACAATTGGGAATCCCGAACTTTGGCCTCCAATGATCGATGCAGTTGCGGTACGTGGGGGATTTGAGTTAGCACTTGCCGCGGCTCTTGGAGATGATTTAAATGCGCCGTCTAACGAGACAGCCCCTGTCCACTGGAGTATGCTTCCACCAATTGAAAATGCACCTTCGCTTCCGCCTGGGGCAATCTCATTATCAGAGTTTGTTGATGCACCAAAAGCGCTTTCGCGCCGGCTTTCTCAAATTGGTTTCGTCCCAGATACTGCTACCGGTAAAAATCTCTCAAAAGAACTCCAAATAGGTCAACGATTAGTTAGTAAAAATGGGGATCTTTGGCGTTGGGACGGATATAACGCAGTGGGTGGGGACTCCGGAGCCGCCGCAAGTCGACTCACACAACGCAATCGTTTGGATGAACTCCATAGAGAAATTCTTAAGGCAAAAGCTGAAAAAACAGAAGTTAAACAAAGATTTGATCAAGCCTACACTGCCCGAGAAAAAGCAGAGAATGTTGAAATTCAGGCTCACGCAAAAGCTCGTAAAAAGGACAACGTTTATCAAGAAATGCAGGACAAAGGGGCTGCTTTAAATCAACAGTCTGTAGATGCAAGATCACGCATGCAAACAGCCAAAGAAGCTGAACGAGTTCTTAAGGTAGACGATGCTGAATGGGAAAAAGTGATTATAAAAGCTACAAAGGAATTAGATAACTTTATTGACTTAGGAAAAGAACGTGAAAATCTTATATTTTTGCGGACAAAACTGGCAGAAACCCGCGCGTTTGCCTCGAAAAAATTTTTTGAGCATGAAACATTGGTTAGTGAAGCCACAACAAGAGGAAAACGCCTCACAGATATCAAAAATGAGCTAATATTTTGGACACAACGCGCAATGAATGCGGACCTGCAAACAAAAAACCTATTTAAACGACTCCATGATACCAAAAATGCAATGAAAGACATTCAGAATCGTCCATCAGAAATTTCTAATAAGCGAAAAACTATTTTAAATGATCTGAAATTAGCTGAAAGATCACGCAATCAGGCCGCCGATAACTTAGCAGATACAGAAAGAAAACTATCTAAATTAACTGCGATTCGAAAAGAAAAGGAGAACAGTTTAGCCAAACACCGGGAAGATCGTATTAGATTTGAGTCTGCTTTAGAAAAAAGCAATCAAAACCTAATGCTATTAAAAGAACGCGCTTTGGAGAGAATTGGCGTTGAACCGGACAGTGCACTGAATAAATTTGAAATTAAAAGTGATGCAGAACTGCCAAATATAGAGCAAATTAAGATACGATTAGAGAAGCTCAGGCGTGAAAGAGAGAACATGGGTGCAGTAAACCTAAGAGCTGAAGCAGAGGCACAGGAACTCGGTCAACGTATTGACACTATAAATATTGAACGAGAGGACTTGTTGTCAGCTATCTCGCGATTGAGGACGGGTATATCAAATCTTAACAGGGAAGGTCGACAACGATTGCTCGCAGCCTTTAAAGACGTTGATATGCATTTTCAAGAGCTTTTCCAAAGATTATTTGGTGGAGGTAAAGCGCATCTTTCTTTGACGGACAAGGAAGATCCACTAGAAGCGGGGCTAGAAGTCATGGCGAGTCCTCCCGGAAAGCGTCTTCAGTCAATCACGTTGCTTTCCGGTGGCGAGCAAGCCCTTACTGCAATTTCAATTCTTTTTGCCATTTTTTTAACAAATCCTGCGCCAATCTGCGTGTTAGATGAGGTTGATGCGCCATTAGATGATGCAAATGTTGATCGATTTTGTTCAATCATTCGACAAATCGCTATAAAAACTGGTACTCGTTTTCTAATTGTGACCCATCATCGCTTAACAATGGCTAGAGTAGATCGGTTATTTGGTGTGACCATGGGCGAACAGGGCGTATCACAACTAGTCTCGGTTGACCTAGACGCAGCACAAAAACTTCGTGATAGTGCATAATGAAATTTTTAATTTTTATTTAATTTTCCAATGTTTTCAAAGACTTATATCATCCTATTTGTTCCTTGACAGGGTGTAGGTCAAAGCCTATTGTTTCGGCGTTTTGGGTGTTTTACATATGACTTTGACAAGCAATGGATTGATTGTTGTGCATGAGAATAAAAACTTGGATCAACTGGGTTTGCTAGGAGACAAGTTGAATAAAGTCCAAGAGGAAGCGGAAAGGAAATTGGAAAAAGCCGCACCTGAACAAAGTATAAGAAGTGGTTTGGGATTCGCTATGAAAATTGGTGTTGAGTTAATTTCAGCATTAATTGTTGGAACAGGCATTGGATTATTATTAGATCATTGGTTAGGTACAACCCCCTGGTTTATGTTACTTTTTTTTGTTCTCGGATCCGTGGCAGGAATAATGAATGTTTATAGGTCAGTTAATGGATTTGGAAACACAATCGGTTTTCACCCAATAACTGACTCAAAAGATAATGGCTATAAGAAGCCGCTAAAATGAGGAAGGAATTAGAAATTGGCGAAAGGTGGCAATAATCCGCTCGCACAATTCGAAATTAAAGAATTGGTCCCAATTCAAATCGGCGATATCAATATTGCCTTCACCAACTCTGCTGCATTTATGTTATTCGCGGTATTTTCAATTTCCGCGTTTTTAATTTTCAGCATGAGAAGGAGCACATTAGTTCCTGGCCGTTGGCAATCTATGGCAGAACTATCCTACGAGTTTGTGGCCAACTTACTAAGAGAAACAGTCGGGAACGAAGGGCGAAAATACTTCCCATTTGTGTTTTCACTTTTCATGTTCATTTTATTCGGAAACATGATTGGTATGATACCCTATAGCTTTACTTTTACAAGCCACATTGCCGTTACTTTTGCTATGGCTGTAGCAGTGTTTCTTGGGGTGACCTTCATCGGTCTCGCAAAACACGGCCTACATTTTTTTAGTTTTTTTGTGCCGCCTGGTGTTTCTGTTGTCTTGTGGCCCTTGATGATACCTATAGAAATTATTTCATATTTATCACGTCCGGTTTCATTGGGAGTACGTCTCTTTGCTAATTTAACTGCGGGTCATACAATGCTGAAAGTTTTTGCTGGTTTTGTTGTAAGTCTTGGTGTTTTAGGAGGAATACTGCCTTTAGCATTCGTTGTAGCCCTTACGGGGTTAGAAGTCCTAATTGCTTTTTTACAAGCTTATGTTTTTACGATCCTTACCTGCTTTTATATAAATGATGCTATTCACTTACACTAGACTGACATAATTCAAAAACATTAGAATTTGGTATACAAGAGATGAAAGGAATTTAATGATGGAAGATGCTGCAGCGAAACTAATTGGTGCGGGTCTGGCCGCAATTGGCGTTATAGGTGCTGGTATTGGAATCGGTAATATTTTTGCAGCCTTTATTTCCTCTGTCGCACGCAACCCAGCTGCGGCACCACATGTCACCGCAATGACGTGGATTGGTTTTGCATTGGTTGAGGCAATAGCGCTGTATGCACTGGTTATTGCTCTTCTGATCCTTTTCGTATTCTGACGCTAGTTTTTTACAACACCGTTTAGGTTTAAAAAGAATAATTCGATGCCCCAATTGGATTTTGCAACATTTCCAACTCAGCTATTTTGGCTGCTAATCTCGTTTTCTATTCTCTACTGTATAATTTGGCGGACAGTTATACCCCGCATCTCAAATGTTATGGAAGAACGCCAATCACGCGTTAATGGTGACCTGGAACGCGCCAACAATCTTCAAGCAGAAGCCAAAATGGTTTTGAATTCATATGAGAAAGCATTAACAGATGGACGTTCCGAAGCGCAAAACTTATTGAAGGAAACAGCTTTAAAAATTGCGAAGCGGCAAATAGATCAAGAGACAGCCTTATCTGAACGAATAAAACAAATGTCTAAAGACGCAGAAGCCAGGATAAAAGGAGTTCGCGAAAAAGCAATGGCTGATGTAAAGGTTATAGCAGTTGAATTAGCTCAAGCTACCACAGCAAAACTTTTTGAAGAGGTTTCATCTGAAGAAGAAGTGCTGAATGTAGTCGAAGAAGTAATGGAAGAAAAAGTTTGATGAATGAAACACTCAACACACCGGAATTTTGGGTTGCTGTAGGGTTCTTGATACTGTTAGCAATTATTTTCAAGTCAGCGTTTAAAGCCATTACAACCCATCTCGATGAGAGAGCAAAAAGGATACAAGAAACACTTGATGAAGCAGAAAAACTACGTGAAGAGGCACAGCGCTTGTTAGCTGACTACCAAAGAAAACAGAGAGAAGCATCAAAAGAAATCGAAGCAATTATTGCAGATGCACGCTCAAAAAGTGAAACCATGATCTCTGATTCTGAAAAGATGTTGCAAAAGTCCATGGAACGCCGCGAACAAATTGCCAAAGAAAAAATTACCCAAATGGAAGCAGACGCTATACTAGCGGTCCGCAATTACGCCATAGATATAGCTATTGAAGTGAGCAAAAAAGTTATGATCACCAAGCTTGGTAAAAATCAATCCGATTATCTCATTGATAAATCTATAGATGAAATTTCGCAAAAGTTTCACTGATTAAGTGTAACAGTCTTCAGCTATATTTTCTATTATTTTTACTGCATTGGGATAATGATTATGATTGTTGTTAATTTGTAATACGTTAACTGTAGCGTTAAATCAAGTTTCCGTTCTATTGTAACACTTTGGTTATTGTAGTGCCCCAGCTTCAGTCATCTTGGTTCAATCTAATAATGACAGTGGTTGCATTATAAATTATTAAATAAAGAAATTGCCTTTACTTCTGATGACACCGCGAAACTAAAAGAAGTATTGAGAACTACTTATTGTATTTAATTTGTTGAGAGGAAAGCTGAAAACCAATGTAAGTCTGGTATTGATCAAAACTCTGTTTCTTTTGTATCGGCACCTTAATGACTAATTCATCCACAATTCTTCGACGCTTGCTTTGTTCCTCAAATTCCTCAGAAATTGAAAATATTCTCTTCCCCTGTGCATCAGGATAAAATTTTGGGATAGCAACAAAATAGTTAAAATCTATTTTTCCATCTCGATTCTTGGGCCCGCGTACGATTTCGAAATTTACAGACAGGGAAATACTTAAAGCAGATTTGTTTTTTTCATAAACACATTTTCCCTGAAAATCGATAATTTTAGCTTCAAAAAGCATACCTTCGGTCTTTTCTTGCCCAAAGTATTCAAATCGTTTAAAAGTCTCTGCTTGTTTTATCAGGTAAATTGGAGGACAAGCATAATAGGTTTGGTTCATGATGGCACTATTACAACCACTCAAAAAAACATGTATGGCAACAAACAAACTTAATAGTTTACGGAATTTTCTGCATGTACGATAATGTATCATTAAGGTGAAACTCTGCTTATTCTAAAAAAAAGTGGTATACCTTTTAATTAACCTAATAGAGACATGGTGTTTTCACAAGCAAACGAACATATACTAGAAGCAAAATGAAAGTTAGAGTTTTTATGTGATACAACTCCCTTTAACCATATTACTAGCCGGACCACGGGGTTTCTGCGCAGGTGTCGATCGCGCGATTGAAATAGTTGAGCGCGCCATTGAAAAATTTGGTTCTCCTGTCTACGTGCGGCATGAAATAGTTCATAACCGGCATGTTGTAGCTGAACTCCAAGAAAAAGGCGCTGTCTTTGTAGAAGAACTATCTGAAGTACCGGATGACAGGCCGGTAATCTTTTCAGCACACGGTGTCCCAAAATCTGTTCCAGCGGAAGCACAAAACCGTAATATGATCCATCTGGATGCAACCTGCCCCCTAGTAACTAAAGTCCATGTAGATGCCCAGCGCCACAAAAAACAAGGTAAGACAGTTTTACTCATAGGACACTCAGGTCACCCAGAGGTAACTGGGACTCTGGGTCAATTGCCAAAGGGAGAAATTTTATTAGTGGAAAATATAGAACAAGCTAAGTCGATCGAAATTCCTTTTCCGGACAACTTATCTTTCGTCACGCAAACAACTTTATCCGTTGACGATACTGCAGAAATTGTCGACGTATTAAAAAAACGATTTCCAAAGATAGAGTCACCACGTCACGAAGATATTTGCTACGCCACTACAAATCGCCAAGCCGCGGTAAAAATGATTAGTTCACACTGTGATGCAATGATTGTTATAGGATCGTCTAATTCCTCTAATTCTGCCCGTTTGGCAGAAGTTGCTAGAGTGAATGGCTGCAATAAATCTATTTTAATTGAGAGCGCGGAGGCATTGGATCCAATATGGCTTGAGGGTGTTAGAACATTAGGGATTACCGCCGGTGCATCAGCCCCTGAGATTCTTGTCCAAGACCTAATAAAATCACTTGAAACTAAATTTCGTTTGGAGATTAAAGAAATGAATGTGACCGAAGAAAATATAACTTTTAGACTTCCTAGTGCATTAAGTGCTTAGTCTTGAAAACCTAAGTCCATGGCAGTCTACACGGCAATTTCAGATGATGAACTTAGAGAATTCATTTCCAAATATGATTTAGGCGAAGTTATTGAGTATAGGGGCATAGCTGAAGGAGTAGAGAACTCAAACTTTTTTCTTCGTACTACAAAAAACGACTACATTCTTACGCTTTACGAAAAACGAGTAGAACGCAAAGATTTGCCCTTTTTCCTTAGTTTAATGGAGCATTTAGCTAAAAAAAAGTTCCCCACCCCTGTACCGGTGCGTGCAAGAGACGGAACGTGTTTACGGGCACTTTGCGGAAAACCAGCTGTTATTTGTAGTTTCTTACATGGTGTATGGCAAAAAGACATAACCTTTAAACATTGTTATCAACTAGGAGAAGCTGCAGCGAAACTTCATCTTGCGGCATCTGATCTAAATTTTCAAAGAAAAAACACGTTAGGTCCGAGTGGATGGTTGGAGTTGGCAATGAATACAAAAAGTCGTGCTGATGAAATTAGCAGAGGACTTGCTAATTTCATATGGAAAGAAGTAAATTTTCTTAAAAAAAATTGGCCGAATGATCTTCCAACAGGAATAATTCACGCTGATCTTTTTCCAGACAATGTATTTTTCCTAGATGAAACCCTGTCTGGTATAATTGATTTTTATTTCGCATGTAATGAAATACTGGCTTACGAGATAGCAATATGCATTAATGCTTGGTGTTTTAGTCATAAATTAGAGTTTTGTATCGATCGCTGCGAAGCCCTAATTGCGGGCTACAATCGTATTCGTCCGCTAACCAAAGCAGAAACTAGTGCGCTACCAATTTTATGTAGAGGAGCCGCACTGCGTTTTCTACTTACCCGTTTGTATGATGTTCTTAATCAAAAAACAGGTGCTTTAGTAAATCAAAAAGATCCACTTGATTATATTGCTCGGTTGCAATTTCATCAGCAAAATGATCCAAATACTGATTATCTCACGAGGCACTAATGATATTGGATAAAAAAAACTTTGTAGAAATATACACGGACGGTGCTTGCTCGGGCAATCCTGGTCCTGGGGGCTGGGGAGTGTTTTTACGCTACAATGATAAAAAGCGAGAACTTTACGGCGGGGAAAAAAATACAACCAATAATCGAATGGAATTAATGGCCGCAATTGAAGCGCTAGAGCATCTCCGAGAACCAGCGGCAGTAGTGCTATACACCGATAGTATTTATTTGCGTGACGGAATTACGAAATGGATCAATAATTGGAAGCTCAACAATTGGAAAACAGCGTCAAAAAAACCGGTAAAAAATTCAGAATTGTGGCAACGTTTAGATAAAGCATCAATCCCACACGAAATAGATTGGAAATGGATCAAAGGGCATGCCGGTCATCCGGAAAATGAACGCGCGGATGCTCTTGCCCGTCAGGGCCTGGAACACAATCTAGTTGGCAAAACTATTCAAAATTCTTGTGCTTCCACAGATAAGTAAAAATTTAAAACGCAACTAATTAGTATTGGTTTTGTAGTTCCGAATACATTTATATTGATTTTAACTAAACATCAATTTTGTAAGAATAAAGTGAATTATGTTAGTAACAAAATACTTAAATGTAAAAAACCTACTGCACTTCACTTCGCAAGTTTAACTTCAGTTTTATAAGAAAAACAGATTATTAGTAATTTTGAATAATTAGATCTTTTTAATGTGTGAACTGCATAAAAAAACCACACGTATACAATACATGAGGTATTTATTCTTTTTTGTTTGTCTTTTATTTTTTCATGGCACGAGTTCAGCGAGGGTTGATGAAACTGACGTGTCTGATATTAGAGCAGTAATTGAATCACAATTAGTTGCGTTTGGAATGGGTGACGCTGAAAAGGCATTCTCCGCAGCCAGTAGTGAGGTTCAAACCGCTTACAAGTCTGCAAATAATTTTATGAATATGATAAGAGATCTTTACTCTCCTCTGTTAAACGCAACAGAATGGAGGTTCCAGATATTGGTTTCTAGAGCCAATAACCCAATACAAATAATAAAGTTCACAGAGCCAACTGGCTCTGATTGGATTGCAGCTTATAAAATGGTGAAAAGTTATCAAGGGTTTTGGAAAATCGACAATGTTATAATGGGTAAAATAGAGGGAGAATTAATCTAGTTACTTATTTTTTAATATACTTGTCGATTGGCGCAAACTTTTTTTCACTATTTCATTAGTTAATACTTCAGGTAAGATTAATCCTTTCCTATCATGCTTCCTAAAAACTATGTTAAATGGAATTCCGAAACGGTTAAATTGCTTTAAAAATTTCATTATTATGGGGTTCGGCAGTGTCCAGTCACCTTGCATTGCCACGACATCATCAGAATTCAATTTTTGTACTATATCATCTTTCATCAGGACCATTTTTTTGTTGAATAAACAAGTGATACACCAATCTGCTGTTATATCTATAAAAACAATTTTTCCATCATCGACGTAACTTTCGATTTTTTCTGGATCAAATTTTTGCCAATATATCGATTTCTGATCAACAAGTTTTTCCTTAGTCTCTTGAAAAATAATAAGTGATGTCAAAATACAAACGATGGCCAATCCGATTGTTGTCCCAGTAATGATCCAATTAAACTGTGAAAAATATAGGCTAACGAAGATAAAACTTATTCCGATAACAACACCGTACACTGCATTCATACCAACAATAGTGACTAAAACAGACATAAGCCACATACTTGTTACAATCAGAGCAAGACCTAAAAATTTTCTTAAATGAGACATCCAAGCCCCAGGTCTAGGCAAAATATTAACAAATTTCGGAAAAGCTGCTATTACTAAAAAAGGAACAGAGAGGCCAAACGCTAGAGCTGCAAAAATCGCATAAATTTCAATAGGTCCTCTAGCCAATGAGAAGCCAATCGCTGTCCCCAGAAATGGAGCAGAACAAGGGGTTGCCATAACAGTCGTCAGCGCACCCGCGAAAAAATGACCGGTTTTACCTTCATCCAAAAATATTTTTTGTGCTACTTTGGATATGATATTTGGGGTTCTAAACTCAAAAAAACCCCACAAATTTGCTGCAAATAGTATAGTCAACGACGCTAACACCACAAGAAAGATCGGGTTTTGAAACTGAACGCCCCAACCAACTTCCTGTCCGGTTACCTTCATAATCACCGCACCAGTTGCTAAAACAAAAAAAGACGCAAAAATTCCTGCTGATGTAGCCAAGAAACCTTGTCTGACCCTATTTTTTTCCACCCCACTGTAATTTATAACAGAGAGTAATTTTAATGAAATAACTGGCAATACACAGGGCATAAAATTTAATATAAAACCACCCAACACAGCAATTCCGATAATACTAAACAACTCAAACCAACTGGTTTTAATAGTTTTAGGAGTGAGTTCATTAGTTACGAAGGCTGGCCTATCAGGAACTCTTATTTTTTGTTCGAAGGCTAAACCATCATCCACTACAGTGACTTGCAGCAATTCACCGGAGAGCCCGCGATTATCCTCTGGAATTCCAAGGGGGGGAAATAGTTCCAAGTCAAAAACAGCTGTATTGGAATCACGGTAATTAACTCGTTTTATCTTACCAAATCTAAATTCTGTATCACTTTCAATAAATATTTCTGGGTTTGATATTCGTTTCTGCGAACGCAAAGCAATGCTCAATACTTCTTGTTTTTTGGATTTATGGGTTTCTGCTAGTAAAATTGACATTCCATTTGTAGGGCCATCCACCGGAACAAGTTTTAAATAGTGATTAATGATCTGAGCTTCATAAGCAGGTGACTCCTTACCAATTGGCACACTCAACAATAGCTTTGCCTCATATGGTATACAAATATGATTACAGGTTAGGTACGAAACAATGGCTCGAAGACTTACTTTTCTTTTTGCTTCCTCAATATGTAAGGTAAGGGGGAATACCACTTCGTTTTTGTATCCTAGTGTTTGCACACCTATCACAGAGAATCTTTCTGGATATGGCCATGATATATTTATAGACTCTATGTTCTCCGAACCGTCCCAATTAAGTTTTGGAGGAAATCCCGATGAACCAGGGGAACGCCAATATATTTTCCAACCCGGCTTCATCTTGAAATGTAAACCAAATAAATGTTTTTTCTTGCCCCCAACCGCATTTACAGCAGATATCAATCTAACTTCGCCGTGATCTGTTACAAAGCTCTCGCTAGATGCAGCGTGTGTTGAGGTACAAATCAAAAACCAAATCCACGTTGCATTGGCCGTTAAACGAAAAAATTTGCAATAATTTTGTATTAAATATTCACTCATTTCTTAAATTAATTATGATGGTTAGATTATGATAACATGCTAATAAATTGTTAGAAAAATTTAATATAAGGTATACCATCAAAGAAAAGTAGTAATCGAAACAAAGTTTAATGAAAGATAAACAAATAGACCCAGAAAATGCCGACTATCTCTCTGGCCAATTATTGATAGCAATGCCACAGATGGAAGACCCACGGTTCTCTAGAACCGTTATATATATCTGTGCACACACAGAAGAAGGCGCAATGGGTATAATATTAAATAGGTTCGCAGAAAACATAAATTTTTGTGATCTGATGGAACAACTCAATCTGCCAGTATTGGACAAGAATGAAAATATCCCTGTGCATTTTGGTGGTCCAATGGAGACCGGAAGGGGGTTTGTTTTACATTCAGCAGATTTTATTGAAGAGGCGTCTTTACTCATTGAAGATGGCGTTGCTCTAACTGCTACAGTCGATATGTTACGTGCAATTTCAAATGGGACCGGACCTAAGAATAGTATTTTAGCACTCGGTTATGCAGGTTGGGCACCTGGACAATTGGATGAAGAGATACAAGCAAATGGTTGGCTGAGTGCACCTGCTGATTTTGATATCATATTTGGTTCTGAAATTGATAAGAAATGGGTAACTTCCCTTTTTAAATTGGGGATTGATATTAGCATGCTATCGGGAGAAGCAGGACACGCTTGAAAGGATTTTAAAGAATTACTCTGGAAAACATGTTTGTTACTTCTTCATCAACGAGGTTATCAGGTTTAGTTCCAACCGTAGCAATAGTCGGTGCACACGAAAAAATAGTCTGAAAACAACTCTTTATGTCATTGAGTGAAACATCATCTATAGATGCAATCACTCGTTCAATTGGGGTAGGGGCACCGAAAAGCGCAGTATCACGTGCAATCCGTTCCACACGTGAAGAGGTTCGTTCTAAAGACATAAGTATTCCAGACCGCAATTGGGCTTTTGCACGAATAAGTTCTTCTTCTTTTAAGCTCGACAAATACTTATTCAATTCTACATGCAACGTCTCCAACAGCAACTTCGCTTGACCGGATGTAGTGCCAGCGTAAACGCCAAATTGGCCCGTATCCTCGTAAGTTGAATTAAAACTATATATTGCATATGCAAGTCCTAGTTTTTCGCGTATTTCTTGAAATAATCGTGAAGACATGCCACCACCAAGTATTATGGATCCAACTCCAGCTGCAAAACGCTTACTGTCTAGAGCGCTAGGCCCTGGGAAACCCACAACCATATGCAGCTGTTCAAAATTCCTCTCTAGATGAGAAAACCCGCCACGATATTTTGCTGCCTGAGGCTTTTCTCCAGTTACCCGACTCACGACGGGAAAAACATCCTCGCACCACCTACAGAATACCTCATGATCTAGGTTTCCTGCAGCCGCAACAATCATTCGCGTAGCACCATAATGTTTTTTCATAAAGTCAAATAGATCCTCGCGTTGTATCCTCTTGATATTATTTGACTGCCCTAAAATGGAGCGGCCAAGTGGATGCTCTGGATATGAGAGCTGCTGGAAGGACTCAAACACAAGATCCTCAGGAGAGTCTTGAGAATGCGCAATTTCTTGAATTATTACAGCCCGTTCACGGGTTAACTCCTCATCTAAAAAAGTAGAATTTTGTAATATATCCGCAATCATATTCAACGCAAGAAACACATTCTCTTTCATCACCGAAGCATGATACGCTGTGGTCTCACTTGAAGTAAAAGCATTCAAATGTCCTCCGACTGACTCAATTTCTTCAGCAATCTGCCGCGCGTCACGCTGTTCTGTTCCCTTAAAAGCCATATGTTCCAGCATATGAGAAATACCATTGAAATCTGCGGACTCGTAGCGAGAACCAACTCGCACCCAAACACCCAAAGAGACAGTTTCTACGGTTGCCAAAGTATCCGTGACGATTGTCAAACCATTGCTAAGCGTTGTTTTTTGAACTTCCATACTAGCTTCCAACACTATTTGCATGAGTTGCAACATATTGTTTGACAGTTTCTATATCAGCAGGAAGTACCACATATTGTTCATCCGCTGACATAATGTGGGATAGCTTGTCCGGTAATCTAGGTGAATGCCCGATAGCGGCTGCAACAGAGTCGGGAAACTTTGCTGGATGAGCGGTAGCTAAAGCAACAACAGGATTTCCGTGCTGCGATAGCTTTTCCTTTGCCGCATGAATACCAGTTGCGGTATGCGGGTCAACAACAACATTACAACTTTTCCAAAGTGAACGTATAACAGCTAGAATACCTTCATCTTCCAGCCGCGCTGCTGCAAAAGTCTGACGCGCTGACTCAAGCATTCCGAACGGTAACTCCATATGTCCGGTATCTCTGAAGGATTTAATAGCCCGCCTTACCACTCCGGAGTCATTTTGCGCAAGGTCAAACACCAACCGCTCAAAATTACTCGAAACTTGAATATCCATAGAAGGGCTTAGAGTTGACACAACTGGCCGCACCGACATGTCATTACGCTCAAAAAATCTACTAAGTATATCGTTAGCATTAGTAGCAACTATTAATCGTTCTATTGATAACCCCATTTTTTTGGCCACATAGCCGGCAAAAACATCACCAAAGTTCCCGGTAGGAACCGCATAACTAATTTTTTTATCTGGTGCGCCGAGCGCAAGGGCACTCGTGAAATAATATACTACCTGCGCCATTATTCTCACCCAATTAATTGAATTTACGGCGGACAAATTATGATTATTTCGAAAATCCATATCACCAAACATAAGCTTCACTAAATCCTGACAATCATCAAAAGACCCCTGTATTGATATGTTATGAACATTTTTTGCATCTACTGTGGTCATTTGACGGCGCTGTATTTCTGAAGTCCGACCCTCGGGATGCAAAATAAAGATATCAATGTTATCCCTGAATTTACAGGCCTCAATCGCTGCAGAACCGGTATCACCCGATGTCGCTCCGACAATTGTAATTCGTTGTTCACGTCGTTTTAAAACCTCTTCAAACAAATTTCCGAGCAACTGCAGAGCAAAATCTTTGAACGCTAATGTGGGGCCATGAAATAATTCTAATACCCACATGTTTTTTTCAATTTGGATAAGTGGTGCCTTGTCCGGATGTCCAAATCTTGAGTAAGAATCTTCTATCAATTTACGCAGGGTAACATTATCCAATTCACCATCGACAAAAGGCATTGTAACTTTTTCCGCAATTTCGTTATATGACGAACCCTGCATCTCTGATATTTGTTTAGTTGTAAAAGATGGCCATTCCTGAGGAACATAAAGACCTCCATCTACGGCAAGGCCTGATAACATCACATCTTCAAAGCCAAGAACGGGCGCTTTACCTCTTGTGCTAATATATTTCAATTATCAGAACTCCTAAATCATCAACACTCGCCGGCGGACCACACTAGCGTTCTTGAACGACGGGTCAAGCAAGATAGCGAGACTCTAAATGCTTATGGAAATCAGAAGTTCCCAGGGAGTGGCCCGTTGCTTCAACGAGTATATCATTAGTACCTAAAAATGAAGCTTTCGCATGAATGTTTCTGGCACACCAATCGGTAAACACTTTAAAATCACCTTTTGATATTAATTCCTGTGCATCCGGGTTTTGATGGCGAATAGTGGCGGCCATCTGCGCGGCAGCGAGTGCCCCTAACGTATAAGTAGGAAAGTAACCGAACGCCCCAGAAAACCAGTGGATATCTTGTAAGCACCCTTTCCCATCATCAGGCGGAGTTATACCGAGAAAATCCTTGATGCCGCTGTTCCATGCACTTGGGATATCGGAAACCAACAAATCGCCCTTAATAAGAGCTTTTTCTAATTCATAGCGCAAAATTACATGAAAAGGATAGGTAACCTCATCTGCGTCAACTCTTATATAATTGGGTATTACTCTACGTGTTAGAGAGGCGATGTTATCAACTTCCCACAAAGACTCGTGTCCGCCAAATGCTGCTCTCATTAAAGGAGCGGCAAATACAATAAATTCTGTACTTCGGCAAATCTGCATCTCAATCAATAAGGATTGACTTTCATGAATTGTCATACCACGCGCTTGACCAACGGGCTGCAGACGCCATTTTTTCGGGAGGTTGGATTCATATAGTGCGTGGCCAGTCTCATGCATTACACCCATAAGACCCTGTGTAAAATCGTCTTCGTAGTAGCGGGTAGTGATACGGATATCTCCCGGCGATCCTCCACAAAAAGGATGCAAGCTTACATCAAGTCTACCATGGTCAAAATCAAATCCCAAACGCTTCATCATCTGCACACCAAGCTTTCGCTGGGACTCAATTGAAAATGGGCCTTTAGGATGAACTGGAGAGGGTACTCTTTTTTGTCTTTCTAATGTCCTGTGATAAATATCTGGAAGAATCCTAAGCAAATCATCAAATAAAATATCAATTTCTGATTGTTTTATTCCAGGTTCAAACTCATTAATTAACGAGTCATAAGGGGAACAATCTAAGGCATCTGCTTTGCAGGCTGCTTTTTCCCTAACCAATGATAATAAATATTCAAAATTTTTTTTAATTCCGGAAAAGTTATTTTCAGAGCGTGCTTCACGCCAGCACATTTCACAATTGGTGGAGGTTTCAGTTAATGCAGACACAAGACTAGCATCCATTGCTGTCGAATGGACATACATACGCTTCATTTCAGCCAAATTGGCTTTCATTAACTTGTCAGATATTGGTATAGACTCGGCCTCCGCCAAAAGGTCTTTTATTTCAGGTTCATTAAGAATTTCATGAATTATAAGATTGATCTCAGCAATTTGTCGTGCCCGATTTTCAGCTGCACCTGATGGCATTACCACCGCCATATCCCAATTTAGGATACCCAACACTTCATTTAAAGCGCCAATTCGTCTAAAATACTTTTCAAGTTCTTTATAGGGAGACTTAACCATAGAGTTTTCTTCTTAAATATAACAAGTATGCGCCAAACGCGATTTCATGTATTTAGATTTTTATGTTTCAATAATAAAAAACAGTTGTACGAGATATAGGATTTTCTGATGCCTCCGCCAACCATCCCAAATAAATCTTTTTCGGCTTCGGTTAACCGTGAGGAAAACAGTTGGCCAGCAGAAGAGAGAGAGATTTCTCTTTGGACTGACAAATATTTTGTTTTGTCCAAAGAAACTATTAATAAATTCGGTGATGCGCGCGTGACCTACGCAATTTTTATGCGTCGTCCAGTAATTTCAGCGCCCCGACTTGGGATAAAATGGCTGACGGATATGGCATATAGGCGCAACACAAAATTTGATGTAGACTTGCGGTATCCAGAAGGAGAATGGGTAGGGGCCGGTGAACCCATAATGTATATCTCCGGACAGTTTTCTCAGCTAGTTGACTTAGAGACACTTCTGTTACAAAGAATTGGACCAGCATGCGTTGCGGCATATAATGCTTTTACGATGTGTTCGGAGTTACCAAATGTATCGTTCTTAGCTATGGATGCTCGGCATTGTGCGGGCTCTGAAATGGCAGAAATGATGGCCTATGCTGCCTCAGTAGGATCACAAAAAGCAAAAGATACTTCCGGCGCTACCGGATTCATCGGTAATGCAACCGACGCTACAGCCCATTATTTTGATCAAAAAAGCGGACTCGGTACAATGCCTCACGCTTTTGTTGGTTATGCTGGTAGTACATTACGGGCGGCACAAATGTTCGATGAGGCTTTTCCAAATAAACCTATGACAGTATTGGTTGATTATTTTGCGCACGAAATCACGGACTCATTAAGCGTCGCAGCACACTTTCCAAAACGTGTAGAGGACGGCTCACTCGCAGTTCGAATGGACACACCAGGAAGTCGTTATGTGGAAAAATTAGATCCAACAGTCTCTTATGCAGTATTAGAAAAACATGTACCGGATGTTGTACGAGGATATCGCCTGGAGAACGAATTGTCATTTCTTGTGGGACCAGGAGTCTCATCTGCAGCTATATGGCATCTTCGTGATGCCCTTAATGAAAAAGGCTACCAAAATGTTAAAATTATTGGTTCAAGTGGCTTCAGTCCGGCAAAATGTCGTATATTTGGGACAGCTAATACCCCAGTTGACATAATTGGCACCGGCAGTTACCTCCCGGAAAATTGGCCGGAAACATACGCAACTGCTGACATTGTGGAATACAACGGTGAGCCGCGAGTGAAAGTCGGAAGAGAGTTTTTACTGCGCAAGTGACCTTATTCATTTTTGATCCAAAATAGAATACCGAAGATACAAGAGATTAAAGCAAATGCAAACCAAGTGATCGCATATTGAAGATGATTATTTGGGGGTAGCCGCAACCCACCTAATACGAACAAATTTGAATTCTCTTTATTTATTTGTGTAAGTTCAACCCAATAAGGTGCGACATCAACAAGATCGCGCGCTAGTGCGAATTCTTTTGGTAAGATACGCAACCACTGTTTTTTTTCTTGATCATTCGTTGGCAGGAACAACCCAGAAGTTTTTGGTCTACGAAGAACACCAATAAGGTTGGTTTTCTCTCCATTGACCAGACTTGCCTTGTTTTTCTGATCCACCCATCCACGATTTACAAATATTACTTTACCAGAAACAAGCCTAAATGCCGAAACCGAGTACCATCCAAGACGTCCTGATAAACTTATGGGACCTACAAAAATGGGATCAACTGAGAGCCATTGGCCGGATAAAGCTACTCGTCTCCATTCAGCAAGGTTAGAGTTTGGCACAACAGGAGTAGCTTCAAAGCCTTTGACAATATTAGTAATTAATTCCGTTTTCCATGACATCCGGTTAAGTTGCCAAATTCCAAGAAGACACAGAATTATGACCGAAATTAGCGTAAAAATTGCAAAACCAACGCGGCGACTGATCATCATATCAAAATTGCCTTTTATAGTGATGTGCTACCAAGGCAGCTTTTACTGGTCTTAACACGATTACCGATACGAGAGTCATGATTGGTGGCAAAATCATAAAATGCACGCAAAGTTTTAACTTCACAAGACACTCGAACAATGGTACGAGCGGAACCAACAAAAATCCAAGAAAAAAAGCCTATAATTGAGACACCATCACCTATATAATTTTTTAGGTCTAGCTCACTCTCACAAGTCTTTTTGACTGATAGAATGCCGTTGTACAATGGCCTGTTACCACATTGTGGATACCTAAAAAACAGTGCGTGTTTATATGATTTAATAGCACATCGGGATTTAGATCCTTGCCTATCCTCTGATAACAAAATCATCCAAATTTAGTGCCCAACAGATGTACCAGCCCCCCACCAATAAATAGCGACAAACAGAAATAACCAAACAACATCGACAAAATGCCAATACCAAGCAGCAGCCTCAAAACCAAAATGATGACTAACTTTGAAATGATCTTTTCGAGCACGAAAAAAACACACAATAAGAAATATCGTACCAACAATTACGTGAAAACCATGAAATCCGGTAGCCATATAAAATGTACTTGGATAAATGCCCCCCTTTCCAGGAGTTCCCTCCTCAAATTCAAAACTAAAAGCAGCGTGACTGTACTCATAAGCTTGAACAAAGGAAAAAATTACACCAAGAAGTATAGTAACACCTAGCCCTTGCAACAGGTGACTTTTATTGCCTTCTAGTAATGCATGATGCGCCCATGTAAGGGTGACTCCAGATGTCAGTAAAATTAATGTATTAAGAAAAGGCAATTCCCACGGATTAAAGGTCAAAATTCCGGGGGGCGGCCACGTAGATTTTATTTGTTCAGTCGGAAACAATGCGCCGTTAAAATATGCCCAGAACCAAGCAACAAAAAACATTACTTCAGACGCTATAAAGAGAACCATTCCATAACGCATGCTTATCTGAACTGGACGAGAATGATAACCCTGATGAGTTGCTTCCTTTATCACGTCGGCAAACCACGCTGCCATAACCACCAACACGCCTAGTAGACCAACAAGCATCAACCAAAGGGTTTCTTCATGCATGTATAATACTGCACCAGCAGCAAGCACCCCACCAAATAATGCACTTAATATTGGCCAAGGGCTTGGATCCACCAAATGCCAAGGATGTTTATGTTCTTCAGTATCAGAGCTCGAATTATTGGTAGTTGCATTCATTACTGTATGTTCCTGTTGATTAGTTGAACGCCCTTCTCTCTCCCAAATGAGAGGAGAATCCGTTTTTTGTACCTACAAATTTAGGCTTTGAACGATCAACTGATTTCTGTTCTGCAGAACGAAAAAAGGTATAGGATAATGTAATTGTATCAACCTCATCCAAATTGCGATCATTAGCGATTTTTGGATCCACATAAAATTGCACAGGCATGTTAACGGTTTGACCTGGCTCAAGTGTTTGTTCTGTAAAACAAAAACAATCAATCTTCACGAAATATTGTCCTGCCTTCATCGGCGTAACATTAAATGTCGCAGTTCCCGTAACACTTTTAGAAGAAGTGGAACGAGCTTCGTAAAAAGCCAAACCTTTTTCTCCCACCCGCAAATTTACCTTTCGTTGTACGGGTTTAAAATTCCAATCAAGTCCAGAATTAGTATCTGCGTTAAAAAAAACTGTAATTTTTCTGTTAAGTATTTTATCAGGAGAAGACTCTGCGCGTTTAGTCGTTCCCCCGTAACCAGTCACAGAACAGAAAAGTTCGTACAATGTTACAGAGTAAACGGTCAAACCGGTCATCAGACCAAGCAACAATCCAATGCCCAACAAAGTACGAACTTTTCCCGATCCACGCACTTTTCTACGCTCCTCCTGCGAGCCTTATCATAGTAATTCCATAAAACAACCCAACAAGACCAAACAACACGATAAGTAACGCCAAATTACGATTTTTTCTTTTTCTTTGTTGTTCGGCCGTAAGTTTTATTTTAGTCATGCTATTTAACTCGAAAATCCCATAGCACGGTCCAAAATCATTACCGCGAAAAGTACAAAAAGATACAAAAGAGAAAAATTAAAAATACGCCGTGCCGAATTTTCCAACTTATCTCTCCTGAGCCGCAATACCAAAATTAGAAATACAATTCCCATAAAGGCAGATATTGATCCGTAAAACCAACTTGCCATTCCAATAAGGGTTGGAGCGACCCCGATTGGAGCTAAAACAAGCGTATACCATAAAATTTGGCGCCTGGTTTCTTCTTCTCCCGAAACCACTGGGAGCATAGGTACACCGGCTTTCTCATATTCTCCCTGGCAATAAAGTGACAAAGACCAAAAATGGGGTGGAGTCCACATAAAGATAATTGCAAAGAGGACTAATGAACCAACAGTAATCTCCCCGGTAACAGCAACCCAACCAACCATGGGAGGAAATGCCCCTGCTGCACCACCTATAACAATATTTTGGGGGGTTCGGCGTTTAAGCCAAACTGTATAGACAAAAACATAAAAAAAGATTGTAAAGGCAAGAAAAGCGGCCGCTTGCCAGTTAGCACAGAACCACATTATAAGAACCGATGCTACAGCCAGAGAATTCCCAAACGCTAGTGCGGTTCCACTTTCCAAACGCCCGGCTGGGACAGGTCGGTCGGCTGTTCGAGACATTACAGCATCAATATCACTATCATACCACATATTTATCGCACCAGAAGCACCGGCTGCCATCGCTATACAAAGTATTGCAGAAAACGCCATGAAAGGATGCAACGAACCTGGAGCCATATACATTCCCGAAAGCGCTGTAAACACCACCAAAGACATGACACGCGGCTTCATTAAAGCCACGTAATCCAAAACATCACCACCATCTGATCTGCTAACTGCAGAACAACCAATATTTCCTTGAGATAGAGTCACAATCTTTTTGCCTTAACTACAAATTTGATAGCATTATTTTATCTCTGGTAATTCATCAAATGAATGGAAGGCCGGTGGAGAGGGTAAAGTCCATTCAAGTGTTGATGCGCCTTCTCCCCAAGGGTTTTCTCCAGCCCTCTTTCCAACTGCAAACGTCCGCCAAAGAACGAAAAAGAATATAATAACCCCCAGAGCTGATATGTAGGATCCAAATGAGGAAACCATATTCCACCCCGCGTAGGCATCTGGGTAATCAGGAATACGGCGAGGCATACCCGCTAACCCTGCAAAGTGTTGAGGAAAAAATGTTAAATTTACACCCACGAAGGTCACCCAAAAATGAAGGCGGGCTAACCCTTCCGGATATTGTTTTCCGCACATTTTGGGCAACCAATAATAAAAGCCTGCAAAGATTGCAAACACCGCTCCAAGAGACAATACATAATGAAAGTGAGCTACGACGTAGTATGTGTCATGCAAAACCCGATCAATTCCCGCGTTTGCTAAAACTACCCCGGTGACACCGCCAACGGTAAACAAAAATATAAATCCGCAGGCCCATAACATAGGCGTTTTATAAACAATAGAACCACCCCACATTGTTGCGAGCCAACTAAAAATTTTAACCCCGGTGGGCACAGCGATAACCATCGTAGCAGCTGTAAAATACGCTTTCGTATCAACGTCCATTCCAACTGTATACATATGATGGGCCCAAACAATGAATCCTAAAAATCCTATTGCAACCATAGCGTAAGCCATCCCTAAATAACCAAAGACGGGCTTTCTAGAAAATGTTGAGACAATTTGGCTAATAATGCCAAATCCGGGAAGAATAAGAATATAAACTTCGGGATGACCAAAAAACCAAAATAAATGTTGAAATAAAATTGGGTCCCCGCCGCCAGCAGCATTAAAAAATGTTGTTCCGAAATTTCTGTCAGTAAGAAGCATTGTAATAGCACCAGCTAACACCGGCAGGGATAGCAGCAACAAAAAAGCGGTAACTAGCACCGACCAAACAAAAAGTGGCATTTTGTGTAACGTCATGCCGGGAGCACGCATGTTAAGTATGGTGGTTATAAAGTTGACTGCACCTAAAATAGAAGATGCTCCAGCCAAATGTAAGCTAAATATTGCCAAATCAACTGCTGGCCCGGGTTGACCAACCGCTGAGCTAAGTGGGGGATATATAGTCCACCCGCCCCCAACACCAGTGCCTCCCGGTGGGCCACCAACAAAAGGAGTGGCTAACAGAAGCAAAAAGGACGGAACTAGCAGCCAAAAACTAATATTATTCATCCTTGGGAAAGCCATGTCAGGCGCCCCAATCATCAAGGGAACAATCCAATTACCAAAGCCACCAATCATCGCTGGCATGACCATGAAGAAAATCATTATTAACCCATGTGCAGTCACCAACACGTTGTACATGTGATGATCTCCACCAAGGATTTGGTTACCGGGTTCGGCTAGCTCCATTCGAAATACAACCGACATAGCCAAGCCTATAAATCCCGCAAATATCGCGAAAATAAGGTACATAGTACCAATATCTTTGTGATTAGTAGAATATGCGTAGCGTTTCCAACCCCTGGGGTGGTGGTCCTCGTGCATGTGTTCAACTCTTACATCACTCATTTTGCATCCTCACCCTTTGTAGCAAAGTTGGTTTTATTCATAAAAGTAGCGAATTGTTTTTTCATCGGCAAATTATTTCTAGCAGTCTGTCTTTTAACCCAAGACTCAAAATCAGCCTTCGTTACAACATCAACACGGATTGGCATAAATCCATGGCGGGCTCCACACAATTCAGAACATTGACCGTAGTACGTCCCTACTTTTTCGGCTTTAAACCAAGTTTCGTTTAGTCTTCCCGGAACTGCATCCGTCTTAATCCCAAAAGCTGGTACTGCCCACGCATGAAGGACATCGCCTGCTGTGATTTGAACACGCACAGTGGTGTTGACAGGGACTACAACATTGTTGTCAGTATCCAGAAGTCTTTTGTAGTCTTCACCAAATTTCGTTCTCCACTTCTTTTTGTCCTCAGCACTCATCTCTGGATCCCGAAGATCAACCGCATTTGCATCGAAAGAAATATTGCCGTGATCAGGATATTCATACGACCAGTACCATTGGTATCCAGTAGCCTTAATAGTCATATCGGCCTTTGGAACAACGTCTGAAAAATAGAGTAATTTAAAACTTGGAACAACAATTACAACCAAAATAATTACAGGAACAACAGTCCAAATCATTTCTAATGCTGTATGATGTGTAGTAGTGCTAGGAACCGGATTTCGCGCAGCGCTGAATCGCCACATGATGTAAACCAAAATAGCAAGCACAAAAACCGTAATCAGGATTATAATAATCAGAAGAAGGTTGTGAAAGCTGGTTATATCTCTCATAACCGCAGTTGCTGCATCTTGAAACCCCATTTGCCAATCTTTTGCTGAACTTGCAAATGCACATGAAGCCCAAAATAAATTGGCTAAAAAAACTGCTGAAAAAACTTTAAATATTTTTTGCATTCTCAAAGCACACCTAAAACTCATTGTGAATTTTCACCACCTGCGGCGGAAATTATACCACACTGAAAATGTTAACAACCCGGACGCCAATGTTAGTAAATTGGCACTCATATTACTGGCTTACAACTTGCTCTACACATGTTAATTCTTCTTCGCGACTGAATGTCGCAGTATCACTTTTGATTATTGTAGCTGAAGTAGGGTATAAAACATATAATATGCTTCTTGTTGAAAGGTTTATGTATGAATGACAAAAGGCACAACGCCAAAATTGTTCTATTATTAAAAAAGGATGTGTCTCTTGACGGATCTTAACCGCGTGGATGAACTATTTTTTGAGCGTAATGGTCTTAATCTGCGACGTGTTGAGACATTAGTTGATGAAGCTTTTCATGGTTTGGATGATGGGGAGCTTTTTTTCGAATATAGACAAAGCGAGAGCTTGACCTTCGATGACAGACGCCTTCGGAATGCCGCATTTAATACCAGTCAAGGTTTTGGACTTCGGGCAATGATGGAAGAAAGAGTTGCCTATGCACATTCATCTGAAATGTCTGAAACTGCCATCGCCCGGGCTGGCGCAACTGTAGCAAAAGTAAGAACAGGATCAAGTGGAACATGTGCGTCTCAATCCGCAAGTTCGAATCATTCTCTGTATTTAGAAACAAACCCACTGGAAGAAGTCTCCTTCGGGGACAAGGTAAAACTTCTCTCAGACATCGATGTTTACGCCAGATCCCTTGATCCCAGGGTTGTGCAGGTAACAGCTAATCTGTCTGGAGAATGGCAAGCTGTGCAGATTATAAGAGCAGGTGGAATTAGGATTCCAGACATAAGACCCCTAGTAAGAATAAATATCTCTGTTGTAATTTCAGACGGCAATAGAATGGAAGCCGGCGGCCATGGGGTCGGTGGCCGCGTTTCTTATATTGATTTTATTCAACCGGAGTCGTGGCAAAATCAAACACGAGAAGCTCTGCGTCAGGCTCTTGTAAATTTAGAGTCAATTGAAGCCCCGGCAGGCGAAATGGACGTGGTTCTTGGTCCGGGTTGGCCTGGTATTTTGCTGCATGAAGCGATCGGGCATGGATTAGAAGGTGATTTTAACCGCAAAAAAACCTCAGCATTTTCAAATTTGCTGGGAGAGCGTGTTGCCTCTGAGGGTGTTACGGTGATCGATGAAGGTAACATTGCCGGTAGGCGGGGTTCATTGAACGTTGATGACGAAGGCACACCAACCGGACGGGCCGTTTTGATTGAAGATGGAATTCTAAAAGGTTATATGCAAGATAGACATAATGCACGATTGATGGGAGTAAAGCCAACCGGTAATGGAAGGAGAGAAAGTTTTGCCAGCGCCCCATTACCGCGGATGACCAATACCTATATGTTATCTGGAAACTGTGAAGCTGATGAGATAATTTCTTCAGTCAAGAAAGGGCTCTATGCAGTAAACTTTGGAGGTGGACAAGTAGATATAACATCAGGAAAATTTGTTTTCAGCGCATCAGAAGCTTACCTCATCGAGAATGGCAAAATAGGAGCTCCAGTGAAAGGAGCTACGTTAATTGGTAATGGACCAGACGTTTTAACTCGCGTATCAATGATTGGAAACGATCTTAAATTAGATACGGGAATTGGAACATGCGGCAAGGACGGTCAGGGGGTTCCGGTTGGTGTAGGACAGCCTACACTCTTGGTTAACGACTTGACGGTCGGCGGCACTGCAACGTAACTCGTTCTTAATAAGCATAATCATGGAAAAGTGATCTGATATCTTGATTCCAAACGCCACCAAATTTTTGCAACATTTCTTCAGCAGGGGTAACACCACTATCGGCAATTTGGCTGAGCGTACCGAGAAAACTCGTTTCATCAGCACCGCGAATGTCTGTGCACCCCCTATTGCGTAACCCAAGTGTAGCTATTGCAAGTGTCGTTTGAGCTAGATCCTGAACAGTGCCCGATTTAAAGTGAGTTTTCAGCCCGGTTTTTGGTACTTCGGTGCGAAGGTAGGCATGATCTTCTAAAGTCCAGCTTTTGGTCATATCCCACGCGGCATCAAGAGCGCTCTGATCATACAAAATTCCGGTCCAAAGTGCTGGCAAAGCACAAAGTCTTCTCCAGGGGCCTCCATCCGCACCTCGCATCTCAAGGAACTTTTTTAGGCGTACTTCAGGGAACAAAGTCGTTAAATGATCCGACCAGTCACTTTCTTTCGGCTTTTCTCCTGGTAACGCGGGTAGCTTACCATCCATAAAATCCTTGAATGACTGTCCCGTTGCATCAATATATTTACCATCTCGACGGACAAAATACATCGGGACATTAAGAGCATAATCAACATAGCGTTCATAACCCATTCCTTGCTCAAATACAAACGGTAACATACCGCACCGATCGGGGTCGGTGTCCTCCCAGATACGACTTCGCAAAGATAAAAATCCGCTTGGCAGACCCTCCATAAAAGGAGATGCTGCAAACAAAGCAGTTGCAATTGGTTGCAAAGCTAAAGATACGCGAAACTTCTTAACCATGTCTTTCTCGGAGGAAAAATCAAGATTAACTTGTACTGTGGATGTCCGTATCATCATATCAATTCCTAGATTTCCCACCGTAGGCATATACTGTCGCATCAACCCATATCGGCCCTTAGGCATCCAATCAATATCGGAACGCCTGGCGGTAGGATGAAATCCGATACCCAGCAAGCCAACACCCAACCGTTCGGCCACCTGTTTAACTTGCGCCAAGTGAGTATGCACTTCATTACAAGTTTGATGAATTGTTTCTAGCTGTGCACCAGCTAGCTCCAGTTGCCCTCCGGGTTCCAAAGTTATGGCGCAGCCCTCAGCATGGGAGAGTCCAATCAGTAACCCTTCTTCTTGAACTGGAACCCAACCAAAACGACCCAACCCCTCAAGCAGTTTTTTAATACCCCATGGGCCCTCATACGGAGCAGGAGCCAGAGTATTAAGGTTAAATACAAATTTTTCATGCTCAGTGCCAATCCGCCATTCTTTTGGTTCACGCTCACCGTCAGATATATAATTAATTAAATCGGCTTTATCCGACAGCGTTGTTCCGGGTGGAGAGGATTTAGGGGCCATATCTGGAAATCCTGTAGTTACAATTGCTTAATTTTTGGATCGCTGTGCCAATCACCCAATACAGATTGCCAGCATGTCAAGGCAGCTATTGCTGCGGTATCTGCTCTCAGAATTCTTGGTCCCAAACTAACTGGGATAAAACTGACACATTGCCGTAATTGATCAAATTCAGATTCTGAAAATCCTCCTTCAGGGCCGACCAAAATAGCCCATTCTTTGGTGCTTGAAGTATTCTCTAAGGCTTTATAAATTGGCGGTGCGGTACCCGTTTCATCACAAATAATTAACTTACGTTCAGCAGGCCAATCTGCAAGCAACTTCGATAGTTTTATTGTTGAACGTATAGTCGGCACAGTCAATGCACCACATTGTTCAGCTGCTTCTATAGCGTTCATCCGCAATCGTTCTTCATTAACACGAGACACCGCTGTGTAATCTGTTAAGATGGGTTGAATTACACGAACACCAAGTTCGGTTGATTTTGCAGCAACAAAATCAATTCTTCCTCTTTTGATCGGAGCAAATACAAGCCAAATGTCGGGCACAATAACCAATTTCCTATTAAAATCTACAACTTTAACATCGCAAGCATCTCGCCTTATTTTCTTGAGTTCGGTCTTCCATTCACCATCTCTACCATTAAATAAAAGTAAGGTGTCACCAGTTCGTCTGCGCATAACATTGACCAAATAATGAGTTTGAGGACGGGATAGAGTAATGACAGACCCAAAAGAAAGATCATCTTCCACAAATAGACGAATTGATGGCATACTAAACTTCCAGGTTAAGGTAAATGTTTCTTGATTTTTGTTCAGCATAGCGCATGACTCAACGCTCAAAAACATCTTATAATCACTTTAGTGATATTCCTGTGAACGGATGGGTGGAACGATGGATGCCAGTCTGGTCTCATCCTTACATCCGTCTTGCCCGTTACGACAGGCCTATCGGCACTTGGCTATTACTTTTTCCCTGCTGGTGGAGTATTGGCTTGGCCTCAAATTCCTTGGTTCATGTATGGTTTTTTGCAAGCTTTGGTATTGGAGCTGTTATTATGCGGGGTGCGGGCTGCACGATCAACGATATTTTGGATCGCAAGCTTGATGTTCAAGTAGCGCGAACTCGAAATAGACCATTACCCAGTGGACAAGTTACTTTACTCAACGCTTACTTGTTTCTGATAGTACAATTAGTCTTAGGTTTTTTAATACTTTTAACGTTAAATACATTTGCCTGCCTAATTGGTGCTGCTTCATTAGTGCTTGTTTTTAGCTATCCATTCATGAAGAGAATTACATTTTGGCCACAATTCTTTCTCGGCTTGACATTTAATTGGGGGGCCTTGGTTGGTTGGGCTGCAGTCCACAGTGAGCTAAGCGAAACGGCATTATGTTTATATGCGGCAGGACTTTTTTGGACCCTTGGCTATGATACGATATACGCTCACCAAGACAAAAGAGATGATCCAATTGCCGGAGTTAAATCGACTGCGCGCAAATTTGGCTTAAGTAGCCGTATGTGGATTTATTTTTTTTACTCAACAGCAATTGTATTATTTGTGATAACAGGACAAAAAGCAGGTTCAGGATGGATGTTTTATGTCGGCTTGCTCTTGGGTTCAGTGCAACTGTTATGGCAAGTATGGGATGTGAAACTTTTTGCCCCAAAAGACTGCCTTGCCAAATTTAACTCTAATCGCTTGTTTGGGTGGGCACTATTGACTGGAATTGTATTAGAAAAAATCACACTGGCTTTTTCGAGTTAGATTTTTTCACTATACGGAAAGAAACAACTGTTACAATAACTTATGAATCCTAATTTCTAAAAAATGGATGCCGGTTATTTGAGTTCAGCGACGAGCTCCCGCTCAAATTGGAGGGGGATAGCGTCTTTTTTTATAATATTTACGCAATCTCCTCTTTTAGCTGCGTTATTGATATTTATAGTAACGAATTGATTTAAAGAAACTTTTGGAATAACACGATCGCGTAATATTTCCTGAGCTCTTTTCTGATAAACTCTAGAAAAACAAAAATCCAACGCAGGAATTTCGGCCAAAGCTATTGGTTTACCGTTGTAATTAAGACATCCATTCCGCGAGGAATATGCATAAGCTTCATGAAGAGTGATACCGAATTCCGTTTTTACTTCTATATTAAGCAATCGATCAAAAAAATAGTTTTTCTCAGTTTCATGCATACGAAGCAACTGATTTTCTGAAAGCCACAACAAAAATACTTTCACCGAGGTTCCAGGGGAAGCTTGAAAGGTAGCTGGTACAGATCCATATGCTGTTACGTCCGCGGCATACACTGTATCGAAATTATAAAGCAACCCGCGTTCAGCAAAAATTTCGCCCACATCAATTAAATCACTGTATTTTCGAGCTAATTGCTCTACTGACTGGTTAGAGCCAGCAGCCAACACGGGAAAACCAGTCCGTTGCAAAATATCACCATTTTGTTTTACCGAGTAAACGCTGTTATCTTTTAAAATAAATGAATTACTCGGAATCTGGAATGGATATGAAAGAGCGTGAAGAACTTCATTAGAAACCATGTATTATAATAACATAGTTTAACAAAAGATTACAGCTTACCTATACTCTAGTTAAAGAATTGTTTATGGATTTGAAACTACAATCATAGGAAAAGGGACACAAGACCGAATGGCTTTCGACAGCTTAAGAGATTTTATAGAAACACTTGAAATTAACGGCGAATTAGTTCGGGTCAAAAAACCTGTTTCTACAGTTTACGAAATTACTGAAATACAAACCCGACTTCTAGCCGAAGATGGTCCAGCTGTAATATTTGAAAATCCTATTCGAGCCGATGGCCAAAAGTCCGAAATTCCCATTTTGGTAAATCTTTTTGGAACTATTAATCGAGTTGCTCGCGGTATGGGACGGAAAAAGGAAGATCTGAGATCCTTCGGAGAACAACTTGCATTCCTGCAACATCCAGAGCCTCCGGATGGGCTTCGTGAAGCCATATCCATGTTGCCACTTGTAAAACCAGTTCTAGCCATGAAACCACGTACACTCAAGCACGCGCCGTGCCAAGAAGTGGTGTTAACAGGAGATCAAATTGATTTAAATAAATTTCCTGTACAAAGTTGTTGGCCAGGTGAGCCCTCACCACTAATAACCTGGCCCCTGGTTTCGACAAAAAGCAAGGGTCAAACAAATCTGGGGATTTACCGAATGCAATTAATCGGAAGGAATCAAACTCTCATGAGATGGTTGCAGCATCGCGGAGGAGCCGCTGCATATTCTCATGCTGCAGAGGACAGAGAGGATTTACCCGCCGCTGTCACTATTGGAGCCGACCCTGGAACCATTATTGCTGCTGTCGCGCCGATCCCAGAAAAAATATCTGAATACGAATTTGCCGGCTTGTTGCGGGGAAATAAACTCTCATTGGTCGAATGCAAGACTGTTCCATTGAAAGTGCCGGCAAATGCAGAAATAATATTGGAAGGGCATGTGTCATTCTCTAAACGAGCGCCTGAGGGTCCCTACGGTGATCACACGGGATTCTACAATGCAGTAGAGGACTTCCCCGTTTTTACTATAAGCGCAGTAACTATGAGAAAAAACCCGATATATCTCTCTACTTTCACGGGTCGACCGCCGGATGAACCTTCTGTGTTAGGGGAAGCACTAAATGAAGTTTTCGTGCCACTATTTACCAAACAGTTTCCAGAAGTTGTTGATTTTTGGCTGCCACCTGATGCGTGTTCATATAGAGTGGCCATTTTATCAATAAAAAAGTCCTATCCTGGCCATGCCAGACGAATAATGATGGCCGTTTGGTCTTACCTTAAACAATTTACATACACAAAATATGTAATTGTGGTCGACCACGATATTAATACAAGAAATTGGGGCGATGTTGTTTGGGCTATATCAACCCATTCGGACCCATCGCGGGATACTGTTGTAATCGAAAACACTCCAATGGATTATCTTGACTTTGCCTCACCTTATTCGGGTTTGGGTTCAAAGATGGGAATTGATGCTACTACTAAACTACACCCCGAAACACTCCGGGAATGGGGGAAAAAGATACGTATGGACGAAGAAGTCATTAATAAAATCAACCAAATCTGGGACGATTTAAATCTTCCGGGCAAAGGAAGATCAATTTGGTAAAAATTTAAGAACAGGATAGTATTTTATGCCTGATGAACAAGATTCATTAAACATCCTTGAAAATATATTACATATGGCCAAGACCAATGGTGCGGATACTGCCGATGCGGTAATGTTGAAGTCCGTCTCGTTAGAATTTGGTGTTAGGCTAGGAAAAACTGAAAAATTAGAACGCGCGGAAAGTCACGATTTGGGATTAAGAGTGTTCGTAGGAAATAAGCAAGCTGTTGTATCCTCAACAGATTACACATTCGATGCATTAACGGAAATGGTGCAACGTTGCGTAGCTATGGCAAAAATTGCGCCGGATGACGCATGCTGTGGCATAGCCGATATTGATGATTTAGCAACTGAATCCCCCGACCTAGATATTAATGACCCAATTGAGCCTAACACTGCCTCTCTCCGTGATATTGCTTTGGAGGCAGAGGATGCTGCGCGGGCAGTAGCGGGTGTATCAAACTCCGAGGGGGCAGATGCTAATTGGTCACAATCGCAAATTGCCCTAGCTACAACAAATGGGTTTTCTAGCTCATATTCTGTTTCCAATCACAGCTTTTCAATATCCGTTGTAGCCGGAGAGGGTACTGCGATGGAACGCGACTATAATTTTGCTACTGCTGTACATGCCAATGACTTGCCCTCGCCATCAGGTATAGGCAAAACTGCCGGGCTACGAGCAGTAAAACGACTTAATCCAAAAAAGAAAAAAACCAAACAAATGCCGGTAATTTTTGATCCACGAGTATCTGGAGGATTAATACAACATCTTTTAGCTGCCATAAATGGAAACGCTATAGCTCGTGGAACTTCTTTTCTTAAGGAGGAAATAAATCAAAAAATCTTTCCGCAGTGCGTATCAGTTGTAGAAGATCCGCTTCGTAAACGAGGCCTCCGCTCGAAACCATTTGATGGAGAGGGATTGCCCACTGGAAGAAAAGTTTTGGTTGAAAAAGGCAAGTTGAATACTTGGATTATGGACCTCTCATCTGCAAGAAAACTTGGACTATCAAGCACAGGAAATGCATCAAGGGGCGTCGGGGCGCCTCCGCTACCTGCAGCAACCAACGTTTGGATGGAGCCCGGAAGTAAGTCACCTCATGATCTAATAGAAAATATTACTGAGGGATTTTACATAACTGAGTTGATCGGCATGGGGGTCAATGGAGTAACTGGGGATTACAGTCGCGGAGCATCGGGTTTCTGGATTGAAAACGGCGAAGTGACATGTCCAGTTAGCGAAATGACTATTGCAGGCAATCTCAAAACAATGTTTTCAAATATGACCCCCGCAAGCGATCTCAATTTCCGCCTGGGGGTAGATGCGCCCTCAATTCGGGTTGATGCCATGACAGTTGCTGGGGCCTGATCAATGTGAACGTAAATAAGTTGCAAAAATTTCAGTGTCCTGAAAGTTAGTTTTGTTGTCGAAAATCTTCATTTTCCTACAACATTGAATCAAAATGGATAATCGTTTCATTTTTTGTTATCTGTTTTTATACAAAAGAACAAATTAACAATTAAAGAGTTTTATTTAAAACTGATCCATCCAAATACCCATACGTTGCAGTGCATTTGCTTGACCCATCACCCGATGTTATCAGGACAAGACTGAGGATTAATAAAATGAAAAAACAAATCTCCAGTAAAGAAGGGACCTCATTAAAAGAAAGAAGTTCTACTCCATCCCTTGTATCCCGGTTGGTTCGGGAGCATGTTCGCCCTTATTTAAAAAGGTTAGCCTTCGCAGTCTTATGCATGGGGTTAGTGGCTGCTGCTACAGCTACAAACGCATGGTTAATGCAACCAATGCTAGATAAAGTCTTCTTAGAACGAGATCAAACAATGCTTTGGTTAATTCCATTGATAGTACTAATCGTAGCTATTGTTAAAGGATTGGCTACCTACGGCCAATCTGTGACGATGAATTATATCGGCCAGAAAATAATTTCAAGGGTACAAATGCTAATGTTTGCTCACCTCATGAAAGCAGATATTTCATATTTCACGTCAACCTCTACAGGAAAATTAATTTCCCGTTTTAATAATGATGCAAATTTGTTACGCGCCGCCGTGTCTAATGCCTTGACTGGAATTGCCCGAGATGCACTTACGGTAATATTCCTGATCATTGTAATGTTTGAGCGCGATTGGCTTTTAGCATTAATTGCATTTTTTGTGTTTCCCGTCGCTATATTTCCTATCGTCCGGTTAGGTCGACGCATGCGGAAAGTCTCCGCAAACACGCAGGTGCAAATGGGAGAATTGACAACTCTATTGGATGAAACTTTCCGGGGAGCCCGACACGTAAGAGCATATGGCATGGAAAAATATGAGATCGACCGTGCCGGTAATATTATTGAGACAATTTTTAACCTAGTGAATAAAGCAGCCCGGGTAAGGTCTATTTCACATCCTATTATGGAGACGCTCGGGGGAATAGCGATTGCTATTGTGATTTTTTATGGGGGCAGTCAAGTTTTAGGAGGCGAGACTACACCCGGCACTTTCTTCTCATTCATTACCGCTCTTTTGCTTGCATATGAACCCATGAAACGTCTAGCAAATCTCAATGCCAATTTACAAGAAGGTCTTGCGGCTGCTCAACGTATTTTCGATTTAATCGACCAAGAACCGAATATTCGCAATTCAAAAACATCCAAAAACCTTGGGCATGTAACAGGGATTATAAAACTGAAAAATGTTGGATTCCAATACAAAAAAGGACAAGATGCACTATTGGACATTAACATTGAAGTTCTGCCTGGGGAAACAGTCGCTTTAGTTGGCCCCTCCGGCGCTGGAAAATCAACTATTCTTAATTTAATTCCCAGATTTTATGATTGCACAAGGGGTAAGATTTCGATTGATGGATATGACATTCGCGATCTGACATTAGAGAGCCTCAGATCAAACATTGCACTAGTTACCCAAGATATTACTTTGTTCGACGATACTGTGCGTGCAAACATATTATATGGACGCGCAGGAGCAACCGAAAAAGATATAATTTCTGCTGCCAAGGGCGCTGATGCACATAACTTTATTACCAACCTTGAAAAATCCTACGAAACGCATGTTGGTGGCAGGGGACTCAGGCTATCAGGAGGTCAGCAGCAGCGTATTGCAATAGCACGTGCTATGTTAAAAAACGCACCAATCTTGTTATTGGATGAAGCAACATCCGCGCTGGACAGTGAAACAGAACGGCAAGTGCAAAGGGCAATAAACAAATTGACAAGAAACCGGACAACCATTGTTATAGCGCATCGTCTCTCTACAGTTACAAATGCTGATAGAATTTATGTTATGGATAATGGTCGCATTGTTGAAACAGGCACGCACTTAGAACTTTTAAAATGTAGCGGGCCATACGCGAAGTTGTATGCCGTTCAATTTGCTGACCAAAAAAATCAAGAACAATCTAATTCCACTCCAATCAACGGCTGATTGATGAAAATTGGAAAACAAGTTTTGCGAACATTACTAGTAAGGAGGATGATCTGCTGGACACTCTCTACGTATATAAAGTTTCTAAAATGCACTGGAAAATGGTCTGTAGAGCGAGGTGACATACCCACAAATTTATTGTGCAATAAACAACCTTTTATTGTCGCATTTTGGCATGGGCGCTTATTTATGTCTGCTACTGCATGGCATTTTGAACGTCCATTTAATATGGTTATTTCCGAGCACCCTGATGGACAACTAATTTCTGGCACCGTAAAACATCTTGGTATTTCGACAATTTCTGGTTCCACAACTCGCGGAGGTAGCAAAGTCCTGCGACAACTGCTTCGGTCACTAAAAAAAGGAGAGTGCACAGGTATTACTCCAGATGGGCCAAGAGGCCCTCGAATGCGTGCAAAAAAAGGCGTCGTTGAAGCTGCAAAAATTTCTGGAGTACCTATTGTACCTCTTACCTATTCTGCAACACCATCCTGGCTATTTTCTAGTTGGGACAGATTAATGATTCCGTTTCCATTCGCTACTGGTATTGTTAAATGGGGTGATCCAGTATACGTGCCTCCAGACTCGGATGCCACCGATATAAAAAATTTCACCAATACAATAGAGATAGGCCTGAACCAAATCACCATGGAACTCGACAATCGACTAGGAGTTAGAGGACCTAAACCGGCAGAATCGGAGAAGAAATAGGATGATTCTCTCAACTTACTACGTTGTAACAACTTTAGCGAAACCGCTGATAAACTCGCTACTTAAAATTCGTTGTGCTTTAGGTAAGGAAGATGCAATGAGGTTATCAGAGCGAAGGGGGGTGCCATCGAAAAACCGTGCGTCTGGTTTGTTAATCTGGATACACGCCGCCAGCGTTGGGGAAGCAATATCTGTACTTCCGTTAATTAATAAGTTGCACGATACCTGTTTAGAATGTAACTATTTAGTCACAACAGGCACAGTCAGCTCTGCTATTATTTTACAGGAACGTTTACCAGAGAGAGCCTTTCATCAATTTGTTCCGATAGATCAACCCGGGTGGGTAAATAATTTTCTAAATTATTGGAGACCTGACCTTGCTCTCTGGGTTGAGTCAGAAATATGGCCAAACCTATTGACAATGGGACACAATAGAAATTTGCCAATGATTTTAATTAATGCACGGATATCAATTGGCTCATATCGTGGCTGGAAACCTTTTCCAAAAACAATAAAATCTTTGCTCAATTGCTTTTGTCTTTGTATGGCACAAAGTCCCACTGATGCAGAAAAATTAATCGCATTGGGGGCTTCAAAAGTGGTGACGCCGGGAAACCTGAAATTTGCCGCGCCTCCTCTACCTGCTAGCAAAAGTAACATAAGGTTTCTATCACAATCAATTGGAACTCGTTATATATGGCTTGCAACTAGCACTCATCCAGGCGAGGAAGTAATCATTCTCAGGGTACATAGTATCGCAAAAAAAAGATTTCCAAACTTGTTAACTATAATTGCACCCAGGCATCCGTCGCAAGGACGAAAAATCGCATCTCTCGCCGAAACAGCAAAGCTAAATCAAGCCAGAAGATCAAAAGGTGATTTAATTAAAGATGACAGTGATATATATATTGTAGATACCGTTGGTGAACTTGGGCTATTTTACAGGGTCGCTCCGGTTTCATTCATCGGCGGATCCTTGGTTCCGCACGGTGGCCAAAATATGCTTGAAGCTGCCAAACTTGACAGCGCTGTTATCTTTGGACCCCATACCTTTAATTTCGCATATATTACTGATCAATTACTTAAAACAGAATCAGCAAGGAAGGTTAGAAATGCAGAGGAATTAGCTAACGCACTAATTTTGCTCCTTGGGAATGATGATTTACGACTTGCCCAAACTGATAGAGCACGTCAAGTGGTAAGGACACAAGAAGATGTGCTCACACGGGTAGTAGATTTAATTTTGCCCTACATCCCAAAAACCACTGTGACTCCTAAAAATGTTTCCTCCTAAATTCTGGGATCAAAGAGGTCCTTTGTCATCTTTTCTTGTTCCGGTTAGTTGGGTTTATAACAGCATAAGGGTCATATCCAAGCCTCTGCATCATCCTATTACAGCGCCTGTCCCAGTTCTTTGCGTTGGCAATTTAAATATAGGTGGGTCTGGAAAGACACCGGTTGCAATTTCTATAGGCCAAAAATTAAAACGCGCTGGTTATATTCCACATTTTTTAACCAGAGGCTATGGAGGTAATTTAAAAAAACCTACTCAAGTTGACCCCAGCCACCACACTGCAAGAGATGTTGGTGACGAACCACTTTTGCTCTCAAACATTGCACCAGTTTGGATTGGTGCAAATAGGGCTTCCAGTGCAGCATTAGCCTGTGCGGCCGGAGCAGATTTTTTAATTATGGATGATGGATTTCAAAACCTTTCTTTAAAACAAGACCTCTCTCTTCTTGTTATTGATGGAGAGACTGGTTTCGGTAACGGACGAGTTATACCTGCTGGACCACTGCGTGAGGACATAAATTCCGGAATTAAGAGAGCAGATGCAATAGTATTAATTGGGGATGATACTCAGTCAATCACACAAAACATTAATCTACCTATTTTAAAGGCAAGAATGCAACCAGCAAATATTGCCGGATTACAAGGGGAAAAATTTGTCGCTTTTGCAGGGATAGGTAGACCAAAAAAGTTTTTTGATACACTAAGAAAATTTTCGTGTGACCTTATATTAGAGCGTGAATTTCCTGATCATCACCACTTCACCCATTCCGAGCTTGAAGAATTGTTAACTATATCAGAACAATGCAAAGCATCTCTTATTACTACCGAAAAGGATTTCGTTCGTATACCAGGTCACTTCCGATCTTCCATAAATGTACTGAAAATAGAAATCGAATGGATTGACCCAAACTTCGATAAAATATTTTTAAAGAATTTTTTAAAAATATGGCAAAAATAAAAATCAAAACTAAATCCGTCATTCGCTACATCCGCTATTCTCTAGAAGCGCTGGGAGCACTGCTTCTTTTCTCAGTTTTTTGTACTTTACCTATCAAAAGTGCATCAGGTCTGGGATGTTGGATCGCTCAAAAAGTAGGTCCGAGGCTGAAGATAAACAAAAGGGCTAAAAAGAATTTACTAATTGCTATGCCCTATTTGACTGAGGATGAAACTAAAAAAGTAATTTTTGAGATGTGGGGTAATCTTGGCCGGGTTGTTGGAGAGATGCCACATATCAGGAAAATTGCTCGATGGGCAAAAACTGGTGAAATAGAAATCATTAATAGAGAATATCTAGACCAGTATTGTAAGAAGGGCGAGCCAGTTATTTACTTTTCCGGTCACTTTGCAAACTGGGAACTTTTTGCACTAATTTCACGCGAAGTCGGCGTGCCTTATGCGCAAGTATACAGAGCTGCTAATAACCCAATGGTTGATTTTTTGTTACGCCGGCTCCGAAGACTCGAAGATCATGACATTATTCCAAAAGGTCCGGTTGGGGCAAAAAAATTAATTAGTTTTGTACGTGACGGACGCAGACTAGGTATGTTAGTTGATCAAAAGATGAATGATGGGATTGAAGTTCCGTTTTTTGGGGTGGGTGCAATGACTGCACCGGCGCTTGCTCAAATAGCAATAAAATACAAATGTCCCGCAATTCCTATAAAACTTGAAAGAATAAGCGCCTGTAAGTTTCGCGTGACAGTTTTTTCTCCCATTTCAAAACCAATGACCGGCAACCACCGGAAAGATGTTGAGTTAATGATGACAGAGGTGAATAAACTTTTCGAGAAATGGATAATTGAAAGGCCAAGCCAATGGCTTTGGCTTCACCGACGCTGGCCTGAAAGTTAAATAAACATATTTATTTATTCATCCGACCTAACTACGAGGGACGGGTCTAGATTAACACCGTTCCATGTCAAACCCCAGTGTAAATGCGGTCCAGTGGCACGCCCCGTTTCTCCAACCTCTCCAATTATTGCTCCTTTTTTAACTTCCTGTCCCTCTCTGATTACTGTTTTCGACAAATGGATATATATCGTCGAAACACCGCAACCGTGATCAATGACTATAGTTTTTCCTGTATAAAACATACCGGGATGACTAAGTAAAATTTTTCCAGAGGCAGCAGCGCGAATTAACGTACCCTGTGGCGCAGCTATATCTATGCCAGAGTGTGGACGACTTGGTTTCCCGTTTAGAATACGCTGACTGCCGTAAACGCCGCTTACACGACCTTTAACTGGCCAGATAAAACCATTCAAAAAATCTCTTCGTTTTGAAGTTAGCCGACGAACGGTATTCAATATTTTGGCTTCATGCTTTATACGAGCCCAATAAGCTTGCGGTGGTGTGACCATATTTTTTGGAAGCCCATCGATTCGCTGAACAAGATATTTTCTCGGTTTTAATTGAAACGATCGGTGTTTTATTTTTCCATCAGCCGTTTTCACCACTAATATTTGTCTCTTTTTTGCATTTCTTCCAAATCCGAATACCAGCAAACCATCGGACGCAACAAAAATATTTTTACCGTTAAGGGTTGCGCTCGAATTGGGAGGAAGAAATGCGTGTATAAGTCCTCCAGGAGTCAGATCACCCTTAATTAAATCTGCAAATACCGGTTGTGAGAAAAAAATTATAACAAAAAAAAGAAAATTTACTGGCTTCACAATAGTGTTTCCTGTTTAGATTTTTGCGGTTCGTTGTTTTTTATCCGTTTTTTTCCAACATGTGATAGTTCCTTTTTTTCATCCCGAATTACGGCAGACTTTTGACCATCAGAAAATTCAATATGAACCAACTCTCCAGCTTTCAATTGTGCCGCGTGCTTAACCGGCTGAAATTCAAAATCTCTAATAAGAGAAAAACCACGTGCCAATGTGTTTTTATATGAATAACTCTCTAGTAACTTGTCATAACTGTGTATTCTTTCTCCAGCACTAGCTAGACAACGTATCAGAGCTGATTTTATACGAATGCCTGCCTCAAGACCATCTACCCGTTGTTGACAACTTTTAAGAATAAACCGCCCTGCCAAATCAAGATTTTTTGAATATCGACCTAGTTTGTCTCTAGTTGTTAAGAGCACCTCCTGAGGATTCCGAATCCGCAATCCGAGAGCTTTTGTTTTTTCGATCAAACGTGTTCTGAGAGTGGTAACTGCGATCGCCAAGCGCTCACTCTCACCATCCAATCTTTGTACTGCCTCTGCTATTAACATGTCCGGCCGAGGCAACCCTCGCCCTAACCCATCTAGTTTAGAATATTTTTCAGTTTGATATCTTTCCATACAAACAATCAAGCGACGCGAATTATCTAATGTTTGCATTGAAAGTTCGGAGCGTACTGGTACTGCCATCTCCGCCGCAGCGGTGGGTGTAGGTGCGCGTAAGTCCGCAACGTAATCTATCAAAGTGGTATCCGTTTCATGACCCACAGCAGAAATAATCGGAATTTTAGACTCCGCTGCAGCTCTCACCACAACTTCTTCGTTGAAACACCATAAATCTTCAAGAGATCCACCACCACGAGCTATAATAAGTGTAGCAGGACGCGGAATGCTTCCTCCTTCAGGTAATTTATTAAATCCTATTATTGCTTCGGCAATTCTTTCTGCAGCCGTTTTACCTTGAACAGGAACTGGCCAAATGAATACAGGTCTCGGGAAGCGATCAGATATTCGATGCAATATATCTTTAATTACAGCACCAGAAGGAGAAGTTATAACACCGATAACATCCGGCAAAAATGGTATCTCCTTCTTCAGCTTACTATCGAATATTCCCTCGGCAGACAATTTTTTTCGTCGATCATCTAATAATTTTAAAAGAGCTCCTTCACCTGCAAGTTCTATAGATTCAACAACAAATTGATATTTGGAACTTCGGGCATAAGACGACACTCGACCAAAACAAATGACCTCCATACCCTCTTCAACATGAATTGATAATTTTCCCAATGATGACCGCCAACACACGGCGTCAATTACCGCTTCTTCGTCTTTGAGGGTGAAATAGAGGTGACCAGAGCTATGGTAGTTGGGACGGGAAATTTCCCCTTTTATCCTTATTTGTCCAAACTCAGTTTCCAGTGATTTTTTGATAGCACGTGCCAGCTCACTCACCGAATATTCATGTGTATTATGCACGGATTTCGTCTGCATCTTCAAATTTTTTCAGTGCCTATCATAACGACTCATATTATATGATAAAAATTTTACTATGAATATATCGAAACAAGTTTAAAAACTGAAATAAGGTTAGATCATGCGAGTATTGGTTGTTGGCAGTGGTGGTCGAGAACATGCATTGTGTTGGGCAATCTGCGGATCACCATTAGTCACAAAGGTATTATGTGCCCCCGGAAATTCGGGGATATCCGCAATCGCTGAATGCGTAAAAATTGATCCCGAAGATATAAATGGATTGATTTCTTTCATTAAGGAATATCAGATCAATTTTGTAGTCATTGGTCCAGAGGCACCGCTGGTTTCTGGTTTGGGCGATAAATTGCAAAGTTCTGGTATAAAATACTTTGGGCCGTGTGCAGCCGCAGCGCAGTTAGAAGGCTCGAAAGCATTTATGAAAGATTTTTGCAGTCGTCACAGTATTCCGACTGCTTCCTATAAGCGGTTCACCAATCTGAAAGATGCTAAATCATTTTTGCGAGAGAAGGGAGCACCGATAGTGGTTAAGGCTGACGGTCTGGCAGCAGGCAAAGGTGTTATCGTTGCCAAAACTGTTGAAGAAGCTGAACAGGCAATGACAAGTATGTTGGAGGATAATTTATTCGGGAAAGCCGGCTCCGAAATCATACTTGAGGAACTTCTTGAAGGTGAAGAAGTAAGTTTTTTTGTACTTTGTGACGGTAACACCGCACTTCCATTGCAATCTGCCCAAGATCATAAGCGCGTTGGTGAAGGAGATACCGGCCCCAATACCGGTGGCATGGGAGCCTATTCCCCTGCTCCAATAGTTACCAATAAAATTACACATATGGTTATGGAAAAAATTATACTTCCCACCATAGAAGGAATGAAAGCTGAGGGCACACCGTATAAAGGCATACTTTATGCCGGTTTAATGATTGTTAACGGTGAACCAATGCTTTTAGAATATAATGTCAGATTTGGAGATCCTGAGTGTCAGGTTCTCATGATGCGGCTCAAATCTGACATTTTACCAGCTTTGATAGCTGCACATGACGGAGTTTTGAATGATTTTGACTTACGTTGGTATGATGAGGCGGCATTAATTGTAGTAATGGCAACAAACGGTTATCCTGGTACTTATGAAGATGGCAGTCTTATAAAAGGTTTAGAAGTCGCGTCAGCCATTAAAGGAGTGCAAATTTTTCATTCTGGAACAAGTGTAAATGATGCCGGCGAGTTTATTTCAAAGGGTGGCCGGGTTATCGGCGTTGCTGCTATGGGGAACACAATAGCGGCTGCCCGAGAATACGCCTACAAGGCTGTAGGCGCCATCGATTGGCCAAACGGTTTTTACCGAGGTGACATAGGTTGGAAGAGAGGAGATAAGTAGATTATTTAAATTAAAGACCTGATTAAAAATAATAGACTTTTTGAACGAATCTTTTTCGGCGGTGTTAATCGTAGATTTTAAACACTAAGCAAGGTAATCTTAAAACAGGCTTATAATTGGATAGAAAAAACCATTTATAAAGAGTGAATAACATCAAAATATGCTTGCGAGATTGTTTTTTACTCTAAAAAAGTTTACGGGTTCAATTCGTCTTATTAAGAGTTTTTTTAGCTAACTGCGAGACTTAAGTCTCTAAGTCAAAAATGAGTGAAAAAATGGTTGTTTCGCCACTTCAACGATTCGCCGACTTCACAGTTTCTTACCAAGGAATGTTTTACCCGATGGAAACTGATCACATGGGTCATGCGAACGTACGCTATTATAGCCGAGTTTTCAATGAATCGGCTTATTTTACATTTACTACAGTCGGAATAACACCAAATTATATGAGAAAAAACAATAGGGGAATGGCAGCAATAACTGAAAATTATGAGTACAAACGTGAAATTCTCCCTGGCGATCTAATCCAAGTTAGATCTTGTCTCATTAATTTTACTCCAAAGAGCCTGCATGTCTGGGCGGTTATGATAGATCCATGCACTGATGAAATCTGTTCCATAAATGACCAAATTTGCGTCTCACTCGATACAATTAAACGCAAATCTGTACCTTGGCCAAAAAAAATTTTTGAGAACGGCAGAAAAATGATCCGATCAAGGCCAAAAATTCAATAATTAGAACCGACAATAACTTCCTTGCTATTTAAAATAAAAATACCTTTACTGCATAGAAGTGGATAGGAAACTCATAATGATAAACTTTAACTCATGATAAATTAACATTGCACACATTCAACACCATTCCGAGTTTCTAATTCCGCCTTTTTTGTTTCAACCAGTCTCCTCCCGCTATTAAACTACCAATTACTAAACCAATACTGTTAAGAATGAATCCATGTTCAATCGATGACGCAGGCAGCAATAACAAAATCCCAGAGCCAAATAAAAGCAGTCTATTTATTCCATTTTGAGGACCAAAAACGAAACCAATAAGACCGCATGAACCTAACCAAACCCCGATTAAAGCGGTTAAAGATGACTCGACAATTTCAAATGCTGTACCCTGTCCCAAAAGTGCAGGCGACAGCACAAAAACAAATGGTATAACATAAGCAATCCATCCTAGTCTCACCGCGGTCACTCCTGTTTCCATAGGTCTTGCCCCTGACAACGATGCTGCAGCAAATGCTGCGATTGCCACGGGCGGTGTAATCATCGACATTAAGCCAAAATATAAAACAAACATATGTGCCGCAATTGGATGAATACCAAGCTTTACGAGGGACGGAGCAATCATCGTTGCCAACAAAAGATAAATCGCAGATGTCGGCATACCCATGCCCAGTAAGATAGAAACGATAGCTGTCAAAACTAAAAGTAATAAAATACTATCCTCACCGACTGCCGCTAGCATTAATGTTAACGCTTGTCCCAGTCCTGTGCGGTCTAAAATAGAGATAATTATGCCAGCCATTGCTCCAATGGCAACAATATCGGCAGATGCTCGCCCACATCCAGCAACGGAGTCCCATAATTGTGCAATCGTTATCCTATGCCCTTTGTAGCCAAATATTATACTCACAATGGCAACACTGACTGCTGCCCAGAAGGCCGACTCTTGGGGTGGCAAATTTAATGAAAACAATGACCAGACCAACACAACATAAGGTAAAATAAAGAACCACCCCTCTCTCATCACCTTTCTGATAACTGGTATTCTATCTCTGGGTAGTGGCGCAATTTTATTTTTTGCTGCTTCAAGATCAACTTGCACAAAGACTGCCAGATAATACAAGGCTGCGGGAACCAATGCTGCAAGAATGATTTCTGTATATTCAAGTTCAAGAATTTCAGCCATTAAAAATGCTGCTGCACCCATAATAGGCGGCATAATTTGGCCTCCGGTGGACGCAACTGCCTCAATAGCACCTGCACTTTTTCGATCATATCCTGCCTGCTGCATTAGTGGGATTGTAACTACTCCTGTAGATGCAACGTTAGCAACCGCAGAACCGGAAATAGAACCAAAAAATCCGGATGCTACAACTGCAATCTTTGCAGAACCACCCCGTGACCGGCCCATAAGTGCTGCAGCTAAGTCAGTAAACCACTCAGAAGCTCCCGTATGCAGCAGAAGTTGGCCCATCCAGATAAACAACACTACGGTCAGAACGATAATTTTTAAGGGAAGTCCAAGGATGGAGGCATTATTTGTACCAAGTTCAGCAATCAACCTGTAGGGAGCCTGCTCCACTCCTCTAAACGTCTCACCCGGCACTAAGTGTCCTAGAAATGCATAAATTACAAAACAACTAAATATAATAGTTAGGCTCCAACCAGCTGTTCGGCGCAAAGCTTCCCAGACTAATGGCAGGAGGATTATACTTATCCAGAACATGTGTGGACGCATGGCGAAAGGATTAAGTTCTACTTCGCCGTAAATAGAGATCAGATAGATCGAGGCAATGAGACCTAGACTAGCAAAGACTGTATCATACCATGGAATTACTAAACGTTCGCGGCCTCCACGGGCCGGATAACGAACAAAAACTATTGCTAAAACCAAACCTAAACAACCGACCATTGCCTGTTCATCGAACCACTCAAGACCAAACTTCAACGGCAGTTCAATCGCCCACGCCAGTGCTACAACGGTAAGAATAGCTCCAAGAGCAAGACAAAAGGAAGACACAAACCTTGACTCCACCCACTCGGCGACCAAGGCAGCACCTTTTTCATTTTTTTGATCCGATTGATTTTTTAAATTTTCAATCACTCACCAGGCTCCAACTAGGTTTTTGACCGTGGTTCCAAAATAATTCAAACACAGGAAAAGCACCGCGAACCTTACGGAACGCGGGCTTCATGATAATTCCTTATTCCGAAACTAAACCTCAACGTTTCCAGAGGCCAACCTCTTTGTAGTATTTTACAGCACCAGGGTGATATGAATATCCATGATCCTTCTGCAAACGCGCATCGTTACGATATGATCTCCACAGTGGGCCTCCAGCTTTCAGTTGCTTTGCTTTTGTGTGCATTACTTTAGCAACTTTATATGCTACATCGTTTGAAAGCCCTTTGTGTGTCCAAAGCAAGAAATCATAAGAAACAAAATTGGTTGGCTTCAAGACGCCTGTTAGCCCTTTCTTTGGTTTTACAATCGACCACTCTGCTCGTGGGAAAAACTTTTGCATTCTCTTCAAAGCTGCAGAGGATTTATCGAAAGAAATGTGTTTGATACCACCGTCAATTTTAGCTTGCATTTGCTTGGCAAATCCCGATCCTGCGGCAACTATTGCCATATCAACTTTACCTGCCATAAAAGCACGCCAGTGTTGTACCAAACCAACTTGGGGGACATTTTTTACGTCAGCGTATGAGAGATTGTCTGTTGCAAGAGCTCCACTAGTAACATATTTAAAAAGAGGCGCCCCTTTAAACCCAGAAGCGATTCTTCGTCCCTTTAAATCAGAAACTCGATTAATCCCAGATGCAATAGCAACAACTGGGCTCACCGTAAATTTCATCATGGTAGAAACCAATCTTAAATTATTGTACTTGTTTCCTTTTGAGAGCATAACGCCCTCTTGTGCCATATAATATTGGGCAATATTGGATATTCCAAAAGCCAACTCACCCGCATTAACAACTGGAATGTACTGCTGGGTGCCGCCCATTGTTTGTTTACGCATTTGGACACCAGGAGCATGCTCCGACACTGCCTTAGAAATAGTCGCCGTTATCTGGGATACTGCTCCGGCTTTAGTCGAACCAATTCCAATTGTCTTGGCTGAGGCCGAACCTGCGAGTGTTAGCGCACTAACTAATAAAAGACCATTATAAACAAATTTCATCAAAAATATCTCCCTGTATATCTTGTGGTAGCATTAAACTCAGTGGAACTGTACACGGCTTGTCGTCGCTTTCAAGTGCCAATTGGTTAGAAAAATACTTTTATTCTTCATCACCCGAAAAAAAATTCAAAAAAACCCCATTTACAGTATCAGATTTTTCGATAGCACTATAGTGACCTGCCGCAAAAATGATCTTTACTCGACAATTACCAAAATGCTTAGTCAATAATTTACAAGATTTCACCGAAACAACTGGATCATATTCACCCCCAATAATCAATACACGTTTGCTAATTCCTGACGCCAAATGGCGCAAATCTGTCTGGCTCATCATTTCAACGGCTTGGCTAAATCCACGCGAACGAACTTTTGCCATGGTCTTCACAACTTTACGACGAACTTCTACTTTTGTATTAGGGGCCAAAATTCCAGATCCTTTTTCATAAGCAAATCTAGTTGGGCCTAATGAATTAAACAAATCAAGTCTGGCAGTGCGCTGCTCTTCTCTATCTTTTGCGGACAGGCCACCGAAACCTGTCAATGGATGAGACAATGTGAGGGTTAAAATACGCTCCGGAGAGTCAGACGCAATTCGCGCTGCAATTAATGCCGCCACAGATTGACCGACCATATGACATCGTTCGATCGATAAATAATCTAAAAGATTAGTTACAGCCTCCGCATATGACGCACTATCAGGTTTATCCTCTTTCAAATTGGTTGAACCCCCATAGCCGGGCATATCCCATGCTAGAACGCGATACTTATTAGACAATTCATAGAGCTGCGATGACCAATTTTCTGAAGCTCCACCTATTCCATGCATGAAAAAAATTGTTTCACCGACACCCATGGACCTCCATGTCATTCTAGTTCCAGCAATTTTCGCTATGCATACGGTCAGGCTACTTGTTCCCGCTCATCAGGTTTCATTTGATACATTTTCCACACACGCTCTAATTCCAACATTGCGGCAGGATCAAAATCTTGCTGTGGCCAAGGATCCTCTCCCCAGTGCCCAAAGTTATCTTCACCGCGCAAGAGCATAGCTTTAGCCCCCGGAAAACGTGTCTCCCTGATTTGAGGGGTTATGTAATGAATGGATAAACCGATTCTTCTGTCATCAGACTCGTTTGGATCTGACGCATGAAGAACATCCTCTTTGTGAAGTGAAAATTGACCCGCTTTTAAAGGCACAGGCACGGCGTCACCGACGTCAATTCCCGTGACTGTCTGGCCCCTCGATAATATATTATTCTCTGCATGAGTTTCTTCATAATCAAAAGTTCCCTGATTGTGAGTTCCGGGCAAGAAACGCATGCAACCAGATTTCAGTGAAGAAGCAGAAATCGCAATCCAAGCCGTTAATGTCTCACACGGTTCTAAACCATAATATGTGGAGTCCTGGTGCCAAGAAACAAATCCCGGATCGTGTGCTTCCTTCTGAAAAAAACTAGAACCCCAACATAAAATATTCGGCCCAATTATATCCTCTATAGTGTCCAATAATCGCGGGTGAGAAATTAGCTCACATAAAAATGGGAATGGTATGTGTGCTTTAATTTTACAACGAGTTTGGATTTGCTCTCCAAATTTTTTCTCAACTGTTTCAATTTTTTTTCGAACAATTAATGCTTCATCCTCGCCAAGGAGATCAATAGGACCAAAAAACCCATTTTCTTGGTAACTATTAATGTCCTTATCAGTTAGAACCTTCCCCACTTTTATACCCTTTTCTTATTAATCATGAGAACACACTTTAGCGCCCCAATCGTAAAAATAGCAAGGTGCTGTCTTTCAAAAAGTTGGTTGGGTGGACATGTTATTAGCTATAGAATAAACATCACTGTTATTTCTACAAACAGTTACTAATGATTCGGGAAAATATATTGGTCGAAAAAGAAAAAAATAAAATTAAACGAAAGCCTGTAGCTTACGGTGATTTACGGGGATGGATTGAGGCACTTAATGCTGCCGGTGAGCTTGCGGAATTTGATAGCGAGGTTGATTGGGACACCGAGCTTGGAACCATTATTAGATTAGCTCAAGGAACTGGCGCAGGTCCGGCATTTTTGTTTAATAATATAAAAGATTACAACTCAGATGACGCTGTAAGCAGCCAGGTATTCACAAATGGTCAAGGAAGCTACTCTCGCTTAGCAATGATGTTCGGCTTACCCAGGGATACATCCGTTAGCGAGATGGTAAAAATCTGTAGGTATATCTTTCAAGAACGAGTTCCCCCAAAGGTAGTACGGACCGGTCCGGTGAAAGACAATATTTTGAAGGGAAAAGATATAGACCTGTTTAAATTTCCTATACCAAAGTGGAATCGTAAAGATGGTGGCCGTTATGTGAACACTTATTCTGGTTGTGTGACTAAAGATCCTGAAACGGGAATTCACAACGTAGGTATTTACAGGGGAATGGCATTAGATCAAGCGAATATCGGGTTGCTGCTGTGGCGGGCTCAAGGTTGGGGAAATCACTATGCAAAACACATTGGTCGTAGTGACGAGATGCCAGTCGCCTTTGTTATTGGTTGGGAACCGTGCCTCGGTTTTACCGCAGGGTCACCTGTTCCAAGGGATGTATCTGAGTACGAGGTCATGGGTGCCATTCGAGGTAAGCCAGTTGAGCTTGTAGATTGCGAAACAGTTCCATTACAAGTTCCCGCTAGCGCAGAAATTATTATTGAAGGATGGGTGTCTACTGATCCACAAAGCTTTAGACCTGAAGGGCCATACGCAGAATTTACTGGCTATTATGCAACTGAGCAGACCCCTAAACATGTTGCACGCGTGACTGCAATTACCCATAGGGATAAGCCCATTCTGCGAGGCGCGCTAGAAGGTGCAGTGCCAGGATCGTACGGCGAAAATCATATAATGAGTTCTATTCAACGATCAGCAACAGCTTGGAACGCACTTGAAACAGCCGGCGTACCAGGCGTCACCGACGTATTTGGAATGCCAATACAAGCCTGCATCAATGTGGCAGTTCAAATCAAACAAACCTACAGAGGACAAGCAAAACAAGTGGCAGCAGCTTTATGGGGCAACTCTGCATCTCATGTGCGTTATAAACATGTTTTCGTCGTGGATGAAGATATCGACGTTCACGATTACGGTGCCATTGATTGGGCCCTCGCTTGGCGGTTCAATGCTGGAGAAGATGACCTTCTTGTCTTCCCCTCCACCTGGGGTGCAGGTCTAGATCCAAGCACACGAGCGAGAGATTCCAATGTGCACCTCTTTGGCACAGGAAAATGGAATCGTGTACTTTTGGACTGCACAATCAATCTCGATTACGAACCGGATGATAAAGGTCGAAGATGGCCACCAACGGTTCATCCATCTGCCGATGATCAAGATAAAGTACGTGCCCGGTGGACTGAACTTGGTCTTGGCAAATGGGGTACAGGTAAAATTTAGATTCAAATTAAATCAAACAACAATAGTGGAAAATGACGATGGCTGACAGAGAAATTGACGCGTTTGGTGGTGTTTCGAATAGGTTGCAACCACGTATCTTTGGTGATTTACGTGGTTGGATCGAAGCAATTAAAGATGAGGATCGTTTGCAGGAAATTGACGTTGAAGTGGATTGGAATTGCGAACTAGGTACAATAGCCAGAAAAGCGTTCGGAACAGGGGAAGGACCCGCAATTTTATTTAAAAACATTTCTGGTTACAACACTAGTGAGGCTCGTTGTTCACAACTTTTCACCGGTGGTATGTCAAATTACTCCCGTTTAGCGATGACACTTGGATTACCAAAAGATGCGCCTGCTCGAGATTTGGTTCTAGCAACGCGTTACTATCTTTCTAAGAGAATTGAGCCAAAAACAGTAAAAACTGGTCCCATAAAAGAAAATATTATAACGGGGGATGAAATTAATCTTTTCGACTTTCCTGTCCCCAAATGGCATCGAGAAGACGGCGGACGGTATATTAATACTTTCCAGGCTACAGTTACGATGGATCCAGATACAGGGGTGCATAACTTAGGTATTTATCGAGGTATGATCGGAAAAAAAGATACCTTACCAGTTTTGTTATGGCGTGCCCAAAACTGGGGTGTACATTTTGAGAAATGGGCAGAGCGTGGCCAAAAAATGCCGGTCGCTCACGTTTATGGTTGGGAACCAACTTTGCCATATTGTGCTTCAGCCCCAGTTCCGACTGGCGTTTCCGAATATGATGTGATGGGAGCAATTCGTGGTGAACCCGTTGATCTGGTAAAATGTGAAACTTCAGATATTTTGATACCGGCAAGTGCAGAACTGGTTGTAGAAGGCTACATAGATCCAGATCCGGAAACATTTGAGATGGAAGGTCCCTTTGGAGAATATCCGGGATACTTCGGCGGTGACGCGGGGCCAAAGCACGTAACAAAAGTGACCTGCATTACCCATCGTAATAATCCAGTTTTTAGAGGCACTCTGGAAGGCACATTACCGAAAATGCTGAATGAGAATAGTGTTATGAGTTCAATTCAGCGGGCCGGCGTCGCTTGGAATGTTTTGGAACGTGCGGGAGTGCCCGGAGTTACTGACGTACATTGCTCACCCGCTAATAATGGAACCACTGTTTTCATTCAACTAAACCAAACTTATCGTGGTCAAGCAAAACAGGCTGCAGCAGCTTTATGGGGATCAAACTCCGCCCATTTAAGATACAAAAATGTTTGGGTTCTGGATCAAGATATAGACATTAGGGATTATGCAGCTGTAGATTGGGCCTTTGCATATCGAGTAAATGCGGCAGAGGATGATATCGTATTTTTTCCAGCCAATTTTGGTTCTTTGCTTGATCCATCGACGCGATTAAAGCAACGAGACCCAATGCTTTATGGCACTGGAAAGTGGTGTCGCGTACTTATCGATGCAACCGTAAACTTAGATTTCGAACCTGAAGATCAATATAACGGGGAACGCTATCCTCCTACTGTTGCCCCTCACAAAGAGGACATGGATATAGTAAACGCCAAATGGAAAGAATATGGTTTTGACGATTAATTCAAAACAAAGGCAGATTTTTGAGACTGTTATGCGGCTAGCTACGCCGTGATGCAAAAAACTGCTGGAGCAATTTCTGCGAGCGTATTTCATTTATACCTCTATAAATTTCTGGACGGTGATGACATGTGTTTTGATTAAAAATTTTAGCACCATGATCAACCCCGCCACTCTTTAAATCGGGTGCCCCAAAGTAAAGCCTTCGTATTCGAGCGAGCGATATTGCAGCAGCGCACATTGGGCAAGGCTCCAGTGTAACATAGAGGTCACAGCCATTGAGCCTATGCCCTCCATGTTTAATTGCCGCTTCTTGCAGTGCTAATAATTCAGCATGCGCTGTTGCATCATTCAATTCTTCAGTACGATTGCTCGATAACGAGAGGATTCTTTTTTTTAAGGGATCTACCACTATCGCACCAACGGGCACCTCGTTACGGGCGGCGGCCTCAGACGCTAATTTCAAAGCTAATTCCATATAAGATAAATGTTTTGTGTTCATAAAATTTATCGAACAATATTATTTAATTTTTTATGGCAATTCAGCTAGGAGCTTGCCATAGCCTTTCTTTAGTTCCTTTATTTTCAACCGCTTTTGAATTTCCCAAACCCTAGCAACTACTGGGTGCACCACTGGCAACTCTAAATCTTGCTCTAAGAGCTCGATTATGCCGAGGGCCTTCCAACCAGTACCAAGCATATATATGGCATCAACTTTTCCATTTTTGAGCACTAGGTTTTTTATAAACGCATACACTTGGTGAGGGGCTAGATTTTGCACAGCATCAAAATCGACATCCATACCCTCGAAAGCTAAAATGTCAAATCCTGAATTTCGGAAATACTCTGCAAATATATTATTAATCTCGCCTCTAAAGTAGCTTACACCAACTATCTTTTTAGCATTTAATGCCTTCAAAGCGGCGACATGATTTGTACTAGAAGTAAAGATTGGCTTTTTATATCTTTCTTCCCAAACTTGAATTTGTTTAGCCTCACCATCTACACCCAACATCATAAATGGCGGCGCTCCTTCCGGGTGAATAATGTCGCAATCTTGTTCGGCTAAGACTTCTATTTTATCTTCATATTGCGACATGATATCTTTGAATTCTGATTGATCTCCTCGACGTATATCGTTGAAAAGTGGAATTATACCGATCCCTTCGGGCATAATACGAATCATATCTTCCAAACCGCCTGGTCTCATGGTCGGTTTGATAATTCCAACAAGACCCCGCCAACTTGAAAAAGCCATAAATTCCTCCAAACCAAATTTGTAAAGCAAAGATAGTGATAGCACCCAATAATGATCAGAATAAAAACATTTGTAATATATGTTGTCTAAAATTCTTCAGTTTAACAAGTTGAGTACAGACCTAATCTAAACAAAAACCGACTTCATTTTATTTGTAAATGGGAGAACTGATATAAATCCAGCCATTGCTCTAATTTGAGGTTACGTGATTAAAGTAAATTGTTGAAATTTAAAAATTGAATAGACACATAGAAACTTCTGAGGCAAAATTTATTATGAGGAAATGAACAACTAAGTTTTCTATTTTGTCACCAAACAAGTAAGTTTAAAACAGAAAAAAATAGACTCAGGAGCAACAACAAGTCTATTTGTTTAAGTACATATTTTTAATCCTAGCTGGTTTTATTCTGCAAAATGTCAAAACCTACAATTGGGCTCACTCTTGATCATGAAACATCGGATAAATACGCGGCAAGCCCATGGTATGCCATTCGTGAAAATTACTGCGACTCTGTGGCTCAGGCTGGAGGAATTCCAATCACTTTACCCTACGAACCGCAACTTGCGGACGAATATCTGGATCTTATAGACGGACTTATTATAACTGGCGGACACTTCGATATAAATCCGGAATTCTTTCAGTCAAGCACTAGGCATAAAACAGTAAAATTGAAAGAACAACGAACAAAATTCGAGATTGGAATTGTTTTAAGGGCATTGAAAAGAGACATGCCAATACTTGGTATTTGCGGAGGAGTGCAACTCCTTAACGTTGTCTTGGGAGGTACACTTATTCAACACATTCCAGATGAAATTGAGAATCCTCTTGAACACGAGCAGAAATCACCCAGATCAATGCCTTCGCATGAAATTGAAATAATATCAGGTACCATTTTACATGAAATTATCGGACAAACTTATTTTTCCGTCAATTCTAGTCACCATCAAGCAGTTGCAAATATCGCTGATCCAATAGTAGTAAATTCAAAAGCAGTCGATGGAGTGATTGAAGGAATTGAACATCCTGAAAAACGCTTCTGTCTTGGAGTGCAATGGCATCCAGAATACGGGATAAATGAAGGTGATAGAGCACTCTTTGATGCATTAGTTAACGCCTCAGCATGAGGAAGAGATTTATTTCAGAACGCATTGCAAAAAAACTTTCCCGGGCGGGGGTATGCTCGCGTCGTTTGGCTGAAAAAATGATTCTTGATAGACGTATATGTGTTGACGGTGTTGTTATCGACACCCCTGCGACTTTAGTAAATGAGAAAAGTATAATTGCAGTTGATGGGAGAGAGATTGCTGAACCTGAGAGAGAAAGGCTTTGGCGTCACCACAAAGCACGGGGTATATTGAGTACCAATAGTGATCCAAAGGGACGTCCGACAATTTTTGAAAAATTACCCGAAGAATTACCACGTGTGATGCTTGTAGGACGGCTGGACTTTAATTCTGAGGGATTAATTTTACTCACAAATAATGGAGAGCTAGCAAGAAAGCTTGAGCTTCCAGAAACCGGATGGACCAGGCGATATAGGGTGCGGGTTCACGGTGAAATAGTGATGTCTAAATTAGAGGGTCTAGAAGAAGGTATTACCATTAGCGGAGTCCACTACGGTCCTATGTCTGTAAAACTTGAAAAAAAACAAAACAGTAATTCTTGGCTCTTAGTAACTTTACGCGAGGGTAAGAATCGCGAGGTTCGTAGGGTGCTTAAATATCTTGGTCTGCAGGTAAACCGCCTAATAAGAGTGTCATTTGGTCCATTCCACCTAGGCAAAATGCAATCAGGTGAGGTTCGTGAAATATCGGCTAAAGTTATAGCTGAGCAGATCAATTTTGATAAACGATCATCTGATCGAAGGCGATAAAGTCACTTCAATGAGAATTGTAGCCGGGAGCCATCGGGGTAGACGAATTCACTCACCACCTGGCATTTCAATTAGGCCAACACCAGATCGGGTGCGCGAGTCAATATTTAATACCCTTTGCCACGGAAACAATCGAATTGGCCGAAAAGATCGAGTGGAAGGAGCAATAGTTCTTGATGGATTTTGCGGAACAGGTGCAATGGCGCTGGAAGGGTTATCACGCGGAGCTGAATTTGCCACCTGTATTGACATTAATTCAAGGGCACTAGAATTTTGTCGGCGCAATGCTGAGGCACTAAATTTTCTTAACAAAATGGAATTCTTGTCTGGAAATTGTCTTTATCCAGACAAAGCAAAGAAGACCTACTCATTAATTTTTCTTGACCCACCATATTATCAAGACCTTGTTGCTCCAGCACTATCTGCATTTAAAAGCAAAGGATGGATAACAACAGGAACAATTTGCACTGTCGAAACTGGGTCTGAAGAAAAACCAAAATGGCCACCCTACACAGAGATAATTGAGCAACGTAAATTTGGAAAAACCCTTATTACTTTTTTGATTATCTGTTAGTCAACGCCGTCCGAATAATTTTTCAATATCGGCCAATCGTAATTCAATATAGGTCGGGCGACCGTGGTTGCACTGGCCAGAAGCGGGTGTAGATTCCATGCTACGCAACAAGGCATTCATCTCAGTTTGACTGAGCCGTCTTCCAGATCTCACGCTACCATGACAGGCAAGTGTTGCACACACCTGGTGTAATCGATCTTCTAAAAGCAAGCTTTCACCAAATTCAGCCAGTTCTTCTGACAAATCGTGAAGGAGACGTTTTAAATCAATTTGTCCAAGAATGGCTGGAGTTTCTCGTACTACCAATGCACCGACACCAAAAGCCTCAATTGTCAAACCAAGCTCATTCAACTGATTTTTCCTGTAAAGCAATCTTTCACAGTCAGTCTCATCCATTTCCACCACCTCTGGCAATAATAAAAGTTGCCTTGTCACCCCTCCATTTGCAATCGCCTCCTTCATCTTCTCATAAACTAATCGCTCATGAGCAGCATGTTGATCGACAATAACTATACCATCTGAAGTTTGAGCAATAACGTAAGTTTCATGCAACTGCGCTCGAGCAGCACCAAGTGGGTAATTTTCCGAAAATTTTTCGTCATACTCAGAGTTGTCATGCAACCTATCAACCGGTGGCGCAGACGGAGTTTCTGTCTCGGGTAAGTCGGAAGGAAAACCATGGACTGGAGCACTTTGATGGTTGGGTGCAAATGCAGTTTTATGGCCTTGCAACGGTATACCAAAGGAATTTTTTCCGGATCTGAGAGATCCAAGCGCCTGCTGAGCGACTGTGGTTGATGCCCGATGTCCGGCTTCTGTTAGAGCATGCCGCAATGCACTAATAATTAATCCACGAACTTGTCTTGCATTGCGAAAACGAACTTCGGATTTCATAGGGTGAACGTTTACGTCAAGGTCGTGCGGCAAAATTTCCAAATATAGCGCCACTAATGGATGGCGGCCTCTAAATAAAAAATCCGTATAGGCTGCCCTAACTCCACCACTCAATACCGGATCACGGACTGGGCGCCCATTCACGAAAAGAAACTGTGAACGGGTAGAAGACTGATGTAAAGTCGGCAGTCCTGCATACCCTGTTAGACTCAAAGAACCCCGCTCGGCCTTTATCGGTACTGAGTTTTTAGCAAAATCATGTTGCATCACATCGGCCAGACGCTTCAAGAGAGAAATAGATAATTTTCCTTTGTGTATATCAAGAAACAATCTAACTCCACGCTCATCTGACACTGAAAAACAAATATCAGGTCGAGCCATTCCCAAACGTTTTACGGTATCTATTATATGCGTTGACTCAGTGCGGTCTGTTTTTAGAAACTTTAACCGAGCGGGAGTAGCATAGAATAAATCGTTTACCTCTACCCGAGTACCCTTGGTCAACGAATCTGGACGCAATCCAATTTTTTTTCCGCCCTCAACCTTCAAAGCCCATGCACTATCAGCAACGTCAATCTTGCTTCTGATAGTCATTCGAGATACAGAACCAATTGAGGGTAATGCTTCACCCCTAAAACCTAGTGTTGATATTTTAATTAAATCATCGCTATCTAGTTTTGAGGTAGCATGTCGTTCTACCGCAAGTTCCAAATCAGCAGCCGAAATTCCACAACCGTCGTCTGTTACTATAAGTGACAACTTACCCCCAGTCCTAAATTTTACATTTATCTTCTTTGCTCCGGAATCTATAGCATTTTCTATCAACTCTTTTGCAACTGATGCAGGACGCTCCACAACCTCGCCGGCAGCAATTCGATTTACAGTAGTTTCAGGTAATAAACGTATAGTCATAACAATTCGAAATCCGCTAGATAGCGTTGTGTGAGTAGTTTTCCTCTCGCCACCGCAGGTTGATCAAAGGGGTCTATTCGTAACAGACTAGCTGCCAGTATGGTTTCCAACATGAAAAACATTAAAAGACCACCTAGCGTTTTTTCATCTAATTCTTTAAAGCTAATTATACGTGTAGGAAGTCCAGAATCTATCAAGGTCTGGGCAGTGGCACGCTGTTCTGCGTTAATTAGGTCACCCATGGTTCGTCCAACTACATAATTGAGTTCAACGGCATCTGCTGGACTTGGGTCGATCTGCATCCCTACACCCTTCTGATCTAACATCAGTATCGTAAACATTTTATCCCGAGGACCATCTAAATAAAGTTGTAACTGGCTATGCTGATCAACAACACCTAAAGCATCGATTGGTGTTGTACCGAGACCCTTCTTTCCAAGACTCTCGGCCCAAAGTTGGCGGTACCATTTTGAAAAAACCATGAGCCGATCGATATAGGGCATCATTACAGATTGAGAAATCCCATTATTCCTGGAAAGCCCGACTGAAATTGCCGCACCTATTGCGGGCCCAAACTCAGATGGCTTAGCACCCTGCAAAATAGGGTTTAAAATTTCACTTGCTCCCCTGCGTAGCTTAGTACAATCGAGACCTGCTATTAAAGCGGGTAACATGCCGACTTTCGACAAAACTGAGTAACGGCCACCAATAAGCGGGTCATGATCCAAAATTTGAATATTTTCTCTCAAACAGATTCTTCTGAGAATATTGTTTCCGGGGCCACAGATTGCCAAGAACGACTCCGAAAGATCCTTAAATCCGGCAGCCCTCCATGCCGAAATACAACATAACAGTTGTACAAGCGTCTCTGCAGTATTGCCCGATTTAGATATAACTATTAAACTCGTGCGACTAAGGTCCAAAGATGACATTGCTCGGTCGAAACCAAAAGGATCAACATTTTCAAAGAAATAGATACGCGGTGCACCTGGTGCCGTACCATATTCATCTTGATTGAGAGCACATAAAGTCTTGCCTCCAAGGCTCGATCCACCAGCACCCAATATAATTACTTTGTCAAATTTTTTTCGCCAAACTGTTGCGATATGTGATAGTTCAGAAAGATCATCAACCTCAGGAAGAGTCAAAATCGGCAGATTATCACTTAAGTAACTTTTTTTGAGTCTTTCAAACTCTGGATCCAGCTTTTCTAGTAGATAACTCAACTCAGAAGAGTCAAGTCCACCAGAACCTATGGATTTTGCCAAACAATAGTTTATATTCTGTTCATAAATCATAGTAATAATTCTACAGTAACCCAACCGGACGAATCTTGAAAACTTGGTAACTAAAATTCTCCAGCTTTAAGAAATTTGTTTTCATGGGAGCGGCCACAATTCCCAAACGTGCCTGGTTTACAAGGGAGATGCAACTATGGATTTTACACTACTAGGAGCGTGCTTTGCAGCATTTTTTTGCGGTGGACTTATAAAAGGCATAGCCGGTATGGGATTGCCACTTACAGCTATTGCCTTTATGACACAATTTATAGAATTAAGTATTGCTGTACCCCTTCTGGTGATTCCTATTTTGATAACGAATGCAATACAGGCAATGAATGGAGGAAACTTTTTTCGGCTACTTCGACAATTCTGGCTATTAATATTTTCAGCCTGCATTACAACGTTTTTGGGCGTAAACATATTAGAGAGAGTTGATCCCTTTTATCTTCTCATCACTCTTGGCTGTATCGTTACAATTTACGCTCTGATTAATTTATTTGCAGTCAGAGTGATTATTAACAGCAAACATCACAATTGGCTCTCTCCACTAACTGGGACTTTTGCGGGAATTATGTCTGGCATGACTGGCGTTATAGCGATACCGACCGTACTTTACTTGCAGGCCTTGCAGTTGAGTAAAGATTTGTTTGTTCAAGCATCAGGGATAATTTTTTTTATTGGTGGCCTATGCCTTTTGCTAGCATTACAACTCGGCGGGCACTTTAATCCAAGCAATCTCTCAGTTTCATGTCTAGCAATGTTTCCTGCTGTCGTAGGTAGTTACTTTGGAAGAAAACTGCGGCAATTCATTCCAGAGGAACGTTTCCGAAACATAATTTTTATCTTCCTAGTACTCACTGGACTTAATTTGATCCGTAAGGCGTTTTCATAGGTACTTCAATAGAGCTAAGATTAGTAGGCTCGCCTACTATCACTATCGAGAGCAATGAAGGACTTAATATTCTTTTTGCAACCCTGTTTAAATGATCTATCGTTACGGAATTTATTAAAAATCGACGGCGAGTAAGATAGTTAATTCCAAGTCTATTGTATTGAATATTAGCTAAGACCCCAGCAATTTTTCTGGTGGACGTTAGTGTAAGAGGAAAGGAACCGTTGATATATTTCTTCGCATTTTCAAGTTCTTTATTAGAAAATCCTAAAACAGCAGCCTTCCGCCATTCATCCTTGATAATTTTCAGTGATTCATTCACTCTGCTATTTTTTGTCGCAACATTTCCGGTTATCAATCCAATTTTTTCGAATGGACGCAACCAAGAAGATACGCCGTAAGCAAGACCACGTTTTTCTCTAATTTCTTCCATTAATCTAGAAGAAAAACCTCTTCCTCCTAAGATTCGATTCATAATGTAGGTGGCATACCAATCTGGGTGATTACGCTGAACAGCTAATTGCCCAAAAATCACAGTGCTTTGCGGAACATCGCGTTTAATTACAATCGGTTTTTCAATTGTCAAAAGGTTTGGCTTTGGAAATTCTTTTTCTTTTCTAAAAACCGGTAAAATACCAAATATCTTATCAAGTTGCGGGGATAATTCTGAAGCGGAAATACTTCCAGAAACGCCAATTATTAACTTGTCCTTGGTTAACTTTTCCAAAACAAATTGGCGAAGATCTTGGACACTTACCTTAGTGAGTGATCCAACACTCCCTCCTACAGGACGGCCATAGGCATGATTTTTAAACACATTATTATACCAGGCTCGGCTCGCGATTACCTCGGGCCTTTCCAAATTGGATTTCAACCTTGCAATTATTTGTTCTCTAACTCGTCTAACAGTTTTTTTCTCGAACCGTGGTTTTGTAAGAGCCAACGAAAGAAGGTTAAAAGCCTCTGAGCTATTTTTTTTTAATGTGTATAAGGTGCCTGAGAAACTCTCTATTCCCGCATTAAAACGCAAACTTATGGAGAGATCTTCCAACCGCGCTTGAAATGACTCTGCATCAAGATCACCTGCACCTTGATCAAGCATAGCAGCAACAAAACTTGCCCGTCCTTCCTTGCCTACAGGGTCGCTAATAGAACCAGAACGAAAGGTAAATGCAACACTGATAACTGGTGTATTTTGATTCTCCACTAACCACGCAGTGACACCCATTTTTGATTTTACCTCACGAATATCAATTGCATTAGATGGCAATGAGTAAAACAGAGGTAGTATTAGTGCTAGAAAGATCTTTGATGTACGATAAACCCTACCCATCTTTAGAGGACTTCAAAATACTGGTTACTGAATTACGCGATCGCAAAACCTTTTTTGCGGCATCAAGAACATCTTTAACCTTGACCTTTTGAAGCCGCTCTGGCCAAGCCTCTATGTCCGCAATCGTTTGACCAGTGGTCAAAGCACGCCCAATAATATTTGGAGCAGCGCTCACTGAATCACGTGCGAAAACTGCGCTCGTAACCAATGCACGCACTGAACGTTTTACCTCCTCCTTAGTTACACCTTGTTCCAAAATGAACTGAATTTCTTGATTTACGGCTAATTCAAGAGTTTCCAAAGATGCACCGGACCGTGGACTAACAAAAATATTAAATTCACCAAAGTCATATGCGTTTGGATCATAATAAGCCATGACCGACGCGGCGATGGATGCATTAATTACTAACTTTCGAAATAAACGCGAGCGTGTTCCACCACCTAAGATATCGGCAAGAATCTCTAAAGCGTAAGCTTCTATTCCCTGTGCAGTGCGATACGAAGGAGCAATGTAGGTTCTAGTTAACTGAGATTGTCCAGCTCGCGCACTAACGAGCGTGACCCGCCGAGGTGCATTGTGAGGAGGCTCCCGCAAACGTTTACGGATAATTTTTGGACCACGAGGGATTACACCATAATATTTCTTTGCTAAGGGTCGTAATTCTGCGATGGATACGTCTCCTGAAACAACTAAAATAGCATTATTAGGAACATAAAAGCGGTTATAGAATTGCAGGAGTTGTTTGCTACTTAATTCCTTGATTTCATGCCTCCAACCTATAATTGGATTCCGGTATGGATGATTAATGTACAATGTCGCTTGTTTAGCCTCGTAAAGTTGCGCAGCAGGGCTGTTATCAGTTCTTGTTGCCCTCTCCTCCAATACAACATCACGCTCAAGCAATATTTGTTTTTCATTCAGAGCCAAGTTTCGCATTCTATCTGCTTCCAACTTCATCACTAATTCAAGCTTTTCCCGACTCACCATTTGGAAAAATGCAGTGTAGTCATGAGATGTGAAAGCGTTGTCTATACCTCCATTACGTGCCACAATTTTAGAAAACTGGCCGTTTGGAACTAACTTTGTTCCCTTGAACATTAAATGCTCTAGCAAATGCGCAAGACCGGATTGACCTGCTGGTTCATCGGCCGCGCCAACTTCATACCAAACCATGTGGGAAACAACTGGGGCATTTCGATTAGTTACAATTACTACCTGCATACCATTCGGTAATGTAAAGTGCTTGGGACTAAAAACGACCGCATTAATTGGCCTACAAAAAAGATTGGCTAATATCAGGGTCAAAAACACCAGATATCCAACCTGCCAACTATACTTGCGACTTAAGAAACTTCTATGATGAGATTGGTGCATTATCTTTGTAGCTTGAGACAAAAATTCCTCGGTTAAAAAGGTATTTATCCAACTTAAAATATTCCCTCAAAAAACCCTCTTTTTTTGCGCTTTATGCTTGGAACGTCACCCTGATTGATCGACTTACCTTCAGCACGGGCCTCCCGTATTCGTTTTGCCTCTTGCATCTGATCTATTGCAACCCCTGGCTTTTCTGCCTCTTTCCAAAATAATAGTTTTGCTAACAGGTCTTTATTTGCCTTTATCAAAGCATTACTCTCTAAACTAATTTTTTCACGGATCGAATCATCTGCATTAAGAGCTTCTGCCCTGGTCAACAAAGCAGCTTCTCCGGGGGAGTTAGTTTTTATCCCTTTCCGATGTAAAACTCCAGTTTTTTCAGTTTTTAATGTAGATTTTATAAGTTCATCACGTGCGGCAGATCGAATAGTTTTTTCTTGTGGTCTTTGTTTTCCTGGTGCAGGCGCTCGCAAAGAGTAATCCGGTGGCAAACTCAATGGTGCTCTTGTTATAACCTCAAACTCATCAGGTGACTGTTTATGCAGACCAACAATGCTGCGACTGTCACCACAAGCACTCAAAGAAAAAATTGTCATTACATATATTAAGCGATTAAAACAAACCCTTCTAATATAAATCCAGAGCATAAGCTTTTTACTCATATTACCGACCCGTATGTTCAAACCGCAAAGAATTATACATAAGAATTAAGACGCCTATCGTTATAGCACTATCCGCAACGTTAAACGTAGGCCAGTGCCAGCCAAAGGCATGAAAATCTAAAAAATCAATCACTGCACCAATTCTCACACGATCTATGACATTACCTATAGCACCGCTAATAATCATACCTAGAGCTAAGGCTACGTGTTGAACTTTGGTTCGTATCAACCAAATAAAAAGAAAAATAGACAAAGAGACTGCGAAACCAATTAAAACCCACCGAATCGATTCACCAAAATTAGAGAAAAGCCCAAAGCTTATTCCGTGATTTGTAACAATAACTAAATTGAAAAAATTTGTAACAAAAATTACCCGAGGCTCAAGCATCATAACATCTATTATCCACCACTTACTGACTTGATCTATTAGCAAGCCTACTAAGAGTGCGATAATACCAAAATGAAATGGTGCTATATTCATCTTCTAATCACTTCCGCACAACGCTTACAAAGATTATTTTTTTCCTGCTGATTCACTTCTTCCAGAATTTTCCAACATCTTTGGCACTTATTCCCAAGTGCTTCTGTGACCAAAACTGCAATGTCCGGTAGTTCTTCCAATCTAAAGGAATTTTCGGGGGGAACTTCAGCGCTCAACTCAGCAGCGGAGGTGATACAAATTTCTGCGACGTCTTGCCCATTAAACAGTTTGCGATCTTCGTCAGTAAGAAAAATTTTTACACATGCTTCTAAACTAGACCCGATACGTTTTGCGGAACGCTCTAATTCGATAGCACCTGTAACTACTCGACGTATTGTTCTGATGCGCTGCCATTTTTTGGACAACAGAAGATTTTCCCATTTAGTCGGCACCATCGGAAATTGACGCAAATGAACCGAAACTGGACCATCATCTGTTTCTTTCGAGTCACGGTGCATCCATGCTTCCTCTGCCGTAAAACAGATTATAGGCGCTAGCCAAGCTGTTAAACATGAGAATACTTCAGACATCACGGTACGTGCGGCGCGGCGCTGCAAGTTTTCTGAATGATCGCAGTATAAGCAATCCTTTCTAATATCAAAATAATAAGAGGATAAATCTACTGAACAGAAAGTATGTAGAACGGTAAATATTGTATGAAAATCATAAAATTCGCAGGACTTCCGAATTATTTTGTTAAGTTCAAAAAGCCTGTGCAAGACAAACCTCTCTAGTTCCGGCATGTCGTCAAAGCTGGTCTTTTCCTCAACTTTAAACCCGTCTAAGCTACCGAGCAGAAACCGGAGTGTATTTCTAAAACGGCGGTACGCATCGACTTGATGCTTTAGTATATCTGGGCCTATTCGAAGATCTTCTGAGTAATCCGATGCTACAACCCATATTCTTAGGATGTCTGCTCCAAAACTTTTGATTACTTCCTGTGGAGAAATGACATTTCCTAAAGATTTGGACATTTTGACACCCTCTTCAGCCATCACAAACCCGTGTGTCAATACACCATCATAAGGGGCCCGACCCCTTGTTCCACAAGACTCCAATAGGGAAGAATGAAACCATCCACGATGCTGATCAGAACCCTCGAGGTACAGATCCGCAGGCCACTTAAGATCTGCACGTTTTTCGAGGGTAAAGCTGTGAGTGGATCCAGAGTCGAACCAGACATCGAGAATATCAGTAACCTTCTCGTAGTCCTCAGACAGATAGTCTTCTCCCAAAAACCACTCGCTTTTACGAGTGAACCAGCAATCTGAGCCATCTTCCTCAAAAGCATCTGCAATTCGGATATTTACTTTTTCATCACAAAGTATTTTTCCAGTTTCGCGATTCACAAAAACACAAATCGGAACGCCCCAAGCACGCTGGCGAGAGATAACCCAATCTGGTCGGTTTTTTATCATCCCTCTAAGCCGATTTCTTCCCTGAGGTGGATAAAAGGCCGTTTCGGATATTGCTTTAAGTGCAATTGCACGCAAACCAGATTGACCCTCTTCATCCTCCATCGATATGAACCATTGCTCAGTATTTCGAAAAATGAGAGGTGATTTTGACCGCCAACTGTGTGGATACTGATGCTTCAATCGGGCACGCGCTACCATCGCGTCGCGCTCACGTAATTCTTTTATTACAGCCTCATTAGCATCGCCTTTTTTACCGTTAGGTTTAATTACCGTCTTATCACTAAAGCCAGGTGCATCATGTGTGTATTTTCCCTTAGAGTCGACCGTGTAGGGGATATGACGGTCAATTTTACGTTTCGCAAGAAGCGGTCCGCTAATTGTCCATATATCAAAATCCTCTCTACCATGACTGGGTGCTGTGTGAACAAATCCGGTTCCCGTATCGTCAGTGACATGATCACCATCAAGTAACGGTACATCAAAACTATACCCTCCTCCAAAACCCTTTAAGGGATGACAACAATGACCATGAGACAACACCTCCGGAGGCACGGTGGTTCGCCGTATAAATTTTGTTACCCTCCCCTGTTTCATAACTTCATCTGCCAAAGAATCAGCCAAAATAAAGTATTCACCAGTTTTTGCCCAATTATCTTCAGGAGCCTCAGTAATTTCAAACACGCTGTAGGGAATTCGGGATGAGAAAGAAATTGCTCGATTTCCCGGTATTGTCCATGGAGTTGTTGTCCAAATTATGATTTTGGGTACGTTAAACTCGGACACCATTTTGTCCCAACCTGTATCCCCTGTTGACTTAACCGGAAATTTCACCCAAACCTGATCAGATTCAAAATTGTGATACTCAACTTCAGCTTCAGCCAACGCTGTACCTTCAACTACCGACCACATAACTGGTTTTGAGCCCCGATATAGTTGCCCATTCATAGAAAACTTCATCAACTCTCTGGCAATCTGTGCTTCCGCAGAAAAACTCATTGTTGTGTAAGGATTGTTCCAGTCACCTACAACACCAAGACGTTTAAATTCCTCTGATTGGATATCGACCCAATGTGCCGCAAACTTTCTGCATTCCTCTCGAAAGTCTTCTATTGGAACATCATCTTTAACCTTGTTTTTGTTACGATATTGCTCCTCAATTTTCCATTCGATTGGCAAACCATGGCAATCCCATCCGGGCACGTAATTAGCATTAAAACCAGTCATCTGACGCGACCGATTAATTACATCTTTCAAAATTTTATTAAGTGCATGTCCAATATGTAAATTACCGTTGGCATAAGGAGGACCGTCATGCAAAATAAATTTCTCTCGCCCGGATGAATCTTCCCGTTGAAGGCGGTATAGATCGAGCGATTCCCAATACTGTAACATTTCAGGCTCGCGTTCTGGAAGAGATCCACGCATTGGAAAGTCAGTTTTTGGCAAAAACACAGTCGATTTGTAGTCTTTACTCATTGAAAACAACTCCACTGTCAAGATCAATATAAGGGGTACTGTTAGCATTAAGAATGCTTAGTGCCTCAGAACAATCTTTCGTAATCTGCGTACGAATTTCATCAATCCCATCGAAAGTTACCTCTGGTCTAATAAAACTAGCCAGAATTACCCGTAGCACTTTTCCATAGAGGTTAGCGTCAAAATCAAATAAATGTGCTTCTACTGTAACGCCTTCACCATCAAACGTGGGGCGACGACCGATATTAACGACACCTTTACGCAATTCCGACTTTTCACCATCACATACTGCAACCCAACAAGCATATACACCAAAAGCAGGATGTAAAAAATTACCCAATGAAATATTTGCAGTTGGGAACCCAATTTTGCCCCCTCGCTGTTCACCAGCCACTACTTCACCCTCAATTTCCCAGTTTCGCCCTAGTAATCTCGATGCATCCTTAACCCTTCCTGCACGAAGATATTTGCGAATTAAAGTTGAAGATATTGGAGGCAGGTCTTTATTTTTGGGATGAACTGCATCAACAATACTCGTTCCAAACCCATATTTTTTACCCATTTTTTCAAGCAACGCGAGGTTTCCTTGTCGTCCTTTGCCGAAAACAAAATCATAACCCGCAACCACATGGGAAATTCTCAATTCTGAAACCAGAACTTGCTCTATAAAATTTTCTGCTGCCATACCCGCTAGATGAGAATCAAAAGGAATAGAGAACAACGCATCGATTCCAAGCTGAGCGATCGGCCTTGCTTTAAAAACTCCAGGGGTGAGTTCAAAGCATGGGTCATCAGGCCGAAAATAACGACGCGGATGTGGCGAAAACGACATAACAACAGATGGCACTTTTTCTTTGTCAGCTATTTGTTTAGCAGTGCCTATCACTGCCTGATGCCCAACATGCACTCCATCAAAATTACCCAGCGCAAGCGCGGATCCGATCAAATCAACTGGCACATCGCTGTATGATGTAAAAACACGCATATTGTTGGCTTCTAGTTGGCAGCTACTAAAAAGTTAATAAAATCAACAAAGATCCACATAGAGCACGGTCAACAAAGAGTTAATATAGTTTATTCCTGCTGGCAACCTAATTTCAAAAATCAAAAAGAAATCAAAATTTATGTAACAAACCTCTCTGGTATCACATCAATTTAATAGAGTGCAAATTTATATTTTTAACTTCTTAAGTATCGTTTATATCAAAATAAACCCGACCTGAAAGAATTTTCAACATCAAGTTATAAAAATACCAGTTCAATAAATATATATTACATTCCACTTTTACGTATATCGCTAAATCATACTTACAAAAAACTACTTACTTTTTAAAATCTTTATCAAGTTAGCTTTGACAAATCCATTAATGAGTTTTTAGAAAAGGAAGGATTAAATACTTTTCAAAAGTGGGATATAGTTGAGTGA
>PAPV01000019.1 GCA_002709075.1 Rhodospirillaceae bacterium | reverse complement strand
TAGTGACGTCTTACCATGATCAACGTGACCAATCGTGCCAATGTTACAATGTGGCTTCGTACGCTCAAATTTTTCTTTCGCCATCCTGATTATTCCTTTTCAATGACGTGCTCTAAACACTCAGACAAATGTACCAGCTCAAAACACTGGAGCGGGTGATGGGAATCGAACCCACGTAACCAGCTTGGAAGGCTGGGGCTCTACCATTGAGCTACACCCGCAAATCTAACCTACCAAGGTGTCATTTTCCATCCTTGTCATCAACCATTGCGCTACCTGGTGGAGGGAGTTGGATTCGAACCAACGTAGGCGTACGCCAACGGGTTTACAGCCCGTCCCCTTTAGCCACTCGGGCATCCCTCCGGAAAGGCCCTTTGGAAACTTCACGCTTTGGCAGATATATTACACCAGCTCCAATTTTTTAACCAATTTGAGAATTAACTTTGCCAATAAAATTCACTTTCAACTGACACAGAATAACAATTCCCAAGTTTCTTTCGGCGCTTTATAGAATGTACCAACGAAAAGAGCAAGGAAATCGATAGCATGAAGAAAAAAAAACAGCGTGACGCCATCCAACAACGAAACACAAATATTTCTGACATATGGATCTGGGGTCAACATACCGTCGAAGCGGCCCTGGCAAACCCGAATAGACAAATCAAAAAGCTTTATATTTCCAAAGATATTACAACATTCGCCATACCGCCAAATGTTGTGGCCGTAAAAACAAGCAAAGAAAAAATTTCTGCCCTTCTACCGAGAAATGCTGTGCATCAGGGAATTGCGTTATTATCCGGCCCTCTGCCAGAAGTCTCCATAAAAGAAATATGCTTAATACCTTCAAAAAAAACAACTTCAACTATCGTACTTTTAGATCAAATAACTGACCCTCGAAACGTAGGTGCAATTTTACGATCCGCCGCAGTATTCGGAGCCGACGCAGTTGTTTTACCTAGCAGAAATGCAACACCTTTGACTGGAGTTTTAGCCAAATCTGCTTCCGGCGCTGTGGATGTTGTGCCACTGGTGCATGCTAATAATCTAGTTCGCGCAATGGAATTGCTAAAAAAATCAGGTTACTGGTGCATTGGTCTAGATTCACTATCAAAGGTCAGAATCCCGTCTTCACCGCAAGTCCCCTATCAGGCCATTACAGTAGGTTCAGAGGGGTCAGGACTTCGACGTCTTACAAAGAAAACGTGTGACAATGTATACCAAATCCCTTCGACGGGAAAAATACAAAGCCTCAATGTCGCAAGTGCCACTGCTGTTGCATTGTTTGCTCTTTCGGCCAAAGAATACCCTAAATGATTAGAATCCATGCATCGGATTTATACTCACAATACAATAAAAAAACGAAAACCTAACGCATTAAACTTTTCGAAACGGTAATCCTAAGATCCACAGAATGACATTAACTCTAATCAAACAAAATCTGTTTAGACTCCCTGATTTGTATTTGATTTCCACCTTCACAATATCGGGATAGTTCAAATGCACTAGACCGGTGCGACCGAACTATTTCCGCTATTGATTTCATATTTTGAGCATATTCAGAATATATTCACCAAGGACGCACAACGTCAATATTGCCAGGCCCGCACATTTTAACATGTGTTAGCTTCATAGAAGATTTAGAATTCTTTAAGTTGCGCCGTTGTGAACAATTCTTTTGCACCTTCCATTATTCAGCGCACAGCCCATGTTTTTCCATAATTATGGAGTCTAGAGCAATCGCCATGTTTTTTTATCAACGCGTTAATTACAAAATCTTCATCTTCTTAAAAAGTTAATTTCCTACCCTGCTTCCCTTTAGATCAAATCCATTAAAGGGCCAACTTTGGGCAGAGACCCGAATCTTCAGGTTAACGATTTAAACTTTAAGATTCTTACTTTCTTTCCATCGGTTAGGCTTCGGGGACCGAGCAGCAAAACTATTCTTGCATACTGAACAAATGTCTGTGCAGCAAAAACAAATGGCTGCAATAAGCATTTTTCAGAGATCTACTCAGTTTTAGCCATATTTTTTACTAAAATTTAATTAGTAATCTCATTAAAGCCGATACCTGATTAAAAAATTTTATCGGAGTGCAACTAAAATCTCAGAAATAAGCCTTAAAAAAACAATTAATTCCGGCCTGTAATATTTTCAAGGTTCAATAACTAACGCGATTAATGCTTTATATTTGTTGAATATATTCCACCTCTCGGCTGTTAAAAATACTCACTTGTTTTCCCGACAAAGATTGCTTACAAAGCGCTGAATCACACTACCATCCACTCTTGTTTGGTTGAACATTTGAGTATACGAACGTTAAAACTCATGCTACCCAGATATGAATGAATTATTTGCCGGCTTAGCTCAGTTGGTAGAGCATCTGATTTGTAATCAGGGGGTCAGGGGTTCAAATCCTCTAGCCGGCACCATTCCTCTGTTATTTTTCCTTCAGTACCAAAGATCAATAAACAGCTAAAGTACAAACAAAACGGTAAAAATAAAATCGAAAATATTCTGCTATGAAAACTTGGGCGGAACTTTTAGTACCGATAAATATTTAATTAATTCAACAGAAATTTTGAATATAGTTGTCAGTCAACGCAAAACTTGGAAAGGATGAATTAAATGGCAAGGATATCACCTGCATCTATGCAACAAATAGCTGGGTTGAAAGATGAATTTAGTCGATCGGAAAAAGCGCTTGGATTTGTACCCAACAGTTTTTACCTAATGGGTCGTATTCCGCGTATTCTGAAGGCTTTTTCGCGTCTTGCCAGGGAGGTTATTGGGGTGCCAAGCGCAGTCCCAACAGACCTTAAACGGATGGTTGCACATATGGCAAGTCGATCGGCTGGATGTCAGTATTGCATGGCACACACTGCTGAGAGTGCTGCAAATGTGGACGGTGTTTCGGCAAAAAAAATAGAGATGATTTATGAATTTGAACGTAACAACCTCTTTTCGGAAGGAGAACGCGCCGCTTTATCTCTGGCGCAGTCAGCAGGACAAGTCCCAAACACAGTTACTGATGGAGACATGGATCGACTAAAACTTTATTTTAGTGAGGATCAAATTGTCGAAATTGTTTCGGTAATTTCTCTTTTCGGCTGGCTTAATCGTTTCAATGATACGATGGCAACTGACCTAGAGCAACGCCCATTGGTTTTTGGTCAAAAACATCTTTCTCCTGGGGGGTGGAACCCCGAAAAACACATTTGATGTTTGCGACTTATGTTAATAAGTTAAATCTTTACATGGCCATCTAAGAAGAAAAGCGGTTGGATCTGCAGGTTACGGTCAGCTTCCAAGTGGCGAATTATAATAATTAGTTATAGAACCAATATATTTAAACTTGTCGGCAACAGAAATCACGTTAGCATATTTAATATTCAAATCATTCGGATTAATTATATGACTTGCTTTTGACCGATAAAGACCGCTTTCTTCAATAATGATGCACCGAGATTATTTTAAAGTTTGGAAAGGAACATATCATAAATTAGTTACAAAATTACCTGTTTTTGCCAATCAAAAGAAAGTACTAAAGTTTGCAAAAGGTGCTGAAAACAATATTAATTAATTAATATTTAGTAATCGATCTTAATCCGGGTGTTGGTGAATTTGGATGCAGTCTCTGTTAGGGAGTCGATATGACAGCAACATACACTATAAAAAGGTTTTTTATGGGAAATTGTACAACTTTTGCTTTTTTAACAAATGGCAAGCGCAAAGTAAGGAGAAAATATAGTTGCATTTTCAGCATAACCGATGCAAATGGTTCTATGTAAAGTGGAGCAATAGATGACTGGTACTATTTTAAAAGACGTCAACGCAAAGACAAGCAGGCAATGGCGCGAAGATGGGGTGATACTTATCAAAGAGGCCTTTTCAGTTTATTGGCTAGACATTTTAGTTGATGGCATTGAGCAAGCTATGGAAAATCCGAGCCCAATAGCAAGGGATTATATCGGCGAATCCGGCGGGCGTTTTTTTACTGATCACCACATGTGTCGTCGCATAGAAGCTTTCCGTAGATTCGAAGAGGAGAGCAATGTAACCGAATTAGCTGCAAAAATAATGCGTACTGAAAAACTTAATTATGTCGATGAGCATTTGTTAGTCAAAGAACCGGGAACAGAGAACAAAACTCATTGGCATCAAGACTTGCCCTATTACGAAATAGGTGGTCCAGATTTCGGATCATTTTGGATACCCTTAGATGCGGTGGATGAAAATTCAGGTGCGTTACGTTTTGTGAAAGGATCACATCGGTCCGGAAAAATTTATCAACCTGTTCGAATAGCCGAGGGGGTTTTGGTGGAGGAGGCGGATCAATATGATGGACCAGTTCCTAATATAGATGAGAACCCAGATCTGTATGAGGTAGTTTCTTACAATATGTTACCCGGTGATGCGCTGTTTTTTCATGCAGGTGTTCTTCATGCCGCTTTTCCCAATAAAACAACAACTCGAAGGCGACGCGCACTTTCAACTCGATACGCAGGTAGCGAGTCATATTGGCAGCCAAGACCATATGTTCCTGCCGCTAACAACACTCAAGACCTTGAAGAAGGCGGCCCACTAGACTCTGAGGCTTATCCAGTGGTCTGGAGAAATTGATTAAGTTTTTATAATTTTCTATCGGAAAAAAAATTGGTAAACTGACGGTATTTTACAGGAATGTGCGCGGCTGCATCAAATAAAAATTAGTAAATACTCTCAAAATTAGTGAAATGCAAATACACGTGTTTCGATGCTTTGACGGGGTCTAGAGTCTTTTTTAGTAAGTGGGTCGACGAACGCTGTATGCGGCGTAAATCGAGCCGTTCCATCATCGCGTGTATCATATGATTTAATCATCAGCACCTCCTCAAAACGCATCTTTGGAAAATAAAACCATTTGTGAAGGGCATTAAACGCAAGCCGAAAAGTAAAGCCTGTTCGCTCCTTTGATCGCCTCTCTGCTACTATAAGATCATTTGTTGATACCGATTGTGCATCACAAATAGCAAGAGGCATTGTCTCTATTGCACCTTTTATCGATCGCCATACATTTACAATAGAAAATTGGTGAGCCAATAATTCGTTTGCTTCTACTCCCATTATGTCTTTAACGCGCTGTGCCGCGGACACTTCCGTATAATCGTTGTGAACTCCTTGCACTGGCTCACGAACCATGAGCCTTTCGCGCTCAGTCTTGTCATCACAACGTTTTGTGTGGTCGAAAACTACAGCACGAGAACAACCTGTTAACTGTTGAACAAGTTTCTCGCACTCTAAATCATAGATTTCTGAGATCTGCATATCGTCATAAAAATTAGATACCTTAGTGACGGACCGCACTAGGTCAAACCCCTCTACATCAACTGAAAGAGTACCAATTAGAGGTCTCGCATTTACGATCTTTACTGTTCTTCTTTCGAACTGACCTTCACGCTTTCCACTTTTGCCACCAGGTACGGAGGGCTTCAAAATAATCCGATTCCCCTTTGCAGCAATTGCATAATCTAGTTCGGCCTCAATGTTTTGGTCATATTTCTTACTTTTTGGCGATATTGGCATCGAATTCTCCTACATTTCAAAACGGAATTTATGATCTATACTTGAAAATGACAACTTTTTTACCCTTGACCAATATCTGTGAACGAGGCCAAATCACCTTGTGGATAAATAAATAGTGGATTTTTTATGCAAAACATGGATCCTGATGAAAAAACAACCTCTCGCGATCGAATGAACGGAAAAGTAATCATCGTTTCGGGCGCTGGATCAATAGGAGAGGGTTGGGGTAATGGTAAAGCAGCTGCGTATGTTTATGCAAAAGAAGGTGGAAAGGTACTTTGCGTAGATAATCGCCTTGATGCCGCTGAAGAGACCGTTAAACTGATAAAAATTGCAGGGGGAGAGGCGTCAGCTCTTCAATGCGACGTGACAGATGAGAAGTCCGTTATAGAAATGGCGGAAACATGTATTGACCGTTATAATAAAATAGATGTTTTGCATAATAACGTTGGGGGTCAGGGAACTGGAAGGGCTCTCGAAACAATTACCGTAAATGACTGGAACTCTACATTTTCACGCAATATTACATCCGCTATGTTAACCTGTCGAGAGGTTGCTCCACACATGCAAAAGTCGGCGGGAGGCGCAATAATAAATATCGCTTCCATAGCTGGTATAAGACATTTAAATGTACCAACCGCAGTTTACTCTGCAACAAAGGGAGCGATGATCGAATTTACTCGAAATATTGCACTACAACTAGCACCGAGAGGAATTCGAGCAAACTGCGTGTTACCCGGTTACATAGACACCCCATTTATTAAACGGTTAGTAAAAGGAAAACCAGCATATGAGTATAAGGGTTTCAATTCCTCAGAAGCCTATCGCTCGGCAAGAAATGCCTTAATTCCAACTAAACGCATGGGGACCGGTTTTGACATTGCCTACGCATCACTATTCCTTGCTTCTGATGAAGCACGTCACATCACAGCGACTGAGCTTGTAGTGGATGGTGGAGTTACCCAAACTTGTCCCGGAGTTTAGCCTGCACGTTTAAACTAACGCATTACTTTTAAAAATCCCTATTCAATTGTCCCAACCGCATAAGGTTTGCGCACCACGTTTTCTAAATTTTTTCCTTCAATACGTATCAATCGGGTGGTATCCTCTCGCCTTGGAGAATGTAAATCTTCTTCATTATAAACAACGGCATCACCGGGGAGCATCATATATTCGGCAACTTTTTCTACAATGCCTGGTTCGTTTGAAGTGGGCTCTTGCAGACATTTCCACTCATTCATAAATGTTTGACCAACTGCCTGGCCATAAATTGCCCAAGAGCCCCCATGGCCATGAGGCTTCGAACCTTTTGCTCCCTTATAGTGATGTGCACAAATACAAAAACCGACCTCTGGGTCCTCATACAGCACCTGTCTCTCTGGAGCCCTCGGATCACTTAAGTGTTTGACAATAAATTCTTCATCCAAACATGCTCTTGATACAAAAGAACGGACCATCTCACGCCCCGCGGGACCAGAATCTTCATGTAATGCACTCTTACAGTCCAAAATTAGTTCCTCGAGCGTGTAAGACATAAATTAAACCTATTTTTTTGTCATGTGTAATTTTATCAAACCAAAATTCAACCAAAACGCTACACTTTTTTTAAAAACTTATCTAACAGCCGATTAAACCGTTCTGGATATTCGAGGTATATCATATGACCGATGTCCGGAATGATATATTTTTCAGATCCTGGCAGGCTATTAAAAATTTTGTTAATTTCACTAAGCTGCGCAGTGCCATCATTCTCTCCGCCAACGATCATTGAGGGGATACGAGGCCGAATAGTCCATTCAAATATATTAGCGTGGAGTAGCGAGCGGAATTGGGTTAAGTACCCTTCCGGATTTAATTGCTTAGCAATTTCTACACCTTGTTTGATTATTTCCGGGTCTGCGCTCGGAGAACATGACCGTGGGACATGTAACCTAGCGAATCCTTCACTACCCAAATCATCTAATTCTCTTTCCCTCACCTGAATTGAACTACATCGTTCCTCGAACGAGGTAGTGCCCCCACCGGTAACCGGCTCAGCTAGAGTAAAAGATAACACACGGTCTCGAAAAGAACGATAGAGCGCCATTACCATAATCGCACCATATGAATGTCCCACCAGATGAGCTGATCTTATTTTTAAGGCATCCATGAAATTCATAATTAGCATGGCATAATCACCGGTCGATGGAATATCAATTTTCCATTTGTCAGATTCTCCGTAGCCAGGAGCATCCCATCCGATCACTCTGTATCGCTGCGAAAAAACTTCATATTGGGTCTTCCAATTTCCAGAATCACCGCCCATTCCATGGATAAAGATTAGGGCCTCCCCCTTGCCTTTCTCACGATAAGACAATTTAAGCTCTTTAAGGTTAACAAAGCTTCTATCAGGTAAAGACACCGTTAGCGTACACCCAACATAGATTTTAGACGATCCCAAAGCGATATTTTTATATCTGATAATTTTTTATCCTCTACCTGAGCTACTAATCTCTCAAAGAACTGCCCTACGACCAACTTGGTAGCCCCCTTCAACATACGCCCGCCTATGGAGGCAACCTTTCCGGTTATCAGCACCTCATAATCGTAACTCACAAGAGTTCCCCCCTCGTCTTCCGAAAGAATAACATGCCCGACCCCACTAGCAGCACCGAGGGGCCCAGATAGACCTCCCACCAATTTCGCTGACTTATGCTCATCTAAATCAGATAAACCCACTTCTGCAACGAAGCGACCTCTGACTGGACCAGCACCCAGGCTCACTTCAGCCCGGTATTTATTTTCTGCTATCAAGTCTAATTGGTGACACCCAGGTATAACTGCGGCAAGTTTCTTCGGGTCAAGCAAAGTTTCCCATACTTTAGGCGACGCTGCTGGAACAAGTGTTTGTCCTGCCCCGTCCAGTGCTCTTCCAGCACCTTTTTCTTCTGTTTTTTGCTGCCCTTCCCCCTCTGGAGCAGGCGTTTCTTCACCATGCAAAAGCTCACTTATTTTAGCTGGAGTTAGCGGAGGAAGAATATCATTTACATCCAATGCATCGCATACGGCATTCGCTATGCATGCCGGCGTTGACATGCAGTTCCCTTCCGCAGCTCCTTTTGCCCCCAACGGAGTAAATGGAGATGGATTTTCGACATGTAAAATTTCCGGTTCTGGAACCTCCATCGCAGTAGGAACTAAATAGTCAGCAAAAGTACCAGATAAAAAACTCCCATCCTCAGAATATGCGAATTGTTCATACATTGCTGCTCCAACTGCTTGGCCGAAAGATCCATAAACCTGACCTTTAACGATCATTGGGTTCATCATTTTACCAGGGTCATGCATCGTCACGTATTTGTCTATTTTGATTTCAGCAGTGTCAGGATCGATCTCTACACCGCAAAAATCAAAGACGAAACCGTAGGTAAGTGATGTGTTAATTCTATCGCGATCGTCAGGGGCTTTCAATTCTGGCGGAGCCCAAGTAGCTGTTTCACGCAATCCTCCTTCAACATCATCAGGCAACAATCCTGGTGACCAATGGGTTCCCCCAGCAGCGCGCTTAAAACTTAATGAATTATCACTGTTATCACGATCAAAAATTTTACCATCCGCAAATTCAATTTTGTCTTGAGTGATGTTGAGCAAGGGCGCGGAGATACGAGCAAGTTTTTCGCGAACTTTTTGAGCTGCCAAATGTGCAGCTACTGCTGTACCCGGTGAAAATCGGCAAGAATAAGTTCCAGCGGCAATAGACCATGGATCCTTGAGCGTATCGTGATCAGTTGCAACCTTAATCTCCTGCGGATGAAGTCCAAGTTGATCAGCAACAATTTGAGCGATCACAGTTCCGTGGCCCTGGCCCTGAGGTGTGGTGTCACTGGTCACAGAAACTGACCCAAGTGGATCTATATTTACAGTTGCCATAGAAACTGCGCCATCTTGTGACCCTTTCTTGGCGCGTTCAGCAGCAGGAACAATTGTAGAGAGATAACCCATGTTTGACATTCCTGGCTCAACGATCGCAGCATATCCGATGCCGTATTTTTTACCGGCTGCTCGAGCCTTGTCCCGCTTTAACAATAAATCAGAGAGCCTACCATCCTCTACTGCTTTCTCCACCGTAGCAGGATAATCTCCGGAGTCGTAAAGAGCCCCCGCCGGGGTCTGATATGGAAACACATCCGGCTCGAGTAAATTCCTACGAATAACCTCTAATGGATCAATCTTCAATTCAACAGCAACTTTGTGCATTAAACGCTCTATCGCGTAATATAACTGAGGCCCCCCAAAACCTCGCACCAATCCGGCGGGTGTTTTGTTTGTCATTACTAATTTATTTACGCACGCAATGTTTTTTACTTTGTAAGCACCGCTGATAGCTCCATGCATTCTGTAAAGTGGACCTGGCATAGGTGATCGCAAATATGCCCCGTAGTCGTCAAGTTGTTCCAACCTAAGTCCAATAACCTCTCCATTGTTATTAACAGCTGCAGAAATATTAACAACTCGATTTGGTGCACTAGAGGCAGCTGTCAGGTGCTCCAAACGATCCTCAACCCACTTTATTGGACGACCTGTAATTTTTGAGCACAATCCCATTAGTACGATGTAAGGAAGCACAGCTTGTTTTACGCCAAAACTGCCGCCAGAATTAGCCGGCGTCCTCAGCCTTACATTCGGTTCAGGCACCCGTAGAGCCCTGGCTATTACCGGATGTCCGGTGTATGGACCCTGAAAATTTGAAAAAACATCATAACTGTCTTCGTCCGGAATGTATTCGACAACAGTAACAAATCCCTCGATTGGAGTTAGGGAGTTGCGAGGATAGTGAATTCGCAAGTCAACTATCCTGTCCGCTTCCACGAAAGCAGTATCTGGATCGCCATATTTAAATTCCCTATCCGAAATCATATTGCTACCAGCCGCCTCATGTACCAAAGGGGATCCACCCTTTCCTGCCTCTTCTGGATTTAATACAGGAGTTGTAACTTGATATTTTACATGGATGTGCTCAAGAGCGTCTTCCGCCATGTACCTGTCTCTGGCAATTACCACTGCCACGGCTTCACCAACAAACCGAACATAATCCACGGCTAACGCCCACTCTTGCAGTGGTTCTTTTACTATTAACAAATATGGATCGGAAATTTCTTTCAACTGCGCTCCCGTCACGACAGCAACTACTCCGGGCTGTTTTTCAGCATCCCTCACGTCTAAGTTTTCTATTCGGGCGCTAGCGTGGGGCGACCTCAAAATTGCAGCATACTGCGTCCCAGTGGCTACCGGGTAATGATCAGCAAACCTTGCGCGTCCGGTTAAAAGACGCTGATCCTCAATCCGTTCAAAAGGTTGCCCGACAAATTTACTCGATGCGGCCATTAATTAAACCTGACTAGAAGTTAATTCCAATTTTTTTTATATAACTAAGCATTGCTTCCAAACACTCCTGCGGCTTCTGTAATTGTAACAAATGACCTGTATTAGGTATGCACTCATATTCATAATCCATATCCTTTGCGAGTGCTTGGTTGGCAAACGCAGGCCCAGGGGCACCCGCTACATTAGGATCACAAGCTATTAACTTAAATGGACCTCCGATCATTTTTTTTGTAGGCCAAAGGTTAAGGGTCATTGCTTGCATATAAATTGATGCCTCATACTCTCTCGGGCAAGCCAACAACCAAGTTCCATCTTTTTCGTTTTTACGAAGCACCGCATGCGCCATAAGTTCGTGAGATCCAGCCACCCAAGTTGAATGCGCCCTGTTATTCTTATACTGTTTTGCTAGCTCTGTTGGATCACCAAAATGATTAGATCTCGAAAGAGCCCACTCGTTAAGTTTTGTTTCAAAATAATTCATCCTGTCGTATTCACGATGTCCACCCGGAGGTACGTTCGGAGGATCAAAAAGAATTAATGCATCCCATACAAATCCAATTTCGCAGGCATGTTTCATTGCAGTTCTTCCTGACATAGAATGAAACGCACCAATATTAGTCTTTTTACCGAGGCGTTCATTAACCTCAGAAAATATCCGATTTAAGTCAAGCACCATCTGAGCATAAGTGTGACCAGCCAAACCAGATGCTGCGAGTGGATTTTGACCATGGTTACGAGAATCAAAAACGACAACTTCAAAATATTTTAAAAGCTTTCCCCAAAAGGGATAATAACCATCAACAGCAAATCCATTACCATTACCAAAAAATATGCGCGGCCCGTTATCATTGCCGTGAACACGCACACTAATAATGGCACCGTCACCCATACTTAATTCGATTTTTTTATTTGGTACTGGAACAACAAATGTCATATTTATTCCTGTTATCCTAATTGTTTCGCTAATTTGTGCTCGTTTTTACTCATGTAAAGCATTTAAAAGAGAAAAGCACCCCCCGAGCGTCTATACCTAAGAATGATTTAGCTTTAAACTAGTGTTTTATGTCCTTTCTTTTTCTTGTGGGCTTAAGCTGCCTGACCCTTGTTCTGAATACAATGGCATTCATGACCATTACACCAGTGCTGCCTGACTTACTAACTGAATGGCAGCTGACAGAAAGTGAGGCGGGGCTACTCGGAGGAGCATTTTTTATCGGTTATGTTACAGCTGTGCCAATTCTTGTACCCCTCACTGATCGTATTTTACCAAAGAAAGTATATGTAATTTCAGGAATAATCGGTGCTCTTTCCTGTTTCGGTTTTGCATTTATGGCCAATGAACTTTTCAGTGGGGTTTTTTTTCGCATTTTAACAGGTATCGGTGTTGCAGGCACCTACATGCCAGCACTCAAAGCGATGGCAGATGACTTAGACGAGCCCTATCGCACACGTGCAGCAAGTTTCTACACTTCAACCTATGCGGTCGGCACCGCTGCTTCAATCCTCTCCGGCGGGATATTTTGTGATTTGCTAGACTGGCGATGGGCTTTTATTGCGGCGGGGGTAGGAATTATTGCAGGAACATTAATTGGGTCTTGGGCATTACCAAATGGAAAAGTCTCAGATAAACCGATAAAACAAATCACAGCTTTTCAACGTGCCTTTCGGAACAAGGCTGCAATGGTAAATATCGCAGCGTATTTTGGACACCTCTGGGAAGTGTTTTCCAATCGTGTTTGGATTGTCTCATTTTTCGTTATGGCGGAATCATATCAAGGATCTAACTTTGTATTGACTGCCGCAGGTGTAGCAACATTAGTAGCGCTTAGCGGCGTGCCCGTGAGCATGTGGTGCGGAGAAGCAATACAGATTTTCGGCAAAAACAAAATTTTAAACCTAATTATGATTGGATCACTTATAGTTGGAATTACTGTAGCATTTACAACTTCTGCTCCACTGTGGGTGATTGCTTCATTATCAATTCTATATGGAATTTTTTCATATGCTGACACTGGACCTTTAAACGCGATTACGGTCTCGCTAGCAGAGCCAGATGTGCGAGGTGCAACAATGGCAATACACGCATGTACGGGTTTTGTTGGCGGAATTCTGGGGGCACTAGCAATAGGAATGACACTGCAAATCAGTGGTGGTTTCTTCTCACCCGAGGCTTGGAAATACGCATTCTTAGTGATGGTATTTGGCTCAGCTTTTGGACTGTTTGTAAGATGGAAATTTAAATCTGATTAAACTGAACAAACTCAGTTTTTGTGCGAAGTTACAAACAATAATCTTTTTTAATTTTTGCTAAGAAGATTTAAAGTACTCTTGCCAGAAAGCACTCTGATATTACTGGTTTTTTCTTTTATCTTATTTATATGATAGTTCGAAAACCATTTCTTTCTTTTTCAATTGGTCCGTAAAAGGGACTAAGAAAATGAGCCGGTAATATAATTGCACCAGTGCCAGAAAAACGTGTAAGCATATCCCAACGATATTTAGCGGACAAAATTGGGTCCTCACAAAATGCTGAGGACCAATTCGGATAACGCACTTGCACTGGATGATGCATCACGTCGCCACAAACAATTGCTTCTCGCCCTCCTTCTTCAACATGCAAAATAATAGAACCGGGCGTATGCCCGTAGGCTGGCTCAAAATTCAATCCCGTTTCGATCTGATAATTACTGTCAACTAATTTTCCCTGACCAGACTGCATTATAGGCAGAACACTATCTTCGTATGAACCGAGAAGAATTGGGCTTGAACTGTTTTTCTGTTCTTTAATCCAAAAATCATATTCTGATTCTGCAAAAAGATATTGCGCATTTGGAAACGTTGGCACCCAGTCACCATTATCCATAATCGTATTCCATCCAACATGATCTGCATGCAGGTGGGTACACATCACTATGTCGACATCTTCCGGCTTTACGCCTCGAGCGCTCAGGTTGTTCAAAAATGGTCCATCGCGAAGATGCCAATCAACACGATTCGGACGGTTTTTACCATTCCCACAGCAAGTGTCTACAAGAATCGTATATTTGTGCGATCTAATTAAAAACGAATGGAAACTTAGAGAGAGATCAAGAGTACCCGGGGTTATCAAACGTGAACCCATTTCTTCTGCTAATTTTGAAAGAACCTTAGGATCCGCGTCCGGTATCATTGAACCGTAGGGATAACTCAGTCGTTCTAAATCAACAACACGATCAATCTTGAAATTACCAACATTACAATTAGCGTTTTCGTGATCCCAAATACTTTCAGTCATTATTTCACTCGTTAGAAATCATGGCAAAAGTTACTTTCTACATAGAGGTACAATTTAGATCTTAAACGCATTGCCATGCAAAAACCAAATTAGTTTCGTCAAATTCTAATGAAAAAAATTCCAAATATGTACATTTATACCTGGCGGTTCCGAAATACTAGCACAGAAATTAAGTATAATTCTTCCGAGGCGATATAATCCTACTAAAAAACCGTCACACAGAACATCGATGTAATTGCCTGCACTACGCCCGCTAAATAATTTTTTTGCATGCGATTGAATTTGATAAGAGCAAGCTTTAATGGCACATTAAAAATTTGATATCTTTACAGGATTCCAGCTATCAGTATTAGAAATTTTGAAAAACCCGACATAACTCTAACCATAATCATTCCTAAACTATACTCAGACTCAACAAAGTTTCTGGAGAAAAAATGTCAAATTTATCTTCTTCACCATCCAAAAATCAGGTTGGTTTAGCCTTTTTAATAATGGGTATTTTTTCATATGGATGGTTGTGGCCTGTCATGCGCGCAGGCGTGGAATATTTACCACCATTGTGGTTTGCATTTATTCGAGTCTTTTTAGGGTTCGTTGTTTTGATGGCCGTGCTTGCCGTACAAGGAAAACTAAAGTTGCCCACTCGTTCAGACCTCCCTGCAATACTCAGCGTTGGAATATGCATGATGGGTTTATACGTCTCTCTGGTGCACACCGCAATGGATTACATCCCTGCAGGTCGCGGCGCACTTTTAGGTTATTTAACTCCCCTTTTCGTCACGCCAGTTGCAATTATTTTCTTAAAAGAAAAAATGACTACCATTAAAGGTATAGGCTTGCTCATGGGTCTTGGGGGGCTTGGGTTTTTATTCAATCCACTTGACTTTAACTGGAGAGACAATGATGCCATTTTTGGCAGTGGACTCTGCTTGATAGCAGCGATATCTTGGTCTGTTGCTATTTTGCAAATGCGAGTGCACAAATGGAATCTTACCCCCCTTCAACTTGGTCCATGGCAACTGCTTCTCGCGACACTCGTAACCTTACCTTTTGCAATTTTTGTCGAGGATACACGTCAATTTGATGTTAATACGCAATCGACACTTCTTATTTTATATGCCGGGGTTTTTGGGACAGCAATTGCAATGTGGTCGGTAGCTAATTCTATAAGAAGCATAGGTGCAGTTACCACCTCAATTGGACTTCTTGGGGGGCCTGTTGTAGCAATATCCACATCCGTATTGCTACTGGGCGAAAAACTTTCTATTTCGTTAATCACCGGTTTAATCCTTATTTTAAGTGGTATAGTGCTAGTGACATGGCCATCCTCAAAGAGGAAATGAGTATTAATCTCCCAGCCACTTTTCTAATGGTAATTTTTTTTTAATCCAACCAGAACCGGACAGAGCGTTACCTAACATACCTTCCGACAAATTTATCACTCTCCTATAACCCGCAGCATACAAGGCTGCTGCAGCCCTCTTTGAGCGCACGCCTGAAGCGCAAATTACTGCAATCTTTTTACTTAAATCTCTATTTGTTTTCTTCATTACTTGATCTACAAAACCCTCTATTCCCCTCCTGTCGTGTATTGTGATTGGTTTACTTCCTATGGGAATACCTGTGGTTTTCCACTCGCTAATGGATCTGACATCTATCAAAATAAGCTTATCATGTTTTAATTCCTCATAAGCCATGTCAGCGGTCATTTCCGTCACTTGCGCATTGGAAATACCAGCCCATGCCAAGAATAAAGTGGCTAAGAATAATCTGCACATTAAATCTAGCAGAGGCGGAAGCACAATTTTACCTGATGGTATTGAGGTATACATGAAAAATCTGCTTCTTTGGTTTTGTTAAGCGGGTACACATCGTTCATATTAGAGGGTGAATTACTACTCTCAAAAAGTTTTAGAGTATAACAAAAATTCTTTTTCGTTTCTTATAGTAAGAAACTTTTTAGATTGCTTTAATAAAGAAATTCACAGTCCAATTCAACCTGCTCCTGTCATGTGCACCTGCTGTAATCAAACGACCATTCTTTTGCGGAGAATCAGAGGCTTCTGGCCAGGTCCTTGTATTGGGAATACTCTCGAATACTAAACAACACCCTAGCCACCTCTGGATCTCACAGTGCAATTGGAAAGATTTTCTTTATCATAATTAATGCAAAATTTTCTGCATATTTTATACCCACGGCCACCCGCTCTAACGATCTTAAAATTATATCGACAACCAAAAATTTGCTAGCTGTATGCCAATGATTACACAACCCCAGCCACTCCAATGCTATATATTTTTTATCAGACTATGAAACACCAGATGCTAATTCCACAACTTTCTCTGCTGGGTCAGCCCCCCTCGATGCGAACAGTACATGTCGCAATAAGTTTATTTCCAGCCCTCACCACGCAATTTATATTCCATAGACTATAATAGTATAAATCCTTAAGTTGCCTTCACCTGCAAGAGGTGCGATTCAGAAACATCGAGACATCATTTTACATCTGGGAGACTTATTATTTTACATCTGGGAGACTTATTAATCGTATGCATCTGCATTCTTATGACCTACTCCGCAGCACGGACCTTTATTTTCATTTCGCCGATAAATTTACAATTGCAACGCATTTCATCACCTGGCTGTATTTCAGATACCCCTGGCGGCGATCCAGTAAACAAAACATCCCCAGGATATATGGTATAAAATTCTGATGCAAACTCGATCAATCGTTGAATATCAAATATCAATCCCTCTGTGTGAGCATCTTGCTGCAACTTTCCATTGAGATGCACCGTAAATGGTACATTATTTGGATCCGGAATTTCATCAGTTGTTACAAAGTAAGGTCCGAGTGGCGCATAGCCATCACACGATTTTCTAAATGATCGATCCTCCACCCCTCGAACGGTCATATCTAACCCCAAAGTGTAACCAGCAATATACTCCATCGCATCTTGTCGTTTTATCCGACTTCCCTGCTTTCCGATTATAATCACAAATTCAACTTCGTGATCGTTACGTCGATCGGGAAAACGGATTGCAACCCCCTCACTTTCACCAACCATGGCAGTATTAGATTTTAAAAAAATTCCCTGATTGCTTATTCCATTTGGCCTCTTTACCCCACGCACCTCTCCTGTAATATGTGGTTGTGCGGCCATCTCCTCTACATGGGCCTGATAATTAACCGGGGCCGCCATTATCTTCCCTGGGCGCGCTACAGGCGATAATAAATTTATTTCTTCACGTGAAATCGGTTGGTAAATTCGAACCGCATCTTCTAAATTACCACGGATTTCTGGCAATGCAGCAATCACAGGGTCACCTTTAAAGTCATATCGAACCCGTGAACGAACATTATTTTGAATTTCAGTAACATCGTAGATAAACTCATCTTGCACTACCCCTAGACGATCGTCATTATAACGACAAAGTTTCATAATTTATTCCTTAAATTCAATAATTATGCTGAAGGTTAAAAGTTATTTGGGCAATGGTAGCTTACAAATCCACAACCTGTTGCCCAAGCATTTATTGCCTGATAGGTGAGCAATTCTGGTTTCCACATAGTAGCGGCACCGGCAACAGCAATCCAAGATCTAATCTCATGTCCGCCTGTACCTGATGAGGAGATTTTATCATGTGAATAATTTAATAAAATATCTACATCGTTTTGTATAATATCGTGCAAAAACTGCTTATCAAATCGTTCATTGATAATTCCATGCTCCGCCTCTCCGGGCCAATGTGACAAACCACCTGTTCCAATAATGGCTACTTTTTTCTCATTTTTATCCGCAACCTCTCTAATTACCCTCCCGAATTCGAAACATCTTTTTGGTGACGGCATGGGATCACACAAAGCGTTAAAAATGATTGGGACAATGGGAATACGACCATCCGGTATCAAAAAATTAATTGGCAAAACTACTCCGTGATCAAAATCTAATTCGTTTGAAAAACTTATTTCAAATCCCTCATCGTAGCACCCCTGCAGCAGCGTATTTGCGAAAGCGCTGTCACCAGAAATCGATTTCCGTTCTATGTTTAACCAAGGCTCTACCGGCCCCATGTGCTGAGTTCCTACGCCTATACAAAAGGCCGGCATGTTATTTAAAAAGAAATTAGCAAAATGTTCTGGAGCAATAACTACAAGTACTTCAGCTCCTGAGTCTTTAAGACCTTCTTTAAGTTTGTTGAAAGCCCCAAGTACAGCGTCCCTCTGTTTTTTTGGCGCCGCCTCAGGCCATGCAGTAATTCCAGGCGTGTGACTGGCTGAGCAAGCAAAAACTAGTGGCATTATATAAGTTCTCCTGTCTGCGGGTCGGCACGAAGCGAACATGCTTTTCTCAAAGCATCGAGATATTCTGTTTCACTGACTTTATGCAACAAACTAAAAGGCCTTAATATCAGCCCATGTACACCCGCCGCATATAGTTGGCCGTAATTTCGTTCTAAAACTGCTCTACGCTCGTTGGCTGAGAGTGCATAATTAAGTGAAAAACCTTCGTCGTCTTTAAAAAAAGCCTCTCGCGAGACAGGATCACGATTTACATCACAAACTAATTTTTGCAGTTCATAAAGACTCATAAACGCTTTTCTCCACGAGTTTTCAATAAATTAATGATGAGTGTAAACTAATTTTCTTCAGAATAAAATTACCCAAACCACAAAAATCATTTGTAGCAACAGAGAGAAAACATACAACTTTCATCCAACATGGCTTGGAATTTTTAAGGCATAGGAATACTATGATTGGTGCGTAGCCCATGTGCAGGAGGCAGCCATGAATAACGTATCGATAAGCACCCTTCGGAGCATTGAATATTCGGTTCCTGATTTAACTAAAACTAGTCGTTTCTACGAAAAAATATGGAAACTAGAACCGGTTGCGCAAGAAAATGGGGCGCTATATTTCCGTGCCACCGGTTCAGAACATCATTGTGTTGTGCTTCACATGGGGGCTACGGCTGGAGTAAAAAAGATCAACTTTGGCGCGAAGGATAAAAAAACAGTCGATGCAATTTACCAACGTCTTAGGGGTTTAAAAATACATGTATCCAAAGCCCCGGCTCCACTATTAACCCCAGGTGGCGGTTACGGTTTTTCATTTCGAGACCCTGATGGCATAGAGTATGAGGTTGCAAGTGACGTTATACAACACAAACAATCATATATGTCTAATGACCGACCTTTTAAACTTAGTCACGTGGTTATAAATTCTGATCGCATATCCCAGCAAACCGAATGGTTTTGTGATGCACTCGGCTTCAAATTAAGCGACCAAACCGAAATTATGAATTTTATTCGTTGTAGTTCCGACCATCACAGTATAGCTCTCGCTCGCTCAAATGGCGTCAGCCTGAACCACACAGCATGGGAAATGCCAGATTTTAATGCGCTGATGACCGGGGTAGGTCGTCTTAGACATTGCGGATTTGAGGTTGACTGGGGCGTAGGACGCCATGGACCAGGAAATAATATTTTTTCATATTTCCGAGAACCAAACGGACTGGTTGTGGAATACACTGCCGAAGTTGAGCAGGTCGGAGAAGATTATAAGGCTGGAACACCGGAGGAATGGGCAACTCGTCGCAGAAAAAATGAGATGTGGGGTAATGCGGATCTACCATCAACATCTATGCGAAAAAGCATGCATGGGAATCTAGTACCTCCAAAGGTTGAATTTTGAGGGTTAATTGATAAGCGCATTTATTTTTTACATCATTGCACTAAAACCCCCATCAACGACTAAATTTTCTCCGTAAATAAATTTTGCCTCATCGCTAGCGAGAAATAATACCGCCTGAGCTAACTCTCGGGGTGTTCCAGCCCGGCCCACAAGGTTAGGAACAGAACGTGCTGGATCAAATTCTTCCTGCCCAACTGGTGATCCGATTTTATTAGGAACTACTGAATTCACTCGAATATTCTTGGGAGCAAGTTGAACAGCCAATCCCCGCATCAAATTAGCAACCCCGCCCTTTGCTGCAGCATAGGCTATAGCACTGTCACGACCCTGAAAACCTGACGTCGAACCAATGTTAACAATCGCACCGCCATTACCCTGCTCAATCATTTGTTCGGCGACGTATTTGCAAGTAAGAAATTGACTCGTAAGAGTTACAGCCAGAACTTTATTAAAGTCATTAAGTGTACAATCAAAAATATTTTTATTGTCTGAAATAGCAACATTATTTACCAAAATATCAATACTACCGTATGCATTTACAGCAATTGCAATCATTTCCTTTACAGATTTCTCCTCAGACACATCTGCGCAAACGAAAATTGCTGCGCCTTTACAGCGATGATTAATTTCTTCAGCAGTTCTATTTCCCCTTTCCGGATCAAAATCCACTACTACCGCTTTCGCTCCTTCTTCTGCAAATAAAGACGCCGTCTGTTCACCTATGTTTCGGCCTGCACCAGTAATAATTGCAACTTTATCTTTTAGTCTCATATCAACCCCCCATCGGAATTCGAAATTTTTAAATATGTAACTCGATTGAAGCAGCGCATAGAATAGCTGTCAAATTACCTTAAACTTTAAACCGATGGGGTTTCCCTAAACAGCCGTAGTGCTATACTTCGATTATCGGCATATAATTTCTGATATTCACAATTGAGTATTTAAAAGGTAATTCTGCGGAGGGAATTATGGATGACACTCGTGTTTCATCACTTTCAAACGATCAGGTAAGTTATCGAGGCTTAAGAGAATGGATAGAGACAGTTGATGGTCTTGGAGAACTGCTTCGTGTCAATAACGCAAGCTGGGATGCTGAAATGGGCAGCATTACGCAGATGCTTACTGAAAAAAGTCGAGGTAACGCACCTGCTATATTGTTTGACAATGTTCCCGGATATGAAGAAGGCTACAGGACACTCTATGGATCTCTCTCATCAGTTAAGCGAGTAGCTCTAACGCTGGGACTTCCGCTCGAACATGAGCGTAAAGCCGATATTGTTCAACGTTATTATGATCGAATGCAAAATATGAAATTGATACCTCCTGAGATGGTGGATACCGGACCAGTTTTAGAAAATATATTGACAGGGGATTCCATTAATGTGCTTAAATTTCCTGTACCGCGACATCACGAACAGGATAAAGCGCGATACATTGGCACTGCTAACTGCGTTATCAGCCAGGATCCAGACGATGGTTCATATAATCTGGGCACTTATCGAAATCAGGTCTACGATGCAAAAACCATCGGATGCCAGATAACCGAAGGCAAACATGGTAGGATACATCGCGATAAATATTTCGAGCGCGGTGAAGAATGCAAATTCGCAATACTTGTGGGTATGGATCCGCTGCTTTACATGCTCTCAGCAAGTCCGTTACCGGAAGATGTTTCAGAGCTTGATTTCGCTGGCGGCCTCCGGGGTGAAGCAATTCGCTGCGTAAAGGGTCCATACACAGGGTTCCCGATTCCTGCCGATGCAGAGATCGTAATTGAAGGAGTGGCTCGTCCGGGTAAGGTTAAAGAAGAGGGACCATTTGGCGAATGGATGGGATATTATTCAGACGACTCAGTGCCGCGGCCGTATGTGGAAGTCAAAACCATCCTACATCGGAATGATCCTATTATCACATGTGCACCACAACATAAACCTGTAGATGAGACCGGTTTGTTAAAGGGTATTGCTGGTTCTGCAGAAATTTGGAGAGCACTGGAAGCCTGCGGTCTTCCAGATATTTTAGGTGTTTGGAACCATGAGGGTGGCCCAGCCACACGTTTTACTGCGATCCAGATTAAACAACGCTACCCTGGCCATTCGAGAAACGTTCTTCATGTAGCGTCAAATTGTCAGGGTGGAGCTTACGCAGGAAAGTGGACAGTTGTAGTAGACGAAGACATAGATGCGGGCGACCTTGATCAAGTGCTTTGGGCGATGTCGACCAGATTTGATCCGGATACTGACGTGGACATTATTAAGAAAGCATGGGCTTCGAAGCGAGACCCTCTTTATCTACCGGGAAATTTTAACAATCGTATTCTAATAGATGCCTGTATACCTTATGATCAATTACTAAAAGGGGTTTTTCCGCCGGTTGTTGATGTAAGTAATAAACTTCGAAAGCAAATTCGGGAAAAATTCAGCCACTTGCCTTTTCCACAGGACTAATCCTTAGTAATATTAACAAGGTCGCGAGAGGTACAATATAAAAACACCAATTTCAATATTTAGAGGTAAAAATAGAAGGATATGGACGTGCACGACCTAGGCTTCGAACATTTACATATGAGCCCGGAGGAACAATCAGAACTCGCTGAAGCCATCTGGGAACAGGACAACGTAGAGCTTACAACGGTAGGTGTAGATGTTGGTTCTTCAACTTCACATCTTATGTTTTCCAAAGTTCACCTTCAACGGCTCATGGAGGGTTTATCCAGCCGGTTTGTGGTTGTTAATCGTGAGGTGATTTGGCGTTCGCCGATTTTACTCACTCCGTATCGGTCTGATTATACGATTGATGCTGATGAATTATCTCGCTTCTTCAACAACGCTTATTCAGAGGCAAAGCTCAAACCAGATGACATCGATACTGGGGCCGTCATATTAACCGGCGAGGCTTTGAAACGAAACAACGCAAGAGCTATTGCTGATCTATTTGCCGACAAATCAGGAAAATTTGTTTGCGCATCTGCAGGACACCACCTTGAGTCTTTAATGGCTGCAAACGGCTCTGGTGCGGTTGCACTGTCGAGAAAAGAAAATTTTACAGTGCTGAATATAGATGTAGGAGGTGGCACTGTAAAACTCGCCCTTTGCGAAAAGGGAAAACTAACCGCCACTAGTGCTTTTGCTGTCGGAGGTCGTCTAATTGCATTCGACGGAGCTTCAAATATGGTTCGAATTGAAGGACCAGCCGAGCAAGTAGCAAAGGATTTGGGAATTAGACTCGAAATTGGAAAAACACTTTCAGTTGAAAACCGAAAAAAAATAGTTACCCGAATGGTAGAGGTTGTAATAGCATACGCGAACAGAGAGGCAGATAATGACCCTCTATGCGAAGAGCTGCGTCTCACAGAACATTTGCCTAAGGAAACAGAGATAAATGCAATAACTTTTTCTGGCGGAGTTTCTGAATTTATATATGGAAGGGAGGAAAATGACAGGGGAGATTTAGGAAAATCCCTTGCACATGAAATACGACATGCACTAGGGCATAAGAAAATTGATAAAAAAGTTTATGACCCTGGCGCTGGTATTAGGGCAACTGTCGTTGGAGCGTCACAATTTACTGTTCAGGTGAGTGGAAATACAATTTTCATTTCAAATCCCAAAATGCTTCCCGTACGCAACATTCCCGTCGCATATTTAGCTTGTGATGTCACAGGTGATTTTAAAAGACAAGACGTCTCTAAAGCCATCGCCCAAGCGATAGAGCGCTTGGACATGACTGATGGGGAAACCGAGTTGGCTGTTGCATTTCGCTGGGGTGGGGACCCTTTGCACTCGAGACTTTATGAACTGGCTACGGGAATTTGTGATGGCCTTCCCAAAACGGTTTCTAACGCAAATATACCACTAATAATCGTTATGGACGGTGATGCAGGCCGCACGTTAGGAAATATACTCACCAAAGAATTAAATGTAAAAGGGGAAGTGATCTCAGTCGACAACGTTCAACTAAATGATTTTGATTTTATAGATATCGGGGAACAAATGGAAACAACTCAGGTGGTGCCACTGATTATAAAATCACTCCTTTTTTCTCAGCCCGGGCGGCAGGTATAAAAATATTTCGATGAGTGAATTCCGTTTGTTTCACCTTCCAGATTGTCCTACTAAATCAATGCCAGGCAATCGTGGAGAACAAATCCCGCTGATTGATGGTAATTGCGGGGCAAAAAAAATTGATGTCCATTTTAATCGGCTAGCTGCAGGTGAACCAGGAGGTCTTTACCATTTCCATACAAACTCTGACAACGTATACATAGTTAAATCAGGCAAAGGACAATTAATTGTTGAAGACAATGAATACATCATTGGTGAGGACGACATAATATATATACCGGCGGGGCAACGTCATTCACTTAAAAATGCCTCTAGCTCTGAACCGTTTGAAATTTTTGAAATCTACACCCCGGCTGGAAAAGCATTTGATTTTATTGTTGATGGTAGAGATATAGGAATTGGTTGAATGAAAAGCTGATGTTTAACTCTTTTTTATCAGCAATTAATCGCGTGTAACTGTTAAATCGCAAGTGTATAGGATATACAATAACCTCCAAAAAAAAATCACAGGAAATAGCATATGAGCAAAAACATCCCTATCACACTAGCGTGTGGCGACTATGCTATTACACAGCCACTCATGGATGGAAGCGTGAAAGCTGACGGTATTGACCTTACTGTTGTAACTGATATGGACTCCACCACTCGTCACTGGCGCTTTTTTAACAATGAAGAATTTGATATTGCCGAGGCATCTTGTTCAACTTATCTCGTTGCCAAAGATCAGGGTTTACCTTTTGATGCGATTCCGGTTTATCTACACCGCCGTTTTCGGCATGGATTTGTTTTTGTAAACACCAGCGCCGGAATAAAAGACCCAAAAGATTTAATTGGTAAAAAAGTAGGCATTAAGCATTGGCAGGTTACAGCTATTCTCTGGATGAGAGGAATTCTTGAGCACGAATATGGGGTACCGCATCGGTCTATCAAATGGTACCAAGAGCTTGATCAAGATATTCCGGTAAGATTACCAGGCGATATCAAATTACAAACCCTATCCAATAACCAGTCGGTCGAAACCATGCTCGTAGAAGGTGAATTAGATGCTTGCATACATTCATCTATTATCAAGCCCTTTTTACGAGGCGACTCCCGGGTAGCACGCCTTTGGCCCAATTTTAAAGAGGAAGAAGTAACCTTCTTTAAAAAAACTGGAATGTTTCCCATTATGCACATATTGGGTATTAAAAGAAATATAACAGATCAATATCCTTGGGTGCCGATTAATATTTATCGCGCTTTAAACAAGGCTAAAGACATTGCGTTAAAAAAACTAATAAACCCAAGGATTGTTCCACTTGCGTGGTACCGAGAGTTCTGGGAAGAACAACAGAAACTTTTGGGTGATGATCCCTGGGAATATGGGTTGAGTAACCAAAACAGAAAGACATTGCAAAACATGATACAATACTCAAAAGAGCAAGCGTTGATTAAACGTAATCTATCAGTTGATGAACTTTTTCTAAACATGGATCAGGGTAGAAAACGTGGTGTCTAAAAAATTAATAACCACTTAAACTCAAGATTTCCAAGTTTGGCACCCTAAAAATATGAACAAAGATAATTAACCTAGATCTTATAAGTTTCCCTGTTAAATTAAACCAAGAAATTTTATTAGAAAAAAGTGAATATTGCTTAAGTGATTATTTTCCCATTATCTAAAATTCTAATATGCCCGAAATGATTGACATCACAGTTCCTTACACAGTGGATTTGCCACTTTGGCCAGGAGATCCAAAACCACGCATGGATTTTATAAAGTGTATTTCAAACGGAAGTCGCTGCAATGTTTCTAGAATCGAAGCCGGCGTCCATTTTGGCACGCATCTTGATGCTCCTTGCCACTTTATTGAGGGCGGGAAGAGCGTTGATGAGCTTGACCTCGCAGTGTTAGTAGGAGAATGCATCCTAATTGAAGTATCTGATGTGCAGGCGATAACAACCCAACATCTTCAAAATGCGGCCATTCCACCGGGGACTGAGAGACTTCTTATAAAAACGAAAAATTCACAACTTTGGGCAAACCCAAAGCACAAGTTCAAGAGGGATTTTGCAGCAATCACACCTGATGCGGCAAAATGGATCGTTGAAAACAAAATAAAGCTTATTGGGATTGATTATTTATCAGTTCAACTATTTAATGACAGGGTCTCAACTACACATTTGGTTCTATTAAAGGCAGAAACAGTCATTGTTGAAGCTTTAGATTTGCGGCTTCCGGCACCTGGAAAATACAAAATTACTTGTTTACCGCTTAAACTTGTTGGGGCTGACGGTGCTCCCGGCCGTGCATTCTTGGAGACAATTTAAGACTATGAATTTTTTCAACGGCAAACCACAACATAGTTTCTTTTTTTGTTTTATTTGGCAAAAATATAAATTCGCGCGAGATTAAGTGTTTGATCTAAGCAAAACTATCCAAGTAAAAAGAAAGAAATGTATATTAAAAAATATTTTTTGATTTATAAAATATATACAAAAAAAGTTATGGGCATTATTTTTATTATTAACTGAGTAACCCAAGTCGATTATACACTTGAAAAAATTATATGTTTATTATCACGTTTAAAAATTTACAAAAATTCATACACATCGATAGGTTACAACATGTCGAAAGAAACTTGACCTGACGTTCAGGCGATACGAAACAACGCGATAATTTCACGGAAAATAACATGAATGCTGTATCAGCCCAAGTAAACCGGCGCAGAACTTTTGCGATTATTTCTCATCCTGATGCCGGAAAAACAACATTAACAGAAAAACTGCTATTGTTTGGTGGTGCAATTCAACTTGCCGGCGCAGTAAAAGCGCGGGGAGATCAGCGTAGAGCACACTCCGATTGGATGAAAGTTGAACGAGAGCGCGGAATTTCTGTTACAGCTTCCGTGATGACATTTAATTTTGATAATAAAACCTTTAACTTACTAGATACGCCTGGACATGAAGATTTCTCCGAGGACACATATCGTGTTCTAACAGCAGTAGACTCAGCAGTAATGGTGATTGATGCAGCGCGAGGCATTCAAGAGCAAACCCGGAAACTTTTTGAAGTGTGTCGCCTAAGAGACATGCCGATTACTACGTTTATCAATAAGATGGATCGTGAAGCACAAGATCCATTTGATTTGATGGACGAGATCGAACAAAATCTTCAAATTGAGGTTACACCGGCAAGTTGGCCAATAGGAATGGGGTCAAGCTTTCTGGGTTGCTACGATATAATAAATGATCAACTCATATTAATGGACAAAGCGCGACGCGGTGAAAAGCCGTACCAGATAGAGACTTGTGAAGGTCTAGAAGATCAAAAGTTAGATGCGCTACTGCCAGAGTACTCATTAAAAATTCTTCGACAAGAAATTGAACTGGTTAAAGGACTCTGTCCTGAATTTAATAGAGATGCATACCTCTCTGGAAATTTAACACCAATTTTTTTTGGCAGTGCGATTAATAGTTTTGGTGTATCTGAACTCATTTCTGGTCTATCAAAAAATGCACCGCCTCCACGCCCTCAACCTGCGATTGAACGTAAAGTCAATCCTGACGATAAAAAAGTTTCGGGGTTTATATTTAAAATACAGGCGAATATGGATCCGCGACATCGCGACCGTATGGCCTTTTTAAGATTGTGCTCTGGACATTTTAAACGGGGTATGAAGTTAAAAAATATAAGAAATAACAAACAAATTTCTCTTCATAATGCTGTACTCTTTCTTGCTCGTGACCGTGAACTAGCAGAAGATGCTTGGGCAGGAGATATAATAGGAATTCCTAATCACGGAAACCTTCATATTGGAGACTCACTTACCGAGGGAGAGGCATTGCACTTCTCAGGTCTCCCATCATTTGCACCCGAACATTTTAAAGCTGCCAGGCCTGAAGATCCAATGCGAGCAAAGCACTTAAGTCGAGCACTGCAACAACTTGCTGAGGAGGGAGCCGTAGCTGTGTTCAAGCCACACATTGGATCAGATTGGATTGTAGGTGCAGTAGGCATTTTACAATTCGAAGTGATGGCTGATCGAATCCGCACAGAATATGAGGTGCCAACGCTTTTCGAAGCAACAAGCCTAATTACTGCCCGTTGGGTTGAAACTGAGAACGCCACTGATTTAAAAAATTTCATTCGCAAAAATGAGGGTGCTATCGCGGTTGATCATCGCGGAGATCCGGTATTTCTTGCAAGAAACACTTGGCATCTAGATAGAACGCAAGAAGATTGGCCACAGATTGTATTTTCGAAAACAAAGGAACAAATTCGATGACTGAAGCTGTGTTCGATATTAAAAAACTTCGCAATATTGCAATCGTTGCGCATGTTGATCACGGAAAAACAACTACCGTTGACTGCATGCTTCGTCAATCTGGTCAATTTCGTGAAAATCAAAGGATTCCAGAGCAAGCTTTAGACTCTAATGATTTAGAACGCGAACGCGGCATTACTATTTTAGCAAAATGCACGTCCATAGAACTTTCCAATATGAGAATAAACATTGTTGATACCCCAGGGCATGCGGATTTTGGGGGTGAAGTAGAGCGCATCCTATCAATGGTAGACGGGTGTCTTTTATTAGTAGATGCAGCAGAGGGACCCATGCCACAAACCAAATTTGTCCTTGCAAAAGTGCTTGGATTAGGCCTTTGCCCAATCGTAGTTATTAACAAGGTCGATCGTTCAGATTCTCGACCCGAAGAAGTTTTGGACGAGGTATTTGATCTCTTTGCAGCTCTTGATGCCAACGAGCAACAACTTGATTTCCCAGTTCTTTATGGATCAAGTAAAGAAGGTTGGATGGCTAAAGAGCCGGACGGACCAAAAGAAGGACTCGACCCACTGTTTGACTTGATTACAAAACATGTAATGCCCCCATCTGTTGAACGCGACGCACCTTTTTGTATGCTTGCCACAACACTTGAATCTGATCCATATCTTGGAAGACTTCTCACGGGACGAATAGAATCTGGTACTATCTCGGCCAATGAAAACGTCATAGCACTGTCACACGATGGTTCCAATATTGAACAAACTCGTGTGACCAAAATTTTAGCCTTTAGAGGGCTTGACCGAAAACCAATAAAAGAGGCTTATGCTGGGGATATTGTAGCTTTGTCCGGTTTTTCTGCAGCAACCGTTGCCGATACGATTTCTACCACTAGTGTCACAAAACCACTTGAAGCACGGCCGATAGATCCACCTACACTTGCAGTAACCATTTCAATAAATGACTCACCTTTAGCCGGACAGGATGGAGATAAAGTAACCTCTCGGATGATAAAAGATAGATTAAAAAGAGAAGCCGAAGGCAATGTGGCCATTCAAATCTCAACCCGATCTGATGAAAATGGATTTGAATTGGCTGGGCGGGGGGAACTACAAATTGCTGTTCTTATCGAAACTATGCGGCGTGAGGGTTATGAATTATCGATCAGCCGACCACGCGTAGTGTATCGAAAAGATGAGAGAACCGGAGAGCGGCTCGAACCTATTGAAGAAGTTACAATCGATGTGGACGAAGCCAATTCTGGTATTGTGGTTGAGAAACTTAGCGCTCGACGAGGAGAATTACAAAATATGCATTCTTCTGGCGGAGGCAAACAAAGACTTATATTCCATGCTCCTTCCCGTGCTCTAATCGGATACCACAGTGAATTCTTAACAGATACGCGTGGTACAGGAGTTATGAATAGAATTTTCTTAAAATACGCTCCAGATCGCGGTCATATTAGTGGGCGCCATCGCGGTGTAATCATTTCTATTAGTCAAGGCAAAGCTGTTGCTTATGCACTTTGGAATCTAGAGGATCGTGGTTCACTTTTTGTTCATCCAGGAGAGAGTGTGTACTCTGGGATGCTTATTGGAGAGCATAATAAGGGGCAGGATCTGGAGGCTAATCCACTTAAGGCAAAACAGCTTACGAATATTAGAGCATCAGGATCAGACGAAAATATACTTTTAACACCTCCGATAAAAATGACCCTAGAACGCGCTATATCTTATATAGCTGATGATGAATTAGTTGAGGTAACACCTAATGCTATTCGGCTGCGCAAACTTTTTCTTCACCCTAACGATCGGAAACGAGCAGCACGCCTAAAATTCGCCTCCAAACCGATTTAAATAATTTAAACGAATGATGTATACATTGTCTTGAAATCAACAAATACGGTTAAAAAGTGACACTTATCTAAAATGCTAATGATAGATAGTATTGGGTATATTTTTCCAAAATAATTTTGGCAATAACGGAAACACAAAGTTTATAAATTTACAAATTTTTTACCTGCATGTGTCATTTTACAAGAAACTTCGAAACTCACTGAGTACAGAATGCAGAATGAAGCTATTATTGAACATTGTGATGCTTTCCTCCGGGAATACTACGATAAAAGTATAGAAAAAGAAATAAATTACCTATCCACCACTAATACCAAAAGTTGGAAAACCTGGGGATTTAATACCGAAGAAAATTTTTCTTTCTACCACTGCCACCTAAAAATGGTTACGCCTTTCACGAACTCACATGTTTGGGAGGTCGTAGGGGACTTACCAGTTTTTTTTGCCGACCACAATAAATTTAAACCTAGCTACGTGATTGAGCAGCTATGCGGTAATGCGAGCACAAGCGCCGGAAATGAATATAGAATTTCAATTGTGGATCAGGATTACAACGAACGATTACAATATGTTTTCAAAACTCTGACAATGAAAAATATAAAATTGAATACACGACAAATGGATTTTAGGATCGAAAGGGCTGGTCCATGGGGTGGTGAAATGGCAGAGCTTGTAATAATTCCTCTGAGTAACCACGCACTAAATGGTATGACGTCAATCTGCATTGTGGCTCATCCCATAGCGAGCAATAATAACATCAAAGTAACCATAGATTGCTGCGAAATAATGCAGCATGCATGGCTACCTGACCTTATGGCGAGGTATCCAATTCGTTTTCTCAACTGGAAAAAAATTTTTAATAGATTGTGTGAAATAATTCAGGCCATGAGTTATGGGACCCATTTCAACGAAAACAGTTGGAATGCAAAAAAAATTTCGGAACTACCCAAAGAGTGTTTTGGCTTAACTAAGCTACACCCTACACTAAACAGTTTTATGAAGAAGCATCCTACACGTTGCCCGGATTTAAGCTAACATTGAAATGAAGGAATACTAATAAATTTCTTAAATTTTAAAATTAACAAAAAGTATTCTTGCCGTAAAATGAGGCCTGTAATACAATTTTTTTCCATAAAAAAATGGAGGGTTAATTGGTATCCAAATTTGAAGATCATTGTTGGAAAGACTTCGTCGACCCCAAGGCACTAGAAATCTATGCGGCTTATGAACGCGAAACATACATTGGCGAGAAACCAGCACTTTTGGCCATAGATTTATACAAACTTGCCTATCAAGGTGGCAACAAACCAGTAAATGATCTAATACATAAATACCCTAGTACGTGTGGGGAAAATGCCTGGAATGCTATTCCAGATACCCAAACGTTGTTTAAAGCATGTCGTGAAAAAGGGATTCCAATCGTATATTCAACTACTGAGTCCCGGGACGAAGCCAATATTTCTAAGGCTTACGCAACAAATAGGCAAAAAGTTGCACAAGACACCGAACTCTGGGAAATAAAAGAAGAGTTTTCTCCACAACCGGGAGATTTAATAGTATATAAACAGCGCGCTAGCGCATTTTATGGAACACCGCTCATAGCTCAACTTAACCAAATGGACATAGATAGTTTGATTGTTTGCGGGGAAAGTACTTCAGGTTGTGTGCGCGCCAGCGTTCTAGATGCTTATTCTAACGGAATTCACGTAACCATGGCAGAAGAGGCATGTTTCGATCGGTACTTGGATACACACAAAATGAACCTTTTTGATCTACATCACAAATATGCAGACGTAATGCATGTGGATGAAATAGTCGCAGAACTAAAACGAAGACATAACCGTTAAGGTCTGCAATGAAATCGCAACGTGAAGGTCCATTTTCTTATATTCCTGTAAATAGAAGGCCTTTACTAAAATGGCCAAACGAGGCGCGCGTAGCAGTTTGGGTTATACCTAATATAGAGAGTTTTGCTCTCGATGAAAAAATCATCGGTGATCGAAAAATTCCAGAAGTTCAAGCATTTTCTCAACGTGATTACGGCGCACGCATTGGGATATATCGAATTATGGATATCATGTCACAGCGTAAAATTCGTGGATCTATTACTTTAAATTCAGAAGTTTGCGATGTTTATCCGGAGATTATTCAAGATGCCATGGCGCTTCAGTGGGAATTTCTGGGGCACAATCAATCGAATACGCGTCGTTTGCATGATATTCCTCCACATACTGAGGCCAAAGTAATTCACGACGCTTTAGACAGAATTACTAATTTCACAGGGGTTCGACCACGCGGCTGGCTTGGCTCAGGTCTGTCCGAAACGTGGAATACACTTGATTACCTCGCAAATGAGGGTATTGAGTATGTATGTGATTGGGTAAATGATGATCAGCCCTACTATATGGATGTGGATGGGTATAAAATGATCAATTTACCTTACACTGCAGAAATAAACGACCTTCCCCAGTTTCGTCTTGGACGATCGAATGAAGAATTTGATGCGATGGCAAAAGCAGCCTTTGATAGGCTTTATTTGGAAGGGGACAGGTCTGCCCGTGTTATGGCTATAGCCATCCATCCCTTTGTAATCGGTGTTTCACATCGAATTTGGGTGCTTGAATCAATATTAGATTACATTTCTGGTCACGACAAGGTTTGGTTCGCCACCGGCTCTGAAATTATAGACGCATGGAGAGAATCGGGTGCGACATTTTAGTTTAAATATAATAAACATAATTTCTTCAGAAGATCGCATATCTATTAATTTCGGGCGATGCCTGATATAGTTAAAATCAATAATTAGTCGATCTACGCCAGCCTTTTAAAATTCAATTTAATCAACAAACCATATATTGTGCATGTCAATATAAAGTTGTTACAAGGATTACCACTTCCCGTAACAGCCAGAATGGCAGAAGTATAACGAACACACAAAACTAGAAATTGAATACGAACCGCTAATTCGGAGTATAGAAAAATAGCAGGATAGAAGTTGTCACATGACCCAAAAGCCTATTTTAGTATCAGTAAAAAAAAATTGTTTTTCAGTCATTTCTTAAAGAGTTAGAACTTGGAAAAATACTATATTACAATCTAACTATATCCGCCTCCTTCCAATACCTTTTCAACGATTATAGCAGGAGTAACAGGGTAACTGTTTAGTTTTACTCCGAAATCTTGTAACGCATTTTCAACCGCAGTAAGAAGAGCCGGCATAACACCCATTACTCCACACTCACCAACTCCTTTGACCCCAATTGGATTGCGTTCGGTTGGTGAAATTTGGTGAACAATCTCATAGTTTGGCACCTCTGGCGCGGTAGGCACCAAATATTCTGCTAGATTTGTGCTCAGTGGATTTCCATTTTCATCATAAATCATGTGCTCATATAGGGCATGACCTACACCCAAAGTGATACCACCCTGCACTTGCCCATCGACAATTAATGGATTAATTAAACGCCCACTGTCATGGATAACAACATAACGAAGTATTTGAACTTTACCAGTTTCTGGATCGACTTCAACTTCGCAACCATGCGCACCGTTTGCATATGTAACATTTTCTGGCTTAAATTTCACCTCGGCCTCTAAACCTGCAGAAATACCTTCAGGAAGTGCTACTCCAGGAATACCAGCAACTGCATTCGCAACGTCTCGAAAGCATACAACCATATTTGGAACACCCTTAACAAAAACCTTTCCATTTTCTAGTTCAAGGTCTTCCTCTGATGCTTCAAGTAAATGCGCAGCTACTGAAACAACCTTTTTCCTGACTTTTAAAGAGGCCATGTGGATAGCAGATCCGGCGCATACAGTTTGACGACTTGCAAAGCCTCCTATTCCATTGCTTACTGTATCGGTGTCACCAGCCACAATAATTACATCGTCGGGCTCAATCCCCAGTTGTTCTGAACAAATTTGGGCCATTGCTGTCCTAAAACCCTGCCCCATCGCGACAGCACCGGTGTAAACAGAGACTTTTCCAGAGGTACCAATCCGCACCAACCCGCTCTCAAAAGGACCCCTTCCAGTTGGCTTTACATAATTTGCCATCGCCATTCCGATATAACGGCCTTTTGACTTTGCTTGTTGTTGACGAACAGAAAAGCCAGAATAATCCAGAGTTCGCATTAATTCTTCTTGGCATTTTAAATAGTCACCACCATCGTAAATTATTCGCTGGCCTGCTTGGGTTCTCAGAGGTTGCTCATAGGGAATGCTATCACTGGGTATTAGGTTAAGACTTCGTATTTCAGCTGGGTCAATCCCAATCTTTTCTGCCATTCTGTCAATCAACCTCTCCATGGTGAAATTTCCTTGAGGGTGGCCTGCACCTCTCATAGAGGTGGATGGAACTTTATTTGTGTGCACCACAGATACTTCAATTTGGTAATTCGGTAATATGTATGGTCCTAGAATTGTGGTAGCTGCACTGAATGGAATGTTGGTTCCTCGAACAGTGTACGCGCCTTGATCGTGATAAAGCTTTCCTCTGAGCCCCAGAAGTCGCCCTTCTCTATCAGCGGCTAGTTCAACTTCCCAAACTTGATCGCGTTCTTGCGTTGTAGTTAAAAGATGCTCACGTCTATCTTCAATCCATTTTATGGGCTTTCCTAGTTTGACACTCGCCGCAGATACAGAGGCATCTTCCGGATACAAAATAAGCTTAGGACCAAAACCTCCTCCCAAATGTGGAACGATGACCCGGACTTGATCCTCTGATAGTCCTAATAAATCTACTAAGATTGCTTTATGACCGTGCGGTTGCTGACATGATGCCCATATTGTTAATTTACCTCGCCTTTTATCAAAGCTAGATACCACTCCTCTGCATTCCATAGACAAAGCAACGCCACGATGCTGGTAAAGCGTTTCAGAAATTACATTCGGAGCATTTTCAAAAACACTTTTACAATCTCCATACCCCATAGAAACTGAACTAAAAACATTTCCTTTATTCCGCGTGTCTGTTGCTGAAGCATCTGGCTGAGCTGCCGATCGACAATCTGTCATTGCGTCCAATGGGTCATAGTCGACGTTCACCAGGGCCGCCGCATCTTCTGCTTCATAACGTGATTGCGCTATAACCATCGCCAAAGGTTCACCGACGTAACAAACTTCATCATGCGCTAATACATAGGATCCGAATTCTTCTCGTGGTTGAGGAGCGGGAAAGGTAGCTGGAACCCGATCCGTGGTCATTACATCCATAATTTGATCTAGAGTGTAGACAGCAACAACACCAGGCGAATTCAAGGCTGCGTCTAAATCTATACCTTTAATCTTAGCGTGCGCAAATTCACTTCGAACAAAGCTCGCATGCAAAAGTCCGGGTGGATTTATATCATCAACATATCGAGCCTCTCCAACCAGCAATTCTGCGTCTTCGAGCCGTTTTACTGAGTTTCCAACTATACCATCAGGCATAAAAAATCCTTAAAAAGATCTAAATTTAAGAAACACTCGGGTTTACAACACCTACCATACTATCTCGCGTAACAATTGAAGCAAGCTTGTCTTCGCTCCAACCCTCTGTACCTTTGGGTCGTTTTGGTATGACCAAATATCTTAGGTCGGCCAAACTATCATGCACCCTGACCGTTACTTCATCGTCAATATCTGTTCCAAATTCTTTTAAAACCTCTCTTGGTTCTATGACTACTCTTGCCCGATATGATTTCGACCTATACCAGTCCGGTGGCAATCCAAGGACCGACCTTGGATAGCAGGAACAAAGTGTACAAACTACAACGTTATGAACATCCTCGGTGTTTTCCAAAACTGTAAGCTTTGCTCCCCCGGCATCAACTCCAAAGTCTGACATAGCTTCGTTCCCATCTTTGAGAAGCCTCTGCTTATAATCAGGGTCAAACCAAGCACGAGCCACGATTTTTGCACCGCGCGAAGGCTGCCAACTGTCTAATTTTTCTTGCGCCCTGCGGATTTCATCTACACTTAAATGGCCCTTTTCCACAAGTAATTCCTTAATTGCATAAGTCATCAATTCGTAATGCTCTGGCTCATTATCCTCAATGTCCGCCTGAAACTGGCGGTCATGGTCATGGATATGTTCTAAAGCATGTGCATCAGCATCAATACCTTTATGATCGTGGTTGTGACCATGTTTCTCTTCTTCATCTGCCATTGCTCTTTCTCCTACGTAGCCGCCTCAAGCCAATGCTCATAAATATCGATATCAATTGTATCGCCCTTGGAACCAGAATAATGGTCCCAAAGTTCCGCTTGATTAAATCTTACCCTATACAACCACTTAAATGGTTCTCCTGAAAATCCATACGCGAGTTCTTCTGGATTTTTATACTCACCACAGACGCGTTCTATTTCTCCTAACTTGCCACGGCAGTAATATGGAGTCCTTCTATGTCCAGGTGGATGTGTATTTAAGACACTAACCATATCACCTTTCTGAAAACGTTGTTTCATTGCGACTTCAACTCCGAAAAGCATGATTTGATTTTATTCATTCGATTTTCTAGTTCCTGTTTGGTAAAAAGACCCTTTTCTACCATAGTAATTTTCATCGACTCTGTGGTGCGTTCGAAATAATCTAGAGAGTTATACATCTTCTCCCCCATTTCCTCACGGGCTCGACGCCCCATGTCTGTGTTAATAACTTTTCTCCCCTGCCCACCCATAGAATTGCCAATTGCTATTGAGAGTTTTTCCCACGGTTTTACCTCCGTTGTTTTTGGGTCAATAGGACCAAAGTCTTCTCCGCCTATATCATGATAACCTCGCCCTGAGTGTTGAGCACTGGTAAATTTCTCAGACATTTACTCCTCCATAAAAACTCGGATGCTTTGGCAGTTTGAGATGAACAATCGCTACACTGCTTTTTGACCTTTAAAAAGGCATCCGTATAATCATTTCATATTATATTATTCGGGGGTGATTATGGGAACAACTGTTTTTCGTAATTATGATCAAAAAAGTCTCGATTGGTGGTACAATGCTCGAGGGCTCTGCGGGGAAACCGAAAAGCTCAAGGCTGCACAAGAAAATGGCTCGAACATGTGTCGCCAAAAATATCGCTCTGAATTGAATATCAAGCTTGGTGATATGCCAAGAGAGGCAATCGACATCTATTACCCTACTGGCAACAAACCACATCCGATACATATTTTTTTTCATGGGGGTTATTGGAAATCAAATGACAAGGAGACATCATCCTATGTAACAGATGCTCTAGTTCCCTATGGGGCAATTACCGTTATTGGGGAATATACACTTATTCCAGAAGTGAGAATGGACGAATTAATTCGTCAATGCAGACAAGTAATAACCTGGGTTTGGAAAAATGCAAAGAGAATTGGTGGTGATCAAAACAAAATTACTATTTCAGGACATTCTGCAGGTGGGCATATAACAGCGTGCATGCTAGCAACTGACTGGAAACGTTATGACACTAATTTACCACAAACACCAATAAAATCGGCCGTGGCTACAAGTGGACTGTATGACTTGTTGCCCGTCAAATTGTGTTCGCAAAATAATGATTTACACCTGACTGATGAAGAGGTTTTAAATTTCAGTCCAATAAACCAAAATCCTTTTTGTAAAGTACCCTTATTGTTGCCGGTAGGAGGCGATGAAGGCCCAGAGTTTATTAGGCAAACAAAAGATTTCGCAGATTCTTGGGCAAAAAAAGGAATGCAAACGGAAGTTTGGATTCAACCAAATCACGACCACTTTACTATAATGAACCAGCACATGGATGGTAATTGTGAATTTTCAAAACGGCTGCGTAAGCATCTCAACATTAGTAATCAGTAGTTGCTTTTGGCTTATGTTTCCCAGCTTTCCACGGCGTGTCCCTAAGAGTTTGCGTAGCCCTCAAAAAAGCTTTTTTCTCTAATTCGGTTGCTAGTGAGTCATTCCATCTGTTAAGAAAACCATAATAACTGACAACAGCGAGTATCTCTACTACCCCCTCCTCACCAAAATATTTCACCACACATTTTATCTCGTGATCTGACACCATATTTGGAACGGAAGCTGCTGACTGCGCAAAACGTAGAGCAGCACGTTCAGCTGCTGAAAATAGTTTATTGCGTTCAAAATCCCATAGCGCTGCAATTTTTTGAGCAGAAACCCCAAATATCTCAGCATTATTTGATGTATGGGCTACACAGTAAGTGCAACCTGCAGCCTGACTAGCTATATTGCCCACAAGAGCTAAAAGTCCAGGTTTTACCGTGTTATCTTCGGCAAAAATTGCTGAATTTAAGTTACGAAAAGCTTCCAGGATTTTTGGCTTTCTTGCGATCACCAAGTTTGAATTTGGAACATATCCATGTAATTTTTCGTAAGGTTCAAAAAATTTTTTATCAAGCTCAGGATAATCTTTCCTTTTTATGGGGGGTATGAGTGTCACTTACTTAACTACTTTCCTTCCCGTCCAGGAAATCGGATGCCCGTAAATTTTATATACGAAAGTTCATCCATAGCGTATTTTACTCCTTCACGCCCATAACCGCTATCTCCAACGCCACCAAATGGGGTGGTGTCCATCCTGAAGCGACTGCCCTCGTTGATCCAAAGAGATCCAACATGTAATTTCTCAGACATTTTGAATGCAGTCTCTAAACTAGAGGTAAAGCATGAGGATTGGAGTCCAAAAACTGAGTTGTTTGCAATTCTGATCGCATCATCCACGTCGTCCGCAGGAATAATTACAACAACAGGGCCAAAAATTTCTTCAGATACCAAATTTATATCCAACTTTTCAGTCAAAAGAATAGATGGGTAAACAACTGCATTCTCTCGCTTAAAGGGCAAAATTTGTTTTGCGCCGCTCGAAACAGCATCTAAAACCATCTTTTCCACTCGTTCGGCCGCTTCCTTATTTACCATTGTTCCAACATCAGTATCACCTGACCTCGGATCACCAACAACGAGTTTCTTTGCGGCTTCCTTGAACTTCTCAAGAAAATGTTCAAGAACTTTTCTTTCAACAATCACACGTTGCGCAGAAATACATTGCTGCCCGCTAGCATCAAACGCTGATGGAACTATTCGAAGTACGGCATCCTCAATATCAGCATCTGCACAAACAATATTCGCGGAGTTTCCACCCAGTTCTCCAACGAAAGGTTTAGCGCCCGCAACATTAGCTAAAGCATTCGCAGCCGTGGTTCCTCCCGTAATGGTGATGAGCGCAACCTCTCTGTGAGCAACAAGACGAGCAACTAAGTTACGACGACAAGGAACAACGTTAACAATTCCATCGGGAACTCCCGCCCTTGAGAAACACTCCGCTATAATAAGAGCTTCACCGACACCAGTAATAGCCGGCTTGATAACAACTGAATTTCCCATCGCTACCGCCGGAGCAAGTTTTTGCATAAGGAGATTTGAGGGAGCATTAAAAGGCGTAATAGCTGCTACTACCCCGTGTGGATGATGACGAGTAAATCCAAATCGTCCTGCTCCCATAGGTAGTGCATCAAGTGGCAAGACATCTCCCTCCATCCGCAATAATTCCTCTGCGCAAAGCTTAGGGAATTGAATTGACCTATTGACCTCGACCCCACAAGCTTTCCTTGGTTTTCCTAATGTGTTCATGGTAATATCTGCAATATCTGACTTTGCCTTTTCAACTTCATTCGCTGCAGCCCGAAGCCATTCAGCGCGCGTGGCAGAGGTTTCCGTCAAATTTGAAATATAAGCTTTTTTGGCGCTTTTTATTGATTTATCAACTATTGATTGCGATGCCATGTAAACGTTACACACTGGGCTTCCATCCCAAGGTGAGAAAAGTTCCTCATATTTTTCATTAGGCGTCTCAAAAAAATTACCATCTATCCAAGGATACAGTTTTGCGATTTTAGTCATAATTGCAAAGATTTCCGATACTAGTTTATTACAGTTTTGTTAATTCGAATGTAGATTCTGCAAATAGATCGGCCGGCGTCAATCTTCGTGCAGAAAGATGTTGTTCATAGGAATAACGGGTCATAGCGTCAATTTCTGCGGAATTTTCATCTATCCCGTAACGCCAATGATCATTCCCCATTAATTCACGCACTTGTTCTAGTTCATAAACTGGCCAGGGTGTTGTTTGATAGAGGTGTCCAACCTCACTCATTTCCTCATAACAAATCTTTTTTGCTTCAACAAATGCATTATATACATTTACTGGCAACCATGGATGCTGTTCTACAAGTGAGCGGCGTATTCCGACCAAATGCATAATTGGAAACATTTTTGTTTTCCTGTAATATTCTTGTTCTGCTTTTTTATAATGCGGAAATAGCCGATCGATGTTCTGATCCTCATGATAGGTAGATGGCGCTCGAGCTGATATTAGTGCATCCAACTTTCCTTGTTTAAGATGCTGAGCCAAAGTCTCCGTTTTGGGTATTGATTGTAAATCAATTTCAGATGGCAAGTGAAGGGGTGCGCGTTCTTCTCTTCCTCCCTCCTCCAGTCCACCATTTCTCCATTGGCAGTCCTCAGGATTGATGCCGTATTCATCTTTCAATATACCGCGGACCCACATCGCTGCGGTCATCTGATACTCTGGAACACCAATAGTTTTGCCTTTAAGATCTTCTGGACTGCTAATATCACGATCCTTTCTAATGTAGATCGAAGAATGACGAAAAAGGCGAGAGATAAAAGCAGGTATACCAATATAAGGACTACCATCCCGTGATTGAACGTTCATATAAGATGAAAATGATAATTCTGTTACATCAAATTCTTCATATTTGAAGGCCCGATGAAAAGCTTCTTCAGGAGGCATAGGACAACATACAACTTCGCATCCCTCAATCTGCACCCGTCCATCAAAAATTGCCCGAGTGCGATCATAATCGCAGCAAGCAAGGCTAATTGTTAATTTTGCCATTTTGCATCTCTCTTTCTTGTTTGAAACATTTTGTATCTGAACACTTATTAATCAACAAAAAATATACCTTAAATTTAAACCATTTGAGTATGATAATTTTACAAAACTAGTTTCCTGCAGACACTGTTTCTATTTCTTCAACATATCTTCTCCAGCGATTTACATAACTTTCAGCGTTATTTTTTATCATAACTTTATGTTCCGGTGAAATCTCTCGGATAATATTTCCGGGAGAACCCATCACTAAAGAATTATCGGGAATTTTTTTACCTTCTGTTATCAGGGTATTGGCTCCGACTAAACAATTTTTACCTACTTTCGCTCCATTGAGAATAATACTTCCTATACCAATCAAGCTGCTATCACCAATGCTACATCCATGGAGCATACACATATGTCCGATGGTCACACCCTCCCCAATAGTAAGAGGATACCCGGGATCAGTATGCAATACTGCTCCGTCTTGAATATTTGATCGCCTTCCAATAATGATTGGTTCGTTATCAGCACGTATTACCACCCGCCACCACACACTACTTTCTGCAGCCAGTGTCACAGCGCCAATCAAATCGGCGCTGTCCGCGACCCAGTTATTTACGCCTATATTGTTTGGCATCTGACCCTTTAATGAATAGTGCATATACATCTCCTATTGGCCCACTATGTAAACCATGTGTTATTGCAAATATAAAGGACAGCGTTTGAAAATTAATACCACATACTAGAAATTTTTTTTATAAGTAATAATTTGTTCATTCATTTACCGTAAACACAATTTTACCATGTGAAACGATAAAGTTTTCAAATACTGACATAGGTAACGCGTCTGTGTTTATAAAAAATGTAATTCGTTCATAAAGCTTGAGAATTTCTATTTTAACCTCATAATCACGGTTCTTATCTCAATTTGGAGTTCCATAATGATTGAAAATCACTATGAGGTTGATATTGCCATAGTAGGAGCCGGAGCAGCGGGCATAACTGGTGGAATAGAAGTTTTAGATGCTGGTGCAAAGTGTATAGCGTTCGAGAAATTAGCGGAGGCTGGCGGTGCAGCCGCTATCTCCGGGGGCGGATGTTGTATCGTGGGCTCGCCAGTGCAAAAAAAAGCAGGCATTCAAGATACGCCTGACCTTGCTTTTGATGACTGGATGGCCTGGGGAGGATCCTCTGCTGACGCCGTTTGGGCGCGATATTATCTAGAACATACCCTTTACGACCTTTATTATTGGGCGGAACAATTTGGTGTTAAATGGTTAGACATGAAACCTCAAGAAGGCAACACTGTAACACGTTGGACGAGGCCCGCGGGAAATGGAAAAGGATTAATGACTAACCTAATCAAGGCATATCTATCTAAGGGGGGTGAAATAATTAATAATGTACAAGTGAATCAGATTACCCAAACAAACGGCAAAGTGTCAGGACTCATAGCTGCAAACACAGTAAGTGGTGAAAAAATTACGGTTGAAGCTGGTGCAGTTATAATAACTTCTGGAGGATTTAATTCCAACATTGATATGGTACTAAAGGCAAAACCAGAATTAAAAGAGCACCGTGTTATGGTGGGATCTGGTTTTGGTTCTCATGGTGATGGCCATAAAATGGTGAAAAAGGTTGGTGGATATTTAACACATATGAACCATGTCTGGTTTTATTGTTACTCAACACCAGATTATAAAGATCAGAAAGCTCAACGAGGGCTAGTGTGCCGGCATATACCAGGGTACATATGGGTCAACCAACAAGGTAAACGTTTTCACAATGAATCTCTTTCTGGCGGAAATACGATGAGTCCCGCCGTCTTAAGGCAAAGCCCACCTCACTGCTGGGCTATCGTTGATACACCAATGAAAAAAAACCTCGAAATTGCCGATCCGTATTATAGGAACGGTGATAAAATTATCCGAGAGAATGTTGAAGAACTACTTAACAATTCACCATTTATTCAAAAAGCCAACAATCTTGAAACACTTGCTAAAAAGATTAATGTTCCAGTGAATGCGTTTATTGGCGAGATAGAAGCATATAATACTGCAATATTAAATGGGTTAGAGAATGATCCCGCATTTGGAAAACCACTCAAAAATTCAAAAGCCTTTGATACACCCCCTTACTACGCAATACAGTTTTTCCCCACAGCGAGAAAAAATTTTGGAGGCATAAAAACTGACAAAAAGTGCAGGGTGCTTGATAAACACTTTGAACCGATTCCGAAACTTTTTGCTGCCGGGGAAGCCTGTGGTATGGCCGGTGGGCATATTAATGGTAAAGCTGGGTTGGAAGGGACCATGCTGGGCCCGTCGCTTTTCAGTGGCCGCGTTGCAGGAGCTTGGGCAGCTGAGTTGATAGGATTTGGGAATGGCTTTACGGGAAGACCTAATAGATGATGGTTTAATAATACAATTTTTTATAATAACCAATTATTCTAAACACTAATAATAGAGGTCGAGACGGCTGCCTCTTTGCTTCGTTTAAATCTTAACGCCAAATGTATAACCACTTTCAACTACCAAGTGTTTCCTCATGAAATAATGACCCAGCAGAGAATAGATTTTTAATCAGGCCTTGGTCGTATGAATACTGTATAAAACGTTCAATATTTTTTCGGTTTTTTGTAAAACCGTTTCCCCAGGGGGAGCCGGGTAAAAGGTAACCTTGTTCTTCGAATGCGTGTCTGCCCCATACCAGACATGACCAATTTGGATCCTCATAATAAGAATTAAATATTTTCCATGCTTGATCAAACATCTCAAGAATTGCGTTCGCTATCCAAGGTTCTTTCTTTATCAACTGTTCCTGAACTACCAACAAGTGCATTATCGGATAGTCACCGTACTCTTGGTAGTAGGACACCTCCTCTTGTTGCGGGTCACGAAATAATCGACGTGCTTTACTTTTCCCAGTCATTACGGATTTAGGAGGGTGGGGCAAAAAAAAGCCATCTATTTCGCCGGACTCCAGAAGAAAACCAAGTTTCTCACGATTTCCTATAAAATCTATTTTTACACCCTTTTTAGGTTCAAACTTAACTTTTTCCTCGGTTGTCAAAAGCCAATGAATATCTTCCCAATCAACACCATAATAAAATTTTAGATCGCCTTTTGCGAGGAGTGAGAGTGTTGTTTGAAATGATGAAAGAGCAATCTTTTTTCCCCTCAATTGGTGAGGTTCCCATAGATCACTGTCGGGATGAACCCACATCTGACTTTGACTAAATAATCTACGCGGAAAAACTGGGATTCCGACAATTGGAAACCCCCTACTCTTTGCCATTAGAAAACTAGACATCGAGAATTCAGCTATATCAAATTCTTTTCCATGCAACATTCTTTCATGTCTATCCTCACCGTCACGCCAATTTTGACTTTGTCCAACCTGAAAAACCTCAAGTTCTACACCATGGACGCCACGAACAGTACTATCAAAGAATGGATGATGTCGATCGTAGCGATCAAGAGCGATGGATAATCTCATTCATTCCAACCTACTGTTAATTCATACTGGAAACTGCACAATAAAAGCATGACAACAAAAAGCTTTATATAAAAACTTGAGACTCACAACACTAACAACTTTTTTGCATGGGAGATCAATTGCATACGACCTCAACATTGACCAAAAAATACTCTACTTGCTCTGCGCGCAAAGTACGGACTATTGAACTCTGTTAGCAGAATTAAAACACAACCCTCACACCCTGCATGAAAATGTTTAATGCTGATAAAGATTATTTGGGTGTTGATCAATCAAGTTGGTCTGTTGGCGGCAAATTAATCCCAAGTCCCGCTGCTTTAGCCTTTTTATACACAAAATCGCAGATGGCAATATCTTGACTAACAAGACCTGTAGTGTGGATTAATATTCTCTCATGATCATTTTCACGACCCGACACTTGGCCGCTAACAACATCACAAATTTCTCCGTGAAGTTCCTCACGACTAAACTTCCCACTTTCAATCATAGCTCTAAATTCAGGTGTGATGATGTTTACATCCCAGCCATCAATTACTACCTTGTCAAAGTTTGCCCAACCTCCAGGATCCATCTCACGCCGTGAGAGCGAAATGTAAGTTGCGCCATCTTTAACCCAGTTTTCTTTTGCAACAATGTCATTGCTTGTAGTTCCACCCACTCCTATATCTGAAGAACGAACAACTTCTTCAATTGTTTCCACTGGATAAACTGGGATACCAAGTTCTGTTGACCATTTTTGTGCAAATTTCTCTCGTGTTTCAACGCGCCGCGAGGTACACATAATTTTTTCAAAATCGAACATAGTAAGCAAGCAGCGAAGGCAATTAATCCCCATTGTACCAACACCAACCAATCCCAATACTTTTGTTCTTTTTGGCGCAAGCCACTTTAGGGGTAAAATTGCGGCCGCAGCTGAACGAATTGCGTATGTCCAGTGTTCTTCAATAATTGCTTTGGATCGTGCAGTCTGGGGATCCGTTAATATGATATATCTAGCACACTCCAACTGTCCAACAGTATTCCTCGTTCCATTATCATAATAATTGTACAAACGTACGCCAGTGGTTGGAATTTCAGGTAAAAATGCGCCTTTTACATGCCAATGGTTATGCCAAGGCGCATCAACATCTAACTTCCAACTTGGTGGATGGGACCACTGGACTTTATTATTCGCATGCATATGATACACGTTTTCACACACATCCATAGCCTCTGAAATTGAGAGTAAATCCAGAGTTTGTCTATACGGGATAAATAAAACACTATCCAATGTCATAACCTGTCTCCATTGTTTATCTATAAGCACTAGATTAAATAATTTTAGTACGCTGTCACTTTTAGTTTTTTCTATATAAATTCTAACTAATTCTCCAAACTTAAAAAAATCATAGAGGCCCCCATTTTTGTTTTTTCTTCATCAAAAAACGGTATGCAAGATAAGTTGGTTAAGGAAATTCGATTAACAATAAAACTAGGTACGGTATTTTTATTATGGCACAGTTCTAAGTCTCTTAAATAGAATTAAAGCAATTTCATGAGGTTTTTAACGTTTGTAATAACCTCTAAAAATATATTTAAGTAATTTTGAGATACTTTAGTATTGCAATGGTATTACACCAAAAGAAAAATAGTCGAGAAAATTTTAATTGATCCATCATTGTAAACCAAAACAGCAAAGGAAGAAAAAATGGATCCAGTGTTACAAAGCTTTCTTGCAGGATTTCCAATCCTGCTTCTTCATTTGATGGTTACTATGGTAATGTTAACAGTGGGGGCAGCTCTTTATCACTTAGTTACACCTTATCATGAACTTGATCTCATAAGAGGTGGGAATGTAGCGGCCGCGATCTCATTCTCTGCTGCACTAATAGGATTAGCAATTCCACTCGCAGTATGCATGGCAAGAAGTGTAAACGTTTGGGATATATTAATATGGGGCTGCGTTACATTGGCAATTCAGCTCTTTGCCTACCGAATAAGTGATGTTCTGCTTCGGGACCTACCAGGTCGAATACAATCTGGAGAAGTAAGCGCAGCTTCTTTGGTTGCAGGAATAAAACTTTCCATTGCAATGATCAATGCTGCTGCTGTTGGATAATGAGGATTATAGACAAAGTTGCCTTATTTGCCCTGGTGATATTTGCAATTTTAAGCAAAGTCCTATCAGATACTGATAATGAAGTCCGACGGCCCAACCCAAATATTTTCAATCCACCAAACTCAGAAAAGTTCGCAAAACCAGAATTGCCACCTGCTTATGCAAACGCACCAACTTTCGATGTCAAAATCGATATGAAAAACTTTAGTTCAACAGGAACCGCATTTTCTGTTGGAGATGGCATCTGGGTAACAGCTCGCCACGTCACTACAGGTTGTGATATTATCATTTTAAACACAGAAATAGGAAAAGGGTTACCAGTTAGCCAATTAACTCAAGAAAGAAACGCAGATATTAGCATATTTCGAACGAAATTAGCTGCGCCAGCCTTACCAGTTTCTGCAGATGGATTGCGAATTGGCCAAATGGGTTGGTCGTTTGGTTATCCCAGGGGTAAACCTGGCGACGTGTTTGGAAAGATAATCGGTCGAGCAAAAATGAGAGCCTATGGTCGATATTCAACAATTGAACCAGTAATTGCATTTACACAAATTCGACGTATTCCAGACGCTGGAACAGATCTCGGTGGTATTTCTGGAGGTCCATGGGTAGATAGAGAAGGCAGAGTAATTGGGGTACATGTGGCAGGCGCTCCACGAAGAGGGCGCTCATTTTCTACTGATCCATCGACTCTTTTAGCCGCATTGAGTAAAGCGGGTATTTCTTCTAGCTCACGCAAATTTAAACAACTCACAGATCAAAATTTTTCACATGCCGGAAATTTTTTGCGTAGGCAGCTTACGATAGCTAAGGTCATGTGCCTCGTCGGCAACCGTTGGAAAAAAATGACTAAACGCTGAGCTTGCCGAACCATACACTTTGGGGCTATACCCATCAACTTCTTATCTTCCAAATGAAAGGAAAAAGGAATTGATGCTGGACATATTTTCAGATAGTGGAGTTGGCATCCTTTTTCTTGGTTTGATGATTGGTATGCAGCATGCTTTAGAGGCAGACCATGTTGCCGCAGTTTCCAGTATTGCAGCTCGTCAAAATACATTACGAAAAATCGTTACCCATGGTGCCTTCTGGGGGGTTGGACATACGGTTACATTAGGTCTTGTCGCTGGTTTTTTTGTTATTTTGGGTTTAACATTTAACAAAACGCTGGAAAACTGCATTGAATTAATAGTTGGAATTATGCTGATGGGGATCGGTGGAAAACTAATTTTTGTTATTGCTCGAGAACGTATACATTTCCATCAACACCTTCATGAAGATGGTACCAATCATTTTCATGTGCATTCGCATCGCTATGAAAAAAAACCGCATAATTATGGTTTTCACAGACATACCCATACGTATAAGGTTCCTGTGCGTACAATAATAGTAGGGATGGTTCATGGTTTAGCCGGATCGGCAGCATTATTAGTTTTGACCGCAACAACAGTCCATTCTGTGCCACTTGGTCTTCTGTACATTTTTATATTTGGCATAGGTTCTTTAATGGGTATGATGGCTTTATCCGCTGTAATTGCTGTCCCTATAACTTGGTCACTTAAAGCATTAAATTTTACCAACACAACACTGCAAGTTACGATTGGAACAGCAACGATTATTCTTGGCACCTATGTTGCGTTTGATAATTCTAAGGCCCTCAGTATTTGATTAATTGCTTTTGTTTACAAAAAAACATGTATGATTTTTCTCAAGTAATTGATGTACCTGAACCTGTGTAGGCACATCATCTGCACTTGGCATAATTTGCAGTAATTCCTTGAAATTTTGAAAGGTAACCGTTTTCCAATTTAGTTATCCGTTTTAGCCGGAGGAACTTTCAGCATGCATTGACGATTTATTCTAATAGTTTGAAAATTTTTCCTTGAACACAATCAATGTTAGGGCACGTATATCATCGAGCTAAAATATTCTAACTACAAACAACAGTATCTTCGGTTCGTGCTCTGCTGAAAGTATCGCAAAAATCTGTTTTGTTGTTTCAATACTCGCGCGGCATTTTTTTTAGCAAGTTTTTTAATCTAGTGCCGTTAATCTCTGCTGGTTTTAGCCTCTATTATAACCCCTTGAGCTCAATCAAACTTTTTTAGATACTGATCAGTTATAAAAACAAACCATTACTTAGCTCCAAAGTAATGGTGTTTGCAGGTTAAATGAAAATAACAACATGTGCCTCTGCCAATTTGACCAACGACGTAAAATACAACGAATAAAAGTATAAAATTTAATTTCCCTCCGGTGTATCAGGAGCGTTATCAGGAAACCATTGCCCGCGCCGCATTCGGGTTACAGAATAAGACGCAAACACACCAGCCCTTCTCAATGGTTCACCATCGGCGAACAGATCAGCTGCTGCCCGATTCTTTACATTTATTATTAAAACACTGCCTGTTCGATCATCCGACTCATCAGCTAACGTAGCGCCGCCGAGAACCAAAATATCTTGATTAGATCGTAAATATTCAAAATGTTCTTGTCGAGCACCATCGCGCTTCTCTTTGCCATCGGGCCCGTCCACACCATAACATATGTAAAGCATCTTTTTCTCCAAATAAGCCAAAATACAATCAGCACTCGCGCTAGGTTTGATTAAGTAGGGTGAACATAAAAATAAGTTGTCATGAGTTATTTTTTTGATTTCTTTAAATCAAAATAGTGTTCCAAAAAAATTTAACAATTGCATGACTAACCTTACCCATCGACCTCTGGTGGCGAAAACACATCTACTTTGTCCGCATATTTTCGATATTTCTCAATCTCGACAAGTGCGGTTTGTGCGATTGGGGCTTGTGATAGTTTTGATGTCCCCTTATCAATTGTGAGCATATTCGGGTTTCCATGTAAGCAAGTTGTACTGTCAGAGCCCTTTTCCGCTGGTGCAAACCATGCTCCTGTCATTAATCGAATTACCCCACTCATCATGTTTTCTGTAATAACAGCCCCAGCAAGACATGCACCCCGGTCGTTGAACACGCGAACCAGATCCCCGGAGGTGATATTGCGGATCTTAGCATCACCTGGATTAATATATACAGGCTCCCTTCCAGATATTTTTGATTTTAAAGCAACCCCCTGACCATCCATCTGGCTATGAAGCCGTGTTCGAGGCTGAGAAGAAATCATATGAAGGGGATATATTTCGGCTTTGTCAGCACCTAGCCACTCAGTTGGTTCTATCCATGCCGGATGAGGTGGACAATCATCATATTCAAATCTCTCAATTCTTTTTGAATATAATTCAATCCTACCCGAAGGCGTACGAAGTTTGAACTTTATCGGATCAGAACGAAAATCTTGAAAAAGAGTGAATTCTGATTCTCTTTTGGGAATTTGATAATAACCAGTTTTCCAAAAGGCCTCGAATTCTGGCATCGAGACATTCTTTTGAGCTGCACCCTGACGGCAGGAATTATATAAAAAACGCAGCCATTCCCTCTCGCCGCGACCTTCGGTAAACTGTTCTTTACAATCCAGTTTACCTGCAAGTTCAGAGAATATATCGAAATCATTTCGTGCTTCTCCTACTGGTTGAATTGCTTTTTCCATTTTCACTAAATACGGATCACGACTAGCTGCTCCTATGTCATTTCGTTCAAGTGAAGTGGTTGCCGGCAAGATAATATCGGCATGCCTTGCAGCGGCTGTCCACCAAGGTTCATGCACAATAATTGTTTCAGGATTTCTCCAAGCCCGAACCAGCCTGTTCAGATCCTGATGATGATGAAAGGGGTTGCCTCCGGCCCAATAAACAAGTTTGATATCAGGATAAATCAGTTTCTTACCGTTGTGATCTATCTCTTTCCCTGGCATTAACAATGCGTCGGCAAGACGAGCAGCAGGTATTGCAAAGTTAATGGGATTCCTCCCCATGCTGAGCGATGGGGGATTAAACAAAGGACGCTCATCTCCCATGCCCGCACCGGATCCATGACCGAAAGCAAAACCTCCACCGGGTTGACCAATCTGACCCAACGCGCTCGCGAGCAGTATCAAAGCCCAATATGGCATTTCGCCATGATCTCCTCGCTGGAGCGACCAAGTTGCGGACAGAAAAGTGCGCCCAGATGCCATGCGACGTGCTAACGTTTTAATACGACTCGATTTAATCCTAGTAATCTTTTCGGCCCATTCGGCATCTTTGATTTGCCCATCTAGATCACCCATTAAATATTGAAATACATAATCAAAACCTACACAGTACTTATCAAGAAATTTTGCATCATGTAAATTTTCTTTCACAAGAGTATGAGTTAAAGCAAGCATTAATGCTGTATCGGTATTGGGTGCGACTGAAAACCATTCCGCTTCCATAAAATCAGGAACATCATTACGGCACGGACTAACATTTACTATATCAATTTCTTTTTCAGATATTTTTTTTAGCCAAGGCACTAGGGAGTGCGCAACACTTCCTCCACGAGATACTTGGCCATTTCCAATGTTTACTCCTCCAAAGAGTACTACTAAATCGGAATTGTTATGTATTGCAGACCAACTGGTATTTGGTCCAGTGACTGATTGCAGGTTACCAACTATATGAGGTATGAAAAATGTCGCAGATCCAAAACTATAATTTGCAGATTGATCCGTACAACCCCCAAACGAAAACAAAAATCTTCTTACTTGGGTGCGTGCACAATGAAAAATGCCTGCGCTCGACCAGCCGTATGAACCGCCAAAGATTGACTCATTCCCGTAATGTTTTTTAACTCGATTCAGCTCACCGGCAACAAGATCGAGCGCTTTTTCCCAAGAGAGTGTTACAAAAGGTTCGCAACCGCGACCTTTCCCCGTTGTACTTTCGCGTCCTTCTAACCACCCTCTTCTGACCATAGGTGAATGCACTCTATTTTGTGAATGAGTTGCTCCTGGTATCGAGTCAATAAGGGGAGATGGGTTAGGATCCTGTTCAAATGGTTTAACACCAACAACATGATTGGAGTCGACTTCAGCCCAAAAAGCACCCCAATGAGAATGGTTAAGATAACGCCTATTAGCCATTTAAATCCACCGTTATTGGTCACTAGCCGGAATATTTGCCTATTTTGTAATATAATTATAGTCCAAGGGTCTTTTAATGTCGAAAAGTATCGGTAAGAAGCAGTTTTGAAAAGAAGCTCAACCCCTTTAGGAAGCAAAGTTGCTTTTTGTGATGAATACAAATTAAGACATTAAGTTCATGCCGTTGTGGTAGGCATCCCTCATTTGCATGCGGATATTGTATCTGCAAATACAAATAAGGTAGAGCTCCCTTCTTCACACTGCTAACACGCAACGGATTGGATCTATTTTAAGCTGGTATATTGCCAATGTAAAACCGACCGATACCTTCTGCTCAGACGGACATAAAACTTTATTCACCAGATGGAAACGATCCTGCAATGCGTGATCAATTTCCGCTTGTAGCAAAAAAATTACGTTATTGCGGGTAAGCTGTGGCGTTCATTATTGGCTGAAAGCCTGAGCTCGGCCATGTATGCGGCTAAGTTAATCGATACCAGGCGTCAAGCATTGCCACCTATAACAGATGCGGATAGTGCATGCTCTTTCAACTGTCCTCTTGTCCGGGAAGATTTACCCAACAATCGCGGCGTAGATAACTACATTGATTGGCAATCCGCGACAGCCAAAGAAGTTGCGCAATCAACTTATACTGTATCACTTAAAATTCAGGCCTTGCAAGCTTTAAGTGTACCAATGGAAACGCGTACTGGCGTTGCAGAATACAAAGTCAAAATAAGGGAGTATAACTCTGGGCGGGGGGGTGGTGGCGGTGTGAGACATTGGGAAGGATTTGCAATAATTTTGGGTGTTCCCACTGAAAAAATGCGAGTAGTCTGTGGCAAAAATTGAGGCAATTATTTCACTCAAAATAGAGTTTGTCCTGAATATTCTCTTATATTTTCTCAGGAAAACGAATAGGTCGACCGATAGAATAGATTTTAACAAGAAGCGAGTGCAAAATAAGGATCATTAAAATTACGCTGTTTGCTATAACCCATGATGTTTATTTTAAGTTAATTAAAAGAATACTTTTAAAACTTTCTAACACATTACATTGACCGTTTTAACCAAACCACTTATCAAAATATCCTGCGTAACCTCTGGGAGACCTAAATATGCCAAAAATTGAGGCCAACGGTATTAAATTTAATTATGATATTTCAGGGCCAGAAAAAGCTCCTTGGATAACTTTTTCCAACTCTCTAATGACAAATATACATATGTGGGATGACCAAGTTGAACTGCTATCCGATAGTTGGCGTGTCCTACGTTATGACCAGAGAGGCCACGGAGGTAGCGAAGCTTCAGACCCGCCTTATAACTTTGACATGCTTGCCAACGATGTTGTGGCGCTCTGGGATGCACTAGATGTAAAACAAAGTGTTTTTTGTGGTCTTTCAATGGGTGGGGCAACCGGGCTCTCATTATGCTTAAATCATGAAAAAAGATTGGCAGCTTTTATTGGGTGCGACATGCCATATCAAACTTCGCCGGAATTTTCAGCAATGTGGGCTGAACGCATAAAAATGGCGGGAAAAATAGGAATCGATAAAATGGCAATGCCAACTGCCGAGCGATGGTTTGTACCAGAGTTCACCGCTAACCCAAAAAATAAGCCAGTAATAGAAAAAATTTGCAGCATGGTTCGTACTACTTCTATGCTAGGCTATATTGGCTGCTGCAACGCTCTTCAACAAGTAGCCTTTGAACAACTTATCCGGAATATAAAAATACCCACGTTCTTCATTTCTGGTGACAAAGACCCAGCGGCCAATCCAAAAATAATGCAACCACTCGTCAACTCAATATCAGGTGCAACATTGCATGTGATTGAAAACTGTGGACATATTTCAAACATGGAGAATCCAAAATGTTTTAATAATGCGATTCTTGAATTCCTTAGACGCCTTTAGACAAAACTTAAAAGAAAGATTTTTGATGGATACGAAAAAACCTGTTGGCATAAGACGGATTGTTACCGGCCATGATGACGATGGAAAAGCAATCATTATAGCTGATGGCCCAACCCCAGGCGTAAAAACCACTCCGAACAGGCCAGGTGTAATTTTTCATAATATGTGGACTACAACAACGGCTCCAGCGCGATATGACTCACCCAAAGAGGCAACCAGTGTAGACCTTCCACTCCCGCCTCCGACAAACGGCACTGTATTCAGGTTAATTGAATTTCCACCGGAATCTCAAATAGAGCAGGTGGATGATGAAACAGCAAAGAAAGCATTTGAAGAATATGGGGCGAAGGGTGCTCTTCAGCATGGTGAAAACAATACAGAAAAATCAACAAATAAGCATGCGTTTATGCATAGAACAGAGACCGTCGATTATGCGATTTGCTTATCGGGCGAGATGACCATGCTATTGGATGACTCTGAAGTAATAATGAAACCAGGTGACGTTATGGTACAGCGAGGTACAAATCACGCATGGGCAAATCGGGGAAAAGAGTATTGCACAATGGCCTTCATCTTAATTGATGGAAAGGGAAAACGGAAAAATAATGATACCAATTTATCATAATCCCAATTGCAGAAAGTCATACTCAGCGTTACGATTGTTGGAACTAAAGGGCTAAAATACAAAAATTCTTGAGTATTTAAAGTTTCCACGGATCGAAGAACTGTTTTTATATATGTTTAAAACACTAGGGATAGATTCACGTGATTTTATGAAGAAAGACGAAAAATCGTATATAGAACCCAATTTTCAAGATCGAAGTAAAAGTATAAATAATCTTATTACTGCGATAATGAAACATCCAATATTTATAGAGCGCCCGATTACGGTAAATGGTGAGAAAATTACACTCGGACGTCCTCCAGAGAATATTCTTGAGATCTTATAAAAACAAAAACACAGCATCCCCCCCAGTTGCGGATCGCCGAAACGAATATACGAAACGCTTTGGTGAAACCATTCCTGATCCGTACGGTTGGTTAAGGGACCCCAATTGGCAAAGGGTTGTAAAAGAACCAGACACCCTGAACACAGCTATCAAAGATCACCTTGAGGCAGAAAATCAATGGACCAACCATGCACTTGAACCAGTTGAGAAAATGCGAGCCAAGCTCGTCGATGAGTTGCGCGCAAGGCTGAAGGAAGATGATGATACGGTTCCTTTAAAAGATAACGAATGGTCCTACTTTAAAAGATTTTTACCAGGTGAGCAGTATCCAATATTTTGTCGCCTCAGTTCCTCAGACGGGAGTGAACAAATACTTATTGATTGTAATAAAGAAGCAAAGCAAGAGAGATTTTTTTCAGTGAAGGGGACAGCACATTCATTAGATCATAAATATTTTGCAGCCGCGGTAGATCGTAATGGATCAGAATACTGCAAATTAGAAATACGAGAAGCACATAGCGGCCGAATTATTGATAACTCGGTGATTAGTCTGCAAGGCGATATAGTGTTCTCAGCAGATGGCTGTTTCATTTTTTATACATGGTTGAACGATAATCATCGGCCATCAAGAATTTACCGCCATGAAATTGGAAAAAATGTCGAAAATGACAAATTAGTGTATGAAGAATGTGACTCGGAGTTTTTCTTATCTATAGACATAACCGAGAGCAGGAACTTTATTATCATTTCTGCCCATGACCATTCCGATACATCAGAAGTACGGATAATTCCGGCCGATCAACCAGAACTTTCCCCACAGCTAATTTGGAAACGACAACAAGGCGTAACTTGTGTATTCAGCGATAGTGGAAATAGTTTCTTCATTCTAACAAATGAGGGTGATGGTATCGATTTTAGAATATGTAAGACGCCTATAAATAAACCTTCCATAGAAAATTGGAAAACTTTTGTGCCACATGAAAACGGACGACTCATCCAAAAGATGCTGGTGTTCAAAAAATTTATAGTGTGGCTTGAACGTTCCAATGCGCTTCCTCGGATTTGCATTAAGGAAATATTAACCGGAAACCAGCATTATGTCGATTTTGAGGAAGAAGCTTACGAAGTTACTTTGTCACGCGGTTATGAGTTTAACAGCAATATTTTAAGATTTTACTACTCATCGCCAACTACTCCTCAGCAAGTTTTTGATTTTGATATGAGAAATCAAAAACGAAAACTTCTTAAAGAACACGAAGTACCAAATGGATATGACCAAAAAAACTACATATGTAAAAGACTCTATGCAAAAAGCACGGATTCTGTGCTGATACCAGTCACTGTGTTACATCATAAAAACACGCCAATCGACTCATCCTCTCCACTGCTTCTGTATGGATATGGTTCATATGGATATTCAATGCCTGCAACCTTTTCAGCAAATTTAATTAGTCTTCTAGATCGCGGTTTTGTTTATGCCATTGCACATGTCAGAGGAGGCTCAGAATGCGGGAAAGAATGGCATGTTAATGGAAAACTCTATAATAAAATGAACACTTTTGGGGATTTTATATCTGCCGCTGAAATGTTGATTAAGAAAAACTACTCAGCCAAGGGCAAAATCATAGCACAAGGGCGCAGTGCTGGTGGCATGCTGATGGGAGCTATCGCAAACATGAAGCCAGAACTTTTCAATGGAATCATTGCGGAAGTACCTTTCGTCGACGTAATGAATACTATGTCAGATGCAAATCTGCCGCTTACTCCCCCAGAGTGGCTTGAATGGGGAAATCCAATTAAAGATGAAAATGCATTTAAATATATGCTTGCATATTGTCCATACTCCAATGTATCCGACATAGCTTATCCCAATATTTTAGCAACTGGTGGGTTAACTGACCCGCGGGTAACCTATTGGGAGCCAGCGAAATGGATTGCAAAATTACGACACCACAATATCAGCGATAGCCTGATTCTTCTTCGGACAAATATGGAAGCTGGTCACGGGGGGGCTTCTGGCCGTTTTGATAAGCTTTCCGAAGTGGCCCTGTCATGGGCGTTCTCTCTTATGATTTCTGGCAAAATAGATCGAGATAAAATCCTTGAGGGCAATTAATTTAAAAATACTTGTTTTTGACAACAAACATTTTCAAATATTGCAATCGGAAAAGCGCATAGGATTCTTTAAGACACCATAAAGACACCAAACAAAGCCTCAATATTGTGTTAAAAACTTCACAGCTATGATAAAATGATAAAATAAAATCTATCACTGCGTGATACAAGAAATGATTGCTTTAAGTGTTAAACAAATGTATCCCTTAACTTCAAAAATTCTTCGTTTCTGGTTTGGATTCGCGGAAACTTCAGCTAGAATTGAAAAGAAACCAGAATGGTTTAGGTCTACAGAGGCACATGACTCAATTATTAAATCCAGATTCTCTGATGTGCAGATTGAAGCGTCTTTGGGTGAACTTGATTATTTGAAAGATTACCCAGAAGGGTGTCTGGCGTTGATTTTATTACTTGATCAATTTCCCAGACATATATTTCGAAATTCACCTAAAGCTTTTGAAACAGACACTAAAGCAAGAGAAGTCGCATTATCCGCAATTAAATCTAATTACCATACGTATTACGGTGATTGGCAACGCATATTTTGTTATTTGCCTTTTGAGCACAGCGAGTGCATCGAAGATCATAATTTTATTATACCCTTTTTTTCAAAACTCAATAAGGATAAATTCTATAATACACAAAAGACTGCCATTGATCACATGAAAGTTATTCAGCGTTTTGGACGATACCCTCATCGTAACGCTATACTATGTCGTAAAAATACTCAAGAAGAAGAAAAATACCTTATGAATCCGCCATATTGGGGTATGACTAAAACGCAGGTGCAAACAACTAAAGAGAAAATAAGAAAGATACCAAAAAAATTATCCAAAACGAATAAGTAAATATTTCTTAGTATAGTTTCAATTTGGCCAGGTATATCCAATTATTTTCAAAAAAGTAAAAGAATTTGCTAATAAGAGCCATGATCATCTGTATCCGGTTCTGAAACAGTGTACCGGCGCAATAATCTATCCTCCTCGGAAGGAAAATCACGTCGTGCATGATTCACACTTCTATTGTCCCATATAACCAAGTCTCTGGGCGTCCACTCATGGGTATATATGAATTCCGGTTTTTCACAGTGATCAAACAACGAAAGTAACAATTCATTACTTGCACTAATTGCCATACCATTTATTTTTACTGTCATTAATCGGCTAAGATAGAGAGACTTTCGTTTTGTCTGAGGGTGCACTAGAATAAGTGGGTGTTCTGCCGAAGCTTCTGCTTTTTCTGGGATATCTTCACGCTTTGTTTTATTATAGTTAAAGATATGTTTAGCCGTCATCCCCTCCAGTCGAACTTTGGTACCGTCATCTAAAGCCTCATATGCTGCAGTCATACTAGCAAATAATGTTTCACCACCTTTGCTTGGAACTTTAATCGCATAAAGTGAAGTTGCTCGATAAGGGCTGTTCCGGTGAGAACCATCGGAATGGAAATGCATCTCTCCGTCCGGAAGAACACCGATATTTCTCCCATTCTCTTTCATGTTGCTGACATACATTACCCCTCGGCTAGATTGCTTCTGATCAGGATTTTCACCAGACCGAATTAACGACCGATCAACTTTACCAAATAATGCCGCAAAGTCTGCTTGATGTTCTGCTTCAATATCCTGGCCTGGAAAATATAAAATCGAGTAATAAGCAAGAGCCTCGCGGAGAACTTCAGCCAATGATCCATCAATGGTATTCCGAAGATCGACTCCTAGAATTTTCACACCAGAAAATTTGCTCAGTGGTTCCATTTTTATTTGTCCACCTGTACTCATTAATTTGTCCCTGATTAATATTAGAGGTACTTTAATTAACAGAACACTTGAGAACAATGACTTAAGGAAAAAAACATGACCACTTGCCGTGCAGCCGTTATTACAGCCCATGAAAAGCCTATTGAAGTTTGGAATATACAAATCCCTGATCTAGATCCTGGTGCATTGTTGGTCAAAATGGCAGCATCTACTCTTTGCGGTACAGATGTTCATAGATGGCACGGCCCTTTGCCTAAAAATGATACATTACCTATCATAACTGGGCACGAACCTTGTGGGATAGTCGAAGAAGTTTGTGGAGATAAAACTGATATTCTTGGAACCCCAATTAAAAGAGGAGACCGTATAATATGGTCATATGTTGCCTGCGGATCATGCTATTACTGCTCTGTAGCAGTACAGCCTTGCATCTGCCGCGGCCGGGCTAGTTGGGGTCACAATCGTTGCGATATGCATCCTTATTTGTTGGGTTCGGTCTCCGAGTATATGTATGTGCCAAAGGAGTGTTTGATAATTAAAGTTCCTGAGCAAGTTTCTTCCGCTTCCGCTGCTGCTTCTGCATGTGCGTACCGCACAGTAATGCATGGGTATGATCGCCTCGGTGCAATTAAGGATCATGAAACGGTTTTGATTCAAGGTTCAGGGCCGCTCGGTAATTTTGCATCTGCAGTGGCGAAAGATCACGGAGCAAAAAAAATATTATTAATTGGGGCCCCGGCCCACCGACTTGAAGTCTCTAAGACTATGGGAGCAGATGCTGTCCTAAATTTAGAAGAAACACGAGACGAGAGAGACCGGCAAGAATGGGTAAAAGATTATACCGATGGAAGAGGTGCAGATATTGTTATTCAAGTGGCCAATAATGCCGCTGTGCCGGAGGGACTTTCTATGCTTCGTGACGGAGGCCAATTCCTTGATATTGGAGCAGGCGGCAAAGGGCAGATACCGGTTGAAAAAATGCCGCAACAAATGACATATCTCACAGTTCGCTCTGGCGAACCGAGGCATTGGCTTCAAGCAATTGATTTTCTTGAAACGCGGGCTGAACGTTACCCATTTGATGACATGATTACCCGAAGTTATCGCATTGAGCAAGTCAATGAAGCTATGTCTGCAATGGCAAATTTTGAAGTAGTCAAACCAGTTATTAACTTCTGACTAAAACGAGGTAAAAATGTCTTTCTCTGTTCGGCGAATTGTTACCGGTCATGATGCAAAAAATAAATCGATTGTTTTAATTGATGAACAAACTTCCAATATATTATCTACTAGACATGGGCAACACTCAAGTGTTGTATGGGCAACCGATAAACCCTCGCCAGATCTCAGTAAACTCAATGATATTTCTCATAGTATAAAGCAAACCACAATCCCAGGCGGAAGCGTGTGTAGAATTTCTTGCTTTGATCCTGGCGTTTCACCCCGTATGCACAGAACTGAAAGTATTGATTATGCAATTATTTTATCTGGTGAACTGGATATGGAATTAGATTACGGCAAGGTAACAAAGCTAAAAGCCGGCGATGTCGTAGTGCAGCGTGGTACAATACATAACTGGCGAAATAACGGGAAAGAACCCTGCTACGTAGCTTTTATTTTAATCTCCGCAACCCTGCCAGGAAACTTGGAAGCTGCGGGGTAACATGTTTATCACATTGGGTGACGCACTAAAACTTGGTCTTACTGCTTCAGTTCAGTGCCCCGTTAGTGAAGCTTACATGTCTATTGTTTTGTATTTATGACTGCCTGAGCAGCGGCAAGACGGGCAATTGGGACTCTATATGGTGAGCAGGAAACATAATCCAGACCGATGTTATGACAAAAACTTACAGATTTTGGATCCCCCCCATGTTCGCCACAAATACCGAGTTTTAAGTTCTCTCGTGTTGCTCTGCCACGATCGCAACCAATTGAGACAAGCTCACCTACGCCCGTTTCATCAATCCCAATGAATGGATCTCGTTCCAATATTCCTGCAGATTGATAATCTGTTAAAAAACTTCCCGAGTCATCTCGTGACAATCCAAAGGTAGTCTGTGTTAAGTCATTTGTGCCAAATGAGAAGAATTCTGCTGTCTCCGCAATTTTACCCGCATGAAGACATGCACGCGGCAACTCGATCATCGTACCACTCAAATAAGGAAAATCGATACCAGTTTCATTTTTTACTTCTGCGGCCACTCGATCAATTATCTCCTTCAAAATATCAAATTCACTCTTTGTAGCAACTAAAGGAACCATTATTTCTGGTTGGACCTGGAGCCCTTCCTTCATAACTTCGGCCGCTGCCTCGAAAATCGCTCTGCACTGCATCTCTGGAATTTGTGGATATGATATAGCAAGCCTGCAACCACGATGGCCAAGCATTGGATTAGACTCTGCCAACGCTGCAACTCGGGCCCCAATACTTTCTCGCGGCAAACCCATAGCCTCCGCGACCTCATCTATATCTTTTTCGGTATGTGGCAAAAATTCATGCAGCGGCGGATCGAGTAACCGAATAGTAATCGGTCGTCCATCCATTATTTTTAATAAATCAACAAAATCCGACCTTTGAAAGGGTAATAGTTTTTCTAGGGCCGCTGCTCGTCCGCCATCATTACTAGCTAGAATCATTTCACGCACAGCAACAATGCGTTCTACATCAAAAAACATATGTTCCGTGCGAGATAATCCAATGCCCTCAGCACCAAATCGGATGGCTGTAAGGGCATCTTCTCTTGTTTCGGCGTTAGCCCGCACACCAAGCGTACGAATTTCATCCACCCATTCCATAATAGAAGAAAATTCTTCGGAAGTTTCTGCCGGTAGGCTCGGTAAAGCACCCAGAATTACCTCACCACTACTTCCATCAAGTGTAATTATATCTCCTTCGCTAACAGTAATCGAGCCAACTGTAATTGTTCTAGCCAACCGATCTATATGCAGTTCCCCCGCACCAGCAACACAGGGCGTTCCCATACCCCTGGCCACCACAGCGGCGTGACTTGTCATCCCTCCACGACTGGTTAATATTCCTTTCGCAACATGCATGCCATGTATATCTTCAGGACTGGTCTCTATCCTAACCAAAATGACATTTTTTCCATTTGAAACAGCTTTCTCTGCATCCTCAGCACTAAAAACAACCTCGCCGGATGCTGCGCCTGGTGAGGCAGGTAAACCACGGGTCATTATATTCCGTTTAGCACCAGGGTCGATTGTTGGGTGCAATAACTGATCAAGCGATAAGGGGTCGATGCGGGACACTGCCTCTTGTTTAGTAATCAGGCCTTCTGAAACCATATCACAAGCAATTTTTAATGCCGCCCGAGCCGTGCGTTTTGCTGAGCGCGTCTGCAGCATCCAAAGTTTCCCATTCTGAACAGTAAATTCAATATCCTGAACATCACGGTAGTGTTGCTCTAAGACATGTCGCACCCTATTTAGTTGAGCAAAAACCTCTGGCATCACCTCTTCCATAGCAGGTAATTCTGACTGAGTTGTTTTTCGGCCCAAATTTGTAAGAGGTTGCGGAGTTCGAATACCAGCTACTACATCCTCACCTTGTGCGTTAACTAAATACTCACCGAAAAATGTGTTATCGCCTTTGGATGGGTCGCGCGTAAATGCAACTCCTGTAGCACAATTTTGTCCCATATTCCCGAACACCATGGCTTGAATGTTTACAGCAGTACCCCAATTATTGGGGATATCGTGTAAAGATCGGTATGTTATTGCTCGAGCATTTGTCCAGCTACGAAAAACAGCTCCAATTGCACCCCAAAGCTGTTCTTGTGGATTCTGGGGAAACGGTTGATTTAGAATTTCCTTAACTTTAGCTTTATATCTGTCGGTAACCACTTGCCAATCTTCCACGGTCAAATCAGTGTCGAATTGATATTTTTTTTCTTGTTTGCAACTTTCAAGAATGTCCTCAAATTCAAAGTGTTCCACTCCAAGGACAACATCGCCATACATTTGTATAAATCGACGGTACGAGTCCCAAGCAAACCTTGGGTCCTTGCTACATTCCGCAAGAGCTTTCACAGTTTCATCATTCAAACCCAGGTTAAGAACGGTATCCATCATGCCAGGCATAGAAACTCTTGCCCCTGATCTAACTGAAACAAGCAATGGTTTTTTTAAATCATTAAATTTTGAGCCAACGGCAATTTCAATATTCGCTAAAGCCTTCTCAACTTGCGATTTTAGGTCATCTGGATAAGTCTGATCCGCACTATAAAAAGCCGCACAGAGTTCAGTAGTAATTGTAAATCCAGGCGGTACAGGTAAGCCAAGATTTGACATCTCAGCCAAATTGGCACCTTTTCCGCCAAGAAGATTTTGCATTTCTGCTCCACCTTCAGCTATGCCATTACCAAATTCATACACCCACTTTTTTTTTATCAAAGTTTACCCTTACTTCTAAAAAGTATTTTCGATTTTGTTAACCAAAAAATTCTAGCCTTCAATATGCCTAAATATTGCAACACGATTAAGCACTTGTCTAAATCGTGACAGTAATTTTAGTCTATTAATCCGAATTGGTGCTTTGTCAGTGTTAACTATCACGGACTCAAAAAAATTATCAATTGGATCACGAAGCGCAACCATCGTGGTCATGGCTTCAGTAAAATCTTCCTTAGCCAAAGCTAATTCAAAAGGGCTTTTCATCTCATTTAATACAGAAAACAATTTTCTCTCGGCTGGTTCAACGAGCAATTTAATATCAACTCTGCCATCAAAAGTTTCTTTTTCTCTTTTTTCTTCAATCTCTACGATATTACTTGCTCTACGGTAAGCTGCAAGTAGAGTTTTTCCATCTTCTCCACTCAGAAATTCTTGTAATGCTTCTACCCGGGAAACTATTCGAACCAAGTCATCCTCGTCATTTAGTGCAAATACCGAATCGATTAGGTCGTGCCTTTTTCCTCTCGCTCGCAAGTAAACCTTTAATCTCTCCACAAAAAAAGCAGTTAGATTATTTGTCATTTCGTCGGAAGAAATATTTGTTCCTGACTTCTCTAGTTTTGAGTCATTGAATATCCCTGTATTACAATGCTCCTCATACTGTAGTCTTGCTGCAGAGATAGTATCTGAAAGCTGCAGTCGCAGCTTATTTTCCAATATCATACGAATAACACCCAATGCCGCTCGCCTTAATGCATAAGGATCACGAGACCCAGTGGGTTTTTCATCAATAATGAAAAAACCTACAAGCGTATCTAACTTATCTGCAATAGAGATAGCTAAAACAACAGGCGCAACAGGACAATAATCTTTCGGGCCCGCAGGAGAATAATGTTGGGCAACCGCGTCCGCAACCTCTTGTGCTTCTCCATCTCTGAGCGCATAATATCTTCCAACAATACCCTGTAAAGATGCAAATTCTCCAACCATACCTGTAGTGAGATCGGCCTTGCACAGGGTTGCAGCTCGGTAAGTGTGGTCGACATCTGCATTTATATGCAATGCCAACGCAGACGACAGTCCTTGGATACGTGAAACTTTATTGGCCAATGTACCCAATTTTTCATGAAATACCATTCCATCAAGACCGGGAAGGAATTCTTCTAGTTTTTTCTTCCGGTCCTGATCCCAAAAGAACTTTGCGTCTGCAAGGCGGGCGCGCAAAACACGTTCATTACCTGTGACCACAGAACAGCCGCCATCACTTGGACTAATATTTGAAACAAGAATAAAATAGGGTGCAAGCCGTCCTGTTGAATCCTCTAAGGCGAAGTACTTTTGATGAGATCTCATGGAAGTGATCAGAACCTCTTCAGGTAAATTCAAGAAGTGATTATCAATACGCCCAATCATAGGAACCGGCCACTCCACCAGTCCGACAATCTCATCCAAAAGTTCTGGGTCAGACTTCACACACAATCCTAAACCAACCGCAAGTTTACTCGCTTTTTCTGTTATCAACTCACGCCGTGTCTGAGCCTTTAAAACCACTTTCGCACGTTGCAGTGATTTTTCATAATCATCAAAGAAACCAACACTTATTGGCTCAGGTGCGTGAAATCTGTGACCATATGTATTATTGCAGCAGGGTATATCATCACCGACGTCAACGTGTATCACTTCCCCTTCAAGAACACACAAAATACTCTTTAGAGGACGAACCCATCTTAAGGAGCTTTCTCCCCATCGCATCGACTTCTTCCATGGCATCTTGCGGATAATTTTAGGCAAAAAATCCGACAGAATATCACTTGTTTTTTGGCCTTTTCTTTCGCGAGTTGCAAACCAAAATTCCCCGTTACCTACAGATCGTTTTTCACAATCATCCAAACAAAGATCATTAGAACGGAGGAAACCTTTAATAGCTGCCTCTGAGGCATCAGTCCGAGGTCCACGCTTTTCTTCGCTTAAGTCAGGTTGTTTGTTTGGAAGACCTTCCACCACCACTACTAGACGACTAAAAGTATAATATGAGTGTGCACAATCAAATTTGAGTGCTGATTTTTCTAACTCTTCACAAACTAAGTTTCGCAAAGCCTCTGCTCCGCTGCCTTGCATTCGGGCAGGAATTTCCTCAGACCTTAATTCCAATAAAAATTGAGCCATGTTTAAGCTACACCGCTCATTTTTTTGTACCACGACTCACAACAGCCACGCGCCAATGTGCGAACACGGCCAATGTAAGCAGCCCGTTCGGTTACACTCACAGCACCACGAGAATCAAGCAAGTTAAAAATATGGCTACACTTAATACATTGATCATATGCGGGTAGCGGTAAATCATTATCGATGAGCTTCGAACACTCGTTTTCCGCGTCGGAAAATTGTCGACGAAGTTTTTTTGGATCCGCAAACTCAAAATTATACGCGGAAAATTCTATTTCCTGTTGCATAAACACATCTCCATAAGAGACGCCTGCACCATTAAAATCTAATTCAAAAACATTCTCCACTCCTTGAATATACATTGCTAACCGCTCTAATCCATACGTAAGTTCGACTGAAACCGGATTGCATTCAATGCCACCAACTTGTTGGAAGTAAGTAAATTGAGTTACTTCCATTCCATCACACCATACTTCCCAGCCCAACCCCGCTGCACCTAGTGTAGGGCTCTCCCAATCATCCTCAACAAACCGTATATCGTGTTTCAAAGGATCAATGCCGAGTTCCCTTAAACTGTCGAGATAAAGCCGCTGACTTTCTTCGGGTGAGGGTTTTAATATAACTTGGTACTGGTAGTAATGTTGCAAACGATTTGGATTTTCGCCATAGCGCCCATCCGTAGGCCTACGAGATGGCTGGACGTAGGCAGCTTTCCAATGTTTTGGCCCTACTGCCCTCAAGGTAGTTGCCGGATGAAAGGTTCCCGCTCCAACCTCCATGTCGTAAGGTTGCAAAATGATACAGCCCTTCTCACTCCAAAATTTATGAAGCCGTAGTATCAAATTCTGAAACGATTGATCATATTTCAAGGATGAGTTCATCTGGTTGGACCCAAACGGATTTTACGCAATTTTAAAATTTAATCCGACCCTGTTTTCTGGTCAAGAAGTACAGAAAAAAGAATCCTTAATTAATTGAACTTCAAATATAAATACAAACGAAAAATAGTTATTATCCTGTATAGAGCGGCTTTCAAGTTTAGGGTGAAGATTTCTGCACCTAAAACTATAGCCCGAACCGTTTCCATACGGACCATTCCTCTATAATGTCTAATCCTAGCAGGACTCTCTCACGCATATGTGACTCTCCACCACCAAGAATTCGACGGATAGGACCCTGACGGTGATTAATATTTTTAAACTTTGTTTTATCTCCAAAACGTTTCCTCATAACTGTTTGTAAATCTCCGATCCCGTCAACCAATCCAAGTTCTTCTGCCTGACGACCTGTCCATATATCCCCCTCAAACAAATTTTTCTTGGTAACCCGAATCTTTTCGCCACGTCTTTTTGAAACAAGATTTTTAAAATTCTGATGTATTTCTTTTTGTATGGCTAAAAGCTTTTTTATTTCTTTTGGGTCTTCGGGACGGAAAGGATCAAGCATAGCTTTATTATTTCCGGATGCATGGACTCTTCGCTCTACACCAAGTTTTTCTAGTGCATCCACAAACCCAAAACCCGCTGAGATTACACCAATAGATCCAACTATTGAATTTTCATCCGCAAAAATTTCATCAGCAGCACAAGCCAACCAATAACCTCCACTTGCAGCGACATCCTCAACAAACCCAAACACAGGTATATTTTTTTCACCTGACAGATTGCGAATACGCTTTGCAATCAGTGAGGACTGAACTGGCGAACCCCCCGGTGAATTTATAGAAAGTGCAACAGCACAAGCCCGATTGATCGAGAAAGCTTTTTCTATATCTTTGTCCAGTGATTGTTGACTCAATCCACTTGATCCGATTGGCCCTGCCCGGCCTATCACCCCATGAAGCCTCAAAACTGAAACTATTGGATCAGGATTTCGAAAACGTTTAATAGGTAAAATTTTAAGTAGTTTATTTATCATGTGATTAAAATAATGGATTAAAGCATTTGAGCCAATTGTAAAAATTAGAAAACCAATGGTTGTCCGTATTTTAAAACAGATTCACAAGCACAAGTATACTCTCCAGTATCCTTATGAACAGTCAAACCTGCTGACAATTTCATGGGAGATTTAACTCCCTTTCGAGCCCTTATCAATACCCGTTTGGCTGATTTGCCAAGCTTGGGCCAAAAAGGAAAAAGACAAATTTCTCCAAATTCTTTATGAAGTGCAGTAAGTGCGCAATCTAAACGATCGGCTCTCCAAATCATAGTAATTGTACCGCGCCGTTTGATATTCATGCAAATTCCCGAGATCCAATCAGCCAATGAATATTCACTGAGCGTCTTTGCCCTCGCTTTTATTGGATTTTTGGGTAAGTTTCCATCAGTATCCTTCAAAAATGGTGGATTAACCATAGCGTGATCAAAAACACCGTACAAATTTGGTGGTTGCAATCCAGTGATATCTCCATTTATGACAGTCACGTGCTCGGCTTTTCCATTTACACGAATATTGTAGCTCGCTAAACTTACCATCTCTGGCAAAATTTCAATCCCAACAATCTGTATATCTGCAACACGTTGTGCCAAACACAAAGCAGCAGCTCCACTGCCACTGCCTGCCTCAAAAATTCTTTGTCCCTTTTTAGCTGGCACTGCTGCAGCCATAAATACTGCATCAATTGAAGCTCGAAAGCCCTGTTTAGGCTGGAAGAGTATTATTTTTCTTCCCAAAAGATAATCTTCCGACAAACTGTCTTCCGGCCAATCCGTCAATGACAAAGTATGCTCATTACCCCTATTCAAGATGTTGTCCCTCACCGGCATCAGCCAAAATTTGTTTAGCCGATTCATAGTCAATTTCATCAACCACGAGCCTTCTTTGAATTGCTGAAGTACTTCCTTCAAGTATACTGGCGTGGTTATCCAATATGTATGTTTTAATCATTTCGGACTTCAATAAAGCCCGCAACCAAGACAACAAAACAATATTATTTGTTTTCACAAGGACTTTCATTCTACTTACCGCGCAATATATGTATGTATATTATGTGTATAAGGTAATAGTTAAAAGTTTTGGTCAACACAAACATTGAAAGAGAAAATAGTGACCGTAATTGTTAATTTAAACGAAAATCGTGATAGTCCCCAGAAACCATCGTTGGATTTGTTATTTGAATTAACAAAAACCGACATTAGTGCTGTAAATGCTGTGATTATGGAACAAATGCAAAGTCCTGTAATGCTAATTCCGCAGTTGGCAGGGCACATCATTGCTTCAGGAGGTAAGAGATTGCGACCTATGCTCACTCTGAGTTCGGCCAAATTATGCGGTTATCAGGGTGATAGACATGTAAATCTCGCCGCCTGTGTTGAATTTATCCACACAGCAACACTACTACACGATGATGTTATTGATGAGAGTGACATGAGGCGAGGTACCGCAACAGCTAACACAGTTTGGGGCAACAAATCGAGTGTTCTGGTTGGGGACTTTCTCTTTTCACGCGCCTTTGAACTTATGGTGGCAGATGGCTCGATCGACGTACTTCGGATACTCTCACGAGCCTCAGCTGTAATCGCGGAGGGGGAAGTACATCAATTAGTTACCGCAAATGATACTGATACAAAAGAAAGCGATTATCTCGAAGTAATAGAAGCCAAAACCGCAAAACTTTTTGCTGCAGCTACCGAAATTGGTCCGGTTATCTGCAATAGATCACCCGAGGAACGTGAGGCTTTGGAGACTTTTGGACTTAACATAGGCATGGCTTTTCAATTAATTGATGATGTTCTTGATTATTCAGCTCGGCAGGCAACGTTAGGAAAAACCGTGGGGGACGATTTTCGGGAGGGTAAAATAACCTTGCCTGTGGTTTTAGCGTTCCAATCCGCGGATGATGATGGTAAAGCTTTTTGGCGCAGAACCCTAGAAGATATGGAGCAAAAGAGGGGTGATTTAAAACGTGCAACACAAATGCTGGAGGCTAGTGGTGCCATGAAAGCTACAATCGGCAGAGCACAATATTTTGGGAAAAAAGCAGCGACCAATCTTGAAATTTTCCCTGACAGCGAATATAAACGTGCGTTGTTAGAAGCCATAGATTTTGCTGTTAATCGTTCATATTGACCAACTTCACTGTTGATTAACAGCATCTTTAAACATTAGCCGACGCTGCCATGGACTCCAGTTCCGGCTAACCTTTGAGGGTGGACCATCTAATGCACGAGCCCATAGAAATAGAGGTCCTTTTGCTTAATGCAAAAACTTTTTGCACCCGGAAACTGGGAAGCTGAAACAATTGTCATTACATTTGGAAATTCTTTTCCACCAGCCATTTTTGCAAGATTGCTGAAATATAAAGTATGGCCTCATTGCCCTCCTTTATCACCATGGCACCCATCACCTTTACACAATATCGATAATTTATCGGGGGCATTAATTGAAACAGTGATTAACATGACAATAGCCATTATCATTTCTCCATCTTCTGCAACGCAAATCACTAGATGTTCTGGAGGGGAGAGAAACACCAAAAGTTGCTATCAATAGATCCAACTTTTAAATCAAAAATAAATAAAACAACTAAATCATTGTTCCTGTAACCGGGAACTATAACAATTCCAGGAAACATCTACTTTTAATAATGTTTTCCATTTTTTTATTAATTTCGTTAAAAAATTTGTACATAACATGAACAACAGTGGCATATTTTAAACGGGCCCTCGTCGTATCAGACCAATTCAGGTTTAATTATTTGAGATTGAATATACACAGTTTTTTTTCAAGGATTCACAATCCGTATTCCGTATGTCATTATAGTTTTGGAATTTTGCTAGCGTGGTAAACTGCGGAGTGTAGCTCAGCCTGGTAGAGCACTGTCTTCGGGAGGCAGGGGCCGGAGGTTCAAATCCTCTCACTCCGACCATAAATCGTTCCGAAAGCTGCAATGTTGTCAGATATTTACGTTTAGAGATAATTCTGGCGGTCATCGGCACGTTTGTCGTTTTTCTTTTTTTCTCCATTCCTGCTCCATTAGGGGAGTGAAAAAGATTATGGCGAGTATTACAAAGAAGCTAGGTCGCTACTACGTAAGGGTCAGACGGAAGGGCTCAAGAACACTCTGTAAAAGCTTCGGCAGAAGAGAAGATGCGCTGAGATGGTCTAGACAGACAGAGATCGATTTAGAAAATGGATTAATACCCCAATCTTCATATCTATTTCTGGATATTATCAATCGCTACGAGAAAACCGTCTCGGTAGATAAAAAGTCACACGAGATAGAAAAATTTAGATTAAAAGGTTTGAAGCAATCATTCCTATCTGAACTTCCCATTCACAACATTACACAATCTCATATTGCTCAGTATCGCGATAACCGATTGGAACTGGTTCAACCTTCTACCGTTCTGCGTGAGCTGACGTTGTTGTCTCATATCTTTACCGTAGCGATGCAAGATTGGGGTTATGAGCTAACCTGTAATCCTGTGTCTAAGATCAGAAAGCCACCTCCTAGTAGTTCTAGAAATAGAAGGTTAGAGGAAGGCGAAGAAGAAAAACTCCTTCATGGTCTGAACCAAATAACAAATATATGGACCAAACCTCTCATGCTGTTTGCCATTGAGACCGCCATGAGAAGAGGGGAGCTGCTAAAACTCCAATGGCAGTATGTGTTTCTGGAGAAGAAATATGTTCATTTGCCGGAGACTAAGAATGGAGCCACAAGAAATGTGCCTCTTTCTCCGAAGGCAGAGGTCAGAGGTTCGAATCCTCTCGAGTGCGCCATAAATCTTTTAATATATTCATATATTTACGATTTTTTTGATTTCAGTCTGTTATCAAAAAACTTCAGTTTTGACACAGATTTGACACAGTGAAAGGTCAAATCAATGGGTTGTGTGCGTAAAAGAGGTAAGTCTTGGAATGCTCAGGTGAGGATTGCTGGATGGAGAAGTTTCACCAAATCATTCTCTAAGAAGTCTGATGCTGTTGTTTGGGTCAATGAACTTGAACACAAACTCAAATCTGCCCCTGTTCCAGATTTAATCATTGAAACCAAAGTTACGCTGAAAGAACTCCTTCTCAAATATGCAGAAGAAATTTCTCCTAATCACAAAGGTTGTGGGCCTGAAACCTGTCGATTGAAATCCATCGCTAAGAGATGGATTGGTGAGTTAGATATTCGCTATCTAACCAAACAACACTTCATCCAATATCGTGATGACAGGTTAAAAGTTGTGAAAGGTGGGAGTGTTGGTTCAGAACTCGCACTCATAAAAAGAGTTCTGGATACCGCAATTAAGAAATGGGGATATGGGATACCCTACAACCCAATCAAAGATATTCAGTTTCCAAAGGGTTCTAAAGCGAGAACGAGGCGTCTTATCGGTGACGAAAAAGAACGCCTCCTCGTTGCCGCATCATCTCAACGCAATATCTATATCTGTTCCATAATTGAGTTTGCAATTGAAACTGGTATGCGTCGTTCTGAGATGCTGAAACTCAGATGGTGTGATGTTGACTTAGATAATGGTTTTGCATCTCTTTTTGACACGAAGAATGAGGAAGATAGACGAGTGCCCCTAACTAGAAGGTGCACAGCAATTCTTCAGAGAGGGCCTCAAACCGATGAGAGAGTCTTTCCTATCTCTGCCACTTGTCTCCGTCTTGCATGGAACAGAGCACGCAAAAAAGCAGGTATTACCGATTTACGATTTCATGACTTAAGACATGAAGCAGTCTCAAGGTTCTTTGAGATGGGAATGTCAGTGCCAGAAGTGGCACTCATATCTGGACATAAAGATGTAAGACAGTTGTTCAGATACACCCACCTCAATCCAGAAAATGTATTCAAAAAATATGCTGCCTTTTCTCTATGAATAGAGGTGTCTTAAATGCATTTATAGATTGCCTGGGTGTCCCAGTTTTGATTCAGGGAAAACAATATTTTACGAAACCATAGATACCTGATTTAGAACACAAAGGAACGCTATTAAAATGCATCTTCCGTTTTCTTTTCCGCAAATGAAGGAGTCGCACCTCTACTTCCCGCGTTTCTTGAGTAACTTATTTGTTTTCTCTACACCCACACCAGTCGCGGCAGCAGTTAGTGCGGTATACATTCCCATCTTTCTTTGTAACCAGAAAATTTTCCCCATCGTTTCTAATGCATCAGCAAGTTTCCGAGGGCCATCTTCTGGTGAAGATTTTCTGAGGTCTGATAAGTCTGCTCTGAGTGAATTAATCTCTTGGTCTAGTCTTGTTGCATATTGTTTAACTTTTCCTAATCCCATCACGATTGCACCAGTTCTCAGTCCGATGAATTCATTCAAGAGTTCTAAATCGTCACTGTCTGGTGTCTCATTTAGAAAAAGTCTTGTTAGTTCTACCATGTCTTTCATAGAACTATTTAGGTGAAATTTAGTTAACCAATTCATCCACCGTTGGTGGATGAATGCACCGAAGATGCATGGTCTCTAGATGTAAATTAACAATCTTTAGAATATTTAATCTGCGGTGCGTTCTAGACACACTAACCCCTCCACAGGGAAAGCATGTCTAGAAAACAAATCTGCGTCTGCGTCCGTCAACACATCCAGTCAGAGTAACCTAATCGAATAGGCAGGGTGGGTAATCCGATATCCCTTTACACTCTACTAAAACTACGGCAGTGAAACAGAACCGACTGGATGATTACCTGTATCACTTAAGGGTTATTTCTCCCTTGTCCTATTGGAAATCTTTATGCACCCATATCCAACTTTGGTGCGTCATAATCTAAATTTGATGCCTAACCAAGTTCCGAACCAGAGTTACTGTTTCTCAATGGGTTTGCATGCTCACTGAAACTGATATGGAATTATTTATAAGAATTAGATTTTTGAAATTTTAAGATTGTTAACAAGTAACTTGATTTCGGGGGTTTTTGATAGGCCCTCGATCACTTCCTCAAGTATATTTTCAACATCCAGAGATTTTGTTTCTTCAACAATTACACCTATTAGTTTTTCAAAGAATAGTTCATCTCCAGTAACCCTGACCCAAAAATCCTTTCCCACCTCTACCGTATAGTTATATTTGTCCCGAAGTATTTTGTAATGCGGACTCAATTCTCTCTCATTGCCATAAATAACACCAACCACAAGGTCATTTAATTGAATGGATAAACGATTAGTCTTGGCAAGTTGTCTGATGGAGTTGAAATGGTTATGGATAGTTTCAACATCATCTGCGTTAATTGTGTTAGGGCCTGACTTTACCTGAGAATATTTTTTTCGCCCATCCAATTGGTCGTCAAACTCAATATCAAGACCCGAGACAACACTTGGATAAGCATCTGATAGAACCTCAGAAATAAAGTGCTGCATATGTGTTCCGAATGATGTTGCGATAGAAGTCTGAAGCGCCCTCGGCAAGACAAGCGCCTCAGCGACACCTCTTTCTGATAACTCGCCTTTTAGAAACACAGACAAATACGGAGTTAGAAAAGGATTAACATTAAATTCTTTATAACTAATTAATTTTTTTGTATTTTTTATATGACTGGCAACTACCGTTTTAACAAACCATTTGCCTGCTAGGTTAAGAATTCTATCGTTATTTTCCATATGTATTTCCTCTACCCCGATAAGAATGTTAGCATGGCAAGAAAACACAGCAAAATTATTTTCAGAAAATTTCTGTCATGACATCACTCTCAAAACAGATACTTGCAGACATCCTTGGCGTGTCAAAAAGAAACATAGAGCAAAGGGTCAAAAAGGGTTTGTTAAACCCAAAAATAGATAAGATTACAGGACTTGAATACTTTGAGTTGGATGAACTATATGGACGATTTCCAGAGTTAGAATTTTTTAGAGAGACAAAACTTGGATATCTAGAAAATATCGAACAATGCACGAAAACCCACACTGCACTGGAACTTTTTGCTGGCGCTGGAGGGTTAGCACTTGGGTTAGAAATGGCAGGTTTTCAGACACTACTCCATAACGAAATTGATAAAGATGCATGTTTAACCCTTCGAAAAAATAGACCAAACTGGAACGTCATTAATGATGATATCAGGAATATAGATTTTGGGGATTTCTCAGGGAAAGTCGATTTGCTTTCGGGTGGGTTTCCCTGCCAAGCATTCTCATATGCCGGTAAAAAACTAGGGTTTGAAGATATAAGGGGGACACTATTTTTTGAATTTGCTCGAGCAATCAAGCAAATTCAACCAAGAGTAATTCTTGCAGAAAATGTTCGTGGATTATCGGCGCATGACTCTGGGCGAACGCTTCAAACAATTAAAAATATTATAGATGAACTTGGGTATAAACTTATTGAACCCAAAATTCTCAAAGCAATTTTTTACAGGGTTCCGCAAAAAAGAGAACGACTATTTTTAGTTGCTGTAAAAAAGGATTTAGCAACTGAAGAGGAATTTTTTTGGCCCAAAAAATATCCAAAAATTTTTACTCTTAATGACGCTTTGAAATCTGGCGAGTTATATAATTCTGACGTTCCAATATCTGGAGGACAAAATTACCCCAAAAGTAAGGCAAATATAATGCAACAAGTGCCAGAAGGCGGGTATTGGAGAGATTTACCCGACAAACTTCAGAGCGAATACATGAAAGGCAGTTATCATTTGGGCGGAGGAAAGACAGGGATGGCAAGACGTTTATCTTGGGATGAACCAAGTCTTACACTCACATGCGCACCTGCACAAAAGCAAACGGAACGTTGCCATCCAACCGAAACAAGACCTCTAACCGTGAGAGAATATGCGCGTATTCAAACCTTTCCTGACACTTGGGATTTTGAGGGTAGTCTCTCAAGTCAATATAAACAGATAGGCAACGCTGTTCCGGTTAATCTTGGTCACGCAGTTGCAACCTCTTTACTTCATTTTCTTAACTCAGTGAAAAAATAGAAACCAATAATTGACACAGATTTGACACAGTAGACTATTCAGATATACTAATTCAGATAGAACAATCTGTGAAAAACTAAGCGTTTTCAATATATTGCTGGATAGAGCGCTGCCCTCCTAAAGCATTAGAAATACTCAACACCCTGCCAAGAGACATCTCTGGCTTTGTCTTCCCCATAAAACCAGCCGCATTACAGAGCTGCTGGAAAAGATTAATTCAAAAACAACAAATAGAAGATCTTCACTTTCATGACCTAAGACACGAGGCAACATCAAGGTTCTTTGAAAAAGGACTTAATGTGATGGAGGTAGCCTCTATTACAGGTCACAAAGATCTCAGAATGTTACAACGCTACACACATCTTAGAGCAGAAGATCTTGCTAAAAAACTTCGCTGATTCCGACGCGTGGGTATAAAATATTTTGTTTAAACTTTTGATTTTTAAGTCTGAGTAACTTGTATGGTAAAACCCGGACCGAAAGTTCGAAAACCGAACAGTGGGCTAAAAAGGCTATCTAGAATGGATCGCTTGCTTATTGGGATCAAGGTCAGCGAAATAGCTCGGGAGTCGGCCAAGAAAGATGCCAAGAGAAGAATTTTTTCAGGGAGTAAGTATGCCCGAGTAATTCAAGAGTCCCTTGATAGGATCAGTGCGGACAGAGGGAATGGCATAGATAAAATTGCTGCAATCGCCGCACACAAAAAACGGCTCAGACTAGCAGGCGTGCACCATAAAAAATTTTATGAGAAAAAAGGTGTTTTTTCCAAACGCCAAATTATTCAGACAATATCGCGGGAACTTACTGGAAGAAGTTTCAAAGCTAGTGAAATAACAATCTCAAGAATTTGCAAGGATTATGACGAGTTTGTTTTAAGATCCAGAACGTCCGGTGCCGTGGAATAATTAATCTATTTTACACAGTTATTTCATATACTTAGATGATTTTCTGATCCGTTTCTCGGACTGACGATTCTGGAGCTAGTAGGTCTTGTCGTAATAAATAAGAGCTCACTTTTAACAAAGGAGGGCTCCTTTATGAAGTCATTTATATCAGCATCACTCTTAAACTTTCAACTCGACATCACCCCTGATTGGTTCATTGGAGCTGATGAGCTGCAATGGGTTTTGTGTCAGAAAGTTACGCTTTCGCCGATGCCAAAAGTCAAGGCAATGCGTTTCATTACTTCCAATAAACAAGCCTTGGCCGTCGCAGTTGCAGAGTTTGGGCTGTTCAACAGAGAGGACCTTTTCGTTGAGGCCCTGGCCTTTCTGTCAGCCCCCCCTTCACATTTAAAGACTGGGTACTTCTATATGCCGGTAATCTCCGGGCAGACGGGAGAGTAGCATAATGTCTAACAGTTACAAAGAAAAAGCCCCCCTGCTGGTTGAAAAAGGTTTTGATGTCACGCCAACGAACGGAAAACGCCCTACCCTTCGTGCTTGGAATACCCGTCCCAATGAGGCAAAAAATTTTGATAAATTTTCTAAAGCGAATACGGGCGTTCTCTGTGGCGGAGCTCAAAACATTATTGCTATCGATATTGATGTCCGAGACCCCGCGACCTCAGCCGAGATTGAAAGGCTCCTGATTGATCTTCTTGGACCCGCTCCTAAAAGAATTGGGGCAACGCCAAAATTTTTGTATGTGTTTCGCGCTCCTTCCGCATTAAAAAAAAGGCAGAGTAACACCTTCTTCATTGAGGGGCAGGAATGTGCCATCGAGATTCTTGGAGAGGGGCAACAATTTATTGCCTACGGTATCCATCCTGAGACGGGATCAGAGTACGAATGGCCCAATGATGAACTCCTGGATTTTTCCGCCGATCAATTACCCTTGGTCTCAGAGCAGGCGCTTACAGAGTTTTTGCAACAAGGGGAACGGATTATGCAATCTCGCGCTGGCGCACTGCCAAGTCGTTCCTCAGAAGATCTCCCAATCAATCAACCACAGCATTCAGGACTTCCATTAACAAAAAATGAAATTCGCCTCGAGCAACTGATCCGCGGAGAGGCTTGGCATAATCCCCTCCGAGACCTCGCGGCATCCTACGCCAACCTCGGGTTAACCCAAGGCGAAATGATGCATTTATTCAGGCCCTTTCGCCAATCGGGCTACACTATTGAACAAACGGATAAAGAGCTCGCTAATCTGATCGACAGCGCTCTTCAAAAATTTGCCAAAAAGGCCAAAGAGCGAGACACAAAGAGGCGTCCTATAGAAACGCCCCGTGAGGTGTACCTTGCTGAGCCAATTAGTTGGCTTGTCAAAGACCTCATTCCCGAAGTGGGAGTTGGGATTATCAGTGGAGCCAGTGGGTCATTTAAATCCTATATCTGTGGCTACCTCGCTTTGTGTATCGCCAATGGGGCTGAATTTTACCCTGGTGTCTCATCCAAGCTCGGGCGTTCACTTTATACCGCTCATGAAGGACGACGCGGAATGGGGCGGAGGCTTGTTGCTACAGCAAATTACTATGATTTAGATCAAACTGGTGTTGGGTTATGGGAAGGCATCACTCTCGCAAATTTAAGTGACATCGAATGGCTGGAAACTAACGCAGAGCGGTTTGAGCTTGTCATTATCGATACATTATCTAAAGCCACCCCGGGGATTGATGAAAATAGTAATAGCGAGATGGCAGCTGCCATCGAGATTGCCTACAACTTATCGACCCTTTGGCAGTGTTTTGTGCTGATCGTAGCCCATACTGGTAAAGACCAATCGCGGGGTGCTCGAGGTGCATCTGCACTTAAAGCAAACGTGGACACAATGCTTCTTGTAAAGCGACAAGGTGAAAGTCGATTTGTCACAGTCTCGGTGGAAAAACAGAAAGATGGTGATGACAGCTTGAGTTTAGAGTTTCAACTTCAAAATACAGAAGTTACCCACGAACTGACAGGCGAGATTGAGGGCGAATTGGTGCCCGTCCCGGCCAATCAAAAAGTGCCGGCAGGTGAGCGTATCAAAGCGATCCTTCGAGATCGAGCGCCTTTATCGCAAAAAGAAATCATTAATTGCGTGGTAGAATACTCAAAAGAGAACGACCTCAGCCCTGTCACAGACTCCGCTGTTAAAATGGCTTTAAGCCGCGGTGTCGAAAACAAACACATAATTAAAGATAAAAACGGTTACCTTCTGGGGCCAATTGTGTGAACCGTCCCTTTCATTGAGGTTAACACCACATAGTCACACACCCGTACCGTTAAGGTACGGGTGTGACTGTGGCTATTTTTTTAATCTTTACCTCTCCAAATCCGCTTCCCCGTCTTTTACCAATAAAAGCTATTGGGGTCAGAAGTTCTTGCGCGCGTTCCCGATCACCTTCCGCATACCACACGACATCTTCAGCACTATATAACGAATATTTATTCAAAACAGCACCGAAGTCTTGCCTCCTTTTTTTCCCCATCCGTCTGTGAACGTTACCCGCTTTATTCTTTTGTAGCAGAGCTGGATTGACAGTATGATCTGCTCGTAGGTTCGCGACGAAAGTCACCGGGCGGGAATAAAACGGCTCCATGATCGCCGCACTAGCGTGAAAAAGCCCATCAGTGCAGCGCAATGGGATTGCTGAATGGGCCGCCTCAACGTCTCCCAGTTCCTCGAATAGGATGGAACCGAGCACCGCATCAAGCGTACAGTAACCGCCTCCAAATATGATTGGCGTTTTTAACTTGGCTGTTACTGTGAACTTTTCCATGGGTTACAATCCAAGTTTCAGTGATCATTCTTAAAAAAAGACTACTCATTTTTTTACCTTCAGCAAACATATTGTTGATAATATTGATTTCATCCGGTAAAATATTAGGAAAGAAATTCGCCGATTTGAATTCAGCTTGCGGGCGATTTAGAAATACAGCTAAAGCGTTGGGGTCGCCCAGCTTGGCTGTGGCGGCTTTTTTATTGGACTGACCTACCTTAACAGGTTCGGCATTTGAACTTCAGCTTGTGCGCCGTGGCATTGGGCCTAAAGCACTAAAGAGAGGAGCACCTAATATGCCTCGCATGAAAATCGCGTTCTCAAAGTTGAGAACACCGATCGATATACAACCTTACGCCTTCAACCTGAGAAGGGAGGATGGATATGGTCGCTGATATTTTAAAATTTCCACCAAGAAAAAAACGACCGCCAAAACGAAAAATCCCAAGACAACGGGTTTTTCCTGCCGGTATTCGATATTGGGGCCCGCCGGAATGTAAAGCTAAACAACATATTTATTTTAAGCGTCATGCCAATGAGTGGTGGAGTTTCAATTATTATCAAGGCTTGCATGTACGCGAATTGGAGCGCTTCCGTTCGGCAGTCCTATTAGACAAATTGAAGGAATGGAAAATCTTTGATCATCCTGATCACGATGGTCTTGAGGATATGGGGTGGAGACCGGTTGGAGGAGATAACGTTTGCCAACTAAAAGATTATCAGCCTTTAAAAAACTTTGGAAAAAGACTTTAACAACGCAACGGTAAGTAGACGACCGAACCGCATATCAAAGTTCGGTCGTCTGTTATGCAAGAAAGATCATTAACTATAAAAAAACATTCGCAATTTCTTGTCAAGGTTGCGTAGTAACTTATGATTAAAGTCGCGCCTACGTAAGCAGTAACTGCCCAGTTAGCATTTGCAATTTTTAAAAAACTTTGAACTGTAATTAAAATAATTATAGGAAAAGAAATCATTGATAAAAGAGTTATATCTCTGTTCTTAAATAAGCTATCTATTATTATTAAAAGATATAATAAAAATAATAAAGGCCCAAACACTAAAAATTGAGAAGACAAAAAATCAATCACATTTTTATAGTTGAGAGTTATTGCTGAAAGATCTGCATTTGAAATTGTGTGACTTACCGTTACAAAATCATTTAAGTAATTCCAATATAAATTTGTGCTTGCTATCAAGAAACTTGTAAAAAGTATTATTATTATATTTTTAATACTTAAAAATGTACTTCGGTCGTAAATTATCCACCATATAATGAAGAAAATTAAAAAATACAAAGCTGCATATTTGGATAAAAATGCAAGACCTAGAAAAATACCTACAAATAAAGATGAAAAGCTAGAATTTTGTCTTAATGATATGAATAAAAAAAATAAAGATAAAGACCAAAATAATAATAGTGGAGTATCAGTTGAAATTATAAATCCACCCAAGGATGCTGCGGGTGTAAATATCCAAATTAAAGCTGCAATTTTTCCAGAGTTTGATCCAAATGCAAATTTTGCGGTTCCCCATAAAACTAAAGAAATAAATAAGTGTGTTATGGGTGAAAAAAGTCTTACAGCCCATTCCTCATTTCCAAAAATAAAAGTAGAAAATCCAATCAACCACGCTATT
>PAPV01000018.1 GCA_002709075.1 Rhodospirillaceae bacterium | reverse complement strand
TTGCTAGGTCATTTTTTTTGGCAAAAATCCCTTCCGGTATCATTTCGGCAACATAGCCTCGCGAAAATACTCCTTTCTGTGGTTTAAAAAACTGATTTTTAACGTGGGGTCCAAGGTGCGTGGTAGTTTTGTTCGTTGTGTTCAATTGTGTTTATGAAGCATAATGCTATTTCTTTTTCTGTTCTTTGTGACGCAGTTCTCAGTAGATCATCTCGGGGACAAAAGGTATTGTACCCAATGCCTTGGTATATAGATTGTTCTGGCAATGATGTGCCGTAAATCACAGCTGCATTATCTGATCTAATTGTTGGTGGCAAGGAATTTGCCAACGGTAATCCCTGTGAGGCGTTGTTTCCGATAGCGACTAAGTCTACAGAGTGATTTAGATCTTCAAGGTTGGTTCGGAGTAATCCCAGATCAACTCTGTCCCAGTTCATTTCTTCCCGATCAGATTCTTTTTTGGTCATAACAGTTGGATAAATATCAGGAATGGTATATTGCCCGTCCTGATTGATTAGTCTAGCCCATCTAAGCGGGGGTTCTGTGATAAAGGCATCGAGAGTGACCTCGTTGTCTAGAATGAGGACTTTAAAACATCCGGGAAACAGTCGGCTTATTTGGTCAGAGATTTTCATGTTTGACTTTCTGGTTTAAGAGACGAGGTAGCATTTCAGTAGCATTAAAAGATGTTATTTGACATCATTTTATGACATGTAGTCATATGTTATTTGCAGCGAAAAGTTATTGAGACGCATGGAGTTAAGCGCTTAACCGTTGATTTATTGTGGTTGTTTTGGTGACACTGTAGATTAACCTAACCTCGCAACAAAAGAATAGTCCAATAAAAATGATGAATGAACAGTTTTGCCAAGTTATTTTTTGGCAAAGATCCCTCTCATTGGCATTTTAACAGCATTATGGTTTCTACAGCGTAGTAGTGCCGAGGTGTTAAATAGGTTTCATTAAGACTGGTATCTTTTCTTATTGTAATCGCAGGGTTGTTGGTGATAGTGTAACTTGGTCAAGGTTGGTGTTCTCTCACCACGAAAAGCAAAGTAGAGAGATGAAAATGAAAAAGCTGGACGCTATTACTGACTTCTCACGTGCACAATTTGCTCGGTTCTTTTTACTGTGCAAATCATTTTTTTCTGAAAAACTGATGGAAAAAGTTGAAAATTACCTGAACTTAACCAATTCCTTACTTGTTCCGCTATCTGCGATTATTATCCTAATTTCGGCGGTCATTTTTTCAATTAAAATGTCAACGGCGACCCCTTTGTTGTTGGCGGTCCTTGCGGTATTTTTTCTATTCTTCGGTGATTTTATCTCTGAAAAATTTCATGGTGCCTGCAAAGCAGCCATAAAATCGAACCAAACTTCCATCAGTTCAAATGCTTATCTTGAACTAATTGTTTTTCTTAATGTTTTCTCCGTCATTGGGCTGGTATTAGGTGGAATTTATTTCGCAATTGATGAGTCAAGTTTGACTATTTTTCTCGGATGCTTAGCTGCGGCTGTGCTCATTTTGTTATCCACTGTTCCAGTTCTTAACCCTCATATTATCAACATGAGCATTAGCACAAACAGTGGCGCTGCTAGTGATTTAGTTGGAATAATAGCAATCAGTTTAAAGACGTTGCTTTATTACAGTAAATTATTTTCTCGGTTAGTAATAATTGTCGGCGGGGTAATAATGGTCATTGCAGCCTTTGGTGCACTAGCAGAAGATATGAGCTCGATAATGAGGGGTGTTAATGGTTTGGCTATTCTAATGGTTGGTTTTTTCTATCCCGTTATTGTCTACATCTGGTTTTTGTTAATATTTGCCATCGCCGATATTCTACTTGCGGTTCTTAGTATAAAGGACATAAATACTAAAGTCGATCAGAAAAAAGATTAAGGAGTCAAAAACCCAGGGCGTGCCTACACAAGAACACTCATGCTTCTTGTAGCGAGTTTGGCAATGAACGTTCGTCTGCCACTATGTGATTATGCGCCTACAATACCAACGCTTTGGTATAGACGATTGATACTCATTGTTAGTGCTGTATTATTGAAACGCGTGCAATCGCTGTATGACGTTAAAATCGCTTTGCAAATATCGTTTAATCGCTTGTTTTGCCCTCTCACTGACAAACACTCCTCTCAGTATAATTTTGGTCTCGAAAACGTATAGTAGCAAAATGACATGACGTCTATTTGTTATACGCTAAATACTTTTTGTAACCTATGTTACATTAATAAAAGAGAATATTTTACAAATGAATACCTTTGGATGGATTAGGGGGTGAGTGTCTAGAGCATGTTAGGACTACTCTGTACTTCAAATTTGATATGGACCTTAATCTGACAGCTTACTTAATAAAGAAGTTAGCAGCAATATAGATATTCTATCTTTTTCACTGCGTGTGTTTAAGAAAAGAGCCATAGACACTACAAAATAAAAATACTTTTATCAAAGAACTTAAATATAACAGTGCTAAATAAATTATTCTGTTGTAGGCTTGATTCGTAAATTTTGAGAATTTTTGTAAAAAATAGGTGAAAAAATGTCATTCAATAATTTACCGGTTAAATTAGCAATCATGAATGCCGTTCACGATTTACCCGTTTTAGTCGCTCGTGACGAGGGATTCTTTAAAGACGAAGGGCTTGATATCGAATTTGTTAGCACTCCTGGGATGGCGCAAGTTTCTTCCTCTCATACCGTACAATTTGACTCCGTTTTTGAGAGACCTCTGGACTCTGTTTACAATGAAGGTGGTATTGATCAATTTCGAATGTGTGAATGGGGTATTGTGAAACGTGCAGTAGAAGCAGAAGCTGGGGGATTGCGATCGAGAAAAATAGTTTCTCTTGGTGCTTCAATGTCAAAATTTGCTATTGCTGTTAACCCGGAGTCGGACATATACGAGCCTGAAATGCTTAAGGATAAACCGATCGCAGTAACCCCTAATAATGGATCACACTTCGTTACTCTCAAAATGATTGAAGGTTTTTTAGCAAAAACACACGTCAAAGTTACAAATGCCGGTTCCATGCCACAAAGAATTGACGCTCTTAAAAATGGTAAGGTGTCCGGGGTTAGTTTAATGGAACCTTGGATCAGCGTTGCAGAAAAAGAGGGTCTAAGAATTTTAATGGAGGCTCATTCCACTCGTGCAGAAGCAGCAGGGGATGATCTTGATGGGCCGACCCTTGCAGCAATATTTCGTGCTCAAGCAAAAGCTTGTGAAGTGTTGGCCGATGACCCCACGCCCTATGTACATTATTTCATTAATGAAACAGGTGGCAGATTAGATGCTTCAGATTTTCGACATCAAAGGTTATTGCATGCTGCACCTCAGCCATATACTCGAGAACGCTGGGATGATACTTACAACTGGACAGTTGGCTGGGATATGACAATGGCCAACGCCAGCTATGAGGAAATTGTTGATAATCGTGCATTCGAATAATCAATTTTAAAATTTAAGTTCAGCAGATTAAACCTTTTTTATCAGACAAGACTGATACACTCTTTGGCAACACATCTTTCTGCAAGGGAGGTCAACACATGTATATTTTATATTTTTCACCTGGTGCGTGTTCTATGGCGGCACACATATTGTTGGAAGAATGCAAAGCAGACTATGAAGTAAAAAAAATTACGCTAGCTAAGGGTGAACAAAGGTCTAAAGAATATCTCAAAATAAACCCTCATGGGAAAGTGCCGGCGCTATCAGTAAACGGAAAGGTTATATCGCAAAATGTAGCAATTCTACCCTTTATAGCCGGCCAATTCCCCCACTTAAACTTTGTTCCAACTGATTCTCTTGATTTTGCTAAATGTCTTGAAGTCATCAGCTGGTTAGCAAGTACTGTACATCCTGCATTTGGTCTCGCACTGCATCCTGAGCGGCCAGCCGGAGGCAGTACGATTGGTGAAAATGCGATCAAGAGCATAAGTGATACAGGACATAAAATTTTTTGGTGTTGTCTTGAGGAAATTGATGCAAGGCTCTCAGAGCAAACGTGGATGATGGGAAACCATTATACTTTTGTCGACCCGTACGCTTTGGTTTTTTATAGTTGGGGTATTCGTCTTGAGTTGCCCGTTGGTAATCTGAAAAACTATACCGCATGGAAGGTTCATATGCTAAAAAGACAAGCTGTTTGCACAGTGCTTGAAAAAGAACAAAGTATTTTGATTAATTGAGAATTTTTATGCGAAACTTAATAATTTTCGTATATTTCTTTGGTTTAGCGAACAGTGTCCAAGCAGACTTATATAAAGACGCTACCCTTTATAAGGGAGAAACATCTTTTTATGTATCAAAAGAATTTGATCAAAAGCTTCAAAATTCCAATTTTCAAAAGTGTTACAGCCAAACGAAGGCGAAATGTATCGGAATTATAAAAACCGAAAAATATAAGTTTTATGGCATTATCAAGGACAACAAGCCTCATGGACTCGGGAAAAAAATATTAAAAGATCGGACAATTTTTGGAAATTTTAATCAGAATACACTTCCACATGGCTATGTTGAAATATTTTACGACCCAAAATCAGCAGCATTTCTTTTTCGAAGTGATTTTATTTTGAAGAAATACGTTGTTTTTTTAAAAATGGTGTAAAACACGGTCCAGCAAAAGTTACGGATACAATAGGTAGAGTTGCCCTTGCAGAATTTGAAAATAACATTGATCTACAGACAAGTCCTCGAGCACTAACTCCAGATATTTACAGCTTTCTTCCAAGGTGTTTAAAAAAACAAAAAATTAAAAACAACTGCTTTATGAAAGTTATATTGTCTACTTCAAATTCTTCTGATGACAGTTATTATGAAGGAGAATGGAAAAACAATAAATTTCACGGACCAGGATTTTTAAAAACAAAAAATAGAAAGCTTGGAGGTTATGACTTGCACAAGGGCTTGTTCCAAATTGGCAAAAAGCATGGTCTCGGAAAAATGATTCATGTAGGTTCATCCGGTAAAGCGGATAAAGAATTTATCCTGTCTTATGTTGGAGAATGGAAAGATAATCAAAAACATGGATTTGGCATTGAACGAGTTTATAACAGAAAATTTGTTGGAGGTTTTCGTAACGGTCTCCGTCACGGGAAAGGAGTGATGTCATTTAATGGTAAAAAAATTATCCAAACTTTTGTCGATGGCAAACTTTATAGACCTAAGTCAAAACCTTACAAAAAGACTAGACACCAAGACGTAAAACGTTCTCACAATACTAAGCTAAAATTTTGCTCAAAGAGTTATCATTTTTGTTCGGGCAAAAGGATCGTAGACCGATGTAGAAGCATTCCCTCCCTATCTCAGAGACGGTCATGCATTGGGGCACTTTCAGGGCCGCGGGCCGCTCTGAGAGCACAAGGTTTTTCTCCAACGCAAATCACATTAGGTTTTGCCGCCTGTCTCTGCAGATGAGGTTGGATATTTTTCTTGGGTTGGAGAGCATGTTGTGATTTTCTTATTTAAAACAAAATTTTCTTAAACTTTTAAATATGCAAAATAATATATCATTTAAAGCAGAATATCTAAAGGTATGTGACACCGACACAAGTAATTTTGCCCATTTGGTTGCAACACATGGTGCTGTTCAAATAAAACCGCCTCCAGTTGGGCCGGCTGAACTTGTAAAATTTCTTTCAAAGTTGGGTCCACTTATGTTCACTCTTGGGGAGGTGCCAGTGCCAGAGCATCCGGATCTAAACATAGTCACAAATATAAATAGAACTACTAAGCCAAAGAGTGTTTTTCATTCTGATACAACTTACGTTTTGCATCCACCCTCTTTTTCCTCTTTGATTGCAATGGAGGTGCCGGAATCGGGTGGCGCAACTCTTTTTACCGACCAGTATGCTGCATTAGACAAACTGGACAACGAGCTCCATAAATTGCTTATTGGAGCGAAGGTACTTCATGGTTCTACCGACGTACCAAAGGCAGAAGCAGTTTGGCACCCGCTCATTAGGAAAAATCCGCAAAGCAGACGAAATGCTCTTTTTCTTACTTCTATTTCACGTTGTAAGCGGCTTCAGCTTTCTGATGGAACAGACCGAACGGACCTTCTTAGTTTTTTATATAATCACTCAGTTACATGCAGTCCTCTTCGGAAGCATATTTGGGCAGCGGGTGATGTAATCATATGGGATAATAGGTGTACTCTGCATGCAGCAGATCACAGCAAAGTTGTGGGAACTCGCACTTTATTCAGGGGAATGGTCTGTGGAGAAAAACCCACCGAGGGTATTTTCAATGGATAAAGGTTAATCTTCTTAAATTTAGAGCATGCGGATAATTCGGTTGGCCGTAAATAAAGTACTTAATTTACATATACTAACCGTTCAATTTGCTTTTTCTATTTCTAACAAAGTATTTAGTTTACATAAAATGTCTGTTGGGTTTTTTTCTCATTTCAGCGACTTATTTGATAGTTGCTTTTGTTCTATAATTGTAAGTAGTTAAATTTTTTCAGGGTCTTGGTTGTGACAACATTGAATGAATTTCTTAAAAGTGATGAATTAGAAGTGATGATTGGAAAAAAAGCATCCAATAAGTTTCGTCCAAAATTTAAAAAAATAATAACAAAAGCAGGAGTGGGCGATTGCGATATGAATGATGAAGTTGCAATTAATAAATTATGGTTTGGTTCTTGGAACTGGTTTGCTTCTATCTTTCATGTTTTTTGGTCTCTTTATTTAAATATAACATCAGGTCGGACAAACAATTGGTTCATATTGGCAGTTCTCATCGCTATATATTCACTACTAGATGTTTTTGGTCTAGGCGGCGAGCTAATTATTAACTTTGGATTGGCTGTTTTCTTATTTTTATTTTTTGGGATGCTGGGCAATGGCATGTATCTTCAAGAAATAGTTCGCCGGTATAACAGGGGACATCGGGGTGCTCTTATCAACTCCAGCACAAATATTTTTGTAATTCTGAGTGTGTATATAATCTATGCTGTAGTGGTATCGTTTGTCGAATTGAAAACCTAATTCCAGAATTCTTAGGCTTTAAATACGAAAGTTTAGGTTGAGGGCCTCTCTTGCCTCAGGTAGCTCATTTCGTTTGCACTGACTAAAAGTCGAACCCCGTATGAACCAGATAAATTCGTGACCGATTTCTTGTATAAGAATATTTCCAAATCCATAATTTTTGACTCCTTCAAACATAAGTCTACGATGCATTTAATTAAATACTCCTGCGTTATAAAACGCCCAGAATTCTCTAGTTTTTCGATCTTTTCAACTAATTGATCATAATCATATACATCTCTCATATTATCTGAATGTATTAACACATACCCTGTATCAATAGAGAATTTAAGGTCGAGGTAGTGTTCAAATTGGGCACTGTCCTCCTCGCCATATTCCCCGATCTTTGTGTTCAATTTGAGGTTTTGTAACTCAATACTACTGCGCAAAGTTTTTCCTATGTGTTCTCTGAATTTTCTGAAATAACAATGTAACCTTCCTTTATTTTATACATGTCATGTTTAAATCAAATTAGTTGTTGGAACTTCATATACTTGCTTTTTCCCACAAATATAAATTTTTTTTTGTGCTAAAAAAAGAGAGGCAACTTCTTTATTTATAACATTTAGTCCACCCGTGTAGCTGCCAAAAGCCGGCAGAATTAATCGTTCTTTGTCGTGTATAAAACATCTTCCCTTGATCCTTCTTCCTGCCAAACGCACATTAACCACTGGGTGGAAGTGGCCAGATATCTCGGGATTTTTAGGTGCAAGACTAGCCCTATGGCGAAATGTTATATTATCTATGCTCACTTCATCTAGGTAACGTCCTTTGAGACGATGTGGAAGGGATGGATCGTGATTTCCGATAATCCACAGCCATTCATAATTCAAAGTTAATCTTTTTAAAACTTTTATATCTGAAGCTAATAAACCGACGTTGTGATGGTGAAAACTATCACCTAGACTTAAAATCTTTCGCACCTCAAAGTTCTCCAGAAGAAGGACTAATTTCGATAGTGTTGCAGTGGTGTCATAAGGAGGTAAAAACTGATTGGTGTGCTTTGCTATTGCTCTGCTCTTTCCAAGATGGAGATCAGAAACAACAGCCAGTTTTTGATTTGGCCAAATTAGGCCACCGGATGGATCAGCAATGAATCTGCTGCCGCAGAACTCAAAGTCAAATTGTTTCATTTTTCTTCAATTTATTCACAACTTTTGCCTCGTCAAATAACTCATAGGCAAGACTCTGTAAAAGAAGCTCCTCTGCATGGCCTCCGTATACTGGTTCCTTTCCAACTTCTAGAATTAATGGAACTGCGAGCGGTGTTGTTCTATCATATTGAATGTGCCTAATATTTGAACCGTTAAGCTCAAGTAATTGCTCTATTCTGCTCAAATCTGCCAATCCTCTTAAGGCTTCGTTACGGGTTGCCTTGAGAAGAATATGATTTGGTTCATACTTTCTGAGAGTATCGTATATGATATCTGAATTGAAAGTGATTTGTTTTCCCGTTTTATTTTTGGTTGGGAATCGTCGCTGGATCAGTCCGCTCACAATTGCAATCTGTCTGAATGTTCGTTTTAAAAGTGATGAGTCTCCCAACCAGGGATCAACCCCGTCGTATAAAGCGTCTTGATTAAATAATACTTCCGGCTTTTTGATGGGCCTTAAACCCCAACAAGTAAGTGCGTAGTCATTTACAACAAAACCGAGCGGAGCAAGACCGATGAACTCCATTTGTTTTGTTAAAAGTAATCCAAGAGTTTGGTTAGCATTTCTTCCAGCAAAACTATACGTTACCATGTACCACTTCCCTGCTCGTGGAAATGTCTCAACCAATAATTCGTTATTTTTTGGCAAATGAGCAGCTTTTTTCTGCAATTCTAGCCATTCACGACAAGAATTTGGTAGTTTATTCCATGACACCGGATCCGAGATTATCTTACGTACTCTTCTCGCAAGGCTTGAATTAAGAGGAAGTTTTCCGCCGGCGTAGATCGGAACTTTTGGGTCTTTTCCTTCGGCTGAAGTCACTTCTGCAGAAAGATCCTTTATGCGTACAAAACTCCATACCTTTCCTCCAAGTATAAATGTATCGCCTGGACTCAAAGACTGAATAAATTGTTCTTCAACTGTTCCTACATATTCCCCACGTTTTTTTTTGACACGAAGAGTTTCAGCTTCAACTATTGTGCCAACATTCATTCGAATTTTTCGAGATATAGACTTACTAGTTATCCCGTAAATACCAGGTTTTTTTTGATCTATTTTTCTCCATTGTTCATAACTTTGCAATACATAACCGCCATTTGAGGCATAGTTAAGCAACTCTTTGAACTCGTCTTGATCAAGATTTCGGTACGGAAATGAGGAAGAAACCTCTTGGTGCATTGAGTTAAACTGAAAATCTTGACTACAGGCCATGAGTAGTAGGTGTTGTGCTAATACATCTATTGCGCCAGGGTTCATAGAAATATCATCTATATCTCCTTCTATTATCGCCTCTATAGCTGCTTGACATTCTATCACTTCGAAGAGATTGGTGGGGATCAATATTGCTCTGCTTGAAGCAGATAACACATGATTGGACCGCCCCACACGTTGAATCAAACGACTGATTCCTTTTGGAGCACCAATCTGTACAACTAGTTGTACCGAACTCCAATCAACACCAAGATCGAGCGAGGATGTGGCTATAATGGCTTTTAGATCTCCTTTAGCCATTGCGTTCTCGATTTTTGTACGTTGGCTTACGGAAAGCGATCCGTGATGAAGCCCAATTGGAAGGCATTCATCATTTAATTCCCACAAACTTTGGAATATTATTTCAGCCTGCGCTCGTGTGTTAACAAATATTAACGTGGTTTTGTTTTTTTTTATCTCTTCCATTAGCTCTGGTAACGCATATTGGCCAGAGTGGCCTGACCACGGAGGAGGCCTCTTTGCTTTAACAATGCTTATTTCCGAAGGTGGTCCTGGGGTTGCTGTTATCGTACGAACAAGTTTTTGCTGGTCTGCCGGCGCTATCCACTTGGATATGTGATCTGTGTCAGAAACTGTTGCTGATAATCCTATACGACGAGCGCTTGGGCTAAATTTTTGAAGACGCGCCAAACAAAGGGACAATTGATCTCCACGTTTACTATTAATTATTGCATGTATTTCATCAATAATTACTGTGTTGATGAAACTCATCAAAGTTTTTGCCTCCGGATAAGATAGCAGAAGAGCAAAACTCTCCGGTGTGGTGAGGAGGATTTGAGGTGGCGTCTTCATTTGGGCTCTTTTGCGATGATTAGAGGTATCCCCTGTGCGGACATCAACATTAATACGCAAATTCATTTCTTCGATAGGTATTGTTAGGTTGCGAGCTACGTCTTCAGCGAGAGCCTTCAATGGTGAGATGTAGATGGTATGCAACTCAGGATAAGGGGATTTGAGCAAATCTATCAAAGAAGGTAAGAAGCCTGCTAGCGTTTTGCCACCGCCGGTCGGTGCGATGAGTACGTCGTGGGAAAATTGAGCAGGGCGTTTAATTAGTTCCAGTTGATAATCGTACGGTTCCCAGCCCTTTTTTTTGAACCAAGTCGAAAATGGCAGGTCGAGTTCACATTTGTTTTGCATTGTTATATGGTCTTTTTACCTTACACTAAAGCATATAGTACGGGGTTAGTATTCAAACGGTTTCGATATGAATGATAAATATTCTTGGTTGCGACAGGGCACCAAAGGACTTGTTTGCACGCCTGGTAAGTTTGTTATAGATCCCATCCAGCCAACGGATTTGGCGGTCATAACCCATGGTCACGCAGATCACGCTCGATCTGGGCACCGTCATATTATAGCGACACCGGAGACTATCGCTATAATGAGAGCGCGCTACAAAGATATTCGAAAAGAAAGCACTACACCATTAGATTTTGGCGTAGCTAAAAAGATTAACGATGTGGAAATCCGTTTTGCTTCTGCGGGACATATTTTAGGTAGCGCACAAGTGGTAATTGATTACAGAGGTACTCGAGTGGTGGTGTCTGGGGACTACAAGAGACGCGCAGATCCAAGTTGCGAGCCCTTTGAACTAGTTCCATGTAATTTGTTTATCACCGAGGCGACATTTGGTCTTCCAGTTTTTTCCCACCCGCCTGCGGATACCGAAGTTCTGAAGCTGCTAAACTCTCTGAAAAAATTTCCTGACAAAACCCATCTGGTGGGTGTTTACGCTCTCGGTAAATGCCAAAGATTACTGTGCCATATTCGGAAGCATGGTTATACCGAGCCCATATTTATCCATGGTGCAATGAGACCTCTCTGCGACCTATATAAGAGTTTTGGTTATGAACTTGGTGAATTAGTTCAAGTGACTTCTAGGGTAAAAAAAATTACCGCAGGTAAAATTGTTGTGTGTCCCCCCAGTGCAATTGCGGAAAAATGGTCGAGAGGTTTTGTAAGCCCGATGACTTGCCTCGCAAGTGGATGGATGCGCATACGGCAACGGGTAAAACAGCGTCAAATTGAATTGCCATTAATCATTTCCGACCATGCAGATTGGTATGAGTTAACAACAACGGTGCGCGAGGTAGGTGCAAAAGACATTTGGGTTACACATGGCCAAGAAGAAGCGCTTGTCCATTACGCGCAAACGATTGGCCTAAATTCAGCACCTTTGTCCTTGCAAACATAAAAAGAGGTCAACGTGAAGCTATTTGCGCTTTTGCTTGAACAACTGGTCTATTCGAGTTCGCGAAATCAAAAGATCCGACATCTCATAACTTATTTTTCTCAAGAAAAAGATCCGGATAGAGGGTTTGCTGTTGCCGCAATTGCTGGGACACTTCAAATCCCAAATATTACTTCTAGTGTCATTCGAAAGTTAATTGAAGATAGAGTTGATCCCGAATTGTTTCGACTTTCCTACGATTATGTTGGCGATCTTGCAGAGACTGTGTCACTCGTTTGGCCCTCTAATATTACTTCAGAGAATATTTCTTTGTATGCCGCTACGAATACACTTGCCTCCTCTAGTCGAAGCGACGCTCCTAAGACTTTAGCAATGCTTCTAGATAGGTTAGGACAGAGCGAGCGGTTTGCTCTTTTAAAACTAATAACCGGCGGGCTTAGAGTTGGTGTATCTGCACGACTTTTGAAAATTGCTTTGGGAAAATTTGGTAATAAGAATGTCATCGATATCGAAGAGCTGTGGTTTGGGTTAACTCCCCCTTACACAGACTTGTTTGAATGGCTAGAAGGTAAGGCCAAGCTCCCCAATGTCGACAGGGCACTGTTATTTAGGCCGGTGATGCTTGCGCACCCAATAGTAAAAAATGATTTAAAATCAATGAGTGCTAAGGAATTTATAGCAGAGTGGAAATGGGATGGCGTGCGCGTTCAAGCGATAGCTTATAAAAACCAAAGCCGACTTTATACAAGAACAGGAGAAGATATAAGTCGAAGTTTTCCAGATGTTTTGGACCAAATAAATTGGCAGGGTGTGATAGATGGGGAATTACTGGTTGTACAAAAAAACACCGTACAGCCGTTTGAACAATTACAAAAAAGACTCGGGCGCAAAAAACCCACCAAGCAGATATTAGACCAATACCCCGCTCACATCATGGCATATGATATTTTGGAAAATAATAGAGAAGACCTTCGTTCGTTGACTTTTTTGGAGAGACGGCGGCACTTAGAGGAGTGGTTTGCGCTTGAAAGACCAAAACGCATTTCTTTGTCTGAAATTATTTCTGTTTCTAAATGGAGTGATCTTACTAAGTACCGTGACCTTTGCCGTTTACATGGTTACGAGGGACTTGTACTTAAACGACGACAATCTCCTTATTTAGTAGGTCGTAAAAAAGGGCATTGGTATAAATGGAAACGTGATCCCCTAAGTGCGGAGTGCATCCTAATGTACGCTAAACGTGGACACGGAAAGCGATCGTCATATTATTCTGATTACACTTTTGGTTGCTGGTCAAATAATAATGACAATACTTTAATGCCGGTAGGTAAAGCATATTCCGGCTATACGGATGATGATTTACTTAGACTGGATAAATATGTTCGCGATAATACGACAGAACGGTTCGGACCAGTTAGATCGATAAACCCATCTTTAGTGCTTGAGATTGCTTTTGATGCAGTTCAATTTTCTAATAGGCATAAATCTGGAATTGCAATGCGATTTCCAAGAATAAAGCGTGTTCGTTGGGATAAGCCAGCTAATGAGGCTGACAGCGTCGAAAAGTTGCGACAAATGGTTGATCAAAGTGCCTTTGTTAAAATTTGACCAGGAATGATAGGTATTATTTACGGTATCATTTCATAAACTCATGCCCTTTTTGGTTACAAAAGAACTGTGAAGATACAAATAAACTCGCGTTTCTGTAAAAAACAAAATCAATTTTATTCCCTTAGTTGGGATCGGCTGAAATCTAATGACAATAATTTACAAATTTCTGGTTTCATATCAATGTCAATTAGGATTCCAATTGATAGCTTTTGTTTCTGTGTAACTTAATAATTCATCCAAACCCTCCTCTCGACCAACGCCGCTATTTTTAAAACCACCATATGGTACATTTCGGAAGTGAGTATTTGTTCCATTTATCCAAATATAGCCTGCTTTGATATTTCTAGAGAAATACATGGCTGTATTGAAGTCGTTGGTGTAAATTGAAGCCGTAAGGCCATACTCTACATCATTCGCTATGTTAAGAGCGTCCTCTATGGCAGACCACTTCATGACACTTACAACCGGTCCAAACACCTCTGTTTTTGCAATCTCCATGGACTGTTCAACGTCCAATAATAACGTTGGCTCGATCCAATAACCCTTTTGAAACATTTCACCCTTAGGACAGCCGCCACCAACCACGCATTTTGCTCCCTGATTTAGCGCCTCATTAATCATTATTTTAATTCTATCGTACTGCGGTTTTGAATTAATTGGACCCATATTGACATCGGGATCTAGAGGATCGCCAATTTTCAGTGCATTCAGTTTTTCTATCATCCGGTTTACAACTGCATCATGAAGGTCTTCATGCAATAAAATTCGACTAGTTGAACCACACGATTGCCCTTGCCATGCAAAGTTCATTCCACGTATTGCTGCTGTGGCTACTTGCTCGACATCAGAGTCGGAGCAAGCGATTAGTGGATTTTTTCCTCCCAATTCCAGCGTAACATTTTTCACTGCAACTTCAGAGGCAGAATTTTGAATTCGCATACCGGTAGCCGCCGATCCTATGAAAGCAATTCTCTTAATCTTGGGATGTTTAACAATTGCTTCACCCGTCAAGCCATCTCCAGTGAGTATGTTCACCAACCCAGAGGGAAAGGAGTTTTGACAAATTTCCGCCAGGATGCATGCTGATAAAGGACTTTGTTCGGGTGGTTTAATTAAAATAGAGTTACCAGCAATGACGGCTGGTGCCAGCCTAGAGGCTGCAAATCCCATAGGATGGTTAAAGGGGATAATTCGACCAACAACTCCGTATGGCTCTCTTATTGTGATGTGCAGACCTGAGGAAGTGGATGGAATTGTTTCTCCTTTTAGTTCGTACCCCAAACCAGCATATAAACGAATTCTATCCGCAGCAGTAACTACGTCCTGATTCATTGGACCAACAGTATTCCCAGTATCCCGGACCTCCAAAGTTGCAATCTCTTCTTTGCGATCAAGTAGCATTTGCGCAAAGTCATTCAACACTTTTACGCGATGGCCCATATCAGTTTTAGCCCACTCCATCTGCGCTCGTTCCGCCGCCTCATAGGCGACGTCAACATCATCAGGGGTTGCACATGGTACGCTGCCAATTAATTCTTCGTTCATCGGATTAAAGCTCTCAATACGGTTCCCCGTCGCGCTATCCACAAGATTCCCATTTATTAGCATTTTACCGTGAAAGAGTTCTGTCACTATTCCCTCCATAAATTCGTGCAACAGTAAGCATACTTCAAATTATTTGCTATATAAATATAGTACAATAATTCTAATTTTGAATAAAAATTTATAGTTTTGTGTAACTATGTCGGCAAAAACACCGTATAGCAGTAAGGACAAGTTTGATCATTTAACACATCTTAAGTGTTAAAGATTGGTTTTGACAGAATCCAACATTCGCATAGGTATAAAGCTGGAATTGATGCCAGGTTTCCACGAATAAACCGTTTTTCTGGGGGAGGAAAGCTGATTGAGCGGATAGTAAAAATATTTACTACGAATATGCAATCAAAGAGTGTTTAAAAAACTTTGACTATAAAATTCCACCGAAATTTCTTCATTTGATTTTTTGGTTGTTGGTTCAGAGATGATAAATATTTTGATGATTAATCTGAAAATAAAGTTTACGCAAGGTAAAAGAATATTGGTGGTTTAATTTTTTTAGTATATTTCATTCAAAATATTACAGAGGTCTGAAACGTCTGACACAGTATGAATAAGATTTCATGAAAAACGGTGAATTTATCTAACAAACCTAACAGAGTGTAACAAGTTTTTGAGAAAAAGTTAAGAATATGTTCAATCAAAAAGAATTATTGAAAAAATTAGATAGAACTTCACAAAATATAAGCATTCGAAGAGACTCAAACTTTGATTTCAATAAGGATGATGCGGCATTTATAATAATAGAGGGATCACTATTAGCATATAATGAAAAAAATCTTACACAAACCTTCAGTGTTGGTGATCCGATTGGATTTGCGGAGGTAATAGCTGCACGAGAGAAAAATCTTAGGTTTAAATTACTCACTGATTTAAAATTAAAAAGATTTGATGGAACAGATATCAGAAAAAATGCAAATGCAGCTGATGTGGTTTCACGAACAATAATAAAATACAGTATTAGCCGTATTTTTGATTTTAAAAATAGATCTACCAGCACAATTTTTGAAGACATATTTTTAGAAAAAAATTTTAAATCTCTTCGTCGAAGCACCCATGAAGAGGATGGGTTGATATTTAGAATTAATGATACCGCCGATTCTATGTATTTTCTTGAAAGGGGTAAGGTTGGTTTATACTCTGAAAATAATAAAAAGGTTGCAGAATTAAAATCTGGAGAATGTTTTGGTGAGGCGGCACTCTTACATAACAGAAGAAGAAATTATTCTGCAATTGCTCAAACACGCACGAATCTTGTTGTTATAGAAAGAGCACTTTTAAAAAAAGAACTGACAAAAGATCCTCCAGTGGTGCGTCTCTCAGTAATTCTTTTGTTAAAACGATTAGAACTTACGAATAAAATGAATTGGGCTGACGATTTTAAAAAATAATTTTTCAAAAAGCATGCGCTTTTCTACATTTTTTGTTTTCTTTAAGACAATTGATGAGCTTTGTCTTTCTATTGCCAATAAATTCATCTAAATTCTAACCTTTTGTATACTAGGAGTTTTGAGCAACCATACAGTGCCTTTTCAATCAGTTTCTAATTTGCGGATGACAAGGCCTTTTTACTGTAAGAAATTTAATTCAACAGATTTCAATAATTAATGCTACGGTCAACTGTAATTTGTGGTAGGTCTGAATTTTTTTCTCAGTCAACTGAATTGTTATTTCTCAGCGGTACTAGATTTTCTTGAAAATATTATTTAAAAGCTCTGGATAAAATTTTTTATTAACGCAGCATATTATAACTAATTGCCGTTTAAGTATTATGAAAAGTCTAAACCAATTTCAAAAACGGATATTACAAGCAACATTAGAGATGCGCAAAGTCTTTGAGGCTACACCAATTCAAAAGAATGAACATTTATCAAGAAAATATAACGCAAATATTTACCTTAAAAGGGAAGATTTAAGCCCTGTTAGATCCTATAAAGTAAGAGGGGCTTGCAATGCAATGCGAAAACAAAATGATGTTGAGCATTTTGTTTGTGCAAGTGCCGGGAACCACGCTCAGGGTGTCGCTTTTATGGCGTCATTTCTTGGAGTAAAGGCAACCATTTTTATGCCAATTACGACGCCCCAGCAAAAGATTTCAAAAACGCAAATATTTGGTGGTAACAATGTTAAGGTCTCTTTAGTTGGCGATTACTTTGATGAATGTTTGGCTGCTGCCCAGGAATTTAGTCTGCAAAATGCTGCCTATTTTTTATCGCCATTTGATGATATCGACGTAATTGAAGGGCAGGCAACGGTCGCTTCTGAGATAAAAGAGCAACTAAATTTTTCTCCTGATATGATCATTATGCCAGTCGGTGGTGGTGGTTTATCGGCTGGTGCAATTTCGTTTTTTGGAAATGAATGTGAATATACTTTAGTTGAGCCTCATGGCGCAACAAGTTTGAAGGCAGCGCTTTCGGCAGGCAAGCCAAAAAGATTAGATGAGATTGATAATTTTACAGACGGTGCGTCAGTGGCAATGATTGGTAGACTAAATTTTGAAATTCTCAAAAAAATTCATCCAGATTGTCTTTATTCAGTTCCAGAAAATCGAATTTGCACAACGATGCTTGAGATGTTGGATATTGAAGGAATAGTACTTGAGCCGGCCGGTGCTCTATCCATCGATGTCTTAAAAGATATTCCTAGCAAAATTGCTGGACGCAACATCGTGTGTGTTGCGACAGGAGGCAACTTTGATTTTGAACGTTTGCCGGAGGTGAAGGAACGGGCAGGGCGTTTCTCCGGTATAAAAAAATACCTTATTCTTAGCTTGCCCCAAAGACCAGGTGCGCTAAGAGACTTTCTGAAAACTCTTGGGCCCAATGAAGATATTACGCGATTTGAATATCTAAAAAAGTCAGCGAGAAATTTTGGCAGTATACTTATTGGTTTAGAGACTAAAGGACCAGAAGATTTTAAAGCACTTTTTTCGCGCTTAGATGAAGGAGAATACAAATATAAGGATATAACAGAAGATCAAATTTTATCTCAGTTTTTGATATAAGGTTCTAAGAAGCTTCATCTTTTGAACATGGATTTGAAAATTTAGAATGCCAAATCATTTAGAACAATTAGAATCTGAAAGCATATTCATATTGCGCGAGATTGTAGCACAATTTCGAAAGCCGGTAATGCTTTATTCAGTTGGAAAAGACAGTAGTGTAATGTTGCATCTTGCTGAGAAAGCTTTTTTTCCTGCACCGATACCGTTTCCAGTCTTACACGTTGATACAACATGGAAATTTAAGGAAATGATTTCATTCAGGGATCGGGTTGCTCTAGATAAAAAACTTGAACTGATCGCCTACACAAATGAAGAAGGAATAAAAAAAGGAATAAACCCATTCAGTAGCGGATCCGCGGTTTACATAGAGGTTATGAAAACAGAGGCACTAAAGAAGGCATTAGACCATTATGGATTTGATGCGGCAATCGGTGGTGCAAGAAGAGACGAGGAAAAATCAAGAGCAAAGGAACGAATTTTTTCAATAAGAAACTCTTCGCATCGCTGGGATCCGAAGAGACAGCGTCCTGAACTTTGGAAGATTTTTAATGGGAAGATTAAAAAAGACGAAAGCATTCGGGCCTTTCCGCTCTCTAATTGGACTGAATTCGACGTATGGCATTACATATATGAAGAAAAGATTGATATTCCTTCTTTATATTTTGCAAAACCTAGACCAGTCGTTCGCAGAGAAAATACATTGATAGTCGTAGATGATGAGCGTTTGCCCCTTGAACGGAATGAGTCTCCAATCCTTCGTCCAGTTCGATTTCGTTCTTTGGGATGCTACCCGCTTACGGGTGCTGTCGAAAGTGAGGCATCTACAGTTCTTGAAATTCTTGAAGAAATGATGCTATCAAAATCATCTGAACGCGTTGGGCGACTTATTGATAACGATGCTGGTGCATCAATGGAAGAGAAAAAACAAGAGGGTTACTTCTGATGGTCCACCGCTCCGAGGTGCGTGTTGGGTCACCCAAGATAAAAAAATATTTAGACCAGCATCTTAGAAAAGATCGTCTGCGTTTTGTTGCTTGCGGGTCAGTGGACGATGGAAAATCTTCACTTCTCGGCAGGTTGGTTTTTGACAGTGATGGCCTTTACGAAGATCAAATCAATTCTTTGAAACTTGATAGAAAAATTTCAAGTAAAAAGGGTAAAATTTTAGATTTTTCACTTCTTTTTGACGGGCTTCTTGCTGAACGTGAACAAGGAATCACGATAGATGTTGCTTATAGATACTTGTCGACAAAAAAACGAAATTTTATAATTATTGATACTCCTGGTCACGAACAGTACACACGAAATATGGCAACTGGTGCTTCAAATGCAGAAGCTGCTATAATTTTAGTTGACGCGCGGAGAGGTTTGTTGGAACAAACACGCCGACACAGTTTTATCATCTCGCTTTTGGGGATAAAGCATGTTGCTGTGGCGGTCAATAAAATGGATCTAGTAGATTGGAGTCAAAAGATTTTTCAGTGCATCTCCGACGAGTATACTAGTTTTGCTTCAAAGATTGGACTTACACAGACTCTCATTGTCCCAACATCTGCAGTTACAGGAGAAAATATTTGCCAGATAGGAAATAACACACCGTGGTACGAGGGAGGGACGCTGCTTGATTACCTAGAAAATGTAAAACCGGATCATAAATCGTTTTCTTCGGAATTTCGAATGCCAGTCCAGTGGGTCAATCGGGCAAATCAGAACTTCAGAGGCTTATGTGGAACTATATCCAACGGCACTCTACGTGTTGGTCAAAAAATTACAGCCCTTCCTTCAGATATTGTGACCACTGTAGAACGAATAATTTCTCCAAGAGGTGATGTGGATTTGGCAAATGAGGGCACTGCGATAACGCTCACTCTTGCGAATGAAATCGATATTTCTCGTGGTGACTATTTGTCTGGAATTAAAAATAAGCCTGAAGTTACCGATCAATTTAAAGCTACGATTGTTTGGATGGATAAAAAACCGCTTTTTTCGGGTCGTATTTATATATTGAGAACAAGTAGTGGCTTTGCAATCGCTCAGATTACTTCGCTTCATCATAAAGTTGATCTTTCCACTCTCATATCACATTCAACAAAATCGTTATCTTTAAATGAAATAGGCATATGCAATATTGCATTAGATAGAGTTATTCCCCTCGACAACTATAAAAAAGATAAAGAGACCGGAAGTTTTATCCTCATCGATCGGTCTGACTGTTCGACTGTAGCATGTGGAATGGTTGAGCATTCCCTTCGTCGTGCGCAAAACATCATACCGTTTAAAGTACACCTTGATAAAAAGGCTAGGGCTTCTGCTAATCAACAAAAAGCCTGCGTTATTTGGTTTACGGGGTTGTCTGGTGCGGGAAAATCTACGATTGCAGATCTGGTTGAATACAAATTGCATTCCTCAGGATTTAAAACAATGTCGCTTGACGGAGACAATATGAGGAGTGGGTTAAACAGGGATTTAGGATTTACTGAGGCAGACCGTGTGGAAAATATCAGACGGGTTGCTGAAGTCACCAAGCTTATGGTAGACGCAGGATTAATTGTTTTGGCGAGTTTCATTTCACCTTTTCGCAGTGAACGGCAGTTTGCTCGGGATCTTTTAGAAGAGGACGAGTTTTATGAAGTTTTTATTGATACTCCAATCGAGATTTGCGAAAAGCGAGATCCCAAAGGACTGTATAAAAAAGCGAAAAGTGGATTGCTTCCGAATTTTACTGGTATTGATAGTCCGTATGAGGAACCGGCGAACCCAGATCTAAGGCTAGATACAACTGAAGAAGAGCCAGAAACCCAAGCTAATAAAATTATTAGTTTCTTGAAGGAGAAAGGTATTCTGAAATGGTGGCTTTGATCAAAAAAGATTGATTGACAGTTTATTTTTTCCTATCCTAACAAGAAGCAAAAATTTCAGGAGGGTAACGCAAAACACATTGGTTACGAAAGTAATTGGCGACAGTCATATTTTTTACAGAAATGACTTTCCACTGGTTGGGTGTTTATGAAATTAGATTTAAACTAAGAAACGGTGACTTTAACATTTAAGAGATTACAATGTATCTGTATGGCTGGGTGTTCTAAAAAGACCCAAATATTTTGGTGAATCAAAAAAAATTATACGGCACCAAATTTATTTTTATTTATTTTTTCCTTGGTTGCTTTAACGAATAGGGCACGTGTTTTCTTCATAACATCTATGCATTTTTTGTCATAATCGTGCCTCGGAAGAGGATCATGCCTCCAATTTCCAGAAGTGTCAAAACCTCGTAAATGTAAAGCAGTCAATTCTGGAATTCGGGTTTCACGCACATGCGGGGCACAATAATGAATTGACAGCCCAACCCGTGGATTTTCTGATTTATTTGGACCTGACCCATGAACAACGCTCTCATGATGGAACACAACCTGACCTGCTTTTAAGGGCGCAGACACTGCTTCAGATAAATCAACGCCTATTACATTCTGTCCCTGCGTAAGAAGATTGTTATTATCTGCATGAATTTCATGCTTGATATTGAGCTTATGAGACCCTGGAATATAGTTAATACATCCTGACTCAGTTGACGCTTCATTGAAACTTAGCCAAGCAGTACAAGTTTCCGCCGGCTCAAAACCATATGTAAATGTATCGGTATGGTAAGATACAAACCTTGGGTCTTTTGCCGCCTTTGCAAAAAATGATGCTCCCCAGCACAAGACATTAGGGCCTATTAGGTCTTCAACCGCATCAAGTAGTCTGCTATTGTTAACAATATCGTACAGCCATGGGAACGGCAAATGTGCCTTTATGCGAAATTCTTTTTGAGGTTCGTATCCCAAATCTTCTTCGATTTTGTTATATAAAGAATGGAAATTTTTTGCCTCTTCCGGGTTATATAGATCGAACGGAAACAAAAATCCTTTGTTATGGTAAAATTTAATTTGTTCGTTTGAAAGTATGTTTGCCATTCTAAAACTGTAATCGTAGATCCCGATTATTTAGAATAACCATTGTGGATCCCTTTGTCTAACGAGTTTATGATTTTGTGTTGACTAGAATAAACTAAGTGGCTCTGCATCTAAAACAGAAATTTGGACGGAACTATACCGAACTTACTTAAAAAGTCTCTGAAGTTTTTTTAGTTCGTATTTACACGAATGTAAAAAAAATTGGATACGCACCTTGTTTAATCGAGGTGTTAATCCTTATTATAAGACTACTACTACAATAATGTTACTGATTACTAGGATACTTTTTGAACAGGGGTGTAACGATGCTACTAATTGATACTAAAATGTTACCATTCCAAGCAACCGCATTTGTACCAGGCGAGAAAGATTTTGTTACACTTGATAGCCAAAGTATGATCGGCAAATGGAATATTTTCTTTTTCTATCCCGCAGATTTTACATATGTCTGTCCAACCGAATTAGAGGATCTTGCAGATTACCATGATGAGTTAAAATCGATGGGTGTTGATGTATACGCGGTATCCACAGACAGTCATTTTTGCCACAAGGCTTGGCATGATTCTTCTGAGGCGGTTGGAAAGATTAATTATACCATGATAAGCGACAATACATTCCAAATTTCAAAAAATTTCGGTGTACTAAGAGAAAACGAAGGCCGCTCTGAACGCGGTACGTTTATAGTTGATCCAGACGGAGTGATTAAATCGATGGAAATAAGCTGCGAGGGCATTGGAAGAGATGCCTCAAGTCTCGTGAGAAAAGTGAAGGCAGCGCAGTACGTTAGAGAACATCCTGACGAAGTTTGCCCAGCTAAATGGGAAGAAGGTGAGGAAACATTAGCGCCATCTTTAGATTTGGTAGGCAGAATTTAGTTGAAAAGGCGCTTACTTTGATATTTGTAATGTTTTTCTAAGTTGGTTATTACCTTGTTAACTCAAGAAATTATAAGTACTCTTGCTCACTATTGTGATGGTATGACGAAAGTTGTATCCATTGTTCTTAACGCCGGCGCACACGAAAAACGTGGGGAGTTGACGCAGCTGCTTAGGGATGTGGCTGATATAAGTTCAAAAATAAAGTTCTATGAAAAAGACTTTGGGCATGACGCTCGTAGTCCAATTACTTTTACTTTAGAGGTTGATAGTGCTCCGACGGGGATTTATTTTTCCGGCATACCAGGGGGGCATGAATTTAATTCGTTCATATTAGCAATCCTTCAGAGTGGTGGTGTTGATCTGAAATTAGAAAAGCACCTGCAAAATATTATTTCGAATATTTCTGAAAAATTATCTTTTGAAATATTTATAAGTTTAGGCTGTCAAAATTGCCCAGACGTTGTTCAAGCATGCAATCAATTTGCTTTATTAAATGAAAATATCTCCAGTGAGATGATAGATGGCGGATTGTTCAGGGAAGAGGTAGAGGGGCGGAAAATACAGGGTGTTCCAAGTGTTTACTTGAACGGAGAATTGTTCGCGAGCGGTAGAGTGGACATTTCAACCCTTATTGAGAAGTTAGGTTCATTTACCGCAAACAACGATAATAAAACTCAGGCTACGATGCCTCTGCAGGACGTGGTAGTAATAGGGGGGGGGCCAGCAGGAATAAGTGCCGCAATTTACGCTTCGAGGAAAGGCTTCAAGGTTAGTGTTATTTCAAAGAATATAGGGGGACAACTTAAAGAAACGCTCGGCATAGAAAATTTTATATCAGTTTCAAAAACAACGGGGACTGACCTCGCAAAAGCAATGCAAAACCATATGGCTGACTATGAGATTACGTTGAAAGAGCATGTAAGTGTAAAAAAAATTAATACAGGGCCAATCAAAGAAATCGTGCTTTCGACTGGTGAAAAAATTAAAAGCCGAACCATTATTTATGCTACAGGTGCTAATTGGAAGCAATTAGGCGTACCTGGTGAACAGGAAAATATTGGCAGTGGGGTTGCTTATTGCCCGCATTGTGATGGTCCCTTTTACAAAGGAAAAGACGTGGCGGTAATAGGTGGTGGCAATTCGGGAGTTGAAGCAGCTTTGGACCTATCGGGAATCGTTAGAACTGTTTTGTTATTTGAATTCCTCCCAGAGCTCAAGGCCGATCAAGTATTGATTGAGCAGATTTTAGGGCGGAAGAATATCTTTGTATTTACAAATGCAGAAACCAAAAGAATATTGTCGTCTAATGGTAAGGTAACTGGTTTAGAATATGAGGAGAGGACCACAAGAGAATCTATTGAAAAGAGTGTTGAAGGCGTGTTTATCCAAGTTGGACTGCAGCCTAACAGTGGATTAATTGCTGGGCACGTAAGATTGAATAAGTACGGAGAAGTTATTATTGATGAGTATTGTAACACCTCTGCAGAAGGAGTTTTTGCTTGCGGTGATGTTACAACTATCCCTTACAAACAAATAATAATGTCAATGGGAGAAGGGTCTAAGGCAGCAATAACCGCGGCGGATTACCTGCAAAAACATCCAATCAACGTTGACTTTACAGACGAACAGTTGGCTGTTGGTTAAGATAAATACAACAAAATGTATAAGCAAACGAAAACACTTCGTTTTTCGTTAAACACACAGAAGCAACAAACTTTAATAAGCTTTAATATATTATAATCCAAAACACTGCCATAAGGTCTAGTGTTTAATCACAAGTAAAAATTTTAGTTTAGGGCTTACCGTTTCTGGCAAAAAATCATAAAAAATGAGGAATTTATGACAAAAAATACGCGATCTGAGAGTGACTCATTCGGCAATCTTGAAGTTCCATCTGAAGTGTATTTCGGAGCTCAAACAGCAAGATCTTTAAAAAATTTTCCAATTGGAGATGAAAAACTACCACAGCCACTAATCCATGCACTGGGGATTATTAAACAAGCTGCGTGTCGCGTGAATAAAGCTCAGGGAAAGTTAGAACCAGAAATTGCCGACGCAATTGATAAGGCATCTGCCGAAGTAAGTTCAGGTGTTTTAGATAAGCATTTTCCACTTGTGGTTTGGCAGACTGGCTCAGGTACCCAATCTAACATGAATGCTAATGAAGTGATATCAAACCGCGCTATCGAGCTATTGGGTGGAAAAATTGGGTCTAAACATCCTGTCCATCCGAATGATCATTGTAATATGGGGCAATCATCAAATGATACTTTTCCAACTGCAATGCATATTGCAGCGGCACAGGAAATAAATAAGAAATTATTGCCGGCATTAAATCATTTGAAAGTAGCTTTAGAGACAAAAGCGAACAGTTGGTCAAATTTGGTTAAGATTGGTCGTACTCATACTCAAGACGCCACTCCACTCACACTAGGACAGGAATTTAGTGGATATGTTGCACAACTAGAATCAGGAATAAGCAGAATAAAAGAGTCTTTAGGTGGACTGTATTGTCTTGCTCAAGGTGGAACTGCCGTTGGTACTGGGGTTAATAGTCAGAGGGGTTTCGATACTAAATTTGCATCTGAAGTTTCAAAGATTACTGGTCTTCCATTTGTAACAGCACCAAATAAATTCGAGGCACTAGCTGCAAATGATGCGTATGTTTATGCTCATGGGGCACTTAATTCCTTGTCAGTATCTCTTTTTAAGATTGCTAACGACATAAGGTTTCTTGGCTCTGGACCTAGATCTGGGTTAGGAGAACTCTCACTGCCTGAAAATGAGCCCGGGTCATCTATTATGCCCGGCAAGGTCAACCCGACTCAATGTGAGGCAATGACTATGGTTTGTGCAAAGGTTCATGGTAATCATTCTACAGTCTCTTTTTCAGGTAGCCAGGGGCACTTTGAACTTAATGTGTATAAGCCCGTAATGGCCTATACGATGTTGCAATCAATAACATTACTTGCGGATGCTTCGTTAAGCTTTGCTGATCGTTGTGTGGTTGGAATTACAGCGAATGAGGATACAATTAAAGAGTTAATGGAACGGTCCCTTATGCTAGTGACAGCTTTAGCCCCTAAGATTGGATATGATAACGCCACCGTAATAGCTAAAACCGCCCATAAGAATGGTACATCGTTGCGTGATGAAGCTATTGGTTTAGGATTTGTTAATGAAATGGAGTTTGACGAACTAGTGCGTCCGGAAAAAATGATTGGGCCAAGTGATTAAGTTTTTTTCTAAACGTGGAGTTTTTGATTTGAAATATTATTTCAATCTCGCTTTTTTTGGGTAAAGGTTGTAGGAGGGAGTTAATTTTTAGCGGGAACATTATTTACAACTCTTTGTTGGATGATGGTTGAGTAAAGAATACTGAGTATCGCTCTATTGGCAAAATTACCCGTACACTTTTTCGATGTTGATAACAATAAACCGGAAGCAACGCGATTGTTAGCAGTGCTGAACTTCTAAATTAAAAATGAAAAACAGTAAGTCTTATGTCATCCGCGGGATACACTCAACAGAAGTGAAGTTAACTCTCAACTAGCCAAGTCCTAAGAAACACGAAAAGCGAAGATACTAAGTTTGTACGGATAACAAGTTTTTAATTTATATTTTTCACCGATAAAAAGTGCATTCTTACATGTGGATCTTAAAGCAAAAACTACGCGCTTTTCAATATTGTAGGTTACCCAGTCAGAAAAAAGAAATTTATTAGACGCTGCGAACTGAATTACACCAGCAATCACTAAGAACATTGTATCCTTTGTTAGATCGGCTTTGTAGTTCAAATGATATATGCCAACATTAAGATATTCCGATAAACAGATACCCTAATTCTCATTTTCTGTAATATACCCTAAAACACAACGTTAACAGCTACTTAAAATCATTCCTTCTGGGTTTTAACCTTGTTAACCCAGATGGGGATACCCTTAGAATAGCCTGATACACAATTTCACTCGCTTTAAGACTACCAATAGATGTGTTTCTTATTGAAATGTCATTATCACCAGTCGCCATATACATTTTAGTACCGGGAATTTTATTTATACGCTTTATTAAATTTCCCAGAATAGGGTGATAGATAACAGCGACAGTTCCTTCAACAGGCGGTTTTTTATATTTCTGGGCTACGACGAAATCACCGTGCTCTATAGTAGGGGCCATGCTATTTCCCGTAACCCGAAATATTTTCCAAAGCAAAACAGATCCCTTATTATTTTGGTCTAACCACTTCCAAACTTGGCGGGTATGGAGAAACTTTCCTCTCGGTCTCAACGTCTTTTGTGGCCCAAAATATTTCGGCAAACTGGTTAACAGACTCCAGAAGTTTCAACGCGTCATCGCGGTTCACGTTTTGTTTTGCTCCGCTAGCCAATAACATTATTTGATGGGTAAGCTCATGGATTTCCGGATGTTCTTTAAATTGAGGTTCTTTAAAATAATCACCCCATATTATTCGTATCTCCCGCTTTAAGTTCTCACTTTCTTCTTCTTTCCGCTGAATTGACCGTGCCATCGTATTTTGATAGCCTTCCGAACTCTTGTCTGCTGAAGCTTGTGTATCATTGATAATATCAATCAGGCGGATTACCGAAAGAGTTGATATAAGTGCAATAGCCGGGTCATATATTTTGCAGGGAATATCACAATGTGCTTTGACCTCAGGAAAGCCAACTCGCACGTTTATACGATTTAAATAGTTGTGAACAATCGGCTTTAACATATCTAGAGCGCGATTGGAGAATTGAACCAACCAGTATGTAGAACGCCAAGAAATTAAAGTAATTAAACTCGCCGCAACAAAAAACTCCGCAGCACCCAAAACACCCTCTGCCAGAACATGTAAGAATGCCTGATAAACAAGAAAACTTAACAAAACTATATTTCCTGCGACAGCGAAAAATTTTTTTCTAGTAAGCATTAATGTGGCTGTTAGAATACCCATAGCTACTAAGCCTAAGCAATGATCAGTATTTAAAAAGGCGTGTTCAAAACCACCCTGACCGGTCATGTCTGCGTGAGCAGCCGCTTGTGTTGCTGTTAGACATAACGCTCCAACTGTTGAAGCGAAAAACTTGGGGCTTTTAAAAAAAATACGCATAGTTTCCTCGTTTTTTAAAAAGTAATTGAAGGTTTTGGTAACCTGAAAATATATTATACTGAGAATGATTTTTACTCGCAAGATTATAAACTTACCTTATTTTCTCAAATATACTTCACCCTTTTGTATATGCATAATAACTCAACATGGATCTTTCTATTTTTCGTCAGTATGCGTTAAGATTAAGAAATGATAAAAAAGTAAAGAAAAAAGGCGGGCATTTGCCCGCCTTTTATATATTCCGGTTGTATTATCAGGATTTCTTATCAACGTTTTGGTTCAATACGAAATTTTTCCCATGGACCAGCTTTACGTCTGTTGGCGTTCATATTCTTACCACCAGCACCCTCTGCAACAAGGAATTTCTTACCGTGTGCCATACATCGAAATGCATACTGACCACGTCCCTGGGGAATTACTTTAATTTGTTCCCATCCAGCCGGCTTTCGTCTATTGCCTTCTAGTCTACCGTTTGGTTGACAGGAAAGATAAGTTTTCCAATGGGCATTTTGAATTGTGTTACCACGAATAATAAAGGTTTCCCAAGGACCACATTTGCGACGGTTAGCGTTAACCTGTTTTTTATTCTTTTCAACAACCACATACTGACCTTTGGCAGCACGAATGCATACAGGTTTATTCATTATTCCTGCAAGAGCTCGGTTTTTACCACGCGGCGGCGGGCGTTTCGCACGACGCTGCTGTCCACTTGATACAATTTGTTTGTTGTATTTTGGGTTATAAGCAAGCCTCGGGGCTTTTTTATTCCGACTGTCAGTGGAGGCTCGACTATTGTCTTTGCCTTTGCCACCAGTCGCTACATTATACTTTACAAGATTTGCAAAATCTTTACCCCATGAATATCCGGGCATCTTCACTCTTTTGCCGGCAATTTTATTTTCACTCCCCCCAACCGCTGCTTCAACACCTGTGCTCACAACTAGATCTACAGAGGCATATTTTCTCTTAGGATTTATTTTCCAGTTTTGTGCTGCAATTGTTATTCGAACTCCGGCAGTTGCCAAATTAAAGCTGCCAATGCCTTTGAAGAGAGTTGCTTCTGGGATAATGAAATTACAACCAGAGGTTTGCATGAGTTTAGCCATTTCGCCAGCTGTAGCCATTCCTGCATAACCAGACATAGCTTGATTCATATTTTTTGAGTTAGCCCTCATTGCAGCTGATTTTGCAGCAGATTTGGCAGCAGATTTCATGCCTCGAGTGATTATTGCCTCTAAAACGTCTGTTGAAGTTATCGGAGGGAATGCTGGCGTTTGGTAGTTAACCCCAAAGGTTTTGCTCCAAGATGACTTAGCGCCCTTTGTGAATTGACAGGATAATCCCACTTTTACTGGTTTTCCAAAGAAATTCAAAGTGACCGTCTGCTTTGCGTCTACTGTAGCACCCAACTTACCATTTCTTTTATCGAGGTAAGTAACAACGCCAGTTGTGCCAGCAACTTCAGTTTTGAATCGACCAGGTCCCAAACATGCTTTTTTACCAAAAATGCGTGCACAAGCTTTCATATTAACTTGCGCATAGTTGCAATATGAAGCATTCATTTTCCCCGGCCGTTTAGCCTTACATTTGCCAGATTTTGCGAATGGCTTTTCCTGGGAGAATTTAAAACCTTTCGCAGCATCAACAACCGCATTTGCGCCCGAGGCAACTGCTGCGCCGGCTGCAACACCTGCCCCTACTACTGCGCCCCCAACTGCTGCACCTGTTCTTCCAATTTTACGAGTTGCTTTGTTTACAGCTCGTCCGGTTTTCTTTGCACCTTTGTTCACAGTTCGGCGTGCTTTGTCGGTAGTTTTCTTTACTGCACGTCCAGTTTTTTTTGCTGCGCCACTAATTTTATTTTTTGCCTTGCGCCGAGCCTTCTTCGTATGAATACCCGCCATTTGGAACTGTCGATTTATATTTTTCGAATTAGATATATTTTTTGTTTTGTAATAATTAATTTCCCCATTTGTTGCGGGTGAAGAGTAGGCCGAGGTCCCCATTAAAAAAGAGATGGATATGCCGAATAGCAGGGTTTTGAGCGCAGTTTTCATAAAGATACCTTATTTAAATGGAAAATTTAAGTGAAATTTGGTAAATCGTTTTGATGTTCGATTACCAACCATTACTACCATAATACCAGCGCTTCAGCAATATGCAAATGCGAATAATTCGCAGTAAATCAGTTTCGATTGTCTGTTCAAATTAAGTAATAATTATTGAGGACTAAAGAACGCGAGGAGTTGACCGAAATCGAACAGAGTGCAATTTATCAGGGTTATTGACATTTATACATCGACAATGGCCTACTTTTGGAAATCAACTTAAATGCGCATTAGAGCTAAAGTAATTATTTTGATTAATGTTATGGTTGCTGCCATTTTAACTATTTTGGCTGTTTTGAACTATTTTAAATTTCAAAATTTATTGTCGGACTACACATCTTCACGAGTTTCCGTCTTGAGTGAAGAGGTGCGGAGTACTTTGATTAACGCTGAAAACCTAGGGATAAAAATATCGGAGTCAGCAAAACTCAAGGAGGTTCTGGACAAGATTTATAATGCGGAAACTGGAATTGCATACATTTACATACTCAATTCTGATGGGGAAGTTGTATTTCCTGAAGAAGAAAACGAAGCCACTGTGCGCAAAAATTTGATACAAAATTCACTGGCTAAGTCAAGAGCATCTGACAAGTGGATTATACAAAATGACGGGACAACAGATTTTGGAGAAAAACTATTTAAAAATATTACTAATCAGGATTTCTACGTAATTTTTGGCTATCAATCAGGTATATTCACCGATTACTACGCCGAAATAAGAAATAATTTATTCTTTTTGACAGTATCTGTAATAGTTTTGAGCACTATTTTACTGGCGATTGTAAATTTTTTTGTTTTTAGAAGTTTACAGGGAGCCTACAATCAAATTCGATCATCTGCTGAGAATGTTTTTTCTCCTTCCAGTCCTGAAAAACTAAATTGTGAAGATGAATTAACAAAATCCTTTTCTTTCATAAAAGGAACCCTGGCTGATTTAAAGGTACATCTAGGAGTAAAAAATTGACTTTGAATCCAGTTAAGCAGGCGCTGGAAGCTTTACCTACCCTCAAAAAGCGGCTATTTGGAGTTATCATGGTCGGCGTCATTGCCTCCACCGGAATTGTTGCTTGGGGAACGGTGAAACTTTTCGAAAAAGAGTTGTCCCCCGTTGTTCAGAAAAAGGTTGAGATGATTGCGGAGCAACTGGGGCGGGATCTCAGTTTGGCAAGGGAGTTTAATATCCGACTTAAAGACATCCCGAATATTGGGAGTTATATCAATCAGATTTCTGGTCGCTACCCGGAAATTAGAGCAATAGTAGTGGCGGTAGATGGTGTAGGTATATTGGAGGAAGTCAAAGTCAACCAAAGTGAATACGATTTTGTAAAAAACTTATCTGCGAAGGGAGAAGACCTGAAAATTTACGTTAAAACGGACAGAGATTTCACTCAAAGTAAAATGGAGAGTATTGTGTTTGATATTCTAATTCTTCTTTTTGTTGGGATAATTCTTTCCATTGAAATTACTCTTACCCTAGTCGCTTTCAGTATTACTAACCCTCTTAAGCATTTTCAAACTATTCTAGAGAAGTATAAACAACGAAATTTTAGTTTAGTTTTGAGGCATAGGGGCCAAGATGCAATCGCTTATTGTTGCAAACAAATAAATCTATTGATTGATAGCCTTCCACAAGATATAAGCACCTCGAAAAATAACCTCAAGGTGCTGTCAACTTTAAAGCTCGATAGGACAAAGAATTTCAGGCAGCGCGCTGTTACGGATGTTCGTATTCCACTTTTTATTTTTGTCTTTGCAGACGAGCTTCAGAAATCATTTATGCCGGTCTTTGTCAAAGAAACTGGTACAAGTATTGATTTTTTGCCGATGGATGTGTTGCTTGGCTTACCTATCATGGTTTTCATGGGGATGATAGCACTTTTTACCCCTCTTGCGGGGCGATGGGCGGATCGTTTTGGAAGCAAACGTGTATATTTGTTTGCACTAGCTCCAGCTTTTATGGGTCACATCCTGTGCGCTTTTGCGAACGATGTCATTTGGATTGCCGCTGGGAGGGCAGTCACAGGCTTCGGCTATGCAATGATAGTTATTTGTTGCCAGGGCTATATTGCTGGTATCGTTGATCCTAGGGCAAGAACTCAGGGTATGGCAGCATTTGTGGGCATACTAATGAGCGCTTCCATGGCAGGCACTGCAATAGGAGGTATTTTAGTAGAACGCATTGGTTATCAATCAGTCTTTTTACTTTCAGGTTGTCTTGTCCTTATCGCTGGAGTTATTGCTAACAGTTTTTTTGTCTCGCAGGATGTTGAAGAAAAAGCTGATGGTCTAAAAAGCCAGACCAAATTTATGGGAATTTTATTAAACACTAAGTTTCTTGTCACAATCTTGATGTCGGCAATACCAGCAAAAATAATTTTGACTGGATTTATATATTTTATAATACCCTTGTATCTTTTTTCGTTGGGCTCCTCATCAGCAGAAACTGGACGTGTGATGATGATTTACCCAGTTCTTGTAATAGCATTGGGACCAATAACTGCTTGGGTTGCAGACCACGTGGGCGGGACGTTAAAAATCCTTGTGTTTGGATGTTTTCTATCTGGCGTTGGATTAGTTATTTTTCATGAGAACCAGACTTTATATGCTGTTGTGTTAATGATAATTTTAATGGGAGTTGCGCATGCGTTTATGAAGGCGCCTCAAATTGCCTTTATTATGGAAATTGCTGAAACAGAAATGCCTCACCAAGGCAGAACTGCTATCCTCGGGCTCCTGCGCACCTTAGAGAGGGTAGGAAGCGTAATCGGCCCATTATTGGCTGGCGCACTCGTCGCGTCTGTAGGTTTTTCAAATGCCATTTTGGTTATTGGTTGTTTGGTTTCAGGGTCTGCTTTGGTTCTTCTTGGTTATTTTCTGAAAAATAACGTGTCAAACAACAAGGCAATAACCCCATGATTTTGTTTAAATCAATCTTAGTATTATCGTTTTGTGTCTTTTTTATTTTATCATCAAGCTCTAAAGCAAGTGAAACTAAAACAATTTATATCGCGGTCTGGAGAGGCTGTGAAGAGGCTTGTCAAAGTTTTAAATCATATTTTGAACCCCTATCAAAAAAAATAAAATTTGTGGTCAGAAATGCTGAAAGGGATAAGGCAAAACTTCCAGGTTTTGTGAAAGAAATAAAAATTTTGCAGCCTGATTTGGTGGTTACCTGGGGCACCTCTGTATCCAAATCAATCCTTGGTAGATGGGATGAGCCTGAGAGTGACGCACATATTACACAGATCCCTGCTGTTTTTATGATTGTTGCAGATCCGGTTGGGGCTAAGATAGCAAAAAATTATAATTTTACGGGCAGGATTAATGTCACAGGCACTTTGAATAGGGCTCCAGCAGTGGCACAATTAAAAACAATTAAAAAGTATAAACCCATAAGTAAGATTGGCATGGTCTACAACACAAATGAATTAAATGCGCGTTTGAGTGTGCAGGCGGTTAAAAATGCAGCAAAGGAACTAGGCATTTCTGTTGTTACAGAACAAATTGCGGTTGAAAGTAACGGGAAACCGATAATCGGCGATATTGTTCCGGCTGTTACTCGGATTGCGAGACAAAAACCTGATTTTTTATACATGGGTTCTAGTTCATTTTTAACAAAGTATCGCAAAGAGTTCACTGGTGCAGCATTAGAGCTAAACTTGCCAGTAGCAGCCGGTAGTGAGGTGCCCGTTAGAAAAGGTGCTGCTTTGCTTGGCATTGCGAGCAAATATGCAAGTATTGGAAAAATTGCAGCCTTGCAGGCAGAGAAAATTCTTTTCAAAAAAATACAAGCGGGGACTATTCCCTTACTTAAGCTTAAACGATATTCTGTATTGATAAATATCAAAAGTGCTCACGCTTTAAACCTCTATCCACCAATGGGCCTTTTAAAAATAGCTGAGGTAATTAAATGAGTGCTCTATCGAAATTCGTTGGATGTATTTTGTTTACTTCTTTTTTGTTTATGTGTCCAAACGCAAAAGCAAATAAATTTTTTGCTCTTGGTACAGCATCGAACAAGGGTACTTATTATCCTGTTGGCAAAGCTTTCTGCAAACAAATTAACAGATCACGCGATGAGCATAAACTACGTTGTTTAGAATACACAACAGGTGGTTCAGTTTATAACATACAGGCTCTATCATCAGGAGAGCTTGATCTGGCAATAACTCGTTCAGATCTAGCGTATTTTGCTTATCGTGGGGAAGAGCGTTTTTTAGATATGGGGCCTAACAATGAACTGCGAACTTTGTTAAATTTATATACGCAGCCATTACTAATAACTGTAAAAAAGTCGAGCGGAATAAAAACATTTTCTGATTTTGCAGGACGAAAAATAAATATAGGTAATAAAGGTTCAGGAAAGCGTGACATAGCAGAGAAAATATTTAGGATAATGGGATGGTCTAAAAAATATTTCTCCTCGGTAACTGAATTTTCAACCAAAAACCAGGAGGTCCCATTTTGTTCTGGTCAGGTTGATATTTTAATCGAGTCCATTGGGCTCCCCAATAAATTATACGAGAGATTAAGTAAGCAATGTGACGCAATTTTTATAAGTGTTCCTGCAAAGATTTTATCCGGTTTGAAAGAGTTGGGACCATTTTTTTTCGACTACACTGTCCCGGCAAAGTTCAATCCTGGATCTAAAAATATTGCGAGAACCCTGGGTATAAAAGTGGTTTTGCTCACACAAAAAAAAATCCATATCAACAGTATTAGCACAATTACGCGTTTAATTATAAATGATTTAGAAGGTTTTAAGTCCGCTCATCCTGCTCTCGCGGATGTTTCGATTAAACATATGTTTAAAGAAGGTATCCGTGTTCCTCTACACGATGGAGTAGTCTCTGAGTTACAGAAAAGCAAGAAACGCAGGCAAAAAAAATGATTATGACGTTCGGCAACAAAATTGTGCTTTTATATGTTTTTTTTGCATTATTTATTTGCCTAAGTGGGTGTGTGTCAAATACCAATATTAACGACCCCCTGACACCAAAGTTTGATCCAAAACCAGCAAATGCCCATCAAAGACTAGCCCTTGAAGGGGTTGAGTTCCTCCGTGAAGGTGAGTATGCAGAAGCCAATGGTGCCTTCAATAGGGCATTGCGAATGCAACCACAAAATAGCGCCATTCAGTTTTTTAATGCTTACACATATCATCAGCGTGCGCTTACAAAAGATGCAAGCTTTTTCGACCTTGCTGAAGCGGGTTATAGGGCATCTATCAAATTTGATGATAGTAATTGGATTAGTCGATTTTATTTAGGTAAACTTTTCCTGGACCAAAGAAAATTTATTCTGGCACAGAAAGTATATGCTACGTTACTGTTACAACGTAATTCTGATCCTGATGTTGCTTACAATCTTGCAGTTTCAAGTTATTTTTCCGCTGATCCAATAACAGCAGCAGCAGCGACACATAGATTAAGACAGTTGCAACCCGACGAAGCTCGTACTCATGAGTTAGCTGCGGTCGTTTACGCAGCCGTTAACGATAAAGAGAGTAGTTTGCGTCACTATGATGCCATCGAAACTTCATCTAGAAAAAAAGAAATTTGGCAAAGATATAAAGATTGGACATCTTTGTACGAGTTTTGGAAAAAAAGAGATATTGAAAATCAACTGAATAAAAAAAGAACGGTTACCGTACGAACTGGTGACACTGTTTATAAAATTTCTAAAACAGCGAAAGCTAATTTAAACGATGTAATTAACTTAAATAAACTCTCAGCTCCCTATCATATACGACCGGGACAAAAGTTGCTTCTCCCAGGACATTTTCAAGTTTCCTCTATGAATAATAACATGGGGCAGAAGACAATCAAAACATACAGAAAAGAGAGCGTTTTCAAAACGCAGTTTAAAAAAACAAAATTAATTAAAAAAGAGAGAAATTTTTATGCCGTTCAATCTGCAGTAGATCAGTCTAACTCTGTTGAAGGAGAGACAAATTCAGTCAGTGATGCGAATGCAGTTTCTGACGAAACCAACCCAAATCCACCTGAAGATAGCGGCATCTCGACGCAATCTGGTGTAAACCAAAATTCATCGGGAAGAAAAATGGTACTGGTGGACGTGGTAATTATAAATTCAGTTGAGGATATATCCACTTCAAGCGGTATCAACCTGTTAAAAAATTTACAATTAACCTTCGGCAGTGCGGATAGTGTTGCCTTCTCTGATATTACTACTCAGTCAGACGATTTAAGGGACTCTTCAAGTTCTACAAAAACACGTGCGATCGTAAAGGCTTTGTCAATTCCTGCCATAACTTATAGTCTCAACATCGCAAATTCTGGATCAGATCGCAATGACATCCTAGCGAGACCGACTATCGTAGCAACTGAGGGGGAAACTTCGGAATTTTTTTCCGGAGAGAATATTCGTGCTTCATCCGTCTCCACGACTGCACAATCCGGAGCAGTGGACATAGAACAAGATATTGGGGTCAATTTAAAGGTTACTCCAGAAAGAGTAGCGGATGGCAAGGTAAAACTAAAAGTTGAGGTTGAACGAACCTTCCTTTTGGTTCCGAGCAATAATGTTACGTTCAGTTTTCAATTGCGAACTATGAAAACAAAAGTCAACGCTACTGTGGATTTATCAGAGGGTGACACCCTGATTTTAAGTGGTTTATCTGAAAAACAGGTAGAAAATTTGAGAGATGGTGTGCCTATATTGCAAGACATTCCCGGGGTACAATATTTGTTTTCCAACTTGAGAACTAGAGATTATCATAAATCTGTTATACTACTGATCACGCCCAGATTTCCCGAATACACTTATACAAATTCAAAAAATAAAGATAAAAATAATGGTGAAGCTTCTTTGCAAGAGGGTTCGGCGATTGGAAGGAATTATAAAGGGTTATCAGAACTTCGTGCTCGCCATACAGATTGGTTTAAACCCTATCCAAATTGGGCATCAATTTTTATGCACTTACAAGGAAATGCATTGTATCGTGAGTTCAGAACTGGAGATGTTTCTCTTGAGAGTTGGAATACACAGGCTGATCCAGCCTCGCGTCTTAAAAAAGCAATTGAAATGTTGTATTATTGAAAATCATGAAATATTTATATACAAGTGTTGCATCTATCATTTGGTTCACTGGCACTTTTCTCTCTGGCGTGTCCGCCAAATCTATAATTTGTGAGCTTTGTGATTTGCGCTATGAAATCTATCACTCAAAAAACCTAGCAAATTCGAACCTTAAAGGGTCGTATTTGTACGGCGCTGATTTTACTAGAGCTGATGTCACATCGACGAATTTTGGCAGTGCGAATTTAATTTTTTCTAAATTTGTAAGAAGCGATTTATCTAACGTGATACTAACAAATGCTGATCTTACAAAAAGCAACCTATTTGGTGCAACAGTTCGAAAGGCAGTCGGAAAATTCACAAATTTCTCTGGAGCGTATTTGGAGGCTGCAGAGCTAACAGACGCTGATTTTAGTGGTGCCAAATTTATTAACGCAAAACTTATATCGTCTTTCTCGGACCGAACAAATTTTAGTAACGCCGACATGCGCAATGTGGTTTTTGAAAACTGTTTCTGCAATAGGGCTAATTTTTCGGGAGCTGATCTCAGAGGAGCAAATTTCTCAAAAGCAGATCTGCGAATGGCTAATTTTTCAGGAGCAAATATTGAAGGTGCAACATTCAATAAAGCACAGATGGACTATGCTCGATTGTTGTCAGTACGTGGTAGAATGAGTAAATTTGTGAGTACTTCGCTTTTAGGGGCAAATTTGAAAGGCGCAGATTTTTCGGGTGCTGACTTTACAGATGCTACTCTAGCGAGCACGTTGCAACAAAACACTAATTTTTGTAATTCTAGGAAACCCGATGGAACCGTTTCCGTCTGCGATAAGAGCAAATAAATGTTGTCATCCTTAGTTAATTTTAAACAGAAAATGAGTAAGAAGAAGATAACTTTTGAAGAAATTATATTTTCGAAAACGTCAAAGAAGCCCAGTGACTGATCCAATGTACATTTGAACGTTTGGGTGCAGCCGTCAGGTGAACAACACTGAGAAGAATGGGCCCACTCTCTGTAAGAGTTAACAAAGCCTTTCCATCCGCATTAGTTCTTGGACCAAACAAGCGTGTGCCAGAGTTCTTGCTAATTTTGATTATTTGGGCGTTAGGTAAAGGTTCTCCATAATAGAGAACTTGAACTTGGAGCTGTTCGTTCGGTTCCAAATGGTATGGATTTTTTGCGGTGACGATTTCTAGGGGCATTCCAGTGAAATGATCAAAATCTTCTGAAGACGACTGTATATTCAGTAAAAGTTTTGCGCATCTATAATATTTCTCTTTAATATTTTGTTTTGGCAAATTCTGTCTTAAATGCTCATCTATTTTGTCGGCTAGTCCCTCATTTTTTAGGTATTCTTTGAATTTTTTCCATTTTTCAAATGTTACTTCGTCTCCTTTTGTATGCTGCGTAACTATTACTAACCCAGCAGAATTAATCTTAAGTTTTGCCGCGGGATCATCACCTTCAAGGCCAACAATCCGGACTGATGTTTTATTTAATACATATTCAAAACTAAAAAAGCTGTTCGATATATAGGGCCATGTATCACCTATAAAATTTTGTCCGATACGATTGCTTATCTCAATAGTATCTGATTGATTTGCAAAATATTTATCTGGTTCCATCCAGAATTCGTGGGCATTGGTACTATTACTTTTCAGTAGTATAAAAATCAGTATGAAAAAGAACTGTAAAGATACTCTCATGGCGGCTTTATATTTCAAATGAAGTTTTTTCATTTAAGTAAGCTTCTCCTTTTTACACTGTTATTGACATTTATGTCTGAGGCTTACGCGCACCAAGTTCGTCCCGCGATAATTAACGTCGATCTGACAAATAAAAATTTTTTCTTAATCAGCGCAAGTCTAAATTTTGAAGCATTGATATCCGGTATTCGGTCTAATACCAAAAAAGTACCCAACCACTCCGATGAGATAAAAGCATATCAAACCTATAGAAAATTGTCTGCAAAACAACTAAAAAAAGAAATTCATGAGATTCTTCCAGAATGGCTAGGCGGCACAAAGTTTATCTTTGATGGCAAACAAATAAAAACAACTGTTAATAAAATTATTGTTAGGGAAGAAAAAAATCTAAATCTTTCAAGATTAACCGAAATTCATTTAACCGGGAAGAAACCTCCTAAACCATCATTTTTTAGGTGGGAGTATAACCCAAATTTTGGTGACAGTATCGTAAGGATAAAACTCGATAATATTTCTCCAATGAGAGCTGTTTGGGTCAAAAGCGGAAATAAAAGCGATAAAATTTTGCTTAGTGAGAGACCAACGGCATCCGGAATTGATACTTTTATTGATTATGTATACCTAGGCTTTGTACACATTATTCCAAGGGGACTCGACCACATCCTTTTTGTTCTAGCATTGTTTTTTTTAAGCTTAAGAACTCGTATTTTAGTAACGCAAATTACTTTTTTCACTATTGCACACACAGTTACGCTCGCAGCGAGTACCATTTGGCCTCAATTCCAGATCTCATCCGTAATAGTCGAATCCCTTATTGCCGCAAGTATTATCTTTGTCGCGGTTGAAAATCTTTTTACAGCAAAACTTACTAAATTGCGGCCGTGGATAATAATATTTTTTGGTCTTATGCATGGTCTTGGGTTTGCGGGTGTACTTCGAGATTTTGAGGATGAACAAGAAAATCTGCTAATTTCACTAGCAGGGTTTAGTGTTGGAGTAGAACTTGGACAAATAATAGTTGTTATCATTGCTTACGTTTTGCTTGGCGTACAGTTTGGAAGAAAACATTGGTTTAGGCGACGGATTGCTGTACCTGCGTCACTAGGGATTGGCATCTTTGGAGGTTTTTGGTTGTTGGAAAGGTTATTTTTTACAGAATATTAGAGTGAGAAGACAGGCGTATTGGAATAAAAAAATTTCTTTTTTAATTTGAATCAAGTGTATTTGACTACCAAAGAAGAACATTACACAATTAGAATTGAATCAAATCGGAACAAAAAGCTTGTGGAACAAAAAATTAAGATAATTTCGTTGCTATTAATTCTTTTCAGTTTGACTCCCTCTTTTGCATGTTCCAAATCACGAATAACTGAAGCGAAAAACTTAATCAGTATTGGGCATTTCAAAGAAGCTCTGGAAATTCTAGAAAAACTAAATGATAATAAAAGTTCTGAGGTACTTTTAATTCTTGGAAATATATTTAACGGCAACTCTACCTATAAAGTGAATTATAAAAAAGCTTTTTCATTTTATAAAAAATCTGCAGAGCTGGGGAATGCCGAAGCCGCATACAATCTCGGTGTATTGTTTTATGAGGGTAGGGGGATTCCACAAAATTACACAAAAGCGTTTAATTGGTATTCCAAATCTTCTAAAGATGGTTTTGCACCGGCACAAAATAATCTTGGATTTTTATATCAAAAGGGTTTTGGGACTAATCAAAGCACTGCAACTGCTTATGGTTGGTACTCTATAGCAGCTGCTAACGGCTCGATTGCAGGGTTGAAGAACCGTGAGTTTTTGCTGGCAGAGTTGCTGGAGAATGAGGGCAGTGATACTGTATCAGACATACAAACTCAGGCCTTGGAGTGTGTTAAAAATAATTATGTAGATTGCTTTGCTGGGGAGTGATCATGTTACGGCTGAGGGAAATGCCCTTCGCATCCCTTTGATTTGGACGAAACAAAATAGGAGGTATAACACATCATGAAATATTTTTATAAAATAGCTTTAGCGGGCATTTTGGTGGTCAGCTTGACAGGAATTGCAGGAACCGCAGTTGCTGGTGCCCACGGAGGAAAAGGTGGGCCAAAAATGTCCCAGCAAGAACAGCGTTGCATAAAAACTTGGAAGGCAGGGAAGAAGAAACAGTTTGTTAAAACTGGGTGTTGTAAATTGGCAATGTCAGCTGTTGTTCCACCAAAGACAGATCGGGCGTGGAAAGATCCAAAAGAACGCAAAATGCTTAATATGTTAAAAAAAGCAAAACGTTTTTGCGCTAAAAAAGGCTTTAAGGCTGATATGCCTCCGCGTGGGGAGCGAGGAATGCCTCCGCGAGGTGAGCGAAGGATGCCTCCGCGTGGGGAGCGAGGAATGCCGCCGCGTGGGGAACGAGGAATGCCGCCGCGTGGTAAACCAGCTAATCTATCCAGGAAGTGTAAACCAAGAAAAGGTCCCGTAATGGCTGTGCAACGGGTTTTGTCAGAGGCAAATTCAATCAGTTACGAGAAAAAGGGTGGATCACCTCGGATGCGTGTTGGCTTCAGCAACAAACAAAGTGTGGTTTGTGTTCGTGGGCGGCTCGTGCCGGTACGTGTTGGAAGTTCTCCTTCACAATCCAATCTTGGTAGGTATATTAAAAATGATACAGTTTGTATGCTCAGAAAAAACCGTAACGGCAAAAGGGTGGCTCAATTACTATGTAGATAAGTGAAACGGTTAGTCTTTGGAAAGGGTGGCCAGTTGTGGCTGCCCTTTTTTTAGTTAATTTTTAAAAGATATTTTTTTTCTTTGAGTATCTTGTAAAATTGGTGAATAGAGAAAGGTTAGAGTATTTTTGTTTCACATCCGCTACAAAAATGGGATCCAGAGGTTGTGGCTTTAACAATTTTTACAAGCATAGTCATGAGTTAAGTTGCAAAATTCTATAGTATAAAAAAATAAAATTTTTGAGCTTGCACATCTTGCGGTGATATGAGTTTTTTTTAAGATTGGTAGGGTATGAAAAATGGATAAACAGATTTTTTATTTTATTGCGATTGTTGCTGTTATTGCAGTAGTTGGGACAGCTTTAGTAGTTACACATGAACCAAACGATAACTTTGAGAATACACGTGTTTTTGCTAAATAGGCATAAAACTAATTTCCAACATTTTTTATTCTAGCGCTCACTGCAAACACTGCAAATTTCCCCAGAGGTCTTTACCGTTTGCGAAATCATAAAATACTGTAATGATTTTTTTATGCAATGTATTAAGTACATGTAATACACTAAATAACGTGTTATTGCAGTGAAAGCGGTTTAAATATAGGGTATTACATTGACTTGATTGGGGGGAATTATGACTCGTAAGATTGGATTAGGCTTTCTTTCTATTTGTTTGACAGTGGTGTCAGCGATGAACATCTCGACGGAAGCGGCGTCGGTCGAAAAATTTTATAAAGGAAAAAAAGTTAAAATGATTGTTCGCTCTGCTCCTGGCGGAGGTTATGATTTCTATGCGCGCTTAATCGCGCGGCACATGGCGAAACACATACCTGGCAATCCTAAGATGATAGTTGTAAATATGCCCGGAGCTGGTGGTATCGTAGCTGCTAATTATATGATGTTACGAGCTAAACAAGACGGAACGGAACTTGCTATATTATCGCGAGAAGCTCCGATTTCACAAAGGTCAAAGGATGTTGGCGTTAAATTTGATTTGCTGAAGTTAAATCCACTTGGTAGTGCAGCATCATCAACGTTTATTGTAACACTTGCAAAAAACCATCCGGTAAAGACCTATAAGCAATTAAGAAATAGTAAAAAACAGGTTTTGTTCGGAGCTTCAGGTCCCGGAGCTGGGTCTTACACCTATGCTGCTTTGTTGAAACAGGATGGCTTCAATGTAAAGATTATATCTGGTTTTATCGGAGGCGCATCCCGATTTCTGGCTATAGAAAGAGGTAATGTTCATGCAACCGCTAACTCCTATGAAAGTACGGCTAAGGCCATAGAGGAGTTGGGCCTTGTTCCAATACTGTATTCGGGCGCGAAGCGTAGCGAACTAGCAGGGGTGCCTCATATATCAGAACAGCTTTCTGCTAAAGGGCGGCAATTTGCTGCATTAATGGCAGCTCCTCTCGCAGCAGGCAGACCATTTTATACAACTCCTAATGTGCCTGCTGACAGGCTTGCAGTTCTCAGGGCGGCATTTAAATCTGCAATTGAAGATCCCGCAGCGCGTTTGGAAGCAAAAAAATCAAAGAGAAATGTTACTTGGACGTCAGCGCAAACGGTCGAAAAAGTTAATCGCGAAGTCCTCGATGCTTCTGACGCGGTGATAGCTCTTTATAAAGAGTCTCAGAAAAAACCGAAACTCGATTACACAAAACTCCCAAGTGTTGCTGGTAAAATCTCTGATGTTAAGAAAAAAGGTAAAAGTATCGTCGTCGGTGGAAAAAAATTCAAAATTTCTGGGAAGCGCACCAAGGTTTATGTCGCCGGCAAAAAAGTAAAACGAAAAGCGCTAAAAGTGGGTATGAATTGTAAAGTAATGTATCAAAAAGGAAAAAAAGAAGCTGTTAAAGTCGATTGCAAATAAGTAGTTGGAGCAGGTGGGTAAAACCCTGCTTACTCCTATTTAAAATTTCGGGGTAAAGCTTATGCTTGATGCCGCCATAGATGGCCTTTTAGGAATACTTGAGTGGCGTGCATTCCTACTCATGATTGTAGGGATTATTGTGAGCTCAACGCTGGTAGCGATGCCAGGGATCGGCAGTAAAACAGCTATAGCATTAATGTTGCCTGTTGCATTTGTGTTAAATCAATTCGAAGCCATTTGTTTGATTATGAGCGTTTGGGCAGTAAGTAATACCGCCAACTCTATCACTTCAATATTATTTAGTGTTCCTGGTGGAGGCGGATCTCAAGCAACAATCATGGACGGATATCCAATGGCGCGCAAGGGTGAAGCAGCACGAGCTTTAGCCGCTGCGTTCACATCATCGGCAATTGGCGGAATTATAGGGGCGATTGCGTTATTTCTGGCTATTCCGATTTTACGTCCATTGGTTTTAATTCTTGGACCCCCAGAATTTTTCATGCTTGTTATGGTTGGCGTGGCTATGGTCGGAACTTTGAGTGGCAAGGCTCCTGTTAAAGGAATAATTGTGGGTGGACTTGGTATTTTGGTCTCTTTGGTTGGGGTACATATCTCAACCGGAATTTACCGATTTACGTTTGACCAGATTTATCTGGTAGATGGTTTAAAACTTATTCCGGTTACAATCGGGCTCTTTGCAATTCCGGAACTAATTTATATGGCAGTTAAAGGTACTGGGATTTCTGACGTTCCTCTTGGTGACCTTACGAAAGGTCGAAGGCAGGGGATAAAAGATGCTTTCATACATTGGTGGCTTATTTTCCGAAGCAGTCTTATAGGGATATGGGTAGGGATAATTCCAGGTCTCGGTTCTTCCGTAGCAGATTGGTTTGCATATGGCAGTGCAAAACAAACTTGTTCTGGGGCATCTGAAACCTTTGGCAAGGGTGATGTACGGGGTGTAATTGCAGTTGATGCGGCAACTAACGCTAAGGAGGGTGGCTCACTTATACCGACCCTTGCATTCGGAATTCCTGGTTCAAGTACCTTAGCCCTGATATTTGGTGGTCTTATTATAGTAGGCATTTCACCAGGAAAAAATATGCTTACAACCGATCTGCATTTAACGTTTTCAATGATTTGGTTATTGATTGTTGGCAGTGTAATTACATCCATTCTCTGTCTTGCATTTACGCGTCAGTTGGCACTTGCGACTACTATTCGGCCAATGGTACTCATCCCAATTGTTCTAAGCATGGCTGTTATCGGAAGTTTTGCGGCGTCTAGTCGCTTCGAAGATGTTATCATAATGGCAGTATTCGGGTTGATAGGTTACTTCATGAGGTTTGCTGGTTGGCCCCGGCCTCCATTTCTACTTGGCTTAGTGCTTGGTCCTATTGCCGAACGGTATCTTTGGACATCTATTCAGCTGTTCGGTGGAGAGTTTTTGTTACGCCCTGGTGTAATAACAATTTTTCTAATTTTGGTAATTATTTTAATTTATCCACTAATATCACGAAAATTTTTTTCTGGAAAAAAAAATGTTGTTTCTGGCTAAAATATTTATGTATTTGATCACAATTGGTGTGATTTGTATTGTTTTTATTCAGACACAAGATATGCCACTTGCTGCAAGTATCTACCCGACGGTTGTGGCAATTATTGTCACCTTATTACTAATTATAGAAATTATTCGGGTATTGCCGTCAAAAGCAAAGTCTAATCCTAGTAATATTGGAGCCGACATCGAGTTAAGCAGCGAAGAACAATCTGATAGTGGCCTGCGTAAAGCGATACTTGTTTTTGGCGCAATCTTTTTACTTATAAGTGGATTATATTTGCTTGGTTTTTACCTAACAATACCGATATTTATATTCGGTTATATGACGCTTGAGAAAGAGAAATTATATTGGGCATTACTTTATGCTTCTGTTGTAGGCGCATTGAATTGGTATGTGTTTGGAAATCTGCTAAATTTACCATTTCCAATCGGTATCCTTTGGGAGTGAACACCAACATATTTTATTAAGCCAGTCGTTTTAAGGGAGCAACATGGATACAAATTTGAAACAGAAAAATGAACAAAATATTTCTAAAAGATTCCTGGTCGATCCGTATGAAAATTGGGTAAAACAAGAGAAGATTCCTGTACATCTTGACTTTGGACATAACCTCCTGGAGCTTGAAATAGGCCCATGGGATCGCTGGGAAACATATGGATGTTTTGCTCATACGCATGGGCGAGGCGATTTTATGGCTAACTACTTGTTAGAAATTAAACCTGGGAAAAAATCAGCTCCTATACGCCATATTTATGAAGCCTTTTTCTATGTGCTTAAAGGTTCTGGATCAGCAACTGTTGAATATCCAAATGGTGACAAACGTGTCTTTGAGTTTGGTGAAAAGGCGTTATTTACGGTGCCGTTGAATTGTAGTTATCGAATTTTTAATGGATCTGGTCGGGAGCCATTGCGTTTATCGTGTACAAATGATGCACCTCTTGTACTGAATTTATTCCATAATGAAAAATTTGTTTTCGAGAATGAATTTGATTTTCCGGAGCGGTTAGGTGCAGATGGTCATTATGAAGGTGAAGGTGAGCATTTGAGGGTAAATAGGGGTGATAATGTTGCAGAAGCTAATCTATGGGAAACAAATTTTGTGAATGATCTTACTAATTTCAAACTTTATGCCATGGATGCACGTGGAAAGGGTTCCCTGAACGTCTCGTTTATTTTGGCGGATAGTACAATGCACGCGCATTCGTCAGAAATTCCCTCTGGTCGTTACAAAAAAGCACATAGGCATGCAGCGGGAACTCACGTCCATGCTGTAAGTGGCGTTGGGTATACTCTTCTTTGGTATGAAGGTGATGAAGAATTTGTTGAAATACCCTGGCAACACGGCTTTATGTATACTCCGCCTTTCTGGATGTTTCATCAGCATTTTAATACCGGTTCTGAACCTGCACGATATTTAGCGTGTAGTATGGGTAGTCGGCGATATCCCTTCATTGCGTTACGTCGAAAAAGTGCCGAGGGAAAAGGTGCAACTTCAATTCAGGAAGGAGGCCGGCAAGTAGAATACGAAGATCAGGATAATCGTATTCACCGAAAGTGGCTGGAAGCAATTAAGTCTTACGGTGTAAAGTCAAAGATGGGAGATATTTTTAATGAGGAAAATATTATGTCGCTTTCAGAAAGTGATTTAATGGGAAAAATAAAAACACCAGATTCCATTGGGCCAGCTGTTTGAGTTTGTTTGAATATTAATTAATAGTTTAATAACAAGTTAACAAAACGGAAGATTGTTTAAGGCAGAGAATAGATATGATTGATTGGTCAAGAATTCCCTCACCCTATGAAGAGGATGGAGGTGTACTATTCCATAAGACGGGCGGAATATTCAAAAAAATGAGTATCGACGGAGGTAAGCTTGATGGTCCGTGGATACAATATCACCCTAATGGGCAACTTCAGTATGAGGGCACATTCAAAAATGGTCGGCCAGAAGGTCCGATAGTAATGTATTACGATAATGGACAACTTTTCAAAAAAGGGTGTTTCAAAAATGGTCTAAAAGATGGCCCATGGTCTATTTATGACAAAAAGGGAACTATGCTTGATGAGGTTGTTTTCATAGATGGCGTTGCAGTAGAATAACAATAAGAACAAACTATGTCTTATTAATTTCTATTCGCTCGTATCAATTTCGCCAAGAACTGACAACATTCCATTTTTCTCGCGTCGTACTACAACAATATTACCACTTTTCGGGTAGATGCCTGTAAGAGCACCGATATTAACAAAGTGCGTTACAAAAATTATTGGTTTTGTAAGTTGTTGATTAGCAATAAAATTACGAAGAGAAGCTATTTGTTTCAATTTGTTCTCTGGGAATTGATAAAAAGAATTAAGTGCTGGAAGAGTCTTGACATTACCGATGTTAAGTAATTGTGCTGTTTCCTTGCAACGGCACCATTCGCTAGAAAATATATCTGCAAAGGATACACCATTTCTTTTCAGTAATTCTCCAATTTGTTTAGCTTGGATGCGACCAAAGTAATCAAGATTTCGCTGTGTCGTGCAGTCTCCAAGCGTAAAGTTTAATGGATCTCCTGTGCCGGGAGCATGAGCATGGCGTATCAGCGCAAAGTGGTTTGGTAAGTTAATCGATTTTAGTAAGTTAAGTTTAAATGCATTCGCTGTAGTTTGACATGAGCTAATGATCATTGTGGCCAACAAGGTTATCGTCAGGGCGGTTAAAAAATTCTTTATCATGTAATTACTTCTTGATTGTTGCGTGATCACGAACTTTACGAAGTACGAAAATAAAAAATACTCAACATTTTCAACTTTTCGCTTATTACTGGATTTTTAAAATCCTGGTGTACCTGAATAAAAAACATAGCACTGTTGATATAGATGAAAACTGGATATTTTGAGATACTGTCTTTCACTAATATTATTTAAGATAATGTCATCTGATAAAAATGGGAATTAATTTGCAACAATTTAACAACACACGCGTTATTGCTTTAGAAGAACATTATTGGGATTTTGCTCTTGAGAAGCATTTTAAAGGTCGGGACTCTTCACGCCGAAGCGCATTAATGGATAGATTACACAATCTTGGTGAACTCAGGCTACGTGATATGGATAACGCAGGCATAGATATTCAGGTATTAAGTCATGGCGCGCCATCTTTACAAAAAGTTGACGCGGAAAGTGCTGTTGAACTGTCCAGAACAGTAAATGATCGCCTCGCAAGGGCTTGTGAGGTATGCCCAACAAGGTTGTTTGCGTTTGCGGCTCTTCCAACAACTGATCCTAGGGCTGCATCCGATGAGTTGGAGCGATGTGTATCCAAACTTGGTTTCAAAGGTGCCATGATCCACGGGCCAACTGGGGAAGTGGGTTGGCTAGATAAAAAGGAATATTGGCCAATATTTGAGATTGCTGAAGCTTTGGATGTGCCCTTGTATCTTCATCCCGCATGGCCGAATTCGGCGATTGTCGAAACATACTTTTCAGACTATTTGGACAAATATCCAGCTCTTGGTGGAGCCGCTTGGGGATATACGATTGAAACAGCAACACATGCTATTCGCATCGTTCTTTCTGGTGTATTCGATAAATTTCCTAAAGTAAGAATGCTTCTGGGTCATCTTGGGGAGTCAATTCCATTCTCTTTATGGCGTATAAATCAGGCCCTCAACCGTATTGAAAACAATTCTGGGGCATCTTTTCGTGAAATATTCACTAAACATTTTTGGATTACCACCAGTGGTAACTTCTCTAATCCCGCTTTGATGTGTTGTATTATGGAGATGGGTATGGACCGGATATTATTTTCAGTGGATTACCCTTTTGTTGAAAATATTGAGGCAACCGAATGGGTTAAAACTATTCCTTTATGTGATAGTGACTTAAAAAAACTACTGCATAAAAACGCAGAAAAAATATTAAAAATTTAAAGTAGAGATAGCTTTCACATTTATCGCTTTTTTGATTAAAAAATTTTTTCAGTAAAATATCCTGCACCAGAATTTTTCAGTTTTTATTGAATTTTCCGAGCTATCATATATTTTATTTTCTAGTTCTCTGAAATCGGCTATTATCTATTCCTGTCGAAAAATTAGTTTTTGAATTAAGGTTTGGTATGTGGAGTTTAGTATGAGTAGATCAATACCGGATACGGAACCTAGTATTTTGGCAGATTTGGCGGCGGCTAGTCGTATTCTTGCAAAACGTGGGGTAGTCGATGCATTTGGTCATGTCTCTTTGCGTCATCCTGTAGATTCGAATTTATATCTAATGCCAAGTGCACAAGCACCTGCTTTAACAACACCAGGTGACATTATCACCTACACTCTTAATTCTGATGCCCTAAATTCTGGAACACGTAGTAATTTCATTGAGCGTTTCATTCACGGGGAAATCTATAAGATGCGCCCAGATGTTAACTCAATTGTCCATTCGCATTCAGCATCGGTTATCCCATTTGGAATTATTAAAAAACCCATGGTTGGAACGTTTCACAATGCTGCATTTCTTGCGAATGGCGCGCCAATATTTGATATAAGGGAAAAATTCGGTCAAACTGATATGCTTGTGTGCGATTGTGCTAAGGGAATTGCGTTAGCAGAAACACTAGAGGATAAGCATGTTGCTTTGATGCGGGCGCATGGTTCGGTTGCGTGTGGGAAGAATTTGCAACTCTCAGTTTTCCGTGCTGTTTATACTGAGGTAAGTGCGCGGATTCAGACAGCAACTGTTATGCTTGCGGGGAGTGACTCTATTGAACCACTCGATCAAGAGGAAGGAAGACTTGCCGATGCGGTAAATGATACTGCCTGCAAAAGAGCATGGCGGCTTTGGCGTAACGAAATTCTAATGGAAGTCGGTTGGTAGTTTCTCGTCGACCAATGACTGCATATGAAGAAAAAAAACAAAGTCTGGTGCGCTGTATCAAAATGCTAGAACGCAGTAAGATCATGGATTACAATGGACATGCAAGTATAAAAATTGATAAAAATCAATTTCTTATTAACATTGGAAATTGCCAGAGAAGCCAATTGTCTGTTGCCGATATTTGTCAAGTTGATTTTGATGGTAATGTGATAGAAGGAAACGGAAATCCGCCACTTGAATTTCATCTTCATACGGGGATTTACAAAGCGCGTTTTGATGTAGGAGCGGTTATACACTGTCACCCCAAATGGTCTACTGTTCTATCTACAGCTGGAATTGAGTATTTGCCGGTGTATGCACAAGGTTCTTTGTTATATCCGCTACCGGTTTTAAATTCTCCAGACTCAATCAATAATGTTGATATGGCAAATAAATTAACAAGAATTCTGTCCGATCGACCAGCTGCATTAATGAAAGCGCATGGGGTCGTTACGACAGGTGAAAATATTATAGATGCGTTTGTTTTGCTAAATTATTTGGAAGAAAATTCAGAACGCCAGTATCGTGCACAACTTATTGGAGAACCCTACTCGTTTTCTAATGAAGAAATGGAGCTCTATTATAAAAAACTGCACAATAAGAGGCTGTTTTTGCGTACTTGGAATCACTTCAGCGCTAAATTGGATGGAACAATCATTAATTTTTGATTTGTAGAATGGTAGTAACGGTTGACCCAGAGAAATTTGCGCTTGCAGCAGTTATAGGTTGGCCCATAATGCATTCGCGGTCACCTTTGATGCATAACTTCTGGATGAAACAACTAGGAATTTCTGGAAGATACCTGCCTATTGCGATTAAGCCAGGTAAAGTTGTAGATGCACTACGGGCGCTTCCGGGATTAGGGTTCTCTGGTTGCAACGTGACCATTCCTCACAAAATGGTGGCTAAAGACTCAGTTGATGACGTAGATGATGCCGCGGACAAAATGGGGGCCATTAGTTGTGTGGTTGTGAGGGAGGACTCTAGCTTGTTTGGTACAAATAACGATTGGATTGGATTTCTGCGAAACCTAGAGTATTCGCTTCCTAAGTTTGTATTAAAAGATCGGTATGTTACGGTGATGGGAGCCGGCGGAGCCGCTAGGGCGGTTTGCTACGGCCTGATAAAATCCCAGGTAAAAAAGATAACCGTGGTGAATCAGACGCTAAACAAGTCTAAACTTTTGCAACGCTTATATGGGGATATTATTTGTGTGCGCTCGTGGGAGAACAGAAATGCTGCTTTGGAGGGTTCCTCACTTATAGTGAACGCTACCTCTCTTGGAATGGTCGGTATGAGGGACCACGACATTCCGATTGAGGCCATAGATCAGAATGCAGTGGTTTACGACATAGTTTACACCCCATCTGAAACCAATTTAATTCGACGTGCTTCTGTTAATGGTAATCCAACTTGTACCGGGCTTGGAATGTTATTGCACCAAGGTCCTGTTGCGTGGAAGCATTGGTTTGGCATTGAGCCGCTTGTAACAAATGAGTTGTATGATCTTGTAAGGAGAAATCTGGAAGCTGAATATGGACCAGGTAAAACAATTGTATGATTTCCGCAAAGGTCTATGAATTTATCAACTATTGTCTAATTAGTTTGCAATCTAAAAGTTATCGGTACTCTAATTTTGCTCGAAACGGCCACATCTGATATTTTTGCAGGTATAAAGCGCCATTGGGATACGGCATTTTTTGCGGCTTTGTCCAATAGTTTAGCACCGCTTGAAATTTCAATCTTTAAGGAATCTACTACTCCATACTTATTTACAGAAACTAGTAACACCACACTACCCTCAACACCATTCTGTCGAGCCGATCTTGGGTAACCGGGAGGTATATTATTAAATTTTTGTGACAAGCGCGGTGCAGTAAAAGATGAAGTGTTTCTTATTTGATTAGGCAAAAAATTATTTTTTGATATTCTCTTTTCTTCAATGTTGCCTGCCAAGGAGGATTTTTTTTTCGTGGATTTTCTATCGCCAGAATTGGAAGATTTTTTATTCGTGGATTTTCTATCGCTAGCATTTGCAGGCCGGTTAAATTCTATATTATTCTCGGAAGTAGGTAAGACGTTTGATGACGTTGACCTTGCTATTTTGAACGCAGAGACATCATTTTTAGAAATTTTTTCCTTGGATGCAAACAATTTTTGCTTATTTTTTTCAAATTCCTTTTTTGTTTTGTTTGTAAAAACATATTCGTCATAAGGCAAAACATTTTCAGATGCGGCGGTTTTTTTAAATGTACTTTTTTTCTTTTGTTCGAATGATGTTGTTGTTACAACCTCAGCAAAAATACTAGGTGCCACACTTACTGTTGAAATTTGTTTCTTATTGAAACTCCAAAGAATAATTAACACCACCGCAACATGAAGAAATATTGAGGCAAACCATCCTGTCGCAATCTTATTTTTCGACCACAAACTATTTTTCCAAAATTTGATTTGTACGTTCGGATGGAAGAATAAACGGAATATTCTCTGCTGTTCCCTGTATTGTGTTGATACCGTAAAATTTTTTCAGATTGTTAGGAGAAAGCACACTAATAACAGGCCCATCTTGTACCAAGCTGCCATCGTGTATTAATAATACCCGTTTTGCAAATCTAGCTGCGAGTGATAGATCATGTAAGACTAAAATAACTAGCGCTCCCAGTTCAGCTTTTTTTTCTAAAGTTTTCATTACATGCAATTGATGAGAGGGATCTAACCCAGAAATAGGCTCGTCCGCAAGAATTATCTCAGGCTTTCCGGCTAGCACTCTTGCAAGCATTGTAAGAGCAATTTCGCCGCCAGATAAACTTCCTACTGAACGATGTTGTAACTGCAATAGATTACAATCTTCCATGGCTTCTTTTGCTGCTAGAAAATTTTTTCTCCGGCTCTCATTTATAAAGGGCAATCTTCCTAAAGAGACCACCGACTGCACTGTAACTGGCCAGTAGGTTCTCCTGTCTTGACCCAAATAACTGATAACTTTTGCGCGCTCGCGCAAGTTGATACGTTTGAGATTTTGGCCCCTCAACTCAATATTTCCTGAATAATTAAGCAGCCCGGCGAGGCATTTTAGAAAGGATGTTTTTCCTGCGCCATTAGGTCCAACTAATATCACAAATTCGCCTGATTGAAATTCACAACTTAACTCATGGAGGATTCTCTTCCCTCCCCGAGATAGGTGTAACTTTTTTACTCTAAAATAACTCAAAGCAAGCTTCGTCGGTTTTTAAGTAATAATATTAAGAAAAATGGAGCCCCAACCATGGCGGTCAGAACGCCTAATTTTATCTCACGATCGAATGGAAGCAGACGCGCCAAAATATCGGCCGCAAGTAGCATTATTCCACCTCCTAAAGCACTTAATGGCAAAAGCTTTTTGGGACTGTATCCCGCCAATGGTCGTAATAGATGAGGAATTACGAGACCAACAAAACCTATTGCTCCAGCAACAGCAGTGGCCGCTCCAACGGATGTTGCGACCCCAAAAATTAAATATATTCTTAGAGATCTGAGGTTAGTACCTAAGGAGGTGGCTTCATCTTGTCCCAAAGTTAGAGCATTAAGAGGATTTCCAAGAGTTCCAAGAATAAGCCAGCCTAAAGTCATAAAAGGTATAGATATCCAAACATGATCGATACTCACATTTGAGAGAGAGCCTAACAACCAGAATAATACCTCATAAGCGGCAAAGGGATTGGGTGATAAATTCAAAGCTAATGATGTCATTGCTCCAGCAAAACTTGTTACTGCCACGCCCGCAAGGATCAATGTGAGAGGGCTCGTATCACGACCCGCTAGTAATTGTATAATTATTACTGCTATCAAAGCACCCATTATACCCGCAACAGGTAGAGCAAGGGTTACAAAACTAGCTAAACCAGAATAAAACGCTATTACTGAAAACAATGACGCTGAGGCAGTAACTCCGATAATTCCTGGTTCGGCGAGGGGATTTTGCAAGTATCCCTGTAAAGCAGCTCCCGCTAAACCAAGCGTTACTCCAACCGTTAATCCAAGCAGAGCTCTTGGGAGCCGAATTTCCCAGAATATCAACCAAATAATTTCTGATTTCATCTTGCCGTTTAGATCTTGGGCTCTGGGGAGCCCGAACGTCTCCGGACCAATCATTAAAGACATTATAAAAATTATTAACAGTACACCTGTCAGTATAATTAATGAAACAAAAAATCGGCTGTAGCTATTTTTCATTCTCGTGTTTTCCGTGAAAAGAAGATAGAATGCGAACGGCAGCGGCCGTATCAGTTGTTCCGCAAAGCCAGAGATTGTCGGGCACAAAAAGTTTTTTTGTCTCAGAGAATTTAGTACGGAGGGCTGAGTGTTCAAGAAATTTATGGGCTAACGATGGGTTCGGTAGAGATTGTCCCAGGACTAATAAATCCGGATTTATACGTAATAGCATCTCAATAGAGAGAAAACTTGTTCCTGACTTATTAATTAAAGCTGCAAGATTTCTAAAACCTGCTTTCTCTAATACAGAATGTGGCAGTGTGCCACTGCCGGAAGATAATCCATTTGGCCATAGGAGTACGGCAATTGGTTTGTAATGAAGCACTGTTCTCTTGCTGTATTTTTTTATAGTTTTTCTAAATTCTTGAACAATCGCTGCACCTCGTTTCTTCAGATTTAAAGCATTAGCAACAGCGCGAATATTATCTTCAACTAATTTTAAGTTTGTGGCTATTGGTACTTGTTTTATTTTGAGTTTAAATCTTTTTAAAAGCTTTATTTGTGCAGGATTTATCTGGACTCCGCTAAAAACTATATCTGGTTTTAGTCTAATTACTTCTTCAACCGATCCACGTACGCGAGGAATCCCTTTTGCTAATTTAACAGCCGCCGATGACCTCGGATCAGTTGCTAAAAAACTTAGAGCTGCAATGTTATGTCTTTGCGCAATTTTAACTACTAGTTGGTCAGTGCATAGGTTTAAAGATACAATTCGCTTGAACTCCATTGAATATGCATACTTGAAAACACATGCAGTGAATAAAATTATAGCTGCAGATAAGAAACCGGTATTGAGGCTGTATTTCTTTTTCATTAGAAATTATATTTAGTTCGAACACCTAAAAAACCTCTAATTCCGGGGCCAGAAAAGTCCAGTACCTCCTCGTATTTTGTATCTAGGGCATTTTCAATGCGCGCGTAAATTTGTATGTTTTTATTTATTTCGTAGCTTCCTGCTAGGTTTAATAAGAAAAATTGGTCTAAGTTTACCCGGGCAGAGCTTGCAAAAAAGTTTGAAAATTCAATATCACGTTGAACCCCACTGTAGTCCAGCCCAATATTAAAGTTGGCACGTTTGTTGAGGAATAGATAATTAGCATTTACACTAGCTAAATGACGAGGTCTTCGTGTCAATTGCGTTTTGTTTGCATCTTGTCCAAGTGTATAAGTGTATTGACCTTTTATAGACAGGTTATTTGATAAGTTGACAGATCCACTGACTTCCACGCCATTGACAATCGACGTACCATTTACATTTACTGCAGTAGACCCTGCTCCATTTATTAAATCCGTAATTAGGTTTTTAAAATATGTTACATCAACTTTTGCTTCACCGTTATAAAGCACTTGTTCAATTCCAAGATCCCAACCAACACTTGTTTCGGTCTCAAGATCTGAATTTGCAACAAAATTTGGACCGTAACCGAACAGCTCAAATAATGTAGGATTCTTTGCTCCTGTTCCAATGCTGCCGTGGACTCGCATATCAAGTTCCGGTATTAAGTATGCCGCAGTGCTACGATAAGATTTTCGATTTTTAAACATATCATTCTTATCGAAACGGATGCCCCCGGAAAAAAATAGTTGGTTCCAGAGAGAGACCCGATACTCACCAAGGAAACCTTTGTTAATCACTGAAAGATTGGAGCTTCCAAAATTACTTGCTGTCGCTTGTGAATCCCTCTCGTAATCAAATCTAAAGGTCAAAGAATGGTCCGCATTCGCATGGTCTGGAGTTTGAAAAAAAAAATTTGATTGATAATCAAATTGTGATTTTGCTCCATTTGCTCGGGATGGTGCACTATTAGTTAAACTCTCCGATTTATCATCACTGAAACCAATGCCGGCTTGATTTTCCCATTTCCCATCCATTAGGTTGTACCTGATTGAAAAGCGACCTGAGCGTTGTCGAGTACGTGTATAGTCTGCCGTATCTACTGTTACAATTTTACCGGCTACGGCAGGTTGATCATCCGTTTCTTGGGTCGCTGTGTGGTATCTAGCAAAAAAGTTAAGTTCTAAATCTTTTACCGGTTCAAATCCAAAACTTAAGTTAGTGTTGCGATGATAATTACCGTCGGTTTCTGTGTTTCCAGCATCAGTATCGGCAACTGAGAAACCTTCTGTGGCACTTCCAGTGAGCCCAAGTGAATAATGATATTTTTCTCCGCCGCCGCGAATGTTACTTTGGACTCTGCCACTTTTTTGAGATCCTGCTTCTACACTTAGGGTAGCCGTTGCCGGGCCTTTACCTTTTTTTGTTATAATATTAATGACGCCTCCTACGGCATCACTGCCATACAGAGCAGTTTGCGGCCCTCGAAGAACTTCAAGTCGGTCTATGTCCGAAGCTATCATATTTCCAAAATCAAATTCGGACCCGCCACTAACGTCATTGATTTCAACACCATCAATGATTACCAATGTGTGATTCCCTTCCGCTCCTCTAATACGAATTTGCGTGAACGCACCCACGGGGCCCGTGCGACTAACAGCAACCGCAGGGATTTTCCTAAGGACCTCCGACAAGGATCTTAACTGTTTTTTTTCAATTTCTTCGCCGGTTATGATGGAAATACTACTCCCAACTTCTCTCGATGGTATAGGAACTCGGCTTGCAGTAACCACTATTTCTGGCGTGGAGACAACTAATGGTTTTGAAAAAGCTTTGGCAATAATTGCTGTTAACCCGAAAAAAACCACTAATCCAATATACAATTTATGTTCTATACGCTTGGTCATCCAATTTTGCTCCCGTTTGCCATCAGTGAAATGACAAGAATGGAACACAGGCGTATTACCGCCAGCGTTCGATGGAAAAAACAGCAACAATTATAATTACTATATTGTTGCGCTCTCACGCATCGCCGCTAACTATTCTGTCACGCTGGCTATTCCCGGCCTGCGTTTTGACGACACTAGCAAAGGTAGGTCTCCTGGCTCATGGATCATCACACATCTCCTTCCTTCCCAGTTTCCTAGTGGCGCATAATGGAGGTGTTCACCATTCACAGTTGCGGGTACAGCTGATTTTACCGATTTGATACTCGGCGTCTCTATTCCCTTTTAATTCCTTATGAAAGCCTTCGCTTGGTTAATAATTATCTCATAGAATAAAACCAATCAAGCCTGAGATTTTTTTTTTTTTGTAAGAACCTTTATAAAGACAAGGTTGAAGCGATTGTTCAATCTTTAAAGCCTTTATTAGGACTCAAGCTATCGAGATACCTATATTATACCGTTTATATGGTTCGAGACACTTACAAGTCAGCCAAGACTATTTATATCCGAAAGCACCCTCTCGGAATGTTCAGCAGGAATCACCTCATCATACGAAATAGCTATTTTTCCATCGGGCGCAATTAGTACTGATTTTCTTGGGCTTCGAGTACTATCTTGGGTCGATACCCCGTAAGCGATTGACACTTGACCGCTCTCATCAGAGAGCAAATCAAAGGGAAACATAAATTTTTCTTTGAAAACCTTATTTGCCTCGCAGGTATCATAGCTTATGCCTAGAATTACGGTATTCGCTTCATCAAAGTTCTGGATTCTATCACGGAATCCTTTCCCTTCGATTGTTCACCCGGGAGTATCTGCTTTAGGATACCACCACAGCAAAACGTAACGGCCGGAAAAATCGTCTTTTGAAACGATCATTCCATCTTGATTCGGAAGGGTAAAACCGGGAGCATTCTCACCTATTTTAATCAGTGGCATCGGCATTCTCCTTTTTTGTCATTAAGCAAGTTTCTTACTTCACAATATTAGCAAAATTAATTTTTGTCTAAAAGTCAAATAAGATAAGATTTTTATCTGGTTGTATATATAGTTTTTGTTCTCTTAATAAGTGTTGAGTAAAGTTATACAAAATAGATCATGAGATATTTTGTGTTCACTAATATAATTTTCGCATTTTCTTTTTAAATATATAAAAATTTAGGGTGCTTTATTTTAAATAAGAATTTGCAAATTGAGGTATTATTTATAAACCGAATGCTTTTATAATTGCCATTTTTAAATAATAAAAGAAAAGCAAAAAAATCAGAAAAGTTTGAAACAGGCAAGAGAGGAAAAATAGATGCTAAATACGGCATTTACTGAGAAATTTGGAATACAGCATCCGATTGCTTTAGGCGGAATGGGGTCAATCTATTCCATAGAACTCGTAACAGCTGTATCTGAAGCAGGCGGACTTGGAGCACTTGGGTGTCATCGACTTACTCCAGAAGATGTCAACGCGGCTGTAAAATTGATAAGGAAACAGACTGAAAAACCATTTGCGCTAAATTTTCTTGTTTTCGATATAATTGAGGAGAGTTATCAGACCGCTCTTCATGAAAAACCGGCGGTAATTTCTTTTGCATGGCCCCGGCCTGAACAAGATATAAAAATGTATATTGAACGTGCAAAAAATATGGGTTGTTTGGTTACGTTTATGGCAGGAGGTGTGCCAGAGGCAACGGCTGCGGCTGAGGCAGGGGCAGACTTAATTATAGCTCAGGGTGCCGAAGGGGGTGGTCATGTGGGCTGGATGGGTTCACTAGTGTTAACGCCTATGATTGTCGATGCTGTAGCACCTTTGCCAGTTCTGACCGCAGGTGGAATTGCTGATGGCAGGGGGTTAGCGGCAGCGCTATCACTTGGGGCTCAGGGTGCATTGTTAGGAACTAGATTTTTAGCATCAAAACAGTCACCTTTGCATTCTAATTATAAGGATGCAATCTTGCTTGGTAACGGACATGACACAACTCTTACAGAAATTCCTGACATTGCGCAGGGAATCGTGTGGCCTGGAGCAATGTCTAGAGCAAAACGCAATTCTTTTATTGAAAGATGGGCAGGACAGGAATGGAAATTGCGTCAGCGTCAAAAAGAAGCTCACGAGATTTTATTAAAAGCTAGAAAGACTGGTGATATTGAGAATGGTAATTTGTCAATGGGCCAAGACGCTGGTCTCATTAATGATATAGCAGACGCGGGTGAAATAGTTCAACGAATTTCGGTAGAAGCGGAAACGATAATGAACCGACGGGTCCAGGATTTTGTCAGTTGAGTCGACTAATAACAGAACCCGGGTATTAAATTAATTGTGCCTCAAAACGTAAATGTATCAGTTAAGAAGTAAATCATTCTGAAAATTAAAAACCTATGAGGCATGATTTTATTTTTTGAGAAATGAAAATTAATTTGCTAACCTAACCATAAATTTCTCTAAGTTTTTCTATAATATTTTTTTAAAACACGTTATTAACTCTTAGTTTTTATATTTTAGTGTAAAATACGATTTAAAAATATTTGTTAGAAAAATAAATAATATTTTTAACATTGCAATGCAGGGTTTTTATGAAAATTGATGTTTTTAATCATGTTTTTCCAACAGAATTCTTTGAAGCAGCAGAATCCCTTATGCCAGCTAACGCGGTTACCCGTTGGAAATCTATAGAGACAATATGGAATATGGATGCGCGCAGCAGAATGATGGATCAGTTTGATGATTATTGCCAAATTATTTCAATGTCTCAGCCACCATTTGATCTGATTGCTGGTCCCGACGAAGCACTCAAACTCGCACAGGTTGCTAACGATGGTATGGCACGGATATGCCGTAAATATCCTGATCACATGCCCTGGTTTGTGGCCTCTCTGCCTATGAACAATTGTAAGGGTGCTATCGAAGAAATCGACCGAGTTCTAAACTATCATAATGCTGTTGGATTTCAAATACACACAAATGTTAATGGAAAGCCCCTGGACTCATCAGAATATCGAGATATTTTTTTAAAGATTGCCGAACGTGAAAGGCCTATTTGGTTGCATCCAACGAGGCCGTTGCAACACGCGGACTATATTACAGAAAGTCAATCCCATTTCGAAATTTTTTGGGGTATCGGATGGGCTTATGAAACGACTGCAGCAATGACGCGCATGGTGTGTTCGGGACTTTTTGACGAAATTCCAAATTTGCGTGTTATTGCTCACCATTGGGGTGCGTACGTGCCCCACGCCGAGGGTCGCTTCCCCTTGTGGGAGGTAAGAAATGCTACAATGGGAGATGGAACATCCTTCGCAGATAAATTAAAACGTCCCATGGAAGAGTACTTCCGTGAATTTTGGGTGGACACGGCGATGTTTGGAGCTACAGCGGCTAGTCAGGCGGGCTTTGATTTTTTTGGGGCAAAAAACTCTTTTTTTGCAAGTGACTGCCCATATGATTTGGTGGGTGGTTCTGATCTTATTCGCAAAACAATTTCGGTGATTGAAGGGCTTCGCTGTACAGAGAATGAACGGGAAATGATTTATAAACATAATTCAATGAATTTCCTTGACTTGTAACGGAATCGTCAAAAAGTCTTTTGGTACAACTTTTCCTGCAGTGCAGTTTTTTTTTGAGTAACTTTGTTATGCAGGTATTGAAAGCGTATTAAGGCGCTGTGACTAAGTATTGGATGGCAATTTCGATACAACCGCTGGTAAGATTTCGGCGAGATTCTTGAGGCCAAATATACAGTTGTATTTTATGTGAATTCTAGGAGAAATTTTTTCTGTAAAACATGGAATTTATTAATATCCAAAGAGTGAAGTTCAGTGAGTTATTTGCAGTCGAGAAAACATATTTGATATTTTGGAGGTTTATAATGCGCTTGCGTTCCAAATGATGATTTGCATTTTGAAACGGGTTAGTTTTTTGAAAGGCTAAAGTAAGATTGTATAAACATCATTAACAAAATTTTTAACAGAACAAGTAGTTAACATTTTGATACATTCTTAGTTTTTTAGTATAAGTTACAGACGGAAAGAGTGGGGTTAATTCAGTGAGCACTTTTTCTTGGTTTGCGTGCTAAATTTGGTTTTAGCTTTAGAAAAAGATGAGATGTTTTTACAGTTAGGTCGTTTTAAGTAGTCTCTACTTTTTTTAATTAGTGTCTATACATTATTTAATATATAAATGTACAAAAAAATAAAAATTTCTGGACAAATTAATTTCTGAATTTTCTTGAGAGTAATTGATGTAATTTTAGCGTTCATATCAGTGTGCAAGTCTATAACAACTTAAAATAATATTGACTTATGGTTATTGCGTGGTTTACGAAATTTACTTTTCAACAACACCTTCCTCTCCGGTCATGTATAGCAACTAATGCCAAATGATATTTCTGCAATAACACATGAACTAAAAACCCTGGGTTTTTCGTTCCGCTCCGGTTCTCAAATTCAAAACATTGTAAATGAAAAATTCTTTGGCATGAAATTTGAAAGGTTTTCTTCGAGCTGGGAAACACTCGGTATTGACCGTTATTTAGCAGATGGTGGGCGTTACCGGCGCAGGAGATTCGCAGTTTTTCAAATAACTAAAAATAAAATTATAAGAAAGGCGCATCAGCCACATTATCAGAGTAGAGATTTTAATCCCGTCAATGGAGGAATTCAGAGACATTTTTTGCCAATCACTAATATGGTGGGAGAGCATCCGGTTTTCTTAAATTTAATAGAATTAACTCGCAAGATATTTTTTGCGGCTTCCAACACAAATAACAGTTCCGCTAAATGGCACACGGAAGTTCACCAATTTCGGGTTGAGGCTAACAATGTTGAGTTGGGATTGCCAACACCCGAGGGCATGCATAGAGACGGTGTAGATTGGGTATGCGTTTTGCTTATCAAGAGACACAATGTTGAGAGTGGGGTCACACAGATAATTGATTGTGATAATAAAGAACGCAGCGAATTTATTTTAGAGAACCCATTTGATTGTGTGTTTTTAAACGACCACCGAGTACACCATGGAGTTACGCCGATCTCTTTAGTTGATAAAAATTCTGATGGCTTTCGTGATATCCTTGTTGTTACTTACAAAGAGGAAAATTGAGCAATCATCAATAGTCGATCAGAACAATGCTACCTTCTGGAATATTGATGGTAAAATTTAACAACTTCATATAGAGTGGAATTGTAATGAATAGTTTGAAGTGTTGCAAAATATTCGCTATGCAGCAGCTCGCCGAACCGCAGCGGAGGAAGCAGCTTTCCAATCTCCATTTTTAGGTACCATACCTTCGTAAGAAACTAGCTCTGAGTTAGGAGTTTTACGCCCTGAAGCCGCCGTTCCAATACTAGGAGCTCCTTCATCAACCGCCTGAGCTGCCTTAATCATCATTCGACGAAATTGAGCTACTGCTCCGTCTGAAACACCAAGATAATCTTTAGTTCGGTCCGCAATTGGACCCATTGACTCCCACATTGCCATATCTTGAGCAGGTATTCCAGGGATTCCGGTGAAATCGCCATTCTTCATGGCATCACGATCTTGTAAAAACATGTTATCAAGAGTTCGAACTTTACGATAGTTATTGTCCAAATCAACTCCAACTTCAGCACCACAAAACTTACGCCATTCATCTTGGCTGATACCCTTTGTTTCGTGAAATGCAATCCAGTAAAACATGGTGTTTGTGTTATCAATCGGTACAAGCATTTGGGCTAATTTATATTGATCATTCGGTGGTATAACCACTGTGAACGGAGCCACAAAAAGTGTGGTTCGCACATAGTCATTCTCTTCTGCGTTTAAAATTGGCGTTCTGATTGCTGCATACCTAAAGCCGTAATCCGTTTTATCAAAACGAATTCTGGGCGATTTATCTTTTGAAGGTCGGGGCCAATGCGTAGCGGTTGCCTTAGCACCATCAACCTCTGCTGGCGGCATATTTGACGAATGCAAGCTCGAGCTGTGCGCCGAGTCGATTGAGCCTTCTAAAACCTGAGCCCAATTACATGCCGCATGCATTTTAACAACTGCTATTTTTTCAGATGGAGCGCAGTTCCAGACGGGTGGGTCAAATTCTGCAATTGACTCGCTAGTTCCCATCCAAACCCAAACAAATCCGCCCGCCTCACGAGTTTGATAAGATTTAATTTTTGCATCATTTTTTAAACCTTCACCGTGATTAGGTTCACTCGGCATATCCATCACATTGCCGTTTACGTCAAATTTCCAGCCATGATAAAGGCACCGCAATCCGCACTCCTCATTGCGCCCAAAAGCAAGTGATGCCCCTCTATGTCTACAAAACTCATCAAGCACCCCTAATCTACCATCAGAGTCTCTAAAACAAATCAAATCCTCGCCAAGCAATCGAAACCGAACAGGTACGCCGTCAGGTTCAGCCACTTCTTCAGAGAGAGGCCCCGGAAGCCAATGCGAACGCATTATTTTTCCCATTGGGGTCTCACCTTCCACAATTGTGAGTAGCTTATTTTGTTCTTCAGTAATCAAATCCCACCATCCAGTCTTGTAAACTTAGATATCTAAGTGTGTTAAAATTTTAGAACGTTGATCAATTCTGTCAAGCCAAATATATTTCCATTAAGAAAAAAAGTGAGATTTAGATGTCAACCAAAAAGTTAAATCTTGGAATTGCAGGTTTGGGCAGGGGCTTCAGCGTAATGTTGCCTGCATTAACATTAAATCCAATGATCAATATATTAGCGGCTACTGATTTAAGAAGAAGTGCTCTTGATCGGTTCGAAAATGATTTTGATGGAAAAGCATACACTTCGCTGCAATCTATGTGTTCAGATGACCGATTGGACGCAATTTACATCGCGACCCCTCACCAATTTCACATTGACCATGTAACGTTAGCGGCTGGTATGGGTAAGCACATATTGGTTGAAAAACCCATGGCAATTACCATCGATGAGTGTACTGCAATGATAAAAGCAGCGCGAAATGCTGGAGTATACTTGGTGGTTGGTCACAGTCACAGTTTTGATACACCAATTAAAAAGACACAACAAATTATTGAAGCCGAAACATTAGGCAAACTGAAAATGATTACTGCGCTTAATTATACCGACTTCTTATACAGACCACGAAGGCCGGAAGAATTTGTCACAGCAATGGGCGGAGGGGTTGTTTTTAGTCAAGGCTCGCATCAAGTCGATATTGTTCGGCTGTTAGCGGGAGGTAGAGGAGAGAGTGTTTACGCTGCAATTGGAGACTGGGACGAGAATCGTCCTGCTGATGGAGCATACACTGCTTTAATCAAATTTGCTGATGGAGTATTTGCCAATATCTCTTACAATGGATACGGACGGTTTGACACCGATCAATTCACTGGTTGGATCAGTGAGTCCGGTATCGCTAAGGATCCAGACAATTATGGCGTGGCTAGACGTTCATTGGAGAAAATCAATAACGATAACGCCGAGATTTTACTCAAAGATTCAAGAGCATACGGAGGTGAAAGTAGTGTTAGCATTCCTACCAGTAATTACATGAAAAATAGGTATTATGAACATTTTGGGTCGTTAATTGTATCTTGTACTCGCGGAGATATTAATCCGCTACCTGACCGAATTGACCTTTACGGCGACCAAAAGAAAACGGAGATTTTAAAACCTCCAACTTTCCCAAGAGCAGAGGTTTTCGAAGAATTATACGACGCAGTCTTTAAAGGAATCGAACCTCTTCACAACGGAGAATGGGGAAGGGCAAATTTGGAAATGTGTCTGGCGATTATTAAATCAGCAGAGAATGGAAAAGAAATAAAATTAAAGTATCAAGTGCCTGCTAAAGGATAAGAGTTTAGCTTTAACTGCAATTAATGCACATCAAGTTGCCATATCCAGAGACGGAATATGAAAATTGTGAAACTTTAGTTTATTAGTTGAAATAAATGATTGATAAGGCGACCTAACTTGCAATTTAGGCAGGTGTTGTCAGAACTGTAGAACGTTACTTTGTGTCAGGCGGGTATGTTTGAGTTGAAATCCGGTGAAGAAATTGCGCGTTTTCCTTGGTTAATTAACAAGTGATGGTCTTCCGAAAAGTTAATAACTCGGTCCAGAGGAAATATCCGAGCGAAAACTGTTAGGCTCCTTGAACACTGTTGTACGGAGAACGAATTTATATCCTGGAAGCACGGAGATTGTCGCAAATGGCGTGTACCTATTGATTTGAAACAATAAAATGGAAACAAATAAAAAAAATCAAGGATAACAAATCCAAGTCTGGGTTAAAGTCGTAATATATAAAAACAAGGAGTGATTATGAGAGAACAATATACGTCTATTATGGATTCGAATAAAAATCCACTTAAACATCTTCCACAGGTACAACGGTTCCAACTGATGGTATTACTGTCAATCATGTGGAGCACTGTATTTTCAATAGCTATTGGTTCTTGGTTCTGGTGGGGAGAGTTAGTAGTGGGGCATGTTGCAGTAGCTGTTGGTATAATATTGACCAGCTTAACCTTTGGTTCGGCAAAACAAAAAACTCATAGAGACCACTATAAATCAAAGGACGGTTCGACTCGGTATGACGACATCTGGGGTGGATAAATTTTTGCTAACTGTCCATTGCGTCTACCAGGCGTTCCCAAATAGTTTTTTGTTCGTCAATCCTTTTTTTTAATTCGGTCACAAGTTGGCTGTCCCTTCTAACTTGGTTTACATCCTTATAGTAATTTAGTTTCATAAACTGTTCGTTTTTAACGGCCAGTTTATTTTCTAATTTCTTTATTTTACGTTCGCACACCATAAGATCGTTTTGAATTTTACGCCTTTTTTTTGTTCTGCTTGAACCAAAAGCCATTTGTTTGTTCTTCACAACACCCGGGGTTTTTCCAACTAAAGATGTTGATTTTAGCTTACCTAACACGCTCTTTCGATAGTCATTTAAATTACCATCGAATGTCTTAACCGACCCGTTGGAAACCTCCCATAATCTCTCCGCCACTGTCTCTATGATATGTGTGTCATGGCTCACTATGATCACTGCACCTGCAAACGAATTGATAGCTTGGACCAATGCTTCACGCGATTCTATATCAAGATGATTTGTCGGTTCGTCTAAGAGTAAAACATTCGGTTTTTCCGCACTAATTAATGCAAATAATAAACGCGCTTTCTCCCCCCCAGAGAGAAATCCTATTTTTACATCAGCACGTTCTTGTGAAAAACCAAAATGTCCTAAATGTTTCCTTATTCTCTGTGGTGTTAAATTATTTTGGCGTTTTTTCATTTCGGTAAACGGGGTTGCCGATAAATCCAATAGATTAGATTGATGTTGGTCAAAGTATCCAATCTTGAGTTTGGACGATTTTGATATCACTCCTGAAACTGCTTGTATTTTTCCGGCAAGCAACTTTATGAAAGTAGATTTCCCGTTACCATTTGGTCCCAAAAGTGCAATACGGTCATCGGCATCTAGGCGCAATGAGATGTTTTTTAAAACCATTGTTTTGTTATATCCAGCAGAAACCTTAGCTAAATTATACAAAGGGGGAGGTAGTTGTTCCGGTTCTGGAAATTCAAATATCTGTCTCTCTGTATCAGGAAACTCAGGAATAGGTTCCATTTTTTCTAACAACTTGAGACGTGATTGTGCTTGTTTCGCTTTTTTAGCGGTTGAACGAAATCTATCTACAAACGATGTTATTTTATTCTTTTCTGCATCTTGTTTTTGTTTAGTAGAAAGTACTTGTTCAATTTGTTTGTTGCGGGTTTTAGTAAATTGTTCGTAATTACCCGTATAACTTTTCAGTTTATAATTTTCAATATGAATTATTCTTTTTGGTACAGAATTTAGAAGCTCTCTATCATGACTGACTAATATGACAGTGCCTTGGTACTTTTGAAGGTAGCTGATAAGCCAAATATTTGATTCTAGGTCGAGATGATTGGTGGGTTCATCAAGAAGTAGCATATCCGGTTCAGAAAATAATAGAGCCGCCATACCTACGCGCATCTTCCATCCACCCGAGAGGTTATTGCAGGACTGTTGTTGCATTTTATATGTAAAGCCTAGACCTGCGAGGATCTTTGCCGCTTTGGGAACAGAGCGGTTAGAGTCAAGATTTATTAATTTTTCATAAATTTCTGCTATCCTTTGGGGGTCAGTAGCTGTTTTTGCTTCCGTTCGAAGGGCGAAAAGGTCATTTTTGCTTCTGAGAACAAATTCCAGAGGCGATATTTTCTCTGAAGGTGGCTCTTGGTTGGACATAGCAATAAAAATATTTTTAGGTACAGAGATTTTTCCACTGTCAGGTTGAAGATCCCCTTGGATAAGATTTAATAAGCTTGTTTTTCCAACTCCATTTTGTCCTACCAGACCAATCCTTTCTTTTGAGTTGATTGTTAAACTGGCATTTTTAAGCAAAATTTTTTGTCCAGCACGAAGCGACACTTGATCTATATGAAGCAAAACTTTTGTTCCCCTTATTCCTATGTTTTTTCAGGTGGGAGTATTTCCACTGGACAGACTTGTTCGATCAAATGTGACCTCCCGAGGTCACTAAGGTGTGCACGTTTTTCGTCATTATTTAATGGACTTCCAATACCTTTTGTCATAGCAAGCACTAATGAGTTGTCACTCATATCCAGCCAAAAGGTCCTGCGAACTAATTTGTTGTTGGCGTCGCGGGCGAACGGGTTTTCAGCATTTTGTCCAAGGTCTGGGTTGTAGAATTTACTCATAAGATTTATCCTTCCTTCTTGTTGGAAATCAGAAAATATTAATAACCGCCCAAATGAGAAAAATAATGAAAATTAAAAAAATTATAAGTATCTTTCTACAGTAATTTTCTGAAAAAAAGCAGGGTGCCGGTTAAGTTTTTGATCTGTTACCGATTTTATTTAAATAATACCAATGGTATTTTCATAAAAAAATTGGATTTTAATTCTTACATCGATTTTTATGATATTAAAGACTATGAGAAGAAAAAATGCTTTTCCCTCAAGGTTTTTTTATTCAGAAAAAAAACATTACCTATCTCCAGATAAGACCGTAAGTTTGTTATTATTTTTAACTTGAAAAAATAAGGAATTGGGTGGTTTGCCATTTTCTTGCTTTAGTCTAAATACCTATGTGTAGCGATGAATAAGAGGAGGTTTATGATGAACGGCCCGATTGGAGAGAGGGTTGTGCGCAAAGAAGATGTGAGGCTTCTTACTGGAAATGGGAAATTCAGCGATGACCACGCAGTAGACGGTCAGGTGTATGCGGTCATGGTAAGGTCTCCATATGCTCACGCAATTATAAAATCGATTAATTCTGCAGACGCTATGGCAATGGATGGGGTTCTAGCGGTTTTGACCGGCAAAGATTGTATTGCTGATAAATTGGGCCAGATTCCACACAGTCCATTCCCATCTACTAATTTCGACATGAAATTACATGCGCCAGGCAAGCAGGTTGGCGAAGACGAATTTATTGGATCTCATATTCCTCTGCCTGCTGATAAAGCCCGTTATGCTGGTGAAGCTCTGGCAATGGTGATAGGAGAAACCAAAGCAATAGCGCAGAGAGCCGCAGAAAAGGTCTTTATTGAGTTTGATCCTTTAACCTCAGTAACCCATGCCTTGGAGGCCGATAAGTCGACTGCTCCTTTGGTTTGGGAAGAAATGGCAAGTAACGTCTTTGTAGAAACTTTCTTTGGGGACAAAGGCGCAACGGAAGAGGCCTTCGCCAAAGCTGATTATGTGGTTAAGATGTCATATGATATTCCCCGTGTTACGGGAGTGCCGATGGAACCGCGTTCTGCACTTGGACTGTATGATGATGTAGAAAACAAATTTACTCTCTTTGCTGGAAGTGGCGGAACAGTGAGGCAAAAACGTGAGATTGCGGAAGTTCTTGGAGTTGATGCTGATCAGGTGAGAGTATTTGCACTTGATGTTGGCGGTAATTTTGGAACTCGTAATCGTACTTATGTTGAATTCCCTTTAGTAGCGTGGGCAGCACAAAAAATTGGTCGTCCGGTCAAATGCACCATAGAACGGTCTGAGTCGTTTTTAACCGATTATCAAGGACGCGATTTGCAAGTGGACATGGAACTAGCACTCGATTCGAAAGGTACATTTTTAGGAATTAAGTCGAGGAATTTAAGTAATGTTGGTTCACGTTGTGTATCGCTATCACCACTTTCAAAAGGTTCTGGAATTATAACAGGCTCGTATCGAATACCTTCTGCGTACCTACAGTCTCGGGCAATTTTCACAAACACCGCTCCAACCAATGCATATAGATCGTCGGGTCGGCCAGAAATTATATATTGCATTGAACGATTGGTTGAAGTTGCAGCGAAGGAATGTGGTTTTGATCCATTGGATTTGCGAAGGCGCAATCTCGTTTCGGAGGATGAAATGCCATATCGCAACGCAGTGGGGATGGTCTATGATAGCGGGAAGTACGAGAAAAGCTTGGATATGGCTATAGACTTGGCAGAATTTGATGGTTTTGAGGAAAGAAAAGATGATGCCAAAAAACGCGGAAAACTTCTAGGTCGGGGTGTGGCTCATTATGTAGAGTCCTCAATTGGCAGCCCAATAGAGGAAACTCAACTCCATGTTTTGCCAGATGAAGATAAAATAGATCTTGTTATTGGAACTCAACCTAGTGGACAGGGGCATGAAACAAGCTTTGCGCAGGTTGCCGCAGCGTGGTTAGGCCAACCAGTCGAAAAAATAAATGTTATTGTCGGTGACACGGATATCGTACGTGTCGGGGGTGGATCACACTCCGGAAGATCGATGCGCATGGCGGGAACTGTAATAGTCAAAGCGGCGGAGGTGCTTATCGAAAAGGGTAAAATGATAGCTGAAGAGATTTTTGAGGCTTCCAAGCAAGATATAGATTTCAAAGACGGATATTTTAAAGTTAAGGGCACAGACCGTAAAATTGAATTATTTGAATTAGCGAGAGAGGCGGAAAAACGTTTGTTAACGGGGTATCTTTCAGATGGTATGTCAGTCACAGCGCAGAATGAAATGCATACACCAGTGTTCCCAAATGGCTGTCATATCTGTGAAATAGAAATTGATGAAGAGACTGGAGTGCCGGAAATTACATTATATGTATCGATTGATGATGTAGGCAGAGCAATTAACCCGCTAATTGTTGATGGACAGACTCATGGAGGTATTGTTCAAGGGGTTGGGCAAGCTTTGTGCGAAGAATGTGTTTTTGATGGTGACGGACAGCCCTTAAGTGGATCATTTATGGATTATGGTATGCCGCGAGCAGATCAATTTCCACCATTTATCACTGCTCTAAATGAAGTGCCATCTCCAACCAACCCATTGGGAGTAAAGGCTGGTGGTGAAGGGGGTACAACTCCTGCACCTGGAGTAATATCTAATGCTATAATGGACGCTCTGAGCGATTATGGAATTAGAGATATAAAAATGCCTTTTACATCCTTGAAGTTATGGAAGGCAATGCAGGATGCAAAAAACGCAGCACTAGGATCTAATTATTAAAGGTTATAATTATGAGTAAATCGCTTCGGCTAATAGGATTTCCAAATTCTGGTCTTCTAGTGTTTCATGCTGGGATAGAAATTGGATTTTTTGAAAATTATGCAACCCCGGTTTCTTTAGAAGTAACCCCGAGTTCGATATATCAACTCGTTAATCTGATTGATGGTAAATTTGATATTGCATGCGGTGCTGTAGATAATTTCATAGCTTATCAAGAGAATGCTGGTGAAGAAACACCAAAAAATAATCCTGATCTTGCAATCTTCATGGGTGCAACCCAAATCGAGCTGTCACTTGTGGCCGGACCTGGAATACAAACTATTGAGGATTTACGGGGTACAGAGGTTGCGATGGATGCGATATCAACAGGATTTGCATTTGTTTTATATAAAATGCTTGATAATGCCGGCCTAAGGCCGGGTGATTATTCATTAGTGTCAGTTGGCGCCACACCACACAGGTGGCAAGGGGTAAAAGATGGTAATTACTCGTGCACACTCTTAATCGAACCATTTACTTCTCAGGCTAAAGCTCTTGGTTATAAAGTTCTATGTTCAAGCCGAGATGTGTTTAAGAATTACCCTGGCCAGATGTTTGGGGTGATGCGTAGGTGGGCAAATAGTAATGAGGATCGAATTGTTGGGTTTATAAAAGGATATTTGGATGCATTAAATTGGGTGTTAAATGAAAACAATACTGACTCAGCGAGGAATATGCTGTTGCGTCACATGCCACAGTTAAACCCCAAAACCGTTGTACCCGCTTTAGAAACACTAAAGAATCCAGAAACAGGTCTTGTCTCTGACGGGCTAATCGATAGAGAAGGATTGAAAACCGTTCTTGAATTAAGATCAAAATACGCCGCTAATGACAAACCGCTCTCTGACATAGAAGAATATATCGATGAAACTTTTTATCGTAGGGTTATCAACTTACCAAAACATTGATTATAACCTAATCGTGAAATATTAATCAAAGTTTTATGCAAATATTGGTTAAATCCGTATAAAATTCGAGTGAGTAACTTCCTCCTTCACGTCCGATGCCAGACTGTTTACTCCCGCCGAAGGGAGTTCTGAGATCCCTCAAAAACCAGCTGTTTACCCAAGTGATGCCTGTTTTGATTTGCGGTGCGACACGATGTGCTTTTGTAAGATTCTCTGTCCAAATAGAACATGCTAAACCGTAAGGTGTGTCATTAGCTAACGCTATAACTTCATCTTCTGTGTCAAAAGGTCTAATATGACAGCATGGACCAAAAATTTCTTCTGTCGTAACCGGGTGTCCATCTTCTAAATCAGTCCAAATAGTTGGTTCAATCCAGGCTCCCCCCTCAAGTGAAGAGTCTAATTCTGGAATTCCACCGCCAACAACTACTGTTGCGCCGCCCTCAACGGCCGCTTTGTAATACGAGAGCACCTTGTCTCTGTGTTCTTTGCTGATTAAAGGTCCAAGTGTAGTGCTGTCAGACTCAGGTCTTCCGCAAACATGATTTTGTGCGGCCTCTTTGAGTTTTGAAACAAATTCTTTAAAAATACTCCGTTCAACGAAAACTCGTTCGGTGCCAAGACATACTTGTCCGCAATTTGCGAATACGGATCTATTCGTACCCTCAATTGCCTTGTCGATATCACAGTCAGCAAAGACAATGGCGGGATTTTTTCCACCGAGTTCAAAAGATACATCACGGATACCTATAGCCGCATTTTTCATTATTGCTTCACCGGTAACTGTCTCGCCTGTGAATGTAATAGCATCGACATTTGAATTTTTCACAAGGAATTCGCCGGCAGAATTTGGTCCAAAACCATGAATTACATTGAAAACACCTGGAGGCACCCCGACAGAGTTCATTACTTCCCCAAGCATTGCAGTGGTCGATGGTGTTTCCTCTGATGGTTTAACGACAACTGCATTTCCGCAGGCAAGCGCTGGTCCAACCTTCCAAGTCATAAGCAAGAGAGGTAAGTTCCATGGACTTATCACTCCAATCACACCTTTTGGTCTGCTTGTAGTGTAGTTCAGAGCCCCTGTTCCGTCGGGAGTTGGCATGTGGAAAGCAGAGTCGTGATGATTTCTCATTATGTCGGCAAATATTTGGAAATTAGCTGCACCTCTTGGAATATCAAGATGGGAAGCCAGCTTAACAGGTTTTCCGGTATCAGCTACTTCTGCAGCTAAAAACTCCTCAAATTTGTTTGTTATTCCGTCAACGATACCAGAAACAATCTTTAACCTTTCTGATAATTCCATTTTACCCCAAGGCCCACTGAGTGCTTGACGGGCTGCAGTTACAGCGGATTCAACATCCTCAATCGACGCTTCGTGGACCTCGCAGATTTTATTTCCATCAACCGGGCTAATATTATCAAAGGTTTTGTTCGAAGTGCCTCTGGTGTACTTACCAGAGATAAAATTAAGCCCACGAATTTCACTCATTCTTTTTGAAAGCTTCAATGTTACCTCTATAGGAAAAAATTTAATTCTTAAGACAGGGTGGTATCACATTTTGTTACAGGGTGGTATCACATTTTATTTGAGTCAAGAAAAACGATGATTATTGAAAATTGGTTCGCGGTATTCTATGTTTTGAGTCAATTATGGAGTTCACCATGTTATTTTCATCACCCTATAAACGAAAGATTCCATCCCCAGAAAATTCCCTTTTGGGTCGAGAAGAAGAAATGCAAATATCCGGCATTCATTATGTCAATGGTAATACTATAAAGCCGCCTTTTTCTTCTGGTCTAAAGCTAGCGATGTTTGGTCTTGGCTGTTTTTGGGGTGCTGAACGGATATTCTGGCAAACTGAGGGAGTTTTCAGTACTGCGGTTGGTTACTCCGCTGGACATACGCGAAATCCAACGTACGAAGAAGTGTGTTCAGGAAGGACTGGGCATAACGAGGTTGTGCTTGTAGTGTTTGATCCGACAAGGATAACATTTGTGGAACTGCTATCACTTTTTTTTGAGAGCCATGACCCAACTCAAGGGATGCGGCAAGGAAACGATATCGGAACTCAATATCGGTCCGGGATATATGTCTCTGATAAGAACGATCATGAATTTGCAGTCAAAGTGCGCGCTGCATATCAAAAACAACTTCTTAATGCTAATTATAATAATATTACTACTGAAATTAAATCTGCTTCTGTTTTTTATTACGCTGAAGAATACCACCAACAATATTTGGCAAAAAATCCAAACGGATATTGCGGTGTAGGTGGAACAGGCATTTTGTGCTCTGTTGATTGAAGGATCTCGCAATTAGAATGTTTTTCCTGATACTTCGATTAGCAATTTTATCTCCATAATAATAATAAATATAATAACAAGCTTGTTAAAGATACGCGGGCTCATAAAACGGGTGGTCCACATTCCAATCTGGGTGAATGCTAAGGTGGGTATAATTGCCAAGGTCCCTTGAAATAAACGTTCGTAATCTAGTAGTCCCAAGCTTGCAACCGATACTAGGTGGGTAGTTGCAATTACAAGAAACATAATGGAAACGCCGAATACATACAGCTCTTTCTCTAATCGGTATGAGTGTATCCAAGTAGCAACAACTGGCCCAGCTATGCCGGTCGCTCCCTGACTTATGCCGGCTATACAAGCAAAAATCGGCGATACTTTCTTTGCTGCTGGTCCTTCAAGACGAAAATTCGGATTAAAGATCATATTTAGGAGATAGGCGCCAATCCATGCGATAAGTAACCAAAGAAGCGCAATGTCAGTAAGTTCTCGTAAAATGAAGCTACCGGCTAATGTCCCGAGACATGCAGAAAATAGAGCCACCTTGATGTAAGGTATATTTGCTCTCATTTTTCGATATCGCCAGCATATCCAAACATTACTGAAAAATGTTGGAAGGGTAATAACTACAATAGCATGTTGGGCTCCAAGAAACGCTGCCAATGTTGGAATTGCGATAATTGGAAGACCTAGTCCTATCGCGCCTTTCAAGTAAGAACCCACTGCAATCGCAATTAGCACTATTGTTAATGCATCAAAGCCTATCGTTAGCATTTAAATAACCGATTAATAACCTGCTTTTGTCCTATATGAAAAAATCTTGCGAGATAGTAAGAGATTGTTTAATTAACATTTTGGTTTTTACTTGCAAATATGATCAATCTTAAAAATCAAGCCAATCGGGAAAATAAATACTTGCTTCGGCATAACCAACTTTTATCAATTGACCTGCTTGTAAGCTTCTTGCTGCTGACATTGATATCAATATTAACGCATGATTTCCGAAAACTGATCGGACTTCTCCTATTTTTTTTTCATTATGAAAAATTATTTCTCGCAGTTTCACATCAATTTCTGAAGAAAATTTTATTACAGCAGGAACTTTCTTTGCAAGTTTTCGAGTATTCATTCGGGTGGTTACTTCTTGGCCTATATAACAGCCTTTTGTAAAACTAATTGCGTTTAAGAATTGTAGACCAAATTCTAATGGAAACGATTTACCCGGTTCAATTTCTGCGGGTCCCTCAGCAACGCCAAGTTTTATACGATGCATTTGATAATTAATACCTGGTACTCTCTTCGTATTTTTCTGTAAAGTTAGACGGTCAGCTGTATATCTTGATAAAATTAAGCGTTTCCCTAACATCGGATTTCTTGGATCAGTGTACATTATTCCGTTATCAATATCATAAGGTTCAAAAGGTGCTTCAGGAAAAATGGCAAATACCATCAGGTCTTCAACTAATTTTATTTCGACATCAGAGCGGAGTTTGTACATTAAAAGCCTTTTCCTAAAATCCTCGCACCGTTCTAAGTTGCAGTCGATCAAAATTCGTTTTCCATCCTGAATCAGAAAAAAATCGTGCAAGAATTTACCCTGTGGTGATAGTAATGCAGAGTAGCAAGGTATTTTATCTGACAACACGGCAACATCATTAGTGACGATTCCCTGAAGAAAGGAGAGTGTGTCATTACCGGAAAGGGAACAAATGCCGCGCTCTTTAAGGCGTGCAATGTACATAATTCGCTAAACCTCATTCAGTTACCTTATCGGTAAAAATGTCGCTTTAAATGATAAAATACAAGAGTTAAGTGTGCTAAGAAGAATTTTTAACCTAATCTTGCTTTTAGGGGTCTTTGCTTAAAGAGGTGTGCTTTCGACTGCGATGCGAGTACTATTCGTTACATCCACCCGTATTGGCGACGCTGTTTTATCCACAGGACTGCTCAATCATTTGGGAAAAACCATACCTGAAGCACAAATAACAGTTGCTGTGGGCTATCTACCAGCGCCACTGTTTACGCAATTCCCTGCAGTAAAACGAATAATACCGCTGCGAAAACATAGGTTTGGATTGCATTGGTCGAAGTTATGGATTTCAACTTTTGGGTCTGTATGGGACATTGTTATCGATTTGCGAGGATCGGCTCTTGGATGGCTTTTACTGTCAAAGCAAAGAAAAATTATATGTAAACCTTTACCAAATGAGCATCGTGTTGAGACATTAGCTAGAATGATGAATTTATCTTCACCACCATCGCCTGTTCTGCCCACTGGGAGTCTCCCAAAAAGAATAGCAAAAAAACATATAGGCGGTAAAACAACCATAGGTTTAGGAGTTACCGCAAATTGGCCGCCTAAAATCTGGCCTGCCGATAGGTTTATATCGCTGGCAGAAAATATAATTGGAGTTAACGGTCCATTTCACGGTGCTCGTTTGGCTGTATTTGGTGGGCCTGGTGAGGAAGATATAGCTAGGCCAGTGCTTGACGCATTGGGTCCAAGCGCTGCAAATTTTGTTGGTAATTTTGATATTTGTGCAACGGCGGCACTTATTGAGAAGTGTGGACTCTTTATTGGAAACGACTCAGGATTAATGCACATGGCTGCCGCGCTTAATGTTCCTACAATTGGCCTTTTTGGGCCAAGTCCTCCTGAGCAGTATGCTCCATGGGGTGAAAATTGTCGTGCGATCAGTGGAGACGTAAGTTATCGTGAGTTGGTAAATAATCCAACTTTTGATCATCAGAGGAATATTAATTTAATGACTGGATTAAGTGCCAAAAAAGTGCTCTCCGCCGTGACTGCATTAGCCAATGATATATCTAAAAACCGATTGTTGTCATAATGAAACTACAAACAAAAATATCGGCCCTGGTAGTTGTTCACAATGAAGAAAAGAAACTTGCATCATGCATGGACACATTATGGTTTGTTGATGAAATTGTAGTTCTCCTTGATAAATGTATTGATAGATCAAAAGAAATAGCGGCGTCCTACACCGATAAATTGATAGAGGGTGAATGGGAAGTCGAGGGCGATCGAAGAAATTGTGGTATCAAAGCTTGCAATTGCGAGTGGATACTTGAAATTGATGCCGATGAAAAAATTACTGATATATTAGCGAGGGAAATATTGGACGTAATAACTACCACCAATTCCGACAGGCACGATATTCCCGTAGATAATCATGTTGGTGGCCGTCTTATTCGCTTTGGATGGGGGGCGTCTTTTGGTCGCGGAGCACATACCGCTCTTTTTAAAAAGGGCTGTAAAATTTGGGGAAATGAACGCGTTCATCCTAAATTATTTTTCAGAGGAACGAAGGGTAAGACGCTTGAAAATGCAATATATCATGATGTTGATGAAAATATATCCGGGTTGATAAAAAAACTTGATAGTTACTCTTCGGCTAATGCGTTGGATCTGAGAGAAAGTGGTAATATTGGAAGTCTGGGGCATAATATTCGACGTATATTTTCGAGATTCTACAAATGTTATGTTTCTCGGCGGGGTTATAAAGAGGGAAGTTGGGGTTTTCTCATCGCGCTTTTAGCGTCTCTTTATCCAATAATATCTTACTTAAAAGCTAATTTGGAAGACTAAGAATGGCAACAATTGTAATTGCCGATGATGGGATACCTTTTAATGGGCGCACGCCGGAGGAGGGACCGCTCGGTGGTGCCGAGAGTGCAGTTGTCTCTCTAGCCAATAAACTCGCAACTCGCGGACATGAAGTGACTGTTTTTACTGCAACTCAAGAAGAGGTATTTCATCGTGGTGTAAAGTGGCTTCCAATTTCAGGTGAGTTGCCCAGATTTGCATCCCTGTACATTGCAAATCGAAGCGATAAGCTAATACCCTTATTGCCAGATGCAATGGCCCGCGTGTTTTGGATACACAATCCAGCAGAATATTTGCTTAAATTTAGATACTTATGGAAATTATTTAAATGGAAACCCACAATAATATTTTCTGGGGCATTCCATGCAAAAACCTGTCCGGTCTGGGTCCCTGAAGGAGGAAGGAGGGTAATACCATATGGAATTACTGATATATTCTTAGATACAAAACGGAAATGTATTGCACCGCCGGTGGCATTGTTTACTTCAAATCCTTTGCGTAGTCTTTCTTGGTTGCTGGACGTTTGGGTAGAAAAAATCCATCCTCTCTCTCCTGCAGCGGAGTTGCATATTTATTCCGGTCCGGAGACCTATGGTTCATTTGGTTTAACTCGTGCTGGAGCAATGAACAAGGTAATCGAAAAAGCGCATTCGTGCGAAAAGTTTGGGGTAAAGGTATTATCACCCGTTAAAAAGTCAAAGTTGGCAAAAGTTTATTCTAATGCACGAGTCATGCTTTATCGTGGCGACCCTGGTGAAACTTTTTGCCTAGCAATTGCGGAGGCTCAGGCGGTTGGAGTGCCTGCTGTTATTCAAAATATTGGATGTGTTGCAGAACGGATTATTGACGGTAAAACGGGATTTGTTACCTCAGATGACACAAGTTTTGCAAACAAAGCTTCTGCACTTTTAAACGATGATGAGCTTTGGTGGCAACAGTGCCGAACCGCTCTTGAGGAGCAGAGGTCATGGAGTTGGGATGAAGCAGCTAAAGCTTTTGAGTCTTTGATAGTCTAAAAATAATATGAAATTCGGGACTAGTTTTTTTGTTTTTGTAAAAAAGCACCTGATTTATCATTTCAGAACTTTAAGATATTCTTTGGAACAAAATTTTTGTTTGTTAAGAAACGAGTGTGGCATTTTCTTTGATCCAAAAATATTTTGGGGTTTTAATAAATTGCTAGGATTTGAATAATTGTCTTATATTAACGTTGGTTTTCGGTCAAAATCAGCTCTTTTGATTTTGGGGTAGTGAGGGCAATATGTGCGGAATAGCAGGTTTAATGACCCTTACCGGCACGGAGCCAGAAGTAGAGGCAGTGCGATGTATGGGCGAAACATTGGGGCATCGTGGGCCAGATGGTGAAGGGGATTATTTCGGTCCGGGCATTGGTTTAATTCATCGAAGATTAGCAATCATCGACCTTGAAACAGGTAAACAGCCTCTTTTTCATCCAGCAGGGTTTTGTTTGGTAGCCAACGGCGAAATTTATAACTACGTAGAATTAAGGAAACAGTTCGACCAAACAAAGTTTCTGACACAGTCAGATTGTGAGATTCCATTATATCTTTATGATCGCGATGGGGAACGGTATGCCACTGGTTTACGAGGTATGTATGCCATTGCGCTTTTTGATAAAATCGATCGTAGACTGCTTTTGTCGCGGGATCCTTTTGGAATTAAGCCGTTATATTATTGTGAAGGCTCTTTTGGTTTTGCCTTTGCTTCTGAACCACGCGCTTTTTTTGAGTCGGGTCTGTGTAAACCCATTTTGCGCCGCGAGGCAGCAAGAGAGCTTTTGCAACTTCAGTTTACTGTCGGGTCTAGCACTGCATTTGAAAATATTTTTCGTGTTCTCCCGGGAGAGACACTTGTTATTGAAGCTGGGCGAATCGTTCGAAGACATTTCACGGCTGCTTTACCTAAAAATGGGCCTGTCAAAGTTACACTGGACGTTGCAGTGGCAGAAGTTGAACGAACATTACAGCAAAGTGTTCTTGTTCATCAGCGCAGTGATGTGCCGTACGGTATGTTTCTGTCTGGAGGTGTGGATAGTTCGACATTATTATTACAAATGACGAGATTAACTCAAAAATCTGTTAAGGCCTATACTATAGGTTTTCCTGATACCAATGCAGTGGATGAGAGGGAGCATGCACGAAATGTTGCACTCGCACTCGGTGCTGACCATGTTGAGGTAGAGTTTACTGAAAATGATTTTTGGCGACTTACACCAAAAATCATAAATATTATGGACGACCCAGTCGCTGATTATGCTGCACTGCCCACTTACAAATTAGCCGAACGTGCTGCAAAAGATGTGAAAGTAATTCTAAGTGGTGAGGGTGGGGATGAAATTTTCGGAGGTTACGGACGCTATCGTTCTGTAGTTCGCCCATGGCACTTTCTAAAACGAGCTATGCGTTCTAAAGGAGCATTATCCGGTCTTGGACTATTGAGGGATGATAATAGAGATTGGCGTCAAGGTATGATTACTGCGACCGAACTTGCTACTTCGCTCGAACGTTCACCACTTCAGATAGCTCAGGCGACTGACTGTTCAGATTGGTTGGCTCATGATCTTTTATTGAAACTTGATCGTTGTTTAATGGCAGTTGGGGTGGAAGGTAGGACGCCGATGCTAGATACCTATCTGGCCGAGTCAATCTTCTTATTTCCTGACAGCTTTAAGATTAAAGGGAAATCAGGTAAGTGGATTTTGCGGAAATGGTTGGAAAGTTCACTTCCAGTTTCAAAGCCATTTTCTAGAAAACGTGGATTTTCCGTTCCTGTAGGGGAATGGATATCCCGAAAAGGTGATATTCTTGGCCCTCTTGTAGCTATGCAACCAGTGATTGCTGAATTCTGTGACCCTGAAACCGTTAAAAGAGTTTTCAATATGCAAGGAAAACGGGAAGGTTTTGCCTCTTGGATATTATTATTTTTTGCGCTTTGGTATAAGCGTCATATAGAAGGCCAAATGCTTGATGGTGACGTTTTTAATTGTCTAAGAATTGGCGCTAAATAAAATGCAATTTCGAGGTAAGACATTTTAATGGAATTAAATTGTTTGAATCACCAAGTCGCAACGATAGCAAAATACATCAAATTAGTAAAAAATATTTAAGCAATTTATTTATGTGCTTCCAAACAGATCACGATTTTTATGCCAGTCCTCTATACTCTCATCTGGGTATTGCTCAAATATTTCGTCTTTATCTGATATTACAGTCCAAGCAGCTTTATGTTTAACCATTGTATGACGGACATCAGGTGGAATTGGCAATGGAGTGTCCACGGATGAGGCAAATAAATAGATCCAATGTGCATGGCGATTATTATGATTCCACATCATAGTTCCACAATGTTTACAAAAATGTCTTCTCGAGTATCCAAGGCCATCTTTTTCATACAAGTTTCTATCATTTAAATTTGAACGGTAAATTGAGAGGTGTTGTTCGCCTCTGACCTTCATCGTCTTCGTATTTGCCATAATATTAACGGTTGATCCCCCACTGCCTGCAAGCTTACGACAGATTAAACAATGACAGTAGGAAAACGGAAAGGGAGTGTCAGACTCAACTGTGTATCTAACTTTTCCACAATGGCATGAACCTCGTAGTAACATCTATAACACCAGTCTCTTAAAGTGATGAATAAAGCATTAAAATAATATCATAACACAGTAATTTTTTCAGAGATTTTTGCTTTGTTGTGAACACTAATGTTGACTTTCAATTATTAGTCTCTCAGCAAGTCTTCATTTACGTCGGAGAGACAATTAGAAACATAAAGAATTAGGAGGTATCTTCATAATTTTTATCAAAAAAACATTTTTTATAAAACTAAGTCAAATAAACCTAAAGTATCAATCATTAATTAAATTTTTTAAATAATTACTCCTGAAGTTTCTATGAAAATAGTTGTTGAAAAAAAGAACAAAGTATGAACAAATAGGCAACTCATTGATCGAATCCCGAGCCTGTGAAATAAGGAGTAACATATGACTGAACCAGTACTTCGACTAGTAGATAAGGGTGATATGGAAAAAAATAAAGCACTTGATGCAGCGTTACAGCAGATCGAAAGAGCCCATGGAAAAGGTTCTATTATGCGACTTGGTGAAGGGCAAGTAGTTGAGACTGAGGCAATTCCAACAGGATCTTTAGGACTTGATATTGCTCTTGGTATTGGCGGCATACCAAAGGGGCGTATTATAGAGGTTTATGGTCCGGAGAGCTCCGGGAAGACTACTTTGGCGTTACATTGTGTAGCCGAAGCGCAGAAGTCAGGCGGACAATGTGCTTTTGTTGATGCAGAGCATGCACTCGATCCTGTTTATGCAGGTAAGCTTGGAGTTGATATTGATAATTTATTAATTTCGCAGCCGGATGCAGGTGAACAAGCACTGGAAATCACTGACACTTTGGTGCGCTCAGGTGCTATTGATTTAATAGTAGTTGACAGTGTCGCAGCGCTTGTTCCTAGGGCAGAGCTTGAAGGAGAAATGGGGGACACTCATGTTGGCCTTCAGGCAAGGCTCATGAGCCAAGCTTTACGCAAACTTACTGGTTCAATCTCACGCACCAATTGTACTATAATTTTTATCAATCAAATTCGCATGAAGATTGGAGTGATGTTCGGCAACCCCGAGACTACGACTGGTGGCAATGCACTAAAATTTTACTCTTCTGTACGATTGGATATTAGGCGTATTGGTGCAATTAAAGATAAAGATGAGATAGTTGGAAATCAAACCCGTGTAAAGGTAGTTAAGAACAAGGTGGCGCCACCCTTTAAAACAGTTGAATTTGATATAATGTATGGAACTGGAATATCAAAAATGGGAGAGCTAATTGATCTAGGTGTGAAGGCAGATATTGTTGAGAAATCTGGTGCTTGGTTTTCTCATGCCAGTCAGCGCATAGGGCAAGGACGCGAAAATGCTAAACACTTTTTGTTGGATAATCCAGATGTAGCAGAGAATATTGAACGTGCGGTTTTGTCAAATGCTGGTCTTAAAGACGAAGTCGTGTTATCTGGTGACGGTTTGAAAGAAACTGAAGTGTCTGTAGAAAGTAACCAAGATAAATAAAAAACTATCGTATAAATTATTTTGATTGGGGCGCTTTGTTTTTGGGGCGCCCTTTTCTAATTTCTGGACACCGCGGAGATGCAGCATTATTAATTTGTTATAAATTATCATTGTTATTGTCAGTGTTGGATAAATTATGAAGACTAGCACAAATCAAATACGTTCAGTTTACTTGGATTATTTTGCAAAGAATGACCATCAAATCATTCCATCTTCTCCACTAGTTCCACAAAATGACCCAACCTTACTCTTCACTAATGCCGGCATGGTGCAGTTCAAGAACCTATTTACTGGTATTGAGAAGGCTACTTACTCTCGAGCCACATCTTCACAAAAATGTGTGCGTGCAGGAGGCAAGCATAACGACCTTGAAAACGTTGGTTACACTGCGCGTCATCATACTTTTTTCGAGATGTTGGGAAACTTTTCATTTGGAGATTATTTTAAAGAACATGCAATTGAACTTGCGTGGAACCTTATAACGCGAGAATTTGGTATCAATAAGAATAGGTTGCTGGTCACAATATATCACGAGGATAATAGTGCATCTGAACTTTGGAAGAAAATTGCGGGATTGTCAGAAGGTCAAATAATTCCAATTTCTTCTTCGGATAACTTTTGGTCCATGGGCGAAACCGGTCCATGTGGCCCATGTTCTGAAATTTTTTATGATCACGGCCCTGAATTTGAAGGCCGTCCTCCGGGTAGCTCTAATGAAGATGGTGATCGTTTTATAGAAATCTGGAATTTGGTTTTTATGCAATATAATCAGCTTTCCTCAGAAAAGAGAGAGCCCCTCCCATCACCCTCTATAGACACAGGAATGGGTTTAGAGAGAATTGCTGCAATTTTACAAGGTGTACATGATAACTATGATACGGATACCCTTCGTGCATTGGTCGAAACTTCGGCTAAAGAAGCTAATATCGAACCAGATGGGGAATATCGAAATTCCAATCGTGTAATTGCAGATCATATTCGGGCGACGTCTTTTTTGATAGCAGATGGAGTTTTACCTTCCAACGAAGGTCGTGGCTATGTGCTTCGTCGTATCATGCGGCGAGCCATGCGTCATGCACATATGGTGGGCAGCAAAGATGCAATGTTGCATAAATTAATACCCGTTTTGGTTGAAGAAATGGGAACTGCGTTTCCAGAATTAGGTAGAGCGGAAGTTCTGATTACAGAAACTATAGAACTGGAGGAAAGTCGGTTCAAACAAATGTTGGACCGCGGCCTAAAGTTATTGGAGGACGAGACAAATAAACTTGGAACCGGAGAGGGTCTCCCGGGTCATGTGGCATTTCGTCTCTATGATACCTACGGATTTCCCATTGATCTTACGCAAGATGTATTGCGTGGACAAGGTCGCAGTGTAGACATTACTGGCTTCCAGAATGCTATGGAAAAACAGAGGTCAGAGGCACGAAAATCTTGGTCAGGTTCGGGTGAAGCAACTCAAGAAGTAGTTTGGTTTGATATTCGAGAAAGAAATGGTTCAACAGAGTTTTTAGGATATCGGACAGAAAAAGCTGAAGGCAAGGTTATCGCCTTAATTCAAGATGGAAATCAGGTCAAAAAAGCATCTGCTGGTGAAAAAGTTGCATTACTTACCAATCAAACCCCATTCTATGGGGAGGCTGGGGGGCAGCAGGGCGATCACGGAATAATTTCTGCAAATGGTTTAAAAATATTTATTTACGATACTAAAAAGCAGCTTGGCGATTTGTATGTTCATATTGGTCTGATTAAAAACGGCTCTGTAAGTGTTGGAGACTCAGTGACATTGGAGGTCGACGCAGAAAGAAGGGCTGGATTGTGCAGACATCATTCGGCAACCCATCTATTGCACGCTGCTCTACGTGAACATCTTGGAAAGCATATCACCCAGAAAGGATCACTGGTTTCTTGCGATAGATTGCGTTTCGATGTTAGCCATCCAAATCCGATAACCAGTAGTGATATTGAATTGATTTCCACTAAGGTGAATAGAGAAATTGAGAGGAATACGCTGGTTTCTACCAGATTAATGACACCAGAATCGGCAATTGAGTCGGGTGCGATGGCACTATTCGGTGAGAAATATGGTGATGAGGTACGTGTAGTAACCATGAACGGCGCTGATCAGCAGGCATATTCGGTCGAGCTGTGCGGTGGAACCCATGTTTCTTCAACTGGTGATATTGGTTTGTTTAAAATCACATCAGAAAGTGCAGTGGCCTCTGGTATTCGCAGAATTGAGGCAGTAACTGGCTTGGCAACACTGAATTGGATAAAAAATATGGAAGATGTAATTAAAAAAACATCTGAATTTCTCAATGTTTCAGCCGTACAAATGCCCAATAGAGTGGAGAGCCTTCTTGAAGAAAGGAGAAAACTCATCGTTGAGGTTGAAGAATTACGCCGCAGAGTAGCAACCGGTGGTAGATCCGAAGTGGATGAGAGGGAAATACGTAATGTGAACGGAGTAAGAGTTTTTTCAAAGATTTTTAATAATCTTCCGGCAAAAGAATTAAAATCATATGCAGATACTTTGAAAGAAAAGTTGAAAACTGGTGTTGTTATAATTTGTGGTATAAATGAAGGAAAAGCATCTGTAGTCGTCGCTGTTACTCCTGACTTAATACCCGATTTAAATGCGGTCAATCTTGTGCGTATTGGTTCGGATATTCTGGGTGGTAAAGGAGGAGGTGGGCGTCCGGATATGGCGCAGGCCGGTGGACCAAATGTTAATAAGGTTGACGAAGTTATAGCTGCTATTGAAAAAGAGCTTTCTTATCAGAATTGAACTCTTTACACGCAAGAACACAAGGGGCATACATGTTTGACCTCTAGCATTATGAGGGAATGAATTGAAGGAGCGTTAAGTATAAAATGATTGATTTGCTGTCTATAGCCCGTGCAGAGGCGGCGGGTGAGGAATTGCTTGGTGTTTTTGATGGATTATTTACCAATTCTGTTGTTAAACCAGAAGGCTTTCCTGAAGCGGTAGTTTGGCAAGGAGGGAATTTTGAGGGTGGTTTGAAGCCAGTTTGCCATTCATTGACCGATGCATTTGCCCTTCTTGGTACCTTACAGGCGATTGATGTACTGGGCTTACCATTTTATGCTGTTCCGATGTGGGCTCAGTACAGGCATGATATGGATTTGGCTCCTCTTGCATGGTTTGGAAACATGCCTTGTACTTCTATCAAATGGTCTACAGCTGGTGATGCTTATGTGAACGATGCATCGGGGAAAAAGGTAGTTGTTAAAGGAAAATCAGCAAACGCACCACTAAGAACGCGGTCCGGCGTGTATTGTAACGTTCGTCCTTACGGTAATATTACTGTGGTTCGCTGTATGCCTTGTCTGCCTTATTCACAAAATAGATCTAAGTTTAATGTTAATCAAGAAACTGGGATTATTCACTCAGAAATGAACTCACCAGGTGTTCAGATGGCCTACGCTAACAGGCTTTTTCTTAATTTGGTACATACGACAGGTGCAATCGGTCGTGTGGCCATGAAACCAACACAGGCCATGGAAGACGGAATAAATGCTGGCTTGCACGCTTGGTTACTCAGGGGCACAAAATTCAACGTGGGTCGGCAATACGCTGTGGACCCATATGAGGAACAAAAAAAGGAGATAGACAAGATAATTGCTCTGTTGCCTTCAGATTTTAAAGCCGGAATGGAAAGTTGGACCGGTCAAATAGAGCAACATATTGCTGACACAAATTATGGGTTAATTCTTTGGGATTTAATTAACCAGCGTGAATGCGTGGTGATAGCGACGGACCTTGATGGCGATAGGCTGACTGATCTATTAGCAGATGTATCCGATCCTCTCCGTGCTTATGGAGATAAAATACTTAAGCATGTTGGTTCAGATGAGGAAATGAATACTGTATGGAGTGACCTAGGATATACTACAGGGAATGGTCGGGATATGACTTCAGTTATGCACCGAATGAAGGGGCCGCCTATACATGAGCAAACACTTGGGTCAGCAGATGCCATGCTAATCCGGATGTTAAATGGTGATGAGACCGTTGGAGGAACAAAAAAACCCTATGACCCGAGAATTCATTACGTATTAATCAGAGATGCTTATTTGGATGCAAACCCAACTAATGAAAAACTCAGGAATTGGTTTGACAACGTACTAAAAATTTTTGATGAAATTTATAGTGGAGAACGACCTCTATTTCTTGAAGGCTATAAGCAATTAAAGGAAAGGATCAAGCCTTGGTGTACTTAATCTTTTGAATTATACAAATGTTTTAATTGTTTTATTTTGGAGCATAAAAATTTTCTAACATTTTAACGATTCCATCTGTGGAGTTGGTAACCGCAAATAGGTCACGTGTTAGAGACGCAGAGAACCCATTTTGGATTGTTGTATCAATTAATTTTATTAAGGGTTGCCAATAATCATTTACATTTACAATCAATATAGGTTTTTTATGCACTCGTAATTGTCGCCATGTTATGATCTCAAGCGTTTCATCTAATGTTCCTACGCCACCTGGAAGAATTATAAAACCATCAGATAGCTCAAACATTTTTTGTTTACGTGCATGCATATTTTTGACGAGTATTAATTTAGTAAGGTTCGGATGATCAACTTCTCTTCTTTTTAAAAAATCTGGCATAACTCCTATAACGTTTCCACCGGAACATAATGCTCCATTAGCAACCGCACCCATCAATCCAGTTTTACCACCACCATAAACAAGTGTAATTTTTGCTGATCCCAATAATTTCCCCAAATTCTCTGCAGTTTTCAGAAAAGTTGAACTGCTACCGGAAGAGGAACCGCAGAAAACTGCAACAGAACGAACGGTTGATGTTTTATTTTTTCCTTCTATCAATTACAACCTCGATTTTGTGTGAAGCAATCGCACTTTTTTAACTGTTATATAGAAACCAAACAAGCAAGCTGAAAATAATAACAACAATCGAATTAGGATTTAATACTTTTAGCGTAAACACGGTTTGGCATCTGAAAAATATACATACTTTACAAAATGTCATTTATTGTTCTATTCGCATTGAGAAAAAAAATTCAATTATGTAATTTTTATTAAAATAGTGTAATTAAAAATGACTTATAAAACCTATGGGTATTCTATAACGTGTACATAGTGTTTAAAGATTTCAAAACTACCAGTCGATACAGCTACTTTTTTGTAGTAAACTATGTCCATAGCTTAAAAATCGAAGGATTGAAAACATGACGAGACCCGTAGTAATTGGGTTAGTTGGCGGGGGGCTTATCGTGTTGGCTATAACACTAACATTTTTAGTCCAGCCAAAATTCTCAATGCCACTGCCATTTCTTAGTAATAATGAAAATACATTGGTCAGAGAGAAGGAAAAAAACTTATTAAAAGAAACAAACCGAATAGCAGATAAAACTGAAGGCAAGTCTCGTAAAAAAGATCCGACTAAAGCAAAAAATATAAAAATGAGCTTAAAACTGCCTAGTTTTGATATTGTTAGAGTAAATCCCAATGGTGACGCCGTAATTGCTGGTCGTGCTGTGCCGAATGCCTTAGTAACTGTAAGCATTGGCAAAAGAATTTTAGGAAGGGTTAAAGCAGATGGGCGTGGGGAGTGGGTATTGGTTCCCGATAAGCCTCTGGCCTCCGGCACATTGCAGATGGTGTTGATGGCAAAAAATCCTGATGGAGAAGAAGTTGCTGCGGGCCGTGATGTTGTTGTTGTAATTGATAAGAATTTATCAGGCACGCAAGCGAAAAAATTTAACAGCAAAACCCCGGTTCTTACAGTGTCAGTTCCCAAAACAGGCTCTGGAACCCAAGTAATTCAAGGTCGGGATACTAAATTTGGCAAGTTTATTTCTAACCAGAACGAATCATTAAAAAAGTTGAAGGTGATTATCGAGACTATAGATTTTAACGACATTGGTATTGGGACAATAAGTGGTCGGTCCGTGCCAGACACAGTTTTAAAGATTTATCTCGATAATAAATTTTCTGCGGGGGGCAAGTCAGGCTCGGATGGCAGATGGATGATAGCAATGTCAATGCCGTTACCCCAGGGAGAAGTTCTATTACGAGTTGATGCTTTGGATCAAAAAGGTGGGGTTTTTGGTCGAGCGGAAGTAAAGATTGTTGGTCAAGATAAGCTGATGCGTTTGCCAGATAAGTCTCTGATAAAGGTACAACGAGGAAATAGCCTTTGGAGGCTTGCACGACGGGTGTATGGAGAAGGAATTCTTTACACAATAATATACGAAGCAAATCTTAAGCAAATTAGGGATCCGAATCTTATATACCCTGGCCAAGTTTTCTTTGTTCCCCCCATTGGTGAGTTTGACTAAAAGTTATTTTTGGTAATCTTCCGTCCAGTGTTCTTTTAGTTTGTCGCGAAGGATTTTTCCTCGGTCTGACTTGGGTAAATTGTTAGTTATTACAATTTCTTTTGGTATCTTATATTCAGGCAATAACTTTCGACAATGATTTAAAATCGTTTCAGTACTAAGCTCTTGTTCCGGTTTAAAAACAACATAACATACTATTTCTTCCCCATAAATCTTATCAGGAATACCTATCGCTGCTGCTTCGCTTACTTTTTCTAATGCCATGATTGCATTATCAATTTCCAAGGGTGCAATATTTACTCCGCCTCGAATTATTATATCCTTGGTTCTACCCGTAACAGAAATAAATCCATCTTCATCCATTGTGGCCAAATCGCCAGTAGGAATTCTCATATCTTTCAGGTCCTCCCATTTTCCTTCTGGTGAAATTGTCGCAATACAAGTTTGTGGCCCTCCAATAGTTACTTCACCTTCGATGTTTACGGGGCATGCGCTTCCGTCAGGTCCTACTATCAAAAATTCTTGGTGTTTTGCGGGAGGTCCAACTGTGCCCATTCGCCTTCGATAATGTCTATTTCCACAAATCCATCCTGCTTCTGACATTCCATACAATTGTAATAGTGTTACTCCATACATCTCCTCAAAACGTTTCCATTGTTCCGGAGACAAGGGTGCTGTAGAACAAGTCATTAACCTTAAACTTGGGATATCTGTGGCTTTGATTCCAGTAGGTTCATTTAATAACATATTGATGACCGTGGGCACTCCGGCAGAAAATGTTAGATCATGATCCTGAATCCAATTAAAAAAACGGCTGCGTGAAAATCTTTTAGCGATATACATTGAAAGTCCAAGTTCAATCCAAGGCATAAGACTTAACACTTGTGCTGAGTTCCAACCAAATGACCTGTATTCCAGAGTTTTATCGTCTGAAGTGAGACCAAGAAAGTCTATAGTATTTTGTCCGTTCAGCCAGTAAGCTAAATGGTCATATACAACACATTTGGGCCGCGAAGTTGTTCCAGATGTACAAAATATGCATGAAACATTTGAGGCTTCGTTTTCCGTATTTACTTCTTTGCTAGCTGTTAGACCCGAAATCGCATTAAAAAAATCATCATCGTCCGGGTTCACTGTCGTTTCAGAAGACCAGCTTGAAAATGTGTATGTTTTGCAATTTAAACCCTCAGTTAATTTTTCTAGATTTAAATCGGAATGGCATATTACGGCACTTGGCTGGATCGAAACTAAAAGTGACGCTATATGAGTTTCATTTATTTCTATGTTTAGTGGGCAAACTACTGCTCCCAGACGCCAGATTCCCATCCATATGATCATTCGGTCAATACTTTCTTCAGCAAGAAGGCCTATTCGATCTCCCTTTTTAATCCCTTGCATTTCTAAATAGCATGCAATTCGATTGGCCCAATTATGAAGATCACCCCAACTTATTGTTTTGGTCTGATCAAGATCAAACAAAGCTATTTTATTGGGGTGTTTGTTCTTATATGTGTCCAGTACTTTCCTAACAGAACGAAAGGGAAGTGTTAGGGGCGGCTGTTGAAAATTTTGTTCAGCTTTCATTTTTCATTCCGTGTGAGACAGTCTAAAATTAGCATGGCCACACATGTGGTCAAGATTTAGAGAATTTGGAAAATTGATCAATGGGTCATTTTCTGAGGTCCAAAAGGCGAAATATGGAGAGAAGTTGTGGACGGGCCATCAGAGCGCAGGGCGTTACGATTAATGTGAGTATTGTTGCGAATGCCAATCCGAATGCGATGGCGGTAGATATTTGAACCCACCATTGCGTTGATGGTGCCCCGTGAGAGATTTCTCTACCTATAAAATCAATATTGATTTGCATTACCATTGGCATGACACCGAGTATAGTTGTAATGGCTGTTAACAGCACAGGCCGGAGTCTTTGTGCTCCGGTTAATAAAATTGCTTTTTTAGTATCTACAACCTCTTTTACAATTCTGTCAAAGGTGTCAATGAGAACAATATTATTGTTTACAACCACTCCCGCTAAAGAAATTATTCCAATACCACTCATAACAATTGAGAACGGTTGGCCAATGGCAAGAAGACCTAGCATTACGCCTATCGTGGACATTATTACTGAAGTTAGAATTAAAAAGGTTGAGTAAAAACTGTTAAACTGTGTTACCAAAATAATAGCCATTATAAAAAGGGCGATCCCAAATGCTGAGCTTAGAAATGTTTCAGCTTTTTTTTGTTCTACATCTTCTCCTTTGAAATTTATCCTAACACTTGACCCAAATTCATTATTTGCCAGCCACTTTTTTAATTCCACCACTTTATCATCAGCTAGATAACCAGGAACTATATCTGCCTTAATTACCATTGCGCGTGTGCCATTTACGCGTCGCAATTCACTGGTCCTTTTTTTTGGTTCTCGCGAAACGAAATTACTTATTGGTATTAAACCAGAATTGGTTTGTATTCTAATTTGGTCGAGTTGATTGATACTACGCCAATTGGCTGGGTAACGAGCGACAATATCTATTTCCTTGTCTGCATTGTTTGGTCTAAATTCATCAAATTTTAATCCTTTTGTAACAAGTTTAATAGCAGCACCGATTGAAGCTATGTCGGCTGAAAATTTGGCGGCCTGTGCCCTATCAACAGTAATTTCCCACTCCAAACCATCCACAGGGCGGCTGTCCTCTATATCTTTGATTCCATTCATGCGTTCGAGTTGAGTTCTTATTTTAGCTACTGCAGTTGTCAATTCCGAGGTATTGTTTGAAGTGAGTAGGAGTTGAATAGGCTTTCCAATGGGTGGACCGGCCTCCTGTTTTCTAGTTTCGACGTGTATCCCAGCAAGAAGCCGAGTCCGTTCGATGATTTCATTAAGAATTATATCTGCCGGTCGTCTTTTGCCCCAATCGGTGAACTCAAGACGTATTATACCAATAATATCCTCGGGAGTATCATCTCGTCGATGCTGTATTCCCGAAACCAGCGATACTGAGGCAATTTCTTCCTTTTCAGTTTGCAGTTGAAGTATATTTTCCTCAATCTCACTAACGATTTCATCCATTTCTTTTACAGAGAGATTTCCTCTGGCAAAAATTTGCAAAATTGCTTGATCAGGTTCCACCTTAGGAAAAAATTCAATACCCTTTCCAAAAGTTAGGTAAGAAGCCCATACTCCGGCCAAAAGACCTATAGATAAAACCAGAACTTTCCCATAGTGCTGAAGAGAAAAATTAAGGAACGTTACATAGCGACCGGTTAAACCTTTATATAAAAATGGATCACTACTTTCACTCAGAACAAAACCTACTTTTCCAGGTCTTCCAAATATTGTGCCCAGCGTTGGAATGAATAATAATGCCATCAAAAGCGACGCCGCGAGGGTAGCCATCAATGTTATTGGAAGGAATTTCATAAACTCCCCAACTAAACCAGGCCAAAATAATAAAGGACAGAATGCTGCGAGAGTAGTAGCCGTAGAGGCTGTGATAGGCCAAGCCATTCTTTTCGCAGAAATTATGTAGGCGTTTTTTTTATCCGTTCCTTCGCACATTTTTCGATCAGCTAATTCAACGACTACGATAGCTCCATCAACAAGCATTCCCACAGATAAAATTAATGCAAATAAAACAACTATATTTACCGTAAACCCTAACATTGCTAGAACGAGAATACCGGACAAAAAAGATGCCGGTATAGCTACGCCTACCATTAAACCAGATCTTACTCCGAGCGCCCCGACTACTACGATCATTACCAGTAAAACGGCCGAGGTCACGTTGTTTTGCAAGTCCTGTAACATTGTCTGAATTTGTCGAGACTTATCCTGTGAATATGTTACCTTTACTCCTTCTGGCCATGAAATTTTAGTGTTTTCGACGGCTGATCGAACTGATTGAATGGTCTCTATTATGTTTTCTCCGGAACGCTTGGTAACTTCGATTGAAATTGATGGCTTGCCATTTACTCGTGCAAATGTTTGTCGGTCCTTAAATGTCCTATTTAGTACTGCTACATCCCGAATTCTCACTACAACATCACCGTTTACTTTTAACGGCATACTTAAAATATCCTGCATGTTTTCGAAAAGACCGGGTACTTTGATGCTAAAACGTCCAGTGCCCGTATCAAGTGAACCTGCAGCAACAAGTTGATTGGATCTTTGCACTTGTTCAATAATCTTCCGTGCATCCAGTGAATAACTCTCGACCCGCATTGGATCTATAATAATTTCAACCATTTCATCTCTGTCACCCGCTATATTTGCTTCGAGTACAGTGGGAATAGTCTCAATACGATCGCGAAGTTTTCGACCTAGGGTTAGCAATGTTCTTTCTGGAACGTCTCCACCAAGAGAAACAATTATAACTGGAAAAAGACTTAGATTGACCTCGTGGACAACGGGTTCTTCTGTTCCAATGGGTAAATCAATTTTAGCGGTATCTACTTTCTCGCGAACGTTATCTACAGCTTTGTCCGAGTCGAACCCTGCTTCAAACTCAAGGAGGACGTTTGCATAACCTAGGGAAGCATTAGAACGAACTTCCTTTACTCCTTCAATAGTTTTGAGTTCTTTTTCCATAGGTTTTATAAGAAGACGATCCGCGTCCTCTGGTGAAATCCCCTCATGTGTCATACTCACATACATGATTGGTACATTAATATCTGGTTCGGCTTCTTTTGGGATATTGATGTAAGCTGTCAATCCCGTTACTAAAACTAGAACAAGAATAGATAAAGTTGTCCGTGATTTCTTAACACCTGCATCGATAAGGGTCATTTTACACCCTCTGTGTTTGGACCCTGTTCTGGATAAGTTTCAACTAATTGGCCAGCCCTCACATATCCTTGACCTACCGTAATAAGGTTTAATGTTTCAGGAAGGCCCTTTACCCAAACTCCATTTGATTGATCTGAGAGAATGCTTACAGGAAGAAATTGGACTATCTTGTTGGTTGTTATTGACTTAACACCTAAAATTCCGTCATCACTTAAACTTAGAAGCGAAGACGAAAGAAAATGTGCTTTGGTCGGTTTTAGTCTAATAGTAATGCGACTTGTTAACCCAGCTTTAATAACACCGGTAGGATTTGGAACATTGACCTCAATTTTGAACGTTCGAGTTGCGGGATCCGCAACGGATCCAAGAAAGTGCACTTTACCTTTTGCAACGCGATTATTGATTAGATTTATAGTTGCTGACATCCCTAATGCAAGTTTATCGATTTCTGCTTCTGAAATGGCCCCTACGAGAAAGATAGGATCGAGGTCTACTACACGTGCCAATCGATCACCTACTCTTACAAAGGCCCCTTTTTCGACGTAGCTATTCTCGAGAATGCCCTCAAAAGGGGCAACTATAGAAGTGCGTTCTATGTCCTTCTGGATAGATGCAACCTTGGCTTCGGCGCTTTCTAATAATGCTTTTGCTTCCGCTAATTTCGTCTCTGCTCTAAACCCCCTTTTTGCCAACCTGAGTGCTGCTTTGTATTCAATTTTACGTTGGCGTAAAAGTGAGTTGGATTTTTTTAATTCTGAAATCCTTTCTGCGGGATCAATTTTTAAGATTACTTGTTTATGTTTAACCCTGGATCCTTTTCTAACTAAAATTTTACTAATAATACCAGTTGTTTCTGCTCTTAAAACGACAAATCGTGAAGCTGATGTTTGTCCTCTGATTATTATTTCTTGATTCCATTCTTCTGCAGAGATTCTTCTAAAACGCACCCGTTGGCGTAGGTCGGTGTCACCTTTCAATTCTGCAGTAGGATTTGAGTCTTTCGGCTTATCTGAACTCCCAAAAGATCCTGACAAAATCCAAACGGCAGAAATTACTGCGACTAAAGTTGCAATTTGTATAGATGAGTTTTTCATGATTAAGTGTAATTACTAGAGTAAGGAATGAATGCAGAAAATAATTATCCAAGACCATTAAAACGCATAATTCTATATCATTAACTATAGATTAGGCCACAAAAACTTAAAAATATTAATATAAGCCAAACAATTTTCTTTCACGGGCTTTATTTTGATAGGTTTTCTAGGCTACCATAGCAGCAGTAATTCCAGTCATGCCCCCCGGGGTTACCGGAAAAAATAACTTATAAAGGAGGTTTGGTTGGATGGGAATAAAGAAATTTCGGCACCACGAAAAAAAATTCGTCGAAGTAGGCGGAGGAAGAAAAAACCATATGCATCAGTAATCGCCGCTTTAGATCTGGGTACTAATAACTGCCGATTGTTAATTGCCCGCCCCAATCAGGGGTCTTTTAGAGTAATTGACGGTTACTCTAAAGATGTTCGTCTTGGTGAGGGATTAGTTTTTTCAGGAGCACTCTCCGTGGATGCGATGGAGAGAACCATCTCTGCGCTTAAAATATGTCAACAAAAAATAATTAAACGTGGCGTAAAAAAGGGCAGATACGTAGCCACTGAGGCTTGTCGTAAAGCTTCAAATGGAGAAGAGTTTCTAGAGCGAGTTCAAAAAGAGATAGGAATACGATTAGAGATTATTTCTTCACGAGAGGAGGCAAGCCTTACCCTAAAAGGTTGTTTGCCTTTATTGGAGGAGGCTTCGACCAAATACGGATTGACTTTTGATGTTGGCGGCGGAAGTGCAGAAATAATGTTGGTACGATTAGACCGTAAACGTCCATTCGTAGAGGGTTGGGTATCACTGCCATATGGTGTAGTCACTCTAACTGAACGGTTTAAAGCCTCAAACATATCAAAAGAAAACTATCGGTTTATGGTCGAAGAGATTTCATCGACTTTAAGAGAGTTTGATATAAAATATAAAATCCAACAGAAAATCTCGGATGGCATAGTTCAAGTTCTTGGCACTGCTGGTACAGTGACAACGATTGCTGGTATTCATTTAGGATTAACTAAATATAACCGGGCTTTAGTGGATGGTTTGTGGCTTGATTCGCATGTAATTATGAAAATTAGTGATAAGCTTGTTAGATCTTCTTTTGAAGAAAGGGCTTCATTAGCGTGTGTAGGGGAAAGCCGTGCAGAGTTGGTCGTTGCAGGGTGTGGTGTGTTAGAGGCCATTTTTAAGGTTTGGCCAGCAGAACGAATACGAGTTGCTGACAGAGGAGTCCGAGAAGGGCTTTTACTTGCGCTTGCATTAAAGAAGTCACGAGGTAAAAATTACGGAATAGCATGTAATGAATAAAAAACATACTAGTTTTGTAGGAAAATCTCGTAACAACAAAGTAAGGGTTAAATCAGCTAAAGGCAGACGAAAATCATCAACCCTGTGGCTTCAACGTCATATAAATGATCCATATGTGCAGAATGCAAAAATAAACAGGTTGAAGTCGCGGGCTGCTTGGAAGCTTATACAGATTGATGACAAATTAAATATTCTTAAAAAGGGAAATCGAGTTGTTGATCTGGGTGCGGCACCAGGTGGATGGACACAAATTGCTGTAAAACGGGTTGGGTTTGGAAACGTTATCGCAATGGATGTAGCTGATATGGATCCTATTGACGGTGCAATCATTTTAAAAGGCGATGTGACCGAATCCGAGTCAATTAAGTTAATTCTAGAAAATTTTAATCTTCCTGTGAATGTTGTTTTAAGCGACATGGCAGCGAAAACAACTGGGCATCGTCAGACAGATCATTTGAGAACTATGACACTTTGTGAAGCTGCTGTGGAATTTAGTCTTTCCTATCTTTCGTTGGGTGGTACAATGGTTGCAAAGGTTTTTCAAGGCGGTGCTCAGGCCGATCTGTTAGTTAAGATTAGACCATATTTTAACAAAATTAGGCATTATAAACCTGATGCGAGTCGTAAAGAATCACCAGAAACTTATCTTATCGCCAGGGGTTTCAAAAGAGGCTCTCTATAAGATTATATTCTGAGTCAATTAAATTGGGACCATAAGAATTAGGTTTTAAAATTATATAGAAAATTATTTGGAGCAAAAATGAAAATACCCGAGGCTTTGACCTTTGACGATATACTTTTGGTTCCAGCAGCAAGCGAAATATTACCATCACAAGCAGATGTAAACACTCGGCTTACCAAAGAGATGGATTTAAAGATACCACTACTATCAGCTGCAATGGATACGGTTACAGAAAGCGAGCTAGCAATTGCAATGGCACAGGCCGGCGGAATTGGTGTTATTCATAAAAATATGTCTTTTGAAGAACAAGCAAATGAGGTGAGAAAAGTAAAGAAGTTTGAGTCTGGAATGGTTATAAACCCAGTTACAATTGAACCCACACAAAATCTGGCAGATGCACTCAAATTAATGGCTGTGCATAAAATCTCCGGAATTCCTGTTGTTGAAAGAAACTCAAGAAAATTAGTTGGAATATTGACAAATCGTGATGTTCGTTTTGCAACAAATCCGGCAGAAAAAGTAAGTGAGTTAATGACAAAAGAAAACTTAGTTACGGTTAGTGAGGGAATTGATATGGAGGATGCAAAAAAGATACTCCATCAGCACCGGATCGAAAAACTTTTAGTTGTTGACGGAAATTATAGCTGTATTGGATTAGTTACAGTGAAAGATATTGAGAAAGCAAAAAAATTTCCAGAGGCCAACAAGGATGGAATGGGGCGTCTTCGAGTTGCAGCAGCTACAGGTGTTGGTGATTCAGGAATTGATCGAGTGGCGGCATTACTTGATGCTGAAACGGATGTATTAGTGGTTGATACAGCACATGGACATTCTAGGAGTGTTCTGTCTTTTGTCGATAGAATCAAACGAATGAACAACAACGCTCAGTTGATTGCTGGAAATATAGCAACAGCTGATGGTGCGAAGGCTTTAGCAGACTCAGGGGCAGATTCTATTAAGATTGGTATTGGTCCAGGGTCAATTTGCACAACAAGGGTTGTAGCTGGTGTTGGAGTACCACAGTTCTCTGCAATAATGGAGGCAGCCGAGACTTGTCATAAGTTGAACATCCCCGCAATAGCGGATGGTGGTATCAAATATCCAGGTGACCTAGCAAAAGCTATTGCAGCTGGTGCAGATTGTGCAATGGTAGGTTCATTGCTTGCAGGTACGGATGAGGCACCAGGTGAGCTGATTTTATATCAGGGTAGATCTTACAAAGCCTATAGAGGAATGGGATCCTTAGGTGCGATGGCTCGTGGTTCAGCTGATCGTTATTTCCAGGAAGAGATTACTGATAGTTTGAAGTTGGTACCAGAAGGCATTGAAGGTCAGGTTCCTTACAAAGGATCGACTGCCAGTGTTTTGCAGCAATTAATTGGAGGTTTGAAAGCTGCAATGGGTTACACTGGAAATGGAACGATAGAACAAATGCAAAACCGATGTCTTATGCGGAGGTCTACTGAGTCCGGCCGTCGTGAGAGTCATGTTCATGACGTCACGATCACTCGAGAAGCCCCTAATTATAGAAAAGAAAGTTAACCTGTTTTTATGAATAATTACTGGGTCATAACAGGTTTTAAAAATTGACTCGCAGACGTAAATTATTGGTTCTCGGTTAACGTCGGAAGTAGATTGAAAGTTTATTTATTATGATTAGTTCAGTTCTGATATTAGACTTTGGTTCACAAGTTACACAGTTAATTGCTCGTCGGGTTAGAGAGAGTGGTGTTTTTTGTGAAGTGCATCCGGTTAATTGTGCAAAGACGGTGCCTGATTCATTAAATCTAAAAGGAATTATTTTATCCGGAAGCCCAGAGTCTGTTGTGACTGGGCAGGGTCCGAGAATACCAAATTGGGTTTTCGATTTAAATATACCGGTTCTTGGCATATGCTATGGCCAACAGATAATGTGCTCACAGCTTGGAGGTAGAGTTTCAAATTCTGGAAAAAGAGAATTTGGCCGTGCACAATTAGAAATAATTGGCGACTGTGAGTTGTTTTCTGGTACATGGAGAAGGGGAACTAGCCATCAAGTTTGGATGAGTCACGGGGATAAAGTAGAGGCCTTACCTGACGGGTTTAAGGTGTTCGCAGTAAGTGAAAATGCACCCTTTGCAGTTATAGGAAATACCCGCCAAAATCTTTATGGAGTTCAATTTCACCCAGAGGTGGTGCACACGCCTGACGGAAAAGATTTGCTTCGTAATTTCACTCATAAAATTTGTGGATGTGCAGGGGATTGGACCATGGCCTCTTTTCTCTCAGAAGCCATTCGTCGAATACAGAACCAAGTGGGCAGTAGGAATGTAATTTGTGGTCTTTCTGGCGGTGTAGACTCAACTGTTACAGCAGTCCTTATTCATAGGGCTATAGGTGACCAATTGAGATGTGTTTTTGTGGATCATGGACTTATGAGAAAAGGGGAAACGGAATATGTAATTAACCTATTCCGCGAGCATTATAATATACCATTGGTACATAAAGATGCCAAATCTCTTTTTATAGGAAATTTGAGAGGTATCACTGATCCAGAAAAGAAAAGAAGAATAATTGGAAGTACTTTCATTGATGTTTTCGAGGAACAAGCAAATAAAATTGGCTCAGTTGAGATTTTAGCCCAGGGAACGCTTTACCCTGATGTCATCGAATCCGTTTCGATTGCTGGCGGCAAAAATGTCACCATAAAATCACATCACAATGTTGGAGGGTTACCAGATCGGATGAATTTAGAATTGTTGGAACCACTCCGTGAGTTATTTAAAGATGAAGTTCGACTGTTAGGCAGAGAACTAGGTCTGCCAGATACTATGTTAGGAAGACACCCTTTTCCTGGACCAGGACTGGCAATTCGGATTCCCGGTGAAGTAAGTGATGAAAAAGCTAATATATTAAGAGAGGCCGACGATATTTACCTAGATGAAATCCGAAAGGCGGGGCTATATGATAAAATTTGGCAAGCTTTTGCTGTGTTGTTACCAGTAAGAACTGTCGGCGTGATGGGAGATTCACGTTCATATGATTATGCTTGTGCACTTCGTGCAGTTACTTCTACCGACGGAATGACCGCAGATTATTATCCTTTTGATCAACGATTTTTAGCGAGAGTGTCTTCCCGAATTATCAACGAAGTTAACGGTATTAACCGTGTAACTTATGATATTACATCTAAACCACCAGGGACTATTGAGTGGGAATGACACATAGAGAATAAATGCGATGAATTATCATGTGGCTCGTATCAGCAATTGGTGCAGCATCATTTTCGTGAAGAACATATGTTGAGATTATATCATTCTCCCTATTGCAGACTTTTGTGCAGCATGCAGCAAAAGTCCGTTTGCTTATGCTTCACCTTGGATCGATAGACCTAGTTCCATATAGTTTTAGACATTTTTGTATTACCCAGCGTGTTATGGTTGTGTGTAGCTTTGAGGATGTTGCCTTTATGTGTGGAACTTCCGTCAAACAAATTGAGTGCACCTACTATCACCTTAATAAAGGATTGATGAAAAGAAGTGCCGTCGCTCGTTAGACGGTGAAGGATGGCATTGCAGTACCTAACGTAAACATACCTGATGAAACTAACTGAAAGTATAGAAAGTTAGTTTCTTACAAAATGGAAAAGATATAATAAGAGCAAAAACCAAAGGTAGAAAATGAATGATAAAACAAAAACCGACTCTTATGGGAATCCAATAGATTTGAAGTCGAATAAACCCAACTCACCTTTCAGGTACGCTGGTGGTAAATTTTATGCGCGTAAACTAATTTTAGAACAACTAAAGCCTAGTCATTCCTACTGCGAACCTTTTGCTGGCGGGGGTAGTATTTTTTTTGCCCAAAAAATACCAGCTAAATTCAACTGGTTGAATGACTTTGACGAGGCACTTATCAATACATACTTGCAAATTAGGGACAACCTACAAGAGTTAGCAAAGTATTTGGATGGCATTCAAGCTACAAAGGAACTCCATACTTTTTATAAAAACGAATATAAACCTAAAACAGACACAGAGCGTGCATTCAGATGGTATTATCTGAACAGAACAAGCTACAGTGGCATTATGAAGGAAGAAAACTGTTACTGGGGTTATGGAGAAAAGTACAGTATGCGGCCCAAAAATTGGATACCTCATTTACGAACAGTAAGTGATAAACTTCAATCTGTAAAAATTACCAACATTGACTTCGAAGAAGTGATTGACAGCGCTTCAGATGGCTCAATGCTTTTTGTCGACCCACCATACTACAACGCAGACCAAAAAAAGTTTTATCCATGCAATTTTGAATTGAAAGAC
>PAPV01000017.1 GCA_002709075.1 Rhodospirillaceae bacterium | reverse complement strand
TTGAAGGGCCAGATAAAACTATAGTCCCTAACTCCAACACGTAACCCCGTGTCGCTGTATTAAGCGCCATGTGCGTATTTTGTTCGACTAATAATATTGAGAGCCCGTTTAAATTGAGTTCCTGAATAAGATCAAAAAGTTGTTTTACTAAAATTGGACTAAGGCCAAGTGATGGTTCATCTAACATCATGAGTTTAGGCTTTGCTAGCAAAGCTCTACTTATTGCCAACATTTGTTGTTCACCGCCAGATAGGACGCTTGCTTGCATGTTTCGCCGGGCAGATAAGTTTGGAAATCTCTTGTAAATCGCGTCTATTTCGAGTGAAAGGTCCTTCGATCGGCAATATGCCCCCATGAGAAGATTTTCTTGTACTGTCAAACTAACAAAAATTTGCCGACCTTCGGGAACTAAAACCAATCCATTTCGAACTCGTTTTGGAGCACTCCAATTCGAAATTTCTTTGCCATTAAAATAGACCTGACCATCAGATTTTTCAGTACCCAAAATTGCTTTTAATAAAGAGCTTTTTCCGGCTCCATTTGCTCCAAGAACTGTGATTATCTCACCAGCATTTAGTTCTAAATTAACCTCCTTAACGGCATGGTTTCTTCCATAATGAACGTTAAGACTTTCAACCTTGAGAAGCATACTCCTCCCCTGTTTTATTATTGGTTCCTAGATATGCTTCGAGAACATCAGGATTACTATTTACTTGTTTTGGTGTACCTTCAAAAATTTTTCGGCCGAAATTAAGGACTATTACATAATCACAAAAATTGCGAACAAAATGCATATCATGCTCTACTACCAGAATTGTCACACCATTTTCTGAAACCCGTTGAAGTAATTTTTGAAGTTCTTCGGTTTCTGTTTCATTAAGCCCAGCTGCGGGCTCATCCAAAAGCAATATTCGAGGTTCCGGTATCATTGCACGAACTACTTCAATCCGTTTTTGGACACCATAAGGGAGATTTGCTACGACTTTCCCTGGGTATGTTCCAATCCCAGCATTTTCCAGTGCGCGCATCGCAGCAATCTTCCAGCGATTTTCTGATAACATGCCTATCGGAAAAAGTAATTGAGAAAGTGATGATGCTCGTGCATGTTGACCCAACATTATATTTTCAACGGTGCTAAGATGGGGCATAAGTCGGATATTTTGAAAGCTTCTTGATATACCAAACTTTACCCTGTTTTGGGCGGGAGTATCGGTGATATTTTTTTTATCTAAATTGATTATTCCAGTATCCAATTTGTATACGCCGGTCAATAAATTGAAAATTGTTGTTTTACCTGCGCCGTTTGGTCCTATTTATGCGGTCCGACTTCCTTTGCGCACATGAAATGAAATATCGTTGATGACTTTTAATCCACTAAAACTTTTATGCAGGTGTTGTAAGGTTAAAATATTTTCTGTCATGAGGATCCAGTCGAATTAAAGATATTTATTCGGGAACGATACAATTTATTTGCTAGGGTATCTTGAAGTGTTCTAGTGACAACACCTTCTGGAAGGAAAACCATTAGTAAAATAATAAATACACCAAATAGCATAAAACGGCCCTCAGCAAGCCAGAGCAAACCTGCGGCGTGAGCAAGCTCACGAATTACTTCTGGAACGATAGTAAAGAATGCAGCACCAATGATTGGCCCCATGCCGTTTGGGTACCTCCCATAAGAACATAAAGTAATATATAAATGCTCAATAGAACGTTAAACGTTTGGGCTTCTACATAATTGTAGTGATGACCGTATAGTGATCCACCCAAACTCATTAACATTGCACCAATAGTAAACGCTGCTACTTTTGCATAACGAATATTTACACCGAATAGTGTTGCAACATTCTCATCGTCATGTATTGACCTGAGGGAAAGCCCAAATCGGGTGGACATCAAGTAAAAGCTGAAAAAAATTACTGCTAATGTTACAGGAACGATTGTTAAAACACTAACATGACCGTCTACAGGGAAGCCGGCTGCACCGCCTACAAACTCCATATTTATTGCTAGTCCTGAAACCACTTCCGCGAATGCGAATGTAGCAAGGACCATGTAAACACCGCGTGTTCTAAGTATGGGGAATGAAATTGCAAAGCTAATTATGCCAGTGAATAACATTGCAAGTATAATGCTAAGCCATATGGGCAGACCCAAACCATCGATTGAATTGAACCATGCACTTGCATATGCACCTAAAGTGATAAATCCTGCAGCTCCTAGATTAAGTTGTCCAGAGGCCGCGGGTAAAAATATCCCATATGCGTAGATAGTGCTTAGACATAAAATTACCAGTTGAGCTTCTATGTAACCGCTCATCAAAATTTGCCCTTTCCGACTAGAATATGTCCAAAAAGACCAGTGGGTTTAAAAATTAGAATCAAAAGCAAAAGTCCCCAGATCGGAACCTTTGCAAAATCTGCTCCGACTATATGTATTGACATGACCTCAAGTATACCAACAAAGAGGCCTCCAATTATTGCTCCCCACACATTTCCTAATGCACCGAGTACCATTCCAGCTATTGCTACAGTAGCAACTGTATCACCAACATATGCATCAATCGTGGTGTAATTAATTGCGAAGAGCACACCAGAAACAGCGCATAATAAACCAGTTATTATGTACACAATCGGTACTATTCTCCCTACTTCTACACCCATAAGTGTTGCAGTATCTGGCCGTTCTGCTATCGACCTCAACGCACGGCCTAATTTTGAAGTCTTCAACATAAGGCTTAACGCACAGACGATAATTAAAGAAAGAATAAGACTTATCAGTTGCGGCCAGCTAAAAAGTATACCACCAATTTCGAAAGTGGCCTTTCCGAAGGGTGAGGTTAAACTCAGTGGATCAGAACCCCAAGTACTAATTACAAGGTGTTCGAAAAAAATTAAGAAACCTAGCGAACTGACCAGCGGTAGAGCGTGTTCTGTAGCATCTCCATATTTTGCTTTCATGTATCTGTAAGTGAACCGTTCAATTATAAGGGAAATTAATGCGGTGACTATAAGCGCTAGCAAAACACCAGCAATCCAGCGTAATTCTTGGCCAAATAGTAATACTATTAGTTCGTTTCCAAAGGGAAGGTGTCCGGTCATGGTTGCCCACATAATTACTGCAGCGAACATAAACAGGGCTGGAATGGTAAAGTTAAGAAAATTAAGCATGCCTATGATGAGAGTGAATGCAACCGCAACCATTACATAAACTCCCCCGAGCATAAGTCCATTTACGAGTTGTTGTATGAACAGCATATAATTTCCCAACTATTGGTTAATATGACTATCGTGATTTTTTAAATACCAATCTGCAACTTGCTCTCGTGTAGCCCACCAAACATCACTATAACTATTCGCATATTCTAAAAACTCGCGAATTGCGCGAATTCTATAGGGATGCCCTGAAACATGGGGATGAAGCCCTACACTCATAATTTTTCCGGTGGATGCACTCTCGGAATATAATTGATCAAATTGCTCTTTAAGTACTTCAAGGGCACTAGTCGTAGACATGCCGCGTCGATGAAAAAATGTAAAATCATTTATTTCTACCGAATACGGAATTGAAACTAAGGGACCATGGTTGGTTTGCATAAGATAGGGCTGTTCATCATTCATAAAATCGCACAAAAAAGAAATACCATTTTTTGCTAGTATTTCTGGTGTATTTGGGGTGCTTCTTAACGAAGAAGAAAGCCAACCTTTTGCTGATTTACCCACAATCTCATTGTAGGTATTTAATGCTCTTAAAATGAGCTCTTCTTCTGCTTCTATATCCTCTTGGTAATTTGTCAGTAAGTCACCCTGTTCATAATTATGCGCAACAAGCTCCCAGCCACGTTTAATAATAGCATCCACAATATCTTTGCGTTCTAGACCGAGTTTTGCATTAAGCGTGCATGAGGCAGGAACTCCAATTGCATCAAAGGTATCAAGTATTCGCCAAATTCCTACGCGCTGCCCGTATTCCCGCCAGCTGAAATTTGGTACATCTAATATTCTTCCTGGAATTGGATCCGGGATAACAGCAGGCCCCCCCGCATAATACGGAGAATCCGTATCTTTCAACATATCCCAATATTCTAAATTCAGAGTAACTTGAACAACAAGTCGTTTTTTATCTGGCCAAATAAGAGGCTTTCGCTTTTGAGGCGGAATGAAAGGATATTGCATTCTGCCAACCCGTAAATTTTTTTATACTTACTACTTTATTGACAGATCTTTTTCGGTCAATGGGTGTGGTGGTGTACATTTTATCAAACTTTGTTATTAAATTAATCGGATGCCCCTCTGTGGTAAGAAACTCAAAATAATGTAGATGTTGACTTAGAACTATTAATGAATTCCCCCTAATCTTGTGCTTCTGGCAGAAAAAACTGAAGAAATTAGATATTTATACTTGCTATGTTTTTTAAAATGAAGATTATTCGAGAGAAGATCAAAAGATAGTTTGGAATAAATAAAGGAATAAAAATGAAGGTAAAAACCTTCTTGTTAAAATTCGGCCTGGTTTTGATAAGTTTTTGTGCTACCGCAGGTGCGGAATCCTTAGATACCAATTCTGGGGTGTTTCATTCAGCTGCACGGAACTTTTTAGAAGCAAAAAATAAGGTTGGCGCGGCAGTTGATGCGGTTGAAAATGCGACAGCTAGATTTTTATCCTTTAAAGGTGACAAGCTGTTAAAAAAACATTCAGGTTATGGTGAGTTTGAGTTTCGTTTAGATGAGGGTAAACCAGAATATAATCTTATTATTCTAAATGGCCTGGAAGTTGGTTCTGGAGAAGAAGGAACATTTTTCAACCAATTTGGTTTAAATAGATTTGATGGGCGTTCTACAATTAATTTTGGCCTAGGGTATAGACATCTCTTAAATGAGAACAAACTTCTTTTAGGGATTAATGCTTTTTATGATCACGAGTTACCATATGATCACAACCGAGCAAGTGTTGGTGTGGAATTGACCACTTCGATTCTCAGTGGAAATATGAATATTTATGAGGCTTTAAGTGGCTATCGGCCTGATAGAGATGCAAATGAAGCTCGAGCCTTGGATGGTTGGGATGCGAACGTTTTTCTCGCCTTGCCTTATATAAAAAGTTCCTCGCTGCGGTTCAATCACTTTAACTGGAATGCTATTGATGGTGCTGTTGACTTGGAAGGTTCTTCTTTATCGCTTATTGCAAGGTTAGGTCTTGGTCTTAATTTTGAGGCAGGTCGTGTTTTTTATGAAAGCGACGTAACAAAGGATGATGAATACTTTGCAAAAGTTGGGTTTTCAATGTCTCTTGGAGAACGGTACATCGACGACAAAGAAATGTTTTTTGAAATATCTTCAATTCCATACGAACTAACAGATATTTCAAGTCACCGTTTGCTTCCAGTAAAAAGAGAAAATAGAATTATTAAACAGAATAAGTTTTCTGTTTCGGTCAGTGGGTTTTAGGAGGTTCTCAAAAGTATGAGACTTGTTTTAGCGTTCATAATTATATTATCAGCAATTGTAATAAATAGAATAGGTTATACGCAAGTTTGCAGCAAAACATCCGGCGTAATTACTATTCCTTCCGGAAGTGATCCATTTTGTCAGACTGAACCAGATTATTATGCCATTACAATAACTGAGATGGGCTTATGTACGGCGGCTCCGACTGCGCCGACAACAAGTTCAGCCATAGATTTATCGAGTTGTGCCTCCACCTTTACTAGTCCTGGCGGATATGAAGTTTCAGTTGAGAATGGGGTTTCAAAGAATTTGGCCGGATCAATGAGCAAACCACCTAACGGTACGTATACGCACGGGTTTATCCGTATGAGTAATGTGTTTAAAATTAAAGCAGCAATAACTTTGAACACCTCTTATAACGGAGTTCAAAGTGGATCTGGTATATATTGTTCAACTCAAGCTGCAACTTACGGTGAACCATCTGGTAGTCCTCCGTCTGGCAATAGCACGGTTTGTAGCTCTACTCCAACTACAGCCGGCATTCTCACGGATCCATTATTAGATCTTAGTGGTGGTGGGAGCTTTGAAGCTAGTGGATCAGAAACCCTCTCTGAGGGAACAATTACTGCCTATTTATTGACTAGTGGAAGTTTATTAGCGTCTTCCTCTGCCAATGTTGCGAAAATGGTTGGTGTTCAATCATTCACAACGCCCGTAGTAATTTCTGACAATACCTCCTCTATGTCTGTTTCGTTTAGGGTATCTCAAGGTATGTCTGTTGTTGACTGGGGAGGTGCCGGTTATCTTGATGTTGGAAATGGGCCATTTTCGGTCAAAATGAGTGTCAGATAGTTATCATTTTATAAATTTGCATTCTATTTTTACCTTTGAGTTTAACATATAACGAATGTTCCTTTTCACTAATGGTAAGCTTACAAAATTAATCCTCTAATTAAAAAAACTTTTTGGGGTTAAGTTTTGAATTCATATTTTGCTTTATCTGTAAAATTGCGAATGACTTGCAATCTCAATTTTAAGTTGTAGACTAGAGCTGTTGCGGTTTCAGTTTTAGCAAATTGTTATCCAACAAAGCCTCCTCGGTTTTGTCTCCGAGACCGAGGCACATCCTACCTTTGGCCCTCAGAATTTTTTATTTTGAGGGCCACATTTCTTCTAAATTCAAATAATTTTTAACACTAAGAAATATTTTATTACAAAACAATAATCCTCATCTCTTTGAGTTTTTTTTTAAATTATAAAACCGTTATGTACTGTTTTTTATTGTAATCAACAAAACTTATAAGTTGAGAATGATAATCTATAAATTTCAATTAGTTCAAATCAGGCCCCTCAAAAATACCCAGATCATGCAAGCTTTTCTTTACAAACTCCTCACTAATAATATCCGATTGTTTGACCTTTGGTAATTCAGGATTTAATTCGTAAAATAGAGACATTTCATCTTGCCAATGCGATTTTGTTAATTCTCCGTTCACCGCAAATCCTCCGGAATCTGACTCTTGTTTCCAAATTTTTTTCACCTCATCAGGAGGTAAATCAACAGAAACATTTTTCTCATAGACAAACTTAAATGAGTCAAAGTCATCATGTAACAAACGTGAAGCGCGGATTATTCCGTTGGTTAACATTTGCAATTCCGGACCATTGTTGATTGTATATTCATCTGACGTGGCTAGTACTCCGTGTGGCTGGACTGGAACTAATTTTTTTAATTCTGCAAAGCCAAGCAGTGTATGTAAATTATTTGACGGATCTCTATTTAGAGCAATTGCTTCTTCTACTCTAATTAAAGAGGCATCAATTGTGTCATTTAAAAGCCGAGATATTCGTTCAGGAGGAGGGCCGACGGCCTCCCATTTAATATCTTTTTCACTAAGTTCTAATTTCTTCACTATAAGTCGAGCCATGTGATGACTTAGGGCGCCGAATCCATCAAGGGCCCATGATACCCCTGCTAAATCTGAAGTGTTCGTAATCTTTTTTTGAACAACAAGATTTTGTGCTAGTGCCCTAGCCATAGATACAACAATTTTTATAGATTTGCCCTCCGATCGAAACCGAAGCGCGGGTCCGAGCCCACCATATGCAACATCCACACTATTATCTACTACAGCCTGCATTGCTTCCATGCCGCCATTAACAGGGGTCCAATTGACATCTAAGCCTTCCTCATTCCAAATTCCTAAATGTGTTGCTGCTGCGCAGGATAAATCGTCCACCCCAAATGTAGGACCGGATCCGGCTGCGAGTCGAATAGGTAGTTTGTTCATGGTGCCACCATTGTGTCTAAGTGAATATGAATAGATTCAATCTCGTCTTCTACTTCGCGTCCCAACATTTGAACTGCTGTTTCTGCTTTATCTAGCGGGAATGAGTGAGTGGATAATGGAGCCAGAGTTTTCCAATCATCAGAAAGAATATTTACAGCCTCAGCAGTGTCTTCCCAATCGGATGAAAGCACACCCAGAAATGATATTTCGTTAAACAAAAGTTTGTCTGATGAGAAATTAGAAATAACGTTACGAGATTTTACGCCGGCATTGACGAAAATTCCTCCTTTTTTAAGCATTTCGATGCCTTGTAAAATTGGCTCAACTGCCCCCATCGAAACATCTAAAACAATATCTGCTTTTTCTCCACCTGTTTCTTTAAACACTCGTTCGACAGGATTTTCCTTCGTGACGTCAATCGTAACATCGGCACCAAGCTGTTTGGCAAGTTTCAAGCGATATGAATCTTTATCTGTCCCAGTGCAGATAATAAGACCGGCATTTAATTTTTTTGCTACTGCGACAGCTAAAAGTCCCCGCTGTCCAGGTCCTTCTATTACTATGGTTTGACCTTCCCGGAGCGCAGGTTTTTTCCAAGCCCATCTTACTGCGTTAGATAGCGGATTAAAAAGGCTCATTGGCCCGGTAGGAATATTATCGGGAACTTTATGTAAACGGGCATTGGGATGAAGATAGAGATGCGAGGCGTAACCGCCCCACAAGTGTGGTTTTAGATCAAAACCAATTCGTATTCCGTAGCCCATGTTTTTATAACAGAAAACTGGTCTTCCATCTTGACAGGATAGACACTCACCACAGGGTATTGAGGTCTCAACAATTACTCGGTCGCCTTCTTTTACACCCCAGCGTTTTTGGGCCTTTGATCCAAGTTTTTCCACAAACCCCATAATTTCATGGCCTAAAGTCATTGGAAGTTGACCATGTATGGTTCCTATAAAATGTCCATCGTATTGCTCGTAGTCAGTGCCGCAAAGGCCTGCGCATTCCATACGAAGAACACCATCATCAGAAGCTATTTCGGGAATTGGAACCTCGCGAAGTTGAAATTCCCTTTTCGCAGTTAGAACGGATGCAAAGGCAGTATTAGTCACAACCATTTCCTCTTTTTATATTAACAAACATTATGCTGTTATCGCTTAGGAGCTAAGTAGGAATTTAATGAAATTTTCACTTATATAAACGAAGTAGTACACAATAATCGCTTCAGTGACAGGGACTTAATTATAAATACAAATTCATAATACTTCTTAATTAGAATTTTATGTGTATTAAAAAGTTACATTACCCATTTCAACCGAGTTATTATTGAAGATACTACTCAATTTTAAAAGAAAATCATAGACGACAGTCAAATTAGAGTAAATATTGGTTATATCCCTTCCTCCTCATTTAATAGGAAAAGGATTTAAAATGCAGGAAAATGATTTAAATGTATCATCTTTAAAAATGATTTTGGATTGGCAATGTTGTGAAGTTTTTAGAGTCTAAGACGCTACCCGTTCAAGCTCTAGCTTTGCTATGTTCAGGGCATTTTTACAGTCATTTTGCAATGCTTTGTATTGCACCAATGTTTCTCTTAATGTCCGCTGACATGAAGGTTAGCTTTACCGAGCTCGGTGCGTTGATATCGGTTATGGCTTTCTCTACTGGTGTAGGGCAGATTCCAATGGGTTACCTGGTAGACCGAATAGGGGGCTGTCGTGTTCTTATATTCGGTGTGGGTTTAATGAGTGTTTGTTTTCTCATTTCCGGTATGATTGGCACATATTGGTTGATATTTTTTGCATTTGGGCTAGCAGGGATTGGTAATTCAGTTTTTCATCCAGCAGATTATGAAATGTTAAATTCTTTGCTTAATAAAAGCGTATTTGCTCATGGCGTGAGTCTTCACATGTTTTCTGGCTACATGGGGTGGGCTGCAGCCTACGCAGTTATGTTACCGATGGCAAATTTTATAGGATGGCAAAATGCACTAGCTGTTGTTGGTGTTTTGGGACTTTTACTCACATTACTTTTAATAAGTCGCAAAAATGTTTTAGAGGTGAAGAATTCGCCTGAGCTCTCATTAGGTAACCAACTTAAATCCAAAGTCGAATTAAAAAAGGCATTGCGATTTATATTTTCAGCACCTTTAGTAAATATGTTTTTATTTTTCTCTCTGACTGCGATAGGAATCGCAGGACTTATGTCTTTTTCAGTTGTTGCATTGGTTTCTTATCATGCAATTGACGAATATTTTGCTTCGTTGTCGACAACACTTCACCTCGTCAGTTGTGCACTCGGGGTGTTAATTGGGGGATGGATTGCAAATTGTATCAAACATCAAGAATTCATTACTGCAGTTTCCATTGCTACCATGTCCGCATGTGTTGCGGGGCTAGCATTCTCGGGGGTTGATTTCTGGTTTATTTTTTTAATGATGATAGCGGGCGGGTTAGCATACGGAATAAGTAGTCCATCACGTGATGTATTAGTGAAGAAAGTTTCTCCTAAAGAAATGACTGGTTTAGCTTTTGGGTTCACTTCAACTGGATTTAGCATTGGAAATCTTGTTGGCCCTATATTTGCTGGTTGGATAATGGATTCTGGACGTCCTGAATTTTTCTTTTTGGCTATCGCGTTAATTATAGCGATATCCATCATTACTTTAATTAAAGCGAGGATTTGAAATGGTGCAAACAAATAAGGCTAATGATTTGGAAGTTTATGAGAGACAGGGTCTTGGTGCTCGTATAGGATTCGGAAAGAAACCAGCTTTGGTAATCGTTGATTTCATTAATGGATTTAATGATGAAGATGCCTTCGGAGGCGGAAATATTCAATCCGCGATTAACAATACCGAAAAATTACTCGCCGCCGCAAGGCATCATGACTTGCCTATTGTATATACATCCCATTGTTATGCCGAGGATGGTAGTGAAGATGGGGTGTTTAATCTTAAAATGCCAAGATTAAGAGATGGGTTGAAACGAGGAAGTAAATCTGTCGAAATCGTTGAGCAGCTTACACCCCGAAAGGGTGAACGTGTTATAGAGAAGTTAAACCCATCTGCGTTCTTTGGGACAGATCTGGCCGGTTGGTTGGCCCGACGCGGTGTTGACACTGCTATTGTTACAGGTTGTACAACGTCCGGTTGTGTTCGGGCAACTGTTGTGGATGCAATGGGGATGGGGTTTCGTCCCATTGTTCCATGTGAATGTGTTGGAGATAGGGCATTGGGGCCACATGATGCAAATCTTTTTGATATGGATCAGAAGTACGCAGACGTCATGACCCTGGATGAGGTATTATTAGAGTTAGAAATGTTGGCTCCAGGGCAAACAGAAGGAGAATCTCATGATTGACTCTTTGGGATGGAGAAAGAAATTTGCAATTGTAGCACCATCGACCAATACTTCAGTACAACCCGAATTTGATGAAATGCGAGCTCGAGGAGTTACCAATCACTTCTCGCGGGTTTGGATACCTGATGACCCTGTTGAAAGTGATGAGGACTTCAATAAACTCATGGATAACATTAGGGCAGAATTAGATAATGCAGTGAAAAGAGTATTAACTTGCCGTCCAGATTATTTGGTGATGGGGATGTCTTCCGAGACATTCTGGGGGGGCTTACAAACTAGTATCGAACTTAAAAACCGTATGGAAGATCTTTCTGGACTCAGAGTTACAATGGGCTCTGATGCATGTAGGGCTGCTTTATCTTGCTACGGTGAAATCAAACGAATAGCTGTCCTTACCCCTTATTGGCCCGTGGGTGACAAAAATGTGCGGATCTTTTTCTCAGATTGCGGCTTTGAGGTTGTCAGGATGAAGGGACTTAAATGTAACGGTCCAGTAGAAATTGCCTATGCCAGTCCAACTGTACTTGTTTCCGCAATGAAAGAGTTGGATGGAACCGATATAGATGCAATTGTTCAAGTTGGAACTAATTTGGCTATGGCTCGTTTAGCAGGTATTGCCGAAATTTTCTTCAATAAACCTGTTCTCGCGATAAATACAGCAACTTATTGGTATGCGCTAAGAGACTCTGGAATTGATGACCCGATAGACGGATTTGGATCATTGTTGGCCGAACATCGCGAAATACCATCTACTTTTTTAAATACCGGAGATCAGTAAAATCAACCAAAACTTAATCACTAATGTGGGTTGGGTAATACTAGCTATTCTAACAGTCTACATGCTCTCACTCCTGTTTTTGTGGGTTTTCCAACGCGGGATCATTTATCGTCCGGGATCGGAGCGTCCCGACCCTAAGTCATATTCTGATTATGAAATATCCGAGATTTCAATTAGAACATCTGATAATTTAGAATTACTTGGCTGGTGGTTGCAACCGAGAGAAGTAAATTCACCGACGGTTTTATACTTTCATGGCAATGCCGGCAGTTTAGGATACAGATTAGAAAAAGTTGTTCCTTATTTAAATAAAGGTTATGGCGTTTTGCTGTTTGCATGGCGCGGTTACAGTGGAAATAAGGGTAGTCCAGAGGAAGAAGGATTATACAAAGATGGCGCAGCTGCCCTCAAGTGGCTTCGAGAGCAAAATATCTCTTTGAATAAAATAATATTATATGGCGAATCACTTGGAACGGCTGTGGCAGTCCATCTTGCTACAAAAGTTAGAGCCCTTTGTTTAATCCTTGAAACACCATTTTCTTCTCTTGTTGAAACTGCACAACAAAAATATTGGATGTTCCCAACGTATTGGTTAGTGCGTGATCGTTTTAATTCTGATGAAAAAATAAGTAGTGTTGAAATACCCATACTTATAGGGCATGGAGGCCATGATAGGGTTATCCCATTAAAATTGTCAAAAAAGCTTTATAACCTTGCTAAACAACCAAAAAAATTCATTTTTTATCCGGCGGCTAGTCATACAAATCTGGGAGAGTTTGGATGGTCTCAAGAGGTAATAAATTTTGTTGAAGAAACTTTAAGATTGTCTAAAAAATGACATTGGATATGGTTGTTGTTGTTTTCAACTGTATAAAGAAATAAATTTGTTTTTTTTATTGTTTGCTTGAATTTCGGAATTAAGTGAAGTTTTTCACGTAGAAAAACGGGAGGGTCGAAATAGCTAGCATCATAAAAAAATGCGGGGTTATAGTTTCATGCAATATCGCTAAGTATCCATAAGCCAAATTAGAAGTAGAAAAACCATATCCAAAACAACGCCGTCCAACGGATATTAGCCTTTCCTAGCTGGTATATCGCTCAGTTGTTTATTTATTAAAATTCTTGTTAAAAATTTCTAATGCTCTTGAAGTATCTAAATCTACCAAAACTGCCTCATCGTTCATTTCAACATCGATTACATAGTCTGAATTTTTTTCAATTATTGTTTTTGCACCAATGTCTCCAGAGAGATTCAAAATATCTGAAAATAGACTTTGATGCCATAAAACAGGATTTCCACGTTTGCCGCGGTATGTGGGCACACAGATCAACTGTTGATCAAAAGCGTCCGATAATTTGCTAAAATGCTCTTTTTTTATTCCAGGCATATCGCCTAGAACTACAAAACTGCCTTCTATATCTTCTGGTAATGCAGTAATACCGGCCTTTAATGAGGTGCTCATTCCATCTCTAAAATTCGAGTTATGAACAAAATCTACTTCAAGCCCCTGTAAGGCGGACATCAATAAACTGGGTTGGTGTCCAGTTACAACGATAATAGGTTTAATGCCAGTTTCTACAACAGTATTCGTAACATGCCTTATCATAGGTTTTCCATTAATTTTTTCGAGCATTTTGTTACGCTTTCCCATTCTTTGGGACCGGCCTGCTGCAAGAATAATCGCTGCGCATTTATTTTCACTTGGTCTAGGTGAGTATTCTTTAAGTTTTCTTGGCATAGGTCGACTTGGAATTTCTTTTAAAAGTCCGCCTACACCCATTGCAGTAATATCTTGCCCTCTGACCTCACGCCCTGCTGCCAACATTTGAAGTATGTAATCAAAACCATGTAGCCGAGCGGATCTGGCAGATCCGGGGATGCCCAAAATTTTCATATTAGTATATTTGCCCAGGAGCATTAAATTCCCGGGATCAACCGGCATACCAAAATGTATAATTTTTCCCCCAGTGTCTTTTATTGCTTGGGGCACTATATCTCGTCTGTCTGATATTGCTGATGCACCAAGGATGAGTAAAATATCTATTTCTTGGCTTTTCATGATTTTAATGGCTTGAATAATTTCTTTCTTTTCGTGCTTGCATATATAGTCTTGAGCAAACTCAGAGCCTAAAGCAGTGATCCGGTCTGCTGTAATATTATGAGCCTTGCTGATTACGCTATTTTTTGTATTGGAAAGGGTAGTTTGCACAAGCCCAATTCGTAGGCGCTTGAAGGGATCTAAATGTAAAGGTTTTTTCTCTTTTATTTGTTGTTCACATTTAATTATATACTTTAGTGAAACGCCGAAGGTGATTATCTTTACAGTTGCTGCAATATCACCTTTTTTCAACGCTTGCCCCGGTGAAACAGTAGCCACTGTAATGGCTTCATCGTTTCGGTTAAGGGTGTTTATAAGTTTTTTGTTAATCTTAATGAGGCCATTAGCTGCTGCTATTAGGTTGCAACGACCTGTTCCCGGTTGGCCGATTTCTAAATGTTCGGTTTTTAAGGCTTTTGCTAAGCGAAGCGCAGCATCGTTTTCGTGTAGATCATTTTGTTCTAATTTTGCTGTAACAATTCTTTCAATACCATTTTTTTGAAGAAAAGCTAATTCTGGTTCGTGAAGTGTTATTCCTTTTTTAAAAGTTTTTCCACCTACACGAATACTATGTGCGAGGATTGCTCCTTTAGAGTCTATTAGCGATGTTTCACCAAACTTCACTCTGGTGCCTTTTTTTACAGCGCATGAAGTGTTGCGGTAATCTCAGCCATAATGGATATGGCAATTTCCGCGGGTGATACAGCGTGCAAATTTAAGCCGACTGGAGCATGTATTCGATTGATTTGTCTTTCATCATTGCCCTCTGTTTTCATGCGATCGACACGTAATGCATGTGTTTTCTTGCTGCCAAGTGCTCCAACATAAAATGCATTTGATTTGATAGCTACAGAGAGTGCAGGGTCATCGAGCTTAGGATCATGCGTAAGGGTAACGATTGCTGTTCTGCGATCAATATCTATCTGTTCCATTGCGTCATCGGGCCATTCAGTAATTATAGTGGTGCTTGGAAACCGATCTACAGTTGCAAAACTTTCGCGAGGGTCTACCACAATAACATCATACCCTGCAATTTTTGCCATTTGCGTAAGGGGTTGAGCTATGTGGACCGCCCCAATTATTGCGAGCCTAAGTGGAGGGTTAAACACATGTAAAAAAAATTCATTTTTTGGATCAGAAATGATTCCATTTTTGTTATCTTTCATATAACGACGACAAATTTTGAGGAGTTCTAAATTTTTAGCTTCAGGTCCAACTGCACCTTTATGGTAAATTACAGTTTGTTCGCCTGATTGAATATTTGTTAGGAGAACAAATGGCGTTTTAGCCTCTTGATCATCTAAAATTTTGCTAAGAATATTTTTTTTCATTCTTCAATCACTTCTACAAGAACCTTAACCTGACCGCCACAGGCGAGGCCTACCTCCCAAGCTAATTCATTACTAACACCAAAATCTAGCACTTTCGGTTTGCCGGATTTCATAACCTCTAGAGCTTCAGTAACAACAGCACCTTCTATGCATCCGCCTGACACAGATCCGACAAATGTTCCATCATTTGAAACTGCTAACTGGCTTCCCATGGGTCGTGGAGATGAACCCCATGTTTTAATCACTGTTGCTATAGCAACGCTTTTGCCAGAATTTTTCCAGACTAAAGCTGTCGAAAGAATTTTTTCATCACTTAACTGAACCTTTACATTGTTTCCAGCCATCGCCTCATATCCTTTTTTTTTCCTACCAACTGTGCATTCAATGCTTCGACAAGTTGCGTAAGACTCTCTAAATTATGCACTTGTCGAAATTCGTCAACGTGAGGGAGTATAGCTCTTATACCTTGTGACTTTGGTTCAAACCCTTCGAACCGAAGAAGAGGATTAAGCCATATCAAATGACGGCATGACTTATGTAGCCTTTCCATTTCTGTGCTTAATCCGCGACCTGCGTCTCTATCTAGACCATCAGAAATCATGATCATTAAAGCTCCTTGACCAAGAACACGCCGCGACCAAAAGTGATTAAATTCCTTTATGCATTCGCCAATCCTCGTACCACCAGACCAGTCTTCTACGGCGTCTACACAACTGTCTAGAGCAACATCAATATCTTTCTGATGAAGATGGCGTGTGACATTAGTTAATCGTGTACCAAACAAAAACGTGTGCACTCGATCACGATCATTTGTAATTGCATGCATAAAGTGCAACACCATACGGGTGTAACGACCCATGGAACCAGAGATATCACACAATATTACTAGTGGTGGTTTTCGGGTTCGGTGTTTTCTGTATTGCAATGGAATTAAAGACCCTCCACTCCTAAGTGCTACACGGAATGTGGCACGCATATCTACTTTCGCTGCGGTATTGGAACGTATATAGCGTCGAATTGGAACATCTTGTATAGGTAAACGCATACGCGAAATTATATACTTTGCATTTGCGAGTTCTTCAGAGGACATGTCTTCGAAATCCATTTTTTGTAGTAATTCTTTGGCTGATGTCGTTAGAGTTGCCTCAATTTCAATTTCTGGATCCTTTTCCTCTTCGGGTTGATCACTATCCTTGTCTCCGTTAAGTGCTTCAGCAACTCTCCTTGATGGGGGTTCTGGTTGCGGCAGTTCTTGCTCATCATCAGTTGATGGAATTATTAGACCCATCATTCTTTCTAATAAATGTGGATCTCGCCAGAAAATATGGAAGGCTTGATCAAAAATTTCGTGTTGATCATGCTTGTTAACAAATATTGCGTGCAAGGACCAATAAAAATCCCGACGCTTATCGACACCAACGGTTTGAACTGCGTCAACTGCATCAAGTATTTTCCCAGGTCCTATTGGCAAACCGGCAGAGCGCAAAACTCTGCCAAAATGCATAATATTTGGTACTAGTTTGTTGCCTTCTAGGGTCTCAAGCATTGCAAGACCGGGTGGGAGATCATTATCTACCCCAACATCTATTTTGCCCGGATTGGCAGCCATAATTTTTCTATTACCGAGTTGCAAGGTCAGCTTTAACCTTTTCAAGTAAAGTCGCTGCTTCGCTGCCTTTGATTTTCTCTATGTCGTCTTGATATTTTAATAACGTTCCGAGAGTATCGTTAACTGTCTGAGGGTCAAGATCAATACGATCGAGTTGTACAAGCGCATTAGTCCAATCTATAGTCTCAGCTACACCAGGTAGCTTAAAAAGATCCTTTTGACGGAGCCTTTGTACAAACGCCACTATTTGATCAGAAATTTGTTCTGGTGCATCGGGACACTTTACCTTCAAAATCTCTAACTCTCTTTCTGAAGAAGGGTAATCTACCCAATAGTAAAAACATCTACGTTTAATTGCATCATGTATTTCTCGGGTTCTATTAGATGTAATGATGACTATAGGTGGTTTTACTGCTGAAATGGTACCTAATTCTGGTATCGTTACTTGAAAATCAGATAGGATTTCAAGAAGAAATGCCTCGAAAGGCTCATCAGTTCTATCCAGTTCATCAATCAAAAGAACCGGCGGAAGTCCGGTCGTATCTGTCTCGAGTGCTTCAAGCAAAGGACGTTTAATTAAGAATTCCTCCGAAAAAATTGTCTTTCCTAGAGACTCTTTATTATGCTGCCCCGTCGCTTCAGCTATTCTTATGTCGATCATCTGCCTACTGTAATTCCACTCGTAAACTGCTGACGCAACATCAAGCCCTTCATAACACTGTAGGCGAATAAGTTTGTGACCGAGGGTATTAGACAAAACTTTTGCAATCTCAGTCTTACCTACCCCAGCTTCACCTTCCAGGAAAAGTGGACGACCTAATTTTAGGGCGAGAAATAGGGCAGTGGCTAATGACCTATCAGAAACATATTTTCCATCTGATAGAAGGGTAACTGTTTCTTCAATTGACTCAGGAATTTTATTGCCCATCGGAGTTCTTTTTTTTCACTTTATTTGACGAAATGAACGACTTAGCTTAGCGCAAATGCCACACATTTGATTTAGATATATCGTTGAAACTCCACGATAACAATTTCATGAGGGTGAAATCAACTAATTGCTTCGGCTACTGCTCTTTTTGCCATAACTGTTACCAAGTGCGCCCGATACTCTGCACTTGCATGAATGTCCTCGTTTAAATCTTCAGCAGGTACTTTAATATCTGCTACCGCATTAGGCGAAAATTCACACGCCAATTTTTCTTCCATTTCTGGCACCCGGAACGCGCAAGCTCCTGCTCCTGTCACTCCAACCCTGACTGTTGTTCCTCTTTGCGAAACCATTACACCTACAATGCAATACCGTGAAGCTGGGTTAGGAAATTTCATGTAACCGGCACGGTCGGGAATTGGATACGTTACTTTTGTGATTATCTCTCCCTCTTCTAAAGCAGTCTCAAATAGATCAAGAAAAAAATCATCTCCTGAAATTTGCCGCCGGTCAGTGTGGACTGTTGCTCCAAGCCCAACGATCGATGCAGGATAATCTGCCGCCGGATCGCTATTGGCAGTTGAGCCACCTATAGTACCTCTGTTTCTAACCATGGGGTCACCTATGCCACCAGCAAGTTTTGCTAACGCAGGCAATACCCGTTGAAGTTCTATGTTGGAAGCTACTTGAGCATGGGGTGTTCGCGCTAATATTGTAACCTTATCATTTTCTATCACAACTCCACTCATGTCATTTACACCGCCGAGATCTATCACGTGAGAGGGGCGTGCTAAACGCTGTTTGAGTGTAGGGAGTAATGTCATGCCACCTGACATATACTTAGCTTCATCAGATGCACCATATGCCTCCTTAGCTTCATCTAAAGAAGATGCTTTCTGATAAGTAAATTCGTACATCCTATTTGTCTCCTAGAATTTTGCCCATTTTTATGCGTTTTTGTTCATTGTCACCGATGCTGCAAGGATTGCTTTAACTATATTATGATAACCAGTACATCGGCAGATATTACCTTCTAATTCATGACGTACAGTTTTTTCATCTAAAGATTCGTCTTTGTGACGATCAACTATACCTATCGCACTCATAACCATCCCGGGTGTACAAAACCCACATTGTAAGGCATGATTCTCTCGAAATGCATTTTGCATAGGGTGAAGTTCTCCATCTTTGGCAAGGCCTTCAATTGTTGTGATTTCACACCCATCAACCTGTGCGCACAAAATTGTACACGATTTTACAGGTTTGCCATCAATATGAACGGTGCAACAACCACACTGTGAAGTGTCGCATCCAACGTGTGTACCTGTTAATCGCATATCTTCTCTTAAATATTGAACAAGAAGAGTGCGATCTTCGGTTTCGCCCTCTACTGGCTTACCATTTACAGTTATAGAAAACTTAACAGTCATTCAAAAAATCCTTAATAAAGAGAATGAGAAGTTATTATACATCTAACGTTTAAAGGCGGTTTTCGGATCATATAATTATGACTCGGCACTTTATAGGGTCAACCCAAGTTTACCAATAAAAACTTATTGAGCATTAAAAACAACAAGCAAAATAGCCACACCAGCGATCAAACCTCCAATCCAAATTACAGGGCTAATACCTGCGGATGATTCGGATCCAGGTTTCTTTTCATCAATTATTGCACCCGTTTCATTTTCTGATACGGTTTTTTCAGAGGGGCCTTCACTTTTACCTATATGGTTAACAAAATTAGTAAAAAATTCGTTAGCTAATTTTTTTGCAGTGGAGTCAATTAAACGGGAACCAATTTGTGCGAGCTTACCGCCCACTTGTGCTTTGGCAGTGTATTTAAGGATGGTTTCCGTTCCATCTTCCTCTAAACTTACTTCTGCTCCCCCTTTGGCAAATCCTGCAACACCTCCTTGACCCTCACCGCTTATTTTATACCCAGAGGGTGGGTTTACATCTGTAAGATTTACTTTTCCGGTAAATGTTGCAGAAACCGGACCGACTTTTGTTTTAACTTTTGCAGTAAGTTCATCATCACCGACCTTATCTAATTCTTGGCACCCCGGTATACTAGCTTTTAAAACTTCGGGATTATTTAAAGCTTCCCATACTGTTTCACGCGAAGCAGGGATTCTGAATTCACCAGTCATATCCATATTTTGGCACCTTTATGTAAGTTATAGCATTAAATCTTGGGAATCTTATGTATAATTAATTAGTCTGTTGCGTCTTTGTGAACAACCCCTGTTATTAACATCATAAAATTGCTGTATCAGATTACCATAAAAATTTTTTATTTCTAATTTTTTAATAAAACTTATTACCCAATTGATCCACCAATTTTTTACAACAAAATAAAATCTATAAAAACAATTATTGGATCTGAGTGATTGAATGTAGGCAAATAAAATTATGTATAATACTAATAAATAACCAAATCACTGCGTTTTTTTGTATTAATGTAACATCATAATAGCTTTAGACGCTTGAGTGCTTGTGCAAATTTCAAATATTTGTTGATAATTTTACACAAAATAGACGATTACATACAAAGCCAATAATATTGCTACCCACAGAACTGTTGATCCGGTAGGCCATGTGCGCGCAAGCACTCCTTCAGGTCCATGATGTTTGAATACCGTGCCTATGATTTTAGAGAGATTTATTTTGAGGTTTGAGAGCAAGCCTTGGTGAATTTTCCAATAAAACTTAAATACATAGTTAATGATAAAAGGAAAACCCCTACGGAAAAACCAATCCACATCTAGCAATAATGCAATCTTATTATTGGATAGGAGGTCTTTGTTATTAGCGTAAACATAAACAAGAGCTGCTGCACTCAGAAGTTGTAACTGTGTGATAATATGAGACATAGTGTAGGGCTCATAAGCTATGTTAAATGGCAGTAAGTCAAAAAGTATTTTGGGGTATATTCCAATGAGCAGACAGATAATTGAGGTGATGCCCATTGCTACAAGCATGTTTGCCGGTGCCTCAACAATTTTTTTATCGGTCTGCTTTCCAAAAAATACCAAATAAGGAATGCGTATACCTGTATTAAAGAACACACCAGCTGACGCAAACAATAAAATACCCCAAACAACCCAATATCCTTCGTAAGCAGTAGCTGATAATATTAAAGATTTACTCGGAAAACCGATAAAGAATGGGAATGCAGATATGGAAGCAGCTCCAATAACTGCAAATGCTGCGGTCCATGGCATGCTATTACGAAGGCCACCAAGCTCATTGGCCTTGGTGGTGCCTGTTTGAACGAGTACTGCACCTAAAACCATAAATAAAAGAGATTTATAAACAATACCCGTGAATGCGTGGGCAACTGCACCATTTAGAGCAAGATTGCTACCAATACCTACTGCAATAACCATGAGACCAAGCTGTGTATTTAGGCTATAGGTCATTACCCGGCGTAAATCATTTTCCAGCAGTGCATAGATAACAGTAATTGTAGCCATTATACACCCAATCCAAATAAGGATATCCGCATTAGGAAACCCCCTTGCAAGCGCATAAATTGCTAATTTCGTTGTGAAAGCACTCAGAAAAACAGTTCCGGTGGCTGTAGCATTTGGATACGCATCATGAAGCCATCCATTTACTAGGGGGAAAGCAGCTTTAATCCCGAAGGCTACAAATATAAAAATGGGACCAAATCCAACTAAAGACATTTTATCGAAATTAATTGATCCAGTTTCTGTAATATAAATTACAGAACCAGATAGAAGTAAAACGCCTGATGCCACTTGAACAACAAGGTAGCGCATGCCTGAACGATATGACCGTTCTGTTCGGTTTGCCCAAATTAGAAATACCGAGGAAATAGCTGTTATCTCCCAATAAACAAAAAGCGTAATTAAGTCCCCGGCAAATACTGCACCGATTGCGCTACCTGAATACACTAAAGATGCGACTTGTTGAATTGTATCACGGATGTGAAATGCATAAATAACACTTATAATTGCAGCCAAATGAAAAATATAACCAAATACCAAGCTTAAATCGTCAATTCTTACGGGTGTTAAGTTTTGATTGAATATTTTTGTTTCCCAATAAATTCCAACATCAAATTGTAGCAATCCGGCTAAACCGATTGTAGGTAAAACAAGCATAAAAACATTCCGCGTACGACCGCTGAATATTGGGATTAGTAGTGCGCCAAGAATAATGAACAAACCGGGAGGAATAGAGGTCAGGCTATACATCCTTATCTCCATAATAGTCCAAATTCCGCGCTATGACTTTTTTAATGATTTTTGAAACAAATATCAAAAATATCATACTAGCTAATCCAATTAAGCTGTAAGCGCCAGCAAATCCCTCAATTCGAGCGCCTAAACTTCCTGGTTCAAAACCTGAATGTCTGTAAAAAAACAAATCTAAAACCAAAAAAATAATTGCTGCTGTAAAAAGACACCAGAGCATAATATTTTTCCGGTAATCACCTTTTAAGACGGTTCTCTTGTCCGTGATTTTACTAGTTTCTTTCATCTCGTTGTTCATTGTCCCGTTGTTAAGACTACAGGTTCAATAAGTCTCACAATAGTGTCAGCATAAAAAAACAAAACTATACAGCCTAATGATGTAATCCCCATGGCTAGCAGGCAGAAACCTGGGGCCTCCTTGATTACGCCTTCATCTTTATTATTGTCCATGTATTCTGTTGACGTTAATGGACGAAAAAATCCTCTTCCTACAATCGGTAGCAGATAAGCAACATTTAAAAGTGAACTCACTGCCAATACTAAAATGAAAATTATATAACCAGCTTCGACAGAACCGATCATTAAATACCATTTACTCCAGGCTCCACCCATCGGGGGCAATCCTATTACACTCATCGAACCGATTAAAAATGCAATAAATGTAAAAGGCATACGCCGACCAAGACCGTCCATTTCTGAAATTTCAGTTTTATGCGCCGCAACTAATATAGCACCAGCACAGAAAAAAAGTGTTATCTTCCCAAAAGCGTGCATCGCAATGTGGAGCCCGCTTCCCAAAATGCCAGCACTTGTTGCAAGAGCAGCACCCAAAACGATATAAGCTAGCTGGCTTATTGTAGAATAAGCAAGGCGCGCTTTCAGATTGTCTTTTTTAATTGCAACACAGGATGCAGAGATCAGTGTAAAGGCTGCAATGTACATCAGCCAGTCGTCTTGTTTAATATTAGTTAGGAAATCTGTTCCAAAAATGTAAACTAGAACCTTTACCACCGAAAACACACCAGCTTTCACAACCGCCACCGCGTGAAGAAGAGCACTTACTGGCGTTGGAGCAACCATTGCTGCTGGCAGCCACCGATGAATGGGCATTAGGGCAGCTTTGCCAATACCGTACATGTATAAAAATAAAAGTATACCAGCAATTGGGCCATCAACTTTACCTGAGAGAATACCGCCAATTTGGAAATCGAGAGTTCCAGTGAGGTGCCAAGTCCAAAGTATCGCCAATAGCAAAAAACCAATGGATGTACTTATTAAAATACCAAGGTATACCCTTCCAGCGTTTTTTGCTTCTTTAGTTTGATGATGCGCGACAAGTGGGTAGGTTGAAAGAGTCAGCATTTCATAAAAAATAAATAGGGTCAGCATGTTTCCGGAAAAACATATTCCCATCGTGCTTGATATAGCTATGGCAAAACATGCATAAAAACGTGATTGATTTTTTTCATGATGGCCTCTCATGTAGCCAATAGAATAAAAAGTTGTGACAATCCAAAGGCCAGATGCAATTAGCGCAAACAACATGCCCAATGGTTCAACTTCAAACCCTAAATATATCCCGGGAATAAACTCTAAGAATTTCAGTGACGGGCGTTCACCCTGCATAACATAGGGAAGAATACTAAGTACGGTTAAAAATAAACCTGCTGCTGTAACAAGTGTAACGAACTCACGTATATTCGGATAACGTCGGTTTAAAAGAATTAAGAGAGTGGCTAAAAGGGGAAGCCCGATAGAAAAAGCAATAGCATCGTTGGGTGTCATCCTAAACCCCCAAGTAATTGCTTAGCTGCGTCCATCGCTACGCCCACAGTTAAGTTGGTTTCAATCCCAAAATAAATGCTAGCCCCTATTAAAAACCATGTTGGAAACAGGAGGGATCCAGGAGCTTCTTCAACCACTTTAGCATTTTCAGGAACTGGTTTCATATAGGCCGCTTCTACAAGTCTCCATACATAAATTACAGCGAGCAAAGAGCTCAATAGAATTAGAAAACCTAGTGGCCACCAGCCGCGTTCAAGGGCTGCAGTGACCAAATACCATTTACTTATAAAACCTGCTGTAAGCGGAACCCCAATAAGACCAAAGCCTCCGAGTATCAGTGCTGCAGTCGTCAGTGGCATACGTTTACCAATTCCATCTAATTTATTAATATTTACAGTGCCAACACGATACATGATACAGCCTAGAGCAAGAAACATACCTCCTTTTATCATGGCATGGTTGAATAGGTGTACCATTCCAGCGGTTACACCAGCCGAGCTAGCGAAGCTTATACCCAAAACGATATATCCTATTTGTGCGATGCTCGAATATGCGAGCATACGCTTTAAATTTTGTTGAAAAATTGCTACAGTTGAGGCTGCAAACATAGCAATGAGTGCTAGACACGCGAGGATGTAATCTAACGGTAATGCATCAAATGTTAGTTCGTAATTAAAAACAGTAAACAAAAAGCGTAATAGTACATAAACCGCAACTTTGGTTGCAGTTGCCGCTAAAAAGGCACTTATCATTGAGGGGGCGTAGGTGTATGAATTGGGCAGCCAAAGATGAAGTGGAAATAAAGCTAACTTCAAAGAAATACCAACCACCAGAAAGGCAAACGCAGCACCTATTGTTCTGCTGGCCCCAACTTCCGCAATACGATTTGACAGATCGTACATGTTAAGAGTTCCAGTTTCAGCATATAATAGACCAATTCCGATGACTATGAAGGTTGCTCCTATTGTCCCTAAAATAAGATATTGATATGCAGCAGTAAGGGCCCGCCGATTTTTGCCCATCGCAATCAGAACATAGGTTGCAAGCGAATTGATCTCCAAAAATACAAAGAGGTTGAAAGCATCACCTGTGATGGTTACACCGAGAAGCCCACAAAAACACAATAGATAAGCAGTGTAGAAGAAATATATTCTTCTTGTTCCAAATTCTGATCTTATACTTTCTCTTGCGTAGGGCATAATTATTGAGCCAATACCTGTGACAACTAACAAAACAAAAGCATTTGTAAGGTCAATTCTATACTCAATACCCAAGGGAGGGGCCCACCCACCCATTTGGTAGCTTATTGTATTTCCACTTGTTGCTTGTTGCAAAATAATCCATGCGCACACGAATGAGGCCCATGTGCAAAGTGTTGCAACTGTCCATGACCAATCGCGGTAACGCACGAGCATGCATAATGGAGCCCCAATCAGGGGTATTACTACTATTAATGCTGGTAACTGAGCAATCATTGGGGCTGCTCGTCATCTGCCGCTTGGATTTCGTCGTCCTCTATCGTTCCGTATTCCTCATTTATGCGGACTACTAGTGCTAATCCTAGGGCTGTTGTTGCAACTCCAACAACTATAGCGGTTAAGATTAGAACATGCGGCAAAGGATTAGAATATGCACTAAATCCTTCAGCAATTATTGGTGCAGTGCCTCCTGCTACCTTTCCAAAGCTTATATACATAACAAAAACCGCAGCTTGGAAAATATTTAACCCAACTATTTTTTTGATAAGGTTGTCGTGGGCAATGACAATGTAAAATCCTGCCATCATAAGAAATATTACAATCCAGTAGTTGTAATAATCTAATATCAAGTTTATCACGCTTGATCTGCCTTCCTTCGCCCTGCGAAGGTAAAGAAAATCGCAATCATTACAGAGGCAACAGTAATACCCACACCGGCTTCTATTACAAGAATTCCAATATGTTGGCCTTTTGTGGGATCAGCCGCGATAACATCGTATTCGAGGTAATTACCTCCCAGCAACATGGTATAAAATCCAACTCCAGCATAAAGAAGTAGTCCCATTGCGGTTGCGAATCTTAAAATTCCCCTTGACATTACTGCTCCTGCCGCCTGTATTCCAAAAATCAGTGAGTATAAGATAAATCCTGAGGCAAAAATTACACCGGCTTGAAACCCTCCACCTGGACCGTAATCACCATGGAATTGAACATAAAGTGCAAAAACCAGAATAAAAGGCATTAGCAACTTAGCCACTACTCTTAAAACCAGATAACTACGCATTTCGGTCGTCCTCTGGTAATCTTTCACGGCGCCAATTTCCGAGTAACAGAATTACCCCAATACCAGCTATGAAAACTACTGTTACTTCGCCGAGAGTGTCATATCCACGGTAACTAGCTAACACGGCAGTTACAATATTTGGAACTGTAGTTTTATCCTGTGCTTCTAAAAGGTAAGTAGGTGCCACATGATTATGAACTGGTGCCTGAGGCGAACCAAAGGGAGCAAGGTCAAGTGTTCCATAAATCAAAGCGGCGCCAGTCAAAAACACAACACATAGCGGTACAATTTTTGTGTGCATAGGCTGTTTTTCTCGATCTGTGGTCAACGCTAAAGTTCCAAGAGCTAAAACGGTAGAAATGCCAGCGCCAACTGCTGCTTCAGTGAATGCAACATCCACTGCATCTAAAACAACAAACATTGCTGCGGCTAGTAAGCTATAGATGCTACCAAGCATAACAACAGCAAAAAGATTTCGAATTTTGACTATCGCAAGCACAGTCAATGCCATAAAGGATAACAAAACAATGTTTACAAGAGTTTCTATTTCAGTTCTCCTTCAATTCTCCGTCTGACTTTTATTTTGTTCCTTGGGATGTTGGTCTCTCAAATCATGCTCAAGGTCAGGTTCGACACCACTGCTTAATGCCGCATGCACGAGAGAAAAACTTGATGTAGGACTCGTCACGAATATAAAAATTATAATTAGAGCCAGTTTTGCGGAAACAAGACTAGCGCCTGACTGAAAAATTAATGCTAGTAGTATTGAGGCGCTTCCCAATGTATCTGTTATACTCGCCGCATGCATTCGGGTGTAAATGTCCGGAAACCGTATTACTCCTACTGCGCCACAAATAAGAGCGAAAGCCCCTATTGAAATCAAAACCCATGAAATAATTTGAAGCACAATTTCCATTCTAAAGTGGCCTCTCATCTTCGCCGGAGCGAGCTAAATCCCCATACTTCAAAACCTTTAAAACAGCAATTACCCCTACGAAGTTTATAAGAGCGTACACGAGGGCGATGTCCATAAATTCAGGACGCCCCATCAAAAATCCAATAACAGCAATTAGTAGAACAATTTTTGTTCCTACCATATTTACGGCCAAAATACGGTCATAAATAGACGGACCTAAAAAAGCTCTAATTAATGCTATAAAAATTGTCACAAGAAGTGCGAGAGTAGCTGCTGCAAACATCATATTGTCTATTCACCAGTCATATTGTCTATTCACCAGTCATTTGTGTTACTCGTCTATTCATCTTTCCTGACAAAAGGTCATCTGCCCCACTTTTAGACAATGCGTGCACCAATATTTCATTATTAGCAACATCAACCGAGAGTGTTCCTGGGGTTAAGGTTATAGAGTTGGCAAAAATCACTTGCCCAAGATCGCTTTTCTGTGAGGCGCGAATGCGCAGCATAGTAGGAGAAATGTTTAATTTTGGAGATAAAACTGATTTTATTACGTCAATGTTTGCTTTTATTATTTCAATAGTGAGCCAGGTCCAGTAGCCCAGAGCACGCCAGGTCAGATGCAGTGGATGTCCCTCATGATCAACTATATCCATTCTTAAAGTGATCCATACAACGGCTGCGCACGAGAGTACACCAAGAGTATTTATCAAGGTATTGTAATGCCCCGAAAGTAAAAACCAGGCGCTGAGCAAAATTGCACCTATCGATAGTGTATGGATAAGATTCTTTTTATTCATCTTTAGCATTCGCTCGATTAATCGATTTAATAGTTAGCATAATTAACACGTTAATGAATTTATTCTTGTCTTAAAAGAATTTCCACCAGTTTTTCTAATTTTTTTATAGTCATGTTATTTCGAAGGATATGTTTTTATGACTAATATCACTAAAAAAATATTTTTTTACATTAACGA
>PAPV01000016.1 GCA_002709075.1 Rhodospirillaceae bacterium | reverse complement strand
TTTATCTGTTCTTTCATGGGGCCTCCGCCAAAACCAGCTTTCATGCACATGCGGAGTATGAGCAGGATCAATTAAACCAACTACTGCATGATCAATATTTACTGGAAATTCAAGTTCGTGCACAATTTTTGGATGTATGTTCCCAACGATAGGAATTCTCGGGGCAGGTATTTTAATATTTTCCTTGTCGCCGAGCCATAACCAAATCAACCCTTGTTCTTCATGAATTTGGTAGGTTTGTACCGTTATCTTAGATAAATCGACCGGATCTTCTGAAACTAATGCTGGTATGGCTTTGCATATACCATCCGTACTAAAACGCCAGCCATGATACCAACACTCGAGTTCTTCACCTTTCATTATACCGTTTGATAGAGGTATGCCTCGATGTGGACAAATGTCACGCAAAGCAAAAGGTCTTCCAGACACAGTTCGTCCAAACACAACTGGTTCGTTACAAATTTGGCGATGTAACAATGTACCAGCTTTCAAAGCATCACTGTGTATACCAAAATACCAAATATTATTTAGAAGACTAGCCATCACTAGAGTCAACTATAGATTGAGGAAGGTTGTCGACGCGAGTATTGCTCTGGACTCATATTTATAATCGGTTCGCATTTAATGCTCCAAAAATGGATGCTAAGTTTGAATTGCTTGAACTCGAAATTTTGTTATGTTTTTCTGCGTTTAGTTTACGAAAGTTGTTCAACTTATTTTAAATCGAACTCAATCTTTATAAAGAGTATGTGAAAAATTGGTAAGAGAAAAGTGTTATACTTTGCAAGCTTAAAAAATATTTGGGGTTTAAGGCTTATACCAATTAAAAAAGTTTTTAGGTTTTAGGCAATCGCGTATTAGACAGGGAAAAGGAGCCTAACTATCTCGATAACCAATTATGATCATATTTGTGATTTTCGTATTGTTAAAGAAAATGCAGAGAGAATAATACATATTTGGTTTACGCTAGGACATCATGTATATTTTTCTCATTTTGATGTGACTAGTGAGTTGGACGCATATGAGTCAAACTTTGCAAAATTTTCAGCACAGGTGACAGGTGAGAAATCTGATATAATTGGTTCTCCGGTGATTTGTTAAAGATTATTTGTTTTCTCTTTTTATATAAATAAAGTTTAGGATCTTCATGGTAAAAAAATTGGGTTGGCAGAGTGGGCACATTTATAAGCGGCATTGGATGCATAATGGTGGTGTTACATTGCCCTAGGTTGAGTGGTATCAGTCCGGTGCCAACTCTTAAGAGAAAAGAAATAGTGAAATAAACTTGCCCAAGGGATTACATATCAAGAAGGTTCTGGACGAGTCACTTTCAGAGAGGTTGGCTTCTGGAGAGATTAACTCTTCAATTAGAGAGCTACCCCCAAAATATTGTTTTGAAAAGTACCCCGATAAAGACCCTTGATTTGCAGATTTATAAGAAATGGAACAAAATTACTAGAAAGAAACTGGAATTTGGCCAATTATGCATATCACTGCTATGAAAAATAGCCAAGATGAGAATCCATGGGTTATTCGTTATTTATTGGATGCATTCACTAAAGCTGAGGATCGTGTTGTTTAGAGATTGGTGAGCTAGCAGTCTCTCGCTATCGATGACCGTGGATCCCAGCATGTGAGGAAGGGATATTCAGAATATTTAGTAAAGATCAGTTTCTATTTGGTACTGATGTAAAACGAGGGACGTGGAAACAAATGTTACTGTATACGTTCAAGAGGAAATTGCACATTAACACTCGGCTCCGGAAGATACTTTTGCGAGATGGATTACGATTAGGCTAATATTTTGTATTTTGAAAATATTCCTAAAACTAATATCAACACAAATATATTCTATGTTTCTAGCATATCCGCCGCCTTCTCCGCAAACATTATAGCAGGAGCATTAGTCGCTCCGCCAATTAGATCCGGCATAATCGATGTGTCTACTACACGAAGGTTGTGGACTCCTCGCACTCTTAGTTCGTGGTCTAAAACTGCCAATGGATCATTCTTTGCGCCCATTTTGCAAGTCCCAACTGGATGATGAACTGTGATCATGGTCTTCCGCACGTGGGCTCGCAGAGCATCTTCACTGTTATCTTGATCACCTGGACTAACTTCAGGGCCACGGAATTCATCAAGCTCTCTTGAACCAGCGAGTTTGCGCGCCAAACGCAGCCCCGCAATCATAACTCTCCAGTCTTCTTCGCTTTCCAAAAATGATTGGTTTATTTTAACGGGCTGTTTGGGGTCATTTGAAACTAAATTGACCTCGCCTCGGCTTTCGGGTCGCATTGGCATGACACGGACGTTGAAAGCGTCTTTGAAAGGTTTTTTGAATGGCTTTAAGTAGGGCCCAGCCTCAAGTGTTGCCCCCATCCAAAAAAGCAGTTGGCAATCGGGGTAATTTTCTTCAGCTCTTGTTTTTACAAACGCGGTAATCCCAAAAGGCAGGTCAGAGGCAAAACCACCCAGGCCTAGGTAAGCCTTAAATATTGAGAGACCAACACGGTCAGCGCGCATATTCCAATGAAAAACTCCGGGTGAGTTTCTGCGCCAAGTTATTGCTGAGGATGTATGATCGAGAAGATTTTTTCCTACACCAGGTAAATCATGGAGAACTTCTATCCCATGAGCTTTTAGTTGTGAGCGTTCCCCAATACCTGATAGCATCAGAAGTTGTGGAGAATTTATTGAGCCACCAGAGAGAATTACTTCACGTGCGGCAAAGGCCTTTTTTATAATACCGTCTTGTTCATACACAACCCCTATTGCCTGCTTACCTTCAAATATAACCCGATGGGCGAGGGCATTTATTTTTAAATTAAGGTTTCTACGTTTCAAAGCTGGCTTTAAAAATGCTTGAGCGGTGGACCATCTGCGACCGTTCTTGATTGTAGCCTGGATTTTGGCGAATCCTTCTTTATTTACACCATTATAATCATCGGTCCAAGGAATTTGCATTTGTCGTCCTGCTTCAATAAATGAGTCGCATATTGGATCGTGAAAACTTGTGTAGACAGTAGTCAATTCCCCTCCTGAACCGCGGTACATGTTCGATCCTCCTACCCAATCCTCGGATTTTTTAAAATAAGGTAAGACATCTTTGTAGGACCAACCTGGAAGTCCTATCGACTCCCATCGGTCATAATCGCTATCGTGTCCGTGATAGTATGCCATTGCATTTATTGAAGAACAGCCGCCAACAACTTTACCCCGCGCGCACTCGATTCTGCGGCCATTCATGGTTTTGCTTGGTTCAGCAAAATACATCCAGTCATGACGTCGTTGTTGCAAAATTCGGCCCCACCCAAGTGGGATATGTATCCAAGGATCCCTATCTTTGCCTCCTGCTTCCAGCAGTAATATTTTATTTTTTTTATTTGCCGAAAGACGGTTAGCTAATGCACACCCAGATGATCCAGCCCCAACAATAATAAAATCGAATTCCTCAGTGTTTGACATTCAAATCATGCCTCCAATTATTCAGATACCCGAGAATTACAAAAAAACTTAAGTTGAGGGAAGAAAATTATTTACGGAAAGACAATTAGTTTTCATTTTATAAAGGAAATTTTATATAAAGAACCTCATGTTTGACGAGCCGTTAATAGCATAAACCACGAAAATGATATCAACGCTAGAAGTGTTCTGCTATTTTAAAGTCAAGTTGCTAAATACAAGCAATTTTACCAGCCAACCTTGTCGATTATTTTTTGCGCGTTGGATGAAAGCTCCGCTATTTTTTCAATGGGAAGTTGGTCAGATTTAAACGCACCCCATGACTTAACCTCAAGACTAGGTGCAGTTTTTGGATTTATGGGGAATTCGAAGTTTATTTTTCCGTATAGATCTTGTGCGGTGTTCTCTGTAAGAAATTCTAATAATTTTACGGCTGACGTTTTATTTTTAGAATGGATAGCCACCCCCCCTCCGGAAATATTTATGTGGTTACCTCTATTGGTTTGATTAGTAAAAATAATTTTTATTGATTTTGCCCATTCTCTCTGTTCAGAAATCTTCGAAGTCTTTAATTTTCCGTAATAGTAGCTATTTATGATCGCAACATCACATACACCCTCGTAAATTGCTTTTACTTGCGCCCTATCATTTCCTTGGGGACGTCTGGCAAGATTTTTAACTAATCCAGCTGCCCAGTTTTCCGCAAACTGCTCGCCTTTTGCTGCTATTATTGAAGCAAGTAATGCTCGGTTATAAACATGGCTTCCTGGACGGCTGCAGACTCGTCCCTTCCATTTTGGGAGGGCAAGATCTTCTATATCAGCTATTTCTTCGGGCCTAACGCGTGTTCTTGATATTGCAACAACTCTAGCTCTTTTTGACAACCCGAACCAACGATTCTTTGTGTCGCGTAGATGCGATGGAATATTATTTTTTAGAACAGGGGAATTGATCTCTGCGAATAGGTTTTTATCAACATAGGCATATAACCGGCCTATATCTACTGTGAGAACTATATCTGCCGGGCTTCTCTTACCTTCTGCCAAAAGTCGCTGCGCAAGACCTTTGGAGGCGAAGACGATATTTATTTTTACACCACTTTTTTCTTCAAAAGCCTTTAAAAATGGATTAATTAAAAATGGCTGTCGGTGCGAGTATACATTTAATTCTTGCGCCTGAGCGGACAAAATTGTGCTAATGAGCATCGGAAAAATCAAAAAATATTTAGTGTGTTTAATAAGCACTTTATTACCTTTATATAATTTTCTTAAAAACAACATTTTCTTCTCGTGGTTTAGTTTCGGAATTTATTTTTGGGTACTTTATAACTTCTTGGAACGGACGAAGATAGAGTGAGAATAGACTGTGATTGTTTTGATAAAGTTCTGATTTCACGCCAAAAGACAACCCCATTTCGCCGTGACTAAAGTGCAGAGTCTTGGCCCAATTATCCCAAATTGAGAGGGCTACCCCAAAATTTTTATCATGATGTTGCTTCGCACTTGAGTGATGGAGTTGGTGTTGTGCAGGTGACATGAAAAATTTTTCTATCTTGCCATAACTTATTGGTACATGTGAGTGTCTCAAATTTGCTCCAGTAGCATTAAACGCAAATAGAAGTATGCTTGTCCCATAGATTGTTAGCAACTCAATGCTCGTCCCAAATACAAATATGAAAAGACTTACTGCAACTGATTGGACGATAGTGCCGCGTAGAGAAAATATAACTGACTCCACAGGGTGGGCACGAAATACAGTAAATGGTGTCAGGGTTTCTGCTGAATGGTGTGTTTTATGGAACGCCCATAATATCGGTATCTTATGTAAACCTAGGTGTACCGCAAACCGTGAAAAATCGTCAAACAAAAATAGAAAGACAGTATACGTTACTGATGCTATCCAAATAGGGCTATCTGCAAATATACCGGAGCCATATGGAAAAATTTCTTTCAGGTAAAAGAAAATTGCTGTTGCAACTGTTAATCTTGCTACTAAAAATGGAGATAGTAAAATTAATAAAGCTTTATTTATAAGTAATAGTTTATAGTCGGCACGAGATGATTTTGACCATATAATTGATAACCCAATCATTTTTTTTAATCCTAGCACAAAACCCCGGCGGAACGTCTGTTTTTTTGCAACAGTTATCCAAATTATAGCTATAATAAACGCAGCAAAAAGATATCCAATAGATACGCGTTTCTGCGGGTCAGTAAATGACGCGGTGAGGTGTGGTATATACTCTTGGCTTATCCAATCGATAATCATTGGTTTTGTACATTCATAAAACTTGACCATTCCCCACTAGCGAGGAATGGTCAAATCGTTTTATCTAGTCGTTTTCTGCACTCGACCCACTGCCAAGTTTTTTCAGCATTGCGTCCATACCCTTTGTTTGATCTTTCATTCGGGCTTTAATTCCGAATGCATCAATCATTAGTTTTTGTGTTTTCAGCATGTGACCCATATAGTTGTCTATGGAACCACTGCCTTTTACATAGTTTCCTTTACTATCAATATCGTTAACTTGACTTTGATTTGGCATCACTGGACCAAACCCTATCAAGCGATTTAGTTTTGCACCAACTTCACCAAGATTTTTCCGGCCAGCCTGCAGCGCAAGACTGAATCCTTTTAATTCACCCCAATGTTTGATGTATTTTTTTAAAGTTTTCTTGTTCCCGCTCTTGATCGCAGCAAGATCTTTATAACATGACCCCGCATATTTAAACACGGCCTCTGCAATTGTTTTTTCCCAATTTGTTTCAATGGTTTTTGCAAGTCCCTGTAATTTAGCAAGTTGTGCTTTCGTTAATTTCTTCCCATCGGCGTTGGCAATAACCTTTCGGCCGTCAAGAAACGCTTGAGTAATCGTCTTGCCGTAACTTGTTTTGCCGGTTTTATCAGCACCAGCAGCATAATATGCTGGACCGAATGTATACTCTTTATAGAGGTCAATTTTTCCGTCACCATTCTTATCAGCATATTTTTCAGCGCCTGGTTTTCTTTTTGCAATATTATAGAGTTGCTTAGGCGTCAAACTTAAGCCATGTGCAGGAGTACCGAAGTATCCAAATGCTTCATCCCATGAGTGTTCTTTGCCCGTGTAATATGCACCCTTTTTGTATGGCTTGTTGTTAGGCTTTTTCTTGGCGGTCATTTTTTCATCGAGATAGTTGTCGACCGCTTGATTGTAAAAGACTGCGCCAAGAATAAATTTGGAAATCAATTGAGGATAATTGTACCCGTTTGCCATATCCACGCCTTTTTTGGCACTCGATGCTTTATCAATCCAAAAGGAAATAAGTTGTGGACCTGTCATGTTGTTGGGCATGCCAGAAATATTACCTTTATAGGTTTTTCCTGCTAAATTCTTCTTTTTACTTATTTGATCAACACCAGTCTGTTTGATAACAAACTTCTTCTTTGATGTTGGAGCGATTATTGTGCGTCCAGGTGTTTTCTGGGCAAAGTAGGACATCATCTCAGCTTTTAGAGCCGGATTTGGTTTACCGTTTCCTTTTCCTGCCAATTTTTTAAGGGAGTCATGAAGCACGTGGCGTGCAATCTGACCTGTATATGCAACAGAATTGGTTTTAGAACCGCTGTATCCTTTTACGGTAACGGGGAAAGTCCCATATATGTCAGGATCTGCGCAAGCCGGCAATACTAAGGCCGTCCCCGCCAGTGCAATCGCTCCTGCGAGTAATTTTTTCGTCATTTTGTCTGTGTCTCACTCCTGATTGTCGTACTTGCTCAAATCGAGCAAAATACATATTTGAATAATCATTAACGCATGCCATTTTGAAAAGTCTGATGACACTAAAGTAGACATTAAATTAGATTGAAACGTGTTGTCAATGAGAATCATTCTCATTAGCAATTAAACATGATCAGAAACTTTTATGCCTAGGTCAAAAATGAATCTACATTAGATAACATTAAAAATAGTTAAATGTAAAAATCACACATCAGAAAAATGCTAAGACTTCGATGTTCCTAATAATTGCTGAATTCTGACCAGATAAATCAAATTGCAGGAATTTTAGATTCTATGAAATGAACTTTAGTTTGAAACCAATAAATTTTACGGTTTATTCTCAAGTTATTGGAGTTCTCTGGGGTGTTCATCCTGGAAAGTTCGATTTTCCCCGACGTATCGAGTTACTCGGCTGGGATGCAAGACCTGGAGGGACTTAATTGTACATACATCCTCTCCATTATTTATGGCGCGTGCTGCATTATTCAGTATTTCGACCGTTCGTCTCCTGCCTAACGAATTTATCATTCTATTTAATGTGATTTTGAGTAACGCAGTTGGAACACATTTCATCATTTCTACGGTGAGGTCTTCTTCGACAAAGCTTATCACTTCATTAACCAATCGTGAAGTTGTGTCGACCAAATCATTCAACTTTAAAAGAGATCTATTATATTTTTTATTAGTCGACATACATCCTCCCTTTTCAGCTTGCAAATCATTATCATTCTCATTATGACATATTTGTTTTAGTAATCAATCGTAACATAAAAAAACGGTGCATAATTTGTTACCAGAGCTTTTGTTCAAAATGTAACGTCTAAAGCCGCAATAGGTAGTCTTATTACGCCTTTTGAAGACCTGATAGAATGTCATTTGAGTAGCTATTGTGAGTCACTGGGAGATACCGATGAAAGTATGGGATAATCGCGAGGGAATAAAAGATAAAGGTAACCTATTGAATTTAGTTGATTTAAGTTATGAGGAACGCATAGCAATTTGGTCTTTGAGGATGTATCTGAGTGGTGAGCAACAAAAGATGCGAGCAGAATTTAATCGTTCTATGCCCCCAGCTATAGCGAGGATTGCAACTGGATCTGTTTCCAGTATTCTTGACAGTATTCGTTACTATGGAAAAAACTCTTTACTTTTTTATTGCCTGTGTAAGGAGTGTTTGAGTGAGGATGAAAAGCGCATAGTTTTTTTGTTTCAAGCCATAAAAGACTCCGATCTTTCGCGAACAAATCAGATTGCAGATACTCTCGTAAAAGATGAGGGAATTGAAAAAATAATCGATGCTGTGACTGGTTTTTTAGTTGCACTTCGTATGAAAGACGTAAGACAATTCTGGGTTGGTCCATGGAGAACTGAGCATGAGGACAAAATGCAATCGACATCAATTCATTAATGTTGTGTAGAGAGGTATTTTAAAACTTAGATTACACATATGAAAAATTGACAACGGCCCGTAAATTATTTTGTGAATACTAGTATCCAATTGAACTTATCATTACTCGTGTTCAAAGAGCTGTTCAACCCGGTCATACCGGAACCGATGGGAGCTTAATTTCAAAGTTTAAAATTACTAAAATTATAATTTTAGAAGCAAATTATGTTATCTTTTTAGTTCTTATGGTTGTTTTCCCGAAATTTCTTACACGGGAATAAATTTTTTTTCTTTGACGGTCTTTATTTGCGTATGCACTATTTATAAAATTAAAATTTACTCAGTGATCCAACATTGGAATTTTTGAGTGTAAAAATTTCCGCTGATGGCAGACTGTTAATTTGGACTTTAGTGAAGAAATTAGGAATGTATCCGTTGAGAAGATATTTTATAGTCCTTGCAATCGCGTTGTTGCCGAATTGTACGATTGCTAGCCTTTTCACAAAATCGGTTCCGGTGTCATTATCATGTAAAATCGAGGGTAGATACCACTCATTCGTGATTTATGAAGAGAAAAGAACAGTCCTACATGTGGATAGCGAAGAAAATTACAATTTAAAAACAATCAATGATGGATTTGTCATTTTTGAAGCAAAACTAAAACCCCAATCCTTTTTTTCTGGAAGAGTCTACCCCAAGGACTCAAATCTTGATGTTCTTGTTGAAAAGTACTTACCAAAAAAGCAAAGAGACACAATTGCCGCCGAGGAAAAACTTGCCGAAGCAGGAATCCAGGTTGTTATAAAGGTAGATAGAGTTCTTGGACATATATTTGTGGCTTCAAAAGAAGGCGTTCGTTTGTCTTCTGAAAAATGCCAGAAAAAGAAATTTTTTTAAAAAAATAGACAAAAAACACGGAAAGTTAGGGATCCAGGGTTTAAAACCGTATTGTCGGTAGGGGCAATAAAAAAGTATCTAATCGATTGTTAACCTCTGTAACTTTTGTGCAAATTACTAATTCAACACTCTCTCGTGAGGGGGGCTTTAAACTCTTTCAATCTTGACTAAAGGCTTTCTAACGATGTACAGCTTCGTGATAAGAGAGGCCGTCATCTATTCCGCAATCAAATAAATTTCGTTCGTGCATCCATTCTTGTGCATTTTCAAACATTTCCTTAGTGTAAGCTTGTGGCACAACTCTTTCCCCATTTCCAAAAAGTCGCACGTCTACATCTTTTGCATAACGATCAGGAATTTCTTTCATGAAAAAGTGCTTGTATTTTTCAGGTTCTGCATCCACATCCGACTGAGCTTTTATTAATGCATTTATGTACTTGTTTACATCTTCCGGGTTGGCATCTTTTGCAAACATAAATGCCATAATAAAAGTTGTTGAGATTACACGTCTAAACCCATTTTGCTCAAGCAGGTATAATTGTGGTCCCCAAACATTCAATGCAGATAATTTTCCTGCTAGCGCTGCATCAACTCGCGACCAGCTTGTACCGACAAACTTGAGCTTAATTTCTTCTGGTTTTAAAAAAACTTCTAGTGCCTGTTGTGCGGAATAATGGCTCCCTGAGTGGTATCCCACTGCAACATCAATATTCGCAAGTTCGTCGGGAGTGTTAATTTTGGAAGCATGCGGAACTACGATTGCTGCCTCACAAATGCTATAAGCATTTCCATACATTACACCAGTTTCTAGTTTTGCGGATTGATTTACTGTCCAGTGGCACGCACAACTTACATCTCCTGCATCTTCTGCCGTGCCTTTTCGTCCTCCACCATCAATATATCGTTCAAAAGCTCCGTGCAGATCATCCCTTAAAGGAACTTCAGATTTTGCTTCTGGAAGCATTTTTACTGTTTTGTAGCTAGCATCTACGTTGAGAAAGTATTCGAGGCCTTCATCCTTGAAGTAACCCTTCTCATCAGCAACCCAGTCATTCAGCCTACCGTGTGGTTGAATTGTGAATTTTGTCATTTGCCAGCCAATCCCCTTTTTTATACTCGATGATTAAGGTAACAGAAAAATCTAAAAAGTAATATTCCAAATTTTTATGTATTGCTTTTCACCATAATGTGCCAGTAAAACTGTTTAACCATTGTGGGTAAAATATTAATCGTCCAGATTTGAGAAACAGAGAAGAAAATAATATTTTGGAGTACTTCTTTTAAATCTTTTAAGGTAATTTTAGCAGATGCAAAACTTAATTTTTAAATCCCCGAACTTTAAAATCTTTATAGGTTTTGCGGCTGTTCTTTTTTATCCTTCCCTGCTAGTAGCAGAGGAATATAAAGTTTCCCTAGATTATAAAGTCTACATTGGTGGTATTCACACTGCTAACATCGAGTATGTTTCTGAGATCAATCCAAAAAACTACACAGTAAATCTTCAACTGAAGACTTCAAAATTTGTGAGATTATTCTTACCGGCCGAGATATCTCTTTTTTCTAGGGGCTCAGTTATAGCAGGAAGACATGTTGTAACAACCGGAGGTACAGATAGTAATTGGAGAGGGAAAAAATATAAGATTAGACTTAAATACAGTAGTTTGAGTGCAGCACCTTCTGTAAAAGTTACAGGGTCTCTGGATGAAAAGCCGGTTTCATCGGTTACAGAAGTGATGAAAGTGAAAACAACAGAAGTAACCGGGGCAATTCAGCATTTTGTAAATTCAGTAACCAGTTATGAGACATGTGATAGCAATGTTCGGGTTTACGATGGGAAACGAGCATTTTTGGCAAGCATAAAAAAAGGTACAGAAGTGAATATTAGGCGCACTGACTATTCTATTTATCAAGGTACAGCACTAAAATGCCACTTCTCATTCAAGAAGCTCGGTGGTTTCCGGGTAGACAATGATGATGATGACAAGCCAACTTATGATCCAATTTATGTTTGGTTTGGAAAACCTTTTAAGCATGTGTTATCTGTACCCGTGCGTGTTGAATTTGAAACGCCTACAGGTTGGTTGATTGCACACCTTACCAGGGCCTTGATGGAAAACCGCAGGAAAAATATACCTAAAGTAAGTGCGAATTGATTTTTTTGTGAAAGATTTGATTAATTTCCATGTTAAGAAACGGCTGGACGAGGTAGCGATGGTTCTGCTAGTCCTTTTCAGGCATTGGATTTTGAGCGCATTTATGGACAATTAACTATGAGTTTAAGTCATGTCGCAACAATAATTCTTGCAGCTGGTAAGGGGTCTCGTATGAACTCTGAAATGCCTAAAGTGCTGCACCCTGTCGCTGGGATACCAATGATAGGTCACTTAATAGCGGCAGTAGATATTTTAAACCCAGAAATTTCAATTGTTGTGGTGTCCCCGGAGCAAAATGACGTTGTGAAATACGTATCGCCGATTAATACAACAGTTCAAAATGTGCCACTTGGCACAGGACATGCTGTATCTGCAGCGATCTCAAAATTTAGAAATTTTGAGGGAGACGTACTTGTGCTTTTTGGTGATACCCCGCTGATCACGTGCGCAACCATGCAAGCAATGATTGATGCGCGTCGTGCAAAAGAAAATCCGGCGGCCGTGGTTTTGGGGTTTCGCTGTAAGAACGCAAATGCCTATGGAAGGTTGGTATTGGAAGATGGAAAATTAGTAAGAATTGTAGAGGTGGCGGACGCAAGCCCGGAGCAACTTCAGAATGACTTCTGCAATTCGGGTATAATGGTATTTGATGGGAAGAGATTAGAACAATTGCTGGGTGAAATTTCAAACACGAACTCCACCGGTGAATATTACTTAACAGATGTAATTAGCATTGCCCGAGAAAAAGGCTGGCTCTGCAAAGCTCTTGAGGCCCCGGATTACTTAGAAGTGATGGGGGTTAATTCAAGATCGGATCTCGCGATGGCAGAGGCAGCTATGCAGATCCGGTTGCGCAATGCAGCCATGAAAAAAGGTACGACATTAATAGATCCATCATCTGTATGGTTCAGTGCTGACACCATCGTCGGAAAAGATATTACTATTGCTCCAAATGTTTGGTTTGGCCTTGGTGTTCATATTTCAAATAATGTTAGTATCCGATCATTTTGTCATATTGAGGGTGCTTTCATTGACGAGTATTCTGTAATTGGACCTTTTGCCAGATTGCGGCCAGGAGCTAATATCGGAAGGGAAGTTAGTATTGGAAACTACGTTGAGGTTAAAAATACTACCGTGAAAGAACATGTGAAAATTAATCATCTAGCTTATGTTGGGGATAGCACTGTGGAAGCGGAGGCGAATATAGGAGCTGGAGCTATAACATGTAATTATGATGGAATTAAGAAAACAGAGACAAAAATTGGAAAAGGTGCATTTATTGGTTCAAATACTGCCCTGGTTGCGCCAGTAACTGTGGGTGATGGCGCAATTATTGGAGCTGGTTCTACAATTACAGATGACGTGCCTGCAGATGCTTTGGCTTTAACCCGGGCAACCGCGGATGTGCGGGAAGGATGGGCAAACAGATTTCGCAGAGGCAAGTCCGCGAAAATAAAAAACAAGGGCCCCTGAAATAAATGTGTGGGATTATTGGCGTCGTAGGAAAGCAACAAGCTGCCCCCCGGCTTGTTGATAGTCTCAGGCGCCTCGAATATCGGGGTTATGATTCTTCAGGTATTGCAACATTGGTTGATGGAGAGATTCACCGTCGACGCGCAGAAGGAAAAATTGAAAATCTTGCAACCCTTATTAAGAATAAATCACTTCATGGTACCACTGGCATTGGCCATACGCGATGGGCAACCCATGGGCGGCCAACGACAACTAACGCTCACCCACATACAGATGGAAAAGTGGCGATAGTCCATAATGGTATTATAGAAAATTTTTTAGAATTAAGAAAAGAATTGATGGCGGAGGGACATCAATTTGAAACTGATACAGATACTGAAGCAGTAGTTCACTTAGTTAGTAGTATGCTTGCCAAAGGGCAATCACCGCAGTTTGCGGTGACAGAAACGCTAAAACGGCTGGAGGGGGCTTTTGCGCTAGCCATAATATTTTCAGGACACGAGGACTTTATGATAGGGGCGCGTCGTGGAAGTCCGCTCGCTGTAGGTTACGGGGACGGCGAAATGTTTTTGGGTTCGGATGCGTATGCCTTAGCTAAGCTGACGGATCGAGTTTGTTACCTTGAAGAAAATGACTGGGTTGAAATAAGCGATAAAAAAGCGACTCTGCGCAATAGATTTGGAAAAAAAGTGAGGCGTAAAATATGTTCAAGCGGACATACTGGAGAACAATTTAGCAAGGGTAATTTTGCTCACTTTATGCTAAAAGAAATATATGATCAGCCTGCCGCCATTGGTGATACACTCTCCGCTCTGGTGAATCCGATACAAAAGTCTGTAAACCTTCCTGAGTTATCATTTGAATTGGCAAATATTTCCCGGGTGACAATCATTGCGTGTGGGACTTCCTATTACGCTGGATTGATAGCAAAGTACTGGCTGGAGCAATACGCTCGGGTGCCTGTTGAATGCGATATCGCCTCAGAATTCCGTTATAGAGAGCTCGAAATGGAACCAGGAGGGTTAACAATTTTCATTTCACAATCCGGTGAAACTGCGGACACTCTTGCTGCTATGCGTTATTGTAGAGAACATGAGCAACTCATCCTAGCTGTTGTAAATGTTGCAGAAAGCTCGATGGCACGTGAGGCAGACGCTCTTTTGTTGACTTATGCCGGACCAGAAATCGGTGTTGCTTCAACTAAAGCGTTTACCACTCAACTTATAGTGCTAGCGTGTTTTTCAATTTCAATGGCATTGGAAAAAGGAAGGATAAGTAATAAACTTGCAGTAAAGATGTGTTCTGCACTCACGGAATTACCCTCACGTGCTAACGAAGTTCTCAACAATGATGATGCGTTAGCTAAGCTTGCTAATGATATTTTGTCCGCACGTGATGTGTTGTATCTGGGAAGAGGCACAGGTTATCCTATCGCCTTGGAAGGCGCATTAAAATTGAAAGAAATTAGCTATATCCACGCAGAGGGATATGCCGCTGGGGAGATGAAGCACGGGCCAATAGCATTGATTGATGAGTGCGTACCAGTTATCATCATAGCACCGAGCGGGAAGCTTTTCGACAAAACGTCTTTAAATATGCAGGAAGTTCTTGCCCGAGGTGGTCGGGTTATTCTTCTATCTGATCAAATTGGAATAGAGAAAATCGGGGATGTTGGGGCAGATGTCGTGGAGTTGCCGCAAGTGCATCCGTTTGTAGCGCCAATCCTATACACCATACCTGTCCAACTCTTAGCTTATCATACGGCAGTTTTGAAGGGTAATGACGTAGATCAGCCACGCAATCTTGCTAAATCAGTTACGGTGGAGTAGGTAAGAACAGTCCTTTTTCCCCTAACGGTGGATATGCAAACTATCTCTGTTTCACCGTTTCAATCCAATTCAACCACCTCAATCCCCAATACAACAAACGCAACTATTCCCCTCAACAGGAGGAACTGTATGAGTTCGTGCAATCCCTACACGACAAAGGGATGGGATACAGAACCATCGCAAAATATCTCAACGGATTAGGTGTGAGGACTCACAAGGGGAGTGAGTGGAGAACCCAATATGTCTATTCGGTAATCAAACGACATAGGGAACGACAGGAACGATTAGAGAGAAGGTATAGGAAATATGAACCTGTGATTTCCAAGATGTGGGTGGAATACGATGAGGACGAATAACTTTTATCGTAGGGAACCTATTGCACTTATATATTGAAAAAGAATAATTCTTTTTAAGTCAAAGAAGTCCTGTAGGGGTTTGGGTAGGGGGTATTTGATATTTTACGCAAACAACCAACCGACCTTGTAGGTTGAGATTGATTAGGGAAAAGAACTTGCCCGTGAATGTATCCGTAAGAAATACAAAGGGTGTTGAGTTTGGAACCCCTCTCATTCCCATTTGTCTCTTCCCACTCACTCAAAATCCT
>PAPV01000015.1 GCA_002709075.1 Rhodospirillaceae bacterium | reverse complement strand
TTATTGGTGGAAATTTTGAATTAGGAGAATTGTTACGAAGCACGACATTGCCGTTTACAGTTCCAAAGCCTCAAATTCTGTATAATTCAAAAACATTTTGTTTTACTGGCACTTTTCTCTACGGAAAGCGCAAAGAGTGTGAAGATCGAGTTCTAGAGAAAGGAGGTAAAATTTCAACACTAAGGCTTGATTTGAATTACCTAATAATTGGCGTTTATGCAACTGGAGCATGGGCGCATTCTCATTTTGGTCGTAAAATTGAGAAGGCTGTAGCCTTTAATAACAAAGGTGCAGATATAAAAATAATTAATGAAGCAGATTGGATAGAAACAGTTTAGAACATTGTCATTGCAGTTCCCACGTTTTGTAATAGTCAACAACAATAACAACTCTCATTACTGATGAGTTAATCCCTGTACCATTTGCTACAAATTTATGGCATGCTTTTCGCTAATGAATTAAACCTGACATGATAGGAATTTCTTATGTCAGATAAAAAAGATTATTACGCTATTCTTGGTGTGCTTCCTTCAATCGAGCCAGCAGCTTTGTCAGCTGTCTATAAGGCACTAATTAAAAAATATCATCCCGACGTATATCCTGGTGACAAGGTCGAGGCAGAAAGAATAAGTCGACAGATTAACGAAGCATACGAAACCTTGGGTGATGAGCAAAAAAGAGCAGAATACGATGGAGGTCGTGAAAATAATGAAGGCACTGCGGGAGATTACAAACAGGAGACCTACAGCAGGGACTCCACTACAGCAGGACATGATAATAAAATAGAGAATTGGGATTATGCTACAGAGTTTTATCCAGACGCTGAAAAACTTCGAATTGAGTTGAATAAATTTTCGCCTGAACTATCACTGACCTATCAAATTATTCTTTTAGAGCATAAAGCTTTTGCATCAGCGGCAAAATATGCATTGGGAATGAAAGAAGGATTTTTGGAAAGATACTTTGGAAGTAATCGTAAAGTTCATGAATTTGTAGAATTAGCAATCCAACAAAATCGACGGGATGTAGCATTAGAAGTTAATAAGGCAGTAAAAATTATAGGCAGTCCTTGTTCTCAAGAAGTAGAAAATTTCATTAACATTATTAAAAAAAAGTTTGATTTCTTTCATAGTCCCAACAGAAGACAGACAGACGATATGCGTTTGCCTCTAAATAAGGTTGAGTGTGCTCAGGTTCTCGATTTAATTAATAGAATTATGGTTATTGGGAACAAAGATACCAAAACTGATATGAAGGATTATAAAACTAGGTTAGACAACGGTATTTTAGAAAAATGGGATCTGAGATATTTACTTCATCTTCATAAACGGTTGTCTTCAAGTAGAAATTAATACACCACTCTCATTACTGATGAGTTTTACATGATGATAGCTTCTGATATTTAGCTAATCATTTCGTACCTCATATATATAATATAAATGCTAGCTGTATTTTTTTAGTAGGTGTCTTGTCTCACGTAGCAGAGTTTAAATCTTTCAGAATAACAGATACCTTGTTGTAACAAATGTTGTAACAAAAGTTATTAATGTTGGCACAAACTATAAAAGGGTTTAACATTTAACTGTTATAAAAGTTGGATTCCTTGGGTTTTTTGAGCCTAATGAAACAAAGGTAACTCTTATGTTCAGGGTAACACTTATTGGCACTGGTGCCCCCCCACCGGTGCTCGATAGATTTGGACCATGTACTTTAGTGGAAGTTGGCGCAGAAAAATTTTTATTTGATGCCGGCAGGGGGGCGATGCAACGTTTGTTTCAATTGGGTATTCCATTTTCTGATATTACAGGAATGTTTCTGACACATCATCATTCCGACCATGTTGTTGGATTTGTCGATCTCTGGCTTACTGGCTGGATAGGTCGACCGTGGGGAAAAAGAGTTAAACCACTTACCGTCCTTGGTCCGGTTGGGACACACCAGATGATGGAACATTTGCCGCTTGCATTTGCAACTGATATTGAGGTTCGCAGTCATTCGTACCCACATGACGGTGTAAAAATTGAGTCAACAGAGATAGAAGAAGGAATTGTTTTTGATAAAGATGAAATTTTTATAACTGCATTTAAAGTTGATCATGGTGGAGAAAAATTAGATGCATTTGGCTACCGCATTGATTATCAAAATCGATCGATTGTGATCTCTGGTGATACTACTTTTAATGAGAATTTAATTAAACACTCACAAAATCTTCATCTGTTAATTCATGAAGTAACGCATGGAATGGGTCAGGGTGTAGAACGTAGAAATTTAGAACGTATACGTCGCAATCATACCATTCCTGAGGATGCAGGAAGAGTATTTGGGCGCACCCGACCGAAACTTGCTGTGTACACGCATATTCTATTATTTGGATCAGCGACAGTGAATGATCTTATTCCCGCAACTCGATCGACTTATGATGGAGCATTGATTGTTGGTTCTGACCTTATGCAATTTGATATTGAGGAGGAAAATGTAACGATTTCTCAATTTCCTGTTGGACCGCCACCCAACGAACATACATCTTTCTAATTATAGATTAGATAATTTATTTTCAAATAGATTAGACGTCGCCTATTCTTATTGCTAGACTAAACGCGGTTTCATTCGAAATAATAGAAAATTTAAGTGCGTTTGAAATCAACTAAAGAAAAAAGGGAGGTTAATATTATGAGAAAAGAACTAAAATTAGCTTCGGCTGTGTTGGTTCTCGCGGCATTCTCGTCGCAAGTAGGTGCATCCGATTATTTTGCTGGAAAGACAATAACCGTGCAGGTTCCATCAGGTTCAGGTGGCACTTACCATGTTTATTGTCAGCTTGTTCAGCGCAACTTTGGTAAGTTTATTCCTGGAGGACCAAAGACTCTTATTCAGAATATGCCAGGAAGTGGTGGAGCAAAGTCAGCAGGTTTTATGGCTAATGTAGCTCCGAAAAATGGTACAGTTGTAGCAATGATAGCACCTGGGGCTATAACAACTCCAATGGTTCGTAAAGTACCATTCAATGCACGAAAATTTAATTGGCTGGGAGCACCAGCGGCGAGATCTGCAGGTATATTTTATTGGCATACGCATGGAATAACCAAACTCTCGCAAATTCAGGAAAAAGAGACAACCATAGCATCGACTGGTTTTGCCTCTAATGGTTCCATTTTTCCACGTTTGATAAATTCAACATTAGGCACAAAAATGAAGATTATATATGGCTACAAAGGTGGCGGTAGGCTTAATGTATCTGTAGAGAAGGGTGAAACCATGGGAAGAAGTAACTTCCTATCTGGATTTACTGGTGTTAGGCCAGACTGGTTGCCAAAAAAACTTATCATTCCAGTTTTGATGTATGGTCCTAGGTCTAATCATCCATCCGCAAAAGGTGTTCCCCATCTTGATGATTTGCTTAAACCAGGTTCTATGAATAAGAAAATGTATGACGTCCTAAACATGAATCTTAAGGTTGGTCAGGCTTTTTATGTACCGCCAGGCACACCGAAAAAGGTTGTTAAAATTCTTAGGAAAGCATTCACTACAATGTTATTTGATAAGAGTTTTATAGCAGACATTAAAAAGCGTAGGGTTGAACATTCTCCGGTAACTGCAGCCCAAATTAATAAGCTAATAAAGGCTGGTTTTGATGCTGCAACACCTGAGGTGATACAAGAAATGAAGAATCGAGTTGGTTTTAAAAAGAGATCGAAAAAGTCATAAGTTTTCTGAAATTTTTACTTTTGGCCCCCGCTAAAGCGGGGGCTTTTTTTATCTGTCTCTAGCTTTATCCATCAATGCTTTTTGTTGCCCACCATCAATTTCGATCATGGTTCCATTAACAAAATGAGCTTTTGGTGAGCATAGATAGGTTACTAAGTCAGCGACTTCATGTGTCTCAGCAATCCGACCGAGGGGAATCGAACGGGGTGCAAGCTGATCGGCTTCATCATGGCTAATGTTCATGTCGCGTGCCATAGCATTTACTAATCCAGACCAACGTTCGGTACGAACCGGGCCCGGATTTACAGCGCAGAAGCTGATATTATCTGAGCCATACTGCCCTGAGAGAGCAATCGTAAGGTTTTGACCTGCAGCGTTGGCAGCCCCGGGTGCAACCTCCCAGTAGGACTCCTTGATTCCGTCGTTTCCGATTAAGTTGACTACACGACCAGTTCCCGATTCTTTAAGATATGGAATTGCTGATCGTGTGCATCTCACATATCCAAAAAATTTTAGTTGCAAAGCGGCTTCCCATTCTTCATCAGAAAGATGTTCGATAACACCGCCTGCGGCAGATCCTGCATTGTTAACTAGAATGTCAATCCCTCCAAGCTCGTTTGCAGATGATTTAATAAAAGTATTTGCATCTTCTGTTTTAGTTAGATCTGCGGATGCAAAAAAAATCTTTCGATTGGTCTGAAGTGCGATTTCGTTTGCCACCTCTTCCAGTGGTCCGATTTTGCGACCACAGATTGCCACATCAGCGCCCTCCCGGGCTAATGCATATGCTATGGCCTTACCTATTCCCGCACTTCCTCCGGTAACGACCGCTTTTTTTCCCTCTAAGTTTAAATCCATCTTTCTACCCTTTTAGATTTATTCTCTATTGTTCACCTAGATTCTCTTTTGTGCAAGTTGTAGTGCATTGCCGAGCTTGGAGGACTGGTTTACGCTTTCTTTATTATGTCAGAAAGACACAAATATATAGGTAAATCAATCAACCGTATCGAGGACCACAGGTTTCTTACAGGGACAGGGTGTTTTGTTGATGATGTCGTGTTACCTAATATGGCAAACATGGCGGTTTTACGCAGTTCGCACGCGCATGCCCACATTAATAGTATCAATCTCTCTGCAGCAAATGATTCCGATGGGGTAATTGATGTATTTTCTGCAAGTAATCTAGGTTTTAAGCAACCAGAAATACCCATAAGGCTTGCACCTCTTGCGGGATTTGAAAATTTTCTTCAGCACCCCCTTGCTGAAGAAAAGGTTCGTTACGTTGGAGAGCCTGTGGCAGTAGTAGTAGCTGAGGATAGATATCTTGCCGAAGATGCAGTTTCAAAAATACAGGTAGATTATGAAATTTTGGATGCAGTAACTAACATTGATAGCGCACTTACGGATACTATTATATTACACGATCGGCCATCCACTAATATTGCGACAAGTTATACGGTTGGTCGAGGCAATCTTGATTATGCATTTAAAAAAGCAGCCTATATCCGAAAGGAAAAATTTACAACCAATCGCCATTCAGCATGTCCGCTTGAAACCCGCGGACTTATTGCCGAATTTGATGAAACAGGAAGGAATCTCAGATTGGAGGGTTCTGTCAAGGTTACATGGTTTAACCGGCAGCATCTGGCTAAGGCATTTAATCTAAAAGAGGAATCGGTAGTCTTGATAGAACACGACGTTGGTGGCGGTTTTGGTTCTCGGGGTGAACTGTATCCCGAAGATTACCTGGTACCTATCGCGAGCAGCCGTTGTGGCCGACCGGTAAAGTGGGTAGAGGACCGACGAGAAAATTTGATATCGGCAAATCATTCACGTGATATAGTCTGTGTGTTAGAAATTGCAGCTAAAAGTGATGGCTCTATTCTTGGAATGAGGGCAGATGTAAAGGGTGATCTTGGTGCGTATATCCGAACTAATGGTGGAGTTGTGCCATCAAAAGCAGCGCAATTTCTGCCAGGCCCATATAGGGTCCCAGCATTTTTTTGTAGTGTTCAGGCGTTAGTTACTAATAAAACACCAGTTGGTACTCTTAGAGGTCCAGGACGATTTGAGGCCAATTTCTGTCGAGAACGTTTGTTAGATTTAATGGCAACGGATTTAGAAATTGACCCTGCTGAAATAAGACGGCGTAATTTGTTAATGCCCTCTGAATTGCCGTATCGCATTGGTGAGTTAGTTCCTGGTGATCAAGATGCCACTTATGATCATGGAAATTACGGCGCGGCATTAGAAAGGCTTCTTGATGAAACGAGTTATTATGATTGGATTAAAAATCAGGGAAAATGTGATAACAACGGACGTTTTCTTGGTTTAGGACTTGCGTGCTTTATAGAGAGTAGTGCCGCTGGTCCACCTGAAACAGCCCGCATTAAAATATTACCGGACGGTAGGGTAGAAGTTTGCACCGGAGCATCAGCAATGGGTCAAGGCACGGAGACAGCTCTAGCACAAATATGCGCGGAAGTTTTAGAAATTCCGATAGATGGTATAATTGTTCGGCATGGAAGTACTGACTTATTGGAAAATGGAGGCGGCACTTTTCATTCTAGGAACACTGTGATGGCTGGAAATGCAACCCGAATAGCTGCAGAAAACATATGCGACCGCGCACTGCAGATTGCTGCGTTGCGTTGGAATACGTCCAAGGATAGTCTATCTTATAGTGGAGGTGCAGTAAGACGTTCAGATGGTGAAGTCCTCTCACTTTCGCGCCTTTCAACATTCGATGAATTAGAAGCAGATGGATCTTTTGATAACAAGAAAAAAATTTCATGGTCCTACGGCGCTCATGCAGCTTTGGTTGCTGTGGACCCAGAGACTGGTGCTATTGAAGTTTTACGTTACGTCTTGACTGAAGAAATTGGCCGTGCATTGAATCCTGCAATGGTACGGGGACAGGCTGTTGGTGGGGTCGTTCAGGGTCTTGGTGGAACAATGCTAGATCATATGATTTATGATAATTCCGGTCAGTTGATTACAGGAACATTGGCTGACTATTTGCTGCCTACCTCCGATATTGTACCTAAAGATATTACCGCTATCGCCCTAGAGGATGCACCTTCGAAACTGAACCCGATGGGTTTTAAAGGGGCGGGTGAAGGTGGAATTGTTGCAGTCGCAGCTGCGGTTTCCAATGCAGTTTGCCAAGCACTTAAGACAAAACAAACAAATATTACAAGTTTACCAATTACTCCAGCTTTGATCTGTAAATCACTCAACCGGGCAAAAACAAATGATAGTTGATGTACACGCACACTTCGTTCCAAAGTCTGCAATTAATGAACTGTCTAAACGCGGGTGTGAGTTTGATATTAACTTAATTGAGACAGAACCAGGCTGTTACTGTTGTAGATTTCCATCAGGTCTACAAGTCAGACCATTTTTTGAATCGCTGAGCGACGTTTCAACACGAATAGCGGAAATGGATCAAATTGGGATTGATAGACAGGTATTAACTATATGGACAGATATCTTTGGCTATGAGCTCTCTCCCACAAAGGGACATCAATGGCATCAAATTCTCAATGATACTCTTGGTGAATTATGCGTTTCGCATTCTGATAAATTTTCCTGGATGGCTTCCGGGGCATTGCAGAATGCTGGATTGGCCGCACAGGAACTTGAACGTGCGATGAAATTTGGTGCTATAGGAGGTGTTGTCGCCGCTCACATTGATGGAAAGAATTTGGGTGAATGTGATTTGGATGAGTATTGGGCCACCTGTGTAAAATTAAAAGCCCCTGTGTTTATACATCCGGTTAATCCGGTGCCATCAATAAGAGAACGTAAATTTTCTCTTTCTCAAATTGTAGCTTACACGAGTGACACGTCTTTGACGGTTGGATCTCTTATATCCGCTGGTGTGCTTGATAAATTTCCGGACTTAAAATTAATTTTAAGCCACGGTGGGGGGGGGCTCCCTTGGTTGATAGGAAGATTTGATCGAATGTATCAGGCATCATCACCTAAAATGACTGGCACAATTTGCAAACATACTCCGTCAAGCTATTTGAAGCGCATGTATTATGACACAATTCTGCACTCTGATATAGCTTTGCAATACCTCCGTCAAACAGTTGGGATTGACCAGATGGTTATAGGCACGGATGCACCGTTTCCTCCAGGTGACCCTGATCCATTGGGTATTCTTCAGAAATCTAAATTTTCTGAGGAAGAAATAATTACCATAGGAGAAATAAATCCTAAAAAACTTTTTGGAGAGTCTTCCCTTGTTTAACTTGAAACTTGTAAAAACTTTTTAATATTTTTCTGTTTAGACTTCAATAGGTTTAAATTTACTGTATCTTTAAAAAAAGACACCATCAATTACAAATAACGGAATTATTATGGCTTATAATGATCTTCGGGATTATCTAAACGAACTTAACAGCTTGAATCTTCTTCATGTCGTGGAAGAAGAAATCTGTAAGGATACCGAGCTAGTGCCTCTGGTTCGTTTACAATTTCGCGGTCTCAAAGAGAAAGATCGCAAAGCATTTCTATTTCAGAATGTTATTGACTCTCGAGGAAAAACGTATGAGGGATCAATTGTTGTTGGATCTTTAGGATCTTCACGCACTGTATATGCTGCGGCTCTTGGGACTTATGTTGACGAAATTAGTGCAAAATGGGCGGGGGTTCTGGGTAATCATTTGCAGCCCAATGTTGTAACTAAAACAGAAGCCCCAATTAAGCTTAATGTTTCTACCAAACCAAATCTAGGTGAAGGAATTGATCGTTTTCCGCACTTGATTTCTACGCCTGGATTTGATCCTGCACCGTTTATAACCGCCGGAACTTGGGTAACTCGTGACCCTGAAACTGGCACAAATAATCTTGGAATTTATCGTGGCATGGTTAAATCTCGAGATCGGATTGGGTGTGCCACCGACGTGAATACACAGCATTTGCATATTCAATGGGAAAAGGCCCGAAGAATGGGTCAGCATCTTGATGTGGCTATTTTTATAGGAGGACCACCAGCACTTTTATTGTCCGCAGCGGCTAAGGTCCCCTATGGTGTTGATGAGTATGGAATAGCTGGCGCCCTCAATGGTAAACCAATAGATGTGGTGGATGCTGAAACAAATCAATGTCAGGTTCCCGCTAATGCCGAAATCGTAATCGAGGGGAGAGTTAGAACAGATTTTTTAGAGCCTGAAGCGCCATTTGGAGAAGCAAGTGGGTATTTAGGACCGCGCAAAATTGAAAAAGTGCTCGAAGTAACGTCTATTAGCTGGAGAGATCAACCAATCTACCAAGGAATTATTTCGGAGTTTCCTCCATCTGAGAGTACCGTGATGAGAAAGGCGGCATTTGATGGTATTTATCTCAATCATTTGAAAAACAATTGTAATATTCCATCAGTAAAGAAAGTTGCATGCCACGAGATGGCAAGTTGTAATATGATGTTTGTTATCCAATTAAACAGCCCTACTCAAGGCCAGCCATGGCAGGCTTTGCACTCAGCTGCTGGATTTGACTCTTCACTTGGTAAAATATTTATTACTGTAGACTCTGATGTCGACCCGGATTCGATGGATGCTATATTGTGGGCTCTTTCTTATTCGATGCAACCGCATCGTGATGTAGAAATAATTCGTGGCAAATTGCCGAGGCTTGATCCCTCAGTTTCCCCTATGCTATCGGAAAACGACCGTCTATATCCAGATGGAAAAGGTGCATCAGCTCTTCTCATTAACGCATGTAGAGAACATCCTTATCCTCCAGTTTCGCTACCAAGAAGAAATTATATGGAAGGCGCGAAAAAAAAATGGGACTCATTGGGTCTTCCCAAATTAAACCTCCAAGAACCATGGCATGGCTATCCTCTTTCAGCCTGGACATCAGAAAACGAAGATGAGGCTGAAAAAGCAGTCACGGGTCGTTATTTCGAAACTGGAGAGAAATTATCTCAACTTCGCCATTTTTTGGATGGAAAAAAATAATGGTTTGTATTGGTGTAGCGGCTCCGTCTCGTTGGTTGGATCCCGGCGCGCTTAGAGCGGCCTGTGGTATACTAGAGGAAGCAGGTGTTGATGTTTCGATTCCAGATCAAAATTTTCGAAAAAATGGCCAATTAGCGGGGGATGAGAAAACTCGTGTATCTGCATTGCACTCACTTTATGAAGACGACCAAGTAAACGCAATTCTTTGTGCACGTGGTGGATATGGTGCACAAAGAATTCTGGATATGCTCGATTACGATCTCATCAGAGCAAACCCCAAACCACTAATTGGGTACAGTGATGTCACATGCCTCTTGACTACTATAGCCTCGCGAACTGACTGCCCAGTTTGGCATGGTCCGATGCTCACGGATATTGCCTCAGGCATTGATGAAGTCTCACTGCAAAGGTTGATTGCGATAGTAAAAAACGATGCCAGTTCAGTTCCTGAAACCTCCCTGTCTGTGTTGCGTTCGGGTATAGGTGAGGGGGCAATTACTGGTGGCAATCTCTCAACTCTTGCAGCGCTTTGCGGAACAAAATATCAATTAAAAACCTCTGGAAAATTTCTTTTTATCGAAGATGTTGATGAGCCAGCCTATGTCATAGACAGATTGATGTTGCAAATTCGTCACGCTGGTATGCTTGTTGATTTAGCAGGACTAGTTTTAGGTCATTTCTCGAAGATACACGATTTAGACAAATTTGGTTTTAGCATTACAGAAATTGTACTTTATCATTGCAAAGGAACTAACTTCCCGATTTTATCTGGATACCCGCTGGGTCATGGGCGTTCAAATTTAGCGATCAAATTTGGTTCACAGTTCTATCATTCTTCATAATCTAAAATTCTAGGAGAAGGATAATAACTTTTTTTAAATTAGTTGATTTTCTATCTTAAGTTATTTCTAAAGCTATAAAGAGGCTGGTAAAATCTCTGACCTATAATTTTTAATCTCTCATATTTTTTACACAAAAAAACAAAAGAAAGAGAAACATGGCTCGTGTGACTTTATTAACAGATGAGGAATTGCCAAAAAGTTCCGAAGACCTTATCGAAAAAATGCGCTCTGGCCGGCGAGGTAAATTGCTTAATATCTATCGGATGTTATTCAATTCCCCTGATTTGGCTAAAACTTGGTACGGACATATGAATTCTGTGCGTTGGGATACCAAGTTATCCGGCCGTTTGCGTGAACTAATTATAATACGAGTTGGATATCTTCTTGATGCCGCTTACATGTTGCACCAGCACATTCCACACCTCGCATTATTGGATGGTGTTTCGAGTCAGGAATGTGAGGAACTTAGAAATTGGACCTCAGCAAAGAGTTTCTCAAAGGAGGAGCGCTCTGTCTTAGATTATGTCGACGCAATAACAAAGAATAGAGCTGTGGATGATAAAATTTTTAATACTGCAGCGCAGTATTTCAACGATCAGGAAATGGTCGAAATTACAGTTTTGGTTGGGTCGTACAACATGCACGGCCTTGTAATGGATGCATTAAAGATTGATCTTGAGGATCATTCAGAGAAGATTTAAGAATTTTCCTGAAACTCTCAATTATGTTGTGAATGAGTCTTACAGGTGAGTAATCTTTGAGGTTAAATTCAATTAGCATTGAAAACCTAAACTCCATTATTCTGTAACACAGTTAGTTAAAGTGAGATTGTACTATAAAATACTTTTGAAATTCCAATCACAAGAATTGAAAGTTATTTAGTTCCAGGAGGACGACGTTCTTGAAGTTTTAATTCTTTTTCAATTGCATAGGCTGATTTCAATACTGTCTCTTCATCCCAGTGACGTCCAATTATCTGTGCTCCAATTGGCATTCCATCCTCGGAAAATCCGGAGCGGATTGAAATTGCAGGATTGAGAGAGAGGTTAAAAGGAACTTGGATCATTGGCGTTTCAAGGCTAGGAAATGGATTTTTATCTGATAAAGAATCAGCATGTGAGAGCATTGAGGTTGTAAGTAAGATATCATATTCCTTAAATAAATGCTGTATTTCCCCCATAAGTTCCGACCGACGACGCTGCGCCTGGATATAATCTGCCGCACGGATTGTTGAACCTAGCATCATTCGACCTCGTGCTAATGATCCATAATCTTTCCAATGTTTGCGCAACTGGTCTTCATGAATAGCATAGGCTTCGGCTGGCAACAGAATTCGACCTACAGCATGCCAATCCATAAGAGGAGAAACAGAAACCTTTGTAACTGTCGCTCCTAATGTTTCAAAGATTATAGAAACTTGTTCTATAGCATGAACAATATCACTAGGAGCCCTCCAATCTCTATTATAAAAATGTTCAATTAATCCAACTTTTATCCCCCTTACACCACTCTTTAGATTCTCATAATAATTGGGAATTGATGCTTTTGAGCTGGTGGGATCTTTCTCATCATAGCCAGCAAGCGCCTGTAACATTATCGCACAGTCCTCAGAATTCCATGCCATTGGCCCAACACAGTCAAAAGAGTATGTTAGTGGCATATCACCATAGGTGCTTATTCGTCCCATGGTTGGTTTGAGGCCTGCAATACCACAGAAAGCAGCAGGAGTTCGGATAGATCCACCTGCATCAGATCCTAGTGCTCCAAGACAAAGTCCTGCTGCAACAGCAGCGCCAGAGCCAGAGCTGGACCCGCCAGTAACCCGTTTTATATCCCATGGGTTAAGTGCGGGTGGAAAAGCTGCATCAAATGTTGGTCGTCCACCAAAAGTAAACTCAAATGTGTTCAATTGACCAATAATGATTGCACCAGCTTGTTTTAGACGTTCTATAACAGTTGCATCCTCACCCGCGTGCCAGTTTATCATTACTCGAGAATTAGAAGTGGTGGGGTATTCCCGCATGTAAAATACGTCTTTCACTGCGATTGGAATTCCGTGAAGTGGTCCAAGATAGTTGCCTGTTTGTATATCGACTTCAGCTTGAATGGCGGCTTTCTTAGCTTCATCAAAAAAAACACGGTGATAGGTGTTATACTTATTATCAAGAGTTGCAATTCTCTCAAGAATGTTTTTGGTAAGATCAACTGGGGAGAGATTACCACTCTTAATCTCAACTGCCGCCTCAGCAATCGTGGGTGGTGGTTCAGGAAGACTCATTTTTTAGTATTCTGGTTTAGAAATTTTGGTGTGTAGTACGGTGCCATACGGATTTCCCATGGGCGTTCCTTCGTCTTCGGTCGAGCGCGTTCGGCTAGACTCATAAGTGCACTATAGGCTTTCCGAAGGTCCTTCTTTTCATTCTCTGATATTTCTACGCCAGAAGCCTCTACCAAACTATTGAACAAAGCATCGTTATCTGTGCGTACTCTCTTATCATTAGTCATTATCACTTACCCTTTGCAGATTTTTATATAAAATACCAAATATTTAATTTTTATAATATTCTGAACCACCTTTTGATAGTAAAAGAATAAATGGCATTGTGATAATAGAACCAAAAAAAATAAGATTAAAATCATTTAGGAAGCCAACAGCAAGTGCTTGTCGATTGATTTCTGTCTCTACTGCGGCAATTCCTTGAATTGTATAGATTGACCAATAATCAGGAAGCCATGGTGATTGCATAGCCTCATTAAATGGAGATATTTGCTCAGTTAAGTATGCATGTGTCTCAGTCTGGGTTTTTGAAAGTATGCTGATGACCACAGACACTCCAATACCGCTGCCATAATTTCGGCATAAACTCGCTAGCGTCGAGGCCTCTGTCCTGTACTGACTCGGCAAAGTCCAAAAGCATACAGTGGTAAGGGGTACATAAATAAGACCAATTCCAGCACCATTGAAGAAACCGGCAATGGCGAAAGTAATATAGCCAACATCGGTAGTTGAATTTGAAAGTATCCACGCGGAATAGGAGACACAAATGAAACCCATAAATATGACCAGTCTGGGATCGAGGTAGCGTCCACTAAGTCGCCCTGCCAGAATTAAGGCAAACATCGTTCCAAGCCCGCGTGGTAGCATAGTTAATCCTGATGTGATGACAGGAAAATCCCTTACATTCTGCAGAAAAAGAGGCATTATCACGTTGATCGATAATACTAAAATGCCAAGTAAAAACATAAAGATCATGCCAATCATAAAATTACGATTTGTAATTATACTATGACTGATGAATGGGTTATCTGTTGTCATACTATGTGCTATGAAAATATAAAAGCTTAGTGCAATTATTGCGACCATTCCAATTATTAGGTCGGAGTCGAGCCATCCCTCAATGTGACCGCGATCAAGGGTGAATTGCAAACACGCAAGTAAAACTGCAAGACAAATAAAACCAAGCCAATCAAAGCGACGTTCAAGATTGCGTGGGACTTCACGAATAAAAATGTAAGTTCCTAAAATACCCAATATTGCTAGAGGTAGCGATAAATAAAATACCCATCGCCAACTATATTCTTCGGTGACAAACCCACCTATTACCGGCCCTAGCGCCGGTGCAATCATCACCCCTGTTCCCCAGAGTGCAATTGCAAAGCTATGGCGTTCGCGAGGATAAAGATCAAGGATTAAGGCTTGCGAGATTGGCACAATAGGTGCCGAAAACATCCCCTGAAGTCCTCTCCACAAAATAATTTCTTCTAATGATGTGGAATTTCCAGACATCACTGCACTTAAAGCAAATCCAACTAATGATAAGATGTAAAGTTTTTTCCTTCCTACACGCCCAGCTAGCCATCCAGTAGCTGCCATGGTCACTCCCTGTGCCATAAAATATGTTGTCATTACCCAAGAAATCTGATCTTGACTTGCTGAAAGGCTGCCCTGCATACTTGGAAGTGCAATTCCAGCGGTATTAATATCCATGATAACAACGGAGGTTGATAACATGATGGATATGGTGGCCATAGGAATATTAGTGTAGGAGGAATTGTTTTCCTTTTGTTGATCTGCACTGATATTTATCATTTCCTATTGGATCCATAACCTATCGCCGCTTTGATTAATTTTACAAGTGATTCATCACGGTTTGTGTCTATACTTACGTGTGCTGTCATGCCCGCTCGAAGTTTCTCGCTAATTATTGAACTGATCAATTCAATCCGAACTGGCACACGTTGTACAACTTTAATCCAGTTTCCACTGGCATTTTGTGGTGGGAGTATAGAAAGCTCAGCTCCGGTCGATGGACTGATTGATACTAATTGTCCTGCATAAATTTCGTTTGGATAGGCGTCAATGGTAACCTCCACTGTTTGTCCAACCTTGATATGAGAAAGCTGAGTTTCCTTTAGGTTTGCCTCAATCCATTTTTCATCAGATTGTATTATTGGAATTAGGGGTTTTCCTTCTTCAACATATTCACCAGTTTGTAATGTCACTCGTCCTACTGTACCGTTGGCAGGAGAATTAATTATAGTCCGTCGCAGATTTAACTTTGCTAACTCAACCCGTGCTTTTGCTTTTAGGTAATTTGGATGATTTTCAAGCTTAAGATTTTGATTCCCCCCCAATTTGGCTAACACTCGTTTTATTTTTTGTTGAGCTGTCCGACTTCTTTTCCGAAAAATAATTAACTCGCGTTCAGCTTTATCAAGTTGAACGCGAGAAGAAACTCCCCGCACCGAAAGTTTTTTTTGTCGAGAGAATGCGCGCTCATAAAAGCTAATTTCTGCTCTCACCCCTGATAGCTCTGCTTTTGCTTCTTCAAGTTCTGCGCGGAGTGAATTTATATTATATCTTATCGATTTCAGCTCTGCCTCAGCTTTTCTCAGGGAGATAAGGTATGGCTCACGATCTAATTTTAAAAGCCGTTTTCCCTTTTCAATCTGGTCATTTTGTTTAACATAAATCTGAGTTGCTCGCCCGCTCAGATCGCTGCTCACAGACAGCAGGTGCGCTTTCACATAGGCATTTTCAGTTGAGACATACCTTGTACTTTTAATCCAATAATGGGCACTAAGCGAAATCAAAACTATTGGAATTATAAGTAAAACGAAAATTCTTTTAAATGAGTTTATAAGAATCACGTTTCTCATTTACTGTCGATGTTCATTAGATTTGATAGGTTTTGTTTAACTTTGTTAAGGGTAGAGCGTAATTGAATTGCTTCCGTTTTTGTCAATCCATTAAATGCAGCCTCGAGAACTTCATCACCCATATTATACATTTTTTTTAAAATTGGGCGTACTGTTTTTGTGAGATATATTCTTTTTGTACGTCCATCTTGTTTGTCAGAGCGTCTTTCAACCCAACTCTTTTCTTCTAACCGATCCAATAAACGACCCAAAGTCGGTTTTTCAATTTCAAGAATTGTTGCTAGTTTGGTCTGAGTAGCTCCCTCCATACGATTGATTCTGGATAGCACTCGCCACTGCGCCCGTGTGAGCCCTAATGGTTCAACTTTTCTGTCATAGACAGTACGAAAAATACGTGAAACATCACCGATTAGATAGGCAACATGCTCTGGGGGATCCAAATAAGACAAATCACATTCTCCAATAAAAAAATAAGCTGAACAATAGTTGCTTATGCAATTATTGTTCAGCTTACTAATAATCAAAATAAATGTCCATACTGGTAATTACGATTTACACCGGCTCAATTATTTGACCTTTTAAAATTTTGAAAACTTAGATTATGTCCCCAATCATTACATCTGTTCAATGGATGTTATTTGAAACAGGTGCTGGTGATTGTGCTTACTAACAAAAAGAATCTTTTCAGCATAAGGCAATATAAGCATAATTTGCGTTATCTCAATTTGGGCTTGGTTTTTTATAAGAAAAAATTTATTTTCTTTTCAGGGTGCTTGGTAATTATTGAATGAAATTTTCGAGATAATTGGATGCATTTGCATATAATAACGGTGCACATTTATGGATTTTGATTAGGCCTTAATTGACCGCAGCTTTGCGATACATATTGATCAGACGAATAACATCATCTGCTTCCATGCAGTAGAGAGCTTCGTCAATTTATGAACTGATAACTACTGTACTGTAAAATATTACATAATGTGAATTTTTTCTTGCACTTTGATAACAGTTTTATTCTATTCTAATAAATTGAAAATATAGGCCCTTTGGCGGAAAAGAGTGGGAGTCGAACCCACCGGAGACGTCTAACGTCTCCCACCGGATTTGAAGTCCGGGCGCCCCACCGGGGTGCGCTTCTTTTCCAAATAAATTCATATTTGTTTAAACTTATAATACTTTTTTACGTACTTGAGTCTGAATTAATAGTTTGGTTAGCACCCTTAAGAAGTTTGCGCACTCGTCCAACCCGACGTGTATATTTTATTTTATCAAAATATTCTAATATTTCGATGGTCATATTTCTTCCAATTTTTGATTTATCACGGAATATTTTTACTTCGAGATCGCGATTAATGTTTTCGTTTGCAATTGCCTCTGCAAGCCTAGCTAAGCTAGCAAGAGCCTCGGGCAATATAAAGCGTGTTTTAGAAATGCGCTTAACTAATTTGTTACGTGCTGCCCTCACCATTAAACTCTCAACCTGAGAAGGCTTTATTTTTAACGCGAAGCCAATCTCATGAACTGATAAGAGTCTTGGACTTTGAAGTTCGACGTGTAATTTTATTTTATTCCATAATTTGTCGTCTTGCTCGGAAAAAGTTGGTTTATGATTAGCCATGTAAATCAAATTTCCTTGTCGCTTTACAGAATGAAAAGCTGATAAGTCTTTGGCAATAGCAACACCCACCTCGCGAGGTAGGTTTAAGTTGGCAGCCGCTAAAAGCTGATTATCATTCAACCCGGTATGGTCTGGAAATTTTCTATGCCAATCCTCCAATGCTTTTAACATCGTACTTAGTAACGCATTCCAGTGTTTCTTATTAAAGCCAAGTGTACCCTTTTCAGTAACAATTTGACGACAATCTATATTTGCAAATAGTTTATTCGCCGATTTTACTTTTAAGTTTCTCGCGGTAACAAAATTTTCTAGTGGGAGACCCTCATTACTGATATTTAGCAAACCGATTAACGCCGCTCTATCATCGGTTTTTTCCATTTCAGTTAAGAATTGTATCCTATTTCTATTTGCTCGACCTGTTTTTTGTGGAAATATATCGATTACTTTTCCACCGCCGATAGTGTTAGAAGCGGATTGATTACGAACAATGAAGCGGTCACCGTAAAGTGCTGCAATAGGTTGCTCCAAAACAATTTGAACCAGTGCTTCATTTCCTGGATCTATGGTTTTTGTTTCTAAGATTGCAATTCGTCCAATTGTTTTACTAGATCCAAAATGAAAATGTACTGGTGTCCAATGTGCTAATGGTTTGTTCTTTGTAGATATAACTTTAAGTCGCGCGTCGATTTTTTTTATCGGCGTTGGGAGAACATCTGAAACCAACCAACATCCTCGTTTGATTGAGTGCCTGTTGATATCAGCGCCTACCAGATTCAAAGCTAGTCTTTGCCCCGAACAACCTACCTGACTTTCACGGTTTTGCGCATGGATACCTCTAATCTTCACATTAATATTATTTGGTAAAACGAGCAGTTTTTCATTTAGTTTCACCTGTCCTGAAAACGAGGTTCCTGTTACTATAAGACCCGCTCCTGGTAAAGAAAATTTCCGATCGATGGGCATACGAAAGTTTCCATTGTCTCGGTGGGAACTGACAAGTTTGGATTTTGCTATGAGATAATCTTTTACATCATTTATACCCTCTCCTGTTAATGAAGAAACCAGAAACGAAGGAATATTTTTAAGGGAGGTTTTTGATGATAAGGCTCTAAAATCATTCTCTGTTTTACGGATGCGTTTAGGTGATGCTCTATCAATTTTAGTAATAACTAAAGCGCCTTCGGTTTTTTCTAATAGATCGAGAATTTGCAGGTGTTCTTCAGTTTGTGGCATCGGTCCGTCATCAGCAGCGACAATAAAGAGAATGAAATCAATACCAGTAATTCCACATAGCATGTTTCGGATAAATCGTTTATGTCCTGGTACATCTACAATTCCGATTGAAATATCATTGGGAATAGGAAGATAAGCAAACCCAATATCGATAGTAAGCCCACGTTTTTTTTCTTCTGGGAGTTTATCTGTATTGGTGCCGGTTAATGCTTTTACAAGAAGTGTTTTTCCATGATCGACATGGCCTGCCGTGGCTATAATCATTGTTTGTGCTCAAGTTGACTAATAAAAGTTTTGGAATCCTCAAGACAGCGAAAGTCAAGGAGGAATAATCCATTTTCAATTCGACCTATTACCGGAATAGGCAAAGCCCTGAAGCGTTCTGCGATGTTTTTGAGTGATCGTCCTTTATTTTTAATATTGGCACTCGGTTTTATCGCTGCCGCAGCACTGGGTAAATGCGCTGTTGGCATGGCACCGCTGCCGATTTGACTTTTGCATTGAACTAAACTGATGAGGTAGGGGTTCCCTACCCAATTTCTGATTGGTTCAATTAAACTTTTGCCTTGACGGAAAATTTCTTCAGATTTGCGCGATAATATTCGGAGGCATGGAACATTTTGTATCAGAGTTTCCGGTTGCTTGTACAGACGTAATACTGAAGCAAGCGCAGCAATAGTCATTTTATCAGGTCTTAAAGCCCGTTTCATAGGATTATTTCTTATTTTTTCGATAGCCTGTTTAGACCCTACAATAATTCCTGATTGGGGTCCCCCTAAAAGTTTATCACCACTGAAGGCTACAATGTCAGCACCTGTTGCAAGTGCCTCCTTTGGAGTTTGTTCATTTGGTAGGCCAAGGTATGTAAAATCAATAATGCTGCCACTACCAAGATCGATAGCAAACGGAATTTCATTTTGATGACAAAGGTCGGCAAGTTTTTCTTCCGGAACGGAAGAAGTAAACCCCTCAATAGTATAATTACTGGTATGAACTTTCATTATCATTCCAGTACTTCTGTTAGTTACATTAGCAAAGTCATGTAAATGGGTACGGTTTGTAGTGCCAACTTCAACTAATATTGCACCAGCTCGTGTCATTATATCCGGAATTCGAAATGAACCGCCAATTTCAACTAATTCACCCCGCGAAACAGGGACCTTTTTTCCTAACGCAAAGGTATTGAGGATAACCAAAACCGCAGCTGCATTATTGTTCACAATTGTAGCGGCTTCGGCACCAGTTAATTCTGTAAGTAGGTGCTCGACGTGGGATTCTCTCTCCCCGCGCCTCCCAGTCGTGATATCAAATTCCAGATTAGTAGCCCCAGCAGCAACAGATACAACTTCATTTATTGCCTGCTTTGGAAGTGCCGCTCGTCCCAGATTAGTATGTAAAACCGTGCCAGTCAGATTGAAAACTTTTTTTAGGCTGGGCGTGAAACGGTTCTCCAAATCGGATAAAACGCGTAAAATAATAAGTTCAATATTGATAGTTTTATTTTTCTTATGAAAGTTTTTCCGAATTTCACTAAGCACATGACGTATAGCTTGTGTTACCGCGTGTCGTCCGTATTGTGCAATCGGCAGTCTGAGACCTTCAGTATTTAATAGCTGATCAACTGAGGGAAGTTCAGAAAGAGTAGATATTTTTGCATATTTCATAATATTAAGATATCGCCGGAGATAGTAAAAGTTGCAAGTCCAAGTTGCAAGATATATGTGATCAGAAAAAAAATACCATCAAATTTGGCGATATACTCACAAAGGGAGATTAGAGAATGCTTGATCTTTATGCTGCACCCACTACAAATGGTCTGCGCGTTAAAATCACTCTGGAAGAGTGTGGACTCGAATACAAATTACATCGTGTGGACATGAGCAAACAAGAACACAAGACGGAAGAGTTTTTGAAGTTAAACCCTCTGGGTCAGACCCCAGTGCTGGTGGTTGAGGATTTGGATGGAGAGAGGTTGATAATATGTCAATCTATGGCAATTATGTTTTATGTATGCGAGGAGGCTGGCAAATTTATCCCCAAGGACTCTCGCAAGAGAGCTGAATTCTGGGAACCGGTAATGCATGCGGCTACTGAACTTGGACCAGGATACGGTGCCATACCGTTTATTGTCCGTTGGGAAAAAGAAAGCGAGCATGCGAAGAAAATGTTTCTTAATAGGATAAGGATGCATATGCAACATTGTGATAATATTTTAGCTAAACGGCAATACTTTGCAGGCAATGAAGTAACCTTAGCGGATTTTTCTGCACTTGGGATTATTTCGCGCGCAAAATCAACATATCCAGAAATGGTAGAGGGTTTTTTCAATGTAAATCGCTGGTATCAGAAAATTTCCACTCGCCCGGCGGTTCAACGTGGATTAAATTTTTAAAACTTTATTCCCAACAAATGTTTTTTCAGAAACGTTTGAACAACGGGTCCCCAAATTTGTTGACCGGTTGAGCAAAAGCGATGTGCCTCGCCACCATCGACTCCCCAAGGTGGGAATATGGCGGCACTGTGAAGCCCACCTGAATTTTGCAGTAGACGGAATAATTCTTTAGTGGGTGCAATATTAAAGTCGTTTTCCGGTTGTATCAGGAAAATTGGAGTTTCAAGTTTTCGTGCTGCATTTGTGATCATATCGCGGATCATTGGGTGATCATTCCATTGGCTTGCACCACCAGAGAAATTTACGCCGCATTTCCAACGCTTATCTCGTGATAGAGCAAGTAGTGTATGGATGCCGCCAAGAGAGCTCCCCATGCAACAGATTCTCCGACTATCAATCTCTCGCTGGTTCTCTAACCAGTTTAAAGAAGCAATAACGTCTTCGTTTTCTATTTGCAGTCGTTTTACCATCTGGAAGTCATGTTCAGGTGTTCCTCTTGGAGCAGGAACAGCCTCAGTCAATTTTATTCCTGATGAGTCCCCGTAACCAGCTCTATGTGGGAAGAGGTATGCGCACCCTAGAGAAATGAAAAAGGCACCGGTTTGAGGGCGTGAAATGTCAGAATCTCCTGTATTTAATTGGCTTCCATGGTTGTCTACAACACAGGGAAATGGACCTGTACCCTCGGGAATATAAAGATGTGCGTTAATAGCGTTTTCTCTTGAGTTGTAAGTGACTTTTTTAGGAGTATGCGATGGGCCTTGAATAAACATTCTTAATTTCCTTCTAGTGCCTGACGTTTGTTTAAACAGTTTCTAGAATTGGAAACCTAGCATGATGCACGACCCTTTAATATAATCATGATATTTATTTTTCACAGATCAATTAATATGAGGGTAGTCGAAAGTGGCTAAACAGAACGTGAGAGGACGGTACAGATTAGGGGTTGATGTTGGGGGCACACATACAGATCTTGTGCTTGAAGACAAAAAAACCGGCTCTGTTCTCATTGAGAAAATACCTTCTTCCCCTTCCAATCCAGCATTTGCGGTCCTTGAGGGGCTTAATTGTTTATTTAAACGTGGAATTTACTCAAACGAAATAGATTTTTTTAGCCACGGCACCACGGTGACGACTAATGCTCTTCTAGAGAAAAAAGGAGCAATGGTTGGATTGTTAATTAATCAGGGTTACAGAGCAATTTGTGAGGTTCAAACGCAAGCGCGGGATGAAGGAAATCCCCATGATCATCTTTTTCAACGCCCTCCGCACATCACTCCTCCAAGTCTGACCCAAGAAATTCCAGGTAGGGTTGATTATTCGGGAAAAGAAATAATACCGCTTGACCTTGATGAGGTAGAAAAAGCTGTTAAATCACTTGAAAAGCAAGGCGTTCGTTCATTTGCTATATGTTATCTTTTTTCCTTCATGTGTAATAAACATGAGAAAATAACTGAGCAAATTATTCGCGATCATGTCCCTAATGCAAAAGTTTCATTATCATGTGAAGTGTTGCCTAGGATTCGCGAGTGGCCACGTTATTCAACTACTCTGATAAATGCTTATTTAGTGGAAGTTTTGGCGGATTATGTGCTTGAACTTTCAGAAGGCTTGGAGGCCCGCGGTGTTAACACACCACGTAGATTTTTGATGCAATCAAATGGTGGTGTAATGCCACTCTCCGCAAATATGGAAAGTGAAACTGTCCATACACTTTTATCCGGTCCTGCTGCGGGAGTGCAGGGGACGGCATGGCTTATCGGACAGTCACTTAGTATTGATAATATTGTCACGCTTGATATGGGGGGTACCAGTGCTGATATTGCGTTTATCCAAAACGGTAATCCCTTAGAACACCAGGAAGCAATTGTTGCAGAACGTTTAGTCGCAGTTCCCGCGCTAGATGTTTCAACAATTTCTGCTGGAGGTGGTTCCATTGCCAGTGTAAACGCAGCTGGTTTTCTTGATGTTGGACCGCAAAGTGCGGGAGCTAATCCGGGCCCTGTATGTTATGGACTAGGAGGTGTAAACCCAACTGTAACGGATGCCGACCTAGTATGTGGTTATTTAAACCCGGAGTTCTTTTTGGGAGGTCGCATCAAACTTGATCTGAGTGCATCAGAATTAGCAATAAGTAAAACTATTTCGGAGCCAACAGGTTTAGATTTAAGATCATCAGCCATTGGTATAGTGCGTATGGTTAATGCACGGATGGCTGATGAAATTAGGGTTAATGCTGCCAAAAAAGGTATTGATTTATCTGGGTATACTCTAGTGCCATTTGGTGGAGCTGGACCAGTGCATGCTGCGGCAGTGGCGGAAGATTTGGATATCTCCCGTGTACTAGTACCATCAAAACCAGGAGCATTCTCAGCTTTTGGACTACTTTGCGCAGATGTTATGCATGACTACATTCGTTCAGATTTGCACCCGTTTTTTGAACTTTCACCAGATGCGGTTGAAAATTCATTTATGGAACTCGAAAATAGAGCCCGGGTTGATTTGGTTAGAGAAGGATTCAGTGAAACAGATTTCAAATTTCAGCGTGAAATTGATTTACGTTATGGCGGGCAAGGTTACGAACTGCGTGTACCACTTTTGAGCGTCGAGCCTCCGTTCTCTGAAACAGATTTTTGTACATTGGCGGAGGAGTTTCATCAGCGTCATGAAGATGTACATGGCCACGCGGCACGTGGGGCTGAGATAGAGTTGGTTAGCTATCGATTGCGCGCAGTTGTAGAGGAGTCAAAAATTAATTTGTCAAAATCTTCATCTTCTGATGATATCTTAGATACGAATTGTTTGTTTAGGAATGTTATTTTTGATGAAAATACAATCATTAAAACAATGTTTAAGCCGCGTGAGGCTCTTAGGAAAGGCGAGAGGATAAGGGGACCTGTTATTGTAGAACAAATCGACTCAACAACATTAGTCCCTCCAAATTGGTCACTCACGGTTGATGAATTCAATAACTTGATTTTAGAACGGTACTAAGAATGAAAATTAAATCTGCCTCTTTAGATCCAGTAACTGTTCAGATATTACGTAATAGAATAGGTAGTCTAACGGATGAAATGCATTATCATTTTTTCCGCTCGGGCTATTCGACAATAGTTCGTGAGTCACGTGATTTTTCATGCGTAATACTCGATCCAAAGGGACGCATTCTTGTCGCTCCACCGATGTTCTTTCATTCAACCGCTTACAAATATTTGGTGCAGAGAATATATCAAATTTATGGGATTGCGGGTCTGCAGGACGGCGACGTTTTTATTTCCAATCACCCTTATGAAGGTAATTTGCCCCATGTTCCCGATATGGGTGTCGTAATGCCAATATTCCAAGATCGAGTGCTAGTCGGTTTTTCTGGATCCATTGCACACAAGGCAGATCTGGGTGGAACCATTCCTGGTTCAACATGGGGACAAGCGACGGAAATATTTCAGGAAGGTATTCTATACCCGCCGATCCGTTATTACCGATCCGGTATGCTCAATCTAGATATTGAACGCTTGATTTATGCAAACAGTCGTTTTCCTGAGACCACTCTTGGTGATTTGCATGGCCAAGTGGCTGCTATCGATATTGGTCGGCAGCGCTTGCAAAATATTTGCGAGGAACACAGCTCGAAGACCGTTTTGGAATGCATGGATGCTATGGTAGCCGCGGCAGCAACAGAATTTCGGATTGCTTTAGGTAAATTGCCTGAGGGAAGAGCTGAAGCAGAATCATTTTTGGACAGTGATGGGGTGAATTACTCGAAAGCAATCCGGATACATGTCTCGATTATGATTTCTAATGGAAAGGTCATTTTTGATTTCTCTAATAGCGATTTGCAAGGTCGCGGACCAGTTAATATTCGTCGAGGCTTGTTAGAGGCATGCTGTTTTCAAGTATTAATAGGAATGATGGATCCAGATCTACGTTATTCTGATGCAGCATTTGACACGGTCCATATTAAAACTAGGACGGGTACGGTTGTTGATCCGGAGTCTCCTGCACCCTGTAGCTCCTACATGAAGACCTGCATGACTGTTATTGATATGTTGATAGAGGCCTTTGGAAAATTCGTTCCGCAAAGAGCTGCGGCCTACAGTGGCGGAAGTGGAGGCGGACTTACAATAAACTGGACAGGAAAGGGTCGAGTGCCGCGTGGCAATCAATACGAAATTTTTGGGTCAGCGTATGGTGGGTCTGCGTCCCAAGATGGTACTTCAGGCACCACTGTGCATTTATCAAATATTTATATAACGCCTATTGAGATAGTCGAAACCGAATTTCCTTGTCTTGTAACGCGATTTGAATTGATAGCCGGTTCTGGTGGAGATGGTAGATTTCGCGGTGGGCTGTCTGTTCGGCGAAACTACAAGCTTCTTGAGTCTGCAACAATCATTTTCAGAGGAGATAGGGCACAGCGTCCTCCAAAGGGTTTAGCTGGTGGCAAACCAGGGCGGGCCAGTCGCTTCCTGATAAACCCGAATTCTAGTGATGAACAGGAAATGCCGATTACTACCACGGTAGATTTGGAGGCTGGTGCGTCAATAAGTATTGAGGCTGCAGGCGGAGGGGGGTATGGCAATCCGATGGATCGCACTAGAACAAACCGGCGTCGTGATTTAGAACAGAAATACGTTTAAGAGGAAGAAGGAAAAAATGGAGCTGAATTTAAAAGGGAAAACCGCTCTAGTCACCGGTGGAAGTCAGGGCATTGGTCGAGCGTGCGCCGAGGCATTAGCGGGAGAACAAGTGAAAGTCGCTATTGTCGCACGAAATCATAATATCTTATCGGAAACCGCAGAATCAATTTCAAGAAAAACTGGAAAGAAAATTGTGACAGTTTCCGCGGATATTTCAACGGCGGCGGGGGTAGAGTCGGCCATACTGGGTACAGCACAGGAACTTGGGAAAATAGATATTTTGATTAATAATGCTGGTTCTGCCCCTATGGGCAGGGTTTCCGAGCTAACTGATGCAGTATGGCAGGAGGCATTTGATCTTAAAGTGATGGGTTATGTGCGTTGTGCACGTGCGATTATGGATGATATGCGAAAGCAGGGCTGGGGCCGAATTATCAATATCATTGGGCGTGGGGGCCATTTCCCTTCTGCCAACTATATATCAGGAGGAGCAATGAATGCCGCGCTCTTGAATGTCACGCAAGCACTTGCAGAGGAGTGTGGCAAAGATAACGTGTTAGTAAATGCGGTAAACCCCACTGCTACAGATACTGGACGCTGGCATAGTCTTGTGCAGCAACAGGCAAAGATTACAGGAAATAGCGGCGCTGAAATCAACTCGCGTGCCAAAAAAGCTGTTCCACTTGGCCGTATTGGAAAGCCAGAGGATATTGCCAATATGGTCGTGTTCTTATGTTCAGATAAAGCAGGTTTTATCAATGGAGCTTTAGTGGATATCGATGGTGGACAGAGTCGGGCACTTTGATTTGCACATAAGAAAATGGTGTTTTACTCGTGAGTGCGTTATGATGGTCTTGGCTTATAACTTAAGCTTTGTCATTTACAGTAATGACGGTTTTACTCTGCGAGGTGGGTGTAGAAATTCACCCGTTTGAAATTATTTTTTAATGGCGAAAAGATGTCTCTTGTAGATGCTGCCCATGCACCGGCTTTGCTTCGTTTTAAATATATAGAGCAGATAAAACCAACAGGACTGTTAGAAGATAAACCGTATTTAACCGCTTGGAAAAATCATTTGATAAAGTACCCAGCAGTTTTGCATGTGGTAGTCCCAAAGTTTTTAGAAGTGTGGAAAAAACAGATAAGAAATCAACATTGTTGGTTAGCTGGGTTTTTGCCGCCGCCTTAAGAGAATATTTAGTCCCCTTCTCATTTACTCAAGCATCGGCCACGATACATACACTTGTCTCTATATTAAGCAAAGGAATTTTAGTCATGACTACTATCGTTGCACAGGACGATCACATCATCAGAGCCCTCAGTGTTCTTCTTGATCCAAATTGTCCGCAAGAACGGATCCATGCATTCGAAGACTACTATTCAGTCGATATGCCTAATTTTTTGGAGTGGCGTGATGAATTGCGGAGAAAGTATACTAAGGTGTTTCCCTCAAAAGTAATTTTGACTCACAGTCAAATGGAATTCGACGCTTCTCTGGAAGAAGCCGATGGGGTGGTGGTTGAGGACTACTATTTTGGTAAAAAACAGCTCAAAAATGCACAAAAGTTAAGAATTTGTCATAATTTCCGTTCGGATATGCGAAACATTGATGAACCCGCGTGTGTTGCAAGTGGGGTTGTTGTGAAACCATTATTCCGTCGTGTAAATGTTGCTGTTGGTGAACATGCTTTCTCTTTGATGATGGCTTTAGGAAAAAAATTAGTTGAAACAAACAAGCTTATTACAATCGAAGAATTACGTTCTGAGGGTTGGCCGGCTGAGCTTTATAATCGCAAACATACTGCAAATTCAAATTGGGCTCGTATAACAGGTGTAAAAAATATGCGCGGCTCTACTTTGGGTTTGGTTGGCTTAGGATCTGTAGGACGTGAGGTAGCGCGTTGGGCAAATGCCTTTAATATGAAGGTTATCTACACGCAGAGAAATCAATTATCGGCCGATCTTGAAAAAGTTTTTAATGCCTCCTTTTGTTCAATTGAGACTTTATTTAAAGAGTCTGATTTTATTTCAATTCACATTCCACTTAATAATGAGACGCGGGGCATGATTGGTGATGAATTACTCAAGTTAACACGACCCGATACCATTATTGTTAACATTGCTCGTGCTGGTATCATACAGCGTGAGGCCTTATTGAAAATGCTGGAGGCTGGGCGCCTTGGTGGGGTGGGAATGGATGTTCATTACAAAGAACCGGGTGATATTGATGATCCGTTCCGTAAGTACAAAAATGTGATTCTCAGTCCACATATAGCAATTGGTAGTCGAAAAAATGGAGCACAGGATATGGAAGATGTAATTTTTAATTTAAACGACGCAATTGGTTAAAAAGTTTTTTATTTTGAGGTGGAAAAATTAGTAAAAGTTTTTGGGGTCTTGTGCTATTTTATTTTGCACGCGAGTATACCTAGATGAGTTATAAATTTGTTAAAAATTCGAAGAATGCAATTCCAATTACCATTATTCAGAATGCAGAATTCAATAACTGGTTAAAAAAGCAATCTGCATTCATAAGGCACTGGACCAAAAATATTGGTTTTGCTGCAAAAATTAATGACCATTGCCTGATTGCTGCACCCGACGGTACTTTGTTGAGAGTTTTGGCGGGTGTAGAAGATTATAATGGCATTTGGTCTATTGCTCATTTGCCTCCAGTGCTACCCTCGGGTACTTACTTTATAGACCGAGAACTTGGACGCCAGGCGGCAACTTATTTAGCTATTGGCTGGGCGATGGCTTGCTACAGGTTCAAAAAATATAAAACAGTAAAGTCGCGTAATAAAATGCCGGTTCTTGTGTGGCCCAACGCATGTGACCAAGCTGAAGTAAAACGCACCGTTGATGCAATAAGCCTTGCTCGTGATCTAATTAACACACCCGCAGAGGATATGGGGCCAGCGGAATTAGCCGCTGCAGCCCGTCAGGTTGCACGTTTGCATAAGGCTAAATATCATTCAATAACTGGTGATAGCTTATTGAAAAAGAATTTCCCAACAATTCATGCTGTCGGTCGCGCAGCCTCAAAGGAACCTCGGATCCTTGATATCACCTGGGGCCGTAAGGGAGCACCAAAGCTTACTTTAGTTGGCAAAGGTGTTTGCTTCGATACAGGTGGTTTAGATTTGAAATCTGCTTCAGGAATGGCCCGCATGAAAAAGGATATGGCGGGTGCGGCTTGTGTTCTTGGACTGTCACATATGATTATGGATGCGGGTATTGATGTGAGGTTAAGAGTTTTAATAGGTGCAGTAGAGAATTCGGTATCTGGAAATGCATATCGACCCGCAGATGTGATAAAAACGAGGGCCGGGATCACAGTTGAAATTGGAAATACTGATGCGGAGGGGCGATTAGTTATGTGTGATGCTCTAGCATTGGCATCGGAGGAAAATCCAGATTTAATTGTCGATTATTCTACCTTAACGGGGGCTGCCCGCGTGGCGCTAGGAAGTGAGCTTGCTGCATATTTCTGTAATGATGAAAAATTTGCATCTGATTTGCAAAATGCAGGTGAAATGGTGTGTGATCCCGTATGGAGACTTCCGCTTTGGAGAGAATACCGGTATTTGCTTGATAGTTCTGTAGCAGACATTAATAATGTCGGATCCGTAGGGCAGGGCGGTGCAATCACTGCTGCGTTGTATTTGAGTGAATTTATAGGCGATAAAATTCCGTGGGTGCATTTTGATATTATGGGATGGAATACACGATCTCGATCAGGTCGCCCCATAGGAGGTGATGTGATGGGAGTTCGTGCTTTATACAGTGTTCTTGAAAAAAAATTTGGCAAATAAAATATAAAAAAGCATGTTTTTATTCATAGGAAAATGATAACGCAACAGGAATAGAGGGTATAATTTTTAGTAAGCCTGGGTTTAGTAAGCAAGAAGCACTAAGAATATGGCACAATACTCTTGTGGAAAGTGTGCGTCGAGATGGTCCTGACCTGTCAACCCGTCAATTGGCAATATTATTACAAATCTATATGGAAAACGCTCCTCATACCGTGCGTGGAATCTCTGAAAACCTAAATATGCCAAAATCTTCCGTCAGAAGAGCGCTTGATCGACTAGTTGATTTGAATTTTTTAAAGTGTGAAAGAGACTTTCATCATAAGCGCAATATTTTGGTTCGCCGCACAGTTTTGGGTGCGCAATTCCTGAGTGATTTCAGTAATATAATTTTTGTTGCTGCATCGAAAGATCATTAGAAAAACGTTGAAGGAGAAATGTTTCTGTACAATTTTTCTTTCAAACACTTTGTATATTTTTGACCAACAACTCCATCCTTTATTTTATTCAAGTTCAAAATCGTAGAGGACATCGCGTCAATGTTCTGAGCTTAGATGAAATTTATTAAAGGTTTTTATCTGGCGATGACATTTCCAGATCTAATGCAGCGGACAGAAGTGATTTTGTGTAACTAGAGGATGGCCGCGTAAACACTTCCGCGGATGTGCCTTGTTCTTCAATCTTACCATCTTTCATAACAATTAGACTATTTGCCAGTGTTCGAACAAGTTTAATATCATGGCTTATAAAAATATATGATAGGTTGTATTTCTGCTGTAAACTACTTAACAAGTCAATAATTTGTGCTTGCACTGACACATCTAATGCAGATGTGGGTTCATCTAATACGATTAGTCTTGGTTTGAGCACCAAAGCACGAGCAATTGCAATCCGTTGTCGCTGTCCGCCCGAAAATTCATGCGGATAGCGATATTGTGTCTTTGGACTCAATCCAACTTCCTTTAATGCTTTTACAATTAATCTTTCGCGTTGTTCTGATTTTAGCTGGGGTTTGTGGATGCAAAGTCCCTCCTCGATAATTTGTCGAATCGAGAAACGCGGATTTAGGGACCCATAAGGGTCTTGGAATACTATTTGTAATTCTGAGCGCAGGTGGCGCATTTGATCGAAGCTAAATCTATCAATGTGTGCCCCATCATAAAGAATAGAGCCCCGGCTCTTCTCAAGACGTAACAACGATAAAGCAAGAGTGGTTTTTCCGGATCCGCTCTCTCCAACAATACCAACAGTCTGACCTTGACGAACTTTTATGGAAACACCATCGATTGCCTTTATATAGTCTACTGTTCGTCTTAGTAAACCGCGCTTTATGGGGAACCAAACTTTAAGATTGTTAGCTTTCAGGAGTGATGGGGAAAGGGAGATTTCCTTATCTAGTGTTTGTTTTGGTTCAGCTTCTAATAAATGTTTTGTGTAATCATGCTGTGGATGAGCAAAAATTGTAGAAGTTTTTCCCGACTCTACAATTCTACCTTGTGTCATAACACAAACGCGATTCGCAAGCTTGCGTACAACACCGAGGTTGTGGGTAATAATAAGGACAGCCATGTTACGTTTTTGTTGAAGTTCTTGGAGTAATGTCAAAATTTGGGCTTGAATAGTTACATCTAGAGCGGTAGTAGGTTCGTCTGCGATTAGTAATTCGGGATCGTTTGCTAGCGCCATCGCAATCATTACTCTTTGACGCTGGCCTCCTGATAACTGATGAGGATATGCATGCAATCGGTTTTCAATATCATCAAGTCCCACTTGCTCGAGCAGGTCGCAGATGTGCATTCTTCTTATTTTTCTATTCATACCCTTATGAAGGGTTAAACTTTCTCCGATCTGTTTCTCTACAGTGTGCAGGGGATTTAATGATGTCATTGGCTCCTGAAAAATCATTCCAATACGATTACCGCGTAGTTTTTGCAGTTCATTTTCCGGCAGATCCATAATCTCCACACCGTCAAAACATATGCTCCCTGATGGGTGAAAAGCTGTTGGGTAAGGTAATAGGTGCATAATAGAGAGAGCGCTCACTGATTTGCCGGAACCACTCTCGCCGACAAGTGCTAAGATTTTTCCTCTTTCAATATTGAAGGAAATATTTTTTACAGCACTGAGTTCCTGTTCCCCTTGTCTGAAAGTTACAGAGAGATCTGTCACCCTAAGTATATTACCAGATTGGCGAGACATTATTCTAACGTTTTTCTTGGATCAAAGGCATCTCGAATTGCCTCACCAATAAAAACCAGAAGGGATAGCATTAAACCAAGAACAACAAAAGCAGTAAGTCCCAGCCATGGCGCTTGAATATTTGATTTCCCTTGCGAAAGCAACTCTCCAAGTGAAGGAGAGCCAGGAGGAAGACCAAAGCCCAGAAAGTCAAGAGATGTTAACGCCGTGATTGATCCAATCAGAATGAAGGGTAAAAAAGTCAATGCCGAGGTCATGGCGTTAGGCAGGATATGTCGCCGCATGATGGAAATATTGCTCACACCCAGAGCGCGGGCAGCTCTTACATAATCAAAATTTCGTGTCCGCAAAAACTCTGCTCGTACTACGCCCTCTAATGACATCCATTCAAATAGGAGCAAGAGACCAAGTAATATCCAAAAATTAGGTTCTATTATGCTTGCGAGAATTATCAATAGAAATAAACGCGGTAAACCCGACCAGATTTCAATGAACCTCTGAAATAGAAGATCAGTCCAACCTCCAAAATAACCTTGGAGCGCTCCAGCAATAATTCCAAGAACTGCAGATGCAAGCGTCAGCGAAAGTCCGAAAAAAACCGATATACGAAATCCATATATAACACGTGCGAGCACATCGCGAGCTTGATCATCGGTTCCCAGTATATTCTCGCTTGAAGGAGGTGATGGTGCAGGTGTTTTTAGCGAAAAGTTAACAGTTTGGTAGGAATAACGAACTGGGGGCCATAAAATCCAGCCACCTGATTTTTCAATTAAGTCCTGCACATCCTTCTCTCGATATTCTGCTTCCGTATGAAAATCCCCACCAAATTGTGTTTCAGGATAAACTTTAAAGACAGGAAAATACAGGCTGCCTTTGTAATGAATCAATAGGGGTGAATCATTGGCAATTAATTCTGCGAAAAGGGTAAGGATGAAAAGAATTAAAAAAATCCAAAAAGACCAAAATCCACGTCTATTTTCTTTGAAATTATGCAACCTACGGCGTGTTAAAGGAGAAAACACTATTTTCGGCGACTTTAGTTTTTTGTTATTTTCGCGTGCAAGAAAGGCATCATACATTGCGCGCCTCAAAATCTATTCTAGGATCGATAATCATATAGGTTAAATCACCGATTAGTTTTAACATCAGTCCAAGAAATGTAAAAAAGAATAAAGAGCCAAACATAACTGGATAATCTCGACGGATTACTGCTTCAAATCCAAGTAGTCCTAATCCATCAAGTGAGAATATGATTTCTATTAAAAGAGATCCGGTAAAAAGAATACTGACAAATGCGCCAGGAAAACCGGCGATAACTATCAACATAGCATTACGAAAAACATGACCGTACAAAACTTTTTTTTCAGAAAGTCCTTTTGCTTTTGCGGTCAGCACGTACTGTTGATGAATTTGATCAAGAAAAGAATTTTTTGTAAGGAAAGTAAGAGAAGCAAACCCGCCTATTACAAGTGCAGATACTGGCAGAACCATGTGCCAAAAATAGTCTAAAATTTTACCAATTAAAGACATTTGATTAAAATTTTCTGACACTAATCCTCGGAGAGGAAACCAATCTAGATAACTTCCACCACAAAAAATAACAATCAGTAAAACTGCGAACAAAAAGCTTGGAATTGCATTACCGATTATTATTAAACTGCTACTCCATATATCGAAACGGCTTCCATCCTTCACTGCTTTTCTTATTCCTAATGGAATAGAAATCAGATAGACAATTAAAGTTGTCCAAAGGCCCAAAGAGATTGAAACAGGCATCTTTTCTATAAGTAAATTTACAACCGTTTCATCTCTAAAGTAAGAAGTTCCAAAATCAAGACTTAAGTAATCTTTCATCATTTTAATAAAACGTTCATGGAACGGTTTGTCGAAACCAAATTGCCTTTCTAGCTGTTTGATAAATTCTGGATCTAGGCCCTGCGCTCCTCGGTATTTTCCCGTGCTATTGGATACTTCTAGGTTAATACTGCTTGCACCACTAATTTCAGCACTAGAACCACTTATTCGTGCAGTAGCACTTACATCCGAGCCTGTAAGTTGCGCAATTATTTGTTCTACGGGGCCGCCTGGAGCAAACTGAACAATAAAAAAGTTGACCACCATTATTCCTAGAAGAGTTGGAATTATAAGTAAGAGACGTCGTGTAATATATGCTACCATTTTGAATACAGTTATTTTTGTTCCGGTTTATTAAAATTCCTACATCTTCTAGTGTGTCATTTTTTATTTTTTGATCTCGTAAGCAACTTCGCTTTTTTTGATTCGTACCACCAAGTGTCTAAAACCCCGGTGTCAAATTTGGGTTTAATTTTTGGCTTACCGAATTTGTCCCAATACGCAATATTGTGCACACCCTTGTACCACTGAGGTATAAAGAACTTATTCCACATTATTACTCGGTCTAATGCGCGTGTTGCAATTTTTAAATCCCTTCGGTTTCTGGCGGTAATTACTTTTTCTAAGAGGCTGTCGACCGCAGGATTTTTAATTCCGGCGAGATTCCGCGATCCTGGGATATTTGCAGTCTCTGATGCAAAGTATGTTTTTTGTTCAATGCCAGGAGTATTTGGCTGCACATATCTTTGTATTATTACGTCGTAGTCGTAGACGTTCAATCGGTTTTGGAAATTTGCAACATCGATAATGCGTACTGTTGCACCAATACCCAAACGCTTTAGATTGCGGATATAAGGGTTAATAACTCTTGAAAAGGATGCCTCGTACAGCAGAAATTCGATTGTGAAATGTTCGCCATTTTTATTTATAAGTTTCAGGTTGTTTTTGATACTCCAACCCGCACTATTTAGTAACGCTGCGGCTTTGCGCAGATTGGTTCTGTTGCGGCCTGTACCCTTTGATTTTGGGGATTTGTAGGGAGAGTTAAATACTTCAGGGGGAATTTGGTCCGATAATGATTTCAGCAAATTCAATTCATGTTCATTTGGTTTCTCGGTTGCGGCAAGGTCACTATTCGCAAAAATTGAATTAGTTCGCTTATAAAGGTTGTAGAACAAAGTTTTATTTGTCCATTCAAAGTCAAATGCTAGGTCTAGCGCAGCACGAACTTTTCGGTCACGAAACTTGGGTTTTCGTAAATTGAAGAAAAACGCTTGGAAACCAGATGGTGTATTGTCTTTCAAACTTTGTCGTTTTATTTGGCCACCACGTACAGGCCTTTTGTTATATTGTGTTGCCCACGCTCGCGAGGTGTATTCTTCGCGAAAGTCATATATTCCAGCAAAGAAAGCTTCTAATGCTACCCCTCTATCTCTGAAGTATTCGAAGCTTATTTTGTTGAAATTGTGGCGACCTTTCATGGTGGCGATATTACTCGCCCAATAATTCTGGATTCTTGAATATGTGATATGGCGACCTGGGATAATTTTTTCAACTCTATAGGGGCCGGAAGATACAGGTGGCGTAAGTGAAGCTTTTTTAAAAGGTATTTTCGAGTAATAATCTTTTGAGAAAACGGGTAGCTCGGCGAGTCGTAATAATAAATTACGACTGGCATCTTTTTTAAAGTGGAAAATAACTGAATGCCGCGATTTAGCTTCAGTTTTCTCTACTTCTTTAAATATTACACGAAAACGAGGGTGCCCATCATGTATTAACGTTTTAAAGGAGTAACAAATATCATTTGCGGTTATTACTGACCCATCGTTGAAAGTTGCTTTTGGGTTAATATTAAAAGTAATTTTGCGGCGTTTTTCCCCAATTTCTAAAGAACTTGCAATATAACTATAAAGAGCATCAGGCTCGTCCATTGCTCGTTCCATCAGTGTTCCGTGAAGAAGCTCGGTTCCCGCAGCAGCCACGCCCCTAATAATAAAGGGATTTAAGCTATTGAAACTATCTATTCCGCTCAGCTTTATTACGCCGCCTTTTGGTGCATTTGGATTAACGTAATCAAAATGTTTGAAGTCCTGTCTATACTTGAGTTCTCCAAATGCTGAGATTCCAAAAGTTTTATTTTCCGCCATAACGGGATTGGCTAATATAAGCGTAGCCGCCGTCATTAAGCCCGCCCAGCGGGTTTTCATTATCTAGAACCTTTAATCATGACAGGTAAATCAGTATTTTTTTTAGGATCGATCCACCAAGACCAGAAACCGGGGGCATGAGCTGGTGGATATTCTGGTAAACCAAATTTGTCCCAGCGAGCAAGTCGAAAACTACTAATGTGCCAATGAGGTACTACAATATGTTTCCATTGCAGTACACGATCTAAGGCATTCGAAGCTGTAATTAAATCTTGACGATTTCGAGAACGTATTAGTGAGTCAATAAGTGAGTCTATTGACTGATCTGCAACTCCAGCTACGTTATTGCTACCTTTCATTTTAGCTGCATTGGATGACCAATAACCGCGTTGTTCGTTTCCGGGTGAGTTGGATTGTGCAAACGTAAAAATGACAACGTCAAAGTCAAAGTCACGAAGCCTATTAGTATACTGAGAGGAGTCCACAGTTCGCACAGTGCTTTTAATACCAAGTCGCTTTAAATTATGAATAAATGGCAGAACTATTCGCTCAAAGTCGGGTTGTGAGAGCAAAAATTCGATCTCCAGTGGTTTTTTGGTTTTTGGATTTATTAATCTCATTTTATCGACTTTCCATCCCGCTCTATTAAGAATTTTTTGCGCCACCTTAAGATTTTTGCGTATGCGACCTTTTCCCTCGGTTTTTGGTGGAGCGTAAGATTGGGTGAAGACACGTTTGTCAATCTTACCACGAAACGGTTCTAATAATTTCAATTCCTTTGCTGAAGGTAATCCCTCTGCGGCGAGTTCAGAATTCTGAAAGAAACTTCGTGTTCTTTTATACTGACTGTAAAATAAATTTTTATTTGACCATTCAAAATCGAAGGCATAACCAATTGCTTCTCTTAATGCTGGATCAAGGAATTTACTGCGTCTGAGGTTGAAAACGAAGCCCTGCATGCCTGCGGGGTTACCATGCGGTTGTTCATGTATTATAACTCTTCCTGTTTTTCGCGCAGGAAAGTTATACGCAGTAGCCCAGCGCTTACTAGAATTCTCGATTCGAAAATCATACTCACCGGCTTTAAAGGCCTCCATTGCGATTGATTGGTCTTTATAATAGTCAAAACGAACTTCGTTAAAATTGTATCGGCCTCGATTAATTGGCAGATTTTTTCCCCAGTAATCAAGAACCCGCTCATATGTAACATATCGCCCAGGTTCGAAGATTTTTATCTTATACGGTCCGGATCCTAATGGTATTTCCAGAGTGGTCTTAGTAAAATTACGTTTAGACCACCATTTTTTTGAAATCACAGGTATTTGCCCTAAAATTTGAGGTAATTCCCTATTTGAACCGGGTTTAAGGAAAAATCTAACAGATAGAGCCCCAGTTTTTTTCACGCTTGCAACATTTGTGTAGTAATAACGGTAATGTGGTCGTCCAAATTTTAACAATGTATTATAACTGTAAATCACGTCTTCAGGTGTAATTGCACTGCCATCATGAAATCGGGCTGACTTGTTTAACTTAAATTCAACCCAGGTCAAATCTTCTGGAACCGTAATCAACTCAGCGATCAGTCCGTAGTCTGAAAGGTCGTCGTCAGGCAATGTTGTTGTTAGGCTCTCATAAAGAAGTCCTATGCCGGCGGCAGGCTTACCTTTGATAATAAAGGGATTGAAGCTGTTAAAACTTCCGATGGCATGGCGCAGTACCTTCCCACCCTTCGGGGCGTTCACATTCACATAATCTAATTGTGAAAATCCAGAATCGTATTTTGGAGCGCTGCCAAGAGAGAGTGCATGTGTTTTATTAAGTTTCTCTGCGCTCAATTGGGTAAAAGTGATAAAAAAAACGATCATACTTGTGAATAATTTAGGGATCAGCATGCACAAATTTCTCTTCCGCCTCATTAACATCACTACACTTTATTGCTACCATCTTAAATACTTTTGGAGAGAACACGTACTACTATATCAGCTAGAGCTGGATCACCTGCCGCTATCACATCGTTCCCTGAGTCAGATTTTAATGGGTTTCCAAGCCAGTTACAAATCCTACCTCCAGCACCCTCAACGATTGGAATCAAAGCGCAGAAATCATAGGGCTTTAAATCGGTTTCCACAATTAAATCGGTATGCCCGCTTGATAGCATTGCGTATCCATAGCAATCACCACCGTATTGTGTAGATAAGCACTCTCGAGATAGCATTTTAAAATGATTTAATTTTTTAGCACTAAATACATCTGGTGAGGTTGTATTCAAAAGGGCATCGCCAAGCATTAAGCACTGCCTAGTAGCAATGGTCACCCCGTTAAATGTTGTTTGACGTCCCTTCACACCGAGCCATCTCTCTCTAAGAATTGGTTGATTAATCAGCCCTATTTCAGGTGAACCTTGGAAGAGTAAAGCGATTAGTGTGCCAAATATTGGTCGGCCAGAGATGAAGGATGTAGTGCCATCAATCGGATCGAGCACCCAGACAAAATCATTCTGTATATTTTCATTTCCAAATTCTTCCCCCATTATTCCGTGTTCTGGGAAATGTAGGTTTATTAATCTTCGCATTTCACTTTCGGCCTCGCGGTCAGCGAGTGTCACTGGTGAACTATCAAGCTTTGAGTCGATGCTAATTTGTTGCCTAAAATTTTTGACAATTATCTCACTTGCAGTATCGGCAAGGTAATGAATGAACTCAATCAATTTGTCAGAAACTTGTGTCACGGGCTAATTGTACTCTATTCAAGGAAGCGGTTTTGGTGCATCACTCAGGGTGCGTAAAAACGCGATCAGATCAGCACGATCCTTTGCTTTCTTTATTCCAGCGAAAGCCATTTTTGTCCCTTTCAGATAGCGTTTAGGCTTAGCCAGGAAACCATTAAGTGCTTCATAGTCCCATTTCCCGCCCATATTTGCCATTGCTTTAGAGTATGAAAAACCATCATATACTCCTCTCTTGGCCAATAAAATATTCCATAACGGGGGGCCGATTTTATTTTTCTTGGAAGCGTTTAAGTCATGGCAAGCCTTACATTTGGCTGATTGGGCCTTGCCTTTTTCAACATTAGCCATCGGCATCAGAGATACTATTGACTCAACCTTAAATTCTTTTTTCTGGGCTGGTGTCGCTGCTTCTGCTATTTTAATATCCGCAGGGCTCTCATTAGATGGTTGCACAAGTGCATTACCAATAAAACTTATAATCATTGAGACAAGTGCCACCGAAAGAATTGCACCAATTATCTTATTAAATTCAAAAGAAGACATCACCGATCCTGTATACCAATATTCTATAGTAACCGAGTTCCCACTCGTTATTTTAATCATTTCATGCGAAGGTGTCTATTTTTCGGAAGGTATGATGCGACAATAATCTGCGGCACGTTGCCGCAGATTTATGAAGCTACGCTTGCATAAAAGTAAATCATAAAGTTGGAAATTAATGTGTTATGAAAAATAGCTTGATAAATGGAAATTTAAATCCTGTAATTGTGATCCCCGCACGAATGGGCTCTACTCGTCTTCCGGGCAAGCCTCTTTGTGATATAAATGGTCAACCAATGATTGTTCACGTGTTGCGCCGGGCGGAACAAGCAAATATAGGTCCTGTTGTCGTCGCGGTGGCGGATGAAATTATTGCAGAAGCAGTAATTGCAGCTGGTGGTAATGTGGTAATGACAGAGCCAGAGCTTCCTAGTGGATCCGATAGGGTCTGGCACGCGGTTGAAAAATTTGATCCATCACGAAAATACAATTTTGTGATTAATTTGCAAGGCGACTTACCAGGAATTAACCCGAAAACAATACAGGCAATTCTTAACCCAGTGCAAAGCTTAGGTTGCGAAATATCCACCTTGGCTTCTGAAATAAAAGAAAATCAAGATTGTAATGATAAAGATACCGTAAAAGTTGTTATAGCATTTCAGAATTCAAATAAATTAGGTACCGCCCTTTATTTTAGTCGAGTTCAGATACCATTTGGCCAAGGACCATTTTATCATCACATCGGTATTTATGGATATACTCGTGACGCTCTCGAGAAATTTATTTGTTTGCCGACAAGTATTTTAGAAAAAAGAGAGAAACTGGAACAGTTGCGAGCTCTTGAGGCAGGCACTCGGATTGGTGTAGAAATCGTTGACACCGTTCCAGACGGTGTTGATACTCCAGCAGATCTTGATCGTGTCCGAAACAGGCTTGAGTCAAAATAACCTAGAGGCAGTGAGCTTTAAACATGGCCGAAAATAAGTCAAATGCAAGAATTGCTTTTCAAGGCGTTCCTGGTGCTTATTCCCACTTGGCCTGTACCAGGGTTTATCCAGGGATGGAGGTCCTCCCTTGCCAGACATTTGAGAACATGTTTGCTGCTGTCAAAAACGGAAAGGCAAAATACGCAATGACCCCAATTGAAAATTCTGTGGCTGGTCGCGTTGCTGATATTCATCGCCTACTTCCGGAGTCTGGTCTTTATATTGTGGGTGAATATTTTATGCGAGTAAATCATCATTTGCTTGCACTACCCTCCGCTACAGTAAAATCAATCGAAGTCGTTCGAAGTCATGTTCATGCGCTATCTCAATGTGGTAAAATAATTGATAATCTAAGACTCAAGCCAGTTGTCCACGCGGACACGGCCGGGGCAGCTATGGAATTGAAACGGAATGGTAATAAGAGTGAAGCAGTGATTGCCTCTGAACTTGCGGGAAAAATTTATGGCCTAAGGTCATTGCGGAGAAATATTGAAGACTCCAAATACAATACTACACGATTTGTAGTGATGGCACGCGAGGCAACTAAGGTGAAACCTAGTGCTGTTCCACTTGTTACCAGTTTTGTTTTTCGCGTGCGGAATGTTCCTGCTGCGCTCTACAAGGCAATGGGAGGATTTGCGACCAACGGAGTTAATATGACTAAATTGGAGAGCTATATGGTTGCGGATAGCTTTAATGCAACGCAGTTTTACTCAGATGTGGATGGTCACCCAAATGATCCTGGCTTAAAGCTGGCATTGGAGGAGTTGGCATTTTTTTCACATGAGATACGTATCCTAGGGACTTATGAGGCACACCCATTTCGTTATGGGAAAGGCGCCGATGAGCCCAAGTAATCACAACAATTTGTTTAATTTGGTAAGTCTAAAAGTTTCCGAGAACCCAATCTGCAATCATTCTGCGTGCTATAGAGACTGATTGTGGTTTTTTTTGATATAAAAGGGCTTCAGGTGTTAATTCTTCGCGGCTAAACCAGCGAGCATGTTCAATTTCACAGTTATCAATGGTAATTTTGTCCGATTGGGCTTCTGAAAAATAGCCGAGCATTAAATTTGTAGGAAACGGCCACGGTTGGGAAGAATGGTAGCGTACATTATCAACTTTAAGTCCAACTTCTTCCTTCACTTCCCTAACAACAGCATTTTCCGGTGTTTCCCCTGGTTCTAAAAAACCAGCAAGAATAGAATATTGTTCCGGGGACCAGCCAGGTTTGCGGGCAAGGCAAATTTTTTCCCCCCGGCTTACCACCATTATGACTGCGGAGTCAGTTCGCGGAAAATGTTCTGCACTACAACTTGAATTTTTGCATTTGCGAACATGGCCAGAAGATTGTGTTTCTGTTTTTGACCCACAGCGTCCACAATATTGATTAGTTTGATGCCAGTGAACAAGTGCTCGGGCGTACGCAAGAGCGCCTCCATCGTTTCTAGGAAGTTGTAGACCCACTTTCCTGATATCCAAAAATTTTCCTTTCTTGGCCAAAAGATGATTATCTTCTGGGTTTTCTAGGTATGATAGGTCAATGGAAAAATAGGGCACTTGGTTTCGAAAACCTAAAAACACGATATTTTCCTCTTGGTATTGAAATTCGGGTAATTCCTGTCTGGTGAGATATGCTGCTTTTGGTGAGGCCGTTTTTTGGTCGATAAAATTATGTTTCCGCCAAATCGGTAGGAAGACCGCTCCTGGTGACATAAAAGTTCGCTTGAACCATTTCGCGTCTGCGCGTTTTTCTGTAGTTCTTTCGAAATCGTTTTCTGCAAAAAAATTTGGTTGTTTCATGTACACTAACCTCGCACAGTGTCATGAAGTAAGCAACTAAGACGATGAAGAAAGCAAGCTATTGGGAGTCGCGGCTTTGTTGTTATAATGGTTATGGGAGATTGGTAGCAGACAGAATACTCGCCAACCCGGTCAGGTCCGGAAGGAAGCAGCCGTAACGAGATTTTTCTGGGTTGTTTTACCAATCTCCCACCAACCAAATTCTTGGGAGGTTCACAAGGTCTTATGGGAAAGCATGGAAATAAATAAAGAAACACAACCCTATCGTGTCTTGGCCAGAAAATATAGGCCAGACAGTTTTGATAAATTAATCGGACAGGATGTGATGGTACGCACCCTGACCAATGCCATTTCTATTGATCGTTTACCTCATGCCTTTATTTTGACCGGCACACGGGGAGTCGGCAAAACTAGTACGGCCCGAATAATTGCGAGATCATTAAACTGTGTCGGCGAGTCAGGAAATAGTGGTCCAACACCGCTCCCTTGCAATCAATGTAGTCACTGTAATGCAATTGCGGAAGACCGACATGTTGATGTAATTGAAATGGATGCTGCTAGTCGCACTGGTGTTAACGACATACGAGAGTTGATCGATGGAATTCGGTATCGTCCTGTAGAGGCGCGGTTCAAAATTTACATCATAGACGAAGTGCATATGCTGTCCACTAGTGCATTTAATGCTCTCCTGAAGACTCTTGAAGAACCCCCTGAGCATGTAAAATTTATTTTTGCAACCACAGAAACTCGCAAGGTTCCAGTTACGGTTTTATCCCGTTGTCAGCGGTTCGATTTGCGAAGAGTTAATATAACAGAATTAGTGGAACATTTCTCTGAGATTGCCATACATGAAGGGATTGAAATCTCTACTGAGTCGTTGGGAATTATTGCTCGTGCAGCAGATGGATCTGTTAGAGATGGACTATCACTTCTAGATCAAGCAATCGCACATGCGAGCTCTGGGGAAAATTATGTAGTCGATGAAAAAACTCTTAGCAACATGTTAGGTCTTGTAGATAGTGGAAAAAATTATGATCTTTTCGAGTGCATAGTTGCAGGAAAGACGCAGGAGGCATTAGAGGTATTTTCTAATCTTCACGATCACGGGGCCGACCCGTTGGTTATTATGGAAGACCTACTTGCAATTACACATTGGCTGACCCGATTACATCTATCTCCAGACGCGGCAAAACTCTCTGGAATTTCCGAAGCAGATCGTGTGAGAGGTGGAGAATTAGCGGTAAGACTTAACCTTTCTTCTCTTGGTCGAATTTGGCAAGTTTTACTGAACGGAATTGGTGAAGTGCGCTCTGCACCCTCATGCACCCAAGCAGCAGAGATGGTATTAATCCGTTTGACATACATGGCGGAATTACCAACGCCCTCCGACCTCTTACGCTTTTTAAAAGAAAAAGAAGTATTAGAAAGACAGAGTGCTATCGAAATAACTACAGCGCTGGATAAGAATCAAGAAAACGTCGAGCAAGTTGCTGTTTCTCAACCAAATACGCAATCCTCATCGTTTGGTAATACTACAATGTCTGTAACTAATGTGGTAACACAACAGGATACAGATTCAACTTGTCAGAAAATTGAAAAATTCACTTCATTTGATGAGGTTGTCAATCTTTTTTTTAAAAAACGTGAAGGCTTAATTGCTGCTGCACTGGCAAATCAAGTTCATCTCGTTAGTTTTCAGTCAGGTCATATTGCTTTTAGACCTCGTTCAGACGCGCCCTCTGACTTAGCAACGAAAGTAAGTAGATTGTTAAATGACTGGACTGGTGATCAGTGGTTGGTTAGCTTGTCTACAGAAGAAGGGGCGCCTACACTTCGCTCAGTTCGCGATGCAGCAGAACAAGAGAGGCGCGATGTAGCAATATCTCATCCCCTGGTGCAAGCGGCATTAAAAGTGTTTCCTAACTCACAGGTAGAGTTGGTAAAAGAAAATGAAATTACTTCGAAGATTGAGAATGGTAAAAGAAACAATAACGATGATCTAGGCGGGAAAAATATATGAAGAATCTCGGACAAATGATGAAGCAAGCACAGGAAATGCAGTCAAAAATGCATGACATGCAAGCTCGACTTGCTGATATAGAAATTATTGGCCGCTCGGGAGGCAACCTAGTAAGTGTAACGCTTTCCGGAAAAAATGAATTGAAGAGTCTTTCGATAGACCCATCGCTTTTTAACTCTGATGATCTGGAGGTTGTTGAAGACCTTATTGTAGCTGCGCATGCTGACGCGAGATCAAAAGTAGAGGAGACTTTGCAAAAGGAAATGCAAAAGATGACTGGCGGGTTAAGTCTACCGGCGGGAATGAGTCTACCTTTTTGAAATTCCATGAGCGGAAATGAAATAGAACAACTCATAAAGCTGTTTGCACGGTTGCCGGGGCTTGGTCCACGTTCGGCCCGACGGGTTACCCTTTTTCTTATTAAGCGCCGCGAAAGCCTTATGTTACCAATAGCTAATGCGTTACGCCTTGCTGCAGAGGCAATGGTTCCATGTTCACTTTGCGGAAATATTGATACCATAGATCCCTGTGCTATTTGCAATCAAGAGCGAAGAGATAGATCTCAAATTTGTGTGGTCGAAGATGTTGCTGATCTGTGGGCAATGGAACGCGCTGGCGTGTTTTCGGGTCGGTATCATGTTCTTGGTGGAACTCTCTCGGCAATTGATGGACGAGGACCAGAGGAACTAAATATTGCTCAGTTAGTTGAACGTGCTTCAGAGCAGTTTGTGGAGGAGGTGATCTTAGCAACCTCGGCAACAGTCGACGGCCAAACTACGGCGCATTATGTTAGTGATCGTTTAACCAACTGTGACGTTACTATTTCTCGTCTTGCACATGGTGTTCCAGTAGGGGGCGAACTTGATTACCTTGATGATGGAACCATATCGGCCGCTCTTAATGCGCGTCGAACTTTGTGAACACAGTATTTTACTGTTCATAGATTAATATTGCCTTCTATTTGTTAATGCCAGTTAAAGAAAAATAACAACAAGATTTTTGTATTTGGATACAACATTTTTTATGAGTCTTTTGTGACCGTTTTATTATTTACAGAAAAGATTGAACCTTTTTCTTGGTTTTCATCGAGTTCTAAATCTATTATTTTTTGGCTACGCACAGTTACTTTGCTGGTTGAAATAAGTAGGCCACGAAGGTCCTTCTCAACCATTGCAAAATGATTTTGTAGATTACTTGCGCGTTGGTCAACTCTATTGACATCTGCTAATAGTATTTCAACTTCCTTTTGTATTAGACCCGCTTGCTCTCTCATCTGGGCATCCTTGAGAACTGCTCTGACTGTGTGCAGAGTTGCCATCAATGTCGTTGGAGAAACAATCCAGACTCGTTTCTTCCATGCTGCTTCCACTGTTGGTTGAAAATTAGCATGCAGTTCCGCGTATACTGCTTCAGACGGCAGGAACATCAAAGCAGATTCTGCAGTTTCACCGGCAATGATATATCTATCAGATATGTCTAATACGTGTTTGTTTATACTGTTCACGAATTTACGGCTAGCCTGTTGTTTTGCGAGATCATCAGTAGCAGCACAAAGGTCAGTATACCCCTCCAAAGGGAATTTTGCGTCGATTACAATCGAACCTGGTGGATTTGGCATATGAATAACGCAATCTGCGCGTTTTCCATTTCCCAGTGTTACCTGAAATTCATATGCAGAGGGAGGAAGGGCGTTTTGCACTAGATCTTGCAATTGTACCTCGCCGAAAGCTCCCCTAGACTGCTTGTTTGACAGGATATCTTGGAGTCCGACAAACTGGCTGGATAGGTTAGCAATGTTTTTCTGAGCCGTGTCAATAACTGCGAGTCTTTCTTGCAGTTTTGCCATTGTATCGGTTGTTTTCGTGGTGCTTTGTTGTAAATTTTCCCCAACTCTTTTTGTTAAGTCTTCTAGCTTATCTTCTAAGGCTTTAGTGATAGCGCGCTCTTGCGCCTGTAACCTCTCGCTGAGATGTGCCTGTGCTGTTGCATTGGACTCTGCTATTTGGGCAATTCGTCCGGCAAGTTCCGATTGAGTAATATGATAGTTTCGTGTCTGGCGCTGGCTTCTCAATATAATCAATGAGATTACTGCCGCTGACACCACAAGAATGGCAAGAATTACATCATTCATTTAGTCAAAACAATTTAGATTTTTTAAACTCTTAAATTATATCACGGCTAAATCGAATCATTGTTAATACATTCCGACAACTTGACGAGGGGAACATCGCGTCTTACGTAATGAAGCAATACAAATAATCAGTATCTGTAATATCTATGGCTATATTACCAATTATAAAAGCGCCAGACCCTAGACTAAGAAGAGTATGCACTCCTGTGGAGGAATTTGACAATAAATTACGCGCTTTAATGGATGATATGCTTGAGACAATGTACGCTGCTCCGGGCGTTGGACTAGCGGCACCTCAAATCGGCATCACCAGCAGGATAATAGTGATGGACGTTTCTAATGATGAGGGAAAACGTTCGCCACTAAAAATCATAAATCCAAAAATTTTAGAGTCATCCGACACAATTATAAAACAGGAGGAGGGGTGTTTGTCCTTTCCGGAACAATACATTGCAGTGGAAAGGGCTGAGACAGTTAGAGTTCTGTTCAGGGATGAAAACAACATACCACAAGAAATTAAAGCGGAGGGGCTGAGCTCGGTTTGTATTCAGCACGAGATTGATCATCTTGACGGTTTACTTTTTGTCGATCGCATTTCACAAATAAAGAAAAATATGATTATGCGTAAACTAAAGAAAAACAAAAGGACTTATAAAAAGTGATAATATTCCCATGAAGATTGTTTTTATGGGGACGCCCTCTTTAGCTCTCCCTACACTGAATAAGCTTTCAGGATCGGAACACGAAATTCTGTGCGCTTACACGCAACCTCCGAGGCCAGCAGGAAGAGGGCAGAGGCTAAGCCCGTCGCCTGTTCAAGTTCGAGCTGAGGAGCTTGGGGTCTGTGTTAAACCCGTTGCCTCATTGAGGTGCAAATCGGCTCAGGAAGAGTTTTATCAACTAAAATCTGACATTGCAGTTGTTGTAGGTTACGGACTGATACTGCCGCCAGAGATATTAAAAGCGCCGAAGTTTGGGTGTATTAACATCCATGTTTCCCTCTTACCGCGTTGGCGAGGTGCTGCACCTGTGCAGAGAGCCATAATGGCTGGAGATAAGGAAACTGGCGTATCAATAATACAAATGGATGATGGATTGGATACGGGTTCTGTGCTTATGAAACAAACTTGGCCAATAGAGCGGGGAATTACTGCCGTAGATCTCCAAACCGACTTAGCAGAATTAGGTTCAAATCTAATAATAGATGCTCTTTCAGGAATTCTTTTGGAAACAATATCTCCAACTCCTCAAGATCATACAAAAGCAACTTACGCAAAAAAGTTGTTGCGTGATGAAGGGTTAATTGATTGGGCATTATCTGCGTCTCAAATTGAAAGAAACATTAGAGCGTTATACCCACGTCCCGGTTGCTGGTTTGAATATTCGGGAGAACGCATACGGATCCTTAGTGCCAAGGTAGTAGATGGTGAAGGAATGGCTGGAAAGGTTATTGATAACTCTTTAACTATAGCATGTGGATGCGACGCCCTTCGCTTAGAAAAGGTTCAACGAGCGGGAAGAAAGCCGTTAGCTGGAATGGATTTCCTTCGTGGTTTCCATATTTCTCCAGGAACCTTACTTGGAGTTAATAATTAATGCGTTGGTGCCTAAGGATAGAATATGATGGGTATGGATATGTCGGTTGGCAAAGACAAAAAAATGGATCATCAATTCAACAATCAATTGAGGACGCTATACATAAATTTTGTGGGGAAAGAGTTAGCGTATTCGGTGCTGGTAGAACGGATGCCGGCGTTCACGCGCTCAGGCAGGCAGCGCATTTTGACCTTAATCGTGATACAAAGGCTGAAATAGTTCGTGATGCATTGAATGCACATTTGAGATCACAGTCTATCTCAATAATATCGGCTCATGTTGTCAGCTGTAAATTTAATGCACGCTTTTCAGCAACTGAAAGATCGTATGTTTATAAGATTTTAAATCGTCGCCCACCACCGGCTCTAGACGCAGGGCGAGTGTGGCATTTGCAAAAGTGGCTGGATGTAGACTCTATGAACAAGGCGGCACAAGTTTTGGTCGGCGAACACGATTTTACTACTTTTAGAGCTGCTATGTGTCAGGCAAAATCACCAGTAAGAACGCTCACAGCGCTCTCAGTAGCTCGCGTTGAAGATTTAGTGACTGTTTCAGCAAGAGCACCATCATTTTTGCATCACCAAATTCGTAATTTTGTTGGAACATTGCGGTTGGTTGGTGAAGGAAAATGGACAGAAATTGATGTGAAAAACGCTTTGCTCTCGCGGGATCGTTCCAAAGGAGGCGAAACTGCTCCTCCCAGAGGTCTTTTCTTGGTCGATGTCGTTTATCCGACAGAGGTCTCGGGTGTTGCTTGAAGAAGACGTAATGTCCAGCCTTCGAACAAAAGGGCGATTATAAAATCAAAAAGCACAAGCATGATTGTTCTTCGAATATCTATCTCTAAGCTTACATAGGCGATGAAGCCCTTGTATATGAAAATTGCGATGATAAGAGCTAGTGTGAGAAACCCAGAAAATACTGGTGCAATCAGGGTATTGTGAGCGATGGTTGCTATTGCAAGTAGAGCAGAGAACTGAAGTGCTGTTGCCCAGTTGTAAGCGGAAATATAACGAAAAAAGAATCTTTGTCGATTTATAATTCTTGTTCCGTGAAACATTGCATAAGGAAACGCAAACCAACTGATAATATAACTTAACGCATATATGATTGTAGCAGCTAGAATTGGAACTCCCACTTCGATATGCGTATAGCGCATTATTAAAAGCATTAAATAAATGGGAGCACAAAGGATTGCAGCTTGAAAGGAACGCCAAAATTCTGTAGAGGAGTTTGCAAAAAATGATAATCCAGTGCGATTAAAACAGACTAATAACCAAGCCCCATAAAGATTTCTTATTGTTTTTTTGATATCAAACATTGACTTTATGGTCTGGGTGAAAAATACCCGTCGAGAACATTTTTATAAATCTCTGACAGATAATGTATATCTTCAATCTTTGCGCATTCGTCCAGTTTATGCATAGTTTGGCTCACTAAGCCGAATTCTGCGACGTCACAAAAATCTTTTATAAAGCGAGCATCAGAGGTACCACCTGTGGTGCTTAATTCAGGATTTTTTCCCATAACCTTTTGGACAGCAGCAGTGATGAGATCGCTCAGTTTTCCGGGTGGGGTAAGAAAGGCCTCACCTGAAAGTTGAAATTTTAAATCAAAATTCTTGCAGGTTTTCTCGCAACGGCGGCGCACCCAATCCATTAGTGATTTCCCTGTATGTTTATCATTAAAACGGATATTAAAGGTTAACCTCCCTTCTGAAGGTATTACGTTAGTGGCTTTGTTTCCAACATCAATTGAAGTAATCTGCAGACTTGTCGGCTGAAAATGCTCAGTGCCATTATCTATTGGCTCTTCCATCATCAATGTCGCTATTTTCAATATTCTTGGAATTGGATTGTTCGCAAGATGTGGATATGCAGCATGCCCTTGTGTTCCAAAAACAGTTAGCCACCCAGATAAAGATCCCCGACGTCCAATTTTAATCATTTCTCCTAGGTTGTTTGGATTCGTTGGTTCGCCTACGATGCAGTCATTAATTATTTCGCCAGAATCTTTCATCCACTTTAGCATTTTTCTAGTTCCGTTGATGGAAGGTCCTTCCTCATCCCCAGTGATTAATAGCGACAATGAACCGCAAAAATTATTACCTCTTTCGCAAGTAAATTCTGATACTGCTGCAACGAAGCTAGCGATTGCAGATTTCATATCGGTTGCGCCGCGTCCATAAACTTTCCCATTTTTGATTTCTCCTCCAAAAGGATCTACAGTCCATTGATCAGGATTGCCGATTGGAACAACATCAGTATGACCAGCAAAACAAAAATTCGGTTCATGGATGCCCAGCCGTGCATATAGATTGTCTACTGGCGGGGAGTCAGTATCTTCGAAAGTTCTTCGATAGCAAACGAAACCAATTTGTTCTAGAACTTCTTGAAGTAAATTTAGAGCGCCGTCGTCAGAAGGAGTAACGCTTTTACAGCGAATTAGCCTTTGAGCAAGATCGACCGGGTCCACTTTTACTGTCAATCGCGCAACAAATCGTTTATGGAGGTTCGTGCTCGAGTTTTTTCATCTACCTTTTTAACAATTACAGCACAATAAAGTGAGGGTCCAGGATCTCCATTTTCCATGATTTTTCCTGCTATAGTTCCAGGAACAACCACAGAATTTTCTGGCACCCGGCCGGTCATTATTTCACCACTATCACGGTCGATAATTTTAGTTGACGCGCCAAGAAATACACCCATGGATAAAACAGCCCCATCTTCTAAGATTACACCTTCTGCAACCTCAGAGCGTGCACCAATAAAACAGTTGTCTCCGATAATAACTGGTTCTGCTTGTAGCGGCTCAAGAACTCCGCCTATTCCTGCACCGCCAGAAATATGACAGTTTTTGCCAATTTGCGCGCATGATCCAATAGTCGCCCAGGTATCTACCATAGTGCCTTCATCAACGAATGCACCTATATTAATAAAGCTTGGCATCAAAACCACCCCAGATCCTATAAATGCACCATACCTTACAGTGCAATTAGGCACCGCGCGAAATCCAGCATCTTGAAAACGCTGATTATTCCAACCTGCGAATTTTGGACTAACTTTGTCATACCAAGGGGTTTCTCCACGAGTGGGGTCAGTTGGTCCACCTGAGATCGACGTATTATCGTAGATTCGAAATGATAACAAAACTGCTTTTTTTAACCATTGGTTTACTATCCACTTACCCTGTTTTGACTTTTCAGCTACCCTAAAGCTTCCATCGTCAAGACCTTGAAGAGCACCCTCTATAGCTTCTGCTATTTGTCCTGTTGTATTTGTTTTAATGTCATCTTTAATTTCCCACGCATCATTAATAACTTGTTCAAGTTTTTCTTGATTCATTTGATTTCTCTATAAATCCAGGTAAGCCTAAGTCATCCTAATAAAACTGAGTTGAGGATAATTTTCTCTCGGGTTCTGTCAACTGCTCAGTCTCCCCATTTTTTGAGTCCATTGACCAATATCATCGGTAACAAAATGAATATTTTTATAAGTAGCACTGTTTTGAGCCCATTCTGTGTTTGTTTGCATCCAGATAGTGGTCATGCCCAGTGACGCTGCTGGTTCCAAATTTTTCACAATGTCATCAACCATTGCGGCTTTTTTGGGATTGATTTTGTACAAAGAACACAAATGTTCATATGCTTCCACTGCAGGTTTAGGAATATAGTTCGCTGCAGTAATATCAAATATAGCATCAAAAACCTCTGGAAAGCCAAGACGATCCAGGACCAATTGCGCATGGTGAGATGATGAATTTGTGTATATGATTTTTCTTCCTGGTAGGGTTTTAATTGCACGTCCCAAATCAGGATTTGGATAAACTTCATTAAGATCCATTGGTCCAATCGCATTAAAAAATTCTTTTGGATCTAGCCCATGGTTTAACATCAAGCCCCTTAATGTCAGACCGTATTTTCTAAAATAGTTTTTTTGAATTTGCCGTGCTTCGGTTACATTTACGTTAAGGAATTTCGCCACAAAATTTGACATATGGTCATCAAGTTGTGACAACATACTTTTTGTTATTGGATACAAAGTATTATCTAGGTCAAAAATCCAACAGTTTATGTGCTTTAGACTCTGTTCTATTTGAGATGACGTCATAATTTTTTACTTTCAATTTTTTGTGTAAATGAAAGGGTAAGAAAAATTATTCAGGATTGTAATAATCATTATTTTTTCTGGTGAAAGCTATCAAAATTGATTTGTTTTAATTTAGACTAATTAGGTGATGATAAGATTACTGCCGGTAAAAATCCATAAGCAAAAGTAGATCTTCCTGAAAGAAAAAGGAAGGCGAGGGCAATTAATTTTTACTAATGTCAATGTGACATTTTGGTCTCATTAATTCTCATTAAGGCCGCTGGTAGTTCTAAAAATGATGAAATTATCGCATCGGCCCCCATTTGACTTGGCGGCAATATGGAGTAGCCGAAATCTACCAAGATTATTGGTACTCCTGCATTGCGGGCTGTCTTGACATCCGTCTCACTATCGCCCACCATTACCGTATGACTGACAGGGGTGCCCATTTGTTTGATTGTCTCGTAAAGGTGAATTGCATTAGGTTTTCTTACATCTAACGAATCCCCCCCAATAACCGCGTCACCAAAGTAGTTTATTAATTTCATTTCTTTAATGATCAGTTGTGTTAGCCCTATAGGTTTGTTTGTGCAAATACCTAGTTTTATGCCATTTTTATGTGAAATTTGAAGAAAATCTTCAACGTTGGAAAATAGAGTTGATTTTACAGCTGGTTCCTTCTCATAACATTTGATAAATTTTTCGAATGCTGATTTTATAGTCGGGTTTTCTTTATTTTCTCCTATTGTGGCAAAAGCCTCTTCAACAAGATTTTGTGCTCCCCCACCTACTAACCTACGGGCTTCTTGAAAATTGATTTTGCGAAAACCTTCGCTTACCATTACACGATTCAATGCAGACAAAATGTCAGGTAGTGTGTCAATCAGTGTGCCATCTAGGTCAAAAACTATTCCGTTGATATTAACGAGGTTATCAACGTCAAGAACATCCATGTTTTTCTCTGCTTTTTTCACCAGTATTTCTTAAAATAGTTCCGGCACCGTGTTCTGTGAAAATTTCAAGAATTAATGCATGTGAAACTCTACCATCGAGTATCACAGCTGCATCAACTCCGTTTTTGATAGTTTTAAGGCACGTATCCACTTTGGGGATCATGCCACCATGGATTGTGCCATCAATTTTGTAAGCCTCAACTTGTTTTGATGACATTTCAGCAATTAACTCCCCATCTTTGTTAAGTACACCCGCAACATCAGTAAGCATCAAAAGTCTCTCCGCACAAATGGCTGAAGCTACAGCACCGGCAACTGTATCTGCATTGATATTAAATGTTGTGGAATCCTCACCAATGCCAATCGGCGCGATTACCGGAATGAGTTCAGTATTTGTGAGAGCGTTCAGTACGCCTGTGTTAATATGTGATGGTTCCCCAACAAATCCTAAATCGAAATCTTTTTTGTTATTGCATTGGTTTCCATCAGTTCGTTGTTGGAGCTTTCTCGCTTGGATTAGTTGACCGTCTTTTCCAGAAAGCCCAACTGCGGTCCCCCCTGCGTCGTTTATTGCAGTCACAATTTTTTTGTTTATATTGCCGGCTAGAACCATTTCCACGATCTCAATGGTTTCTTGATCTGTAACCCGAAGACCATCCACGAAAGTACTTTTAATATTTAGCCTTTCTAACATATTACCAATTTGAGGCCCCCCACCGTGCACAACGATCGGTTTGATGCCTACATGCTTCATCAAAACAACATCGTTTGCGAATTGTTTTCTAAGGAGCCTGTTTCCCATTGCGTGGCCGCCATATTTAATCACGAATGTTTTGCCGGCATACTTTTGCAAGTAAGGTAACGCTTCTGATAAAGTTGCTGCTTTTGTTATCCAGTGGTTTTTCATGGTTTGCTCATCTGTCGCTTTTTGCGCTTCTCTTCTTTCACTCATTTTTCAATTTTATCCGAATTTTGCAGATACAGCCAGCGCTGCGAGTTCTTTTCGTAATTTTATCAAACCATCCCCTTTTGCAGCGCTGGTTTCTAAAATACTAGTATGGGCCGCAGGGTGCTGTGGAAAAGTTTTTATTAGGTTGCTGATTATACTTTGCCTTTTGGCAGCACTAGTTTTGTCACATTTTGTTAGTATTATCTGATAAATCACCGCCGCTTTATCGAGTTCGACCATCAGCATTTCGTCATTGTTTTTTAACCCATGTCTGGAATCGATTAGTAAACAAACTCGCATTAGATTGGGGCGACCTCTAAGATATTGGTGAATAAGTTTATTCCATCCTTTGATTCGGGAACGGGATGCGCGAGCGTAGCCATATCCTGGTAAGTCAACCAGCATCAATTTTCCGCTCAAATCGAAAAAATTTATCTGTTGGGTACGTCCTGGGGTTTGTGATGTGCGAGCGAGCCTGGTTTGTCTAGTTAGTGCATTTAGCAAGCTAGATTTTCCGACATTGGAGCGTCCGGCAAACGCAATCTCTGGGCTTTCGCTGAAGGGGAGTACGTCTATATTATTTGCACCTGCTACAAACTTACATTCCTTTTCGAATAGCAGCCGAGCTGTTTCAGCCCTGACAGTATCTTCAATATGAAGTTCAGCTATAGCAGTCATTTTGATGCGAAACGGCCTAACCGCCGATTTTTACCCCCATGCGGCGCATGATATACCATTGCTGCGCAATTGAGAGGATGTTATTCCACGCCCAATAAATAACTAAACCGGCCGGAAAGCGAGCGAGCATAAACGTAAAAACTATTGGTAGAAACATAAAAATTTTCTGCTGAATAGGATCTGCCGGTGCGGGATTTAATTTTTGCTGTAACCACATTGTTAGCCCCATTAGTAAAGGCCATATACCAATAAGAAGTATTTCCGGCGGATTCCATGGTATGAGGCCGAATAAATTGAACATTGAAGTTGGGTCTGCAGCGGAAAGATCTTGAATCCAACCAAAAAATGGAGCATGTCGCATTTCGATCGTTACGAACAACACCTTGTAAAGGGCAAAAAACACCGGTATCTGGATCATAATTGGAAGACAACCTGCCGCTGGATTAACTTTTTCTTCACGATAGAGCTTCATCATAGACTCATTTAACTTTTGCTTGTTGTCAGGATACCGTTCTCGAAGCTTCATCATTTTAGGTTGAAGTTGTTTCATGCGGCTCATGGCCCTGTAGGATTTATTTGCAAGTGGGAAAAAGGCTAGTTTAATTAAAACCGTCAAAAGTAAAATTCCAAGACCAAAATTACCAAGTAATCTGTAAAAATATTCAAGAACGTAAAATATTGGTTTTGTTAGGAAATAGAACCAACCAAAATCAACCGCTAAATCAAATCGAATAATTCCGTGTTGTTCACTGTAACCATCGAGCAATTTAACTTCTTTTGCCCCAGCGAAAATTTGATGGGTTGTGCTGGCTGAACTGTTGGCTGGAACAATTTTCCCTTGTCCTACAAAATCAGCCTGATATTTGTGGCGGTTTCCAGTAAGATTATGGCGGAAGGAACCCGTAAATTTTTCCTTCTGATTAGGGATAAGAGCCATGAGCCAATATTTATCTGTTATTCCAAGCCAGCCACCCTGCGACGTTCTAGTTTCAACTTTTGTATCTTCCAAGTCATCGTAATCTAGTTCTTCTAAATTTCCATTAAAAACGCCTATTAATCCTTCATGTAATATAAAAAAACCAAGTGTTTCTGGAACATCGGTTCGCGATATCAAACCATAAGGATACAATGTAATGGATTTACTGGTTTTATTCTCAACTAATTGTGTTATTTTGAATAAATAATTTTTGTCGATGCTTATCACTCTTTTGAAGACTAAACCTTTTCCATTATTCCAAGTCAGAGTGACTGGTTGTTGCGGGGTTAAGGTACTACGATTGGTCTTCCAGACAGTCGTATCGTTGGGAAGTGATATGTCTTTATCTAATGCTGTCCATCCGAACTGAGCATAATATGGTTTTGGCGCACCAATTGGTGAGAGTAAAGTAATTTCTGGGCTATTTGGATCTACAGTTTCTCGGTACCCTCTAAGAATAAGGTCATCTATTCTACCACCATTCAGAGAAATTGAACCTTTGATGCGTTCTCCCACTATTTGCAGGCGTTTAACGCGGGAAATAGCGGCGCTTCTTTGAATTTCTGATCTTCTCATCAGGTCTTGTGAAGGAGCCACTCCCGGTATTGGAGCTAGTTGAGTTGTAGGCGGTAAAACATTTGTGTTAGGTTGTGGTATTCCCTTTGGCCCTGTTGGAGTCTGATTTGGCGCTTCGGGACGAAGCTTGTTTGGTAAGGTTTCTTTTTTAAGTTCAGCCTGACGGGCCAGTTCAGAGCGATGTTGCTCCATTCTTGGCATTTCATAAAGAAATTGCCAAAGAAGAAGTATGCCCACGGACAGGACTGCGGCTAGTATCAGGTTGCGTTGTTCCATTTTTATTGACGTCTCATAGATTTATTCTTTCTCTTTTAATCCGGGAACCGGATCGTAGCCTGAACCACCCCAAGGGTGACATCGACAAATGCGTTTTATAGAAAGACTAACACCACGGATAGCCCCATGGATACGAAGTGCTTCAATAGAATAATGAGAGCAACTGGGCAGAAATCGACAAGTCGTGGGCATCAGAGGTGATACAAACCATTGATAGACTCTAATACTTAAAAGAATTGGTAATAGGAGAATTTCTTTAATCATCAATAACACTATTTATCATTTTCAAAATTGCGGTGGGCACTCACTCGCTTTAGAGCATCCTTTAAATCTTTGGTTAAATCCTCATAAAGTCTATTTTTGGTGTGGGCTCGTCCAATTAAGACAAAATCAAAGCCTTTTTTTGCTACTGCTGGTAAAACAGCAGTGGCGGCGGCTCTTAACCTCCGCTTAACTCTGTTTCTAATAACTGCGTTACCAATTTTTTTGGTCACAGTAAAACCAACCCTGATCGAACCTGCCTCAGCAGATACAAACGGATGTTTGCAGGCACTGGAGCGCTTCAACGCTTGAAGAACCAACCCGGGGGTTGCAAACTTTACGCCTTTTTCTGCGACATCAAGAAATTCACGCCGCTGCTTTAGACGCTGCAGCGTTTGCACCATTTTCAGGCAGACAAACGTTTACGACCTCGAGCACGCCGATTGGCAAGAACTCGACGTCCTCCAACCGTTGCTTTGCGGGCACGAAATCCGTGACGTCTTTTGCGAACCAGAACACTAGGTTGGTAGGTACGTTTCACAATATTCTCCAGTGGGAAATTAAGTGCATTTGCTGTATACGGATTTGAACAACATAAGTCAATCTTCCACAGATTAATAATAAAATTTATTGTTTTTACCTAAATACAATTTTCATTATCAAAATTATTGTTTTTTTCGTAAATTCCAATTTAATACTCTAGCATTTACCAAAATTCATTTGTACTTGCAAATCGTTTAAGGAGAGCTGTTAGTTAAGTGTTAGGTAAGAAGCCAAATTCCCAGTTATTACTTAAGAAGCAGAGAATAAAAAAGTTTGTTCCTTTTTCAATTCTACTATCAGGTCTGATCGTGTTTTGGTTTTTAAATGTTAACAAATTCATTTCATATGAATGGCTAACGGAAAACCAAATTGAATTAACAAATTGGATAGCTGATAATGATTTTCTAGCGTCTGTAGTATACGTATTAGTGTATATTGTTATTGTGTCTTGCTCTATGCCCGTAGGAACAGCTATGACGATTGCAGGCGGGTTTTTCTTTGGGCCGGTTTTAGGTGCGTCTTTGTCGGTCATAGGGGCTACAGGAGGTGCGGCTATTGCATTTCTAGCAGCGCGTTTTGCTTTTGGACCTCTCTCTAAAAAACGATTTGTAACACCAATTATTTCTCAAATGCGTGACGGTTTTGAGCGTAATGCATTTGGTTATATGCTATTCTTGAGGTTGATACCTATTTTTCCATTTTTTATGGTCAACTTGGTTCCGGCTTTTTTAGGCATCAAACTCATGATTTTTATCGTAAGCACTTTTTTAGGAATCATTCCAGGTACCCTTATTTATTCTTATCTAGGAGGCGGATTGAGCAGTGTGCTTTTGCGCTGGGAGGATGTTGATCAAAATATTATTTTTACCCCATTATTTTTGTTTCCGCTTATTGGATTAGGTGTGTTGGTATTGACGCCGATCATATACAAAAAATGGAAGCGATTTCGAGAACGAGAGAGTTAGTTAGACTACTTGTTTGCAAGTTTATCAAATGATAGACAAGGTTTTATGTGTGATTTGTGCTTGTTGTTAAATTATCTTTTTAAGGGTGTTTTATTTTAAGGATAAAAAAATGAATAATATTCGAAACTGCATTATGGGAGGGGTTATGTTTGTGCTTGCAATTTGCGGACTTTTTGTAGCTAGTATTGCAGGCCATGGGCTTGGTTATTGGGGAGGGTTATTATTCTTTGTTTTTGCTATTTGGTTTATTTTTCGACTAATTCAGGTCAGTTTTGATCACTCGGAGGAGTAAAAACATCGATGAATAATACTGTGACTGAAAAACTACGCAAATTATTGCATGACGGGCAGGCCCATCTCACGCCGGCATGTTTTGATGCTCTCTCTGCGCGTTTGGTTGAACGAGCAGGTTTCGATGTTTCGTTTATGAGTGGGTTTGCTGTATCCGCTGCTCGTCTGGGTTTGCCTGACACCGGTCTTATTTCTTACTCTGAGATGCTTGATCAAGGACGAAATATATGTGGAGCAGCAGATATTCCAATAATAGGCGATGCTGATACTGGTTATGGCAATGCGTTAAACGTTAGGCGAACAATTGAAGGGTTTTCCAGAGCGGGGTTTGCATGTGCAATGGTTGAAGATCAACTCGCACCTAAACGTTGTGGTCATACTCGTGGTAAAGCAGTTGTTGATCGAGACGAAGCCCTGTTAAGAATCAAGGCGGCAATTGATGCACGTGAAGATGGAGCGGATATTTTAATTATGGCCAGAACTGACGCCCGCGCAACTGATGGCTTTGACGAAGCTATGTGGAGGATGAAGGCATTTGCTGATGCAGGCGCAGATATTTTGTTCTTGGAAGCTCCACAATCAGAAGAGGAAATGGAAGCTTTCTGCAACGGGGTCTCTGGACCAAAGATGGCTAATTTGATTGAGCAAGGGGATACCCCTTTGCTTACAATAAATACCCTTGGCCAAATGGGATTTAGCATAGTTCTTTATCCACTTACTTTGTTAAATTCAGCGATGACTGCGATGGAGAATGCGCTAAACTGTTTGGCGGAGGGTGTTTCCCCTCCTGGTTTATCTGACTTCAGTTACTTAAGGAATGTTGTTGGGTTTGACTCTTATTATGAAGCAGAAAAACGATATTCTCAAAAATAACAATAATTGTTAAATAGTTGTGCTGGAAATATATAGAAATTAAATCTGAACCGATTTAATTTGATTATGTTTAATGAAAACCGAAACACTCTTCACGCTAAACCTTGCATAACGTTGTCTTGAAAAGCTGGACGTGAAGATAAGGTATCGAACCACCGTTTTAAATTCGGGTATTCCTCTCTTTCGATTGGCATTTCGTACCACCGATAAGCGGCTATCCCAACAGGAATGTCACCTATTGTAAAGCTAGCACCAGCTACATACTCGTTGCGTTCTAAGTTTTTATCCAAGATAAACATCGATTTTGATAATGCATTTCGTGATTTTTGAATTTCCCTCAAATTCCGTTCTTTTTCTGGGGTACGAATTAATCCTCTAAATACTGGTACTAAAGAGGGACTGCAAACCGTCAATTGCCAATCCATCCATCGTTCGGCGCTTGCTAAAATATTTAAATTTTCTGGGTAAAGATTTCCGTAACTGTGTTTTCGAGCAAGGTATCTGGTGCATGAGTTTGATTCCCATAGAATAAAATCTTCATCTATGATAGTGGGAATTACTCCATTTGGATTTAATTCTAAATATTCTGGTTCAAGATTGCCTCCGAACGGGCCGCCCAAATCTTCACGATGAAAATTTAATCCAATTTCACCGCATACCCATAAAACCTTTTGGACATTTGATGATGTTTTACGACCAAGAATTTTCAGCATATTGCCTCCTTTTTTCAGTATTTTTTAACTTAATTCTCTGCGGGCCCTTTAAGCTCTACTACATTACCATCCGGATCCGATAAATAAACTGAGGGTCCATATCCGTCTGCTCCAAAACGTCGTCCCCATTCGTGTATCCTTATTCCGAAACGGTTAAAGTAATTTTTTAGTTCGCTATAATCGAATTTCTCAATAGTTAATGCAATATGATCAACATTTCGTCCGATCTTGGGAGAGCCATATCCATTCCTGCTACCTAATTCACTATCTTGGGGAACTAAGTCAATCATAGAGGCGCCCACTTGAAATTGATAAAGACCTAGATCAGGTTCACTGCGCACTGCAGGACAACCCAAAACAACATTATAAAAAAAAATAGAGTCTTTAATGTTACTTACCCTAAGTACAACGTGATCTAGTTTTACTATGCGTATTGGATTCAAAATAAAACCCCGTTGGACTACATGAGAACGCTATTAAAAACTATAAAATGTATTTGTTTTTATTGATTGTTAATTTACCTTCGTGCAGTAATGTGTTCAATCCATGTATTGTAATATGTTGCACTGAAGATAATTATTGCCCCAATCCAAACCCAAGGGTCAAGGGTTTCATTATATAAAAATATTCCAAAAATTGCAGAGATTGGCAATCGAAGGAAATCAAAAGGCATGACAAAGCTGGCATCTGCAGCTGCAAAAGATCGAATGATGCAAGCATGCGCCAGATAGCCGAAAACACCAAGCAAAATTATCGGTAGCACGTGTGATAAAATAGGCGTTTTCCAGGCCAAACAGGCTGGAATAAATGAAACAAACACAAACATGGTTGACATGTAAAAAAGGATAGCATTCGGGTTATCTGTTTTTGAAAGGGACTTGGTAGCCACTTGTGAGGAGGCATAACAAATGGAAGAAAGAATGATAGCGACAGTGCCTAAACTCAAAACTATAAAGCCAGGGCGTATAATAACTAAAGCACCAACGAAACCTATAATCGTTGCAATCCATCGATGTTTCCCGATTTTCTCGGGAAGGAAAACAGCGGCGAGACAAATAGTAAAGAGTGGAACCGTAAATTGTATTGCGGACAAATCCGCAAGCGGCAATAGAGTTACTGCAATAAACCATCCGATATTTCCCACATAATGAATAATATTGCGAAACCAATGCAATCCTAATCTTTTCGTTGTTATATTTTTTCTTTGTCTGAGCACCCAGGGCAGCACGATCAACAAGCTAACGATGCTCCGCATAAAAATCATTTGCAGAACATTGTAATGGTCTTGGAGGTCGCGAACAGTGATAGCTAATAGAACCAAAGAGATGGCCCCTAGAGTCATCCAGATTGCGCCACGGGTATTTCCAGAAAAGCTGTTAAATAATCTCAAAGCGTGCCCACAAAATATCCATTAATCTCCTAATGCTATTCCCTCACGTCGGGAGTCAGCTCCTCCCTCAAGACCATGTTCAAGTACCCTAATACCGCTCAATCCGCTGGTTTTTTCCCTTATGTCTGGATTGTGTCCCAACTCTTGCAGTTCTTTCACTAACTCAATGAGGTTAGTATCCTTTTCAAGTTCGGTTCGTTTGTTTTTGTTTAGAAAATTTGGCATATCAATGGCCTCTTGCATATGCATTTTCCAGTCTAGTACTGCAATAAGCGTTTTTATAACATAGCCAATAATACTTGAACCGCCCGGAGATCCCACCGTCATAATAAGATTTCCTTCTCGATCAAGTACGAATGTGGGTGACATCGAACTCCGGGGTCTTTTTTTTGGTTGCGGAGCATTTACCTTGATTTTACCTTTATTATCACGAGGATTTGCTGCGAAGTCGGCTAGTTCATCGTTCAACATAAATCCATGAATCATTATTCTTGATCCGAAAGCCGTGCCGATAGTTGTAGTCATTGATATTGCTTCACCCCAGGAGTCCACAATGGCTATATGGCTGGTTGAGTTGAGCTCTTTACTAGCATTGTCCGAAGAAAAATCTGGAAAAACACTCAGAAACGGTGGTTTTCCGGCTATGGCTATTTTCATAGTTTCCCTTTTTGAAATAAGGGCAGATCGCTCCTGTAAATACTTAGTATTAATCAGGCCCTTCGATGGAATCTGCACAAAATCAGGATCGCCAAGATAAAGATTCCTGTCAGCAAAGGCGAGTCGACTTGCTTCAGTGACAAGGTGTATAGCTTCTGCAGAATTGGGAGTGTGTCGCCCAAGATTAAATCTTTCCAACATTCCGAGCGTTTGGATTACTGCAACCCCACCGGAAGTTGGAGGTGGCATGCCACAAATCTTCCAGACTTTATATGGCCCGCAGATGATTGGCCTTTGTTTGGAATTGTATGTTTGGATATCTTCAGCTGTCAATTTTCCTGGGAGGTGATGAGTCTTTTGTACAGCATTAGCAATATCAACCGACATATTTCTCGAATAAAATGCTTGGGGCCCTTTTTCTGCCAATAATTTAAATGTTTCTGCTAGCTTTGGATTTTTTAAAATATATCCAATTGGTAATGGTTTGCCATTTGGTAGATAAAAGTAATTGCGGGCTTCCGGAAAATTTTTAAGGAACTTATCTTTTTTAATCATTTTATGAAGGCGGGGCGAGACGGCAAAACCATTTTTTGCCATTTGGATTGCTGGATCAAAAAGTATTTTCCAAGGTAATCTTCCATGTTTTTTATGTGCCACTCCTAGAACGTGGACTGTGCCAGGTACTCCAACCGAGCGACCACCAATTTTACGTTTATCCCAAGAAAAGACATCGCCATTACTTTTAAGAAAAAGATTTTCGGTTATGGCCCTTGGAGCGGTTTCCCGTCCGTCGTAAGCACTAAGTATTGGTTTGGAAGCTTTTGTTTTAGCTGGTTTATAGTTTAATAGGAATGCGCCCCCGCCGATCCCAGAACTTTGCGGCTCGACCAGAGTAAGCACCATTTGCACTGCAATCGCAGCATCTACCGCGCTTCCTCCCGCGCGCAGTATATTGAGGCCGATTCTAACAGCAACAGGGTTCGCTGCGCTCACCATTTGTTGTTTTGCATAAACTGAAGCGCGATTTGCTTTAGCTAAAACTGAATTAATTGTGTATCCAAATATAAGAGCTGTGCTGAGAAAAACCCCTAATTTATATACAATTCTTGTCATTTAAATTTACTCCTTATCTTCAGTTCAATTTAAATGGGAAGGAAGCCCTTGTACCCATTAAAAATTTACGGTTAAAAACTTTTACAAGTCTGTTACCCTGACCGCAACAAATGACGTAACATGGAGATTAACAGTGAGCATATCCTCACAAAAGAAACGTATTACCGTCCCGAAACTCAGGGCGCGCAAAGGTGGTGAGCCGATTGTGTCTCTCACAGCTTATACTGCGCCAATGGCTGGTTTTCTAGATCCCTACACAGATGTTTTTATAGTGGGTGATTCCTTAGGTATGGTTCTTTACGGTTATGATAGTACTTTGAATGTTAGCTTGGAAATGATGATTGCGCATGGTGCTGCCGTCGTACGAGGCTCGGAAACCGCCTGTGTCACGGTTGATATGCCATTTGGATCTTACCAAGAGTCTCCAGAACAGGCATTTCGGAATGGAGCCCGTTTAATGCAGGAAAGCGGATGTGGAGCAGTTAAGTTGGAGGGTGGTATAGAGATGGCAGAGACAGTATCATTTTTGACTGACCGCGGCATTCCAGTTATGGGGCATGTCGGTCTCATGCCACAGAGCGTCAATCGCTTAGGTGGTTATCAGGTTCGTGGTCGTGAGAGAGAAGAGGGGTCAGCCATTGTTTCCGACGCCCGCGCTATTGCTGAAGCGGGCGCTTTTTCTGTGGTGATTGAAGGTGTGGTTCCTTCTGTTGCTAGTCATGTAACACATTCTGTATCTGTTCCAACTATTGGTATAGGGGCTAGCGCGGAATGCGATGGTCAAGTCCTGGTCACGGAAGATATGATAGGTATGTTTAATGATTATACCCCAACTTTTGTTAAGCGTTATGCGGAATTAGGGGCAGAGGTGCAGAAAGCCGCAGCAGCTTATGCATCTGATGTTAAAGCGCGCCGTTTTCCTGGACCAGAACAAGTATTTAAGGAAAAAATAAACGTAAAACATAAACAAGTTAAAATAATCTAAAATGAAAGTTGTTTACAGTATTGAAGACCTCAGAAAAACGGTCCAAACATGGAGAAAATCGGGTGAGACCATCGCTCTTATACCAACGATGGGTGCTTTGCATGATGGTCATTTGAGTTTGGTTTCTATAGGCCGTTCATATTGTCAGAGAACTATTGTAACAATATTTGTAAATCCTACCCAGTTTGGTGAAAATGAAGACTTAGCCACCTATCCGTCAGATTTCATACAGGATAAAAAGATTTTGGAAAAAGCTAACGTCGATTTATTATTTGCCCCTTCTGTAAAAGAAATTTATCCATCAGATTTTGCAACACAAATTTCGGTAAAAGGACTCTCGCAGGAAATGTGTGGAGCAATTAGGCCGGGGCATTTTGAGGGGGTTGCTACGGTCGTCACAAAATTATTCTTACAAGCTCTGCCTGATACTGCCATTTTTGGTGAAAAAGATTTTCAGCAATTACAGGTTATTCGCCGCCTTACCGCTGATTTAAATATACCGGTCAAAATTATTTCAGGTCCGACGGTTCGCGATGCTGATGGTTTGGCCCTATCATCCCGCAATTCCTATCTTTCTGAGTCAGAACTAAAAATTGCACCGGTTCTTTACAGTACGTTGAAGTCGGCAGCGCAAGCTATAAAAGCAAACAATTCAAACATCGAGCATATTTGTGAGGGGGCACTTCAATCGTTGTTAACTGCCGGATTTTTGTCTGTAGACTACTTTGATGTTCGAGATGAAAATACAATGATGACGGTAACAAAAATTAAAGGCGCGGAGCGTATTTTTTGTGCAGCACATTTAAAAGGAGCAAGGCTCATTGACAATTTTAAACTATGAGCCACCAAAACCTCTCAAAAGAGGTGCAAGTCAAATAGGGATTTTACCTTACGAACACGTGCACCTCGTTTGTTCGGGCAGCGTTGCTAGTGGATGATGATAACCGCACTCGTTGAAGCGGCAAACCCATCTCCGAAAGAGATCTGAGTACAGCCTCAGCGTTACGTTTTGCCTTGTTGCTATCTATCGTCACTTGCGCAGGCGACCCTTGCCCTGATGCAACTGCCACAATATCAAAACCAGCATCAGGTTTTCTTTGTAAAGCACGATTTACCGCATTATAAAGTGCTTGTTTGTACTCAACATTGGCACTATCGAATCGAATAACAACTAGAGGACTGCGTTTAGAAACAGTTCTATTGGAACGAATGCCCTGAGCAATTGGAACACTCGCGTAAGCTCGATTCGACAGACTTTGCCCAAGCAACTCACCATTCTTTATTGCAAGTGATAGTGTTGTTAAATTCGATCGTTCATTTGCCATATAGGTAGACTGACGCGATATATCTTCGCTTAATTCGTTTAAAAGTCTATCAATGAGAACAACAGTGCGGTTTACTTCATCTTCTAATATCGCCAATTGTCTATGATCTTCTTCTACAGCTCCGGTCAACCCATAAGCTGCCCGTGTCGTTTCAAGTAAATATGAAGACATAGTACTCGTGCCTGCAACAGAATTCGCCAAGGCATTCATTTTTCCAATGTCGCCGTCAATTTGAGCAAGTTGTTGTTGGCTGACATTCCATTGATTTACAAGAAATGGATTTCCCGGTGTTGTACCAACCTGTAGACGCGAATTGATAGCGGCAACCGACGCATGGTATTTCTGAGCATGCTTCTGTGTTTGTTTTCTTATATTCTGTAAAGTTTTATTATGCCGATTGATTTCAGACTGCATCCGCCGCAACTCGCCTCTGAGCATTTGTACTTTTTGACCAACAAAAGTTCCAGTTTGTTGCCCAGGAGTAACTTTCGGCGGAACAAAGTTTGTGGAGTTCAGCGCAGGGGGTTTTGCAGAGGTTTTAGGTGCTGACTGATCGTTAACTTCTTTCTGCGTTGAGCTCTCCGCGGTCTTGGTAGGTACTGGCAGCGGTTCTGGTTCGCTCATCAAAAATGATGGCCACAAATCATCTGTTGAACATCCTGATATCAAAAATCCAGGAATAATCAATGCTGCAAGGATATGTTTCCGGGTCATGGCCGGACCTCACCTGTTTTGTTTAACTCTAGGATTAAAGCACAATGCCTGAAATCCAATTTTAAAATTACCATCAAGTTTAATTAAATAAACCTGATATTTTTGCATCTTACTCAAACAAGCTGAGCTTCACAAGCTGATTTTTAGAGATAAAACAATCTTTACTTCGACCCCCTTGCATTATAACCCCATTTTAAGTAAAAATTTTTTGGATAATCCGCAAAATACAGTATCGTTTTGTTCTGCAAAGCGCCCGTAGCTCAGCTGGATAGAGCACCAGACTACGAATCTGGGGGTCGGGAGTTCGAATCTTCCCGGGCGCGCCACCCGTCCCGCAATAAATTCAACATTTCCCCCAAATCATTTGCTAAAACAAAACAACCTAAATAAAAATTCTAACTTAGGTATATGTTGTGCACAGATACTCATTTGCTCATACCAAAAACTTTTCGTAATCCCCGTAACATAGCGTTCCAAATGACTTTTAGACCCATGCTTCCTACCTGAACTGGTGCTGCGGGTTTTATACCATTGGTGGCCGAGGTATCTTTTACAGCACTGTCAGTATCTTGTTTTGTTAATTGGGCGGAAGTCGACGGTGCTATAACATTCTCTCTTAAATTCTTTGCAAATTGGTCAATTATTTGTTGTGCCAGATCTTTTACCATGCCTACACCGCGTCCGTACTGCGCTACGGCGCCTGATAATTGGAGATTTGTATTAATAACCACGCAAGTGCCGTCACTTACTTCTTCCATGTGAAATGCAACTGTTGCATTCGCTCCTCCGCGACCCTTCGTATCGTTACCCTTTGCAGTGAGTCGAGCTTTCTTTTCGTTTTCGTCGATATCATCGAAGCTCGTCTGGCCACTAAGAGTTAATGCTACAGGACCTAGTTTGACCGATACTTTTCCTTTGTAGGTCCTCTCATCAACTATCTCTGTTAACTCTGCACCTGGTACGCAAGGGGCTATTCGTTCAATATCCATAAGGATTTTCCACGCCTCTTCGGTCGAAACCGGGACGTTGAATTTGTTATCAAATTCCATACTATTCTACTCTTTCACTGCTTTTGATGTATTCTTTATCTCACAATGCGAACGTGTCGTCCAACATTGTAGCTAAAAGGAATTATTAGCATGCCCCTAGTGCGTCCTCCATCGACTGTAGAACCCATGCTCATTTCCGATCTCTTAAGTATTACTGCGGATGCACATTGCAGGACAAAGGCACTGGTAGCTGATTTAAGTGACGAAATGTTGATTGGGCCGTGTCGTCGAAATTTTTTACCACCGCTTTGGGTTCTTGGACATATTGCTTGGCTTTATGACCACTATCTATTAGATCGTTTGGGAATGCAGCCGGTCGGGCTCTCGGATGTGGGTGCTTTATTCAATGATCAGATTGCACTGAATTCCAATTTATGGAATTTACCTTTACCTGATATTGATACAACAATGAACTATTTTAACCGAGTAGCTGATAGCGTTTCATTCGCACTTGGTGACCTTGAAAAAGCCTCTCCTGAAGCAAGTTTTGCATGTCGGTTTTGTGTACAACGTGAGGATATGCTTGGAGAAATGCTTATCACACAACGCCAAGTTAATGGCTTTCCCGCTCCGAGTTTTGTTGGTGACATGGTAGTCGCTTCTGGCAAGTCACAAGCCGGAGATGTTTACATACCGGGAGGTATTCATTCCCTAGGAGCATCACCAGAAGATGGTTTTATTCTAGACAATGAAAAATGGGGCCACGGTTACGAGGTGGCACCATTTCATATTTCAAGACTTGCTGTAACGAATGAAGAATTTCTCTTATTTTTAGAAGATGGTGGTTATGAACGGAGTGATTTGTGGTCTAAAGCAGGATGGGGGTGGCGATCATATACAAAAGCTCGAAATCCAGTCTATTGGAGAGAAAACTCAAATGGATGGAATGCACGTCTATTCGACAAATGGGAGCTTTTAAAAAAGTCAGATCCCATTATTCATGTAAACTGGTTTGAAGCTGATGCGTGGTGTCGTTGGGCAGGTCGGAGGTTGCCTTGGGAGGGAGAATGGGAAATTGCAGCATCATTAGTTCCCCGTTTTGAAAATAAATTAAGTGGTCCCAAACACCGTTACCCTTGGAACAAAAATACAATCAACGTAACATTTGCAAACCTTGATGGTAACTTTGGCGGTCCCTGTGATGTGACATCCTTTCCCTCGGGTGATAGTGGATATGGTGCTCGTCAAATGATTGGTAACGTCTGGGAGTGGACCCAATCAGCACTGTCAGAATATCCAGGATTCGCTCCTGATATGATGGAAAAATTTTCCCGATCACATATGGACGGTCGCCATCCGGTTCTCCGGGGTGGGTCTTGGGCAACCCGCGGAAGAGCCGTATGGAATACCTTACGTAATTTTGAAGCGATGGATCGTAGTGATCGCTTTTCGGGATTTCGAACTTGTGCAGTTTAAGAAGTTTTATCCGAATTATATTCTAACATTCTACGCACGTTTAGTTTGCTGTTTTAGGAGGGGTTAACCGTTTGAAGGAGCTTCCATAATCTGAAAGGGGTGGCTGGCATTGGTACGTCAGTAATGCCTAGGGGAGAAAGCGCATCAATCAGTGCACTTTGTACGCATGGAAGAGCGCCAACACACCCAGCCTCCCCTGCTCCCTTGATGCCAAGCGGGTTTGTAGGGGAAGGATCACTGTTGCTTACTACGTCCACATAGCACATGTCATCTGCTCGCGGCATGCAGTAGTCTACAAATGATGCTGATATTAACTGACCGCTCTGGCGGTCGTATGCGACATCTTCGCATATTGCTTGACCCAACCCCTGCGAAACGCCGCCAATAATTTGACCCTTTAGAAGAAGTGGGTTTATTACTGTTCCAACGTCGTCGACTACGATGTATTTCATAAACTCTGTGGTTCCAGTACTCGGGTCTATCTCTAATTCGCAAGCGTGGCATCCATTTGGAAAAGTAGGGGCATTGGGTTTGAAAGCAGCTTGCGCCTGCAATGTTGGTTCTATACTTGGAGGCAAATTCACATTGTAGGCTTGTTTTGCGACATCAGCTAACTCCACTTTTCTATCTGTGCCGCCAATTTTAAAATTTCCATTCTCAAATATGATATCTTCCTGTGCGGCTTCGAGCATGTAAGCTGCAATAATTTTTCCTTTCCTTATTATTCTCTCGCTTGCCATCATTAGGGCTCCACCACCATTGCCGGCAGAGCGAGACCCAAAGGTGCCCCGGCCGTGCGCTACAATATCGGTATCAGCTTGTAAAAATGTTATATTTTCTATGGGCACGCCAAGCAGTTCATTTGTAATTTGTTTAAATGTTATGTCATGGCCTTGACCTTGCGCGACAGTGCCAACAAGAATAGCGCATTTACCTTTGCTATCAAAACGAATTTCAGCTGCTTCTTCTATTGGGGCAGCAGATTGTTCAATAGCGCAGGCTAGGCCTATTCCCCGCAGTTTCCCCTCCGAGACCGCCTTTTTGCGCCTTGTCTCAAAATCTGACCATCCTGCCAAGACTAATGTCTTATCGAGCGTTTCTTCAAATCGACCTGAGTCATAATTAAATATCAAGCCGGTTTGAAAGGGCATTGACTCCCGAGCAATTATATTACGGCGTCTAATTTCTGAACGATCAATTTTCAACTCACGTGCCGCCTTGTCGATAGCCTTTTCAATAGCAAGACTTGCTTCCGGGCGACCTGCACCGCGATATGGCGCGGTATTGTTATTGTTTGTAAAGACACCGGAGACGGAAGTATAGATCGCTGGTGTGGTGTATACACCAGCCAATCCACCTAAGTTATTTGTAGGAGAATGTCCTGTCATCATAGACATGTATGCGCCGAGCGCGGCGACTGTATGGACACGGAAACCTAAAAACTTTCCATGTAAGTCTAGAGCAAGTTCCGCAGTAACTTTATTGTCGCGAGCATGGGTATCGGACATAAGAGATTCAGTGCGGTCCGCAGTCCAACGGACTGGTCTCCCAACTCGTTGTGAAGCTATTAATACAAGTAACTGGTCATCGTATAGTTCACCTTTCATACCAAATGCACCGCCAACATCACCCGCTTTTACACGGATGACTGTCTCTGGTACTTTTAAAATATTAGCAAGGTGGGTCCGTATTCCATGTACACTCTGCGTGCTGGTGGTCAAAAAATATCGTTCTGATCGACAGTCGAAATTTCCAATTGAAACTCTGGGTTCCATTGCATTAGCAGAGATTCGGTTAATGCGATAGGAGATCTTTGTGATGTGATCTGCTTTGTTAAACGCTGAATCGACAGCAGACTTGTCTCCCATTTCGAAAAAAAAAGCTTCGTTATCCGGGCAGTCATCCCAGATTGGTGATGATTCTTGGCTGTTGAAATCTTCCAGATCGGTTAGCGAAGGTAGTAATTCAAAATTTATTTCAATTTGTTCTGCTGCATCTTTTGCTTCATTGAGTGTTTCTGCGACAATAAACGCAATTGGATCACCAACAAATCGCACTCGATTGCGGGCAAGCCCCTCTCGGGCAGCTTGTTGTGTGGTTCCATTACGTTTTTGCCTTTGTACCACCACCGGAAATTCACCAAGATCCATTTTTGATAAATCCTCATTGGTGAGTATACACAATATCCCAGGCATTTGTTTTGCTGAGTTGCAATTTAAATCTAAAATCTTCGCGTGAGCATGCGGAGATCGTAGAAAATAGCCAACCGCTTGATCCGCCAACACAAAGTCGTCACCATACTGTCCACGCCCTTGAAGTAGTCTTGGATCTTCTGTTCGAGGGACTGGTTGTCCAATGCCAAATTTGTTCATTCATGCAGCCTTTTTTGAGCGTGCATTTTGAATAGCCTTCCATATTCTATGTGGTGTTGCTGGCATATCTAAATGATAAATACCTAATTCTTGAAGTGCATCAACCACAGCATTTATAGTGGCTGGGAGTGCTCCAGTAGGCCCCGACTCACCACCACCTTTGGCGCCAATTAAGTTTGAGCGGGTATATGTTGGAGAGCTAATAATATCCATGAAGCAAAAGTCATCCGCTCGGGGCATACAATAGTCCATCAATGATCCAGACAAAAGTTGTCCGGTTTCACTATCAAATTTTACTTCCTCCATTAATGCTTGACCAATTCCCTGTGCAATACCGCCATGCATTTGTGCTTTTAAGAGCAAGGGATTAATTACAGTGCCAACATCATCTACACATACAAAATTTAGGATTTCAGTCTCTCCAGTTTCTGGGTCAATCTCAACTTCACATATCTGGACCCCCGTTGGCCAATTCCAATACTCAGGTTTGAAACTTCCCTGCTCATCAAGACCCGGTTCAATGTCAGGCGGTAATTCATTAGCTTGGAATGATTTTTTAGCCAGTTCAATCAACTTGAGTGATCGATCGGTTCCGGAGACAGTGAAATAGCCTTTTGAAAAAATTATGTCTTGTTCAGCAGTTTCCATCAGGTGTGAGGCAATCCTCTTTCCTTTCTCTATAGTTTTTTGGCACGCAAGTGCAGCAGCTGAACCGCCGATTGCTGTTGAACGAGAATTGAAGGTCCCTCTTCCGTAAGACGCTATGTCGGTGTCGCCTTGTACATATCTAATAATTGATGGTTCTAACCCTAATTTATCGCAGACTATTTGTTTGAAAATTGTTTCATGACCTTGGCCGTGGCTAATCGTGCCCATTATCATAGTAAGTGTTCCAGAAGGATCGAACCGAAGTTTGCAGGATTCCGGAAATGGTGATGACGTTTTTTTCACAGTATTTGATATGCCTATACCTCGTAATTTACCTTTCGTCTTCGATAAGGCACGCCGCATCTTGAAGTCGTCATAATTTATGGCTTTCAAAGCTTTCGCCTGATTGCCTGGAAAATCACCACAGTCATAATGAAAACCAAGGGCATTTGTCCACGGCATCTGATCGGGCGTGACGCAATTTATTGCGCGCAGTTTAGCAGGATCCATATTGAGCTCATTAGCAACAATATCGACCATTCTTTCAATATTGTAAGCAGCTTCTGGAGCACCTGATCCTCGATAAGGATTGGTGCAGTTCATATTTGTAAAAACACCGCTTACGCGAACGAAAGCAGCTGGAGTTCGATAAACACCAGCGAGAGTTCCTAAATTATTAGTAGGTGGCCGGGGACCTCTGATTGCTAAATAAGCCCCCATGCTTGCAAAGGTTTCCACTTTGAGACCTAAAAAATATCCGTTTTTATCTACGGCTAATGATACTTTACTGAGATTGTCTCTTCCATGATCATCGGACATAAATCCTTCCGACCTGTCACAGGTCCATTTTACCGGACGTGAAATAATTTTGGCTGCCCACAAAACTAATGCTAGTTCTGGGTAAGTTCCACCACGCATTCCAAAACTTCCGCCAACATCGCCTGGTACCACTCGCATTTGCGTCTCGGGAATTTTAAAAACTCCTTGCGTCAGTTGCTGGCGGACAGGATGTGGATTCTGAAGTCCGGTATAAAGTGTGAATCGGTCAGTTCTTCTATCAAAATCACCGATGCATCCCCTTGGCTCCATTGTTACTGCAGTCACTCGGTTAATTACAAAATTATGCGTAATTACTCGGTCAGCCTTTTTAAAAGCTTTATCTACCTGATTTTCATCGCCTTTTTCCAAAGTAAAGGCAATATTATCTGGGTTCTCTGGCCATACTGGCTCTGCTCCATGTGTAGTAGCATCATCAATTGAGGTTATAGCAGGGTGAATCTTATATTTTACCGCAATTAATTCAGCCGCGTCCCGCGCTTGAAGTTTTGTTTCGGCAATTACAAATGCAACATAATCTCCGACAAAACGTACTCTATCGGTTACTAAAGCACCCCGATAGGGATGAAACATTGCACTTCCATCCGCACGTTTGGCAAAGTTAGTATCTTCACATGGCATCGTACCAAAATTTTCTTCCATCCAATCTTTGCCAGTGAGAATTTTAATAACACCTTTTGAAGCTCTCGCAGCTGATATATCGATTGACAAGATGCTAGCATGAGCATGTGGACTTCTAAGAACGTATCCAAAAGCCTGATTCAGTAAGTTGACATCGTCCAGAAAATCCCCACCTCCTGTTAGAAGTCTAGGATCTTCTTCTCTCGGAACAGACTGTCCTATACCAAATTCACCCATGACTAAGCCAAAGCTCCTTGTATACTATTAGTGCAAATATAGCTAAGGTGGTTCAAGCCGCCAACGTCTGTATCAATAATTTATAATTGGCCATTTAGTTTTTCGAAAATGTGATATTCGTTTAAAGTGCTAGCCTCTGTTATTAAACTAAATACAAATGTGACGTAATGAACAGAATTTGTCGTTTTTTCTTTCTTATAACTTTTTCAACCCTGCTTATTTTATCGAAGGTGTTTATTACTGAAATTTATGCTGCCCCAACAAATGATAAAAAAATTGAAGAGCGCAACGTAATGCAATTAGAGTCTTTGGTAAACACACTCGAAAACGAAACACAACGAAAAAATTTAGTCGAAAAATTAAAAATGCTTATTGCCGTCCAGAAGAATAAAAATACTGAGGCAACTAACATAGGTTTAACAAAAAAAATCTTTTCAGCACTCTCGGATAGTTTACAAAAATTTGTCTCGGAGTTTCAAATTCTTTCTGATGGTGTTGCACTAATACCGATAAAACTTTCTCTATTTAAAGATAACTTTACGAACACTGATTGGAAGAGTGAGAATTTAATTTTTTTATGGAAAATCATCGCAGCAATCTTTGGTGCACTCCTAGTTTATTATGTTGTAAGAGAAATTCTTGGGGCTTCTCGTCTTCGACTTGAAACAAAAGAGACCAAATTTTTTTGGGACCGTTTGCTTACAATTCTAGCTCGTTTGACAATAGACCTCTTACCTATAACTGCATTGTTACTCTCGGGCACCATTTTAGTAGAATTCTTAGCCAGTTCTGCTCGCGTGAGCAATCTCGGCGCAACTATCATAAGAGCTCTTTTTGTAGCAGGAATACTGATGGTCACATCGCGTCTTCTTCTTTCACCTGCTATGCCTGATCTTAGATTATTGCGATTGAAAGATGTTGATGCCAATTACATTTTTGTTTGGGTGAGGCGGTTGACGTATGTAGGAGTATATGGATTCGCACTGGTTCAAATCATTAATCATCTGGGGGCCCCAAATGAAATAAGCACTTTGCTTTTCAAAATTGTGGGTTTGTTTTTTGCACTGATGGTCTCTGTATTGATATTGCAGGTCAGAGGCACTGTTGCAGATGTGATAAAAGGAAAAAAAGGCGAAAAAAAGGTATTATTGGTTCTCCGGAAACGTATTTCCTCAGTTTGGCATATTCTAGCTTTATTTTACCTTTTTGCACTTTACTTTGTGTGGGCCCTGCAAATTGAAAATGGTGCTGAATTTTTGTTGCGTGGGAGTGTTTTAACAGCACTGATTTTGATCTTTGGATATCTATCTGCTGTTGGACTTTCGCAATTTACTCGGAAGATTTTTGCACTGAGAGTTGAAGTTAAACGCCGTTACCCCAGTCTTGAAACACGTGCAAATATGTATTCGCCATTTATACAACGTGCAGGTAATGGTTTGATTTTTATAATAGTTTGTATTTTCCTGCTGGAAGCGTGGGGCATAAATGCTTTCTCTTGGATTGCTTCTGCTCAGGGAAAAGATTTCATAAACAGTTTTTTAACTATAGCACTGTTGATTGTTATTACAGTCATTGTCTGGGAAACTTCCAGTGCTTTGCTAGAAAGGTATTTGACGTCGAGTGAGAAGGTTTCTGCAAGGGCAAAAACTCTACTGCCGTTGCTAAGAACTTCCCTGTTGGTTGTGTTATCTACTATGATAATATTAGTAACCTTATCTGAGTTGGGTTTGGATATTGGTCCGTTGTTGGCCGGTGCAGGGGTAGTGGGGCTTGCAATCGGTTTTGGTGCTCAGACTTTAGTTAAAGACATAATTACCGGTATTTTCATTCTCACAGAGGATCAGATTGCTGTTGGTGACGTGGTACGTATAAGTAGTCATTCTGGTATGGTTGAACAATTAACGTTGCGTACGATAAGGTTACGAGATCTGGCAGGAAATGTTCATATTATTCCTTTCAGTGAGGTGACAACAGTTGAAAATATGACGAAAGATTTTTCTCGATATGTATTTGAAGTCGGAATCGCATATCGCGAAGACACTGATGAAGTGACCGAGATTCTCTATCAAATTGCCGATGAATTACAAGCGGATGAAGAATATGGGCAACTCATTGTTTCTCCTTTTGAAGTGATGGGTGTAGACTCATTCGGTGATAATGCGGTGAACATCAGAGCGCGAATCACAACCAAACCAATACAACAATGGAAAGTTGGTCGTGAATATAATAGGAGGATGAAAAAACGATTTGATGAACTAGGAATAGAAATTCCATTTCCTCATCGTACGATTTATTTTGGCGTTGATAGGGAAGGTAACGCCCCGGAAGGAAAAATATCTTTAACAGAAACAAAAATTTCTCGACATCCCCCCCCCCGAGGTCGCTCCAAGCAGGCTTATCGCAACAAAAGTTCGGTGCCGAGTTTTAATGAGGATGACGGGGTTCTAGATGGTGATTAGATCGTTGTTTGCTGGAGCGAGATAGTGAGTTTGCCTTCCCCACGAAATATTGGGCGTGTCAACTGGTTGGGTCTTAAAACGCATGTTGGAAAGGAAATTCAACGTTTTTTGAAGGTTGGATTGCAGACTATAATCGCCCCAATTGCAACCAGTTTAATATTTCTTGCAATTTTCTCTTTGGCTCTGGGTCGCGCTGTACAGGTGATAGGTGGAGTTTCGTTTATAGAATTCCTTGCCCCTGGATTAGTAATCATGGCTGTGATCCAGAACTCTTACAACAATACAGTCAGTTCGGTGATGGTATCGAAAATACAGGGAAATATTGTTGATGTACTAATGCCCCCTTTGTCTCCAGCGGAATTAGTTCTGGGTTTCGTTGCTGGTGGAGCGGTCCGAGGTATTTTAGTTGCTATTTTTGTTGGTTTAGCAATGTGGTTTTTTGTCCCAATGCAGGTCCATGATCCAATATTCATTTTTGTTCACACACTGCTTGCTGCCGGACTTCTGTCCATGGTTGGATTAATTACTGGCATCTGGGCAGAAAAATTTGATCATCAGGCTGCAATAGGTAATTTCATAATCACACCACTTTCATTTCTGTCCGGTGCATTTTATTCAATAGAGAAACTTCCAGATTCTTGGGGCAGTCTTGCGTTGTTTAATCCTTTCTTTTATATGATTGATGGATTCAGGTACGGTTTTATTGGCCATCATGACGCTTCACTTACCATTGGGCTTCTCTATCTAATTGGATTAAATATTATTGTTTGGATTTTGTGTTATCAATTAGTTGTAAGCGGATATAAACTTAAATCGTGAAACACCTTCCGTTGACAAGCTGCATTGTAGAACCTTACTGTTTAGGTTTGTTCTTTTAGTATTTTCTCCAAAAAGTTGAGACTAGATGATGATTTCTGACATCATGCCTACGTATTCACGCACGGATCTGACCTTTGAACGAGGGGAAGGTCCATACCTGTATTGCCAAGACGGCGTGCGTTATTTAGATTTTGGGTCGGGCATTGCTGTAAATTCTCTAGGGCATTGTCACCCCAAGCTAATTGCTGCTCTTACTAAACAGCTTTCAAAGCTATGGCATTGTTCTAACCTTTATCGTATTCCGCAACAGGAAGCTGTCGCTCAGAAATTTGTAGAAAATAGTTTTGCGGATACAGTATTCTTTTGTAATTCTGGGGCCGAAGCCGTCGAGGCTGGTCTCAAGTTGGTACAAAAATTTCATAGTGCAAATGGAAATAGAAACCGTCATAGGGTTATTACCTTTTCTGGAAGCTTCCATGGGCGGACTTTAACAACTATTGCTGCTGGAGCGAACGAAGCTCATCGGCTAGGATTTGGTCCACTGTCAGATAACTTTGATACAGTGTCATTTGGAAACTTAAATGAGGTGTTGAGTGTAATTACGTCTGAAACTGCCGCAGTTCTAATTGAGCCGGTTCAGGGTGAGGGCGGGATTCGGCCAGCCAATCCAAGCTTCTTAAAATCTTTGCGAAAGGCGTGTGATGAGTATGGATTGTTATTATTTTTCGATGAGGTCCAAACTGGGATAGGGCGCACTGGACATTTGTTTGGTCACCAGCATTTTGGGGTAGTTCCAGATATTGTTGCGGCAGCAAAGGGGCTAGGTGGAGGCTTCCCTGTCGGTGCTTGTTTAGCGACATTTGAGGCAGCGGTTGGAATGACTGCGGGCACACACGGAAGTACTTTTGGAGGAAATCCAATGGCAATGACAGTTGCTAATACAGTTTTGGAAACTTTATTGGAGGAAGGATATTTAGAACGAGTTCAAGAAATAGGAACGAATTTAATGCAATGTATTTCAAATGTAGCTGCTTCGTATCCAGAGCTAATTTTGGAGGTAAGGGGTGTAGGTATGATGCTTGGCATAAAATGCGTGAATCCCGCTCACGAAATGGTGACAGCTTGTCGAAACGCTGGTCTATTAACAGTTCCAGCGGGCGATAATGTGGTTCGCTTGCTCCCGCCGTTAATTATTGACACCTCACACGTAGAGGAGGCGGTCGATATGATCGACTCTGCATGTAGAGCTATGGTGGCATGAAGACTACACGACATTTTCTCGATCTTTGCGATGTTGGCCGTGTTGAATTACGTCAGATTTTAAAATCCGCCGCCAAATTTAAACACGGAAAAGGACAGCAGCACCCTCTTTCAGGAAAAACTCTAGCTATGATTTTTGAAAAGTCCTCGACCCGCACACGGGTCTCTTTCGAGGTCGCGATGAGGCAACTTGGCGGTGATGTTATAGCATTGAAACAAGACGACTTGCAGGTAGGTAGAGGTGAAACAATTGCCGATACAGGACGTGTTCTGAGTCGCTATGTTGATGTGATCCTGCTTAGGACAGCCCATCCAGATCGATTAGTTGAATTAGCGCAGTCTTCAGAGGTTCCGGTTATTAATGGTCTCACTGACAGATCTCATCCCATCCAATTATTAGCAGACATTATTACATATGAAGAGAATTTAGGCCCTATTTCTGATGCACGAATTGCTTGGTGTGGTGATGGAAACAATATGGCTTTTACATGGCTGCAAGCGGCCGTAGAATTTGGGTTCGAGTTACGTTTAGCCTGCCCCTCTGAACTTGAATTAGATGCGAAAGAAATATTCGATGCTAGAGCTGCCGGGGCAAACGTATTTGCGACCAATGACCCAGTAGAAGCGGTTTCTGATGCTAGTTGTGTTGTGACGGATACCTGGGTATCTATGGGATATGAGGAGGGGGAATGGCGCCAGAGGTTATTAGAACCATTCAGGGTTGATGAGGCATTAATGAAAAACGCTAATCCCAATGCGATTTTTATGCACTGTTTGCCGGCCCATCGTGGCGAAGAAGTTTCAGCTAGTGTTCTCGATGGTGCACAATCAGTTGTTTGGGAAGAAGCGGAGAATCGTTTGTATGCTCAAAAAGGTATTTTAATGTGGTGTCTGACATAATGTCAGGTTTAGATGATTTTGTTCAACCATTTCAAGTAGAATCTCGATCAGCACAGGGACGCCTCGTTAAAATAGGTCCGGCTTTGGACGCAGTTCTCTCGGCACATAATTATCCTTCGATAGTAGCAGGTCTACTGAGTGAAATAGTTGTTGTAGGCGCAATGTTATCTGGCACCCTGAAGAAAGCTGGTGTTCTCTCAATACAGATACGTGGGGGCGCTGCTATCAATTTATTAGTTGTTGATGTTACTCATGATGGCGGAATTAGAGGCTATGCGCGTTTTGATGAAACAAAAATAAAAAGCCTAAATAGTGACAGGTATGTTGCGGATAAACCTATAGTGCCTGTTCTTTTTCCAAATGGAAAACTTACTCTTACACTTACCGAAGAAGGAAAAAAATCGCCCTATCAAGGAGTTGTTCCTTTGGAAGGGAAAACGATAGGAGACTGTATCGCAGCCTATTTTAGTAGATCAGTTCAATCAGAGGCAGTTTTCAAAATTGGGGTTGATAATAGTGATTTAGGTTGGCGCGCAGGTGGTTTAATGATTCAGAGATTGGCACAAAAAGGTTTTCAGCCTCAATCTGGAGATGAGCGAATTATTGATGTGAATGAAAAATGGAACCGCGCCGTTATCTTGATGAAAAGTTGTTCAAATACCGAGTTACTTTCCAAAACCTTGCATCCTCATGAACTTTTATATCGTTTATTCAATGAAGATGGAGTTCGAGTGTTCCATCCAGAGACATTACATATGAAGTGCAGATGTTCGCAAGAAAAGGTAAAAAATGTTTTGTCAAATTTTCCACATAGTGAAATTAAGAAAATGAAAAATGGGCGTTTCGTAATGGTAACCTGCGAATTCTGCAACTGCGAATACAAATTTTTGCTTGATGATATAATTAAAATTGATAACAACACGTATTAGAATTTTTGGTCGTGATCTATCTAAATATTGGAAGCAAAGGAAATTAAAAGAATGAGAGTGGGCAACATCCGAATTTTTATTCTTATCGGATTTTTGAGCCTTTCATGTGTCCACTCCCCTCCCCCTAAAAATTTAATTGATTTAAGCTTCAGTCATCTTCCACCGATCAATTTCAATGTGGATTCTATTTCAATTAATAATTATTATGCTTCTGCGCAAAAACCTCCAAATATAGAACATCTTTTTCCCATTAAACCAGTTGAAGCCGCCGAGCGTTGGGCAAAGGATCGTCTGCGGTTCAAGGGCGGTTTAGACCGGTTAGTATTTTCTATCACTCGTGGGGCTGCGACCGAAAAGCGGCAAGGAGGTAAGAGTGTAATGTTGTTTAATACGCAGTCAGTTCATTATGACAGCGAGATCGAAGTAAAATTACAAATTATAGATCCGAACGGAATAATTAAAGCGTCGGTGTTTTCTCGTGCCACGCAGGGTCTGACATCAAAAGACTATCTTACTCTCTCTGAGCGTGAGATGATATGGTTTCAAATGACTGAGTCTATGATGCAGGATTTGAATAGATCCTTAGAAAAACAAATAGCAAAATATTTTTCCAAATGGACGGATTGAAATCCAGCCTAACGTTCTGTTAAAATTGCTAATCGCGCCAGAAAGATGGAAGTAAGAGCATTAGAACTGTGAAAAGCTCTAGTCTTCCAAGCAGCATGCCCGCGGACAACATCCACTTGGCTGCATCTGGGAGGGGTTCGAATGTCCCGGTAGGTCCAATTATAGGCCCCATCGCAGGTCCAACGTTGCAGATTGCTGTAGCAGCCCCAGTAATTGCTGTCATGTAATCCAGTCCAAGGGCGCCAAGGGCCATTGCTAAAGCAACAAATGATAACATAAATAAAAAGAAAAAATTCATAACTGAGAGAATTATATCGTTATCTATGGGGCGATGATTGTAATGAGGAACAAATACCCCGTGAGGCCTCAGCATTTTTTGAAATTGGTTTCTGACAATTGATCCCAATACCTGGAAACGGAAGACTTTAATTCCACAAGAAGTTGATCCGGCACAGCCACCAACAAACATCAGAAAAAAAAGTATAATAAGGGGAAAGGCTCCCCAGGCTTGGTAATCCCCAACCGAAAAACCAGTACCGGTCATTATTGATATTGTATTAAAAATTCCTGAAATTAACATCTTGAGGGAAAATTCATCGTTTGTTTTCCATAGCCAAAAAGTGACGAGAACAGATGAAATGCCGGCTATAGCGAGGAAATAACGGACCTGAGAGTCCTTTAGTAGTACGTGTGATCCGGTTCGTACAAATTGCAAATAAAATATAAAGGGGAGTGATCCTACGATCATTCCGATTATTATAAAAACCTCTACTCCTCGACTATTGAAAAAGCCTACAGAACCGTTTGCACTGGAGTAGCCGCCTGTAGCAATGGTTGTCATAGCATGAACAGCTGCATCGAATTCGTTCAAACCAAGCATCCATAGCCCTGCCCACCAAATAATGGTCAACCCAACATATACGCCTCCGATCCCTATAGCTATTTGTCCTGCCCTCGGCAACGCCTTTTCTAGGGTATCAAATGCTTCAACTCTGAAAAGCTGCATGCCGCCCACCCGTAGCATAGGTAAAACTGCCAGAGCCATAACGATAATACCGATTCCACCAAGCCACTGAAGTATTGCACGCCAAAGCAAAATACCATCAGGCGCTATTTCGATTTTGGTTATTACAGTCGACCCTGTTGTTGTGATTCCAGACATTGCCTCGAAAAAAGCATCTGTGTAACTCATATCTAATTCGGAAAATAAAAACGGTAGTGCGGCAAACATAGTGAGAACTAACCAACTAACCGCCGTAAGCACAAAGGTTTGGCGAATAGTGAAATACGAAATGGGAGCTCGGTTGGTCAGAACAAGAACTCCGCCCACAAACAGGGTTAAGAGCCCGGCGCTGGCAAAAACCTGCCAGTCACGATTTCCAGCTGCTAGATCAACAGCGAAAGGCGCGAGCATTGTTACTGCTAAAGTGACTAAAAGAATTCCTATTATAAATAACGCGGGCCGAAAGTCTAACATCAGACTATCAAACTACATTAAATAATATTGTGAGGCCCCGAAGTGGGGTTGCCTATTGCAGAGAGAAATTCTCGCCGGGTTGAGGGATCTTCACGAAAAGCCCCCATCATCTGGCTGGTTACCATTGTTAGACCTGTTTTTTCTACCCCTCGAGTGGTCATACACCCGTGGCTAGCCTCAATAACGACTCCAACCCCTTTCGGTTGTAAAACTGTATCGAGAGAAGTGGCAATTTGCGCAGTGAGACGCTCCTGTATTTGCATTCTTTTAGAATATAAATCAACTAAACGCGCCAGTTTACTGATGCCAACCACTCTTTTATTCGGAAGATATGCCACATGCGCATTGCCTATAATTGGGGCTATGTGATGTTCGCAGTGAGACTCAAAACGAACATTTCGTAAAATAACCATTTCATCATAACCCTCCACTTCTTCGAAGGTGCGTGAAAGAATATCAACAGGATCTTCTGCATAGCCTGCGAACCACTCTCCAAAAGCTTTAACATAACGTTTTGGTGTGTCCTGTAGTCCTTCACGCGCAGGATCTTCACCGGCCCAGCGCAGTAATACACGGACTGCTTCTTCCGCTGCTTCCCGAGATGGTCTCGTATAAGATGCGTGTTCTCTTGAAAAGATTGCTTTGGTACTGCTTTTAGCTCCCAAATCTGTCTCCTGTGCTCGTTGAAATTGCGCTTATTTAGTTTAAGTGTCTGGCTTGGTAAGGGCTATCAAGAGAAAATGCCGGAATATCGATTACGAAGCGAACGCCAGTCTTGTTCTCCATCTCATATGTTCCCATCATAATTCCTGATGGTGTAATAAGTGGCGTTCCACTCGTATATTCAAACTGCTCACCTGGCGCAAGCTCCGGCTGTTCTCCAACTACACCTCTCCCTTTAACTTCCTGAATTCTGCCCATCGCATCAGTTATTCTCCAACAGCGATTTATTAATTTTACCGTGTCCACACCTGTGTTTTCAATTTTCACTTGGTAAGCCCAAACATAATGATTATCTGCAGGGGTAGATTGATCATCAAGAAAAGTTGGTTCGACGGTAACCCGAATAGCTTTTGTAGTTGCTGAATACATAATGTTAATTTATCCGTCAATTTTTGAATTGCACTCTATGATTATGAAGGTCATGTGTTTAAGTCAATCGGAAAAAGGTTATGATACTTCATCAAGAGCTTGTTCTATATCTTCTTTCAAATCATCTATGTCTTCAAGCCCTACTGAAATTCTAACAAATCCATCAGTTATTCCTAAAACGGCTCGGTCAGCCTCTGAAATTCTTTGATGAGTGGTTGTTGCCGGGTGGGTCACAATACTTTTTGAGTCGCCGAGGTTATTCGAGATATCAATCAACTTTAGCGCGTTCATAAATGTGAACGCATTCTGTTTTTTACCGTTTAAATCAAGGCTAACAACTGAGCCAAATCCTGACATCTGTTTAATTGCAAGTTTGTTTTGCGGATGTGATGGCAAACCTGGATAGAGGACGCGAGAAATATCACTTCTACTACATAAAAATTCAGAGATAGTCGCGGCATTCTGGCAGTGTCGTTTTACTCTTAGTTCAAGTGTTTCAAGACCCTTAAGAAGAACCCATGCATTGAACGGGCTTAGAGAGGGTCCTGTGTGGCGATAAAAAGGGCTCATTTCTTCCATGAAATCGTTCGTACTTAAAATGGCCCCCCCCATGACACGTCCTTGACCATCAATATGTTTGGTGGCGGAATAAACTACTACATCTGCACCAAGTTCTAATGGCCGTTGTAACACAGGTGTTGCAAGGACATTATCCACTACCACCAAGGCCCCGGCATTGTGCGCTAAATTGCACACCATCGGGAGGTCTATCACTTCCAAGCCTGGATTGCTCGGTGTTTCAAGAAAAACAACCTTAGTTGGAATGGATAATGCTCTCTCCCATTGTTTTTTATCGGTGCCGTCGATAATTATTGTCTGGACACCGAAGCTTGGCAGAATTTCTGTCAAAATATATTGGCAAGAACCAAATAAAGCGCGGGAGCCAACTACGCGGTCTCCTGCGTTTAATATGCTAGCGAGAGAGGTGAACACTGCACCCATTCCACTTGCGGTGGCCCGGCATGCCTCCGCACCTTCCAGCAAACATAGCCTATCTTGAAACATTTCAACTGTTGGGTTTCCATAACGAGAATATATAAAGCGTTTGGTTTCATTTTTGAATGCCGCCTCTGAAGCTTCGGCAGTGTCGTAAACAAACCCTGAAGTCGTGTAAATCGCCTCAGCTGTTTCTTCGAATGCACTCCGTTGCAAACCGCCCCTAACAAGCCGCGTTTGAGGACGCCAAGTTTTTTCATGTTCCCCTATTGTCATAATGTTTCCTGTCTTCTGATCACTTTTCCCCTTAAGCAAATTTCCTATTTAAAAGATCAGGACTTGGAAAGCTCCGATCTTTTAGCGATTATTTTTTTGTGGCCGCAAGCCGATCGGGCTCAAATCACCACTGTTAACGGTAGTTATAGATGCTGTAAACAGCCGTCAAGTCTCTCATCTGATAAAATCAAAAATAAGTAAAACGTGATTATTTTTATTTATTTTTAATTTTTTACAAACCCTTATGCAAAAATTGATCGAATATTTCAAAAAGCTTTTTTACTATACCGAGGTGTTTTTGAGCTGGTTATAGCTTATTTCAAGATACTTGGTATGTTTTCGGATCATGCTTCCTCTCAGCTGATAGTTCATATACTACCCCTATGGCAAAGGAGAGCATGATTATTGCTCCGGCTTGATGCAGAAGTCCAAAAAAAAGTGGAACCGCAGTGAGAAGTGTTGCTATGCCGAGCCCCATTTGAAAAACAGAGCATGCGGCGGCTAAACTGATGAGTCGAGCGGCTAAAATATTTGGGTAAGTAAACCGTGATCTGATCCATAAGAGAATTGCAAGTGCAACAACCAAAATACCAAGCTGGCGATGAATAAATTGAACAGTTGCAACATTTTCAAAAAAATTTTTCCAAGTAGGTTTAATTTCCAACCAGCCTTTCGGAACGTAGCTTCCATTCATAAGTGGAAAAGTATTATATGCAAAACCAGCATCAATTCCAGCAACAAATCCACCGGCTACGATGGTTAGGAAGACAGTTATTACTAAAAGACAAGAATGAATACTTAAACACTGCAATTTTACCGGATTTCTAGGGCGAATACATTTTAAGGTTAACCAAAGAAGTGCAATGTATATTACGACGGCCAAAGACAAATGTGCCGCTAGCCTGTACTGACTAACATCTGTTCTTCCGATCAGTCCACTTTTTACCATATACCATCCTAATGCGCCCTGAGCGGCTCCGAGACAAAACACGCACAAACAACGCCACCACAAGCCATTTCTTAATCGGCCTCGCACAAGAAACCATAGGAAAGGGACGAAAAAAATTATCCCGATAACCCTGCCAAACAAACGGTGAAGGTATTCTAACCAATAAATAGATTTGAAATCGTCAACTTTCATCCAAAAATTTTGGGTTTTGAATTCAGTAGTAATTTTGTAAGCTTCAAAAAGTGTATACCATTCTAATTTGTTCATAGGGGGAAGTAGACCAAACACCGGTTTCCAGTCGACAATTGATAGCCCACTATCTGTTAACCGAGTGGCTCCCCCCAAGAGGATCATAAGGGCGACAAGAAACGTGCAAGTTCCTAGCCAAACACTAACAGAAAAGTCAATTTGCGAACGTAGTTTCATGGCAATATCCCAGAGCGAATTAGCCAATTTAAGTAACATTCGCAAGAAATATCCATTTTTTGCGGCGAAAAGCCGCATTTTTTTATAAATATCCATTGACATAGCAGCTAAGAATCGGCATATCCCAAGCACTCAACACAAAAGAGTGCTAATTTAAACAAGTAATTTAATTCTAATTATGCGGGAGTGCAGAAATGGCTACTAAATTTCGGCCCCTTCACGACCGGGTTTTAGTTCAAGCTTCTGAAGCGGAGGCTAAAACTGCGGGTGGGGTTATTCTTCCTGATACGGCACAAGAAAAGCCGCAGGAAGGGAAAGTTATATCTACGGGTGCCGGTTCGCGAGATAGCGACGGAAAGCTAATTGAAATGGATGTTAAAAAAGGTGATCGGGTGCTGTATGGCAAATGGTCAGGAACAGAAGTAAAGGTCGATGGTAAGGATTATCTTATAATGAAAGAATCCGATATCATGGGCATTATTGAGTAAGGAGGGCTTAGGATAATGGCTAAAGAAGTTAAATTCGATACAGAAGCCCGGGATAAAATGCTTCAAGGCGTTGATACCTTGGCGAATGCAGTAAAGGTTACTTTAGGACCAAAAGGTCGAAATGTAGTTTTGGATAAGTCTTTTGGTGCACCTCGGATTACGAAGGATGGTGTAACTGTTGCCAAAGATATAACTCTTGAAGACAAGTTCGAGAACATGGGCGCCCAGATGGTGCGGGAAGTTGCATCAAAAACTAATGACGAGGCCGGAGACGGCACGACAACTGCAACTGTTTTAGCTCAAGCTATCGTTCGCGAAGGGTCGAAAGCAGTAGCTGCAGGCATGAATCCGATGGATTTAAAACGTGGTATTGATGCAGCTGTGGAATCTGTTGTTAATGAGCTTAGGTCTAAGGCAAAGAAAGTTAAAGACGAAAATGAAATCGCTCAGGTTGGTACTATTTCGGCCAATGGTGATGAGGAAGTTGGAAATATGATTTCGCAGGCCATGCAAAAGGTCGGGAAAGAAGGCGTGATAACGGTTGAGGAAGGTAAGGCTTTGACAACTGAACTGGATGTTGTCGAAGGCATGCAATTTGATCGCGGTTACCTCTCTCCATATTTCGTGACTAACCCCGAAAAAATGATTTGTGAGATGGAGGATCCACTAATTCTTCTTCACGAGTCAAAATTATCTACGCTACAACCGCTTCTGCCACTTCTGGAGTCTGTGGTTCAGTCCGGCAAACCACTCGTAATCATTGCTGAAGACGTTGAAGGCGAGGTTCTAGCAACTTTAGTTGTGAATAAACTTCGGGGTGGTATGAAGGTTGCCGCAGTTAAGGCACCAGGGTTTGGTGATCGTCGAAAGGCTATGCTAGAGGATATTGCCATTCTAACTGGTGGGCAAGTAGTGTCTGAGGACCTAGGTATTAAGTTGGAAAACGTCACCGTAGACATGCTCGGTAAGGCTAAAAAAGTTTCCATGACGAAGGAAGAGACTACTATTGTTGAAGGATCTGGTAAAAAGTCCGATATCACTGGTCGGTGTAATCAGATAAGGCAGCAAGTTGAAGAGACTACCTCAGATTACGATCGTGAAAAACTTCAAGAACGCTTGGCAAAACTAGCAGGTGGTGTCGCAGTAATTAAAGTCGGTGGAGCGACCGAAGTTGAGGTTAAAGAAAAGCGGGATAGGGTAGAAGATGCTATGAACGCTACACGCGCTGCCGTCGAGGAAGGAATTGTTCCTGGTGGTGGAACAGCTTTAATTAATGCTGCGAAAGCACTTAAGAAAGTTGATCCTGATAACGATGATCAGCGGGTTGGTGTTGATATCATTCGCCGCGCTTTGCAAGCGCCTGTGAAACAAATTGCAGATAACGCTGGTGAATCTGGAGCTGTAATTGCAGGTAAATTGCTAGAAGGCAAAGGCGGTAACTTTGGTTTCAATGCCCAAGCAGGTAAGTTTGAAGACCTAGTGAAAGCTGGAATAGTGGATCCGGTAAAGGTTGTACGGACTGCCTTGCAAGATGCAGGTTCTGTAGCAGGGTTATTGATTACAACTGAAGCAATGGTTGCTGATATACCCGAAGAAAAAAGTGCGGTACCTCCAATGCCAGACATGGGTGGTATGGGCGGCATGATGTAAATCATTCGTTCAGAAAACTTTAAGAATAACAAAAAGGCCTCAGTACCTTCTGAGGCCTTTTTTTTTAAACGAAAGACATAATAGGTTTAAAAAAGCTCTACGGATAGTGGATTGTATGAGTAAAGCCAATCGTTCCTATAACCGCCTTGATCACGATTTTTAAACCGGTTCCTCATTTCTTCTATATCGCGAAGGTGAAAAAGTTCTCTATTTGCATCTGATCCATTCACAACTTTTCTCGTCCGAGGAATTCTGTTACGCGAATAAACTTTAAGTGCTCTTTCGATATTGCTCTCTTGCGATAGAGCCCTTGAGAGAATGACTCCATCCTCCAATGCCATCGCTGCACCTTGCGCAAGATATGGTAGGGTGGCATGAGCAGCATCTCCCAAAATACTTACGCGTTGAGTACTCCAGTTATCTACAACCGGCCTCTTGAACAATGACCAACGGTAGCACTGGTCCCTTTCGGATAAATCAATTATTGCCTGTATGTCTGAATGCCAACCCTCAAAATCTTTTTTTAAGTTTTCCCATGGGAAACGTGCAGTCCAACTTTCTTCGGAAACTTCCTCGGTCTCTACACATCCTACGAAATTCAGAATTTCACCATTTCGGATGAAATAGCTAACAGCATGTTTTTCAGGACCCATCCAAACTGCCATAACGGGTGCTTGAAAATTGCTTGGTAGTTTTTTTGTTGGAACAGTTACACGCCAAACAGCATCTCCGGTGTATTTGACTGGCACCTCCCCACAAATTTGATTGCGTACTAAAGACTTCACTCCGTCCGCTCCAATGAGGACATCTCCATGCACAGGGGCGTGTCCTTTGAATTTTAACATAACTTGGTCATCACTTTCGTGAAATGACGTGATTTCATGGTCCAAATAAATTATACCTTCACCGGCTAATTCTGTGACGCGTTTTGCTAATATTTTATGAAGATCGGCCCTATGTATCTGGTTATATGGCGCACGGTGCATTTTAAAGTGTGTTTCTGCGAGTGCAAAGCGCTGCAACTCCTCGCCAGTATTATAAAGTCGAAAAACATAAGCTTGGGGTTGAACGGATAATTCATTCACCTGTTCACCCAAACCGAAATAGTCAAGCACGTGCATAGCATTGGCTGATAGTTGGATGCCTGCACCCACTTCGCCTAGTTTTGCGGCCCGTTCAAAAATTCGAACTGAAAAACCGGCCTTTATCAGCGAACAGGCAGCAGCAAGGCCTCCTAATCCTGCTCCGGCGATCATAATGTCTAGGTTAGTCAACATAACCTCAATAGTTTTTTAATGGATAAACACCTTATAGTTATAATCTCTAAATCATTGTAGTTGAAGTGTAGATAACCAAGATAATTAGCAGCTCCGTCTAACCCAGAACCCGGTGTCGGGCTGCAGCACCACGTTCAATTATCTCTGCATTCACCCTTTCAATTCCAACATCCGAGGCTCTTTTTGTCTAGTCTTATCCTCTGAAGCTACAACATCACTGGCCAATACATAAGCTGTTTCACGAAACTTTTTGGCAGAGCATCACGGATAAAATCAAGTGTATCTGCCATTCCTTCTAAATCGTTCAACATTTCTGCACATTTTGCTGCAACGTCAGATAATCCTTCCTCATCGAAGTCTGGAAAGACAGGTAAGGTTTTAACTATTGACCTATCTTAAATACCTCCCCTTCTCATATTGCGATCGGCGGCAGACTTCATAACCATCGCAGATATTTATGCCTTATGATTAACAGCCATTTCAATTTCCCTATATTCCGTGTGCTTTTGTATCGCGCATTGATAATGAAATTCTACCGTCCAAAACAGTTATTATAATATTCGCGCGCAAATAGTCGTACAATTGATTATTTTATTTCGGTTGATTGTGTGTAAATGCAATTAAGCACTATTTTTTATAGAGTGTGGAAACGAAAAAATCTAATCACCTGGCTGTTCCATATAAATATTTACCCTGCAGCATATAGTAAGTTAAAAGAAACGTTTTCGGAGACTTAAAAATATTCTATTTTTGCGGCGTTTTATAACTTGATGGGAAATTAGTTATGGAGAGTTCACGTTCACTCCTGCAGGACGCTCGGGCTTGGCCGTTTGAGGAAGCGCGAAAAATTCTTGCATCGATTAAGGGTAATACACCGAAAAAGGGTTATGTGCTGTTTCAAACTGGTTATGGGCCATCTGGCTTGCCTCACATAGGTACTTTCGGCGAGATCGTACGGACTAGTATGGTAAGGAGAGCTTTTTCAGAACTCTCTGATATTCCAACACGATTATTTGCTTTTTCTGACGATATGGACGGGCTACGGAAAGTGCCGGATAATGTGCCTAATAAGGGGTCGCTTCAAAAATATCTAGACATGCCTCTGACAAGTGTTCCGGATCCGTTTGGCACTCATGCGAGTTTTGGCGATCATAATAATCAGCAATTGAAGAACTTTCTAGATAGGTTTGATTTTGATTATGAATTTAAAAGCGCAGCAGAATGTTATTCTTCAGGAATTTTTGACGCAACACTTTTAGAGATACTACAAAAGTATGAGGAAGTAATTAACGTTGTTCTGCCGACTTTGGGGAAGGAACGTCGTTTAACGTACAGCCCGTTTCTTCCATTATGTGAAAAGACAGGAAAAGTACTCCAGGTGCCGGTTGTTGAAAGAAATGTAAATACCGGAACCATAACTTATCTAAACGATGAGGGCTCTTATATTGAAGTTCCTGTTACGGGAGGACATTGCAAGTTGCAATGGAAATGTGACTGGGCAATGCGTTGGAAGGCATTAGAAGTAGATTATGAAATGTCAGGAAAGGATTTAATAGACTCCGTCACGCTTTCATCTCATATTTGTAGGATTTTGGAGGGAAAACCGCCACAAGGTTTTACATATGAGTTATTTCTTGATGAAAATGGTGAAAAGATATCTAAGTCACGTGGGAACGGATTAACGGTAGAAGACTGGTTACGGTATGCCCCAGACGCAAGTTTGCAGTTGTATATGTATAACTCACCGCGAAAAGCAAAGCGTCTCTATTTTGATGTAATTCCAAAGCATGTCGATGATTATTTAGTTTTTCTAGACAAGTTTTCGATCGAAGATGATTTTAATAATTATGAGAATCCTGCGTGGCATATTCATGCGGGACATCCCCCAGTAAGGGAGAGTAAATTAAGCTTTTCGTTACTCCTAAATCTCGTTTCCGCGTGTAACACTGAAGATTTTGAGGTATTATGGGGATTCATATCTCGTTATGATAAAAATGTGAGTGCAGAAACGGCACCAATTCTCAAAAGCTTAGCGGAGCACGCGATCACCTATTACAAAGATTTTATAAAACCATTGAAAAGTTACCGGTCGCCTCAGGGTATTGAGATTAAGGCATTGGAGGACTTTAAGACCACACTCAATGGATTACCCCTTCATCCTGACGCGACTTTAATCCAGAAAGAAATTTTTAAGGTAGGAAAACGTAACGGGTACGAAAATATGCGCGATTGGTTCAAAGCGCTTTATCAGATTCTTTTAGGAAGTGAGCAAGGACCTCGTATGGGGTCATTTATAGAAGTTTATGGTGTAAGAGATACAATTTCTCTGGTTGATAGGGCGCTTTCTGGAAAAATAGCATCAACAAAGTGAAAAAAATTTAAAGTAAAGCAATTGAACACTTTCTAACCACAAAACTAAATTACTTCAATCACTTATAGTCGAACAATTATATTTTTAAAAATTTATAGTCAGGTGGATGCCGGTTTGGATCCAGTGCAAATACGAGCGCAGTTGGGTATTTTGGTTGCACCGTTATTCTCGTAGGGACTCCAGGCTTGGAATATTAATTTCTTCAATTTAGTGAGGTCTGATTTGGTTAACCCTTTAATTCTATCTTTATGCGATCTTTTCAATCCATTTGCGATATAGCGTTTAAGATTTATAACACGATTTTTGTATTTTATTTGTCTCTCAGAGATATTTGTGTAGCCTGCTTGTTCCATAACGCTTTTTAACAATCCTGGAGCGCACATTGAGTGACGTGCAGGAATTGCTGCTTCTTTTTCGCCAAAAAATTCTGAAATTACCTTTGATGGTATGAAAAATGGAGGATTTTTGTGATAAGCATCCCACACCATATATGTGATATTGCTTCCAAATTTTAGAACGCGCATAGCCTCTCTTGCTGCTTTGACTTTATTCTTGACAAACATAATGCCGAAACGGCACATTGCCACATCAAAAGTTTCATCAGCAAAAGGCAAATTGGTCATGTCGGCACAACAGTAATTCAGTTTTTTTCTGTTAAAGCTCGAGGCCCGGATTTGTGAAATTTCCAGCTTGCCTCTCGATAAATCTGTAAGCGTTATTGAGCCTGAATCACGCAGCAATAAAGCGGCACTTACCGCAGGGTTTCCTGTTCCTGATGCGATGTCCAAAACGTGATTTCCCGGTTTAACTCCAGCTTCCGCAATGATGGCTTGATTTAATGTGTCATCTTGAACTGGGTTTCTAATTGAGCTTTCCGACCATGCTTTGTCTCCTCTTTCCCATGATGATTTTTCAACATGTTTTACGGTCTCTGGATAGAAAAAAGTCATTTAACCCTTCCTCTACAGATGTTCGCATTAATTGGTATAAAAAACTTTGATCCCTTTTTTAATACAGAAAAAACTTCCTCAGTATGCTTAAGCAGGGGAGCCCAATCATTATCAGTAAATTCCGCAACACGATCCGGCCATGTACGGGCAATTCCTTGACGAAAATAGGCGTCTCCACGAGTTACTTCCCTTTTATAAGAAATTACCTCTTCATTCACTGCGCTGAAACCTGCTTGGTGAAGGAGTTTAGTTATGGCTCCAACCTCGCCGAGGCAATGACGTACTTCCCGAATTGGAAATTTTTCGTGGAAATAATTCTTCATTGCTTCTGAAAATAGTTGGAAGGCCGGATTAGATCTTAATGGACCCCAACATAAATATGTAGCCGCGCCGCCTGCTTTAAGAACTCTATGAGCCTCCTTTACACAATTTTCCTTATCTTTAGGGAACATGAGGCCCATCCGGCAAGTTAAACCATCAAAACTATTGTCCGCGAATGGGAGACGGTCCATGGAGGCAATAGCAAAACGTATGTTTGTAAAATTAAGCAATTGCGCCCGCTCGCGGGCAATGTTTAACATTTCGTATGTCATATCTGTTGCTGTTATCGTGGCACCTTTATGTTCTTCCAATAATTTAGAAATCCAAATTGAAGGTTCTCCAGTTCCTGACGCAACATCCAATATATTACTACCAGGGTGAATACAAAGAGCGCTTGCTAGTTTAATATTAAATATATCATCACGAGGTTGGGCATCGAAGTTTGTAATTTTCCAGCCGGTTGACCGTGATTTCCAGTGTTCCAGCGCATCGGCGGTGGTTTTTTTTGTCACTGCAGTGTCCATTCAATTTTGTGGGCAAACTGAATTTCAGTATTTAATAAGGTGACTCTACGTTTCGTGTTTATAAATTGTTTTACAGCTATTTTAGATCGATTTTTTTTTATGGTTTCCCCTATAATACATGAGTTGTTGACCATACGCAGGAATACACGATCGCCACTTTTGATTTTTTTGTGAGGAAAAATTATTAATATTGCTCCTTTAGCGTAAACCGGATTATAGTCGTTATTGACGATTTTTATCGCGAATGCATCCGAATTTCCAAATTCTGGAGCAAAAATAGCATTCCAAATTTTGCCGGCCGGCAATCCATCATCCGTAAATGCGGATTGCTTAGAGGCTTGTGACAATCTAATTGCAGAATACTCACGAAACCCAATATAACCAGCAGATTTACCGACAAACTCTACAAATTGTGCTAAAGTAACACCGGTGACATTTAATATTTTAGTTAGACTTTCTGTGCTTGGCCAGCGATCCCGTCCACCTGGGCTTCTGCGCTTACTTTTATTAAAGCTCGTTGGATCTAAACCAGCTGCGCGTGCCAAACCTGACGGAGAGTACCCGTGTTTTCTTGCCAAGTTATCAATACCTACCCACAATTCACGATGGCGAAGCATTTTTCCCTCCGCCATTTCATATTTAATTTGATTGCTCAACATTAAATCTCCGTCTTGATTTTTCCGTACGATTGTATGTGCGCAACCATCGCTGCGAGTCCGTTGGCGCGATTTCCACTGAGATGAGATCCCAAGTTTACCGCCTCAAAAAAATCAGGAGGTGTTTCAGCAATCTCGTCCGGGGTTCGGTTGGAATATACTCTCAAAAGTAATGAGATTAAACCACGTACTATCATGGCGTCGCTGTCAGCTTCAAAACGTATACGGTTAAAGTTTTCCGTTGCAACAAACCAAACTTGGGACTGACATCCTTTGACTCTATACATATCAATCTTTTTTTCATCAGGAAGATTATCTAAATTTTGACCAAGTTCGATGATGTACTCATAACGTTCCATCCAATCTTCAAATAGACTGAATTCGTCGATAATACTTTGTGTTGCCTCTTTAATGGACAGATATCGATCAGACATAGTACCTACACGACTAAAAATTTTTATCTTATGCCAGATATATGCAAACAAGAAGCTTAGTTCAATGCTAGCTGAATCTTCTATCCTCGAATCAAATAAATACTTATTAAACAGCGTCATGATAGGAACTTTCTTTGAATACCGTTGATTTAACATTCTGTTTAAAAGGTGCACAGCCAGTTTTTTTGCGGGATACAGTGATGTATCTTGCCACTAAAGCCGTGAGAAGGTTGCCCCCAAGTGTATCTCACAGATTAGCAATAAAAATACTGAAATATGATCTATTGCCACACCCGGTTTTGAAGTTCGACTGTTTGTCTAACAATTTATGGGGAATAAATTTTAGCAACCCGGTTGGTATGTCAGCGGGCTTTGATAAGGAATGCGAGGCAGTAAATGGTCTTTTCGGGATGGCGTTCGGCTTTGTAGAGACTGGAACTGTTACGCCTGAACCTCAACCTGGCAATCCTGCACCTAATTTGTTCAGGCTCGAGGAAGACAGAGCGCTTATCAATTGGCTAGGCTTTCCAAGCCGCGGCCTAGAGAAGTTTTCAGACCGATTAGAAAGAACTGTTAAAATAAGGAAAGGGCCCACAGGAGCAAATATCGGTATCAACGCAAAGACTACAGATCCGTTGGAAGACATCGCCAAATGTGCAGAGAGGCTGTCCAACCATGCTGATTATTTAGTTGTAAATGTGTCTTGCCCGAACACCCCCGGTCTCATCGAATGGCAAACGCCTAGAGGTGTTGAGCGTATGTTGGCGGTTGCTCGCGAAGCTTGCTTAAGAGCCGGAAAGAGGGCCCCTATTTTACTTAAATTATCACCTGATCTTGAAATGTATAATTTAGAACCAATTGTGTCTTCTTCACTTAATGCTGGAGTTTCTGGCCTGATAATTTCAAATACCACGGTTTCACGACCAAGTGAATTACTTAGTGAAAATAGTGTGAAGTGCGGCGGTCTGAGTGGTGTTCCCTTGGCCTCTTTATCTCACAAAATGTTATGCTGCGTCTCTAAAATAACCTCCGGCAGCATTCCCCTTATAGCCGCAGGAGGAATATCTTCTTCGCAAGATGCTTATGATCGAATTCGTTCCGGGGCCTCGTTAATTCAAATATATACTGCTTTAATATATCGAGGTCCTCAGTTAGTAGCTGAGATTGTTAATGGTTTGGCAAGATTATTGAAGTCGGACGGCTTTTCTTCCATTAGTGAGGCTGTTGGGGTGAATTACTGTTAGCTTGTGGTAAATAGGCAAATCGACTAGAAAGATAAAAATATTTTCCAACTCGATTTATATTTTTGTCTTTTCTTGAAAAGCAAACAAATAATTTAAGATGGACATTCAGAATTGTACCTCTTTAATTTGATCAAGCGGACTGTTTTAAAACAATTTTCGCTTTATAATATTCACGTTGAAGATAATTTCATGCAGACCGGCGGTTACTCTTTCATTGTAAAAAGCTAGGGAGATTTATTATATCTTTAACTCTTAGGTGGAACAAATCAATTGCTGATAATTTAAAAAAATAGGCTCGTGACTAGTAAAATAAAATCTATAGAAGGTCTTAGTCAAATTGTAAGAAATTACGATGCTTTAATAATAGACCTTTGGGGTGTTATCCATGATGGTGTCAGTTTGTTGCCCGGTGCGGCAGAATGTCTAGAATGTTTAAAAGAATTTGGTACACCTTATGCATTTCTCTCAAACGCACCGCGTAGATCGTATCCAGTAATAAATGCGATGCAAAATATGGGGTTAAGCATGGATTTAGTGCCCATTGTTTTGACCTCTGGAGAAGCAACCTGGCAAGCGTTAAAAGAGAGAGAAGGTCCATGGTTCGATGGAGTTGGAAGAAATTTTTATCATATTGGTCCTGTTCGTGATAAAAATCTTTTCGATGGCTTAAGCATTAAACTAACCGACCATCCCTCGCAAGCCAGTTTAATTATTAATACAGGTCCGTGGGATACAAATGAGTCTGTTGAAGATTATATGGATATTTTAAATATCGGTGTGGATCTTGGTATAAAGATGGTATGTGCTAACCCAGATTTGGAGGTGATCCGAGACGGAGCCCGTTTAATTTGTGCTGGAGCTTTAGCAATTCGATATGAAAAAATTGGTGGTGAGGTTATTTATTTTGGTAAACCAAAAAGACCGATTTATGAGTCCTGTTTACGTCTACTGAACAATCCTGATCCAAGCAGTGTTTTGGCCATAGGTGACTCACTTTTAACTGACATTGCTGGGGCAGCCACAATGGGTATGGACTCGTTATTAGTACTTGACGGTATTCACAAAGACCAACTTGCGAACGATACAGGGGCTAATGTAGAGACAGTTCTACGCCAAGAATGCAAAAAGTTTGGCTTCCTTCCCAGCATTGTTATACCGACTTTTCATTGGTAAAGGTATATCCAATGAAGTCTTTATTGAGTAGGTTTTAGAAGAAGTTATAAGTATTTTATTTGGATAGCCAATTGCACTCAATATAGGGCAAGGAAAATCTATGAACAATAAGTTTTACGGTTTTGCCGCGTTGGTGATAAGTCTAGTCTGGCTTACTTTGTGTGCTGATCACATTGGAAGCAATGTAGGTTGGAATAACTTGTTCTCCATGCTTCCGCATGAAATTGCTATCATTCTAACTGGAACCTTTGCACCGTTGGCCTTTATGTGGCTTGTACTGGCTTATTTTGGTAGAGGCAGTGTGTTGCGGGAAACTGCTGGTAAATTGCATGATGAATTAAGTAAAATGACCTATCCATTTGATGATGCAGAATCTCGCGTGAAAGCAGTATCGGGTGCTCTGCGAGCTCAGGCTCAGGAACTATCTGCTGTGTCAGATCGTGCTATTTCACAGGCCCAATACCTTCACAGTGGGCTTAGGGCCCAGACTGATCAGCTTGACAAGGTGTCAAAAAGTCTCGGTGACAAGGCCATCACAGTAAACGAGAATGTGGAGCGACAGATTGATAGACTAGATGCAGCTGCACTGACCGCTTTAGATCAACTTAAGGAAACGGCCGAACAAGTAGCAAAACAAATTGAGACGATAGGACCGAATGCAGAAAAAGCAGCCTCACGAGTTCTCACAGCTACAAGCTTTGCACGAAATCAGTCAGATGAGGCGGTAAGGAATTTTGATGAGGTGGTAACTAACCTTACTGATACGAGCGGAATATTACGTGAAGAGTCTTCCCAGTGTATTTTGCAATCAGATGAAGCAATCAATAAGATTTCTGAGGTTTCCGGAGTGGTAAAAAGACATGCAAAAGAAATGGTGAGTTTTGCTGAAAATGCTCTAGAAAATTCGAGCAATCTTGTTGATACATTCCATGCTCAAGCACAGGAAGTCACTACTGAACTAAGAACTACCATAAGCAACATTGATGACGCATTGGATAATTTTTTTAATCAAACAGAAAATCTTTCCACCGCTTCACAGAATGTGACTTCAGCGGTTAATAACTCAAGTGGTATTTTGCGTGAAGAAATGACTTCCCTTTCAAAGATTGCAGACGGAATTTCAGACAAGGTTAGTACTGTCGGCAAAGAAGTGCGAGAATCTGGTTCAAAGCACGAGAACCAAATACGCGCAGCAATTGAGAGTGGGAGAGCACAATTAAATGAAATAATGAATACGTTGAATAGTCATGGTGAACGTATAGTTTATGTTGCTGAGAAAGCTGGAGCAGACGCTTTGACAAATATAGCTGATCTAGGTGAAGCTTTCACAAACCAGGCCCAAGTAATGAGAGAGGTTACAGAGAGCAACAAATTGTTAATAGAAGAACAGACAAAGGATGCTCGTTCGGTGCTTTCGCAGCAGAGAGAAATTCTTGAGGCAGTTGGCCAGAAATCGCTAGAAATTATTAAAACTCATTCAACTGAAATCAGAAATTCAATTCAAGAGGAAATAAATACGTTAGAGAGTTCTGCTAGAAGTATGCTCGATAAGTCTGAAGAGGCGAGCAGTTTACTTCAAAAAAATATCGCTCTAAAACTTGGTTCGTTTGTTCAAAACGCAGAGGAAACCACGGGTGAAATTGAAAGACGCTTCGGTGAGAGCGGCACTGTGTTGGGGGTCCAAATTAAAGAACTAGATGAACTGGCATTGCAGCTCGTAGACAAAGTGTCCGAGCAGTCTAAACGTTTGCAGTCGCTTTTTTCCGAAGAACAGGAAAAATTTGAGAAAATGACTGAAGAAGTCACACATCGTGCACTTGAACGTGCAGCAGAGATAACTGAAAATTTACGCCAACAAACATTAGAATTTGAGAATCAATCTAATCAAATGGTTGAGCAAACAAATACGAGATTTGTCCGTATGAGCGCTGCTTTGGATCAACAGGAAAGTCATTTGACTACAGTTTCTGAAGCTGCGGTCAAACGTGGTGAAAAAATTGGTTTGTTAATAAATCGTCGCACTGAAGAGATTGAAACAGCTGTTGAGGTGACAAGCGAGAGAGTTGAAAAGCTAAGTCAAGCATTTGATGAATATATTGTCTCTATTCGTGATGCTTCAAACTCGACGACAGATAGTTTTAATGAAGTCGGTGAAGCGCTAGAGACTCAAATAAGATCAATGATTGATGCAGCAACTCGCGTTGCATCGGACGTTGTAGAAATAATGACAGGATTAAAAGATGAACAAGGTGCACTTCAAACGTCATCTAGCTTGACGGAACAACGAATTGCTGCAATTTCTCGTGTTTTCCGAGAACATGCGCGAGAGCTATCCGAGGCTTCAGATGTAGCAGCCCGGCAAGTTGGCTCCGTTCGTAATGCCCTTCAATCACATACTAGTGATCTAAGTAAGGCTCTTGAAAATGCGGTCACCAAAGCTGCTGAGATAGGGACTGTTTTTGAAAGTCAAGCAAAGAAATTACAATTTGCCTCGCAAAATGCAGAGGATCAGGCACAAGTAATTCAGGCAAATACTTTTGACTCAAAACGCGATGAATTTTTGCGTGCATCTCGTTTCATCATTGAAGACTTAAATTCTACGGCTATAGATCTCAATCGAATAATTGATGAACGAGGATCAGCAAAGTTATGGAAGCGCCTGTATAAAGGGGAAAAGGGAGCCTTTGTGCGGGGAATGTTACTTAACGACGCGCGGCATGCTGAAGAAGTGATCCGTGCTAAGTTTGAGGGTGATGAAGAATTTAGAAAGTACACACAACGATATCTCGACCACTTTGAACGATTGCTTAGCGATGCGAATCGATCTGATCCGGAAAACCTTCTAAGTTCAACATTTTTATCTGCAGATATTGGTAAATTATACATATTTATTGCCAAATCTGTCGGTCGATTGAATTGAGAATTTAAATCCTATGTGAAGTTAGGGTTTTCAAATTGCATGCTCTGTTGCTTACTATATTTATTGATACAGTCGGGTTTGGCATTGTTCTGCCATTACTTCCCTTTTTTGCTGAAAAATTTGGTGCATCTCCGCTGACTGTAACACTCTTAGCAACAGTCTATTCTCTTTCACAGTTTGTTTTTGCTCCTATCTGGGGCCGTATAAGTGACAGATTCGGACGCCGTCCGGTTATTTTAGTAACCTTAGCTGGAATGTTTGTAGGGTACGTATTGTTGGCATTCACTGATTCTCTTTTAACGTTGTTTTTGGCGCGCGCGTTCACGGGAGCGATGGCGGCGAATGGTGGCGTGATTCATGCTTACGTGGCGGATGTTACAGATGTACAGCAGCGTGCAGGTAGTATGGGTAAAGTTGGCGCTGCACATGGACTTGGATTTATCATAGGTCCAGCCATTGGTGGAGTGTTTGCGGGAATTGATCCAGTGAATCCAAATATTTTGGTTCCATTTCTTATAGCTGCCGGTCTTTCTGCAATGGCTTTTATTATTGCAATCTTCCAAGTTTTGGAAACACCAAATTATTCTGAAACTTCAATTACTAACCGTCAGTCGCGATCGATGTTTAGGCTTTTATTATCATCGCTTCGTGCTCGTGATTTCCTTACACTGTTGATCCTTTTGATGATGACTCCATTTGTTTTCTCGGGAATTGAAACGACGTTTGTCATTTGGTCAGAGCGTCAATTTGGTTGGGGTCCTTGGCAAAATGGGTGGATTTATGCGGCGATGGGATTAGCAGCTGCAGCAACACAGTGGTACCTAGTTGGTCCGCTTACAAAACTTTACGGTGAAGTAACCTTGATACGGATAGGTGCACTTGCAATAGGATTAGGTTGTTTTTTGGTTCCATTCACCTCGGGTTTTATTGATCTCGCTTCTGCATTTATCGTAATTGTTATGGGAGTTAGTTTTAACAATCCGTCTTTAAATAGTCTTATTTCACAGCACGCATGTGCTGAAGAACGGGGTAGTCTTTTAGGTATTTCGATGAGTTGTGCTGCGATGGCGCGTATTATTGGTCCAGCCTGGGCTGGATTTTCTTTTGAATACATTGGAAAAAATTGGCCGTTTTTCTTTGGAGCGATGATAATGATCTGGATGCTGTTAATTTCATATAAGTTGAAACTCCATCGCGAATAAATGAAGTATTGAGGTAATTTAAATTAATTGTGCGTGATTTTTTAAACTTGCATGTGTCTTATGGCCATAAATTTTGTACGTAATCCACTTAAAAAAATAGATGGTTTTCTGTAATTTTAATGATTAAAAACCTTGACGGAACAATTATGCGTGGGTAAACCGATCATGAGTTTGAAAAGAATTAATCAAATTGGATTCATGCAATGTCACGCAGATGCAGTATCACTGGTAAGTCCGTAATGACTGGAAACAACGTAAGCCATGCACATAATAAAACGAGAAGACGTTTTTTACCAAATGTTCAGTCGACTACCCTTTTGTCAGATGCTCTTAAACAGCCGATTAAACTAAAATTAGCAACAGATACCATTCGTACAATTGAGAAGAATGGTGGACTAGATGCATATCTTTTAGCGACTTCGGATAAAAGGCTTACTCATGAAGCTTTGCGGTTAAAGCGCCGTATTCGCAAGGTTTCCGCAAGTACTAAACTATAAATTTAGAAAATTAAATTCTAGAAATTTTTATCAGATTAGTTCTTCACAAGACATTAGCAAAGAGTAGGCATTATTTACACGCTTAAGTCTCTCTTCAGCACTTTTATCCCCTCCTTTAGTGTCCGGGTGATATTTTTTTGCCAGATTTTTGTACTGTGCTTTAACAATGTCTCTAGTGACTAGGCCTTGCAGACTTAGTTCTTTAAGAGCTTTTTCCTGATCAGAATTTGGTCTGGGTCTCCATCCAGAAGTATTAGTTGTAGTATAGGAAAGTTCGTGCTGATCCCAATTCTTTCTAGAGAAGATACCCATATCAAAATTGGGGTGGTTGTCTCTAAGTTTACCAGAACATGGCCAAGTAGGACGCTCCCAAGTAATGTCATGGCGTACCTGCTTTTCGACGTCAGCGTCGCTCATACCCTCATAAAAATTCCATGACCGATTATAAACCCGAATGTGTTCGAGACAAAACCACAAATACTCAGTAAGTTTCTGACGGGATCGTGGTGCAGGAAACACTCCTTCTTTTAAACATCCAGGTGAGTCACATTTACGTTTTTGAGAATGTGATTTGTTCACCTCAACGAGACCACTGACTATTTTTTGTTTATTACTCATCCGTAGAGTATGCTTTTTGGAAACTGGTAGGACAATGCAAGTATTATTTTCCTCTGTATAGATCTGGCTGCTGTTTTTTTACGATGGGACCGGTACTCGATGGCGCCTGGCAGCTATTGCCTTGGTAGGGTGAAAAATCCGTTTGTTTTGTTTTAGACGTGCTTTTCGTAATAGCTTCTCTTTGAACCCGATGGTTCCCATTGGCCAGAGAAGATCAACAATGTGAATGCACCCTTTCACTCCCCCAAGCACACGCTTGAGTTTGCTGTTCCAACCGGGAGCAATGGCTTCTGCTCTTAGTTTTTTAAAGGAAGGAAGCACAAGGGGACAAATCGCATAGGGATGTGACTCCATATCTAATGTTGAACGGATTTTCATGTCGTGGATTGTAGTTTTAGCCGGACCTCTTTTATTAAAAACATTTGGTATATCAATTGCTGCACTATCTTTCAGTTGACCTTCACTATTCCATTGGCCATCTTCGCGCCTAAACGCGTATACACTTATTTCCCGTGTTTGAATGTGAGCGCGTTTTTCTGGTTTGGGAAGTGGCATCGTTAAACTTTCTGTCTGCTGAATGGTTGATTATTAAAATAGCATTTCGAACAAAAAATCATAGTTCATTAGGAATTTGAATAGGCTTTGGTGTTGTTATGCGTACCATTGAAATTCTATTTCTGCGCCTTCTCACTACCTCGAAACGAAAACCATTTTGATTAAAAATTTGTCCCTCGTCTGGAATAACTCGTCCGATTTCTATCACAAGTCCGGCTATGGTGGCTGCTGAGTCATCGGGTAAACGCCAATCAAACCGTCTATTTAGATCACGAATAGTTACTCTACCGTCTATTAAATATGATCCGTCTGCCTGAGGCCTTACACCAACAGGCACGATGTCATGTTCATCGGCAATATCTCCAACAATTTCTTCTAGAATATCCTCTAAGGTTACAATTCCCATGAGGGAGCCATATTCATCAACCACCAATGCAAAATGTTCTCGGCGCCTCCGAAAGGCTTGAAGTTGATCAAGGAGTGAAGTTGATTCTGGAATAAACCAAGGAGGTGAAGATACTCTATCAATATTTATCTGATTTGGTTTCTTTTGATGTGCACAAACCTGACGAAGTAATTCTTTCGCATGTATCACACCTACTATATTGTCCATTTCATCACGCCAAACTGGTATGCGGGTGTAGGGTGCTTCAACGATTTGCTTAACAATGTCAGTAGCCGGCAAGTCCCCATCGACCATTACAATATCTTGTCTATGGTGCATCACCTCTGCGACATCAACATCTGATAGGTCTAATATACTTCTAAGCATCACACGTTCGTGTTGGATATCGGAGTTATCGCCCTGGTGCAATTCGATTGCGCCACGAAGAGCTTCAACGGAATTAGTACCATCGGTTGTTTCAGATAGACGAATTCCAATCGATCTCATGGCACCTGAAATTATCCAGTTTATTGCTTGTGTAATTGGAGATAACAATAGAACTAAAATCCGGAAAATTGGCGCTATCGCAAGTGCGACCCGATCGGCGTGATAAAAGGCATAGGTTTTTGGTGCGATTTCACCAAAAACAAGAACCAGCAGGGTCATCGCGATTGTCGCGTATACAACACCATTCGTCCCAAAGATGGAAATAAGCATACTTGTAGCTAAAGCAGATGCAAGTATATTCACTAAATTGTTTCCTAGTAAGATGGCTCCAATCATACGCTCCTTATCTTTCAACAGAAGACTGACCATTTTTGCTTTTTCATTTCCATCGCGTTCGAGAAGATGCATGCGCGGCCGCGATGCTGCAGTAAGTGCTGTTTCAGAACCAGAGAACATTCCGGATAAAATAAGAAGAAATAGAATTCCTACTAAGGTAGCGATAAGTTCGGTTTCCATCAATCAACTCGCAATTGCACTCTCCAAGACGGCTAAAACCTCCTTTATGGGCACCGTATCGCAGATAAATGCATTTCCGATACCTCTAGCCAATATAAAATTTATTTTACCGTCTCGTGTTTTTTTATCGTGGGCCATATGGGTTAGCAACCGGCCGGTATGCCAATCAAAATCTTTTAAATGTTTTAATGAATTAGGTAATCCAATTGAAGCTATATGATCTTTTACTCTTTTAACATCTGTGGAAGAACACAAACCCAATCGGTGTGAGAGTTCAAAAGCCATGCTCATACCAATGCTGACTGCTTCACCGTGGAGTAATTCTCTTCCATAAGAAGTTTCCTTTTCGAGTGCATGGCCGAATGTGTGACCCAGGTTTAGTAGCGCACGCACACCTCCCTCTCGTTCGTCCTTAGAAACAATACCAGCTTTTGTTTCACAACTGCAAGAAATTGCATGCCGACGAGCATCTTCCGTTCCATCAATTACACGGGTTCCGTTGACCTCCAGCCATTCGAAAAATTCAGGATTAACAATCAACCCGTATTTTAAGATCTCTGCATATCCAGATCTCAATTCTCGAGGGGACAAGGTGTTTAATGCTTCTGTATCCGCAATTACCATTTGGGGCTGATAAAAACTCCCAACTAAATTCTTTCCGTGTGATGTATTTATACCGGTTTTCCCGCCAACAGAACTATCTACCTGCGCTAGAAGTGTGGTGGGTATTTGCAAAAAACTCAAACCTCTAAGCACTGTACTTGCGGCGAATCCGGTGAGATCCCCGATCACACCACCACCAAGTGCTATTAGGCAGGTGTTTCTATCAGGTTCAAAATCGAGTATATTTTTAATAAGATTTGAAAATACATGTAAAGATTTTGATTTTTCACCTGGCGATAGGATGATTTCTTCAGGGTGAAAGCCTTGAGCGGCCATTGCTTTTCGGAAAGTTGGAAGCCACACACGGGCAATATTTGCATCCGTAACCAGTATCTGTTTTCGTCCGCGCACTGCTGGCGCCACTAATTCCCCAGCAGATTTTAGTAAATTCTTTCCAATTAGTATTTCATAGCTACGCTCTGATAGATCTACTGTAACCTTAGTAGTTGTTTTTGTTTCTTTCATCGGCGGGACTTTTTAGTTTGTTTTTTTTTAAGTGCTTCCACAATTTTTTCTACCGTTACAACTGGTGGTTCTGTTCCGCTATCGACTATCAGATCTGCTTGACTGTAGAAAGGATGTCGATCTTCCATAAGTTTTAGTAATGCCTTGCGATGGTCCTTTCCTTTAAGTAATGGTCTATCACCTCGACGTGATGTACGACTTACAAGAAGATCCAAATCCGCACGAAGCCAAACGGAGGTTGCAGTGCTCTTAACTGATCTTCTAATCTCTGCATCCACGAAGGCTCCCCCTCCTGTGGCTAACACTTGTACTGGCTGTTTAAGTAATCGCTTAATTACTCGTCGTTCTCCTGAGCGGAATTCTTTCTCACCATACAACTCAAAGATAGTAGTGATGGAACAGCCTGCTGCGCTCTCAATTTCCTCATCTGCATCTATGAATGGTACACTAAGCCGTTCCGCTAAGCGACTACCAATACAGGTCTTTCCTGCTCCCATGAGTCCTACAAGAACAATTGTTTTGATTGGGTTAAACTTATATGACACTTTATATCAACTTAATCTATTTCGAGTGCGATTTATTTTGAAGCATTGTAACCTTGCTTTCCTGCTAGTAGATTTACTTAATAATTGCGTTACTTTATTAAAATCAGCAATAATACGCTTAAATATAAGATGGTTGGAACGTTATGTCCCGAAGAATTCTTAGATATACTAGAGGCTTTGGCAAAAACTTCCTATGTAATTGAGATGAATGGTTTATTTGGTAAATGGGAGATTTAGTATGTCACGTTTGACCTTAGCCATCTTCATATTGATTCTTACAACTATTGTGGGGGTTGCCGTTTTTTTGTCAACAACGGACATTCCTGCTCCCTCATCACCTGTGGAGAGAATTCTTTCTGATGATCGTTTTCCGCTTTGAAAATTTGATGTTTGTGGTTCTCGCTACAGTTTTTGCTAGCTTTTCCATATTTCTGACTAGCATCGCTATTGGTCAGGAAATTAAGGTAATGTCTTTTGAAATACGGGAGCAAATGGGCCAAGTAGTGTCAGCAAAACCGATACCACTTGGGCCGCGGCGTTCTGTTAATAATGAAAATAAAAATGACAGCCAAAAAGTAGAAAAGATAGTTCCTAATAGTGTGGAAATGGAAAAGCTAGATCTAGTAGATTCAGACTCCATTGGAACACTGAGCGAACTTGAGGGTGGATTTGGAACAGAAATGTGGGCTGGATCGAGTCGTCCGTTCGTAGTGCAACTTTTATCGCTTCTACCGAAGCAGATGTCATCGCCAACACAAAGGGATTTAGCTAGACGTTTGTTGCTTACTCGTGCAGAGGCGCCCCAGTCAGATGCACCCAAAGTCCCACTAATTTTTTTACGTGTAAACGCGCTATACCTTATGGGTGATTATGAATCTGCCATGAAGTTGATGGAGGCGGCGTCGCCTGTGAAACCGGACGAAGCTCTTTTAAAAATAAGAGCAGAGATTTTGTTTCATCGGTATGATATTAAAAAAGCCTGCGCTCTTGTGCAGGGGGACGCTCAAGAATTCAAAAACGCATATTGGAAGCAAAGTCAGGCTTTTTGCTTGGCGGCTAATGGCAATGAAACACAAGCTATGTTGCTTTCGGATATTTTGGCAGAACGCGAGGATGTTATTGATCCAGCGTTCTTTGTAGGTATGGATGCACTTTCTGGCACTAAGCCGGAGCCATTGGAAAGTTTTGAGGTATTCAATGCATTGTTGACCTCTCTTTTGCGCGCGGGCAATGTTCCCCTACCTAAATCCCTTCCAAAAGAACTCTTGGTAGGCAATTATGCATCACTAGCATTGAGTCCTAATGCACCAGTGGTTCTAAGGGTCAACGCCGGAGAGCTAGCCGCATTGGGTGGAGCTTTGAGTCCATCGGTTCTTTCAAATATTTACCGGCTTCAGAAATTTAGTTCTAGCGTATTAAAACAGGCGGTATCCGGGACGACCCTTGATTGGGGTGCAGCGGCTCGGGCGATGCTTATACAAGCCGCAATGTCAGAAACAGCGCCAGGAAATAGGGCTAAGGCGTTGAGCAGAGCGATAGGAATTGCCCGAAAAGAAGATGACTTACCATTAACTGCTAGAGCTATGTCATATCCATTGCGAGGTATACGTCCATCTTCAAACCTTGCGTGGTTTGCTCCAACAGCTGCCCGTGGTCTTGCATCTTCCGGTGATTTTGCGTTGTCAAAAGAGTGGATAAAGCTTAATGGAAATGTGGCTCGGGACGATAATACGGAATCGCTTTGGCATCTCGCTGTGTTGTCAGGCCAGGTGCCCGCGGAAGGGGTCACAAGAAAATCACTAGTTGAATGGCATGAAAAAAATCAAAAACAATTTTCGGATAGTTTTTCTTATAAGGCCCGTGTTTTCTATTCGTTGCTGAACGCAGTTGATGTCAATGTTCCCAATATTTTGTGGCGTGATGTAATTACTTCTGAAAAAATCCTCGCCAGTTATCAGAAACCCGTTGCACTTCGGGTGTTACTTAGGAATGCTGTCTCAAGTGGAAGAACAGGGGAAATAATAGCGTTGTCACTTATCATTCTCGGTGAAGAAGGCATAGACCATAAAAACTTTGATGCTGCAGAAGAAGTTGTTGCTGCACTTTTTAAAATTGGGTTAAAAGATGCAGCGCGAAAGCTCGCGTTAGAAATTGCAGTTGCAGCAGGTCTTTAAGGCAACTTTTATTGTAATAATAAATGCAGAGAGAAAAAATAAAATATGCACAAAATCGGAAAATAGATATAGCTGTTTCCAGGCATATGGAGGCTTTCATTGAAATGATGGCATGCGAACGAGGTGCTGCCATTAATACGTTAGAGGCTTATGAGAGGGATCTTCTAAATTTTACAATATTTTTACAGACGTCGGGACAAGACATAGAAAAAGCAACGACAGAGTCTATTCGAAATTACATAGCTTTACTTAATAAAAATGGTATTTCAACAAGTACAATCGTTAGACGGATTTCGGTACTTCGGCAGTTCTTTCGATTCCTGGTATCAGAAACCATTCGTAGCGATAACCCAACTAGCAAGATAGAGCCGCCCATTGCTGGTCGTCGGTTGCCAAGGAATCTCAGTGAAGCAGATGTTGAGAAGATTTTGGAGAGGTGTCAAAAAGATAGAACCTTCAAGGGTATACGGTTAGCAGCCCTAGTGGAACTTTTATATGCGACTGGTTTGCGAGTAACAGAGTTGGTTAGTTTGCCGATGGGTGGAGTCTCACGAGATCGGACTCTTATAACTGTAAGGGGTAAAGGGGGACGAGAGCGGATTGTGCCATTAAATGGGCCAGCAAAGGTCGCTTTGGAAAAGTGGCTCGAAATGCGCAATTCACTTTTATTAGAGAATAAGACTTCAAAGTATTTGTTTCCAAGAACAAAGATTTTGGGCAAACATATGTCGCGCATTACATTTTCTGTTATGTTAAAAAAACTCGCCGCTGATGCCGGTGTTGATCCCAGTCGTGTCTCCCCTCATGTTTTGCGTCATGCGTTTGCTAGTCACTTACTTCAAAATGATGCAGATTTGCGCTCAGTCCAGCAAATGCTCGGTCATGCCCATATTTCGACTACCCAGATTTACACTCATGTATTAGATGATAGACTTAAATGGCTAGTTGGAAATCACCACCCATTGGCACAACGAAGGGAATGAAATAAATGCTGAGTTTTCTTGATTTTGAAAAGAATATTGCCGAGCTTGAGGGTAAATTGCAAGAACTAAAACATCTGTCTGATATTGGTGATATCAAAATTGCGGATGAGGTTTCCAGATTGCAAGTTCAGATTGAGCGCGCCCTTAAAACAACATACGGAAAACTCTCAGCTTGGCAGAAGGTTCAAGTAGCTCGGCACCCTGAGAGACCACATTGTGTAGACTTTATCGATACGTTGATAGAGGATTTCACTCCTTTATCTGGGGACCGTACCTTTTCAGATGATGCTGCCATTGTTGGTGGCCTAGGAAGATTTCGCGGTAGATCTATAGTAATTATCGGACAAGAAAAGGGCCATGATACCGATACACGTGTTAAACATAATTTTGGTATGCCAAGGCCGGAGGGTTACAGAAAAGCCATTCGCTTAATGAAACTGGCTGATCGGTTTAAACTACCTGTGGTAACTTTGGTGGACACACCTGGGGCGTATCCAGGGATTGGTGCAGAGGAAAGAGGACAGGCAGAGGCAATTGCGAGATCAATTGAAACTTGTCTTTCTTTGAGTCAACCAATTGTCTCGGTTGTTATTGGAGAGGGTGGATCAGGAGGGGCGATTGCTCTTGCTGCCGCTAATAATGTGATGATGATGGAGCATGCAGTTTACTCAGTAATATCACCGGAAGGTTGTGCTTCAATTCTATGGCGTAGTGCGGAACATGCCGAGGAAGCGGCAGAAGCACTAAAATTGACATCTCAAAACTTACTGAAACTAGGAGTAATAAACTCAATAATTCCAGAGCCCTTAGGTGCAGCGCATCGGGCCCCTAAGGAAGCAATAAATATGGTTGGGAACTCAATTTCTGAAGCTCTGAATGAATTACAAGCTCAGGACGAATCAGTGGTAAAGCGCCTACGCCGCGAAAGATTTTTAACAATCGGAGATGATGCGCTTACAACTTAAGGTGCATTATTTTGATCGTATTAATTTTGGGCGTATTTTATGCGTATTTATCATTTACAATGCTTTGGGCAGATTGAAATTTTTTCGGATTTATCCACAGTCCTTTACAAGTTACCAAACGGGTAATGATATTATAAATATAGAGAATTTCATTTTTCTTATTTAACCCGACCACAGCATCTTTTAAACTTATCTCCAGACCCACAAGGACAAGGTGCATTTCGCGGCACTTTACCCCAGGTATCAGGATTCTGCGGGTCAATCCACCGTCCAAGAGGTTCATTTAGTTGCCAACCGGGGGGCATTTGTGTTGGATCAGCATTTATGCCAAATCCCTTTGGTGAATTATCTAGTGCCTGCAGCTGAGCAGCTGGGTGCATATCGTCGAGAACGGCGGAGTCGATTGCCAGTCTCGGATCTTCACGCCCTTCAAAGGTAACTCCATTATTATTGGGAAGAATATCAACTAGGTCAGTATCCGAAATTTCCATTCGACTGAGAACAGAGGTTACTGTCTCGCGAAGGGACTCTGTCATTTGTTCGAAAAGATTAAAGGCCTCATGTTTATACTCATTTAATGGATCTTTTTGCGCATATGCTCTAAGCCCGATTCCCTGACGCAAATGATCTAGTGCTAGCAGGTGTTCTTTCCAACTTTGATCTAATACTTGGAGTAAAACACTTTTTTCCGCCAGTCTCATTAGTTCTAGACCATAGTTGGCGACTTTCTCAGCCATATTTCGGTCGGTTGCATCAATGAGACGGGTTTGAATTTCTTCATCCGCTATCCCTTCCTCAGACGCCCAGTCCCTTATTGGTAGATCTAATCCTGTTACCCTAAGAACCTCCTCGTGGAGTGTATCAGTATCCCATTGCTCTGCGTATGCTTTCTCTGGAATGCATCTAGCAACCATTGTATCAATTACTTCGTACCTCATATCACTTACAGTTTGCGAAACATCCTCACTCTTCATAAGTTCCTTACGTTGCTCATAAATAACTTTACGTTGGTCGTTCATGACATCATCGAACTTTAATAAATTTTTACGAATTTCAAAATTTCGTTCTTCGACTTTCCTCTGAGCTTTTTCGAGCGCCTTGTTAATCCATGGGTGAACAATAGCTTCACCTTTCTCCAAGCCAAATTTACGCAGCATACTGTCGAGACGTTCAGACCCAAAAATGCGCATTAAATCATCTTCCAAGGAGAGAAAGAACTTAGATGCTCCTGGATCACCTTGACGCCCGGAGCGTCCCCGCAGTTGATTGTCAATACGTCTTGCTTCATGTCGCTCCGTGCCTATTATATATAGTCCTCCAGCTTTTAAAACATTATCGCGATTGATCGTAGTTTCAGACTCGATTTGTTTTTTTATTTCTGAGTGTTTCTCTGAGGACCATTTTTCTTCTTTGATTTTCTCCATTGCCTCAGCTAACTGCATTTCGACATTTCCACCTAATTGAATGTCCGTTCCTCGACCCGCCATATTAGTAGCTATTGTAACCTGACCTGGCATTCCGGCTTGAGCGATGATAAATGCCTCCTGTTTGTGGTAACGAGCGTTTAACACGTTATGGGGTATTTGTTTTCTCTTTAAGTAAGCTGAAAGTTCTTCTGATTTTTCAATCGAAACGGTTCCAACAAGGGTAGGTTGATTTTTTTCTCTACTATCCTCGATCAATTGTACAATTGCTTCGTATTTTTCATCTGCTGTTCGATATACTTCGTCATCTTCATCCGAACGAATGATGGGTTGGTTTGTATCTATTTCAACAACTTCCAATTTGTAAATATCTCCAAACTCCCCCGCTTCGGTCATCGCGGTTCCAGTCATGCCGGCAAGTTTAGGATATAGCCTAAAATAATTTTGAAATGTGATCGAGGCTAAGGTTTGATTTTCATTCTGAACAGACACTTTTTCTTTGGCCTCAAGAGCTTGATGAAGTCCTTCAGAAAATCGTCTTCCTTCCATCATTCGACCGGTAAATTCATCAATTATTACAACTTGGTCATCTTTAACGATGTAGTCTTTGTCTTTAACAAACAATGTGTGTGCGCGGAGTGCAGAATTAACATGATGGACTAGTGAAATATTTTGGATATCATACAAGCTGTTACCCTCAATCAAGTCAGCTTGGGATAATAAACTTTCAATTTTTTCTGTACCGACTTCTGTGAGTGCAACAGTTCGTTGTTTCTCATCTTTTTCGTAATCATCCGCATTTAAATCGGGTATTAAGACATCTATTTTACGATAAAGTTCTGATGAGTCCTCGGTCGGTCCAGAAATTATTAACGGGGTACGTGCTTCATCAATTAAAATGGAGTCGACTTCGTCTACAATCGCATAATTAAAATCCCGTTGCACCATCTCATCCAAAGAGAATTTCATATTGTCACGCAAATAATCGAAGCCAAATTCGTTATTAGTTCCGTAAGTGATATCTGCTGCATAGGCTTTGGTGCGCTCTTCATCGGTCAAATCATTTTTGATACAATCAACAGTCAAGCCAAGAAATTCATAGATCTGCCCCATCCACTTTGAGTCCCGGTTCGCTAAGTAATCATTTACGGTGACCACATGGACTCCTTTACCTTCGAGTGCATTAAGATAGCATGCCAACGTTGCAACCAAAGTTTTACCTTCTCCCGTTTTCATTTCTGCGATGGCGCCTCTATGAAGCACAATTCCACCCATCAGTTGAACATCATAATGGCGTTGTCCAAGCGTTCGTTGTGCCGCTTCGCGAACTGTAGCGAAGGCATCTGGTAAAATTTGATCCAAAGTTTCGCCGGCATGAAGCCGTCCGCGAAGCATATCTGTTCGGTCGCGTAATGCATTGTCATTAAGTGATTGAAGTTCCGGTTCCAGCAGGTTGATTGCCTCAATACTACTGTGAAGATTTCTTAAATATCTGGCGTTAGCAGATCCAAATATGCGCTGAACAAACTTGTTAATTAACATGACCCATACTCTTCCTATGTGGGCGGGTCCTTGCCGAAGGACTATTTACCATATAAATGAGCATCGACACATAGGCATACCATGTCAGTCTGTCAATACACTCTGTATAGTGATGAAGTCGGTTTATTGTTCTAAAATATCTAGCGTTAGGCGTATAATTTCTGTTTCGGTCTATTTTACAGGTAAAGATATGACAACAAAATCGCCATTGGCTCCAAAAAAATTACCCAAGGCACCGTCAGTTGGCGGGGTCAATATAGCAAGCGGTATTTGTGGTTTGCGTTACATTAACCGGCGTGATGTTATGCTCGCGGTATTTGATATGGGTACTACCGTTGCTGGGACATTTACAAAGTCACGAACCGCAGCTGCGCCAGTAAATTGGTGTAAAAAATCTCTTAAAAGTGGTTCAGCTAGGGCTCTGGTTGTAAATTCCGGAAATGCTAATGCCTTTACTGGACGACGCGGTGACCTGGCAGTAAGAAAAACAGCATGTGTGGTAGCTGAGTTGATAGGATGTAATCTTGATGAAGTTTTTGTGTCCTCAACTGGGGTTATAGGTGAACCATTGCCGGTAGAACGTCTTACATCATTTCTGCCGAGTCTTGCTAGGAAATTAAAGCCAACTGGATGGGCTAATTCTGCAAGAGCAATTATGACTACTGACACATTCCCAAAAGTGTCTGTTGCAAAGGCAAAGATTGGTTTTAAGCAAGTAACACTATGCGGCATTTCGAAGGGATCAGGAATGATAGCTCCGGATATGGCGACAATGCTCTCTTTTATATTTACTGATGCAAAAATTGAGAGCAGAGTTCTGCAGACATGCCTAAAATCTGCCGTGGACAAATCATTCAATGCTATAACTGTTGATGGTGATACATCAACAAGTGACACAGTTTTACTTTTTGCGACAGGGATGATTAAAAACTTCTCATGCAAATCTGCAACTGACCCAAAACTGAGAGATTTTAGGAAGGCTTTAGATGCGCTAACGCTTGATCTCGCTCATCAGGTTGTAAAAGATGGGGAAGGGGCTTCGAAATTCATTTCTGTGACTGTAACTGGTGCGGATACTAAAACTGCTGCAAAAGCTATTGCATTATCTATTGCCAACTCACCACTGGTAAAAACTGCTATCGCTGGAGCTGATGCAAACTGGGGTCGTATTGTAATGGCAGTGGGCAAAGCAGGGGAAAGAGCCAACCGGGATAAGATGACGATCATGATTGGTGGAATTAAGGTTGCTGAAAATGGATTTGCTGTCAGCGAATATGACGAAAAATCGGTCAATAATCATTTAAAAGGAACTGAGGTGAATATTAGTGTTGATGTAGGTATTGGTTATAGTAAAAAAACCGTTTGGACCTGTGATCTTACACATGATTACATCCGGATCAATTCAGACTATCGTTCATAATATGAATTTTCCAATTGTTTTGGTTGTTGCGGTTGCCCTCATTGATATTGATGGACGCATTCTAATTTCAAGGAGACCGGAAGACAAGAATATGGGAGGACTATGGGAGTTTCCTGGAGGAAAAGTCGAGCCCGAGGAAAGTCCAGAGGGCGCTCTTATTCGGGAATTAAAGGAGGAAATTAACATTGATGTGAGCGCGAGTTGTCTTGCTCCCTTTACTTTTGCTTCATACTGCTATGATGATTTTCATTTACTGATGCCTCTGTATGTCTGTCGGGTATGGTCAGGTCAAATAAAAGCGCGGGAAGGTCAAAGTTTAGAATGGGTTTTTCCTCTTGATCTTGCTAAATACCCTATGTTGCCCGCAGACGCACCACTCGTCCCGATGTTGCGTGACCTTCTATAAAATCGATTAAATTAGCTGTGAGCAAATAGTTTGAGTCGTGAAAATAACCAAACAAAATAAAATGTAGTTTTAGAATATTCAGATGCGTTGCGGTGTGGGCTACGTCGTGCGAAAGTCCATTCATGCTTGAGTTGCGTTATAATTTTCGAGCCTGGCTTTTGGTTGCGGTAATGTTCATTGCCCTCGGTTTAGCATTTACTGGGCGGGCATCTCTCCCGGTTTTAATAAATTCGTGGAGTACTGATTTTGGTTGGAGCGTTACTTTCCTGGCATCTGGTGGATCTGTAATTATGCTTGTTATGGCCATAAGCGCACCCATGGTTGGGTATTTGCTTGATCGATTTGGCCCACGTTACATTGTCTCTAATGGGCTTATTTTAAGTGGCTTAGCTATCTCCTCAACTAGTTTCATGACAACAAAAGGGGAGTTTTTAATAATTTTCTGTATCACCGCTGCGGTGGGATATGGGGTGGTTAGTATTCCAATAGCCGCAGCAACAATTGCCAGAAAATTCGAAAAGAATCGAGGCTTTGCTAGTTCACTGGGAATGGCTGGTGTAGGCGGAGGACAGGCGTTTTTTTTACCTATTATTGCTTGGTCAATAATGATTCACGGATGGCGGGCAGCTTTAATGATGTTTGGCTGTGGACTAATCATTACTGGGCTACTTTCAATATTTTGTATGGATAATACTCTCCAGGTGTCGGAAACGAGCGGAGACAAAAAAAATAAAGCGAAGCGTGTGAGTGATAAACTCCTAAATGTATTTAGAAGCAAAATTTTTTGGCTATTAGGCTCCGCTTACATCATATGTGGATTTACCACAGCTGGAATTGTCAAAGTGCATTTTGTACCTTTTTTAAATGTAGTTTGTGGATTTTCTTTGAATGATAGTGCTATGGCTTATGGAATTATGGCTCTATTTGATGCGGTCGGTTTGATTGTCGCTGGTGCACTTTCTGATCGTGTGCACCGTCCCTTTCTGCTTGGTACTGTTTATTTTTTGCGTGCATTGACGTTTTTGATGTTATTTTTTGTTTCAACCGAATATTGGATTTTGCTTTTATTCGCAATATTTTTTGGCACCTTAGATTTCGCGACCGTTCCTTTAAACGCGGGTCTTGTTGCCGATCATTTGGGTTTACATTCAATGGGGTTAACAATGGGGTTGCTGTTTGCAGGGCACTCGATTGGTGGTGCGCTTGGATCTTTTTTAGGGGGGGTTGTATATGATTATATGGCATCTTACGACTGGGTGTGGATAACTGGTTTGGCTTTTGCATTTGTTGCTGCATTTTTGGCCTGGTCGGTTCCAGAAAGTACGCGTTATGGAGATAAATGAAATAAGTTTTTGTTCCGATGGGTTGGGTTTAGAGTTTCTTGCCTATGGCTCTCTCCAAACTCACTTTTGCGCTTCCGGGTTTTCGAGGCAAGGGTTGAGAATGATGAGGTGCCCATCCGGTCATAAACACAATATCGAAAGTGACCAAAAGGTTACCATTTGAGTCAGAAAATTTTTTTTTATAAAATTTTTCCGCTTCATAAAAGATTTCTGCTTTGGTAAAATGTTTAATTCGTTCAAGAAGTGCACTTGTCTCGCCCATTCCTCGTAAATCTCGCATCAGGGTGAAAATATTTTTGTAGGTAACGGTGATACGATCCAAATCTGCAACTGGAAGGGCAAAACCGCTTTTTTGCAAAAGTGCAGCTGCATCCGATAGTCCAACAAAAGGGGAAACTCTAGGCGATACGCCCCCAGTTGTAATAGTCTCTGCAGTATTAAGCGCCTCACGTAATTCGTGAAGTGTATCTCCGCCCGGAAAAGCAGCAAGAAAGAGGCCATCCGGTTCCAACACAGCTCGTATTTGCAATAAAAGTCCTGGTAGATCGTTAATCCAATGCAGAAGAAAATTACTCTCAACTAAATCTATGGTCGCCGGTTGTAATTGGGCTAATTTGTCAAGTTGATTATTACCCCAAGCGGAGAGCTCAATAACTTTGGTAAAACTTCGCTTAATATCTGTCTTGCGGTCTTTTAGTCTTTTATTTATTTCAGTATATAAAAAATTATAAGATGAGAAATTTTTTTCTGCCCGTTTCCGATGTGCAGCAATAGCTTGACTATCAAATATTTTCGGAACTTTCTTCACAATAGGTTGTACATATTACATGATAGTATCTTTTTCAAAGAAATTTTATTAAATTGTTTGTGTGTAATTTGAAACGTGTGGATATGCAGATTTATAAAAAGGCTAGTTAAATGAGCATTAAAATTGCCCCGGAGAAACTGCGCGAATGGATTCTTGATGATAAAGAACTAGCTTTAATTGATGTTCGTGAAGAAGGTCAATTCAGCACCGATGGTCATTTGTTGTTTGCGGTCTGTCTGCCTTTAAGTCATCTGGAGTTGAAGATTTTCAGTTTAGTGCCCCGGAAATCAGTGCGTGTAGTGTTGTGTGATGGCGATAATGGGTTTTCCGAAATTGCAGCTAAACGTTTACTCAGCTGGGGCTACAATGATGTATCCATACTGGACGGAGGAGCCGAAGGCTGGTTGAAGGCTGGCAATGTGTTGTTCAGGGGGGTCAATGTACCAAGTAAGGCATTTGGCGAATTTGTAGAACATGACTCAGGGACACCATCAATTTCTCCCGAGAACTTAAAGTCGATGATCGATAGTGGAGATGACATATTGGTATTGGATAGTCGCCCTTTCTCTGAGTTTAAAAGAATGAATATCCCGACTGCAGTTAATTGTCCTGGGGTAGAATTGCCTTACCGTATTTATGATTTTATCAAGAGGCCGGAAACTACTGTGGTAGTAAATTGTGCAGGACGCACTCGGAGCATTATTGGCGCTCAATCTTTGATAAATGCAGGTGTAAAAAATAATGTCGTAGCCCTTCAAAATGGCACCATGGGATGGTCCCTAGCCGGTTATGATCTGGAACATGGTGCTGACAGATCAATCTCGGAAAAAAATGACAACGAGCGAACTAATATGCAGGGGATTGTTAAAAGTTTAGTTGAACGATTTGGTATTAGTAAAACTAAAATTGAAGAAATTGATAGCTGGAATGCGTCAGATCAGTCGCACTCGTTGTTTTTGTTAGATGTACGCACTTATGAAGAGTATCTTTCTGGGCACATTTTGGGGTCGGTCCACGCTCCTGGAGGCCAGTTGGTTCAAGCGATTGATCGGTGGGTTGGAGTGCAGGGGGCACGTTTGGTTCTGATCGATGATACTGGACTGCGCGCAACGATGACCGCTTCATGGCTAATCCAAATGGGGTGGAAAGATGTCCATGTATTGGCCAACGTCGATGAGGTAAAAGGTCTCAAAATTGGGCATCCGTCGAAGAAATTCGTCCCCCCGAAAGAAAAAGTTCAGTCAATTTCGTTAATTGATGCTAAACGAGCTATGAAACATGGGGCAGTGTTTTTAGACTTCTCCACCAGCCTTGAATATAAGGCGGGTCATATTGAGGGGTCTTTTTGGGTTGTACGGTCGCGCCTCGCAGAGGCACTCTCTAAATTTCGTCACAAAGGAGTGATAATTTGCACATCTCCTGATGGACACTTAGCAACGTATTCTGCAAGTGACCTTTCGGCAATTCTAAACCGTACAGTTTTATTTTTGGAGGGTGGAACAGAGGCATGGATAGAGGCTGGTTTCCCAATTTCTAGCGGATTTGAAAATCTAACCACGGAAAACAATGATATACAGTACAAGGCTTACGATTATGATAAAGACATAGAATTCCACATGAAGGAGTACATTAGCTGGGAAGTCGGTTTGTTTGATTTGGTAAAAAAAGACGGTACTGCGCAATTCCGTCATTTCTCAGAATGATAACTTTTCTTCTCAAAATTATTCCAAAATTCATTGGATGAAAATGTTAATCACCATAATATGAAATAAAGTTGACAAAAAATTTTCAAAACAAGTGTTTTGTTTGTATACATACCAAATATCACTAAACTTGCGTCCCAGGCACGATAATTCGTTCGACCGAAAAGTTCATAGGAGTGAAAATTTTGACGGATGTTGAAATATACACAACGAAATTTTGCCCCTATTGCTCACGGGCGAAGCAGCTGCTAAAGCTAAAATCGATTTCTTTCACCGAAATACCAGTCGATCATTCTCCAGCATTACGAAGTGAAATGACACAACGTTCATTGGGAGGGGTGACGGTGCCGCAAATATTCATAAATGGTGATCCAATTGGTGGATCAGATGATCTACTTGCACTAGATAAAAATGGGGAGTTAGATGAAATTCTGTTAAGTAAAAAGTAGGTGTGTATTTTTACAAAAATATCATATCAAATTTCCGATAAACAGTGGATTAAAGGACAAAAGTATTTTTTAACAAATTATTAAATTTACTTTTTCAAGTAAATGAAACTAAAAAAATAAACCACGCAGATCCAACAAATGGCTAAAAAAGTAAATAAAACAAGTTGGTATCGTTATGCCGTATATGATAGTATTTATACATAGGCAATTGGGTTAAAGTTATGATTTCATTTGATCTTAAATGCGAAAATGACCACAAATTCGAGTCGTGGTTTCAAAGCGGTGATGCTTTCGATCGATTGGTTAAGGCCAAGCAAGTGATTTGTCCGATTTGTGGAAATAACAAAATTACAAAAGCTCTTATGGCTCCGGCTGTTAGCAGAACAAAAAAGAATAATAATAAAAATTCGTCAATTGCAACCAACGCACTTGATTACATGAACGCTATGAGAACTATTCGTCGACAGGTTGAAGAGAACAGTGACTACGTAGGAAGCCAATTTGCTGAGGAGGCTCGCAAAATCCATTACGGAGAAACAGACGAGAGAAATATTTTTGGTGAAGCAACAAAAGAAGAAGCTGAGGCCTTAAAGGATGAAGGAATAGAATGTGAACGAATACCGTGGGTTCCAGACCATGACGCGTGACAGAATCGGAATTAAAAAAGTAGGGTAATTTTTTTCTATAAATTAACTTTTCCCACTGCTGCAAACATATAGTTCACGGAAACCTCACTGCTTAATTCCCAGTCAAATTTAAAAGTATTAAATTTAAGTCCGATCATGTCCTCAGCGTAAAATCCTTGAAGCGCTAGCAGAGAATTTAATTCGGAAGGTTTAACAAATCTGTCCCACCTGTGGGTACCACGTGGCAACCATCTCATTACATATTCCGCTCCTAGGATACCATAAATAAAAGATTTTGTAGTTCGGTTTAAGGTGGAAATGATTAATATTCCTTCCCGTTTCGTTAGTTTTGTAAGTGACAAAAGAAACTGCTTCAAATCCAAGACATGCTCTACAATTTCGAGTGCAAGAACTACATCAAAAGTTTGCCCGCTAAGTGCAAGTGTCTCAGCGGAAGTACATTGATAATTTATTTGAATATTTGAGTCTTCAGCGTGTTTTTTTGCAACATGAATGTTTTCATTACCTGCGTCTATTGCAAGGACTTTGCAACCCATCCGTGAAATGGGTTCTGAAATTAAACCACCTCCACATCCGACGTCCAAAACCGAGATTCCATTTAATCCCGTAATATTTTCTTCACGAAGGCTGAAATGTTTAATGAGTTTGGAACGGATCCATTTCAATCTAGTATAATTTAATTGGTGTAATGGTTTAAACTTACCCTCAGGGTTCCACCATTCATCAGCGATTTCATTGAAATTAGCTATCTCCAATGGATCAATTGTTGAACTAAATTTATTTTGGCTCATGATTTTCAATCTTAAAATTGATATTTGTGTTCTTCTAAGGATATGAAGTATGTATTTCATATTAGCACATTAAACTTATTCTTCACGTTTAATCTATAAAATACATCAAGAGTACGTGCATAAATGACTACAGTAAAATATTGAGGTATATATGTTGCGCATTTTACAAAAATTTGGAGGTACGTCAGTTGCTGATCTAGACCGAATACAAGCAGCAGCCAAAAGAGTAAAGCAGGAAGTTGATGTTGGGAATGAAGTGGCTGTAGTCGTATCCGCAATGGCGGGTGAAACAAATCGTCTTGTTAATAATGCAACCCAAATCTCATCTGGTTATGACACTTCTGAGTATGATGCAGTTGTAGCATCGGGAGAGCAGGTCACGGCCGGCTTGATGGCCATAGCACTGCAACATATTGGCATAGATGCACGTTCTTGGCTTGGTTGGCAAATTCCAATTTTGACGGACAATATTCATGGTAAAGCGCGTATTTTGGAAATCAATACGGAGGTCTTATCAAAAAAACTTTCTGAGAAACAAGTTGCAGTGATTTCTGGTTTCCAGGGTATTAGTTCCGATGATAGGATTACAACATTGGGACGCGGTGGTTCTGATACTTCGGCTGTAGCGCTTGCTGCCGCGCTTGATGTTGACCGTTGCGATATTTTTACTGATGTTGAGGGTGTTTTCACATCAGATCCGAGAATAGTAGGAAAAGCTAAGAAACTTGAAAAGATCACTTATGAAGAAATGCTTGAGCTGGCGTCGCTTGGTGCCAAAGTGCTGCAGACACGCTCAGTCGAGTTGGCATTGAAATACCAGGTGCCACTTCAGGTCCGTTCGTCCTTTTCAGATGCGGATGGAACACTTGTTGTTGATGAGGATAAGACAGTGGAACAAGAACTAGTTCGTGGCATTGCGCATAGCAATGATGATGCAAAAATTACTTTGATTCGCGTAGATGATCGTCCAGGAATTGCAGCAGCAATTTTTGGGCCGTTAACGGATTCTAATATCAATGTCGATATGATAGTACAAAACGTTTCCGAAGATGGTAAGGCGACTGATTTAACATTTACTGTAAGCCGTTCAGACTTTGATCGTGCGTTAGATGTGCTCGGTAAAAGTAAAGAAGAGTTGAAGTTTCAGAGGCTGATCGGGGACCCTGATGTTACTAAAATATCCATAGTTGGGGTTGGAATGCGAAGTCATGCGGGTGTTGCACAGAAGATGTTTACTGCGTTAGCTGAAAGGGGAATTAATATTCAAGTCATTTCTACCTCTGAAATCAAAGTCAGTGTTTTAATATCAAGTGAATATACAGAATTAGCTTTGCGTGCTCTTCACACCGCATATGGGCTGGACGCATCTTAGTCAAACATCCAAAACAGTAGTGGTGAGAAAAACATGTCTGATGTAACAGCACCCGGATCAAGACGGCTTCTCAGGCGAGTAAAACTTGTAATGTCAGGAGAGGGAACCGCAGCCCAGCGCCTCGACGCGCTCGTTGAGGCAATAGCTAATGAACTCTTATGTGAAGTTTGCACTGTTTATGTTCTGCGAGCCGGAGAAGTTCTAGAATTGTTCGCAACACAGGGGCTCAATCGAGATGCTGTTCATAAGACCCGTCTTCGTGTAGGCGAAGGTTTGGTGGGTAACATTGCAGCAAATGCACGGCCGCTAAATCTTCAAGAAGCTCAATGCCATAGCGATTTTGCATATCGACCGGAAACCGGAGAAGAAGCATTTCGTTCTTTTCTCGGCGTCCCAATCATTCGAACTGGTCGGGTCCGTGGTGTTTTAGCAGTTCAAAACAAAGTACCACGCCAATACACGGAAGAAGAACAAGAAGCTTTGGAAATGATAGTTTTAGTATTAGCGGAGCTAATAGCCAGCGGAGAATTGATTGGGGCTGGAGAACAGACTAGAGCGGAGGGTAATGCTATTTTGCCCACTCGACTTACTGGCGTTCGAATTAACTCAGGAATTGCAATGGGTGAGGCAGTTCTCCACCAGAATCGTGTTTCTATAAGACAGTTGTTCGGCGACGATCCTGAGGCAGAAAAGAAACGTTTATCTACTGCGCTCTCAGCAATGCATGAGTCTTTGGATGCTCTTTTTGCCGCCGATGAGCTCTCAGGAAAAGGTGAGCACCATGATGTTTTAGAGACTTATCGTCTGGTTGCCCGTGATGCTGGATGGATAAAACGTTTGCATGAGGCTACTGCTTCTGGTCTTACTGCTGAAGCAGCTGTGCAGAATGTTCATGATGACATGCATAGTCGATTAACCGGTGCGGCTAATCCTTACCTACGAGAACGGCTGCATGATTTTACTGATCTTGCAAATCGTTTAATGGCGCATCTTTCAGGTGAACATGCAACTTCAGCATTCGAAGAGTTGCCGGATAACGTAGTGTTGTTGGCTCGAAATATGGGCCCTGCAGAATTGTTAGATTATGAAGCTCATCGTATTCGGGCGCTTTTACTAGAGGAGGCTAGTGCTAATTCACACGTCGCAATTGTGGCAAGAGCATTGGATATTCCGGTAATTGGGCGGATTGAAAATCTTTTAAGTAGAATTGATCCACACGATCCAGTAATCGTAGATGCAGAGAATTCCCAAGTTTTTGTTCGCCCGACAGAAGATATTCAACAAGTCGTTCTTAGGACTATTACAGACAGGGAAAAGCAGCGCAGAGTTCATGCGGCAATGCGGACACAACCCCCCGTGACGCTTGATGACAAAAGGGTATCACTGAATCTTAATGCGGGTCTCATGATTGAGGTCAGTCAGGTAGAGGAAACCGGCGTTGACGGGATAGGTCTTTTTCGAACTGAAATACCTTTTATGGTTCGGTCTGAGCTGCCAAGTGTAGCAGCACAAAGGGCGCTATATTCCAGTATATTAGAGCAGGCTAAGGGCAGACCAGTTAATTTTCGTACACTCGATATTGGTGGAGACAAGCAATTGCCATACCTTCATGGTACGACAGATCAAAATCCTAATATGGGATGGAGGGCAATTCGTATGGCGTTGGATCGTCCTTTAATGCTTCGCCATCAATTGCGGGCCCTCATCCAAGCGGCCGATGGTCGTAGCTTAGCAATAATGTTCCCGATGGTAGCCGAGGTTGCAGAATTGGAGGCAGCTCGCGCTATTTTAGATAAAGAATTAGAACGTGAACGCAATCGGGGTGGCCGTTTGCCGGCAGCATTAAGTATTGGAGCAATGCTGGAGGTGCCTGGTCTGGTTTGGCAGTTGCCAGCTTTACTGAAGCGAGTTGATTTTTTATCCGTTGGAAGTAATGATTTGTTCCAGTTTTTATTTGCCGCTGACCGGGGTAATCCCTTGGTAGCTGAACGCTATGATGTTCTCTCGCCTGGAATGCTGGAATTGCTTCGAAAAATTGTGGAAGATTGCTATAAAGAGCAGGTGCCATTGTCCCTTTGTGGTGAAATGGCTGGTGATCCCCTAGAGGCTATGGCTTTGATAGGATTGGGCTTTCGAACAATTTCGATGTCACCAACTCAAGTGGGAAAAGTTCGGGCAATGGTTTGCTCACTTGATATAGGCAACTTGGCTAGTTACATGAACACTCTTACAGGAAGTCCTGAACATAGCCTGCGTAGCAAATTAGAATTTTATGCTCGAGATCATGGTGTGATGATATAGGAATATTATACTCTGCAAAAATACATTGATTAAAATATTTTTATAATTGCTACTTACTGTTATAGAAAGGTGTCTGTCAAATCCTTCTTTTCACTTTTTAGTGGAGACAAACGTGGTCACGGATAAAAACGAGTCAGAAACTTATAACCTAGAAAAGTTGACAGAATTCGGTGCTGCAATCCGAAGCGCGCGTGAAGCTCACGGGAAGTCTTTGGAGAACGTCTCAGCTATTCTACGGATCCGCCAGGCTTATTTGGCCGCAATGGAAGATGGTAGATTTGAGGATTTACCAGGACCAACGTACGCTGCAGGATTTGTTAAGGCCTATTCGGATTATCTAGGTCTTGATACAGAAGAGGTTATGCAGAGGTATCGGGAAAGTATGCTTAATCGACCGAGCATGAATACTGTTGCCCCTCCAATGCCTGTGGTTGAAGGAAGATTACCTACAGGTTTTATTTTGCTCATATCTGGATTTGTAGCGGTCTTGGCGTATGGTGGTTGGTATTATTTAACACTGCGTGCGGGTGATGCAAATTTCGCGAGAGTTGGGGTTCCAAAAGACATATCTAAAGAATTACACAAAAAGAGAGGCCAAACCGAAATTACTGAGTCCAATGCACTTGAAAATCGAAAGGAAGCGAATGTAAATTTATCAAAAGGGAATACTAATGATAAAAAACTTTCTCTTCAGAACAAATCTCAGATAAAAGTGAAAAATAGTCTCAATGGTGTTCCATCAAGCCCGTCACATGATGGTTTGGACAGAAAAAATGTGTTTGAATCATCAAACAAGCAAATTGCGACGCCTGAAAAAAGAAAAGCATTGGCGATCAGAAAGTCTGGAATGGCGACGGGATCAATCGGACAGGTGTCTATGCGAGTAACTTTGCGCGCAAATGCTGCAACTTGGGTTGAATTGCGTAGGTCTAATGGCGACAGGCTTATTTCACAAATATTAACTATTGGGGAAACATTTAATGTTCCTCGAGAAAGAGGAATTCGCTTGACTACCGGTAATGCAGGAGGAATAGATATTCTTGTCGATGGTCAATTACTCTCACCATTAGGCCCGCTTGGTGCTGTTCGTCGAGATGTAGTTCTTGATCCTGATCGTTTAAGGAAACGGCTCGATCGCCCTTGAAAAAACTAAAACTAAATTGATTTGTCTCTATAAATACGCCAAAGCAGAGTAATAAAGCTAAATGAAACGCAACATTTTAGGAAAAAATATTTAATTATGAGAGTGCTACAACCCGTACGCGGCACACATGATATTTTACCCGAAGAATTTCGACTTCATCGACTTATTGGTGACACAGGCGCAATGGTCGCTTCCCGTTTTGGCTTCGAAGAAATTTCTACGCCGATTTTTGAATTTTCCGAAGTGTTTAAACGTACATTAGGGGACTCATCTGATATTGTCACAAAAGAAATGTACAGCTTTGAGGATAAGGGTGGAGATAAGATTACGCTTCGTCCTGAGGGCACAGCTGGAGTGGCTAGGATGTTAATTTCTGGCGGTTTGGCTCAAAAATTACCGTTAAAATACTTTTATCGAGGGCCGATGTTTCGTTATGAAAGACCACAAAAGGGACGCTATCGCCAGTTTCATCAACTTGGAGCTGAATTACTAGGTGTATCTGAACCTCAGGCTGACATAGAAATGATTGCACTGGGTGCATTAGTACTAGAGGCGCTAGCCATTACGGCTAATCTCAAGCTTCAAATTAACACTCTAGGGAATATGGAGAGTCGAGCAGCATATCGCGAGGCGCTCATAAAATATTTTTCCACTTACCGAAGTTCCCTCTCTGTAGAAAGTCAAATGCGTCTTGATAGAAACCCACTGAGGATTCTTGACTCCAAGGAGAAAGAGGATCGCAGTCTGATTGAGAATGCGCCGGAGTTCAGTCTGTACTTAGACCGCGAATCTCAAAAATTTTTTGAGATAGTTTGTGAGGGTCTTGAATTATTGTCGATTGAATACTCTGTAAATCAGCGGCTGGTGCGTGGGCTAGACTATTATTCCCACACTGCATTTGAATTTACTACTGATGAACTAGGTGCTCAGGGTACTGTGCTTGCTGGTGGACGTTATGACGGCTTGGTTGAACAAATGGGAGGAGCTAAGGTTTCCGGTGTAGGGTGGGCTGCAGGAATAGAGAGACTTGGAATGTTAGTTGAAAAGAAACCTGAAGTGCCAAGGCCGATAGCTATCATTCCGGTTACTCACGTGCATAATGAATTAGCAATTTTGACCGCTTATAAATTGAGGCGTAGTGGATTGCAAATTGAATTAGCCTATCGAGGTAACATGAGTAAGCGTCTAAAACGTGCTAATCGATTATCAGCCTGTGCTGCAATATTTCTTGGTGGTGATGAAATGGAACGTGGATTTGCATGTGTTAGAGATCTAGATAGCGGTACCCAAATGGAAGTACCACTTGTATCACTTGTAGATCATTTAGGTCGTTATAGATTATGATGTCAGAAAAAAAAGAGAAGCAGTCTAGACTATTTTCTGTCTGGGTAAGGCCAACTACAAGTGGAAATTGTTATCAATGGCCGATGGGTTTTGATCCTGACGGTACCTTTATTTATGTACAATTTGTTGATCAACCAAGATTGGTTGCATTCAAACCCGGTATCCAGTCGATACAACAACTGATAAAAAAGGTATTGAGGAATTCGTGTACCATTGACAAAATTCTAGAGGGAGAGGCTGCTGTGCATGATTTGCTTGAACTAGCAACTCCGGATACTTTACGTCTTTATCAAAATGCTGAAAAGGAGGTTACCAAAAAAGGGCAGGCCCTTTGTAATGAGATCTCCGCACTTCTTCGGTCAGCTGCGCGTGTAGCGTCCAACATTGAATGTTTGTCTTGGTCATTGCAAGATATTGATGCAGCTTCAATTATTGATGAACTTGTAAAAAATATTCATGGTCCGGTAAAAGAACTTGAAGTGCTTGGGGTGGGTGGAGGAATTTTTTCGCAAAATATTATTAAGCGTTTTATAGGTTTGGGTTTAAGGCATTTCACAGTTGCATCCAAAAGTGAAGCAGAAGCGAAAAATTTTGCGTTGTCTAACGGTGGTCATTTTTCGGAACTTGAGAGAATTGAGCTATTACTTCCAGATGCAGATGTGGTAGTTACTGATGTTGGGGACGGAAGGGTTTGGATACTTGCTGATGATGTTAAGCGGGCATTGCGTCGTCGTCGCCACAAACCGTTGTTGATTATTGATGGTGGAATTCCAAGTGATGTAGCACCATCAGTTGATCGCATTGAGGATGCCTATGTGTTTTCAATTGATGATTTAGAGCGCATGGCAATGGAGAAACTTGGTGGTAGTGTTACAGAGAAAAAACGCACAGATTTGGTAAAAACTGAGTCTTCAGTGCTGCAAGAGGTTCTATCTAGTAATCAAGTTAGTGATGCATTTATAAAAATGACTGAGAAATCTCCGGAATGGATTAAAGAGAGACTTACAGAACTATCAAATGCAGATGGAATTTTGCCATTGGCGGTTCGAGACGCAATAACGTTGCTTTTCGGTAATAGTTCCAACCAGAAAGTGGAACGCGATAAAAAGAAACGAGATAATGATGCGTACCTCTGAAGAAAGGCTTAATCAACTTGATGCTCGGAAGTCTGAGCTAGAGCAACTTCTAAATGATCCAAACGTATGCGGGACTGATGCCTTTGTTGATTTGTCGCGCGAGTATTCAGAGATATTACCAATTTGTGATTGCATTGAAGCACGACGGTCTATTCAAGGTGAAATGATTGAATTAGCTAGTTTGTTGTCAGATCAGTCAGAGGATACGGATGTTCGCGTAATGGCCGAGGATGAATTTCGATCTGCAAAAGAGAAACTGGCAGAGCTCGAAAATCAGTTACAGCTATTGCTCATTCCGCGTGATGCAGCGGACGAACGAAATGCTATTATCGAAATCAGGGCGGGCACAGGTGGTGGAGAGGCTTCCCTGTTTGTATCAGACCTATACAGGATGTATCAGCGTTTTGCTGACCACCAGGGTTGGAAATTTGATCCTATAGAAGTAGCGGAGACCGAAGTTGGTGGTATTCGCGAGGCAGTGGTGGGTGTTGCTGGATTTGGGGTTTTTTCCCAATTAAAATATGAATCTGGTGTTCATCGTGTGCAGAGAGTGCCGGAAACCGAGTCAGGCGGAAGAATACATACTTCGGCGGCTACGGTTGCGGTCTTACCTGAAGCCAAAGAAGTTGACGTAGATATCAACGATAAAGACCTGCGGATTGACACCTTCCGAGCACAAGGTGCAGGCGGGCAACATGTAAATAAAACTGATAGTGCTGTTCGAATCACACATATTCCATCTGGTATTGTGGTAAGCCAGCAAGATGAAAAATCTCAGCATAAGAATCGTGCAAAGGCCATGAAAGTACTGCGAGCTCGAATCTACGATGCGCAGCGAACAGCATTAGAGCGGGAACGAGCTGACGATCGAAAAACACAGATCGGTACTGGAGATAGATCTGAAAGAATTCGCACATACAATTTTCCACAGGGCCGTGTAACTGATCATCGTATCAATCTTACATTGCATAAATTAGAAAAAGTTCTTAACGGTGAATCGCTTGAGGAAATTATAGGTGCTCTGATCATTGACGATCAGGCGAATAAGCTCGCTTCTTTGAAATGACTGATCAATCCGTTTGTACTGAAGCGGGTGAGCTAATTTCCACTGCGGTTAGCAAGCTTACTGCAGTGGGGATAGAACTGCCACAATTAGAAGCGCGCATTTTGCTTGGTTCTGTAATGCAAATCCCCCCGTCGCAATTTATTGTGAGTCCGGAGATAAAATGTTCGGATGAAGAAAAGTTAAAATATATAGCGCTTGTTGAAAGACGAAAACAATATGAGCCTGTTTCACATTTAACTGGGTTTAGAGAGTTTTGGAGTCTCAATTATCAAATAACAAGTTCTGTTCTTGACCCCCGACCCGATAGTGAAACATTAGTTTTCGAAGCACTTAAAAGCTTTCCTGAAAGGAAACTACCACTTCGTGTTTTAGATATTGGTGTTGGATCGGGTTGTTTGCTTCTTTCATTTCTTTCGGAGCGTCCAAATGCTGTAGGTATTGGTGTTGATATATCACTTTCTGCCCTCAAAATTGCGTATCAAAATGCAGTAAGCTTCGAATTATCAAACAGAGCAGTATTTCAGCAATCCAATTGGTTAGACGGTGTTGCCGGTGAATATGATGTCATATTTTGTAATCCGCCTTATGTTTCCTCTGAAGAGTTTAAGTTGTTGCACGATGATGTTCGGAAGTTTGAGCCTCGAGAAGCTCTTTTAGCAGGAGTGGATGGGCTGGAGGCATATAAAAATATTTTGCCGCATATATCTAAATTCCTCTCAAAAGACGGTGAAGCGTTTTTTGAAGTTGGGATTAATCAGGCACAGCGGGTGTCTGAAATATCCGAGGCCAACGGACTGATTGTTCGAGGCCAATTTGCTGACATATCGGGAATCCCCCGTTGTCTAGCCATAAAAAAACACTGAATGTTTATTAAAAAAAAGGTTGAATTAGTTTGAAAGCAATCTAAACTAACACACGAAATGAGCGGTGTGCATTGGTTGTATACCTTTCAGTCCCAATTAAGATGTTAAAAAACCACTCCCTTAAGTTGCGAAGCGAGTTGTTACGACGTTTGTTATCGGAGGTCCTTTTTAGGCGACTTATTGGTAGGTTTTAAGGGACGTAATAAATTGGAAGCAAAATCGGAAATAGAAAAATGAGATCTGGTCCTAATAACCGGCGGTCTAGAGGACGTGGCAATGGGGGAAGACGAGGTAGTCAACCTCGTAGTAATTTTGAGAGCAATGGGCCAGATGTAAGAGTCCGTGGCTCGGTGCAACAGGTTGTGGACAAATACCAAGCCCTTGCAAGAGAGGCTTCAACTGCAGGTGATCCGATTAAAGCAGAAGGTTACTATCAACATGCCGAACATTACCTGAGGGTTTTAACTGCTCAGGCATCATCTGCTGGAAATAATTTTCCAGATCAACAACATACCAAGCCAAATGAAAATAATACTGAATTAAAGAAACAAGTCGTAGATGCAAATCCGATAATCAGTTCTGATACTCAGACCGCAGACGGTAAAGAGGTAGTTGCAAGCTCTCCGGCATTGCCGGTTGGAATCTGTACAGGTCCGGCAGTTGAAGAAACACCTGATCCGTCAAAAGATAAGCAGAGGCCTCGTAGGCGTAGACGCCCTAGGAAAGAAGTTGAAACTCGGCAAGAAGAAAAAATCAACGAAGATCCAGATGTTGATAGCGAAACTGCTGAGGCTTCATCACCAGAACAGCAGAGTATTGTTTGACCAGTCCTCGTTGGAAGGCTTGTAATACATTTTTAAGTTTCCATATCTAGAATTTGCGATGTCAACCAACATCAATATGTTGAACATTTTGATAGGGTGTTTGGAGTTTTAGGGTAATGGAATTAGAAAAGTTTACTGAGAAATCACGAAAAATTTTTGAGAAGGCGCAATCACTTGCTGTTCAATATAAACATCAGCGTATAACACCTGATCATATTTTGAAAGCTTTTCTTGATGATGAAGAGGGGTTAGCTGTTAACTTGTTACGTGATGCAGGAGGAGAACCTAATCGTGCAATTCATGAAAATGAACTGGCCTTACAAAAGTTGCCTGTTGTTGACGGACCTGGTGCGGAACAAATTTATTTTGATATTTTGACAAACCGTTTACTTGTTGAGGCACAAACCTTAGCTTCAAATATAGGCGATGATTTTGTTGCGTTGGATCGGTTGTTTTTAGCGCTCGCCTTATTGGAAGATAGTGACGCCGCGAAAGTTATGAAGTCTTCTGGAATGTCAACCCAGTCACTCACGTCAATAATCGACACGCGAAGAAAAGGTATGGTTGCTGGCAGCGTTAATGCTGAGGATTCCTATGATGCATTGTCCAAGTACGCGATAGATATGACAGAGCAGGCTCGTCTCGGGGCATTGGATCCGGTTATAGGACGAGACGAAGAAATTCGTCGTACAATGCAGGTATTAGCGAGGCGAACTAAAAATAACCCCATCCTTATCGGAGAGCCTGGTGTCGGAAAAACTGCGATTGTCGAAGGGCTCTCGATACGTATTGTCAAAGGTGATGTACCAGAAGGGCTAAAAAATAAAAGACTAATGTCGCTTGATTTAGGAGCACTGTTAGCAGGAACAAAGTTCCGTGGCGAATTCGAACAAAGGATGAAAGCAGTACTTGATGAAATCAAACACTATGATGGTGAAATTATTTTATTTATAGATGAGTTGCATACGCTTATCGGTGCTGGAGCTTCTACTGGAACTATGGATGCTTCTAATATGTTAAAACCAGCGTTAGCACGAGGAATTTTGCACTGTATAGGAGCAACAACGCTTGATGAGTATCGTCAGCATATTGAGAAAGATGCTGCCCTTGCGCGACGTTTCCAAACAATTTATGCGATTGAGCCGACCATAGAAGATACTGTTTCAATTTTACGCGGCTTAAAAGAAAAATACGAATTACACCATGGAATAAGAATTACTGACAATGCAATTGTCTCCGCAGCTTCTATGTCAAATCGTTATATTACTGATCGTTTTCTTCCGGATAAAGCAATCGATTTGATAGATGAGGCAGCTTCACGGCTGAGGATTGAAGCAGACTCGAAGCCCGAAGAGGTCGATGAGCTTGATCGGCGGATTGTTCAACTAAAGATCGAGAGGGAGGCTCTCAAACACGAATTGGATGAAGCCTCGCAAAGCCGTTTAACAAAACTCAGTGCTGATCTATTAGATTTAGAGGAAAACTACCAAAGACTAAATACTTTGTGGCAGTCTGAAAAAAACAGGTTAACATCTTCTCAAAAGCTAAAAGAAGAACTTGATGTCGCAAAACTGGCCTTGGAACGTGCGCAACGAGCTGGAGACTTGGCAAAAGCTGGGGAATTGATGTACGGCGTTATTCCAAAATTAGAGGCAAGGATAGCAGATGAGAATAAAAAGGATCACAAATCCTTACTTCTGCAGGAAGAAGTAACAGAGAATGATATTGCCTCTGTGGTATCTCGGTGGACAGGTATACCAGTGGATAAAATGTTAGAGGGTGAACGGGACAAGCTGTTGTCGATGGAAACCACTCTAGGAACCAGAGTGATTGGGCAAAATGATGCTGTTGCTGCGGTTAGCGATGCGGTGCGTCGTTCACGTGCTGGTTTGCAGGATCCCAACCGTCCGATGGGCTCATTTATGTTTCTGGGACCAACTGGAGTCGGTAAAACCGAGTTAACAAAAGCCCTTGCTGATTTCTTGTTTGACGATGAAGGGGCTATGTTGCGTCTTGATATGTCAGAGTACATGGAAAAACACTCAGTATCTCGGATGATAGGTGCTCCACCAGGATATATAGGTTACGAGGAAGGAGGATGTCTGTCAGAACAAGTTCGAAGACGTCCATATCAAGTGGTGCTTTTTGATGAAATTGAAAAAGCACATCCCGATATTCTGAATATTTTACTGCAGGTTTTAGATGAAGGCCGACTTACTGACGGACACGGTCGTACAATTGATTTTCGAAACACAATGATAATACTAACCTCCAATGTTGGAAGTGAAATTCTTTCTGCTCAGGATGAAAAAGAAACTTTTAAACACGTTAAAAGGTCCGTTATGGATATGGTAAGGGCAGAATTTAGACCGGAATTTCTCAATCGTTTGGATGAGATTTTACTCTTTCATAGGCTCGAAAGATGCCACATGGAAGATATTGTTAAAATACAGCTCAATGGTCTACGAAAACGTTTGGCTGATCAAAATATTGATATTGTGTTCGATGAATTTGCACACGAGTGGCTGGCTAAGGTAGGTTATGACACGGTTTACGGAGCAAGACCACTAAGACGGGCAATACAAAAACATCTTCAAAATCCGCTTGCAACTATGATATTGGAGGGAACCGTCAATTGCACGAAGGCCGTCCTGATAAGTGCCAATAACGATGGTTTGGTTATTAATAATCAGGTGGTCGAAGCGGCTTAAATTTTTTTAATAATTAAATATTTTATTTACTTATGGTACTTATATTTCCCGTCTTAATATTACGAAGAGTGAGATCAATCTGGTCGCGTGTTCTCTGGAAGCGCTTCAACTCTGATCCTAGAAGATTTTTTCCGGAGGGCAATTTAATACGAAGAGGATTTATTTGTTCTTCATTAACTAAAATTTCATAATGAAGATGTGGTCCTGTGGAACGGCCGGTTGAGCCAACAAAACCGATGACCTGACCCTGCTTTACCTTTTTTCCTCTTTTTATATTTCGCTTGAACCCTTGCAAGTGCGCATATGCAGTGTAATACCGGCTATTGTGACGAATTTTTATATAGTTACCATAACCGCCCTTGCGTCCGGCGAATATTACTATGCCGTCTCCGGCTGCGTATATTGGAGTACCAATTGGGGCCGCAAAGTCCACACCACGATGGAACTTTGTGTAACCAAGAATTGGATGCCGGCGTTTCCCAAATCGAGAGGAAAGACGTGCACCGTTTATTGGTGTTTTCATGAGTGCTTTTCGAGCACTCCTTCCTTTTCTGTTAAAATATTCCGTTCCGTCTCCTACGCTTTCATAACGGTAAAGCGGCATTTTCTTTTTGCGCAAAGTGAGAGATGCGTAATTTATGGATGTCCATCTGGCGACAGAACCGTCTGGCAGAAGTAAGCGGTTTACTAATATATCAAATTCATCCCCTCGACGAATTTCGCGCTGAAAATCAACATCCCAGCTAAAAAGGCGAATGAACTCTAAAACAATTTCAGCCGGAAGACCTGTTTTTGTGGCGTCGAAATAAAGACTCGTATCTATATAGCCTTTAACCCGAATTTCTTCTTTTTTAAGAATTCGGTTTATTCGACTCGCAATCGGCAATGAATCATTTTTAAAACGCACTAGGATAGTTGCTGAAGAATTTGGAGAAAACTCAAAACCGTCGAAAACACTCTCGCCAAGTACTGTGGTTTTTTGATAGATAATTATTTCGGTGTTTTTCAAAATGTCGCGCGGGTTGAAAAGTTTTCGCATTGCTTTGATTGCATTAAAGGCATTTGTTCTATCTGCACCGGCTTTGAGCAATATCTGCATGAGGGTTTGGCCCTCCTTTATGCGCATTTTATGAGTTTTCGCTGATGGCGGCAAATATAGAAGTTTTTCGTCTCCAATATAGAGCGAAAGTAATGTTTGGTGTGTTTGATTTAAAGGTGCTAATTTGTTTCGATAATTAGAATAGTTTTGGGAAAGATAGGGGACTGCAAGTATAACAAGTATAAGGCAAGCCAATAAACCAAATAAAAAAAACGAAATTTTTAACTTCAAAAACAAACTTAAGACCTAAGTAAGAAGTGGAAATAATTGTAGTTAATTGGTCGATGAGCCTAAAAAGTTGTTTATAGTGTTTGGCGAATAATTAGACCGATGCGTTAATATCTTTTGAATGAAAAAAGCCATGAATTATAAAATACAAACGGAAGGATATACATTTCTGGAGACAGTGTGTGTCTAAACATAAGATCTCGCATTCTAAAAGGCTTTAAAGTTATATCAAGCCAATTCTAAATGAATTTTTTTATCAGGAATGGTATTTTGCATAGTTCTGAATTACTGAGACTTGCCACGGGCAGAAATTGGCCAAATATCATTCACGGAATTTCCAGAATATACAAAAAAATTATCATAAAGATTTACTGTTGTATCGCAGTGAGTAGGAACAAACCGTACTTTATCACCTATCTTAAGAGAAGAATTTTCAGTTTCCCAAAAAAGTTCGCTATGTTCCTCACCGGCAAATTTAAATTTTGCGTCCGGTAAGTCCAGTACTATAGGCGGTCCTTGGTCTGAGCTTATTGACTTCAGCCCCATATCTAGGATCAATCGGTTTGATGAAGGAGAGGATATAACAGTAGACATAACGGTAAGCGATTGCTCGAATGGAATTTTGTTATTGTTTCCCCAACCGACATTTTGGTAGCAAGAGTCCATAAAAATATAACCGCCTGGTTGTATTTCAGTAAGAATCCCGGCATCTGCATCAATGGTTGATGTGCCCGTCCCACCCCCGGTCAATATAGAAAAATCCTGACCTGAGTTGCGGACTAGATTGGCGGACTTAATTAGAGGAAGCATAGCCTTTTGTACTTCCATACTTCTTTTTTTGAAGTTTTTTAGCATTTGAATAGAACCATTATACCCTTGTAATCCGACCAAAGTGAGATTTTTTGTTTTTTTCACAACATTTGCCAGTGATAATGCGGGTTGTTCTGGTTCCACTCCACATCGATTTTGTCCGATATTTATTTCAATAATAATTTTTAAATTAATGCCTGCGGCCGCACTAAATATAGACAAGTCGTGAAGATTCTCTTCATTGTCTACTACAACCATAACGGTGGCTTTCGATGATAGTTCAATCAAACGTGCAATTTTTGACGCCCCAATTACTGGGCTAGTGATTAATATATTTTGTATACCTTCTTCGGCAAATACTTCTGCTTCACTTAATTTCGCACAACAAATTCCGCTCGCGCCGTAGTCCAGTTGCATCCTAGCAATGTCTGGAGATTTGTGTGCTTTGGCATGAGGTCTATAAGTGATTCCCGCTCTTAAAATTATCTCTTGCATTCTTTCAAGGTTGCGTTTCAGAGCATCTTGTTCTATCAGTAATACTGGTGTATCCAATTCTTCAAGATTCATGTAACACCCTCAGAATCATAGACAATTTCGCCATTTACTATCGTAATAGTCGCCATTATTTCTTTAATTTTATTTTCAGCGCAGGTTAACGGATCGTCGGTTAAGATTACTATGTCAGCTAATTTACCAACCTCCAAAGATCCTTTTTCATTTTCTTCACCGGTTAAGTAGGCGCCCTCTATGGTAGCGCAATTGAGAGCCTGCTGTCGGGTTAAAGCCTGTTCTCGAGCAACTGGTCCATCAATGTATAGATTATGCCGTGTAACCGCTTCCCAAACTGGATACCAGAGGGTGGTTGGCACATTGTCACTTGCTAATCCAATATGTATTCCTTGCTCCAATACAGATTTCATCGGGCATAAATTATTTTCATTTTCAGGGCCCATGTCCTCTATAATCGCATGCCCATTTTTAAATATATAGCGGTTGGTGTGGGCGGTCATAGTGACACCAATATCTGCCAATCTCTTTATTTCCTGTGGGGTTGCGTAGCCGAGATGTCCAATCACCCATCTTTGTTCTTTTATTGAAAATTCCGCATTTACAGCTTCGAAGAAAGGCAGCATTGTCATCCATATCGCACTGACACGTACATTATGTTGCGCTGCCGCTATTAAAAATTCGTGCATGTTTTCAGCAGGGATACCACTGTCATAATTAAAGCCTGACCATCCTGTGTACGGTGCAGCAGTGAGCCGAGCCGCGGCGTCCGGATCTATACCCAAGTCTCCGAATATGCCACCAATCCTTAGGTAATCATCGCCGCTCCCCTTCATTCCGCTTAAATCATTGGACCAACGTTTAATTGCACCAGCAAAATCATTTTTCTCAGCGAATTGCCATGACGGGCTATAAATTAGATGTGCTCGCACAGTTGCATCACCACTATTATTTACCGCTTTCCATGCATCTATTACTTCTTGAGCGCAACCGTGTTCCTCAAACACTGATGTTGTTCCACTCGCATTATAGGCACGCATAGCATCTTTAATTCCTTTTACCCTGTTATCATGCGAGAAGCGCTTCATTGTTTGGAACCACAGAAGTTCTGCAATAGGCATAAAGGTCATCTCATGAATTATTCCATTAGGTTCTCCTGTGGTGTGATTAATTTCGAACTTTATGTTATTTGGACAATTTTTTGGAATACGATTAAGTCCCGCTTCTTCAAGCGCTCTTGAATTAGCTATAGAATCGAGTGGTTGTATATGGCTCCAAAAACCCCAAATCGGGCGAATATATACAGGATTATTGGGCGAGACCTTATCTAATTCCCACCGGGTTGGAAGTCGTTTTTCTCTTAGATTGCCAGGCACGTCAAAGTAGAAAGGTGGTTCTCCAATTGGCATTGTTACTATCCAATCCCCAGGATCCGCGTCTTTTACGAGTGCCTCTATTCTTTGCAGAATATCATCTATTGACTGAGATCCAGCTAATGAGGGAAATATGCGTTTCAACCCCTCTCGATCTAAGTGCGCATGTCCATCAATCATTCCAGGAATTACTGCAGCTCCTCGAGCATCAATTACTCGGCTTCTCGTGTTTGTGGTTTCAGATACTTTGCATTCATTCCCAATCGCAAGAATACGACCATTTTTAACAGATATGGCCTGGTGAATCGAGGCATGTACGTCGCAAGTTATAATCTTCGCATTTTTGATAATCAAATCTGCACTCTGGCCATTAGCAAACGAGTTGTTAACGCCCGCAGGCATAGGCTTCTCTTCTGTGATCCGCGGCGCCAGCCAGCACACCTCCCTCTAAGACTTCAATGCATTTGCTAGACCCAAAATATGATGCACCTGATGCCCTTTGAAGTTTAAAGCCGCGTTTTTCCAACATATCTATCGTAGTTTGAGGATATTCATCGTCTATCAATGGGTTTCCTTCGCCATCAATTGACCATCGTGGAGCCTCTAATGCAGCGGAGAGTTCCATACCTCGATCCACCACATTAGTTAGCATTTGGACATTGGAAATTGTTTGTGCTGGTCCACCTGGCGTCGTCATTAAGTACTTTACCCGGCCATTTTTGAATACCATGACAGGATTTAGTGTGTGAGCTGGCCGTTTATGGGGTTCGACTACGTTTCGATGGTTTTTATCAGTTTCAAACCCGGTCATTCGATTATTCATTAAAATACCTGTCCCAGGGTCTAACCATGATGATCCAAAAACATGGAAGACTGATTGTACAACTGCACAAGCGTTACCTTTGTTGTCAATCATCGTAATACAACTTGTGCCGCCAGCACTGGAATTCTGATGTTTACCAGGCGCAGAAGCAGCTACAGCATCACGCATTTTAGATGTTATTTTTTCTCCGAGAAGATCGGAAAGGGGTGCTGGATGGACTGCTGGGTCACAAATAAAAGATTTTCCTTCGTCAAAAGCCACTCGTGCTGCTGTCATAAGGTAGCCCAGTCGGTCTTCATCAGAGCCTGACAAATCTTCGGAGCTTAGACTAGAAATAGCATTGAGTTGCATGAGCATTAAAAAGCCGTATGAATTTGGAGGCATAACACAAACATTATGATCCCTGTAGTTTGTGCTCAAAACATCCACCCATTCTGGCTGATAACCCCTAAAGTCTTCAGCAGAGAGCAGGCCACCACATTTTTTGCTGTAATTACCTATCGATTGCGCAATATCACCTTCGTAAAAGGCAGGGCTCCCATCTGTAGCAATCTTTTGTATTGTGTTAGCCAAAGCCGGTTGTTTTATAAGTTCGCCGGCTTTCATTGGTACGCCGTCACGCAGATACAAATCTGAACATCCTTTGTCTGCTGAAATATCTTTTTTAAAAATGTTTAAAGCTGATGCGAGAACGCGTGACAATGGATGTCCATTTGCAGCTAGGTCCAAAGACGGAATAAACAGGTCAGCCCAATCCATTTTTCCATAACGTTGATGCAGTACTTCCCATGCGCGAACAATGCCGGGAGTAGAGACGGAGAGAGGTCCCCGTAATATCATCCCATCTTTAAAAAAATCTGCTGTTGCCCCCGCGGGTGAATATCCTGAAGCGTTAAGTCCTATTAATTTTTCCGACTCAGCATCGTAGTAGATCAAAAAAGCGTCTCCACCCAAACTCGTAGCATGTGGCAAAACAGTACATAATACCGAAGAGGTTACAATCATTGCATCAATCAAAGACCCTCCCGCCTCTAGTGTTCTTACCCCCGCGGTGGAAGCAAGTGAGTGCCCCGAGACCACCATATGCTTAGTTCCGTACACTGGAGATCGTGGCATTTTTTCTCCCGCAAATTCATCTATATTTGTCATTTAATATTCCTAGACTTGATGATTATCTATCATGGCGTGGCTGTACGTGTTGTCAATGTACATTCCGGTAGACCTTATCGTAAGTAAGGGTAAGATAAGCCTATTTTCTTTTAAGGAGATTAGATTATGTCCCTTCCGGTTCTTAAAACTATTGATGTAGGAAAAAGCCAGAAAATCTCATATCGTGAGGCTGGCTCGGGTACTCCTCTTATTATTTTGCATGGTCTTGGAGGCCGGTCAGAAAGTTGGTTGCCTCATTATAATAGTCTCGCGAAGGCATATAGGGTGATTGGTTGGGATGCACCCGGTTACGGTGAGTCGACAGCGATGCAGATTGAATCGCCAGAAATTGCAGATTACACAGAAGTTGCATTACGATTTATTGATGCGTTGGAAATAAAACATTGCCACTTGATGGGTCATTCTGTTGGAACTTGTATTGCGGCAAAATTTCACCAAAGCTATTCGGACCGTTTGTTGTCATTGACTCTGGCGGAGGCTGTAATCGGGAATGGTAAATTGTCTGTGCAAGAACAGAGAACGCTTCTTGCTGAGAGGACGAACGAATTAAGAGAGTTAGGTGCCGATGGTTTTGCAGAAAAGCGTACACCTAATTCACTCTCTCCTGATGCAGATCCAGTGGTTGTGAGCCGAGCGATCGAGTTTGCTCGAGGGATACAAATACCTGGATATCTAAAGCTATTTGGTGCATTAGTGAGAACAAATATTTTTGATTATGTTGAACATTTAAAAGTGCCGGCAATGATTGTAGCGGGATCAGACGATAAATCTGCACCAGAGGAGTTTGTGCGTCAGATTGCGCTCGCATATCCAGGTATTCGGTATGAGATAATAGACGGCATTGGCCATCAAATAGCATTTGAGAAACCGGAAATTTTTATTGATTTATTGCACCATCACTTAAAGGCGTCCGAACAAGCATTAATCGGAGGATGAACTGTTTTGCAACTATAATTTTCAGTTTTTGACTCGCTTGGAAAAAACTTATTCTGGTTTTTCGGTAAGTTTGCAGTAAAATTTCGGTTATTTAAATTACTGAAATTTATGGATTGATGATTATATTTCATCCTCAATATTAAAACCCCGTGTTTTGGGTCTCAATATTCTATTTATCACTACCGCAATCACCACGCCTAGAAATGGTGGCATCCACCCTGGCGTATCGCCAAATATATAAATTGAGGCAGCACAGACAACTCCGGCGATTATTGAAATTTTTGGCGCATTACGGTATAGCGCATGATCAATTGGAATTTGCATTGGTCGTTCCAAAACTTTTTGCTGGCGGGGTTGAATGTTATCTTCTTCTTCGGTCATGAATTGGCGTTTAAACAATTTTATTTTGAGAGTCTCATTTCGACGAGCCTTGCCCAGTAACTTGCTCCTATTGCAAGTGCTTCATCATTGAAATCGTAATAAGGGTTGTGCAAATGAGCAATATTTTCCCCTGTTCCATTCCCAAGCCAAATATAACAACCTGGCCGTTCGTTAAGCATGAATGAAAAATCTTCTGCTGCCATTTTTGGCGACTGGGTAATATCGACGTTATTCCGCCCTACAACATCTGCAGCAACCTCGGCTGCAAAAACACTCTCCGTTACATCATTGACTGTGGGTGGGTATCCACGTGTGTATTTTAGTTTCACCTCATCAAGATGGAAGCTTGTTTTTGTACCGAGAATTATTTGTTTAATAGCCTTCTCAACATCGTCCTGAAGTCCAGACTTTAAAGTTCTAACTGTACCGCGCAATGAAACATTATCAGGAATTACATTGTAGGTGTCACCTGCGTTTACTTGCGTCACTGAACACACGACCGATTCTACAGGATCAACTCGCCGACTTACTATTGTTTGCAGCATTGAAATTACATGGGCAGCAGCTACTACTACGTCAGTTCCCGTATTGGGAAAACCAGCGTGGGTGCCTGACCCGCGTAATGAAATGTCAAAAGTGTCTGCTGCCGCCATTGCAGGGCCTTGGCAGACAGCAAAAGTACCTAGTTTTTGCCCTGGAAAATTGTGCATACCCCAGACAGTATCTACAGGAAATTTGTCGAATAACCCATCTTGAACCATTTCTCTTCCTCCGCCAGCGAATTCCTCTGCTGGTTGAAAAATAAATTGTACCCGGCCGGAAAAATTGCGCGTTTCAGACAAGTACTTTGCGGCGCCCAGTAACATAGATGTGTGTCCATCATGTCCGCAAGCATGCATTTTGCCTGAAACTTTTGAGGCATATTCATGGGAACTTCGTTCTTCTATATTAAGCGCATCCATATCGGCTCTCAGTCCAATACCTGGCCCCTTACCTTGATTTCCTATAAGTGTTCCAACTACACCGGTCCGTGCTAGTCCTCTATTAACCGTTATTCCAAAACTTTTTAGTTTTTCGGAGACAAAATCAGCTGTATTATATTCCTCAAAGGCGGTTTCTGGGTTGGCGTGAATACGGTGACGCCATTCTGTCATTTCGTTTGCAAATTCTGCTATGCGATTAATCACAGGCATTTTTATCTCCATAATGTGGAAAAAGAATTAGTTTTTATTACATAATAGAGGATCTTAATACTCAAAAACCTTGGCTGAAAGCTTTTCAACCGTTAAAAACCCAAAATGCACATTCTAAGGAAGACTTATGACACAAGATTACAATGAAATTCGGGAAGCAGTTTCTCGTTTGTGTAAGAAATTCACAGGTGAATATTGGCAAAAATTAGATCGTGACAGGGCTTACCCAACGGAGTTCGTCAAGGAATTAACGGAAGGGGGTTATCTCTCCGTTTTGATACCCGAGGAATTTGGAGGCAGTGGTCTAGATATTTCTGCGGCCTGCGCAATTATGGAAGAGATCCAGAAATCTGGGGGCAATGGGGGTGCTTGTCATGCTCAAATGTATACCATGGGTACCGTTCTTAGACATGGAACAATTCATCAAAAGCAGACATATTTACCTAAAATCGCGACAGGAGAATTACGCTTGCAGGCATTTGGTGTAACTGAACCCACCAGTGGCACCGATACGCTAAGCCTGCAAACCACAGCGACTAAGGATGGCGACAATACTTATATAGTGAGTGGCCAAAAAATTTGGACATCGCGTGCGGAGCACTCAGACCTAATGTTGCTGCTCGCGCGAACAACACCGCGCAATGAAGTAGAAAAACGTACTGATGGGTTATCAGTATTCTTGATAGATATGCGTAAAGCTCTTGGGAACGGCCTTACTATTCGGCCAATTCGTACAATGATTAATCATGCTACAACTGAGGTTTTTTTCGATAATTTGCGTATTCCGGCAGATTCTCTTGTAGGTGAAGAAGGAAAAGGATTTAGATATATTTTATCCGGAATGAATGCAGAACGAATTTTAATCGCTGCGGAGTGTATAGGAGACGCACGCTGGTTTATAGAAAAAGCAACAGGGTATGCTAACGAGAGAACCGTTTTTGGAAGACCAATAGGGCAAAATCAAGGTATTCAATTCCCAATTGCTGAGGTTTATGCGCAAACCGAATCGGCAGATCTTATGGTTAAGCGAGCTGCAATGCTGTACGAAAGTAGTGGAAATTGTGCTGCTGAGGCAAATATGGCCAAGTACTTGGCGGCGGAGGCTAGTTGGAAGGCGGCTGACACCTGCATGCAGACGCACGGAGGTTTTGCTTTCGCTGAAGAGTATGATGTTGAAAGAAAGTTTCGCGAGACGCGTCTCTACCGCATAGCTCCTATTTCAACCAACTTGGTACTTTCGTATCTTGCTGAGCACGTTCTCGGATTGCCGAGATCTTTTTAGGGGGTGAAAATGGCGAGTTTACCACTAAAAGGAAAACTTGTTGTCTCGCTTGAACAAGCAGTCGCAGCACCTTATTGTTCGTCAAGACTGGCTGATGCCGGGGCGCGGGTAATTAAAATAGAGCGTGCCGAAGGTGATTTCGCGAGAGGCTATGATAGTGCAGTGCATGGCGAAAGTGCCTACTTTGTATGGCTCAACCGAGGTAAAGAGTCGCTGGTTTTGAATATAAAAAATAAAGACGATGCATCCTTGTTGCAAACTATTATATCAAAATCGGATGTATTTATACAAAATCTTGCTCCGGGCGCTGCTGCCCGGTCCGGATTGGACTCTCGCGTATTGCGTTCCCGCTATCCGCGTTTGATTACTGTCGATATTTCAGGCTACGGTCAATCAGATGAATATGCAGAAATGAAAGCATATGATTTGTTGATTCAGGCAGAAACTGGACTGTGTTCCGTTACTGGTCGTCCAGAAGGACCCGGGCGTGTTGGAGTATCTGCTTGTGATATCGCATGTGGAATGTACGCATATATGGCGGTTTTGGAAGCTATTATAGATCGAGAGCATACTGGAAAAGGGACATCGATAAAGACTTCTTTATTTGAGGGAATGGCCGACTGGATGAACGTTCCGTTATTAACTTATGATTATGCCGGTAAAATTCCTAACCGTGTGGGGCTTAATCATCCATCTATTGCGCCGTATGGTGCTTATCCAACAGCAGATAAAAGTGAAGTTCTGATTTCTATTCAAAATGAACGCGAGTGGACTCGATTCTGCCTTGAAGTTTTAGAGAGATCCGACATGATCGAGGATCAACGTTTTTGTAACAATGAATTAAGGTGCAAAAATCGTAAAGCCCTTAATAAAATTTTGAATAAGGTATTCGGTTCGACTTCGAGAACTGTGCTGCTAGAAAAATTGCGTTGTGCAGGAATTGCGTTTGGCGAAGTTAATGATGTTGAGGGTTTGTCGCACCATTCGGCATTACGTAGGGTAGAAGTTGATAGTCCGACTGGTAAGGTTTCTATGGTGGCCCCCCCTGTAACTATGGATGAAACACCAAGGGTCCTCGGTCCTATTCCAGCAATTGGTCAACATTCAGAGGAAATAAGGAGAGAATTTTCAGTATGATTACGAAAGACCGATATATTGATTGGGTCGGTAAAAAAGAGAGCAGCAATGCTTTGGTTACTTCCAATCATGCTGATGCACTTTCAGCCACTCTCAATCGTGATGATCCTCCTTTGAAAGAGGGTGATACAATTCCCCAGGGGTGGCATGTAATTTATTTTCACGAAATCGTTAAGCTATGCGAAACTGGATCTGATGGACACCCCAAACGTGGAGAGTTTTTGCCGCCAATCGATTTACCGCGCAGAATGTGGGCAGGTACCAAAGCAACTTATCACAAACCGATTTATGTTGGAGAATGGATCAAAAAAACTACAACAATTGAGGCCGTTACGCCAAAAGTTGGCAAAACCGGTGATTTAGTATTTTTAAAGTTAAAGCATGAAATAGAAGGAAACAACGGCATTGCTGTGACTGAAATTCAGGATGTGGTGTATCGTGAGGAAGCGAAGACCTCTTTGACTTATGATATTTTGCCGTCTGCACCTTTTCCTGCAGTTTGGTCAAGAGACGTAGAACCCACACCTGTGCTTTTATTTCGTTTTTCTGCTTTAACCATGAATAGTCACCGTATTCATTACGATAGAAAGTATGTAATGGAGGTTGAGAATTATCCAGGGCTCTTAGTGCATGGACCATTAACCCAGATATTGTTAATGGATTTATTTCGACACCAGTTATCAAATAAACTGCTGAAAGATATTTCCGTGCGTGCAGTTTCCCCGCTTTATGATACGCATGTATTTAAGATTCAAGGTTGCGCAGACAATGACGGAAAGTCTGCTAACCTATGGGCACTTAACCATAATGATAAACTTGCAATGACTCTTAAGGCCTCCTTCTGATTTTTTTACAAAAATTTCTTTTCATCCTAGCCGGATCTCGTTTTAATATTAATCGATATAAAATGATAGATACTGGAGAGGCAGTACTGAGTTGGCCACCAGAGGTATATAATAGGAAGCTATTTATAAACAAATACATAGGCTGACGTCTTGGACGATATTTCTTACAGTTGATTTGATCGGAGCTCTTTTATTTAGGTCGCTGGTGTTTGAGTGAACTTAAAAAAATCAATAAGTCCGACATTTAAAATCACAGCAAGGGTTAATTTTGGATGCCCATCAAAATTAAGCACTAATGAACATTTTTTTAGAATACCTACGTTTTAACACATGGCACAATATTTTTGTTGTAAAAGTTTATGAGCTCCTGGTTGCCCTGCGGTTTGAATACTAAGTGTAGCCAAAATTTGATAAGTAACAAAATATTAGCAATCACTTGCTAAGTCCTTAGGTTTAATACTCCTAAACATCTCTATAAGGTGGTTAATGTCCCTTTTGAGGATTTGTAAATTTGGCGAAGGTTTTATGGTTTTTTCATCCATGTATAGCCCCCGATTAATTTCAATTTGAAGTGTATGTAACCTATCCGAGGGACGGCCATAATGCTGAGTGGTGAACCCGCCAGAAAACGGGTTATTATGACTTACACTATAACCAAGTGAGGAAATACATTCAGCAACGCGCATTGTAAGATTTGATCCACATGCATTTCCGAACCTATTACCTAAAACAAAGTCTGCTCGTCGTTTCCCATTGTCAGCATCATTCGGTCCTCCAATCGATGGCATTGAGTGGCAATCGACTAGCAAATAGCCGCCGGATGCTTTGCGAGTCTCAGTAAGAAGTTTGCGAAGTGATTTGTGGTACGGGCGATAGTAAAGATTTATTCTTTTAACCGCTTCTGAAAATTTAATTTTTCCAACATAAATGTTTTGACCCGATGAAACCACCTTTGCAATTGTTCCAATTCCAGCAGCCACTCTGCGGGAGGAGGTATTTACATATTTTGGCAAATCATCTGAAAACATGGACGGATCTAGTTCGAATGGTTCTCTATTGGGATCAACGTAAGCCCGTGGAAAATTTGCTTGAAGAATTGGCATTCCGAAGGTTGGCGCATCAGAAAATAGTTGGTCAACAAAACTATCCTCTGTACTGCGGAGTGCTAAAGCGCCTAGCTTAGAAATTGAGATAAAGTCATTCGGATATTCACGTCCGCTATGTGGCGAAGCAAAAATCACAGGTGCAAGGCGAATTTTAGGTTCAAAAACTTGATGAGTAGGTTTTTTAAAACTTTTGTTTTTGAGAGAAACTGGCATGGTTATAGAATTTGAAAAAACTATCATACATAATTTTCTTTTTTTCCCCAATACTTAAGGATGTATCAAAAATAACTACAACAGATCTAAAACTAATATACGCACCCTAAATCTTATCTAGTTGCATTTTTAAAGTTGTGCCTGATATTTGCAGGTCTTGCAAATACCCCTGAATTACGTGTAGACAAGAAAACGGCAATATCGAGTGGGCGCGTAGCTCAGCGGGAGAGCACTACGTTGACATCGTAGGGGTCACTGGTTCAATCCCAGTCGTGCCCACCACTTTTTCTAAGATATATCAATAGGTTAGTATATCTTAGGAATGATAATCTTTTATTTCCCATATTAATTACTCCACTATAGCTCCAATAGGAGTCAAAAAATGTCTTCCATTATGAAGATAAAAGGGGGCTATCAAGCTCGTGTCAGACGAAAGAATTACCCCACTAAGGTGAAAAATTTCCAGTATAAATCCGATGCAAAGAAATGGGCAGAGACGACAGAGAGGGCCATGGCTACTGGTCAATTCTCTTTTGCTGAAGGAACCCTTGGGGAGTTACTTAAGAGATATGGGAAAGAAATTACACCCAATAAACGTTCTTTTGAGATAGAAATCCTTAGGATAAAAAAAATAAACCGATCGTGGTTAGGAAAAATTCCTTTAACTGATTTAAGATCTTTTCACATTGCTCAATATAGAGATGAGAGATTAAAAGTTGTCCAAGGCAATGCTGCAGCCAGAGACTTGAGTTTAATCTCTGATGCCATTAATACAGCTATGAGGGAATGGAATATTCGATTGACGGAAAATCCCGTTAGTTTGGTTACAAAGCCTCCCTCGAACAGACCAAGAGATAGACGGTTGGGGAGGGATGAAGCTGAAGGCCTTTTGCTAGCCTGTAGCCGGAGCCACAACTCATATCTTTTTCCGTTGGTCATTGTTGCTTTAGAGACAGCCATGAGACGTGGTGAGTTGCTCACACTGCAACGAAACCATATTTATTATCAGTCTCGAACAGCTTATTTACCTCTCACAAAAAATGGAGAGAGGAGGACGGTTCCTTTGTCCTCCAAAGCCATAAAGACATTAGAAGAGTTACCAGCTAATATTTCTGGAAGAGTATTTCCTTTATCAACAACGGCATTAAGAGGTTTGTGGAAAAGAGCCTGTAAGAGGGCAGGGATAGATGATTTACGTTTTCATGATTTGAGGCATGAGGCCACGAGCAGGTTCTTTGAACGAGGTCTTAATGTGATGGAGGTATCAACGATTACAGGTCACAAGGATTTACGGATGTTGAAAAGATACACCCATCTTAGAGCAGAAGATTTGGCCTTGAAGTTAGGGTAAAGAAATAAAAAAGGATTAATACTTAAAAAAAATACTGTTGGTATGTGGATGGTAGACAGTTTCTCCTTAGGAAGGAGGTTATATCATTATAGGACTCTTTTAATTACCTTAAGTAATTATTTAATTTAAATTTTGAAAAATAACTTTCTGAGATTTTATGCTTTGGATTTGTGCTATCGTCATCCAACAAGAGAGATAGTACGTCCCCTTTGTAATCATTTCACCAAGCTTGGCTGTTGAGATTAATGATTTATTAGCTCTCGGTGTGGAGATGTTTTTACTCTCCAATATGGTTTTTACGATGCTTGTTTTTACACCAAAGTTCGTATCCTCAGGCAGTGTACCAAATCTCTTTAAGATATTTTTAAAGTCCAACTTGGCTACAGCAACTCCAACGACATTACCTTTACCATTTATTATAGGACCACCACTATTGCCGGGTTGCAGGGCTGCATCGATTTGGATTTGGGAGAAGTTATTTCCAATACCTGTCAGTGAACTGACAATACCTTTTGTGACTTTAACCCCGGTACTGACTTTCTGTCCAAAAGGAAATCCAGCTACGTAAATCTCCTCAAGCAGTCCAGAGTTTCTTGGACTGAGACTAAGTACAACTGAGGGACGGAAGTCACCTTTTAGAAGAGCCAGATCATTTTGGGGATCATACGTCACGACAGTGGCAGGAATAGCTTTACCATCTTGATGAATTTTTACTTTTTGACATCCCTTAATAACATGATGGTTGGTAATCACATGTCCTTTGGATGACACGGCAAAGCCTGTTCCGGAAGCTGCCGAGACAATTTTGTTGGGATCTACAGATTTTTTAAAAGATTGACGTTTCCGTCTTTTAGGTCGGGGTTTTTGTGCTGTAAGATTTGGGTTTATTTTCTGGGCATATAGGAACTTACCATCTTTCCAAATACCTTCTTTTTTTCTTCCATCGGCAGAGCTGGCAATGCCTCTTCCATGCATTTTGCTATTCTTAAATTCCCCTACGTATTTATCTCCATTGGCAGAGGTATAGGTGCCTCTTCCATGTCTTCTGCCATTCTTAAATCCACCAACGTATTTACTTCCACTGGCATAGGTATAGGTGCCTCTTCCATGTCTTGTGTCATTCTTAAATTCACCAACGTATTTATTTCCACTGACAAAGGTAGTGGTGCCTTTTCCATGTCTTTTGTTATCCCTCCATTCACCGACGTATTTATTTCCACTGGCAAAGGTATGGGTGCCTTTTCCATGCATTTTGTTATTCTTAAATTCACCAACGTATTTATTTCCCCTGACAAAGGTATAGGTGCCTCTTCCATGTCTTCTGCCATTCTTAAATTCACCAACGTATTTTTCTCCATTGGCAAAGGTTTCGGTCCCGAAGCAGTTATGACGGTATGAAGTTTTATCATTTGGGCACGGAGGCAACTCTGATGCTCTTAACTCATTGCTCAAGAGAAAAGAAAAACTCAAAAAGATTAGGATGGTTCTATTTTTCATGGTGATGAGTATGTATCAAATCAAACTATAATTCAATGAAGGTGCTATTAGAACTATATTAAGAATAACCTTTACTGTGGAAGAGACAACAACAACTCTCATTACTGATGAGTTTTTTTAATCCCAAGAAATATTTCTTAATTATTACTTTGAATAAGTGATGATGAGGCTTGATGAGGTCGTCGTCATTGGGTCTACTTTTCCAATTAAACAGATAAAAATTATTCGATAAGCTACACGAATCACCGTGATTTGGTTTAGAATAGTCCCTTGGTTAGTTTGATTAAAAGCTATTGAGAAATAACGGCATGGCACTATACAAAGCAAAAGATGCACCGTGGTCTTTGAACCATTCTCGTCAATTAGATGTCCACACTTGGTCAGACCATCCCGAGGTAAATAAATTTGTAGATATTATTTACACCTCTTATTTTGAAGGATTTTCTTCACTCACAGGCATTGAAAAACATGCTCTGAAAAAGGTCCTAATCGATCTTTATGTAGCATGGATGACTGATCCTGAGATGTGTATCGGGTTTTACATGGGTAGTGGCTATTACAAGGCAAACTCCCGATACAACACACTTAGAATTAGTGACAAGACAGGGCTCATCGTAAAGCACCTCTCTGATGTTGATCTGGTTGATATGGTTAAGGGGTTCCATGACAAGGGCAGAGCTTCTCGTAACTCACGAATGAAAACCACATCAAAACTTATCCAGTACTTTAAAGATGCAAAGATCAATAAGTTTGATATTAGCTATGCTCTCAGGAAACCAGCCGACAAAAGATTAAGAAGCTATGAACCCATCATTATGAGGATCAAGACTGAGGATATCAGGGGAAATACATTACAAGAAAATATCGAGTACGAAGACACTCCTGAGACAGACAGAATGAGAGGGGTGTTGTTAAATTACAATTTACTGCTAGGGCAACATCATATTGATCTAAGCAACACAGATAATCCATGGGTTAAACACAAAGAAAAAGATAAACGAACAGGAAGACTGAAGAGAACGTACATCAATCAGCATGATAAATTTACCCATCGTGTCTTCAACAATAACAGATGGGATCACGGAGGAAGGTTCTACGGGGGCTTTTGGCAAGCCATACCTTCCATCTATAGACCTTTCATTCGTGTTAGTGGCAGAAGAACGATTGAGGTGGATTACTCTTCCCATCATCCGGCACTGCTCTATGCAAAAAAGGGAATTAACTACTGGCAGGAAATAGCATCTGATCCTTATGAAATAAAAACAGATGATAATCACATCATATGGCAAAGGAATTATCTGAAAGATCTACTCTTAATTGCCATTAATGCTGAGAGTGATGAGGCAGCCTTTCGGGCATTTATTAGTGACCATGTTTTAGGTAACAAAGATCTTAAAAGTGTCTTTACACACCAAGTATTGGGTGAGGCTTTGGATGCACTGAGAGCCAAGCATGAGCCTATTGCTGATTTAATTGGAACAGGAAAAGGAATAGAGCTTCAATATCTCGATAGTCAAATTATAGAAGTTATTATTACTGAGTTTATGGCTGATGGTATTCCTGTATTGGCTGTTCATGACTCTTACATAATATGGGAAGAACATGCTGATGATCTTCGGGAGGTTATGAATGAGGCATGGAGAGAGCTTAGTGGTCTTTCTAATAATAAATTAGTAGAGGACGTGTTTGGGGCTAGCATACCCAATTCGGTGAAGACTAAACAGATAGGATATTTTGATGAAGAAATTGATTATGAAGAAGAAGGAGGGGGGGAAAGGCACAGAGAAATTATGTCGATGAAAGATAATGAATATGTAAGTCAAAGATATCTTGATGATCTTAAGTCCTTTGAAGAGTGGAAGGAGAGAACCTTCAATTATCAATAATAATAATAACCAATATAAACACCACTCTCATTACTGATGAGTTTTTACAGACCAAGTATGAAAGAATTTCTACCTCTAAGTTAGAGAAATATGTGTCTCACTACTTAATTAATACAAGGAATAAGATGGCATTGATGGTTCCAAAGTTAATTTTCTGAACAGGATTAACAGTCTTCTTATCTACTTCAGAGGAATAAAGCTTCATGATTTGGGGTAATAAAAAATAAGATATAACCCATACGAAGATTGCTCCAATTATTTCAAGCATAAGTGACTCAAGTAGAGAGAAAGAAACCATTTCTAATCCGATACTTTCTTACCGTCACGATAGGTTCCTGCATCTTCGTCTGACTTTCCGTTAAAGTCGTAGGACTCCCACCTTCCTTCTTTCTTACCGTTCTTGTAGTTACCCTGTCTTATTAACTGACCGTTGAGGAGGGAATAATAAACCCACGTTCCTTCTTTCTTAACGTTCTTGTAGTTACCCTTGTAACGTAACTGACCGTTGAGGAGGTAATGAACCCACGTTCCTTCTTGGTAACCGTTCTTGTAGTCACCCTTGTAACGTAACTGACCGTTGTCGTAGTAAGTGACCCACGGTCCTTCTTTCAGACCGTTTTTGATTGAACCTTTCCATTCACCTTCAACTTCACCCGTAAACGGAACATCAGTGAATTTCTGGTAATACAGACCTTCTCGTTGAACCAAGTCGTCTTTGGTCTCACCCCAACTAGGGAATGACATAAGGCACATTAGAACCAGAGGTATGATGATATTTTTCGTCATCTTAAAACATTTTTATTTTGTCGATGCTAATTGCTTAAACATTTGAGCTTCAAATCTTTTAATTAAAGTTAGATCTGATTTTGATTTACAGTTAAATTGTTTTTTGTTGTAGTTCTGTGCCGATCCACTCCATACAACTCTTTTTGTTTTGGCCACCTCATAACTCTCGAAATAAAGTGCCATCAGCTGAAAGAGCACTCTTCCTATCTTTGGATTGTTGGCAACTGTCATCCCAACAGATTTGAATAATTGATTTTCCAACCTTTTTTGATTCAAACACATCTCTGATAGAGCAGCTATACCTCCCATTTGACGGTACTGGTCAGTCATCTTTCCCTGTGCAAAAACTGAACTGGATAAGGTAGTGGCAAAAAATACAATAAAAATAGATTGCATTATAATTTTAATCATTCTGTCACCTATCATCTAATAACCTCTTCAGTAAGCTCTTCTTCAAATAACGACTCTATTGGTTTTGCAACATTTCTTTGATCATTTTTCTTCCCGTATCATCATCGACTACCGGCTTAATAACGGGAAATGTACAGAGCCCAGACCATGTCAGTGCCCAAGCCGTTATTGCATCTTGAGAATTTGTTTCAACAACAGCAAACCCAGAACCATTTGGAAGATCGTGATATCGGCAGATTAAACGGAGCCCATTTGGTGTTTCTCCAACGATTTGCTCTTCTGTCATGTTAGCAAAAAAAGTTTGAGCTTCTGACTGCTTGTCACGATCACATTGATACTCAACGTAAAAAATCATTTTGATAATTCCTTTCAGATAATTTGATCATATTGCTCAATGTTAAAATTATTTCCTCACGGGACAACCTGTTCTTAGATTTTGATGAGAAACCCGAAACTTAAGCTCATCAATTCTACAGCTTCATTTATTATATTAAAAAGTGGGAGCATTTTTACCATCTAAAACTTTATATCTCGTGGATTTGCACAATCCACTTTCATAACTATTTCTCCTAACATTGCCTCACTTAACTCACGAGTAGGTGTAATCTTAGCAAGAGAACTATCGTTCATAGGAAGGTCTTTAAAGGGTTTTAATGCATGCTCAATATGAGCTTCATGAAATTCTTCTTTGTTATACCACTTATTTTTCTCCATGAATGGTAAGATAATGTTTTTGTTTAAAACTCTATATTCATCTGTCGTGCAGTTATATTCATATGCACCAAATATTTGTACAATTACGTCAGTGTCATCACAAGAAACAATCAGGATCGAGATTAAAATAGTCAAAAATGTTTTATTAAATTTTTTCATAATAATTGTCATCCAAAGATCCAACTCCTAATCAAGTATTAAAAGAAAAAATTCGACACACTGGCTCTTTTCTCTATGAAAAACGTAAAGCTTGTGAAGCTCGGGTTTTTGAGAAAGGACAGGAAATCTCAACACAAGGGCTTGATTTGAATTACTTAATAACTGGCGTTTGTGCAACTGGAGCATGAGCTTATTCGCATTTTGGTCGTAAAATTGAGAAGGCTATAGCCTTTAATTACAACGGTGCAGATGAAAAATATTTAGCGAAGCAGACTGGATAAAAACAGTTTAGAAACTTATTACTGCAGTTTTCACGTTGTATAATAGTCAACAACAATAACAACTCGCATTACTGATGAGATTTCACTTCCCACAGTATGAAAGAATTTCTACCATTAAATTTAGAGAAATTTGTGTCTCACTACTTAATTAATACAAGGAATAAGATTGCATTGATGGTTCCGAAGTTAATTTTCTGAACAGGATTAACAGCCTTCTTATCTACTTCAGAGGAATAGAGCTTCATGATTTGGGGTAATGAAAAATAAGATATAATCCACACGACGATTGCTCCAATGATTTCAAGCATAAGTGACTCAAGTAGAGAGAAAGAAACCATTTCTAATCTGAGACTTTCTTATTCTTACGATAGACACCCGACTCACGGACATGCTTTGAGCCATCAGCACGGTAAACGACGAATGTTCCGTCTGTCTTACCATTAGCTATTTTTCCACGTTGTTCACCAGTAACCTTACCAGTAAAGGGTTCTTCAGTGAATTTCTGGTAATACAAACCATTCCTTTTAACCAGAGAGTTCCAATCTGCAGTCTGTGAACTAAATAAATTTTCAATCCTGTCGTGTTGGAAATACACAACAGGAGCAACAATGATAGGGACCAGTATCAGAAAACCAATAATTATATTTTTCTTCATCTTAAAACATTTTTATTTTGTCGATGCTAATTGCTTAAACATCTGAGCTTCAAATCTTTAAATTAAAGTAAGATCTGATATTGATTTACAGTTAAATTGTTTATTGTTGTAGTTCTGTGCGGATCCACTCCATACAACTCTTTTTTTTGGCCACCTCATAACTCTCGAAATAAAGTGCCATCAACTGAAAGAGCATTCTTCCCATCTTTGGATTGTTGGCGACTGTTATCCCAACAGATTTGAATAATTGATTTTCCAATCTTTTTTGATTCAAACACATTTCCGCTAGGGCAGCTATGCCTCCCATTTGACGGTACTGGTCAGTCATCTTTCCTTGTGCAGAAACAGAATTAGTTACGGCGGTGACAAAAAACACCATGAAAATGAGCTTCATTAATATTTTTACCATTCTTACACCGATTGTTTAATTAGTTTTTCAGTAAGTTGTTCCTTGAACATTAATTTTATTGTTTTTATAGCATTATTTTGATCATTTTTTCCCCTGTTTGACTCGTCAACAAAAATAAGTGAGCTTATACAATTTTTTCAACGTAAGAACTACCTAGTATTATGTTTATATAGTTATTTTTCATTAGGAAAGATGTCAAATATTTGTTATTAAACATTTGTTTTTTATTTACATTTAACTTTTCGGTTCGTGAGAATAATGCAAAATCAACTGATAACTGAACATGTAGCTAATTTGAAGGGTCGAAGGAAGTACGAAGAAAAGAAAGCAGCTAAGCTGGGTTTCGATTCACTGTATGAATACCTTGAGGATAAGCTTGGAAAGCAAGAACTGGCCGAAAGGAAAAAAAGAAATGATTTAGGGAACCTAGAAACAAAAAAACAAATGCTGAAGCAAAAAAGAATGGATCGGAAAATTAAGCGAGGTAAGAGTTGTAGTTGCTGTTAGAAAGCTAAGTTTTTATGATTTGTTTAACATCGTTAGTTTTTATACTTGACCATTTGTGAGCACATATTTCTACAAAAAATTCAATTAAAAAAATTAATTGGGGAAACGCGTAATTTGTTTATCTTATTTCTGTGTTAAAGCTTACTAATCAATCTAAAAAAGGGGATACATTTATGTTTAAAGGATTTTTAATTGGGGCTTTGCTGGTAGCGGTGATAGGTTATGTTATCGTTGATGGGGGGTATTTGGATCTCAAAGATTCTTCCAAGTCGGCAAAAGTTACTACCAAGGTTGCTGCTGAAAGCACGCTCAAAAAAATACAAAAGCGCGGAAATTTGCAGTGTGGAATAAATACCGGTCTTCCGGGGTTTGCATACACTGATGATAAGGGTAACTGGGCTGGTTTTGATGTAGCTTACTGCAGAGCATTGGCAGCTGCTGTATTTGGAGATCCAGACAAAGTTAAATACGTAAACCTCACTGGGAAGAATCGATTCCCTGCTCTTGCGTCGGGAGAAATTGATGTCTTGTCACGCAATACCACTTGGACTTTTTCTAGAGATGTAAAGCTTGGTTTCACTTTTATTGGCGTAAGTTACTACGACGGGCAGGGATTTATTGGGCGGAAAAAACTCGGCGTGAAAAGTGCCAAGGAGTTGGATGGAGCATCTGTTTGTATTCAAACCGGAACCACAACCGAGTTAAATTTGGCCGATTTTTTCCGTTCGAATAAAATCAAATATGAACCAGTCCCCATAGAGACTAATGAGGAAGCCCGAAAAGCATACCTTGCTGAGCGGTGTGATGTTTATACTACTGATGCTTCTGGTTTGGCTGCAACAAAATCAACATTTGCCGATGCAAATCAACATATGGTTTTTCCGGAAATCATCTCCAAAGAGCCGCTTGGTCCTCTGGTACGCCAAGGGGATGATGCTTGGGCCGACATTGCTCGATGGACACTTAATGCATTAATAAATGCTGAGGAATATGGTATTAATAGTTCAAATGTTGAAAAGCTCGCAGAAGGAACAAAAAATCCTGAGATAAATCGTATGCTTGGCTCTGAAGGAACCCTCGGTCAAATGCTAGGGTTGGATAAAAGGTGGGCAGTTAATGCTATAAAGGCTGGTGGCAACTATGGAGAAATATTCGATCGATATTTGGGCAAAAATACACCTTTGGGTTTGGCCAGAGGATTGAATGCTAGCTGGGGAAATGGTGGGATTTTATATGCACCACCAATGCGATGATATAATGGGATCACTGTTACGACAGTGGTCCCACTAAGTTCATTGAGAGCTGGATCAAGGAATTATGTTCGGCAAATTGGCCGCCAAATTGAAACCAATTAGTCTACGAAATTTTTGGTTCGATAAGTATGGTCGTGGGCTGCTCCTCCAATTTTTGGTTTTGTTATGTGTAGCTGGTTTTTTAGCAACAATCAGCATAAATGCGATTACGAACTTGCAGAGAGCTGGTTTGAGCTCTGGTTTCGGGTTTCTAGCAGATCAAGCATTTTTCGATATCAATCAGCGTCTAATAGAGTTTTCATCTCAATCTTCATTTGGTAGGGCTCTAGTTGTAGGCCTTTTAAATACCATTTTAGTATCAAGTTTAGGCATAATTGCTGCTACAGTCATAGGTTTTATGGCAGGTATTTTAAGATTGTCAAACAACTGGATCGCAAGCAAAATAATAACGGTTTACGTAGAGGTAACCCGTAACGTACCCCTATTGTTACAAATTATTTTTTGGTGGGCCACTTTAACCTCACTTCCTAAAGTAAGGGAAAGTATAAACTTTTATAATCTGTTTTACTTTAATAATCGTGGTCTTCGTGCTCCATCTCCGATATTTGAAACCTCATTTTTATGGCTTGCACTTTCAATTATTTTCGGAATTTCTCTTTGCATTTTTTTGGTGGTGTGGGCACGCCGGCGCCAACATAGATCCGGGAAAACATTTCCCTCAGTATCTGTTGGGCTTACTCTGGTGATACTTATACCGACAATGGTGTTTCAGCTGTTAGAACAACCCGTTGTATGGGACACGCCTCAGGCGACGCGCTTTAACTTTCGCGGTGGTTTTAACATCACTCCTGAATTACTTGCGCTTTGGTTTGCGCTTGCAACCTATACCGGTGCATTTATTTCAGAAATAGTGAGGGCGGGAATTTTATCTGTCAGCACAGGTCAAACTGAAGCAGCGAAATCATTAGGACTAAGAAGCAGTCAAATAATGAGATTGATTGTCATCCCGCAAGCATTTCGCGTTATAATTCCACCTCTAACCAGTCAATATCTTAACCTTACAAAAAATTCTTCTTTGGCAATTGCTATTGGTTATCAAGATTTAGTCTCTATCGGAGGAACAATCTTAAACCAAAGTGGTCATGCATTAGAAGTTGTCGCAATTTGGATGGTAGTCTACTTATCCTTAAGTTTGGGTACTTCAGCATTTATGAACTGGTACAATAAGAAAATGGCGTTAGTTGAACGCTGATGGGTAGCGCAAAAACAAATATTCGCAATTCTAAGACTATAAGGAAAACTCCCCCTATAGCCTCTACTGGTTCTATAGGTTGGATTAGAAAAAATTTGTTTTCGAGCATCCCAAACACAATTTTGACTGTCATTTCCGTTTATTTTTTAGCAACAATTATTCCCGTTGCATTTGATTGGGCATTTATTAGTTCGCAAGCAAGCGGTGAAAATAGATTTTCTTGTAGTTCATCGGGAGCTTGTTGGGCTTGGATAGATCAGAGGTGGGGTCAATTTCTTTTTGGATTTTATCCGGAATCTGAACGGTGGCGACCAGCAGTCGCATTCATCCTATTGATTCCAGCGATTCTTCCATGGTTAATAGAGGATTTTTTTTGGCAGCGTTATCTGAGGGTTTTCTCTATTGCTTATCCAGTTGTAGCAACGATTTTATTGGTAGGGGGGGCTGGGTTGCCAGAAATACCTACTGATAAATTTGGCGGTTTCATGCTGAACTTAATAGTTGGCTTATCAGGTATAGTTTTATCCTTGCCTATAGGTGTAATGCTAGCTTTGGGCCGCAGGTCTAAACTCCCATTAATAAGGTATCTTTGTATTGGATTTATTGAGACCGTCCGTGGGCTACCATTAATCGCCTTATTATTTGTTTCAAATATACTTTTGCCAATTTTTTTACCGACCGATGTGACTTTGGACTCAGTTGTTCGAGTTATAATTATGGTAACAGCTTTTGCGGCCGCATACATTGCAGAAGTCATTAGAGGTGGTTTACAAGCTATCCCATCGGGTCAATATGAAGCTGCTCAGGCTATGGGTTTAACTTATTTTAATTCAATGCGTTTGGTGATTCTTCCCCAAGCATTAAGAATTTCAATTCCTGGGATTGTTAATACATTCATAGGCCTCTTTAAAGATACAACACTAGTTATAGTGATCGGACTTTTTGATATTTTAGGAATAGCCAACGCAATGGTTTCCAACCCAGATTGGATGGGGTTATCAACTGAAACCTATGTTTTTGTGGCGTTATTTTTCTTTGTGGTGTGTTTTTCTATGTCTAGGTATTCATTATGGCTTGAGCGCCGATTAGAAAAAAAGGGTCCTCACGAATGGTAAGCGGAAACATTGAAGATAAACATACTTTTCAAAAAAAAGCCTTTATTGAGATAACCAATCTTAACAAATGGTTCCAGGATTTCCACGTGTTGAAGGATATATCGCTATCTGTAAAACAAGGGGAAAAAATTGTAATTTGTGGTCCATCTGGCAGCGGTAAATCAACGTTAATAAGGTGTATAAATTATATAGAGGAACATCAAACAGGTGAAATTTGTGTGGATGGGATCGAGTTAAAAGGTGATTTAAAAAATATTGACTCCGTCCGGCGTGAAGTTGGAATGGTTTTTCAATCTTTTAACTTATTCCCTCATCTTACTGTTCTTGAAAATTGTACTTTGGCGCCAATTTGGGTTCGTAAAACATCCCATGCAGAGGCCAAAGAGATCGCAATGCAATATCTTGAGAAAGTCAAAATTCCTGAACAAGCAGAAAAGTATCCAGGTCAATTATCCGGAGGCCAACAGCAAAGGGTGGCAATTGCTCGTTCATTGTGTATGCAACCAAAAATAATGCTGTTTGATGAACCGACATCCGCGCTTGATCCAGAAATGATTAAGGAAGTGCTGGATGTAATGGTTGATTTGGCCGACTCGGGAATGACAATGTTAGTAGTAACGCATGAGATGGGATTTGCATCTCAGGTAGCGGATCGCATTATCTTCATGGATGAAGGGCGGATAATAGAACAAAACACACCGAATGTTTTTTTTGAGAATCCTAAATCGGAAAGAACAAGATTATTTTTAAGTCAGATACTCAGCCATTAGATGCGTTTCTAAAAAAGTGGGATTTCAGTAACACTGGAGCCCCCTGCGGGGGTGTTACATTACGTTTTCTCGATAAACCTAATTTGGTCAATTAGCTTGTTATTAGGAACAACATGAAAAATAGTGGGTCTCTTTTTTCTGAGTGTTATTTATTTTCTTAATATCAACACGCCAGATATGTGTTTTTTAAATTAATAATAGTCTATCATCTGTTTGAGCTCGAAGTTTACTTCAAGGTCCTTCTCAGCAGCCCTAATGTTTTTTAAGATCTCTTGCCATCCCTCAAATTCTTTACGATGTTTAGAACGAGCTTTCCGAATTTCTGGCGTCGATCTACGTTTCTTGGGCGGCGGCGGGATATAAACGGCTCCTTCCTTAATTCCAATGGACATTAGCATTTTTCTAAGATCACTGTATTGATTCTTTTGATAAGCGTAATTGATCTTTTGTCTAATTAAAGTATGTTTATGGCAAGTTCCTTTATGGAAAAACTTAATTAAGAATTCACCATCCTCCACTTCATAAACAGTGACGGCATTTTGTTTGCTGACCATTTTAATAATACGATTGAACCATTTATCTTGAGGTTTGTTTTCATTCATGGGTTAGTATCCTAACATTTATGACCGACGAGGGAGGCAAGAGATTACAAAAAGATGGTGTTGTTGATTTGCTATGTTGTTCATAAATAAATTGAGATATTAGCATTTATTTTGAGGAATGCATGAAATTGATACATTCATTAAAAAATTGGATAAAATTGATAATTTTTTCTCTGGGAATCTCAATTATCCTTCATTTTTCCGGTTTTCCGGCGGCATTCTTGATTGGACCAATGTTGGCAGCCATTTTTTTTGCCGCACGCGGTTTGCAGTTGGTTGTTCCTCGAAAGTTTTTGTTATGTGCGCAATCTACGGTTGGTGTTTTAATAGCAAGCCTGCTCGATCCGAATATATTGACTGTAATTATAAAAAATGCACCTGCAATTGGTTTTGTGGTAGCCACAACGATTTTGTTTAGCCTATTTACTGGTTTCCTTATGACCCGTTTTAAGTTATTGCCCGGAAACACTGCTGCTTGGGGATGCGCCCCCGGAGCAGCGACTGGAATGGTAACCTTATCAGAAGAGTATGGAGCAGACCCAAGAATGGTTGCATTAATGCAATTCTTGAGGGTAACGATGGTTGTGTTTATCGCCACACTAAATTCAAAACTATTTTTCGGCGTAAATATCGAGCATATAAAAACTAATGAGTTTGATCTTATGGGAAATACTGAGGTTGTAGGTATTATTGCTACCTTTGTAATAATTATCTTAGGTGCTTTAATAGCACACATAATTTCTTTGCCATCTGGTGGGGTTTTTATACCTCTTACTATTGCATTTCTTCTTCAAACTAGTGGGTTGTTTTCCATAGTATTGCCGTCGTGGATGCTTTATTGTGCGTTTCTGCTGATTGGACTTTGGGTAGGGTTGAAATTTGAGCGTGAAACCGTCCGTTATTCCATCAGAGTTCTGCCCACAATGCTCGTTGGTGTTTTTTCTCTCATTATGCTTTGCGGAATATCAGCTGTTATTTTGGTTTGGCTTGTTGATATTGATCCGTTAACCGCTTATTTAGCAACAAGCCCCGGAGCTCTAGAGGCTGTAACGATAATAGCTGTAAGCAGTAGTGCGGATATTTCATTCATCCTTGCACTGCAGACAGTACGACTGTTGGCAGTCATTGCACTAGGTCCAATTTTAGCGAGGATAATTAGCAGGGTGGCTTGAAGATGTATTTTTATTGATTTCAAATAAATTATCTACATAATTATAAAATATAAATGTAGGATTAAAGTGCTTTTTATCTCATTTTGACTATTGATCTATAAAATCACTTGCGCATTTATTGATTTTTTTGAGCCTAGAGGATTAAACACCAAATATATTCTGTCTTGGCCATATAGGATCGAAATATAGAAACCCTTTTTTATCTAATAATCATAAGGAAGTAATACAGCGAATGAAACCAAAGGAATATATTCCACCAAAAATTTGGAAATGGGAGACTGATCACGGGGGACCATTTTCAAAGACAAACAGGCCTACAGCCGGTTCTCTATTTGAAGCAGAATTGCCTATCGGCAAGCACCCACTGCAGTTGTACTCGAAGGGAACGCCTAACGGCATAAAGGTTACTGTGTTACTTGAGGAATTACTTGCAGCAGGGCATAGTGACGCGGAGTATGATGCCTGGTCAATTGATATTAACAATCAAGAACAATTTAGTTCTGGATTTGTTGATGTAAACCCAAACTCTAAAATACCAGCGTTGGTGGACTATACGACTTCTAAGCCAACTCGTATTTTTGAGTCCGGAGCTATTCTTTTATACCTTGCAGAAAAACATAACGCCTTTATGCCCGCCGATCCCTCCGGTAGGCCAGAGATGCTTTCCTGGCTAATGTGGCAGATGGGTTCAGCTCCGTATCTTGGTGGCGGATTTGGTCATTTTTATAATTATGCACCAGTAAAAATAGAATATGCTATTGATAGATTTACAATGGAAGTTAAACGCCAACTAGATGTTTTAGACAAAAAATTTGCTAGAAGTGAATTTATTTGCGGGCATGAATATACGATTGCCGACATCGCAATTTGGCCTTGGTACGGAGGCACTGTTTTGGGGTGGCAGTATGGTGCAAAACACTTCCTAGAATGTGAGAGTTATCAAAACCTAACCCGTTGGGCTAAACAGCTTTATGAACGTGAACCAGTAAAACGCGGGAGAATGGTAAATCGTTCACGCGGACCTGAAAAATACACAGTCCACGAACGACATTCTGCAAATGATTTTGAGGGTAAGACACCGGAACCAATATAAAAAGACATAAAGATCTAAACGCTTTAAATTGTCTGCATGTAAGGCGAACATGCTCAATAGAAATTCAGATTTTTTCAACTTTGAATAAATAGAAAATTAAATTCCCTCCCATAGGGCTCTTGTATATTACAAGTAATTTGATTACGGTTTTTCATCCCAGAAACACACCTGTCAGTTTCCGGTTTGAGTAGCATAAAAATTGGAAATCACTAGTTTACCCATTTTAAAAAAGAACGATATTTAATTTCTTAAAAGTTTCGTAGTAATTGTCCATAGCCTTTAATTCTATCGTTTATTCCAGCGGTACGAAGCGCATGCCAAAAACTCGCTGTATTAGACGTTATTACCGGTTTTCCGGTGGTGTTTTCTAAAGGCTCGATAACATCAAGCGTTCCAAAGTCAGTACAACAGATAAGTATTGCCTCATTAGTTTTGCAGTTTACAGAGAGTGCATGATCATAGACCTTTGAGGGTGGCACGCGGCTAACTTTTGATATTTGTCCGCTCAATTGCATCCCAGCCATTTTTACAATTTGCAGCCCACGGCTTTCAAGATACGCTTTTTCATGTGTGTTAATGGAGTCTGAGTAGGGCGTAGCCATGGAAAGTCTTTTTGCATTGAGAACGTCTAACGCTTTAAGTATTGCTTCAGCAGTGGAAATTGCTTTGGACTTTCCTGACTCCTCCATTGTTTTGATTAATAAATTAGCTGGGCAGGCCATGGACCCAGAGGTGCAGCCGTAAACCATCATATCAACATTGCAGTCCGCTAATTGCCGAGCAGAAGATTCTAGATCTGATAACATTGATTTGAAGCCGTCTGCAGAGGGATTGCGATGAATATGGGATCGTGTAAAGTGAAAACTTACACCATCAGGGGCCAAACGATTAAATTCAACTTCGTTTGTTGTATTGCTGCTCGGAACTATAACGCCTATCCTTGCTCTCCATCCGGAGGACTTTAATTCGTGTAAATCCATTATTTTTTATTCTTTCTCCAAAATCAAAATTTCTGCACTTAAAACCCAATCTATATGATTCTACTTATGAAAGCTAAAACTTTTGCATAACAAGGAATGGTTGCGGTCAGAATGATTATTGAACTTAAAAACGAGGATTCAAAGTGTTTTTTTGGGTAAACGAAAAATAAAACGCGCGAGATGCGTGATTTTTGAAAATTAGCTAGCTAGTTAATGCTAAAGGTACTAGACGTAATCGCTGAGCGAGCTATTATTGGGTTTTGCAGTAAGGTTTGAGACATATGGCGCAGAATAGGGTCGTTATTGCGGGGGCAGGGCCAGTTGGTTGCGTGTCCGCCCTATATCTTGCGAGGGCGGGAATACCAGTAACCCTTTTGGAGGCGGGTGATGATCTTGAGTTAGACTTACGTGCTTCGACATTCCATCCCCCGACACTAGATATGTTAGATGAACTAGGTGTAGCTAATGAATTAATAGAACAGGGATTGGTCTGTCCCCGTTGGCAATATCGTGACACCGAGGAAGGTATTATAGCCGACTGGAATCTTGGTTTGTTGAGCAATTATACTCGACACCCATATAGGTTGCAGGCTGAACAATTTCGTCTGACACAGATAATAATGCGACGACTAGAGAAAATGCCCGGTGCTGATGTCAGATTTGGTTGTCGAGTATCCGGAGCCAAACAAGATGGAAATGGCGTTACGGTTGATTGTCAAACCGCACTCGGATCAGATAGTGTGCGTGGAACATATTTGATTGCAGCTGAGGGCGGTTCTAGCCCTATAAGAAAAACTCAGGGTATAGCATTTGATGGACTAACATTTCCTGAAATGTGGTTAATTGTCTCTACTCCTTTCGACTTTTCACAGTTTTTTGAAGAACTCACCCCAATAGCTTATGTATCGGAGCCGGACGATTGGTTTGTGTTTGTGTACGTATCGGGGCTATGGAGAGTTTTAGTTCCAACGAAATCTGGTGACACCCCAGAAAAAATCTTGGATGAAAAATATTTGCAGGCGAGACTGCAGCGGATCTGCCCAACTGGCAGGCAATATGAAATAGCGCATAAGACAGCTTATACGGTGCATCAAAGGGTGGCGGAAACTTACGTACATGGTCGAATTTTTCTGGCCGGCGATGCCGCCCACATCAATAATCCACTCGGTGGAATGGGTATGAACGGTGGCATTCATGACGCTGTCAATCTCTGTCAGAAGATTGTGCATGTTTGGAGTGGTCAGGCAGGAGACGGTCGTGCAGAATTTTCCAAATATGATGCCCAACGGCGACCTATTGCTCATGAGTATGTTCAGCAGGCGACCATACAAAATAAGCAAATGCTTGAAGAACAAGATGGTGATGCGCGCAAAAAACGACATGAGAATCTTCGTCGTACTGCCGCAGACCCCGATGCTGCACGAGAATACTTGATGAACTCATCAATGATACGGGCGTTGGAAAAAGCCGATGCTTTGGGCTGACATTTATTTTTGCCACGCAAGTTCCAACAATAATTCAGTGTCAGGCTATTTTAAACCTTTAGCGAATATTTGGTGGCGATACGCGATAGTAGAAGACTCCATGAGGCTACGACAAAGCAATTTGTAAGTTCGACGCTTATCTGTGAGTTTGGTCATTAAATAACAAATATAAATCCCCTGCAGTTATCGGGACCGTGGGCGTGAATTTAAAAATGATCGGAGGCGTCTTGCGATGTATCGTCCTTCTCCTTGACAAACCAGGACATTTTTTTTTGAGTGTTCAAATACCCATGTTCTGCTTGCACAATATGCTGCAAGAAGTGACGTGATGAAAAGCGTAATGACTGAGCTCACAATTACGTCTGAAAGATAGTGTGCATTAACAACTACTCTCGTTAAAGCAAGTATAACACCGATTGTAAAAATAGGTATTTTCCAGCGAGGGAAGAATAAGGCCAATGCAGTAGCAAGAGCGACCACTGTGCTTGCGTGGCCTGATGGAAAAGATTGAAAATCTGAATTCAAGCCAGGTGGATAAATGCCTGTTATGCCCTCGCCGAAATACATTCTTGGACGTGCCCGCCCAATCAAAATTTTTATAATGTTTACAAATAAGCCAGATATGATAATTGCACCGATAGAAAATAATAGGTAGCCTGCCACCCATCTGTATAAGCGGACAATACCTATTACACTACTTGATTGGGCAAGAACCCATGAAACGAGCGTGCCAAATGCAAGTCCCAATAACCAGATTGTTGATTTTCCAATATCTGTGACAGCCGCAAACACCATGTGCACTGTATCATCTTTTTTCTGCATCGCTTTTGCTAGAGGTAAGTCAATTAAGACGACAACAATTGCAGTTACAAAAATAGTGAGCCAGAACAAAAGAGTCCAATTCTTACGCTCTTGCAATGGGAATAGATTCCAGAGATAGTTCGGGAATTGTCGTGTACGGCTTAGACGATTTTGGTTTTTAATTCTTAGTTTTGCCATTATACACCGAGTGTAACAGAGACTGAGTATATATCTAAAGTTTGTTTTTTGAATTGATTTATTTCTGATCCTGTTCGAATTCAGAGATTTACTATTAATTGATAGTGTTGCGCCAGTAGTTGGATAAAGAAGTGATAAAAAAAAATTTCCATAAAAATATACACTTGGAATTTAGTGTAGTAATTCCTGCGTACAACGAAGAAGGTTCAATTGAAGAAGTGTTGACTGAGCTATTGGAGGTCCTCGGAACAGGCCCAGAATATGAAGTTGTGGTCGTTGATGACGGTAGCACCGATAAAACCAAAGATATTCTAAGTAGACTTATTACGACACAGCCTTTTCTAAAACGCTTACATGTTGTTCGCCATCCACGTTCGTTTGGTAAATCCACAGCATTGCGAACCGCTGCCCGCCATGCGCGAGGAGAATGGTTGCTAACTATGGATGCCGATGGGCAGAACGATCCTCGTGATTTTAAAATGCTGCGTACAAAGACATATTTGGATAATCCCCCAGCCCTTGTGTGTGGAATCAGAACTAATCGCAAAGCTACCGGTGCTAGGCGCATTGCTTCAAGGTCCGCTAATTTTTTAAGACGGATTGTATTGGATGATGATTGTCCGGATACAGCTTGTGGTGTGAAGTATATTCGCCGTGATGTATTTATGGAATTACCTTTATTCGACGGACAACATCGATTTTATCCGGCCTTAGTGAAACTTTACGGACATGATATTTCTAATATAAACGTATCGGATCGGGAACGTATGGCTGGTCAATCCAAATACACTAACATGGGTCGCGCTTTAGTTGGTTTTTTTGATTTATTAGGAGTATTGTGGTTACGAAAACGTACTAAGCCTCCAATCTTTTGAATGTTTTTTTATATACAGTTGCCGAATGTATTTTTATCTTTAAAACTGGGTTAAGAGAGTAATTCTAGTCTTGTTAATCTTAATTGCTCATGGAGCTCTATAGTGTCATTCTTAACGGATTGGTTGAATGGGTTGGCTCAATGGTGGTTTAGCCTATCCGCATTGGATTTAACATGGTTGGGTATTGGTTTGGCTGGCCAAAGTATGTTTTTTCTACGATTCTTAATCCAGTGGATCTCAACAGAACGAGCTCAAAGATCGACGGTTCCACAAATATTTTGGTATTTGAGTTGTTTGGGTGCAATCACTGTTTTTGCATATGGTGTACACCGAACTGATCCAGTTTTAATACTTGGCCAGACAGTAGGTCTAGTGGTTTATTTAAGGAATATATACTTCATCCGTCGCGAGAAAAGACAGGAGTATTTGCCCCCTCTGGGTGAAAAAAAAGGATGAATAATTTTATAGATTTTACTGGAAAAAAAGCTGCTATATTTCTGATCCTATTGAGCCTTTTTCTTTTTATACCGGGTTTTTTTACGCTTCCGGCGGTTGACAGAGATGAGTCGCGTTACGCTCAAGCATCAAAACAAATGATAGAAAGTAGCAATTTTATAGACATTCGTTTTCAGGACGAACCACGTCACAAAAAACCCGTTGGAATTTATTGGATGCAATCGATAGCAGCCAATTTGTTTGATGACAAAAACAAGCCGCGCGTCTGGGCTTATAGAATTCCTTCGCTTATCGGAGCTATTGTTGCGGTTTTATTAACATGGGTGGCTGGTACATATCTGTTTAACAGCCGTGCAGGAATGCTATCTGGATTGATGGTGGCCGGATGTTTGATGGTTGGTTATGAGGCGCGGCAGGCTAAAACCGATGCTGTGTTACTAGCATCGATAATGGCCGCTCAAACTATACTCGCTATAGCTTGGGTTTCTTGGCAGAAAAAAGAAAAATTGCCATCTTGGATGGCATATTTGTTCTGGATGTCGGTTGGTTTGTCTGCCCTTGTAAAAGGGCCCATAATTTTAATAATTTGTGGCGGTGCTGTAATATTTTTAGGGGTTTGGAAACGAAGTTGGTGCTGGTTAAAAACTTTACGTCCGATTTCCGGAGTGTTTATAACTCTAGCTATTATATTACCTTGGTTCCTTGCCATTGGTGTGGAAAGTCAAGGGGCATTCTTTAAAGAAGCTGTTGGGCACGATTTACTAAAGAAAGTTTACTCTGGTCAGGAAAGTCATGGGGCACCTCCGGGGTATTACATAATTACATTCTGGGCAACCTTTTGGCCATTTGCCCTGTTGGCAGGTTTTTCTGCAAGACTAATTTGGCATCAGCGTGAAAACACCTCAGTAGCTTTCTGTATCGCTTGGGTTTTGCCTACTTGGCTAATATTCGAAGTGATAATTACAAAGCTACCGCACTACATGCTGCCGTTATTCCCAGCAGTAGCAATTTTGACCAGTGGAATGATCTCGGACAAGAATATGTGGAGTACAGAGAAGCGCGGCGTAATTGAGTGGATAAGTATTGTGTCAACCGGGATTGTTACACTTGGTATGATGGTTGTCCTGATAATAGGGGCTAGCTTAATTGGAGATAATTTTTCCATTTGGTCAATTGTCGGTCTGGCTGGCCTAGTTTGGGTGCTTATCTTGTTATGCCGTATTACCATGGACAGGACATTGACTGTTCGATTATTTCCGCAGATTTTACTGGCCACAATTATTTTTACGGGGTCCTGTTTTTCAGGTTTTTTTCCGTCTCTAAAGTCACTTTGGATCTCACCACGTATTGCGGAAGTTGTTTCAGAGTATCGTCGGGAAAATTGTGAGGATGCGGTTCTTCATGCTGTTGGCTATCATGAACCTAGTTTGATTTTTCAGGTAGGCACCGACACGGTTTTGACTAATTCTGAGGGTGCAGTTGCTGCATTAGAAATGAAACCAAATTGCACTGTTGCAGTGATTGGAGATCGTGATTTAGAACATTTTAACAAGTTGGTTGTCAAAAAAGGACTTAATCTGCATCAGCTTGCTGAAATACAGGGCTTTAACTATTCGCGCGGTCAAAAAATGATGCTGAGACTATTTTCAGGAAGTTAACCTCTGCTTTATAATAAAAACAGTGTGCCTGTATGTTGTAAAAGTTTTTATTTTCGCCGATGAATCTCGTTGTAAAAAACAACCCGCTCTAATACAACACTCAAGTTTATTCCTTAGTTTTTGGGGTCATAAAATTTTAGATCACCAATATCGTCTAAATTTTCTTCTCGACCTCGCAGTTCGATGACGTTTAAGTCAGGGTCACGAATAAAAACCGAGACATGACCTTCCTCGTCGAACTTTACTGGCCCTTGTGTTATTTGAATGCCATTACTCGTTAGGGCTGATATACAGTCTGTTATTGATGATACACATAAGGCAATATGAGTGTGACCTGGATATTTAATATCTTCATCCATTAAGATATTTTTATTATCTCGATTGTTTGCATTCACTATTATATTTAATTCAACGCCTAGTTGATTTTTTATAATCACGACCGGATCATTTGTTGCTCTACTTGCAATCGAAAACCCAAGTGCGGAATAAAATAGCAGTGCTCGTTTTTCTTCGCGGACTCGTATTCCTACATGATCAATTTTCTCTACACGGATACATTCTTTCTTATTCATGAATGGTGAACCTGTTGTTGGGGTCTTCCTTTATACTGCTACGGGTGTTTTTCTATCTAAAGGAATAATTACATTTTCATTAAAATTAAAGCCGGTCCTCTAACCAGTCTAACATCTCAGGAACATTTCGAGCCCAGTAGTCATGACTGCAATGCATTGATCCGCCGCCATTGTCTAGCCCATCGATTAGTTCTAGTGTTTTGTCTTCTGATCCTATTCCATTAAATAACATTTTCGCACCCTCAACACTCATAAGCGTATCATTAGTTCCATGTGAGATAAGAGTTGGGACTTTGATCTGGTCCGGATCCTTCACCACGAACTCTCTAAGTTCTTTTCTGGCTATTTCATCACTCACTCCGCCTAGGAGCCTTTGAATAGTGGGTTGGAGGTGTTGGCAGTGCTCATAAACATCCGTAAGGATGTTTTGGCAGCCAGACCATCCGACAAGAGCTTTTATACGTTTTTCGTAACAAGCTGCCCTAGGTGCATAATATCCAGCAAGGCTTATGCCCATTAATGCAATCCGATTTTTGTCTATCTCAGGCCTTTCTAAAAGCCAGTCGATGCATGCTGCAGTTGGCACCTCATAATCTGGGCGGGTTTTAATTCCCTTCAGATAGATTGAAGAACCTCGACCAGGCGTGTCTACTAGCAGTAGCCCCCATCCGCGATCTAAAACTTGCCTCCCGGAAAAATAAATTTCTTCCGCATACGCGTCTGCTCCACCTATTAAAAATACGACCGGGATTTTCTCATCGGTGTTATTTGGGGGGCGGAAGTAGTATCCGTCATATTCTTCGTCACCGCATTTTACTGATATAATTTCTGAATGAGGCCCGTTAAGTTTAACTGCTGCACGAAAACATTTTTGGGATTTGGAAAAGTATTTAGCTCTTCTTGGGTCAAAGCCCTGCAGAAAAACATCAGCCATTCTCCAGTAATTATTGGCATGAAAGAAGTAATTACGTGCAGAAATTTCGTGCCCTTTTTCCAGTGCTGAATGTGCCCATCCCTCTGTTTTCTGTGCAAGAGAGATCCATTCGTTTTCCCAATTATCTTTATCCCCAAGTTCAATTTTTTCGCAACACCTTGCTATTTCAAAGACGTCACCACCACCTTGTGACGCCTCTGCTACTAGTCTCAAAGTCTGGCTTGCAAAAGGATGATGTGGAGTTAAAAAGGTAAACATGTCTTTCTCCCTATAAAGTTTAGCTTTTGTAGTCTTTAATACCATTCTTCACTGCCTCTACAATCCCTTCGGGTGTTAATGGTGAGTAATCAAAGGTTGCCTGAAACGGTTTTAGAGCATCCTCAACTGCACCGATAATAGCTGCGGGAACCGGTATAGTTCCGCCCTCTCCTGCACCTTTTACGCCTATTGGATTTCTGTCAGTGGGTGACTCTCTGTGTATTAATTCTACACGTGGAACTTCTGGTGCGGTCGGTAGGAGGTACTCACCAAGATTGGTTGTTAGGGGATTCGCGTCTTCATCCCATGCCATGAATTCAAACAGGGCATTACCTATACCATGCACAGAACCACCGATAATTTGGCCATCAACAATCATTGGATTGATCAGCCGGCCACTGTCGTGGACCGCAACAAGCTTATTTATAGTTACATGGCCGGTTTCTATATCCACTGCAACCTCGACAGCTGTAGCGCCATTGCAATATGTTAAAGCGTCCGGCATCCAATGGGAAGAAGCTTCTATTCCAGGTGTTGTACCAGGCGGAAGACTGTAACCGGGTGTTCCTGCCACCGCGTTGGCAATCTGGCTAAATGTTAAAGCCATATCAGTACCTTTGACGAATGCTTTGCTATCACGTAACTCAATATCCTCCTCCGCCGTTTCCATCATTGTCGATGCGATTCTGATAAGTTTTCTTCGAGCTTCCATTGCCGCAATATGAATTGAAGAGCCTGCAGTAACAGCCTGCCGGCTTGCAAATGCGCCAAGGCCGGAGGAAATAAAATTGGTCTCTCCGGTGATAACCGTTACATCATTAATATCAATACCAAACTGTTCTGCTGCTATTTGGGCATAGCATGTTATGTTACCTTGACCTTGATTGCTGGCTCCAGTGATTATGGTTACGTGGCCAGATGTATTTACACGAACAATTGCGGATTCGAAGGGACCACGGCCGGTTGGTTCAACGAAATTAGCTATACCGGTGCCTAGATATTTTCCTTCCAGACGAGCAACTTTCTGTCTATTTTCAAATTTTTTCCAACCAATAGCCTTCATTGCAGCGTTAAGTGCTTCCGGGTAGTCCCCCGTGTCATATGTTGTATCTGTCCCATCCCGATTTTTAAGCGGTATGGTATAGGGCATTTTTTCTACTGGAATAAGGTTACGTTTCCGCACAGCCGTTCGGTCAAGCCTAAGCCCCTGTGCTATTGCATCAACCATGCGCTCCATTACAAATACACCCTGAGGCCGACCGGCTCCCCGCACTGGGCTGCAAGGTACTTTGTTAGTATGAACAATCCGGACTCTTAGATCAAAATGGGGGATTATATAGGGACCAGGCACACACGTTGCAGCATTGTAGGGTAAATTAATCCCCCCTGGGATGTAAGCACCTTGATCGTGGATCATATCCCCCTTTAGTGCGAGAATTTTACCATCCTCATCCGCTGCTATTTCCATATTCCAATATTGATCACGTTCTTGTATTGAGGAAGTGAAATGTTCGGATCTATCCTCAATCCATTTGATTGGGAACTGGGTAATTCTAGAAAGTAAAGGAATAATAACCTCTTCAGCGTAGAATATATATTTTGGCCCAAAACCACCACCGACATCCGGCGCTATAAGACGAAGTTCATTTTCCTGCCAACCAGTAAATTCAATAATTTTTCGCATTGCGGAGTGAGGTGCCTGCGTAGACATCCAAACGGTAGTTCGATTATCAAAAGGCAGGTATTGTGCTAAGACACCACGACATTCCAAGGATTGACCGAGCCCCTTATATTGATGAATATTACGCCGAAATACATATTGTGCTGTTTTAATAATCTCGTTGGCATTTCCGTAGGAAAGATTAAAATCTGCCGCAATATTATTTTGATGTTCTTCTCGAAAAATAGCTGCATTAGTAGATAATGCATCTCGACAATCACTTATTGCTGGCATTGCTGTGTAATCAATATTAACAAGCTTGGACGCGTCTTCAGCAATATGCCGAGTTTTGGCTACCACAACAGCAATAGCTTCTCCTACATGGCAAACTTCGTCTTTTGCAAGCACGAACGGAGTTGGCCAATTTTTTACAAGGGGGCTTCTCGGAGCTTCTGGCATGCGACCACTTATACAGTGTGGAAGGAGATCATCCAGTGTGTAAACACCCAATACTCCGGGCAATTCTTCCGCATTTTGTTTGGAGATTGAATTAATTTTAGCATGTGCAAAAGGACTACGAATAAATACGGCATGCAGCATACCATGCATTGGTATATCATCCACAAAACGTCCTTTCCCGCGTAATAATGCGGGGTCTTCAAGTCGTTTAACTTTCTCACCAAATATTGACTTGCTCACCTTATTTAATTATCTCCAAACGGTCCGCCTAGCATGTCGCGTACGGAAGTATTCGGGCTGACGTCGGATCGGCGGTATTGCGCGGATCTACGACCATTTTCCAGATAGTCACCATCCGCTGC
>PAPV01000014.1 GCA_002709075.1 Rhodospirillaceae bacterium | reverse complement strand
TACGTCCAGTGCCGGATTAGACCGATAGGCAAGTGCCCAAAAAATAGCATCACCATTGTTAGGATCAATATCCTCATTTATAGCAATAATATACTTGCCTACTGAAGCATTTAATATTGAAGCACCATACAGCGCGCGCCAAATCTCGGTGTTAGCAACGCCTCGCTCGAATACGAGAAACAGCACTCTCCGTATATTTGTGAGTGGTTCATGCATGGAAACTCGTTTTAAGCCCTTAATGCCCAACCCATTTGTTAGATGATCGTACCAAATTGGCTCATACGCAACGCGCTTTATCACGCTCGACTCCGAGGGTGTAACCTGACTGATAATGGATGCCAAAACTGCATTTTTTCGATGGGTTATAGCAGTGACTTCCATAATGTTGTTATAGTCTTCCAAAGCAATGTGACCATGACTCTCACCGAATGGAGCTTCCGGTTCTAAATTTTCCGTATCGACAAAACCCTCGATCACCACCTCGGCTTCTGCGGGGATCAAAAGGTCTACTGTATGCCCTTTGACAACATTTATTGGTGATCCAACTAATCCTCCGGCGACGGATAATTCATTTACTCCCATTCTAAGTTTCTGTGGTGCACAATAACAAAGTGCCGGGGGCCCCCCAAGAATAATAGCCATAGGCATTTTTTCTTTACGATCCCGATACTTCTTCCAATGTTCATGTCCTTCTGCCCCGCCAGACCTTGATGACATCCGCAGCGCCATCCTAGTTGAAGACTTCAATCCGGCTCGATAAGTTCCCATATTTTGGATACCTGTTTCTGGATCCTGACTTATACATCCAGTCGCAGTAAAATAAGGAGCACAATCGAACCCAGGAGTAGAGATCGGAACCGGCAAAGCATCTAAACCATTACCTTCTCCTTGCAAATCATTTCCTTCAATGATTACTTCATGACACGAAGCATTAGAAATCTCACGAGGTTCAATCGGGTTTGCGATAGCGTTAGACCATATACTGCCTATTTCATTGATTGGCGCGCCAATTCCAATCGAATAAATCTCGCGATTTGATGACAAAGCTCCGACCACAACTGGCAAATTGTATGACCTCCCGCGTGAACACGTAATGTTATCAAAAATAAAAGCTTTGCGTTCCGGCTCGGGAATACCGCCACGAAACTGCCAACGAACCAGCGGATGCATTTCCGTGTCTTTATTTATTGGCTCTGAGATCTGTTGCAAGAGACCACGATTTTCTAGCGTTTTAAGATGATCTTGAAAATCCGGGTACTCCCTATCCTTAGACATTTGAACTACCTTTTCAATTTGCATCTGACACAGTTTTTTTATGATAGTCTGCCGATGGATACAAGTCCCAAGAAAATCTATATATTAAAGATTTGACAAAATAACTGTTTTTTTCTTTTTGTGCTTTGGTATACCAACGATAACTGTATTCAACAATTTGTAATCATTGCTGCCTCTTTTCCAGCGATACGACCGGTTACAAAACATTCTGCTATATTTCCACCCGCAAGATACAGGTGACCGAATGAACTGCCCATTTCTCCAGCCGCAAAAAGTCCCGAAATTGGCTCACCATTTACATTAATAATTCTCTGCTTCTCATCATGAACAGGACCACCCTGGGTGTTATTCAAAATTGGCCAAATTAAACCACCATAAAAAGGTGGCCTTTGTATTTTCATCATAGTGCCAGATGGTCTACCAAAATCTTGATCTTTTTTCTGAACACAAAGCTCGTTCCAGCGTCCGATAGAAGTCTCTGCAACATGAGAGTCAAACCCAAATGCTGCCGCTAATTCACCAACTGTATCAGCTTTCTTGATAATTCCCTCATCAATCTCTTTTAAATTATCTCTACTCCATTCATAATTCATTTCGCGCTCGTTATATGCTGGATCTCCCATTGGGAAACGTCGGCGACCAAGTTCGTCATAAATCAATAACGCCGGAATTCGCGGAAAACACTGCCTACTTGGATCATAATGTTCTAGATCGCGCCAGCCAGTGTCTTGCACATATGGTGGAAATTCATTCATGAATCTTTTTCCATCCTGATCCAATATTATCCACGGTGCTTGCACTACCGCTCTGCTTTCCTTACCTGGAACCCAGTCGGGAAAACGTTTTACTCGTATACCATATGGAAACTTTTCTTTATCTGGATGAAGAAACCCATATGATCCATGAAAATGCCACATATGCCATAGGTCAGCTCCGAGCGACTGAGCCATTCTGATTCCATCACCCGTGTTACCCTTATTTGCTGCTGTGGTTACAGGAGTAATTTGCCAAAATTGTTTTTTCATCTCCTCATTCGCTTCAAACCCACCAGAAGCCAAAATAACACCACGTTTTACTTTAACCGTACACTTCCCCTGAGAAGTTTTAACACACACTCCAGAGACTTTCATATCTGCATCAGTAATCAAATCCTGCACAGGTGAGTCTAACCACACATCGATATCCCGTTCTTCTACATTTCGTTGAATCATATAGAATACCATTGGACCGCCAGGACGTCCTTTAACCTGAGGATAAATTTGATCAGCTTCAAAATTAGGAATTTTTGTAACTTGTGTGTAATAAAAACTGTCTTCACCGGGAAAAGGGTAATTGCCGCCCCTCTCACGAATCATAAATTCTCCACCAGTCAGTTCAGCGAGCTTACGAGCATGTGCCTCATTGTTCATCATTCCATCTGCTAATGCCCGCAAAACATTCTCATCGGTTCGTCCTCCATTTGTTGCTTTTAAATATTCAAATGCCCCGGCCGAATTTCTAGTGGAGCAAATAGCACCGTGAGAACAAATTGAAATGCCGCCAGGATCAGGCATTTTTTCTACCAACAAAACCTTTGCTCCGGCATCATGAGCCTCAATGGCTGCTACTCCACCTGCAAATCCAAAACCAACAACAACAACATCATATTCTACTTCGTAAACGTGGGATTCGTTAACAATCATTCGACACCCCTGAAAAATACTTCAACACGCAAAAATCAATAATTTGTTATAATTAAATTGCGATTAAACGTATCTACGTGCAGTAAAAAGACCAATAAAGAGCATTAGTTCTTATGAGAACCAGTGCTCTTTTATCATTAGGAAAAATTCAGAATAAGTTAATATTATTCATCGTCCTTAATATTGGGAATGCATCTCCAACAACGGTTTGCGGCCAGGGAATGATCAAGATGTGGTGGAATAATCCATAACAAAATGCCCAAAGAGGAATAGCTATCCCCAGTGTCACTGCCCAACTCGCTTTGCCCCAGGTTTTCATATAAATAACCAGAAAGAAAAACATAGCCGGGAGTAAACCGATGATTGATGCACCAAGAAAAAACCCTCCGCAAAACGCAAAATAAGCAAAAGCACGTTTCCATATAGTCGGTATCGGTAAATCCCCAAAATCTACCACTATATCAAAATGCACATCTGTCTTCGCTTCTATTTCGGCAGGGTCAATATGATCTGGAACCTTTACTTCACGACTTACAAACAATTTGGTAAAACAAATACCCGATAATACCAAAAGTGCTGTATATCCCATTACTTGAGGAACCAATCGCGCTCCAAATTCCCATGTGGAAGCTATATAAAGCTCGACAACAAACAAGATCATCAAACCGACAGTGAAGGCTAGGTCGTAGTCGAGCCCCTCCCGCCTAAAGCCGTATTTCTTTGTAACTATCTCAGCATTGCCCTCACGAACTGCTTTACGACGTTCCCGGATATCCCTTATTAGAGGGAATGCGATACCGTAAATAGTAATTACAAACATAATGACCACAACAGGAAATTCAGTTATGTCATACGCCCATTGGGCACCGTAGCGTTCAACTGAGATAAACATATACCGCTCAATAAGGCCTCCCAAAACAAATCCTAAAACAAGAGGAGGGCGTGGCCAACGCAAGCGCTTCATTATGAACCCTAGCAAACCAAAACCCAAAAGCGCGTAAATGTCGCCCCATTGACGTGAACCCTGAAACGCACCAACAAAAACTACCGCCAGAACTATGGGAACAAGCAAACCTGGCCGGATTAAAGCAAGCTTTGCCAATTGATCGGCAAATGTAAAACAAATGCCTGCACCAATTATATTTGCAAACGCCACTGACCATACCATTGTATACGTTACATCAAGTTTCTTAGTTACCATTTCAGGCCCAGGCACAAGACCATGTATGAGGAACGCACCAAGAATCAGTGCCATGGAGGCCGATCCCGGAACTCCAAAAGCGATCGTTGGAACCAATGCACCCCCTTCTTTAGCATTATTAGAACTCTCAGATGCAATAACCCCACGGACATCACCCTTTCCGAAGGACTGAGCCGCTCCCTTTTCAGTACGCGCAGCATGACCATAAGCAATCCAATCGACAACAGATGCCCCTATGCCAGGCACTGCACCGAGGCCAGCACCGATCGTCCCACACCTGATCACCAACCACCAATTTTTGAAAACATCACCAACGCCTACCAGCTGCTCCTTTCGATGACCAGACTGCGAACCCGACTTTTGTCCCTCTTTTATTTGGTCATCGTCCGCTATGGATTTTTGCTGTATGGCTAAATCTGCCAATTCAGGGATAGCAAAAAGTCCCAGAGCAAGCGGCACGACAGGCAGGCCATCCCATAAGTAGAGTGAGTCAAAGGTCCATCTCAGTGTGCCCGTTTGTGGATCATCGCCAGCTGTTTTCACTAAAATTCCCAAACATGCACCGGCCAAGCCCTTTAACAAAGAACCTCCCGATAAAACGGAGGCAAGAGACAACCCAAATATACAAAACGATAAAAGTTCGGGTGAACCAATATGCAACATAACAGGACGCAAAATTGGAATACTCACGCCTAATAACAATGCCCCCCACAAACCTCCGATAACGGATGCAGAGAAGGCTGCTCCGTATGCACGTCCAGATTCTCCTTTTCGCGACATTGGGTAGCCGTCAAGTATAGTTGCGGCTGACCCAACTGTACCTGGCACTCCAAACATTACTGCAGGAATTGTATCGGATGTCACCGTCACCGCCTGAAGTCCCATAAGAAAGGCTAATGCGGTGTAAGGGTTCATATCGAAGGTGAATGGGAGTAGAAGCGATAGCCCCACAAGCCCACCTAACCCAGGAATAACACCCACAATCAGACCGATCAAAACACCTAGAACTAAGAATCCCATTCTCTCCCAGGAGAATAAAATACCAAGAGCATCCCAAGCGGCTGCGGCCAATGAAATATCAGGAAGAACAGCGGTTTCCATAATCTTCGCCTGCTTTCTGGTTAAACTAGTCTAACGAGTAGTCATCTGCGCAAATATTTCAAACTTTATTATAAACAATATACACTCATGTAGAAAGCGAATCTATCCACCGAATCAAATGTATTTACAATCACGGGAAAGCCCATTCAAGACTACTTCGCTGTTTAAAATTCCGAACCAAACATTTTACGAACTCAAACTATCTCTTATTATCGGGATGGGATAACATGATGTCATCGATGTCAAGGAGATAAACAAAAAAATTGTAATTACTTTAATTTTTTTATCTTTATTTTTAACTTAAATGCGAATTTATTTAAGATTGAGTCAATACATCTGCATGGTAACTATCTAAACTTTAAAAGGTTTTGTATTGGATTTGGAAACTTCGTCAAACCAATCCACAGGAAAAAGAATTCAAAAACCCGCCATGAGTAAAAAGCCGGGAGGTAATCGATGGATTAAGAAAATATATAAATTAACATGGATATGAAAGATTCTATTCCGGCTTTACATAGTTACAATGCGCTGCATGCAATTTCGAGGGCCGAAGCAAATGGAGACATTAATATGTATCACAAAGTATTGAGAAATTACCATGCCAACTAAAACTATTATAGTTACCGGAGCACGCAGAGGAATTGGACATGCCTGTTCTGCCTCACTACTACGGGATGGCTTTAACGTCACTGCAGTCGACATATACCCTATCCCAGAAACACTCACCCAATACACTAATTCCTGTTTACCTCTAACTATAGATGTGTCTGACCTTGATGCATGCCGGAGTGCCGTAACCCGAACAGCAGAGTTTTTCGGATCGGTAGATTCTGTGTGCCATTTCGCCGCAATTCACTCCACAGACACATGGGAAGAAATTTCATCTGAAAAATTTTTGAAAGTCCATGAGATAAATGTTTTGGGTTCTTTTCATATTGCTAAAGCTGCAGGCGAATATATGAAATCTAATGGTGGCGGTTCTATAGTGCTTACGTCATCCGGTTCGGTACAAGCAAGCGGTGTCGGTGGAGGTTCCGGACGCGGTGGGCCCGCCTATGTAACTTCAAAAGCGGCAATATATGGTTTAAATCGATCTCTTGCCCGAGCCTTAGGCCCCCATAAAATACGTGTTAATACAGTGAGTCCCGGAGCGACCTCAACACCAATGATTGCTGAATATAGCAACTCAGCCCGTGAGGCTGCAGCAAATCGCTCTATGCTGGGAAGGATAGCAGAACCGGATGACGTTGCAGAAGTAGCAAAATTTTTAATTTCCGACGCAGCGCGTTTCGTAACAGGAGAGGTTATAAGCGTAAGTGGAGGGGGTAGTGTATAGCATGTAATGACTAATCTGCCGCTTAATGTTAAAAGAAAATTAATGATGGAGGAATGAATGCATAAAGTTTCCATAAAACCGGAATATATTGAGCGTGTTAAACGTCGCTCTGGTCGAAAACACACTGTGACTTCACTGGAGGGACCAAAAACCGCACTTATAGTTGTAGACATGCAACTTTATTTTGTCGAAGCAGGGCAACCCTCGGAATGCCCGGTTGCAAGGGATATAGTCCCAAATATTAATCTCTTAGCAGCTGCTACCCGACGTGCAGGGGGCTCGGTGATATGGATACAAACTCATTCAGGCCCAGACTCCGTCGAACATTGGTCTGCATATTATGAAAGAATGACCGACGAAGGCACCAAAAAACGTGTTGAGGGCATGAAACCTGGCGGATCCGGTTTTGATCTTTGGCCAGGTTTAGATGTTAAAGAAGAAGATCCCATAATTCCGAAAACTCGATATTCAGCATTCATTCCTTCCCCATCAAAATTAGAGGAAGAACTGCGGAGACGGGAAATCGATACTGTACTTATAACAGGAGTCTCCACCTGCACCTGCTGCGAGTCAACTGCTCGTGATGCCATGATGCTAAATTTCAGAACAATGATGATTTCCGATGCAAATGCTGCGCCTGATGATAGCCTGCACAACGCAACATTAAACCAATTTTACCTGCAATTTGGGGATGTTCAGGACACACAACAAGTGTTAACACTCTTAAATGAATGCACAATAGTTGCTGCCGCAGTATAAACGTTGATTAATACTTGTTTGTAAAAATTTTGGGAGCTATTTTTTGAAAAGCCCTGTCAATCAGAGCGTGCTTTGGCAAGAAAGCATCCAGAGAAACCAAAAACAATTTGGTCTGTCAGGTCGTCTAACCGAAATAAAACCGACTGAAACAGCGCTTGTTATTGTGGATATGCAAAACTTTTATTTACTCGATGGGTCAACAAATTTCTGCCCGTTTGCTTTGGAAATTGTGCCTAATATTAACCGGCTTGCAGGAACATTTCGGAACATTGGCGCTCCAGTAATTTGGCTTCGCAATATTTTTACTAATAAGGATGTAAAAGATTGGTCTGCTTTCTATGGACATCTAACACAAGAACGTTTGAACTACCGCAGAACTGAACTTTCAAAGGATGGCTTAGGTTTCAAATTGTTTGATCATTTAGATATTCGAAGCAGTGATCGAAAAATAAATAAATCACGGTTTTCTGCTTTCGCTAAAGGGTCTTCCAATATTGAGAAGGTTCTAGGGGAACACGGGATTGAGCTCTTAATCATTTGCGGAATTGTCACAAATGTCTGTGTTGAGTCAACAGTAAGAGATGCGATGATGTTAAATTATGATGTGCTTGTCGCAGAGGATTCTTGCGCTGCATCCAACCCAAAAGCACATGAAGCCTCAATAAACTCTATGTATACTCATTTTGCCGACGTAATGCTTACTGATGATATTATTTCGAAACTACATAATGGGGGTAAAAAAACCCACCATAACAAATTGAAAACAAAATGAATTTCTAATTCAATACTAACAAACGTCGAACACTTTTACTTTTCTGCTTTGTATAAAAGATTGCTGTCGCAGGAAAACATTTCGTACTGTATGGACCGATTTGATAATAACCAAATTGATCAGTGATCTTTAACTTCACTGTCATTTGCCGAATACCTGTTTTCTTGAAAACTAAATAAACATAATCTTTTTGGTTTTTTGGAGGTGCATTTTTCAAGCGCCTCTCCCGAATGGAAACTATATTTGAATTTTTTTCATTTAAAAAAACACAAACCTGATCCCATTCAAAATTAGTCAGATCCTTTACTTTACCACGATCGACTTTTCCCTTGGTCACCTCAACAATTTTTTCGCGCAAAAACCCGGTTTGTATTTCATCTAAACCTTCCTCAGGAATTAAAATTAATGGGTTCTCTGTACCCCCGAAGTACAATCTTAAACCCATAAAGCCCATGAGAAAACATAATGAAAAAGTAAGTACTGGATTTTTCACAAATAACACCGAGCGAACAAATGTTAAAAAACTACATTATACACGACTAGCCTTTTCTTTGAATGTATAAAATCATTGCAAAAACTACAATCCAGAAACAACAAGATTAAGTTTGGGATAACAAGCTGCTGGGACAGCTTTTAAAATAATTTTATATCCAGAACAAACTCAAAATATCATTAAATATTGAATAGCACCTACAATAACATTTTTACTGACAACCACTTTATTTTAAAAATGCACTTCTTTCATTTTCGGCTCAGAAAATAATCAGATAGCATTGCTGCCTTTATTTCATCCATACATTATTATATGTACACGAATGAATCTTTGCGCAGGAAGGTAAATTATGAGCCGAATTGTAGGAGTGGATGTAGGTGGTACTTTTACCGATTTAATAATTCTAGATGACGAGACGGGCACAGTAAAAATTGCTAAAGTGCCTTCAACTCCGGAAAATCAGGCATTTGGAGTTCTGTCAGCAATAACTGAAGGAGGTGTTCAACCAGCTTCTATTCACACCATAGTGCATGGAACAACGGTTACTACTAATGCCCTTTTAGAACGAAAAATCGCAAAATGTGGACTCATAACAACCCTAGGTTTTCGGGACTCGCTTGAACTTGGTCGTCGAACAAGACCGAACCCATACGGACTCACAGGCAGTTTTGAATGCTTGATACCGCGAGAAAGGCGTTTGGAGGCGTCAGAACGAATTGGCGCAAACGGGCAAATCATAACAGCCTTGGATGAGAATGATGTCCGAAAAGCAGCACAAAGATTGCTCGATATGGGAGTTGACTCCATCGTGATTCACTTTCTTCATTCATATGTCAATGATACTAATGAAAAACATGCAGAACAGGTTGTGAGAGAGATTTGGCCGAACGACTTTATTACTCGTGGAAGCGCTGTAATGTCTGAATTTCGCGAATATGAACGTGGAACTACGGCGATGATAAATGCAGCGATCCAACCGGTTTTGGACAATTATATAAAGAAGCTTAGGAATGAACTAAAAGACCGAGGCTATGTCCATGATTTGCTAGTAATGCAGGGCAATGGTGGTACGGTATCATCCAAATTAATTTCCGAAACCGCTGTTAACACCGTTATGTCTGGACCAGCCTCAGGCGTGATGGCCGCCGCCTACACAGCAAAAAGCGCTGGATATGATAATGTTATTACCTGTGATATGGGTGGAACAAGTTGTGATGTGGCGCTTATCAAAAACGGCATACCCCAAGTTTCCTCAGAATTAGAAATCGAGTATGCGATGCCCATTCACGTTCCTATGGTCGATGTGCGAACAATTGGTGCTGGTGGCGGGTCAATCGCGGCTATAACCCCTGCTGGCCTGTTGGAAGTGGGCCCAGAGAGTGCCGGTGCAGTGCCAGGACCTATTTGTTATGGCCGCGGTGGTGTGCAGCCGACGATAACAGATGCGAATATGCTACTGGGACGGCTAAATCCAGAAATTATGGCAAATTCTGATATTGGACTTGATAAAATAATTGATATATTTACAAAAAAAATCAGTGAACCTCTGGGTTTAAATTCTCCTGAGGAAGCGGCTGCTGCGATAATACAAATTGCCAATACAAAAATGGCCGGTGCTCTCAGAATTGTCTCCCTTGCTAGAGGACATGATCCAAGAGACTTTGCTTTATTTCCCTTTGGTGGAGCTGGTCCTCTGCACGCAGCCGCACTCGCTCGTGAACTGGGTATTCCAAAAGTTCTAGTTCCGGCAAGACCAGGCATTACAAATGCAGTGGGTTGTGTAGTGGCCGATGTTCGACATGACTACGTTAATACGATTAATAAATCTTTGGTCGAAGCAAACATGGAAGAAATTTCAGCGATTTTCACAGAACAAGAAACGCGTGGCCAAGAGACGATTAATGCAGAAGGTATAGAGGTGGAAGATATCATTATTTTTCACGATATCGATATGCAATTTCAAGGACAAACACATATTCTTACCGTTTCCGTAAATAAAAACATTACGAAGCGGAAACTCCATGATGCTTTTGCATCAGCATATTGGAACAGATTTGCCGTTGAACTCGATGAGATCCGACCGGTCGTTGTAAATTTGCACACTGCGGTAATTGGAAAGCGCAAACAGGTCGAACTTTCTAATCTCATGGATATTAAAATGCGAACAAACAGAATTGAAAAAGCGCAAACCGGGGCCCGCCTGGTTTGGTTTGAAGGTGGCCGCACAGAAACACCTATTTACAATAGAGAGGCAATGCCACTAGAAACAACTTTGCAAGGCCCTGCTATCCTTGAACAAAGCGATACAACCGTAATTATGGAACCCAAAGATAATATGTACACTGATATTTTTGGCAATATTATAATGAATATTGATACGGAGATTACCAAATGAGTTCGCTAGACCCCGTTACATTAGCCGTTATTCAATCGGGTCTTCAGCAGGTTTGCAATGAGATGGATCTCGCGTTTGTAAGGTCTGCATTTAGTCCAGTAATTTCAGAGGCTTTGGATAGGTCAGATGGCATTTATCATCCAGAAAACGGAGATTTAATTTCCCAAGGGGAATTAGGTTTGCCGGTGTTTGTAGGAACAATGCAGTTTGGCACTAAATGTGTAATCGAAAGAGCGAAAAATGCTAAAGCTGGTGATGTTTATATTGTAAATGACCCATATCTGGGCGGAACACATCTAATGGATGTACGCTTCGTAAAACCATTTTTTTATCAGGGAGAACTTTTCGCATGGTTGGCCAACACTGGTCATTGGCCAGACACAGGTGGATCTGTACCTGGTGGTTTTTCTGCAAGTGCGACTGAGGTCGAGCAGGAAGGATTGAGGTTGCCGCCAGTTAAACTATATAAAGAGGGCGTTATAGATAAAGAAATACTCTCAATAGTGCTTTCAAACATAAGGATCGCTGATCAACGTATAGGAGATATAAAGGCACAGGCTGCAGCTCTGACTGTTGGAGAAAAACGCTTCGAGGTATTGCTGGAACGGTACGGCGTACAAACAGTTAAACAAGCAATTGAGGAACTGCGCGAACGGGCAGCACAGCAAATGAGAGCATGCATTAATGATATCCCTGATGGTGAATACAATGGAAGTGCATTTGTTGACTCCGATGGTGTAGTGGACAAACCTCTGGAAATTAAAATGAAGATTCGTTGCGAGGGAACTGAATTATATTTTGATATGTCGGACTCCAGTCCACCTTGCCTTGGACCAATGAATTCTGTGATTGCTACCACGAGATCTTCAATATATTTGGCTATGAAACACATTTTTCCTGATGTACCAATAAATGCAGGCACATTTGACCCACTTCATATTCATGATCCAAAGGGAACTTTTCTATATGCAGAATATCCACGTCCAGTTTCTGGTTGTGCTGCAGAAGTTAGTCAACGCATCGCAGAGGCCGTATTCGTAGCATTAGTGGAAGCTATACCCAACAAACTTTTTGCCGCGCCTGCAGGTACAAGTGGGAATTTCTGTCTTGGTGGTGTTGATCCAGAAAAAGATCGACCCTACGTAATGTATGTCATATCTGGTGGTGGTTATGGTGGAAGTAATTTTGGGGATGGTATCTCGAATGGTTGCTCAACAATTGGAATATCAAAAACAACTCCCATAGAGGTTATGGAACAATATTACCCAGTTATTTTTGAAGAATTTTCACTTCATGAAGGGTCCGGAGGAGCCGGAAAATATCGAGGAGGATTTGGAGTAAACTACAAAATTAGACTCCAGAGAGGTGAGGCAAGAGCTTCGATGGTTATGGATCATGGGCGAACAGGACCGTTAGGGGTACTTGGTGGAGCGAATGGCGGCGTTAACAGGGTTGTGATCAGCCAAAATGGTGTAGATTACATACCGCCACATCTATCAAAAGACCAAGATATCGAGGTAAATCAGAATGATACTGTTAGAGTTTCAACTCCTGGTGGTGGTGGCTATGGTAATCCATGCGAACGAGATATAAGTCTGGTACAAAGTGATGTGAAACGGGGTTACTACACGGAACTGCAAGCAGAAGAACTTTTTGGCGTCTGTATAGATAAAAGCGGCAAAGCAAATATAGTTAAAACTAATAAAAAACGCAAAATCTTGATAGAAAATTTGGAGAAACCCCGGGATGAGTAGGATACCGCTAAATTTTGGTATTGGGCAACCTGTTTATCGATCAGAGGATCCTCGACTTCTGACTGGTGGCGGGGAATACACGGATGATTATTCCGCGGACGGGCAACTCTATGCGCGTTTTGTTCGCAGTCAGGTTGCCCACGGGATAATTAAATCAATAAAGATATGTACAGCTTTGGAAATGCCTGGTGTGTTGGCAATTTATACTGCGGAGGATTTGCGAGCCGATAGCGTGGGAGACATTCCATCAAACATGCCAATCAAAAATCGGGACGGATCCCCCTACTTTGTACCTCCTCGTTGTGGGATGGCTGAAGGTCGGGTTCGACACGTTGGTGAAATAATAGCAGTTGTTATTGCAGAAACTGCAGCGCTTGCAGAAGAAGCAGCTGAATTAGTAGCAGTAGATATTCTGCCAGAAAAAGTAACTGTTGAGGCGTGGGATGCGCTTCAAGATGGTGCTGTTCAACTATGGGACGAAGCAGAAAATAACATTTGCCTTGACTATTTTACTGGAGATCAGAAAGCCTGCGACCAGGCATTTGAGGAAGCCGACCATGTAAGCAGTATTCGTGTTTTATCTACCCGTATGGTGGTAAATGCAATGGAACCACGAGCTGTTATAGCCGAATACGACTCGCACTTGGACAAATTCACTGTAACTCTGCCAACGCAAGGTGTCGTTGGAATGAGATCGCAGTTAGCTAAAGCAATTTTCAAAATGAAAGATGAAAAAATTCGTATTCTTTCCAATGATGTGGGCGGTTCTTTTGGCATGAAAGGTGCGTGTCTAGCAGAGCCTATCGCTGTTATGTATGCTTCCCGGAAGCTGAACCGAACAGTAAAATGGACAGCCAGTAGGACCGAGAGTTTTCTCTCAGACCAACAGGGTCGTGACAGTCTTATAAGTGCAGAATTGGCTTTGGATAAAGATGGAAATTTTTTGGCGCTCAGATGCGGGGGTGTTGGGAATTTGGGGGCTTATTCAACCGCTATGGGTCCTGGTCCAGTCACTGGTGTAATCTCCCGAAATTTGGTCAGTGTGTATAAAACGCCCGCTTTTGCCTACGGAACAAAAGCCGTGTTTTCAAACACGGTTCCTACGGGACCATACCGCGGTGCAGGGCGTCCAGAATCCAAATATATTTTGGAGCAACTAATTGATAAAGCAGCCAGCGAAATGGGCTTTGATAGGGTTGAAATCCGAAGAAAAAATCTAATCCCAGCTGGGTCATTCCCTTGGAAAACTCCTAACGGGCAAGAGTATGATTCTGGTGAATTTGAAGCGTTGATGGATGAATGTTTAAAACAAGCGGATTGGGCTGGTTTTGAAGAGCGAAGAGCAAAAGCTGCTCAACGTGGAAAATTATGCGGTATTGCTCTAACCCCTTATCTTGAAAACACGGGCGCCGCTGGAGAGCTTTGTGATGTTCGATTTCATGATGATGGCACGGTAGCACTGATTACTGGAGCAAAAGACATGGGAACAAGTCATCGCACCCCCTTTGCGCAGATTTTGTCTGACAAACTGGGCGTTCCATATGAAAAAATACGTGTTATCCAAAATGACTCAGAACTTATGAGTAAGGGCGCCAGCGGATCTGGGGGCTCCAAAACACTTTTGGGGGCAGGAAATGCCATTAATGACTGCGCCACAAAGATTGCAGAAAAAGGAAAAATTGCTGCCGCACATTTTCTTGAGGCTGCAGCAGAGGATATTGAATTTGCCGCAGGTGACTTTATTGTAGCCGGAACAGATCGATCAATCGGTATAATAGAGCTATCAAAAAGATTACAATCTGAAATTAATTTGCCAAAAGATGTTCCAGACACACTAGACGACAAAGCAGTTCACGATACCAGTCCTTCATCATTCCCAAATGGTTGTCACATATGTGAGGTAGAAATTGATCCCGAAACCGGAGTTACAGAAATTGTCCGGTATACTGTTGTAGATGACTTCGGGTTAGTAATTAACCCTCTGGTTGTCGAGGGCCAAGTACAAGGAGGAATAATGCAAGGTATTGGGCAAGTTTTGCTTGAGAATACTGTCTATGATGAAAATGGACAACTTGTTACTGGGTCTTACATGGACTACTGCATGCCTCGAGCCGATGATCTTTGCAATATAGCGTTTTCAACTCGCAACGTACCCTCTACCACCAACCCTTTAGGAGTAAAAGGTTGTGGGGAAGCGGGAAATGGTGGATCTATGGCAGCATCAATGTGCGCTATACTGCACGCACTGGCCCCTGTTGGTGTTACAAAGCTTGACGCACCCGCTACTCCAGCTCGCGTCTGGGAAGCCATCCAAGCTGCAAAAAACTAAACATCTAAAATATTGTATTTTGCATTTAAATATTGTGGAATAAGTTGTCGAACTTATAATTTGAGTTGACGTTATAAAATGATGCAGAAATTGTTTTTGTAAAAAAGTAGCTCCGATGGTATCAAATCCGTGGCTTCAATGATGTTTAAACTAAACTTTTTTGAAATGCCCATCTCAATCAAAGAACCAAATATGATGTTTTTGAGGTTTCTGTTCCAGGCACCACACCCACTGCTTATATGGTGACGGTCACACACCAGAGTCTTAGTTATCTCACGGCAAACACTAAAACCAATATGACGCTGTTGGAGTTCTGTTAATAACTCTCTTTGGGTAGAGAAGCAAACACATCAATACTCTCATCGTTGAATATCAACGTAATATCGAAATTTTTCTTGGAATACAAAAATGAAATCAGACGAAGAAACGATGCGCATTTGAACCATAGATTGACCTTTTTTAAATAACACACTGAATTAAGTTGTGTCGGATAAACGGCCTCATGACATATCATTCACGGAAAGAATTTATCAATCCAATAATAGCATTTTACTCACGTGAGAGATTTTTTGTATTCAACGTTGAATTTTTTTACTTTAGCAGAAAAACATGAACAGGTTAATTTACAAAAAACTCATTTTAAGCCGTCTTTTCCAACCACATCCTCTTTTTTCAATCCGCCAACCCGGGCATGAGGTCTGCCGAAGTCCGCCACTGCTACGCACACGAGAATTTCATTTGCGCGCGGCGCATCTGGCAAACCAGCTTCAATTGAGTCAAAATGGCTGCGAACGTAGGCTGCGTTCTTATGACCAAGTGGTACATCGATACGAATTCCAGGTCCACCCAATTTTTTTGCAGAAGGCACAAGGGCTCGACCACCACCCATCACCTCACGGAGAGGTTGCCCCAATTTTGGGTGCAAAATGGCAGCAGCATGCTCCAACTCACCATTCTCTCCAACAATAGCAGCCTTGCCAAAACTCTCTATTTCACTTGGTGCCGCATTCATTGCATTTACCGCCAACTCCCCTAAGTATTTCCCAAGCCATTCACCAATATTTTCGAGTTGAGTAAGTCTTTTATGAAATTTATTAGCAAAAGGGTTTTCAATTACAGCAATTGCAACGGCCTTTCGTGAGGGAATTTCTGCTTTTTTCCCTCCATCAACATAAGTGGTCTCACAGGAAACATGAGTTTTACGAGGAGATACCCTCATTATTAGCGTAATCCATCCTCTCCTTTTATTTCATCCGCCGATAGACCACCAGACCGATCATAAATTCGAGGACCAGTTGCCATCGCCTGGACCCAAACAACCTCGTCACGACGTGGTGCATCAGCGATACAACATTCTACACAATCAAAATGGCTACGCACATATGCTGCGTTCACATGAGCAAGAGGGACATCTAAAGGCCGACCCGGCCCCGCAACCTTTTTTGTAGATGGCACAATGGCTTTTGATGGTTTAATCAGTTCACGCATGCCGTAGCCTCCTGGTTCATGCCACAGTGCTGCATGTTCAAGCTCTCCATCTTCACCTACCAGCGCCGATTTTCCATAGGCAACAATCTTGTCCGCTCCACCAAGACTGTCCGCTAGCCGCTTTGCCATCAGCAAACCCAATGGTTTAAGTGCTTCCATCAGAGGTATAAGATCTTCAATATACTCGCCAGCATAAGGATTAGCCGCTACCGCCGCAATGAAGCCTCGCAACTGCGGAGGGTTAGCGGGCGGTCCAAACTCATGTAGTACTTCTTCTGTATGCAAAACATATTTGCGAATTTTTACTAATTCTCCAAAATCACCAGCAGGTGGCACTTGTATATCTTTGATATTCCGTACATTTTTCATTGTTTTTCTCCCGCCAACAAACCAGCCGGCATATCACCGACCATTTTATATTTATTGTTTAATATCAACACTGCTGCGTGAATTAGTCCAGATGCAAGCATAATTTTTGCTGTTTTTACTCCCTGATTAAGTGCCTCCTCTACCACCTCTGGTTCAAGTTTTCCTACCCCTGTCGTCACTGCACGATTCTCTAAATCACTATCGGGGTCCAATTCACGAGCACAAACACGAGATACCGATGGATGATCAACATCAACAGCATTAGCTATCAATGTAGCTGCCACATCTGCTTTCGCAGCATTTTCCGCAAGCACAGAAACGGTATCCGCGATTCCCAACGAAAAAGAACGCCCCTTCCAACCACTAGTTGCGATCCCACGGACAGGCGAATCCGAAGTAAAAGCACACGTAGCGTTAATCTGGGGAAGATGATAATCACCTACAATCCCGGCGGTTAAACTTTCCCCTTTCGCCAAGTAAAATGCAATATCACCCCCATTATTGATATATGCTTTTGAAAGACATTTTGAAGCAGATAATGATGTCAAAACTTCATCTGCCACAGAACCTGCTACAGCTGCCATAGGAGTTACAAAACATTTGCGATGAGGCCAACAAGCGTTAAACATTCTTCTAGCAACGGGACCAACGGGATAGCATTCTGGGTCACCTATCTGTTTTCGTAAATCAGATAACTCACCAACTAGTGTAGAGAGAATATCAAGGAAACAAACCTCTGCACGTTTATAGGCTGCAGTTATTTCGCTCGGAGGACCAAAAGCCTCAAGAATGATATCAATGGGTCCTTCGCACAAATGAAGCCGCTTGCCATCAGGAAGCATGCATACTTGAGCACCATCAAACATTTTTCTTACACCTTATCTTTGCGAGCCATGCCCTCTGGCGGCCATGGGTGATTTTCCCGCCATGGAACAGATCGAATATTTCCTAGTTCAGAAATAACATCATGAATATTTTTTACCTTATCAGAATAACCTCCAATTCGTTCATAAAGATCACGACGCACGGTGAACTCTATGGGAGCAACTAATGCAGGCGTGGGAACCCACCCGAAGGAATTATCTGGCATTTGGTTCACATCCACCAAAAGAGTAATACCACCACCCGGCCACACAAATACAGGTGCTCCGCCGCATGTTACTTGTGTCTCTGAAGCACGAACACTTCGGGTTAAGTGCACAGGATTAATAGTTACACCAGCCCTTAAAGAGCCACCTGCGCCTGCCATGAACATCACAGTACACAACGCTGGCTCGCAATTTTCACCAATACGATCAACAACTAGTTTTACCTCCTGGGGCATTTTAGTCGGTTGAGGTGCGAGATTATCATCTAAAACATACCAAGCAGAATCCTGACCAGTTGTGGATACCATCAACAATCGTAGGCCTGGCCAAGCAATATCTTCATCAATCTTCTCTATTATATCTAATGGATCTTCAACATCGGTTCCTCCCCAACCTGCCCCATGATCTGCAACTTGAAAATAACGACCAAGCGTAGAACGACGTCCTCTTACTCTGATTCCAGCTAGAGGCATATCAAGAAATTGTCCCGCCTGATGCTCGGATAAAACTGCCGTAATATGATCATCTACGACTATTACCTCATCCACATGGTCTTTCCATTGAGGTGCAAATATTCCAACTGTTGCTGAGCCACACCCTACCCGCATACGTTCTTCTTTAAACCCATTAATAATTGGAGGCTCTCCTCCCTGAACTATTATATTCGCACCACCATCAATAGTCATTTCAACTGGTTCTTTATTGCAAAGTCGCATCATAGTGTTACAGGTCACCATACCTTCTTTTTTACTTCCTCCGGTCAAGTGCCGTACACCGCCAATTGCCAACATTTGACTGCCATATTCAGCGGTGGTTACATGACCAACCTGCTCGCCTTTTACTCTAATTGGAGCAGGCTCTGGACCGATGTAAGCATCAGTATCGATTTTAACCTTAACACCACAATATGAAAAAACTCCCTCACTGACGACAGTAACCATATCAACACCATCTTGATCGCTCGACACAATAAAAGGAGCAGGCTTATAGTCAGGATAAGTTGTAGTAGATCCAATGCCAGTCAAAAATGTTGGTGCTTGACTTATCAGAGATCCGTCCCACTCCTCCGATGCTCTCGCAAATGGAACAAGTTCACAATCTTCATCCAGCGCTTTTTGTACAACTACTACTGGATCCACTCTTGTAAGTTTGCCCTCAAAATTTCCGTATCGATTGCAGGCACCGGTCTTTTCAGGACGAATTCTGCACAACACTGGACAAGCATCGCATCGTATCAAACCATCATCTTTATTTTCTCTCATTTGCGCCATGGTGCCTCCAAATTCCCGGTACAATTTGTTTGTGTACATATAATTTTTGTTTGTGTACATACAAATATTCAATCAGCAGCGAATACTGTCAAGCAAAGGAGGTAAAAACACATATGTATCATTTTTTTAAATATTGATTCCAAGCAGACTTGACAGGTTGGATTGAAAATCAGAAATTTGAATAATTGTATGTACACAAACAATCTACTGATCAGTGAGACCATTCACAAAAAAGATCGGAGATAAGGGATGAAAATGGCAACAAAATTGGACACGAATTTCAAAGGAAGAGAGATTCTAGACTCTGTAGTGATACGTTTTGCGGGTGATTCCGGCGATGGTATGCAGTTAACGGGAACTCAATTCACGCAATCAACAGCACTGATGGGTAATGACCTTTCAACTTTTCCGGATTTTCCAGCAGAAATACGTGCCCCGGTCGGAACAACTTTTGGTGTTTCAGCATTTCAAATAAACTTTGCCTCGCATAGTATTAAAACCCCAGGTGACAGGCCTGATGTTTTGGTTGCTATGAACCCAGCAGCATTAAAAGTGCATCTCTCAGATTTAGCATCAAGCGGATTAGTAATTGTTAATACGGGTACATTTAATCCGCGAAATATTAAAAAAGCCGGTTACGATACAGACCCTTTGGAAGATAATACACTTGAGTTTTTTCGTTCTATAAAAATTGATATATCAAAACTTACTCTTGCTTCCGTGGAAGGCCTCGGCCTTAGCAAACGCGATGCTCTTCGCTGTAAAAATATCTGGACACTAGGTTTAATGTGTTGGATGTATGGTCGAGAGAGGCAGTCTACTTTAGAATGGCTTGAGTCGCGTTTTTCTGACCGTCCTAATATTGCTAAAGCAAATGTAGCAGCTCTAAATGCAGGCCATTCTTATGGAGAAACGGCTGAAATTTCAGCTGATTTAGCCACCTTTATTGTTCCAAAAGCAGAAAAAAAACCTGGAATTTATCGCGCCGTAACAGGAATAGAAACAACAACATGGGGCCTGCTTGCCGGCGCCGAAAAAACTGGTTTAAAATTATTTTTTGGTTCATACCCTATAACCCCTGCCTCTCCCCTTTTACATTCACTCAGCAATCTGCGCGAACATGGAGTAATTACATTTCAGGCAGAGGATGAAATATCTGCGATTTGCGCAGCTATTGGAGCATCCTTCTCCGGATGCTTGGGTATTACATCAAGTTCCGGGCCCGGTATTGCACTTAAGACGGAAGCTATGGGACTAGCGGTTTCGACAGAACTCCCACTTGTTATAATAAATTTTCAAAGAGCAGGGCCATCCACAGGTATGCCTACCAAGACGGAGCAGTCTGATCTACTACAAGCCGTTTGGGGACGAAACGGCGATACACCAATGCCGGTTATTTCTGCATCTACACCATCAGACTGCTTTGAGTGCGCAGTCGAGGCGGTTCGATTAGCCACTAAATACATGACACCTGTAATGTTTTTAAACGAAGGATATCTTGCGAATGCGGCCGAGCCGTGGCGCATTCCAGACGTTGAGAATATTAAAGAGTTTCCGGTAAGTTTTCACACCGAAAAAACAGATTTTCAGCCTTATAATCGTAATGAACAAACACTTGCTCGTCCGTGGGTGGTGCCCGGAACCCCGGGTTTAGAGCACCGCATAGGCGGAATTGAAAAAGATTATGATTCTGGAAATATTTCTTACGATGCTGATAATCATCACAAGATGACAAAAGTTCGTGCGGCAAAAATCAATAATATAAGCAATGACATACCCGATCAAGAAATCGCAAATGGTGCGGAGTCCGGAAAATTACTTGTTGTGGGTTGGGGGTCAACGTTTGGTGCGATCGAACAAGCTGTTCGCCGTTGTCGTTCTGATGGGTTACAAGTATCACAATTGCATATCCGGCATATATGGCCCATGCCGAAAAATATATTCAAACTGCTTTCAAATTTTGAAAAAATTCTAGTCCCTGAAATAAATAATGGACAACTTGTAAAACTTTTAAAAGCTGAATATTTAATCGCAGCAGAGTCATTTACACAAATTAATGGTAAACCTTTTAAAGTAGCAGATCTTGAAGCCCAAATTAGGACTCGATTGGAGAATTTAAAGTGAAAAATGAAAGTCCACATAAAGAACTCAAACCGAATGATTTTGCTTCCGATCAAGAAGTTCGTTGGTGTCCAGGTTGCGGCGATTATGCCATTCTAAAGGGAGTTCAGCGCGCACTTTCAGATAACGGAGCTGACCCTGCTAAAACCGTCTTTATCTCTGGCATCGGCTGCGCTGCGCGATTTCCTTATTACATGGAGACATATGGTTTTCATACAATCCACGGAAGAGCACCTGCGGTAGCGACTGGTGTGAAATTAAGCAATCCTGACCTCGACGTCTGGGTAATCGGTGGAGACGGAGATATGCTATCTATTGGCGGCAACCATACTTTGCATGCACTGCGACGAAATATTGACCTACAAATTCTTTTATTCAACAATTCGATATACGGCCTAACTAAAGGACAATATTCCCCAACCTCTGATATTGGCACCAAATCGCCATCTACACCGACAGGATCTATTGACTCACCAGTATCTGCTTGTCAATTTGCTATGGGTTGCAATGCAACTTTTGTTGCTCGTGGTGTCGATACCGATCAAAAACTCCTGCCAAATATATTAGCAGAGGCGAAAGCTCACAAAGGTGCTGCATTAGTTGAAATTTTACAAAATTGTATTGTTTATAATGATGGTGTGTTTTCTTCCTTCACAGAAAAAAATAACAGCAGTGATGGTCAAATTTTCTGCGAACACGGAAAACCACTTATTTTTGGAAAGGACGCTGAAAAGGGACTTCGTCTTAATAAAGAAAAACTCGAGCTTGAAATAGTAACTATTGGACCCAAGGGTGTTAAAAAAACAGATATTTTAGTTCACGACAGAACAAATCGCGTCCTCGCTTCTATGCTAGCGAAAATGCAAGCGCCGAAATGGCCTGTGGCAATGGGTGTAATATATGCTAATCCGAACAAAACCTATGAAGAAGCTGTTCATCTGCAAATTCAGGAAGCAACAAAACAAACTTCCCCAATGACCGTAACTAACCTTATGCACAATGGTAGAACTTGGACAATTATCTAATAGAAAAAAGTTTAAACATTGGTCAAATAACCTTCATATGCGACTAAGTTCTTCGGTTTAAGTATATTTATGATTGAAAAAATTTACTTCCCTAATAGTTGCTCGTTTAAATTTTTTTTCAAACTACCTCACAACAAAAACATCGATTGTCATTTTTAATTTTGCTTATATTTTTAACCATAAGAAATAACATGATTGAAACATGGAATATCTAAACAACTATATTTGGTTTTAAAATTAACGCTGAAGACAAACTTAATATGAGATTTTTTTTAACAATGCTATAAGTGTTTTTTGCTCATCGTCAGAAAGAGGCGAGAGAGTAGAATTTGTTATGATTCGGCCTGACGGAATTGCCAATTCCAGAACTTTTTTACCCTCCTCACTCAGACTCAAAAGTAATCTACGACGATCGTTAGGGTCAGCTTTTCTCTCTATTAACCCACGTGATGCAAGACGTTTAATAACACCTTGCATTGTCGATGCATCCATAGCGGTGTTTCGGCCAAGTTGATTTTGAGACACTTCCCCCAAAACATTGAGTTTCACCAAAGCAGCGAATTGAACCGGTGTCAAACTCCTGTCGCCAATTCTTTTCTGGAAAATCCAAGTATGACGCTGATGGGCACGACGAAGTAAATGTCCCACTTGTTTTTCCAAAATGTATTTATTAGAATTTTTGGAGGAGTCACTCAACTTCTTATCTTCGCAGTTAATAACATTTACTTTTTTCTTAAGTGCCAAACTATCATTTAAAGTTAGACTAATTTCGGTGATGTAAATCTTTTGTAGCGGTTTAGTCAGGCAATAATTTTTTTATCAAAAAGATCGGCCATCTCTGCATCGGAAATATCTGCGATTTCGAAAAGAACCTCCTTCGTGTCCTGACCAAGTGCGGGAGGGGCGCGTTCATAAGCAAGGTTCTTACCCGCGAACTTTATAGGGCTTGCCACCTGCGGTATCTTTCCTAGGGTTTTATGCTCCATATCGATCTTTACACCGCGATGTTGCATCTGCTCGTTGACAAATACCTGTTCCATATTATTTATCGGACCACAAGGAACTCCAACCTCTTCAAACGCGTTAATCCATTCTTCTGCAGTGCGTTTTTTTAAGGATTTTTGAATAAGCGGAATTAATTCATCCCTATTTTCAACTCGCGCGGAATTTGTTTTAAATTTTGGATCTTCAGATAATTCCGTCATGTCAACCACAGAAGCAAATCGTTTGAACTGAGCGTCATTTCCAACCGCAATAATTACATATTGGTCAGCAGTTGCAAATGCTTCATATGGCACAATATTTGGATGTGCATTTCCCATACGAACTGGGGATTTTCCAGTCACTAAAAAATTCATTGCTTGATTAGCCATACAAGCAGCGGTGACATCAAGAAGTGCCATATCAATGTGGCAACCTTCGCTGGATTTTTCTCTATTTGACAATGCGGACAAGGCCGCAATTCCTGTGTAAAGCCCTGTCAAAATATCCGTTAAAGCTACACCAATCTTTTGCGGTCCGGCGCCGGCCTTCCCATCGGCTTCGCCAGTCACGCTCATTAACCCACCCATTGCTTGCACTAAAAAATCATAGCCTGCCCGGTTGGAAAGAGGACCGGACTGACCAAATCCAGTTATTGAACAGTAGATTAAACCAGGATTCACTTTTTTGAGGTCCTCGTACCCTAAACCATAACGTGAGAGACCACCAACCTTGTAATTTTCAATTAGAATATCTGCTTTCGAAACCAGACTTTTCAAAATCTTTTGCCCTTGTGGCTTCGAAATATCAAGCGCTACAGATTTTTTTCCACGATTAGCAGACATGAAATAAGCAGACTCTTTTGATGAACCAGTGTTGTTCGCTACGAACGGTGGTCCCCAGCTTCGAGTATCATCCCCAGGACCGGGCCTTTCAATTTTTATCACTTCAGCCCCCAAATCAGCGAGTGTCTGCGCAGCCCATGGTCCAGCAAGAATCCTACTCATATCTAAAACACGAATATGCGAAAGCGGCCTAAACATAAAATATTTTCTTAACTATCCAGAAAATGCCTGAAGGCCGGTCTGAGCTCTACCAAGTATAAGAGCATGTATATCGTGTGTACCTTCGTAGGTGATTACTGTCTCAAGATTCATTACGTGACGAATAATATGGTATTCATCAACTATACCGTTGCCACCGTGCATGTCTCGAGCAACACGCGCAATTTCAAGGGCTTTACCAGTAGTGTGGCGCTTCATCAAAGAAATCGTCTCCGGAGAACAAGTTCCATCATCCATCATACGACCAAGGCGAAGACATGATTGCAAACCAATTGTAATATCAGTTTGGATGTCAGCCAGTTTTTTTTGAACCAACTGGTTTGAGGCCAATGGTCTACCAAACTGGGAGCGCTCCATGGTGTAATTTCGAGCTGAGTGCCAGCAAAACTCTGCAGCACCCATCACGCCCCATGCAATACCAAAGCGCGCATTATTAAGGCAGCCAAAAGGGCCTCCTAAACCATTAGCTCCCGGCAATCGATTTTCATCAGGTACGAAGACCTCATCCATCACCACCTCGCCAGTCAGCGAGGCCCGTAAAGAAAATTTTCCTTCAACCTTATTCACTGATAGGCCCTTCATACCTTTTTCGAGAATAAATCCGCCGATAGCACCCTCGTCGTCCTTAGCCCAGATAATAAAAACATCTGCAATTGGTGCGTTACTTATCCACATCTTAGACCCACTGACTAAAAATCCTCCATCAACACTTTTCGCTCGTGTGATCATACTGCTAGGATCTGATCCATGATCCGGCTCGGTCAAACCAAAACAGCCTATCAGCTCTCCAGTAGCTAACTTTGGAAGATATTTCTTTCTATGCATTTCGGTGCCGTAAGAATAAATTGGCCACATGACCAAACTGGATTGCACCGACAAAGTTGACCGATAGGCACTATCTACCCTTTCAACTTCTCGCGCAATTAACCCATAAATTACATAGGATGCTCCCGCACAACCATATTCTTCTGGCAAGGTGGAACCTAAAAAACCTAAGGCTCCCATTTCTCTAATTATGTTAGGATCGAAGGTTTCATTCCGGTTGGCTTTTTGTATGCCAGGCATTAGCTTTTCATCTGCGTATGCCCTAGCAGAATCACGAACCAGTTTTTCTTCCTCAGAAAGTTGATTTTCTAGCAGAAATGGGTCTTCCCAATTAAAGCTCGCCCATTTCTTAACACGAGGACCGTCGACGTCGACACGTACATCATCCATGTCTTTTTCTTCTCCAGTTTGTAAGTTTCATAATATAATACGAAAAAAAAACGTATAATCTAACCCATGAAGCAAATTTATTTAAATTTCTTATATTTTTTATTTTGGTCGTGGACGAGACATCCACATTCCTAAATCAAATGTGTTCAAATCTGCCGCGTGCATAAACTCAGAAATTGAAACTATTGCCTCGGTAGCGGTAACAATTTCCTCTTCAACAAACGGAGAAAAGAACCTGTCCTCATCGGTAAATTTTCGAGAAAATGCTTTTGCACCGATAGTGAGCAGCATTTGAACTGATTTATCTGATATGTCGAGGTCCCCGTCTCTTTTTAAAGCTCTCATAGATAACTCAAATGCGTGTTGAATCGCTATATCAGTATCAGATGTGGACATAAACTTCACCTTTCTCGACACTAACATCGAAACTGCGCAATCGTGCGTGCTTATTTCCAGGATGAACTCCAGTTCTTATATTGAACTCATACCCATGCCACGGGCAAATGATATGTACATCGTGTTCATCCCAAGCTAGCCCCTGGCTTGTTTTATCATCTGCCAACAACTCAACCACTCTATTAAGTATTCTTCCTTGACAAATAGGGCCGCCTTGATGGACACAGTTATTTTCATAGGCATAAAAATCACCGCCCACAAAAAATATACCAATTTCAAGGTCGTTATATTCGATCACCCTTCGCCCGCGATCTTCAAAATCACTCTCCACTCCAACAAATATTTTATTCATTATCTTTTGTCTCCATCACACGGGTTATTTTCCCATTGGTCGTTTAAGATTAAATAATCTCAAAGCATTTTCGCCTAGTATATTCCGCTTCTCTATTTCTTTCAAAAACTTAAGCTCATAAATGGTGCTTGGCGGATTAAAATCCCAATGGGGCTAGTCAGACAATACATTAATTGAGTGCTAGCGTTAATGGCATTAAAGGTAGCCTCCGCAAGCTTAATATTTGAAGTCTCAATAGGTTGAGACGAAAAATACATATCGAGTATATAGTCCGACGGAAGTTTCTTGAGAAGTGGTGCTTCAGAAGGTCTCATCTGATATTCTGAGTCTAAACGCTGCATCATGAAAGGAAGCCAAGCAAGCCCAGATTCAATCCATATAGTTTTCAAATTTGGAAAACGCTCCGGCAATCCGTGGATAATCCAGTTGGTCATATGAACGATGTTACACAAAACAAATGAAATGGCATGCATGGAAATGAATAAATCGGTCTGCCTGGTCCATTCATCTGTCCAATTCAGTCCTGCATGGAATGCTAAAGGTAATTTTCGTTCCTCTAACTTCCGATAGATTGGTATATACGAGTTGTGATGGACTGGCTTGAAACGCACAGAGGTAACCATAAATCCTACCACCCCATCCCTATTAGAAAATTCATCAATAATTTGATGACACATTTCTGGTTCCCCCAGAGGAAGATAGAGCAGAGTTTTTATTCTATTATCAAATGGAAGTATGTTATCGCAAAGCCACCGGTTATAGGCGAGTGCAAGCTGTGCTTCAACCCTTGGTTGTGGGTGCGTACCCAATTGCAATAAATTTCCCGGAAATAAAACCTGATAATCTAGCCCCAGAGCATCCATGCTGCGCCGCACAAGCGTCACATCACGATGAACAGTTTTGTCTCTAATTCTTTCCCCAAGTTGTTGTTGATGGGGAATTCGACCGCCTACATCTTGATAACGTAAACCTGGAGTATGATTGGATAATCCAGGCGCGCCGCCTGTGCGCGACTGAAACTCTTGCGCTTGATGTAGCAAGATCGGATCATCAATATATTCAATTACTTCCTTCCATGAAGTCATTTCAGAATGGTGGCCATCAATGTCAACGATCGGCCATTTAAAGAGACCATTTATTTTTTGATACTTTGCCTCCCGTCTCAAAATATCTCGAGTATCTGTATCTGTGGTTATTTGCTGATTAGGTAGGTCTTGTGTTTTTTCAAATCCGCTGTCCATTATATAATCTCCAATATATGCCTTTGTGGTAGGCTTTATTCCCTTTTTAGTAGGGCTTTATTCTATGTTACTCGATGTAATGGTTTAAACAACAAAGGAAGGAAGCAATTAAAAAATGGACCAATTAATAAAGGGTCAAAAGGCCATAGTAAGGCGATTTTACGAAGAATTTTGGAATAAGCGTAATTTTGAAGCAATCCACGATTTAATGAAGGAGGATGTTATCTTCAGAGGCTCACTAGGAGCAGATATGAATGGACATACAGGTGTTAAGCGCTATGCCGAAATAGTGTTTCATGCTTTTCCCGATTTTACTATAACACTTGAAGAGATGATTTCCGAAAATAGTAAACTAGCGGCATGTCTTTCATACTCTGGAACCCACGAAGGTGAACTATTTGGTATTCCTTCAACTGGAAAGCAAATAAACTACGTGGGAACTGGAATTTTTATTTTTGCAGACGGGTTAATCAGCCATTGTTGGGTTTTGGGCGACCGCCTTGAAATGTTACGTCAAATGAGTCGAAATGAAAATTCTAATTAAAAACTTTTTGTAATTATTTATTTTCCATCCAGAGATGATAAGGTGCAATTATACAGACCGTATTCTTGATTATGAAGAGCTATGATATGCAATAATCCCTGACATTTTTACAATTGAATTTAACATGCAGAATAGAAAAATTCTAAGATGTGCTTTTTCAAGGAATTTTGAAATAAAATTAATAATCATATTACTAACGAGATAGCTTATGCCAAAACTTACATTTCCAGTTCGTAATTACGGTTTACTTCGCCAGATGAAGCGCGGCACGGAATTAGCAAATAACTGTATGATCGAATTTCCGCATTTTAACAATATTTTGGTCGCCGCACGGCAAATGGTACGTGAGGGGGTATTTGATATTTGTGAAATGCCAACAACAACCTACATCGCCGCTAAAGCATACGGAAAACCCATTATTGCACTACCAACTCCCATAACACGTAATTTTCATCATCAAGCAATACATGTCGATACGCGTACTGGCATTACCAATCCAAAAGATTTTGAAGGAAAAACGATAGGTGTCGTGCGTGGTTATACTGTTACTACCGGGGTCTGGGCTCGGTCAATTCTATCCGAAGAATATGATGTAGAACTTGACACCATTAATTGGGCCGTCACTGATGACGAACACGTCGCTGAATTTGAACTTCCAAAGAATGTTGACCCTAGCTACCGTGGTCGTGACCTGAATTCAATGTTTGAAAATGAAGAAATAGTTGGTGCTGTTGGTTCACTCGTAAACCCACCTGATTATGTAAAACCGCTTATCGCAAACCCTGAAAAAATGGGTTTTGAGTCATTTAAAAAGACGGGACTATACCCTATCAACCACATCGTTGTTATGCATTTGGATACAATTTCAAAATATCCCGAATTACCAAGACAACTCTTTCAAGCGCTCTCACTTTCAAAAAAAGATTATATCGAAAACCTTGGTGAGAACATAGAAGCTTCAAAAGAAGATAAACTTACCGCCAGTTTGCGCGATGGGATAAACGGTGACCCCTTTCCCTATGGCGTTGAAAGAAACCGTCAAGCACTAGAAACTCTATGTCGGCAAGCGCAACTCCAACACATAACCAAAAAGCAATTTCAAATAGAAGATATTATCGAGCCAACCACTCTTACACTAAACGAATTATAGAAAGAGGGTTTTTCTCTACCAAAAAACTCTAAGGCAAGCGCATAACTGCTAGGGCTTTTTGTGGATTTCAATACGATTAAGAACAAGAACCATTATTCATTCCTGCACTCAACCAGTAATACAAACATATTAAACATGCAGATGTTTAATCTCTTAGATGCCCCCAACGCGACCAAGCTTCTTTCCTCGCCTTAGAACCAAGTGCATTAACTTTTTGAAAATCTTTTTTCCAATGAAATGGCCGACAAGCATCAATTACCGCCCTACTGTTATACAATTTCCCAGAAGCACGATCGTCTGGTGAAATTATCGGGTCAAGCGCAGAGGACCACATATTTTTTATTACATCAATATTTGTTGCGGGATCACATCGAGTGCAAACCGCCCAAATAACCTCCTCTAAATTAGAGACATCAACATCTTCATCAACAACCACAACTAACCGACCCAAATACGCCCCTGCGTGGCAAGTCGCCGCAATTTGACCTGCCTGAGTTGAATGACCGGGATAGCGCTGATTAATCGCTACCGCTAAAAATAGCCGCGAGCCACCCACTTCATGAGCCCAAACTTCGGTGACATCAGGCACACCTGCTTTTGCAATGTTCTCCTTCAAGACAGCTGAACGACTTATAGCGCGATATCTTGCATACTCGTACGGCATTCTGATATGAGCTGCACCAAGGATAATTGGGTTGTCGCGATGATAAACTGCTGATATATCCACCCACGGTTCCGACGGCATTGCAGCTCCTTGATATCCTAACCATTCACCAAACGGACCCTCGCGCTTCGTATTTCCAGGATGAATAAACCCTTCAATTACAACTTCGGAGCTTGCAGGAAACGGAAGCCCAGTGTGTTTACCTATCACACACTCTATAGCTTTACCTCTATAAGCTCCCATCATATCTAGTTCACTTGTACCCTCTGGTACTTCAGTGGATGAAGTAAGGAATGATAGAGGATCAGAACCTACCACAATGCACACTGGCATTGATTTACCCTTTGCCAGATATTTATCACGATGGATACGCCCATGTTTTCCTGGAGAGATATAAAGGCCTACACGCTTGGAATCATGAATCATTACACGATAAGTGCCGCAATTGATCCACCCAGTATCTGGATCCTGCGTAATGTTGTAACAACCCGTGCCTATGTATCGCCCACCATCATCAGGATTCCAAATGGGGGCTGGAAACTTTGTTACATCAATAGCCTCTTCCTCAAGAACATTTTCCAAAATGGGACCAGAATCTACAATTCTATGCGGAATAGGTTCTATCGTACGGGTGTGCTGATTATAAGCTTGGCTTAGTTCTAGTTTATTTAAATGGTCTGGAAATCCAAGCGTTAAATTTTTTCGTGTTCCGGTAAACCAATTCACCAACAAACGAAAGCCCTCAAAGCACCCTTCAACGTCGTCAAAAATTACCGAAGGAGTCCCCTCGTCATGGCACATTACCTCTACCACTTGACCAATATCAGTCTTCCAATTTGCACCTTTGACAATCCTTAGATCACCAGAATTTTCAACAATTGAGAGCCAATCCCGTAAGTCAAAATATTCCAATGAGCACCTAGTATTTGTGCCTTTTTTAGCAGGATTTTTCTTTTCTAATGCACTCATTAATTACAAATACCAACCTGTATAAACTAGACAGCCATCAACAAAAAAATTGTCGGCCGTATTAGTTCCAACACTTAGGGCTTCTCAGCCAAATGTGCCCATTTCTGTTGTAACTCTCTTACAACATCCGGCGGTGGAGCATTGACTGCCGGAAACTTATCTTTCCAATGAAAAGGCCTACACGCATCAATAATAGCGCGACTGTTAGTCAGATTACCCTTTTCTTTTTCTTCCGGTGGAATTCTAGGATCAAGAGGGGTAGACCAACAGTTATGAATTATATCAATTGAGCTAGCGGGATCTGAGCGTGTTATCATCGCCCACATTAACTCCTCCAGGTTGGAAACATCAATATCTTCATCAACTACTACAACGTACTTGCCTGCGTAAGCCCCAAGATGACACATCGCCGCAACATGACCAGTCTGCATAGCATGGCCGGGATATCGCTGCTTAATAGAAATACCTAACAACATTCTTGCTGTTCCACACTCGTGAGCCCAAACACCAGTTACGTCAGGTATGCCCGCTTTTTGGATATTTTCTTTGAGTGCTGCTGACCGCGTCACCGCACGATATCTGGCCAATTCATCAGGGGGACGGAGAGGGGGGCAACCCAAAATTACAGGGTCATTTCGATGATAAATAGCCTTGATCTCCATCACAGGCTCCGGACGAACATCCGATCCGTAATATCCTGTCCACTCACCAAATGGACCCTCTAATTTACGCGTTTCTGGGTGAATGAATCCTTCCAATACCACCTCCGCGTTTGCTGGAAAGGGTAACCCAGTATGTTTACCCTCAATACATTCAATGGCATGCCCACGATACCCTCCCAAAATATCTAATTCGTTGTCATTAGGCGGCATTTCTGTGCATCCCATCAGAAACGCCATCAAGTCACCACCTAATACAATACAAGCTGGCATTGCTTCACCATTGGCCTCATATTTATCCCTATGAATGCGACCATGTTTACCAGGAGAAATATAAAACCCTACCTCATTTTTGCTTTGTATCATTACCCGGTAAGTCCCGATATTTATCCAACCTGTCTCTGGGTCACGTGTTATATTGTATGAACCAGTCCCAATATAGCGACCACCATCTTGCTCGTGCCACATTGGTGTTGGAAACTTCTCAACATCAATTTTGTCACCCTCAAGAATATTTTCACAAACCGGTCCGGATTTGACAATTTTGTGAGGTATGGGTTCCACTGATTTCATGTGTTTCTGAATACCATCTGTAAGCTCAAGTTTATCCCAATCAGTTGGGAAGCCCATCGTCATGTTACGTCTTTTTCCAGCAAAAAAGTTTATTAATAAGCGAAAACCAGGCGGACATCCCTGCACATTATCAAAGAGAATAGCGGGTGCGTTCTCATTATGAAGCACAACTTCTGCAACCTCTCCAATATCAGTTTCCCAGTTAAGTCCTTCTGCAACCCTTAATTCCCCGAGTCGTTCGGCCTCAATGAGCCAGCCGCGCATATCTTCATAGGACATCTGAGCACCAATATTTGACCCTGCTATAGCCTCTGTCGCTTCAGCTTTATCTACCATTATTTAGTCTCCTCAAATAAAAACTGCTCCACTTGACCTAAGTCATTAACCCTTAGCCCATTTCTATGTCATACTAACGCTGACCTTGGAAAATAACAAATCACAACTTGAAATTTCATCCATATAAGTGCTTAAAACAACCATTAACTATAATTAAGAGCTTTTAATTCTTAATTTTGAGTTTAAAGCTTAGATTTTTTCATTTAACATATTATGATATAAATTCTGTTTTACAATATAAATTCTGTTTTACATAGGAGAAACCCATGGCAAAATTGCGGCATGTAGCTATGTCAGTGCCTGATCCGGAAAAAACAGCAGAGTTTTATCAGAAAGCCTTCGACATGAAGCGTGTAGGAAAGACTAACTCACCAATAGCAGAGGGCGTTTACGTCTCCGATGGAACCATAACAGTAGCTCTGTTGAAATTTAAAAATGATGACCAAGGTGACAGAGATTATGTGGGTATTCACCACATAGGATTTTGGGTTAATGATATTCGGGCAGCAGAAAAACAAGTTGAATCAGCAGGTGGAACCTATCTTATGGGAAGGCCCGAAAATAATGAAGGTGATATAAAAAATACTTTCTATGAAGAAAAATACAAAGATCCAAATGGAGTGATCCTAGATATCACTGACCTTGGTTGGGGTGGCGCAGTTAAGGATGTAAGGCCAGCTATTAAAGACAGAAAAAAACAGTGATGGATTCCCTTGAAGTATTAAGTACGATGTTTTGACCATTGGTTAATCCTAATGCTATTTTTTTCAAAAAATATTGTTTATGCTACATATTTTTAAATTGAACTCTGTTTTTGTCTACGGGTAAGTTCTTGTCCTTCTAAATGTGCGATTCTTTATTGCTAAGACAAACTACCCCTTTTTACCTATTTTTCCATATTTTTAACAAAGCACCGCGATCAAGCTTTCCACGTGAATTTTTTGGTAATTCAGATATGAACATAATATTTTTAGGCTGTTTAGCATCAGGTAGACTTTTGCAGCAATGATCTAATACATCGATTTCATCTAGTTTCACCCCTTCTCTCTTCACGACAAAGGCAGCCACTTCCTCTCCATATATTTTGTGGGGCACTCCAAAACTTCCCGCCTCAGCAATATGTGGATGACTAACCAATACAGAGTCAACTTCCACTGGCGATATATTAATTCCACCGCGAATTATTAATTCTTTCGCCCTTCCCGTAATGTGTAGATGTCCATCTTTATCGAAATAACCCAGATCTCCTGTGTGATGGCCATCTTTCGGAAGAGTTTCAATATCGCCTTTTGAGTTTAGATAACCAAGAGCTTGCTGCTTTCCACCACCAACAATAATTTCACCAATTTCTCCTGTTTCAAGGTCTTCCCCACTGGTGTTTACTATACGAATTCTTTGGTATTTTTGTGTTAATCCAATCGTGCCAATCTTGCGTTCCGCCCCCCTGTGAGCTGCTGTATTTCCTCCCTCACTAGAACCACAACTCTGCGCTAATATGATTCCATACATCTTTTCAAAGGTTCTCCATTGTTCTTCCAACAACGGTGCACTAGAGGAAGTTAAGAAGGACAGATTACGCAGGTCTCCCCTAGAAATCTTTATCGGACGATTTATTAACATATTTATCATTGTAGGCACTACAAAACCAATGTTGATATCGTAATCAATAATCCATGAAAAATAATTTGTCCGAGAAAAGTGATTTGCAAAAACAGACGTAGCACCTGCCACTAATGGAGCACCGAGACTCATGTGTTGAGCAGAAAGCCAACTGAACGATCGACAATCCAAAGTCCTTACCCCTGGGCCTAAACCAAGATAATCCGCGGTGGCATCGTAGTTGTAATACGCCGTTGCATGGGTCTGAATAACACCCTTTGGTTTTGCAACAGTTCCAGAGGTATAAAAAATAACTCCCTGATCTTCAGGTTTTGCGATTGAGGGTATAGAATCTGAATTGGAAAAGTTTTCTATTTTTTTAAAAAATCCGCTATTTATAGACTTCTCATCAGGTCGCCATTTACCAAGTTCAATCCATAACGAAGACTCTCTATCGGCAAAACGTTCTAGATTTAATCCACCCTGATAGATAGTTACAACGGGATTGATAGCACTGATAATTTCCTTCAGGTGTGCTTCATTCATATCAACATGCACTGTGGCAAGTGTTGCTCCATATCGTAAGGTTGAAATAAATACTATTAGACTTTCAATTGAGTTTTCGGATAACAAAAGAACACGCTGGTTACGGCCAACACCTATTTCTTTAAAAAAATGTGCTGCGCGATTGCCGACAGAATTAAGCTCACCGTAGGATAATCTTTTATCTTGATCTATGGAGTAAGCGTATAATGCTTCCGGCCGGTGGCGAGCATTTTCCGACACAATGTCATGGAAAGACCGTAATTTTTCATCTTTTTTCGAAATCATAAAAGTGATGTACCATTTGAAAAGATGACCGGCAATACGGTCTTCATTCTTCACAAAAAAAAAATGGGACAAAAAATGAGAAAGACAGTAATTGTTACCGGTGCAGCAAGCGGGATAGGCTTAGCCTGCACAAAACTATTACATGAACGAGGAGCAAAAGTTGTTGCGTTTGATCCACAATTTGAAAAGTTAAATCAAAATATTCCTTCATCAGATAATATTTCAAAATACAAAGGTGATGTGACCTCGGAAAATGATTGCATTGATGTTATTCATCATACCACAACCCACTTCGGATCTTTAGATGGACTTATTCACTGCGGGGCAGCACACTCAAGTCTCCGCTGGAACGAATTAGAACCCGAAGAAATGAACCGAATTCTGAACATCAATGTAACGGGAACATTTCAAATCGCTCGCGCGGCAGCAAATGAAATGACAAAATCTGAAAAAGGTTCAATTGTTCTCACAACTTCGGCATCCATTTTATTCGGGGTAACTGGCGGTAACGGACAGGGTGGACCGGCCTATGCAAGCTCTAAAGGAGGAGTGTTAGCACTTACCCGATGTCTAGCTCGGTCGCTTGGGCCAAAAGGCATTCGCGTCAATGCCGTGAGCCCTGGTATTACCAACACCCCCATGATTGCTCATTACACAGAAGAAAAAAAACAGACTATGAAAGAACGCTTTCCTCTAGGACGGTTTGCGGAACCAAAAGAAATTGCCGAAGGCGCACTTTTCCTTATATCTGACGCTGCCAGTTTTATGACAGGAGAAAATATGCACATAAACGGTGGCTCAAATTTTGGTAGCTAGTTTTTAAATTAGTGTGGTTAAAATATGGTGAGGAAAACTGGCACTACCCGTGACCAGTTTCTCCTAACCAACGAAAATATGGATCTTGAAGATTCTTAAGATTTTCTATTTCATCTTCAGAGAACCATTGTGAAAAGTCCATTTCTTTCACGGGATAGTACGATCGTTCATACACCTGCTCACCAAGTGGGGCAGTCGCATCAATCCCCATACCACCATCAGACACCGAAATATTACCTATTTTTAGTTCCGATGGCTGAAAAGCTTGCCCCCGCCCATACTCGTTATAAACAACATAATCCTTTTGAGCAGAGGCACGGGATTGTATTGCCCACATAACATCCTCGGGTTGCCATGGGTCAATATCCTCATCAACCATCACTACCAGTCGCATTCCACGGAATAAACCCATTATGGCAGTTAACAAATTCCGCTGCATTCCCTCATCAGAGCGGCGCCTTTTTTTCACTTGTACAACTAAACCACCCCATAAAGTTAATCCCAGCCAGCTTGCAACATCTTTTACAAAACCAGGAGCCATACGATCGCAAAGTTCATAAACTGATGCGCACATAAATGGTGCTTCATACCAAAATGCTCCAAAGTGAGGAGTATAAACAATAGGGTTATGTTTGCGCCGCGTTATAGCTGTAAGCTCAAATGCTCTTGGAGTCCGGTAGGCATGTCCCATCGACCGCGCCCATTCTGGATGAAGTAGAGCAACACCTTGTCGACCGAGGTCCTCGGCCTCTTGGGTCTCCCATACACGTTCGCCCTCAACAACGTATCCCTCTAAGACCCATTCAGAATTTGCAATAGCGTACGAGTCAACGGTTTGTGCCCTTACGACATCAACCGGAAATCCTTGAATTGCCCCCGCAAATCCCAATTTATCGGTTTGCCCAGGAAATAGAGCCGGGTTAAGCGTTGACACTGAAACCAACTCCGCCCCTACAGGAGGACACACATTGACTGTACACGGTATCTTCTTCCCGGGGTGTCTGGAGCAAATTACATCTCCCGCACCACCGGGCACCATATTAATGGATGCATACTTTTGCCCTGGCCGGAACGACATACGATACATAGATATTTGGCTACCACCGCCCGGAACAAAGGGTTCTCCCATAAATAAATGTGATCCCGATCCAAAAATTCTTCCACCATCTGTAAAAGTGTGCTGTGCAATCGGAAATATTTCTTCAATATGATCAAAATCTTTTCCAGGAATAAGCGTTTCTTCTTGAACTGGAGCATCCTTAACAATCCTAGGAGGAATTGGATTTGAGTTTTGAGAGAGAAGTTGTAGCTTGATATCACGAAAATCCTCACAATTATGAAATTTACAAACGCGTTCCTTACGGGAATAAAGATTGGATATCATCCGGACCCCTGGATAACGTTTAATATTATTAGCGACTATCACCTTTGAATTATCAAACGCTTTGGTAATGGTGCACATTTCTACATGCGGATCCACTGGCGCTTTAATGTAATGCACATCATCTCCCAACCAATCTAGGGTAGAACGCAAATCTACAAGCGCCTCCTCCCTAATCATGCCGTTCGCGCCTTTTCCCTCCAATTTAACAGCCATACGGTCTGCCATGCTTCGCTCCTTCTGGATATTAACCTCAACTCACCCTGATTGTATGTGTACAGACGATCTGTGGGAAGGGTGTATTCTATAAAAAATGGTGTAGTATTTTCGATAAATAATGAACCTATATAAATAATATTGGAGAAAAAATCTATGCCAGATCAACCTCAAATGACACCACCGTCCTTTACCGGAGATGAAATGGCCGCTCGTGAGAGCGAATTGATATTAAACACAAAACCTACTGTTTTTGCGTTAAGAGGGCAAATGCTAGCGCAAGGACGAACGGACTCTGTGTTAGCTGCAACAGAAAATCTTACAGTACGGTTAAAAGTGTACGCTTCAGGGGGGGAAAATGAATTACATGCACATCCTTATGAGGATCACAGTTTTATGATCCTGCAAGGATCAGCAAAATTTTTTGGACCAGAAAATGAAGAAATAGAATTGAGCCAGTTTCAGGGCATAATGTTGCCAAAAGGGAACTTATACAAGTTTTTTGCGACATCCGATGAACCACTGGTTATGATCCGAGTTGGTAATCCGGCACACAAAAATATGAAATCTCCAAATCGGGTGAACCAACAGGGTAATGAAATGAAGGGCGATTCTAAAGAAAACAAAAAAGAAGAGGTAATCTTCAAAGATCAATTCTTTGGAATCTAATTGTCAAAAAAAATTACATAAAAACTAAACTGGATTGCATTGGAGTTTTCTATTGCCTTGAAGACAGATACACGCCAAATCGGTAGCTCTCCAAACCGATATACTTATATCGTTTATCAATAAACTAGTAAACAATGTCAATGTCTTCATTTTAAAAAACAAATTAATTTTTTTTGGCTATGCGGTAAATTGTTGCGCGGGTCCCGTAATTGGTTCCCTTTGAATATTCGCCTCTGTTTCGTCCAACAGCTTTATAAAACCTCTCAAATACCAAAATACACAATACCGTCCACAATCATTTTATAGCTAAGAAGTGCTGAGTCATTAAAAGCAGAAGAAAATAATGGCGTTTCATCATCATCTCCGAAGAAAATTCTACGGCATCCGACAAAAGACAACAAAATCTTCTAGTAAGCAGGTAATGCAATCGTCAAAGTAATCGTGTCTTAAAAAAATTCGAGTTCTTTGTCCATATCAAACATTCGCAGGCATTTTGTTTTAGAAACCACCTCCGGACATATTAATCTTTTAAATGCTAACACTAAGTAATGCATCGGATATTTTCGAAAATCAATTGTTATGCGAGGCATAAGTGTCCTTCGCCAGTTGACTTTGTGACTTTGTTTTTAAAGGAAAAAATAAATTAACAGTATAGTTCTTACTAAATTTTATTTAGCAACCCGCAGGCTTTATCAATTATTTATTGACGGCATTTATGATTAATCTTATTTTGTATGATGCGTTTTAGCCTCTGTTGGCAAAACCGATTTTCGTAACTTCGTGTCTCTTTTTATATAGAATTCTCGGCTCATTGCAGATGACCGGTCCAGATATTTCTCGGCGTAAAGTAATTTCCATCTAAGCCCACGGGTAAATTTTGCACCCTTTCCCTGATTGTGCATTAAGAGCCTCTTATCCAGATCGTTAGTCCAACCAACATAGGTTTTCCAACCCTTTGGGGTTTCAGTCCCGATTATGTAGACAAATGCACACATTTTTATGATCAATCCCTTATGTCTTGCAAAAACCATTCAGTAGGAATCTCACGTCCCAACTCTCTTTCTCTAGCCTTTTCATAAACTAACCCACCTACAGAGGAAAATTGCAAACCCTGGTTGCCTATGTTGTGGTAATATGTGATTTGATCATTGTCTGTGCGACCAATCATTGGATCTGAAACTAAATCACTGAAATCTGGAAAATCCACAGCAAATCCAGAAGTTTTGAGTTGCTTTTTTGGTAAACGACTTCTTTCAGCCTCGGACCCGGCAATCCAAGCTACAGGGCTATGCCCTATGCCCTCTTGCATGCTATTTTCGGAAGCATTTAACCCACTTTTTCCTTGCGTTATACACACATCAAATTTTCTTATCGCCTGTTTGGAAACCTCCATTGGCCCCAACATTGTTACATGCTGTCCTTTTGACAACCAATCTGAGTCAAATGTCGGAGACATTGAGTCAGTGCAGCTAGAGACAATATCCATTCCACGCACGGCTTCTTCTGCGGAATTAACAGGTTCAACCGTTATATTAAGAAGAGAGCTCATTTCTTCTGCAAAAGACTCTCGGTTGGTCTTTGTTGGAGAAAACACCTTTGCACGCCTTATACTTCTCACCGCGCAATATGCTTGCAAATAAGAACGAGCCATTCCTCCAGATCCAAGCATGCCAACAGTTGAGGCATCTTCTCTTGCAAGGTATTTTGCACCAAGACCACCCGCACCACCAACTCGCATATGCTGCAAAATACCATCATTTATGAAAGCTAGTGGAATACCATTGGTAGAAGAAAAAAGCATTATCAATCCACAATAGGTTCCCATCTTCACGCAATATTTTTCTTCGGTCCAAGACCCATTTTCGGAAACCGGCCAACGCATCACATCAGACTTCATTCTGATGGCAAGATAGCCACCTGAGTATCCTTCCATGGTACCCCAGCGATAATAGCCATCCTCAAGTTCACAAGGAGCATAAATGTCCGAGCGTGGCCTATGCGCGGCTTTTCCTTCGGCTAAATCACGAAATGCTTGTTCTTGGACTTCAATACAATCTTTCATATTTAAAAGTTTCTGAACTACATCATTATGAATAAAAAGCATCTCGCTTTTCCTCAAACTTTAAATTCACTAAGCACTTCTTTCGGAAACATGTCCTCAACCTCCAATTTACGATGGAAGAGCCCCTGCTCAAAACCATAAATCAAAAAGGCCTCAAGTGTTTTACGATTGGGCTCGATACCATACGGATAAAAATCATCGCCCATCATATTCCTCATTTCTTCCGCCGCATGAAAGATCCAGCCAACCGGTGCCCGACAGGCTGTTATGTCTAACATGCGTTGTAGAGACAAGTTTTTTGCCGTTGTGAGAGCTTTAACGAGATTCATTGCAACCCAGGGATGTTCCTCAAATATTTCTCTCCTCATCGCATACAAATGCATTATGGGCCAAATACCAGTGCGGCTGTAATATTCCTTTTCTACTTCTGCATAGTTATTAAAAAGACGGTCAATTCTTGGGTCTTTATTTTCGAAAATTTCTGGTGGATGTGCGGTTAAAATAGCATCAATTTCTCCATCAATGAGTAATTCGGTTAAAGATTTGTCCGATCGAGGACTGAGTTTGATTCCATCCGGTAAATTTAAGGAAACCTTTTCCTTCCGTCCGGGTTGATTCACACCCGCCTGTACCCAGTTGATATCAGATAGTGAAATACCCAAATCATGCTGTATCCAACCGCGAGAATAGACAGATGCAGATTGTCCCCATTCTGGTATTCCAATAGTCTTTCCTGACAAATCTTTTGGAGTTTTTACCGGGCCATCGGTTCTTATATAACATGATGATTGTCGGGATACACGCGAGGGGAAAACAGGTAATCCAACAAATTTATCAATCCCCTGACTGATCATTGAGGTATACTTTCCACTGGATATTTCCGAAACGTCAAATTCTTCAAAATTAATGAAACGGTAAAACATCTCCTCTATTTGCATAGTTAGGCAATTTAATTCAACGCCTTCGACTTGCACTCTACCTGATGTTAAATCACGAACATGATCGTAGTCACTTGTTGCAAATGTCAGTTTAAGTTTTTCATTAGACATTTATTTTTTATCTCCTCGAAAACTATTGATCCCCATTCTTGTCATTAAGATATTGTACGTCAAAGTATTTTCTGTAATTTTATGAAAAGTAAAAAAATCCATTATGGTTTTATTGAAAGTCTAAACATGTGGCCATTTAAAAACTTTCATCCACAAGGAGTTATCCCAGCAACATTACTTGCATTTAAGAATGACTTTTCTATCGATGAAGCAGCTACTCGGGCTCACATTCGCCATGTTGCTGCTGTAGAAAATATTTCTTCTATAACTGTCAATGGACATGCATCTGAAGTCCATGCTTGTTCGGATGATGAACAACGATATATTCTCGATCTCGCCTTAAATGAAGTGGGAGACAGGCTTCCATTGATTACGGGCGTTTGGGCTGACGGCAGCCATCAGGCCGCGAAGATAGCAAAATGGGCAGAACGAGCTGGTGCTTCGGCTTTACTAATCTTTCCCCCACAACCAATCATGATGATGCAAGGTCAATTCAAACCGGAAATGGCAATTTCGCATTTTAAAACCATTGCAGATGCTACCAATTTGCCACTTATTGCATTCCAATATCCCGAAAATTATGCTTACCAAATGAACACACTGCATCGAATGATTGATGAAATCCCAACACTAATTGCAATAAAAGATTGGAATATGGGACAAGTTCATGAAGCCCATGTGAGAGAGCTTCAAGACGTAGCGCGCAAATTTACCGTCTTATCCACAAATTCAGGATGGCTTATGGGTTCTCTAACAATGGGTGCAAAAGGCGTCTTATCCGGTTCTGGAAGTGTGATCGCTGATTTGCAAGTTGCCTTATTTCAAGCGGTCAAAAGTGGAAATCTTCCAAAGGCTCAGAAAATAAATGATAGAATTTATCCAACCGCAAAATGCTTTTACGGTTTACCAACTACTGACATGCACAATCGGATGAAGGAGGCGCTTGTTATGCTAGGTCGCCTTCCGAGAGCCATTGTCCGTCCGCCACTGGTAAAATTATCACAATCTGAACTTTACACCATTCGAATTGCCATAAAAAAATCGGGGCTCTCATATCAAGGAGCAATGAATTTGGAGAAAGAATCATGACGCGGCCACCTGACTCATTGAATTCCGGTTATCAACGATTCCGATCCAAACTTTTAGAAAAAGATATGGAATTATTTGAAAGTTTATCAGACATACAATCGCCTGAAACTATGGTTATTACTTGTGCTGACTCACGAATTGACCCGAATTTGATATTTAACGCAGCACCGGGCGAATTATTTGTAATTCGTAACGTTGCAAATATAATACCATCCTATGAAATTTCTTGCGCATCTTCACACTGTACTTTGGCAGCGTTAGAATACGCCGTCAAAATTCTTCACGTGAGAAGAATTTTAGTTCTGGGACACAGCAATTGTGGCGGCGTGGCCGCAGCGTTAGCTATAGGGAAGGGACAAAATATTGAAGAAAATATTGTAAAATGGGTAGATAACTTGAAACCGGCGTGTAAAACCGTCGTTGATGTAGATGCATCCCAAACCAAATTGGAGAAGATTAGTATCCAACAGTCTTTAAACAACTTAAAAGTGTACCCTTTCGTTGAAAAAGCTATTTTGAATTCAAAATTGTCGCTTCATGGAGCGTGGTTTAACATTGAAAAAGCCAATCTACATTGGATAGCGTAACTGCATATATTCTGCAGCAACTCGTAGCTTTTAGTGCATTTTTATTTCAAAAAAAAGAAATTAAATTTTGTACTGTGATTCGTCGATAAATTCACCCATCTTAGACTTTGCCCCCGCTTTTTTCATGGCTTCGAGAAAGATTTGATGGATCCGTGGGTTTTGGTTCTCGTATTCAATTTGTGCTCCTCCTTTATTTACATCCACATCCATTCCCATAAAAATTCTACGTTTTTCTTCCATGAGTGGATACCGCAGGCCTCCGCATGCAATTGCTAAATATCTGGAGGGATTAGGTGCAGCGTTAAAATGCTGATGGAACATCATATCTGGCGGCGCAAAAACTGTTCCATGTGCCCAATTAACCTTTGTTGGCTCCTCATCACCCTGATACCATAAAAGAGAATAACCATGACCTGTTACACACATTACATGGAAGTCAGCACCGTGACGATGGCCCTTCTTGTAAGTGCCGACCGGCATTTCAGATATGTGCGCATGCATCGCACCATCTGCCAAACAAAACATCATGTTAGAACCACCAGCACCTCGAGCATTCCATTTTTGAAGCTCAAAGCTTCTCAAATCAGGGACAAAATTCGTTTCCCACATGTGACGTCCAGGTCGCTTTGGTAAAAAAGTACCTTCTCCAGAGAAATAATTATCAGTTCCCTCTCTACTCTTAAATTTATAATCATTGGAAAACACAAATTCATGGTCATGATACACATTCATGATCATAGGCGAATTATTAGTCGATGATAAACGAGCTGGTTCTTGGCCTGAACCATTAAAATGTTGGTACTTAGCATTTAACGGAACAGCAAACATACTACCCTGATTCCATTCAAAGCTGTGCTTTGAACCATCCGACAACTCTACCTGAGTCGAACCGGTACCGGACAACACGTAATATACTTCTTCAAACATATGATTGCGAGGTCGTGTGTTGCCGCCAGGCGGTAATTCCAGAACGAAAACAGCCAACCAATCTCCACGACCCTTTAAATGGGCTAATCCACCATTACATTCGAAGTGATCCCAAGGTTTCACAGGTACATCAGGCAAATGAATACCAAAATCCTCGACAATTTCGATATTTTGTGCCTCCGCCCAATCGAGATAGGGGTCTGACAAAAAAGGCCTATCATCTACTTTTGATCTAAATTCGTCTGCAGTAGTGTCCACAACTTTCCTCCGGTTTCTTTTGTCGGATGTACAAAATAGCTGACACCCAAAATTAAATATCAAAATACAAAAAGGATAAACTTAATTCAAGTTATCTTAGTAATAAAAGTAACAAAAGCTCTACCAAACCAAAACTGGGCGTCCAACATTTTGGCGCCAAAAGTTACTAACTTGTAATATATAGTTAAACATTCAGGTAAATTATTAAATACAGAAATATTATTTTACCCCGAAATATGCCATGGTTTGGCCAAAATCCAAAAAATTAGCCACAGTGAGAAAATTAAACTTTTTATAAAAAATGGATTTTATATTACATCCTGAGCCAGAATAGTGGATTGAGGATTACGATAGGCCTTTTGCACTCTCAATAATTCCGCCATGCCCTCAGGATCAAAATCGAACGCAGGTTCTTTGTTAAGTTTCCAATTAAGAGGATTTCCAGAAATTAAAACTCCAGTTTTTAAGCCTGATAAAGGAACTGCTTCCGATGGTACACAGGATAAAGATATTCCTAAGCGACGTTTATTGGACTTATTGGGACCAGATCCGTGCACCACCATCTCGTGATGAACGGAAAGTTGTCCTGCCATTACTGGTGCTGCAATACTGTCACTCTCATCAACATCTAAAACTGTTTGTCCGCGTGAAAGAAGATTATCCTCTGCGAACGTCTCCTTATGAACAATGTTTGGATTAACTTGGCTGCCAGGAATAAAATGCATACAGCCCATTTCCTCAGTTGCATCAGTGAGAGCCAGCCATACTGTAGCACCCAAATTTCTATCAAACGGATTATACGCTCCATCTTGATGCCATGACACAAATTTACCAGTGTGGGGTGACTTGGACCAAAATGCCGACAAAAATAGTATGACATTTGACCCAATAGTATCTTCCAAAACGCCGGAGATTACCGGGCCTCTAGCAAGATCGAGTAACCATTTTAAACCAAGCACTGCACGTACACGCAACCTATCAGTGACATTTTCTCCAGATTCTTCCTCAAATTTCTCACATATTTTTAGGTAACTTCTAGCCTGTTCCGGTGAAATGCAATCTATGGGTGCTATAAATCCATCACGACGATAAGTAGCCAGTTGATTGGTTGACAAGATTTTTGGCATAAAAACTATTCCTCAATCAAAGTTTTTGTTACCTTCTTGTGTTTTTAGACCACAAAGAAATCTCTTTCCACTTCAAATTTCATGAAAAAAATTTCCTTTTCTGCATTTTTTAACACGCAAAAGTAACAGATTCATAAAAGTGTATTAGTTAAAACCCCTTTAATCCGATCTATTTACATAGTCTTAACTATTAAACCTAATCGAAGCTGAGTTCACTAATTTTGGTAAGAAACCATAGATTATAGGTCATTTTCTTATATAACTTTATTTAAAACATTATTGAAAATGAACACACCGGAAAAATCAAGAGATCGGAAACTATTTTTCCATCCATGAAAAAACTTTCTTTAAGGTCTGAACTCTCCGCCTATTCCACTGCATTTATTAGCATTGGGATGTTACCTATGGTGCAAATGTTAGTTCCACTCTGGTGTGTTGTAGAATTAAACATGCCTGCTACACAAATCGGTCTTATTGCGGGGGCTCGGGCTTTCTTAGCAACTTTTTTTTCGATTCATAGTGGTGCACTTCTAGACCGTTTAGGCGTAAAAAAAGTCGGAACTTTATGCGCCGCAACAAATATATTTTTAATGCTTTTATATCCAAGTGTTCCAATTGTTACAGACTCTAACCAGATTCAGTTTTTACTGCTTATTATGTTGCAGTTGGTAAGTGGGTTCCTTCACACTATCGGTTGGATAGGCGCACAAACCCAAATCGGACAACTTACCCAAGGTTCACCCAAGCACATGGGCCGTTTTGTGTCTGTTTCAAATTTTTCAAATTTTATTACCCCTCTTGTTGCTGGCTGGTGTTGGGACTTCGGACAAAGCTCATCAATAGGGGGTGCTTGGTTAGCTTTTGGTGCAGTTGCAGCATGGAATATGGCATTATGGTTTTCTATTGCGTCAATGCCAATCGCTATGGGGATAAAAACTCCTATGCATCAGCCAAAAATAAATGATGTTTTGCCAAAGTTTAAAGATTACAATAAAGCGCTTCAACTGCTACTTATGCCATCTGTTGCTTTCGTAGTAACCTGTTCTTTCTTAATGAACGGACTTATTCAACTTCGTATGAACTTTCTCTCTGTTTACATGGAAACAATAGGATATGAGGGTACTGTAATCGGTTTCGTAACTGGCTTTGCCTTCCTTGTAGCGGGTGTAACTGCTCTACCCACAGAGCAAGCACGTAGGTTTTTTAAACCCCAATGGATTGTTTTACTGATGATTTTACTATCAGCAATCGGCAACGGGATAGTTAATATGGTTGAAAGTATAAGCGGATTGATATTCTCGACTGTAATATTTGGAGCCGGCGTTGGTCTCGGTATGGCATACATCTTATCATTACTTTCACAAAGTGTGCCAACACCACAGTTTGGCCTCAGTGTTGGGTTACGAACAACTGCTAATCGCTTCAGTGCTTGTTTAATTCCGTTTCTTGCCGGGTTTATAATTGATATCGCAGGAGGGAATATCGGAGAAGGATTTTACACCGTAGCCCTAATTTTCATTGCCGGAGCGGGAATAACAGCTATTTTAGCGGGTCGTTCAAAAGAAATTAAGAAAAATTTAAAGTAAAATATCGTTGGCAGAAAAACAAAATCATGAAAAAACATAATGTATGTTTTTATTAGGAACCATAGCGCATGGAGAATTAAATGAAGAGCAAACATCCTGAGACTATCGCATTACACGCCGGATGGAGAAAAGATGCCACACAAAATTCTGTAGTTGTTCCAATTCACCAAACTACATCGTACGAGTTTGACAGTACGGAGCATGCTGCCAATTTGTTCTCTTTATCGGATTTTGGTAATATTTATACTCGGATAATGAATCCGACCACCGCAGTTCTTGAAGAGAGACTTGCCGCTCTTGAAGGAGGAGTTGCCGGACTTGCAATGAGCTCTGGGCAAGCGGCAGAACTTGTAGCAATTACTAACATTTGCCATGCAGGGGATAATTTCGTTAGTTCCACTAATCTTTACGGTGGCACATGGAATATGTTTCAGAATACCTTAAGCACTTTTGGAATAGAGGTCCGGTATGTTAACCCAGATAATCCTGAGGCATTTCGCGAAGCAACAGATGAACGAACAAGATGTTATTTCGCAGAAACACTTCCAAATCCAAAACTTGAGGTATTTCCTATTAAAGAAGTCGCAGAAATTGGAAGGTCGCTAGGAGTTCCTCTGATTGTTGATAACACTGCTGCACCTATAATCTGCAAACCAATTGAACATGGTGCAGCAATTGTAGTTCATTCCACAACAAAATATATTGGGGGACATGGAACGTCTATTGGAGGTATTATAATAGATGGTGGGAATTTTGACTGGGAAAAACATGGTGAACGTTTTCCGATGTTGACCCAACCGGACCCTAGTTACCACGGTGCCGTCTGGACTGATGCAGTCAAGCCACTGGGTCCAATTGCCTACATTATAAAGGCAAGGGTTACTCAGTTGAGGGATATGGGAACAGCAATGAGCCCATTTAATGCGTTTATGTTTATTCAAGGTATGGAGACACTACCTTTACGAATTCGAGCCCATTGTGAAAATGCAGAAAAAGTAGCCAAATATTTAAACGGACATAAAGATGTTACAAAAGTAATTCATCCTAGCCTGATGACAGGCGAAGCAAAGAGAAGAGCGAAAGAACACTTAAATGGCGGACTTGGAGCGCTTATTGGTTTTGAGCTCGCTGGTGGTAAGGAAGCGGGTAGCAAATTTATTGACTCCCTAAAGCTGCTTTATCATGTAGCAAATATTGGTGATACGCGTAGTCTGGCGATTCATCCCGCATCCACAACACATCAACAATTAAATCCGGACGAGCAGTTACAAGCCGGTGTTACCCCAGGTTATGTTCGTCTATCAATTGGGATAGAGCATATTGATGATATTATTTCAGACCTAGATCAAGCTCTAAAATCAATTTGAATTACAGGTATTATGATAAAAAATCATATTCAAACTGCACCCGCATTCCCAAAACTTCGAATGAGACGCAATCGCGCTGACCCATGGTGTAGACGTTTGATCGCGGAAAACAATATAACGATTGATGATTTAATCTGGCCGATCTTTGTTCAAGACTCGGATGTTGATCGGGAAGAAATACCATCGCTCACTGGAGTAAATCGTCTATCTATAAATTCTCTTTTAAACGATGTTGCAGAAGCGGTCGAACTCGGCATACCAATGGTCGCGATATTTCCAGTAATTGGTAAATCACTTAAGACCGAAGAAGCAGAAGAAGCTCTGAACCCAGAAAACATTGTTTGTCGTTCAGTAAGAGCACTTAAGAAGGAATATCCTGATCTTGGGATTATGTGTGATGTCGCTCTCGATCCATTTACCAGTCATGGTCATGACGGACTTGTAAAAAATGGCTATGTAACGAACGACGAAACTTTAGAAGTCCTGTGCAAGCAAGCTCTGGTGCAAGCAAAAGCAGGCTGCGATATTATTGCACCTTCAGATATGATGGACGGCCGGGTTGGAATCATAAGACAGTCTCTTGAGAAGGAAAATTTCCAAAACGTCCGTATTTTATCATACGCTGTTAAATATGCATCTGCATTATATGGCCCGTTCCGTGATGCTCTAGGCTCCAATCTCAATCTTGCTGCTGGAGATAAAAAAACTTACCAAATGGACCCAGCAAATAGTGATGAGGCCTTGAGAGAAGCTGCTCTGGATATTTCTGAGGGCGCAGACATGCTGATGGTTAAACCTGGAGTCTTCTACCTTGATATTTTAAGGTTGATTAAAGACCAATTTGCCATGCCGACATTTGCTTATCAGGTGAGCGGTGAATATGCGATGATTAAATTTGCTGAAAGACAAGATTGGGCACAGAAAAATCAACTGATGTTGGAATCACTAAAGTCCTACAAAAGAGCAGGTGCTGATGGAATTCTTACATATGCAGCAATTGAAATTGCACGAATAATAAAATCTCACAAGGCAATATAACTCTGGTAAAGCGGTAAAATAATTTAAGTATCTTAGTTTGCAGGCTAGCTATTTCTATGTCGACTTTAATTGTGCATATTGGCCTCGCCAATAAAGCAATGGATTACCATCTTTTGAAGCTAAGCTTTTGACTTCACCTGTAATAATTATGTGATCGCCTGATTCGTGTATTTCGCGGGTTTGACATTCTATATTGGCTAAGCAATTCAAAAGAATAGGTGCTCTGCCCGTCCAAGTTTCAAACTCTACACCCAACCATTTCTCATCACCACTTGTTGCGAACTTGTTTGATAATTCAGTTTGTTCGGAACCAAGTATATTTACCGCAAACTCTCCTGCAGTTTGAAATGCAGAAAAGCTTGTTACTGCACGGTCAATGCAAACCAAAATAATCGGCGGATTCAAAGAAACTGATGTAAAGGAATTCGCCGTCAACCCGATTGCTTTACCATTCTCATCAACTGTGGTGATGACTGTAATTCCTGTCGCAAATAATCCGACCGTGTTGCGAAAATCTTTGGGGTTTATTGACATTGATTTATCTACTCTACCTAGAAATTTTTATAAGATGAAAATAAAGGACAAAATATCTTAAACCCAACTATTTTTTAATTGAAGCAGTAAAATATACACCCCTTCCGCTAGCGACCAACTTTCCTTCTGCATCAAAAACCTCTGCCTCTGCGGTGGAAAATGTGCCACCAATTTTAATGATTTTCCCAACCGCCCTCAAGTTTCCTGGCGTGGCTGCACGATGATAATCAGTTCTTAAGTCAACAGTTGGAGCTGGAGCACCTACTTTTGCAGCTATCATAAAGTCTGCAGTAACGTCTACTAGCGCGCCCAAGATCCCACCATGTGTCCAACGTGCCTTGGGATTTGAAATCATCTCTTCCCTCCAGTTCATAGTGATTTCTATGGAATGGTCATCGAGCTTAGTAATCTTTAAACCCATCCAAGCATTAAATTTGTTCGCAACAAGTCGTTCCTGAAGCTTTTCCTGATCTACAATGTTTTCCGTCATGTTTCTCTCCCTTTTTTTCTGACGTTAAATTGTCCCCCGACAAGAACTGCGTCAAGAGCAGTCTCTCCCAAAACTCATTATTTTAGTAGTTAAACACCTATTCTGCTGAGGTAAATTTCATCTTGCTTCCAGCCATGCAGAAAAAAACTTATGATGGAATGGTCGGTTAAATATTTAATTTAATGAATTAAATAAATCAGTGAAAATAGGTTCATATTTTGCCCAAACTTCAACGCGCCTTATTAAAAAAAAACCGTAAACTACTTGCGTAACAGCTTTCGGAAAACCATAGTACTGTCGTTACTTCTTTTTTCAGATAATTATTTACATATGAGCAGGTCTATACCAGTTAAGACGACACAAATATTCCATGGAACCAAGGAGTTTTCATGCCCTTACCTCGATGGAAAAATAGAACGCAAAGTTATAACAGAACTGTGTGAGCCAGACGCAGAAGAATTGTACGATAGTTTATCAATTGCTGGCTTTCGCCGCAGTCATAATGTTGCCTATCGTCCCGCTTGTCCTGATTGCAATGCTTGTGTTCCAGTCCGCATTGAGGTCAATAATTTTTTCTGGACTAAAAGCTTCAAGAGAACATTAAAACGAAACAACGATCTTTTTTCTATGAATTTGGAAGCGCGTGCAACGCTAGAACAGTATCATCTGTTTCAAACCTATCAGCAATCACGGCACAGCGGTGGAGAAATGGAAAATATGCGTTACATAGATTACAAGGCAATGATCGAACAAAGTCCGATAGAAACACATACTATTGAGTTTAGACAAAAACATAATCAAAAATTAGTTGCAGTATTACTGGCGGACTACCAGTCAGACTCGGTTTCGGCGGTGTATTCTTTTTATGATATCACAAATAGTGAACGAAGCTTAGGAACTTACATGGTCTTGTGGACCGTTAAATTAGCCAAATTTCTCAATAAGAAGTTTGTTTACTTGGGGTATTGGGTAGAAAAAAGTCCTAAAATGGCATACAAAACGCGGTTCAAGCCACTTGAAGGACTTGGTCCAAAAGGATGGGAAATAATCAACCTATAACCAGCATACAAAAGGCTGATTGATACTGAAAAACTTTATGCTCTAGATTTCTAAGAAATTGCTGGCATAAGCAAAAAGATTTTTGCATCACAATCCCAAGATTAAGCGCTCTCAATTTTTTTTTACAATCACCAATATATTGATGGCTCTCGTGTTTCTAATATTAGTCCAGTCTCCCGAATTTATTGGAGCGTGGGAATCCTCGCGGCGCAATCCTTCCTGCTTGTGCCCGTTTACCAAAATAAAGTCTTAAGTCAGACTCAGTCCGAGTCCGTTCACCGGATTTCCATCTGATGCCTTTTTCCCGAGAGAAAACCTGTATATCAGAGAGCCCTCCATTTTTATAACTTTGCAACTTTACTCCTCGCCCACGCGACATCTCCGGCAATTCAGAAATTGGAAACACAATAAGTTTATGATTGTCACCTACAACAGCCAATGTATCACCCTGAACAATACTGCAAGCTTGTGCCTCGACTGTACCGGTAATGTTAAGAACCTGCTTTCCATTTCGCGTCTGGGCGATTGTGTCCGACTGTGCAACGATAAAACCGCGACCATCACTAGAAGCCACTACCAATTTTGAGTCAGGCTCAAATACTAAAGCTGCTACTATGTCATGCTCATTTCCAAGATCAATCATTAATTTGAGCGGTTCACCATGCCCACGACCACTTGAAAGCTTATCACAAGTGATCGTGTAGAACCGACCATTTGTTCCAAGCAATAATAATTTATCTGTAGTATGCGCATTTAATATAAACCTTCCATTATCACCATCCTTGAATCTCACATTGGAGAAATCATTTTGGTGTCCTTTCGAGGAACGGATCCAGCCTTTCTGGGAAAATATCACCGTAATTGGTTCGCATTCAATCATTGGCGTAAAGTTCAAACAAGATGCAATTGGAGCTTCACTAATGCTAGTACGCCTTTTCCCCAAATCTGTTTTCTTTCCGAAACTTTCTCTGACCTTCCTAATTTCTTCTCCAACCCTTTTCCAACGTAAACTTTCATTTTCCAAGATTTCTTCAATAAGATTTTGTTCAAGCTTTAATTTTGCAATTTCATCCCGAATAGTTATTTCCTCCAGGCGTCGTAAACTTCGCAACCTCATATTAAGAATCGCCTCAGCCTGAACTTCGGACAATTTCCAGCGCTCCATTAACTGTGGTTTGGGATTATCCTCTTCTCTAATGATGGCAATAATTGCCTCTAGATTCAAAAACACAATCATGTAGCCGGCTAACTTCTGTAATCTATCCTCTATTTTTATTAGACGAAAATTGGAACGGCGAACGAGGACATCGTGGCGATGGTTTAGAAAACTCTGTAGAATTTCTCGTAAATTGAGCACACGAGGAACCGTACCCGCATCAAGGACATTCATGTTTAAACCAATTCGTGTTTCTAAATCTGTATACTGGAAAATCGCCTCCATAAAAGTTTTTGGTTCTATGGAACGCGAACGAGGAGTTAAGATTAATCTAATATCAGCAGTTGACTCATCACGAATATCTTCCAGCATTGGTAACTTTCGTTCATACATGAGTTCTGCAATTTTTTCTATCAATCTGCTTTTTTGAACCTGATATGGTATCTCCTTTACAACTATTTGCCACTTGCCACGTTGTAATTTTTCTTCTTCCCAGCGCGCACGCAATCTGAATCCACCTCGGCCAGAAGAATAAGCAGTTTTGATGTTATCTCCGGTCTCTACTAAGACCCCACCAGTTGGAAAGTCTGGACCTGGTATTATTTGAATTAACTTTTCAATACTCGCATTGGGATGTTTTATTAAATGTAAAAGAGCGGAACACACCTCATCCAAATTGTGCGGAGGAATAGAAGTTGCCATTCCAACTGCGATACCTGCAGCCCCGTTAGCCAAAAGATTGGGCACAGAGCATGGTAGCAAAACCGGTTCTTGCTCTGTTCCATCATAATTTTCTCGAAAATCAACAGCGTCTTCATCAATTCCTTCCAACATCGCAAGTGCATATTCAGTGAGCCGCGCCTCGGTATAACGCATGGCTGCTGCACTATCACCATCAACATTGCCAAAATTACCTTGCCCTTCAACTAAAGGGTACCTAACTGAAAACTCCTGGGCAAGCCGAACCATGGCATCATAGACCGCAGTATCACCATGTGGATGATACTTCCCAATAACGTCTCCAACTACCCGGGCACATTTTTTAAAACCTTGATCTGGATTTAGTCTTAATTGCCGCATAGCAAAAAGCAGCCGCCTATGAACCGGCTTTAACCCATCTCTAGCATCTGGTAGAGAACGAGAGGTAATAGTGGACAATGCATAGGCAAGATAGCGTTCGCCAAGTGCATCTGCCATATCAATGTTTTTTGAATTTATATCCATTATTCAGCTCTTAAAAATCCCCTTTATATATTCATGATACGAATCAGGTTAGAGCTGCAATCATTCTTTCCCTCTGAATTGGCAAGGCATCTGGCTTACCCCCAAACACATGGCGTTGAAGAAAATATCCAGTAAGTGCAAAACCATTTATCAAATCTCTTAGATCCTCGTCAAATCCACTTTTAAGTAAGAATCTCGGCAGAACCAAAAGCTTATCAGCATAAGGGCGAGCAATCTCCTCTGAGACCGCTTTTCCAGTCTTTGGTGAAACATGTGTTAACTCTTCAGCACAACCAGTTACTGCACATTTGGACAAATCAAGTCCAAACCCTAAATTTGTCAACAGATCCAACTCCCATCTGACATATGAAGGTGCCCAATCAACCTCTCTTAAAACTTTTAACAATAAGCCGAATTTTTTGAATAATTCTCGGTCTGGTTCACGTTCTGGTAGCGCGCGCTCAAGTATTATTACTGCCGAACTCAGCGCTAAAAGTGGAAGAGGTGCATCAAGAAAATTGGCGGCATGCGAACGTATGAGTTCACATCTGTATGTGCCAAGGTGGTCTGGCAAACGTGCCTTCCATATTATATCGAGAAAATTACCAGGTTGATAAATTCCACGCCTCTTTGAAGAACCGCCGCCATGCACTAGACCAGAGCTTTTACCATTTTTTTCAGTAAGCAGCGATACTATAAGAGAATTTTCACCATGATAACGGGTGGTTAGAACGTAACCCTTGTCAATCCATTCCATAATAATATATGTACTTCGTAAAATTTGGTCGCAACTTGATCTGATACCAACCATTCCGTAAATCTTAATTATACATGAACTAATTTGCACCTAACTGGCATGCCAAAGTGTAACACCAAAAAATTAGTCAATAAAAGAAATTCTTATGAATTTATTGATAAAACTTCAGGCCAATTGCACTGTATCTTTCTGCATCATCGTGCCATTTTTTACTTACCTTCACAAAAATCAATAAATGGACCCGTTTATTTAATGTTAATTCCAACTCCCTTCGAGCCGCAGCACCTATACGTTTAACTTGTTGGCCACCTTTACCGAGCAAAATACCTTTATGACCGGGCCGAGTCACATAAACAACTTGTTCAATCCTGACGCTTCCATCCTTACGTTCTTGCCAAGATACTGTCTCAACTGTCAACGAATACGGAAGTTCCTGATGTAACTGTAGGAACAGTTTTTCCCGCGTTATTTCAGCTGCAAACAGCCTGTCATTCATATCTGAAATTTGATCTGATGGATATAACCACTTTCCATGGGGAACGGAATCTCCTAAAAAAGCTACTAAATCGTCCACACCATCACCATTAAGACCTGAAATCAAAAATGTTTTAGAAAATGTTTTGTTAGCATTGATTTTGGCGACGATAGACAAAAGTTTCGACCGTTTGAGTTTATCAATTTTATTTATCGCAAGAACTGCCGTGTGACCTGCTCGGGAGAGTTCATCAATGATAAGGTTCACATTGGTAAAATCAGGATTACTTGCATCAACAATTAGTAATTTTACATCCGCGTCGGTTACTCCACTCCACGCAGCGGAGACCATCGCCCGCTCAAAACGCCTTTTGGGCTCGAATATGCCGGGTGTATCCACAAGCAAAATCTGAGACGACCCGCGGACAAACATACCTATTACTCTCGTACGAGTAGTCTGAGTTTTATGAGTAACAATAGAAATCTTTGCTCCCGTTAATCGATTAAGTAAGGTTGATTTTCCTGCGTTCGGGGCACCCAAAAGGACTACGTATCCACACCTTTCAAAAGTGTCGTTCATTTCTTATTTTCTATTTTTACTAAGAGTTTAACCGCTGCATTTTGTTCTGCCAGTCTTTTTGATTTTCCTACGCCAATACTAAAACGACCGTCTTCCAAAGCTGCTTTAACCGTAAATGCTGGCGCATGATCAGGGCCGGTTCGCTCTTGAACTATGTAATTGGGTAGGCCCTTGTGCCGCTTTTGAAGCCACTCTTGTAATTTGGTTTTCGCATCTATCGGTGGCACGGTATCGGCATTAATAAGAGGCTCCCACAATCGTTCTATTACTGATTGAACTGCAGGCAATCCTGCATCAAGATAAATCGCGCCCAAAATAGCTTCCACCGCATCGGCAAGAACCGCATCCTGCCCCACTAACAAATCAGTTTTACTGTTTCCGTTTGACACTCGCAGATAATCACCAAGCTTAATTAAGCGCGCAATATGTACAAGAGTTTTTCTGTCTACTACGGCCGCAAGACGACGGGCAATTTGTCCTTCGTTCTCGTACGGAAAGTATTTTAGTAAAATTTCAGCAACAACTAATCCAAGAACTCGATCGCCCAAAAACTCGAGTCTCTCATTGGACTTACAAGGATGGCAAGAAAAACTAGAATGTGTCAATGCACATTCCAACAGTTCAGGGCGTATGAAATTGTATCCAATAAATTCGGCAAGCGATGTATGGGCAGTGTTTCTATCAAGCACTACTGGATTATCCTGAAGAAACGACCAAACCTTATAGCTGGGATCCATTTCCAGATTTCCCAAATACTGGAACTTCCGTCGGTAGAAAAGAAAATAACTTCTGCGCGTCCCACAAAGTTTTCAAGTGGAACAAAACCCACCCGGTCAGTTCCACGCTGAACTCTGCTGTCAGCAGAATTATCACGGTTATCGCCCATCATAAAATAATGACCTTTTGGAACAACGTAGACACCCGTATTGTCAAGAGGAGAAAAATCACCAAATTGTTCGATGATGCGGTATTCACGTCCGTTTGGCAGTTGTTCTACATATTGAGGCCAGCTCTTTCCTACCCGAAAATCTATAAAATTTTCAATTCTTTTCCGTTGCACTATAGTGCCATTAATTTTTACCCGCCCCTTAACCATCTGCACCCTATCACCAGGCATTCCAACAACCCGTTTGATATAATCGGTATCATTATCTCTTGGTAATTTAAAAACCGCGACATCTCCCCGCTCGGGAGCTTTACCCATAAACCTATCGGAAAATAATGGTGGACTAAAAGGCAACGAATGTTTGCTGTAACCATAAGAATACTTAGACACAAAGAGATAGTCGCCTACTAAAAGATTAGGTATCATCGAACCTGATGGAATATTAAATGGTTCAAATGCTAGACTTCGAATTACAATTGCAAGCAGTATGGCATATACAATGGTCTTAGCAGTTTCCCATACGCCACCTCTCGTAACATTTTGTTTATCTACGTTATTTGCCATTATTTTCTCATTAAAACTTTACAGTAATCAAACGCGACTGATGATTCCATTGGCGTCCTTAACTTTCACCTTGCTTTATTTTCATATCATTACGATGCCACAGCTGTAATAACAACGACTGCCTGAGCGAAAGGTGGTTCATCGGTCAAACTTATGTCAATTTTAGATTGCGCTCCATCAGGAGTTATTTCAATCAATCTTTTTTCTGCATTTCCAGTTAATTGCATGGTTGGTTGCCCACTTGTAAGATTTACTACGCCCATGTCTCGCCAAAAAATGCCTTTCCTGAACCCAGTTCCGAGTGCTTTCGCACACGCCTCTTTAGCCGCAAAACGCTTTGCGTAACTCTCAACCCGACTGATACGCTGTTCAGACTTCTCTTTCTCTACCGGCGTAAAAATCCGTTTAATGAACCTATCTCCATAACGTTCTAAAACTCTTTCAATTCGATTTATATTAATTATGTCACTTCCGATCCCGATAATCATTAGCTTTCGCCTTTATCTCTCTGGAATGTTTTCACGGGCTTCATTCATCAAGGTCCGAAAGTGTTTTATTGCATTACCCAAACCCAAAAAAACAGCTTCACCAATAAGAAAATGCCCTACATTTAATTCCTTTATTACCCCTATAGCAGCTATAGGTTTCACTGTATCAAATCCCAATCCATGCCCAGCATGGCATTCTATTCCAATATTTTGTGCAAAATCTGCTGCTTTTGAAATGCTCAAAAGCTCTTTTTCCCTTGATCCAGCGTCAGGTACAGCGTCACAATATTTTCCTGTGTGTAATTCGACCACTGCAGCACCGATTTCTGCTGCTGTAGAAATTTGATCTAGCTCTGGTTCAACAAACAAGGATACCCGAATTCCTGCATCAGCCAGTTGGGCAACATAATCTTTTAAAAAACCCCTTCCCCCGACTACATCTAACCCACCTTCAGTTGTCCTCTCTCTACGTTTTTCCGGAACCATACAAACTGCGAAAGGCTTATGTTCAAGAGCAATTTTTAACATTTCTTCAGTTGGTGCCATTTCTAAGTTTAGAGGTAGGTCAACTTCCAAATTTATTCGAGTGATATCGTTATCAAGTATGTGACGCCGATCTTCACGGAGGTGTGCTGTGATGCTGTTAGCCCCTGCCTCAGCAGCTAACTGAGCTGCGCGCACCGGGTCTGGATGACTCCCCCCTCGAGTATTTCGTATAGTAGCAACGTGATCAATATTAACACCCAAACGAAGAAAATTACTCATTAGACTCAGTTAGTCGCTTTCTTGAAACACTTATTTAACCAAATTTTAAAACGATTTGACCTATATATCAAAGATAAATAATTCGTTCACTATTTCAAACAAAATGCACGAAATGGCATGAGTATCCGAATAATAAACTGGAAATTGATACAAAAAAATAATTTGAATGGTTAAAGCACCTCCCGATCAACAGTACCGACCACAGACAAACTACGCAATGATGCTATGATTTCGTTTAAATGCCTGGCATCTCTAACCTCTATATCAAGAGCCAGTTCAAACCAAGATGGTTCGCGATTTATTATTTTAAGATTGATAATATTTCCATCATTGTTGGCTACGCCTGCCGCCAAAGCCGCAAGTGTTCCCCTCTGGTTTTCAACCTGCAGAGTTAATCTTCCAACGTGGGTAGTTTTTTTTGCCGATGGATAATCCCAAGATACATCCATCCATCGTTCTGGCATATCGTAAAAACTCTCAAGGCTTATACAGTCTATGGTATGAATTGCTACTCCCTTCCCCGGGGCTCTTATACCCACAATTCGATCTCCGGGAAGGGGATGGCAGCAGTTAGAATAATGAACCATCAAACCGGCTTTAAGCCCTTGCAGAGATATGGCATGACCTCCATTTTTTTTGAAATTTTTTATTTTGCCAACCGTTTGAGGGATTTGCTTGGTGCCAACTATTATATCGGTTATTAAATCAGCGTTGAGATCACCCTCACCAACTTGCAAAAAAAGCGCATCAATATCGTTTGCATCTAATCGAGGCAGAGCATCCTCTAAAAGCTTATCTGAAATTTTTATCCCCCTAGAAGCTATGGATTTGTCTAAAATAGCTGCTCCAAGCTTTATACATTCATTCCTACGCTGGCTTCGAATAAAACTACGGATACGAGATCTGGCCTTTCCAGTCACAACATACTGTTCCCATTCTGGTTCGGGCGTTCCTGCCTTAGAAGTAATGATTTGAACCTGATCTCCGTTCTGCAATTTTGTTTTCAGGGGTATGGTTCGTCCGTTTATTTTTGCGCTGACGCAACTATCACCAACTTCAGAGTGCACCTCGTAAGCAAAATCTACAGGGGTTGCTCCCTGTGGGAGGGCAATTAATTCACCCTTAGGGGTAAAACAAAAAACCCGGTCCTTGTACAAATCCAACCTTGTGCGTTCAAAAAATTCCTCCTGATCTGCTACATCATCAAGTATCTCAAGTAATTCCTTCACCCACCCATACTCTACGGTTTCAATTGGATCTGAACTTTCTTTATATCGCCAATGTGCTGCTACCCCGAATTCTGCAACGTCGCACATTTCTTGCGTTCGAAACTGAATTTCCAGACGGAGACGCAAAGGGCCTATTACCCCCGTGTGTATGGAACGATAACCATTACGCTTCGGAGTTGAAATATAGTCTTTAAAACGTCCCGGCACACAACGATATTCTTTATGAACAATACCTAGAGCTTTATAACAGTCACCGATATTATCCACCACTACCCGAAATGCCATGATATCTGAAAGACGCTCAAATTCTACGTTTTTTTGTTGCATCTTACGCCATATCGAATAAGGACTTTTTTCTCGTCCCGATATGCTAGCTTTTATTCCTGCGCTTTTGAGCACGTTAGTAAGTTCATCACCTATTTGGCCTATTATATCCTGTTCAACAGCTTCCTCACGCAAAAAAGATAGACGCGCTACGATAGTAGACCGGGCATCAGTGTGCAATTCAGAAAACGCTAAATCTTCAAGATTATCTTTAAGCTGATGCATGCCTATTCTTTCAGCAAGAGGTGCAAATATCTCAAGGGTTTCTCGAGCGATACGCGATCTTTTTCCTGAGCTTTTTATATGGTGAAGCGTCTGCATGTTATGCTGTCTATCAGCTAATTTAACTAAGAGAACGCGAATATCCCTTGAGGTTGCAAGGAGAAGTTTACGAAAGTTTTCAACCTGACGTTTGTCATCAGATTGAAGTTCCAACTTTGAGAGTTTAGTAACACCATCAACGAGACTTGCAACCGATTTTCCAAAAAGAGATTCTATTTCAGTGATTGTGGCAACAGTGTCCTCAACTGTGTCGTGCAATAATCCTGTGACAATGGTGTCACTGTCGAGTTTTAAATCGCTGAGAATACCGGCAACCTCGACGGGATGAGAGAAATAGGGATCTCCAGAGGCCCGAACTTGAGAACCATGCGCTACCATCGAAAAAACGTAAGCCCTATTCAATGCGTCCTCATTTGCATTAGCATCATAGGCTTTAACGCGATCTACTAGCTCATACTGACGAAGCAAACTGTATCCTAATTTTCAGTATTGTTTGAACATCATGCGAAAGTAAATACGCGCATTTAACTCTTTCCACCGTTGGTTACACCCGTCGATAAAGAGTTCGTGAGGTCGTTACCCGGTGGTTTAGTATCAGCTAACGTTGAGTCAATCCCAGCAGCTTCAATCATGGCCTCGATTTCGGCAGTAGCAGCCATTTCTGCCTCCAGTGCTTCAATATCATCTTCATCGTCCTCCGGATCATCACGCTCAATATGCCTCTGCATACCCCTTACAACTTCTTCTTGAAGCGCATCATGATCAACTTTGTCTTCTGCAATCTCCCTAAGTGCTACAACCGGATTTTTATCATTGTCTTTTTCAACTTGCATTTCTGCACCAACAGAGAGATCTCTCGCACGTTGTGCTGCTAGGAGAACTAACTCAAAACGATTGCTTACCTTTTCAACACAATCTTCCACTGTTACCCGTGCCATTTTGTATAATTCCTTCGATAAATATAATCTCTGACTATAGTAGCAACTAACATTAAAATGCAAGCTAATGTGCTATCCTGTCTGCCACATTCTTTTAAAAGTCATCAGGCAACCGAACACAATTTTGTTCAGGTGGTAATGCCGCAATTAACTCTCTAACGCTGATCCCAGTCTTGCAGTGCTTCCAAGTTGGAACCAGGTCCGCCAACGGTAGCAAAACAAAACCTCTTTCGCTCATTCTTGGATGGGGTAAAATTGGTATCTCATCAGGAACTGACACGAAATCTTTATATGCAATAAGATCCAAGTCTAAAACACGAGCTGCATTGGTAGTAGTTCTGATACGACCAAATAGTTCCTCAACAGAATGCATGAAACTCATCAAATCGGAAGGCGCCAAATCTGTATCCATGAGTGCTACTGCGTTAATAAATAAGGGATCATCTGAAATTGGAACAGGACTACTAATGTAAAGTGGTGAACAAGCTAAAACTTTTGTAACTGAAGAAGTCAATGCAGCAACCGCAGCTTTAATAGTTGCCTGTGGCTTGCCATAAAGAGGATGAGGCAAATTAGCACCAAGTCCTATAAATATCATCAAAAACGCCTTTTTTGTTACCGCCAGTTATTGTAAAAACACATCTAAGAATAAAATTTAAACGAAACTGAACATTTTTATTTCTTCTAATTAGTTATTGTGCCATTTTTAATGGATTCAGGTATACCGATGAAAAATGTAAAATTTTACCCCGAAGAGCGGATTGGTCTATTTATAGATGGATCAAATCTTTACGCTGCAGCTCGTGCTTTAGACTTTGATATAGATTATAAAAATCTACTAGAAATTTTTTCTTCATCTGGCCGTTTGATTCGCGCTTATTACTACACGGCCCTTATGGAGGAGCAAGACTATTTACCAATTCGACCACTTGTAGATTGGCTAGATTATAATGGCTACACGATGGTAACAAAGCCTACCAAAGAATTTACGGACTCTACCGGTAGAAAAAAAATCAAGGGAAATATGGATATGGAACTAGCCATCGATGTTCTGGAAATGGCTGAGCATATTGATCATATTGTTTTGTTTTCCGGCGATGGGGATTTTAAGCGTTTGGTAGATGCAGTGCAAAAACGCGGTTGTCGTGTCACGGTTGTGAGCACGTTTCGCACGTCCCCTCCAATGGTCGCAGATGAACTAAGGCGTCAAGCTGACAATTTTATAGAACTTGGTGATTTAACAAATCTAGTAGCGCGTGACTCCAATAGTGAGGGAGGACAACCTGCGGGGCACATTGAGGATAACCAACATACTGGGTACGTTGAAGATAGCCAAGCGATTGATGTCGAGGTTCCGGCCTCGTCCTCAGAAGAAACCTTGGAAAAAAACTAACGAGCCCGCATTGAACAACCCTTGTTTTTCCGACCCCGAACCAAATTGTACTCTATGCCCTAGGCTTGTGAAATTTCGGGAGTCTTGGCGAATGCTTGAACCCAATTGGTTTAACGCACCAGTGCCCTCTTTCGGTTCCCTGAATGCAGAATTGCTTATTGTTGGGCTTGCTCCAGGCCTACGGGGGGCGAACTCAACAGGACGCCCTTTTACAGGCGACTACGCCGGAAACCTGCTTTACGCAACCCTCGATGATTTTGGCTTTACTCATGGCACTTATGCCGAAAATGGGGGTGATAGTCTGAGTCTTGTGAATTGCCGGATTTGTAATGCAGTTAGGTGTGTTCCCCCACAAAACAAACCTGTTGGATCGGAAGTCGCTGCCTGTCGCAATTTTTTATTTGAAGAAATCTCTGCGATGAGAAATCTTCGCTGTATTCTTGCGCTTGGCGTTCTTGCACATGGCGCCACTCTTGCCACAATGGGTTTAAAAAAATCTTGTTATAAATTTAGTCATGGTGCCATCCATGAGCTAAATCATAACATTTTGCTAGTCAATAGTTACCACTGCTCTCGTTACAACACCAACACGGGTCGGCTAACTGAGGAAATGTTTAAAGAAATCTTTTCAAAAATTAAAAAACTATTGTGAATGTGTGATCAGATACCGTAAAAAATTAAACCAAGGGTTACTTATAACTAAACAGAATTTTACACAATCTATCCTTTATCACGCATAAGCCTGGCTTTCTCTCTTTCCCAATCGCGTTTTTTTTCGGTCTCGCGTTTGTCATACTGACGTTTTCCTTTTGCTAAGCCTAGCTCAAGTTTTGCAATACCACGAACATTGAAATATAGCTTTAAAGGAACAAGAGCCATTCCCTGCCTACTCACTAATCCTCCCAAACGTTCGATTTGCCGCCTGTGAAGCAACAACTTTCTAGGTCGACGCGCTTCATGATTTCTTAGCCCGGCTTGCTCATATTCAGGAATGTATGAATTTATTAACCAAATTTCACTTTTTTCTTCATTAGCGTAGGATTCCGCAATGTTAGCCCTTCCAGACCTTAGTGATTTTACTTCACTTCCAGTCAAAACAAGTCCAGTTTCGAACGTATCTTCTATAAAAAAGTTATGCCTAGCCTTACGATTCACTGCAGCGGCTTTTGAGATAATTGAACGTGTCACGAAAGAATCCTTTTTAAATTAAACTTGCTGCTCGCATTGCAACTTTAATTTTTGAACGATTTTCTTTTGAAACTGGCACTATCGGCAAACGAACGTTATCAGTGCATTTGCCTAAAAGACTCAAAGCATATTTTACAGGCGCAGGATTGGTCTCACAAAATAAATCTTTATGAAGCGGCATCAACTGTTCATTGATAGATTGAGCAACGTCCACGTCACCATCAATCCATGCACTGTGAAATCTTGCCATTAATCCCGGGGCTACATTTGCAGTAACTGAAATACATCCATGACCGCCTTGAGCAAGGAAACCGAGTTGAGTTCCATCTTCTCCTGAGAGAATAGAAAAATCTTTGCTAACTACCATTTTCTGCCGAGTTGCCCGGGATACGTCATTTGTAGCGTCCTTTACTCCTAAAATGTTTTCAAGTTTAGCCAAACGCTCCATTGTATCCACCGACATATCAATAACTGATCGACTTGGTATATTATATATCACAATCGGTATATCCACGTTGTCGCTTAAAGTTTTGAAATGGTGAAACAATCCTTCTTGGGTTGGCTTGTTATAATAGGGTGTAACTACAAGCGCACCATCTGCACCAGCCTCTTTCGCATGCTTCGTGAGCATCAAGGCCTCTTCAGTTGAATTTGAACCAGCACCCGCGATAACAGGGACACGACCAGCTGCTGTCTTTACGCATAATTCCACGACCAACATGTGCTCTTTGTGGCTCAGTGTCGGCGACTCACCGGTTGTACCGCATGGCACAAGGCCCTGCGTTCCTTGTTCAATCTGCCAGTTTATCAAATTTATGTATGCTTGCTTATCAATAGAACCATCACGAAAAGGCGTAATCAACGCGCAGATAGACCCCTTAAACATATCAAAATCCTATATTTTATAATGACCGTAATAGTAAATATCTTTGTTTAAATTAACCTAGAATAGCTAATTTTAATAAAAAAACCGTAACCAAAAATTTTTATTTG
>PAPV01000013.1 GCA_002709075.1 Rhodospirillaceae bacterium | reverse complement strand
GGGTTTCAAGTCCTGATGCGGAAAAACTGATGAGGTAACCTATTCCCTGCTGTGCCGTAACAAATTCTCCCACCACGACGCCTATAATGGTTAACGTTAATCCAATTCGTAATCCCGTGAAAATCATCGGCAACGCGAAAGGCAACCTTACCCACAAAAATGTTTTCCAACGCCCAGCAGTAAGAGACTGAGTCAGTTTAAGGTAGTTGTCATCGGTATTTAATAATCCAGAAGAGGAAGAAACAACAATTGGAAATAACGCCAAACATACACCATATGCTATGCGAGCTTCCGTTCCCACGCCAAACCATAGTATAAATAGCGGTGCCAATGCTATAACTGGAACCAATTGAAAAATTACTAAATTCGGGAAGATAGCTCTGTGCGCAATGCGTGACAATGTCATTAATGCGCTTATGAATAAAGCGATTACAGCAGCACAGACAAAAGCAACAAAACACTCAAAAAGTGTACTCAAAGCGTGCCCCCACATTAATACACGATTAGCATTAAATACCTCAACAACTGCACTTGGAGGCGGTAAAATCAAAGTAGGTACCATTTCTTGATCAACGGCATATTGCCAAATGGCGATAACAAATATTAAAAAAAATAAAGGTAATAAAACTTCTCGGATACTCGATATTCCATATTCCTTAAATTTGTGAATAATGTTTTCAAACATTACCTTTTTTCTCTTTTGTAAATGACTCGGATTTCTCTCCAAGCCAAACCTCTAGCCTGTAGCTGGCGAACGCAATAAAAGAGTAAAAAAACAATCCAATTAAACAAAGAAATAAAATCGATGCCAACATTAGATCTGTTTCTAGCTTTCCAGATGCGACCAGAATTAAGAATCCCAATCCCTGTTGAGATGTAATAAACTCTCCAACAATAACACCAATCATTGAAAGTGTTATGCTCATTTTCATTGCACTTATCAGATACGGTAATGAGAAAGGAAACCTAACTAAGAATAATGTCTGTAGTTTATTTGCTGCAAGTGAGTTGCACAGTCTAATCAGGTTTGGGTCGGTATTCTGTAACCCGGCTGTCATACTTATGATGATAGGAAAAATACTTATGAATACTGCGAAGCCGAGCCTAGACTCAAATTCAATACCGAGCCACAAAACGAAAAGCGGTGCCCAAGCAATTTTTGGAACAATTTGAAATCCGACAATATTAGGATACAATGTGTCCTTAATCAGTTTTGAGTAATTCATCAATAGAGACAAAAACAACCCCATTACAGTCGCTATAAAAAAACCACCGATCGCAACCGAAGCAGTAGGCATGATATTTTTGATCAACAGAGTCCAATTATTATATATAGCAAGAACCACAACTGTAGGACGAGGCAAAATAGACTTTGGATAATCCGTATACCAAGTTACAAACTCCCATGAAATAATAATGGAGAAAAAAAGCAACAGTGGTAAAGACAAACCCCGCAACTCAGTAATGGTCATAAGTTTTGACTCTTTTGTTTAAACAATATCCCATAAGCAACTACATTAGTTCTAATACTGAGAATGAATTTTTCCACGCAAATAACCACAAATTTTGTTAAATTCGGCAGTGTCAACTATCGAGAAGCTTCGAGGTCTTTCAAATGGAATATCAAAATCTTCAATAATCCGGCCAGGCCGCGCACTCATTACCAGCACACGATCTGATAAATAAACTGCTTCGCGGATACTGTGTGTTACAAAAAGACCAGTTTTTTTATAATCTTGCCACAAATCCATTATTACCTGGTTCATTTCATCACGGGTGATAGCATCAAGAGCGCTAAAAGGTTCATCCATCAAAAGAACATCGGTTTCGTAGATCAATGCCCTACAAATTGCCACCCTCTGCTTCATTCCTCCAGATAATTGTGCAGGCTTTTTATCCAGAAATTGTTCCAAACCCACACGCGTGAGAAGATCTACAGCAACTTTTAAATATTTCTCACGATTTCTTCGCAGAATCTTTATAGGGAATAAGACATTTTCCAAAGCAGTTTTCCATGGTAACAAGGTTGGATCTTGAAACATTAATCCTATGTCCTCCCTTGGTTTGGTCATCGGTTGACCTCCAACTAAAATACTGCCCTTCGTGGGGATTTCTAAACCCGCAATAATCATGAGTAGTGTGCTTTTTCCGCAGCCACTTGGTCCTAAAAGAGACACAAATTCTCCTTCTCCAACCCTACAATCGATTGATCCCAGAACGACTGTTTGATTTTTTCCGCGGTCGAATATTTTTTCTACGCCATCTGCAACAACATAAGAATTAGAACGAGAAACTCTGTGGTCAGCCATTACTGTTAAAACTTAATTCTCTGTTAAAACACAAACAATCATGACGCCAAACTTATTAACAAGATAAGTCAATCTTTACCCGAGTGCTCTTGCGCCAGGAGCGCCAAGTTTTTTAATTAACTCGAGTTCGGCCCCAGTGATCTTATACTTATTATTAATCATCTGGTCGAGATGCATTATTTTACTGAGATCAGGGGTCTTTTCGCCTGATTTTCCAAGATTTTTAACAACCATATTCACCATATTTTGATATTTCTTGGGATCTACACTACCAAGCCCGAACTTTGAAATTTCAGGTGTGTTTGTAATGTGCGTGTACAAATCTAATTCAATCTCAAATTGCATGCGCTTGGAAGCTGTCATTCCAGCTTCCGGAACAGCTTTAAAGAATATCTCTGCAGATTCATCATGATTTTTTATGTAGTATCTTATACCCTCAATAACTGCCTCTGTTACATCGCCACACAAACCTCTCTCTTTCACGTACATCTCCGGTTGGGTAATCAACATATAACCATAAAATGGCATGTTAAAATCTTTGTACAAAAATGTACCTACCTCAAAGCCTTTACTCACAACATCAGGAACTACAGATGACGCAAAACATGAAATAAAATCTACTTTTCTTTGCAGCATTACGCCAGTACGGATTTTATTATCGACTTGCACAACGTCAACTTTAGACCAATCAAAATCTGCATTCTTTCCGAATAATTCAAGGAATGGGTATTCTCCGGACTTGACCACCGATCCACATTTTTTTCCCACGAGATCTTTTGGTGTTCTAATGCCAGAGTCTTTTAGGAAGACTACACCCATAGTAGAACTGTAACTACAACATGCTAAATATGCCAAGTTTATTCCACGAATCGTCTGTAAAGTTGCAGTCGGTGCCGCGGAAATTCCAAAATCAAATTTGCCTTGCCCAACAGATTGCGCAGAAGCTGTGGAACCAAACCCCCTGCTTATTTTTATATCGATACCACGCTTTTTGAAGAATCCTTTTGCATCTGCAATGTAAATCCATGCCATGCCTCCATTAGGAATCCAAGATTGTGTGAAAGTGATTTGCTTCTTAGATCTAGCAAATGTCATCGGCGCGACACCGGAAGTCAAAATTGCCAACATACCTGCGCCAGAAACCTTTACAAAATGACGGCGATTCACACCAATTATACTTCTTTTCTTTTCCATGAGAATAATTCCTTTTTCACTTCTCAAAAACCCTCACACTTACAATAAGGCTATTCGAATAATTGAACTCTGCCTGTATGACAAGAATATTGGAGAATTGCTTAAAGCGCAGATTTACATAACGAATACCGACGATACACCATTATTTCGATAAACCCCGATTCATACAGTCAAAGCTGTTCCAGATATGCTCTCAGAATTCTCTATCCACAAAAATATCGCAAAATTACTTGGTTGATTTTTATTGTAAAACTTGATGGTGGGCCCGGAGGGACTTGAACCCCCAACCAGACCGTTATGAGCGGCCTGCTCTAACCAGTTGAGCTACGGGCCCACGGCACATAACATTTTACAAGAGCTATTTGTTATTTTCTACTCAATCGAAAGACATTAACTTTCCAGCCTTCATAATTTGCTTCTCAGTCGATTTATCAAACTAGAATTATTCAGTCCCAATGTGCAAGGTAAAATTAAATATATAAATAATTTGTCTTAGATTAAGAAATACATCTATGTCTCTAAAAAGCTCCTAAGCAAGCGGGACCTACTAGGATGTTTAAGTTTACGTAATGCTTTAGCTTCAATCTGCCGGATCCTCTCACGGGTCACAGAAAATTGTTGCCCAACCTCCTCTAATGTATGGTCTGTGTTCATTCCTATACCAAAACGCATGCGCAAAACACGCTCCTCACGAGGAGTTAAACTTGCCAAAACACGTGTGGTTGTTTCACGTAAATTCCCTTGAATTGCAGCATCTAAAGGTTGAACTGCATTTTTATCTTCAATAAAATCACCTAAATGCGAATCTTCCTCATCACCAATTGGTGTTTCAAGGCTGATAGGTTCCTTGGCAATCTTTAACACCTTGCGTACCTTCTCAAGGGGCATCGCAAGACGGCTGGCCAATTCCTCAGGGGTTGGTTCCCTACCGATCTCGTGAAGAATCTGCCTCGATGTGCGCACCAGTTTATTAATAGTTTCGATCATATGAACCGGAATACGTATGGTCCGAGCCTGATCGGCAATCGACCTAGTAATTGCCTGACGGATCCACCAAGTTGCATATGTCGAAAACTTATAGCCGCGACGATATTCAAACTTATCCACTGCTTTCATAAGGCCAATATTACCTTCTTGTATGAGATCGAGGAATTGAAGACCCCGATTTGTATATTTTTTAGCAATCGAAATTACTAAGCGGAGATTTGCTTCAACCATTTCCTTTTTTGCGCGGGCTGCTTCTCTTTCACCGCGTTGTATTTTGTTCACGATCTTACGAAATTCGTCTAGAGGCACTCCGACATCTGCGGCAATACCGGCGATCTCTGTCCGTATTTCTTTTATTTGTTCACGATTCTTTTGTACGAATGGCTTCCAACCTCTCTCCGAAAGATGTGCAATCCGCTGCAACCATCTCGGATCTAATTCCGAACCAAAATACCGATCCATGAAACTCTTTCGTTTTACCTTGGCTTTAGTCGCCATCCGTAAAAGCTTGCTCTCTAACCCAACCAATCGGCGGTTGTGATTGTAATGTTCACCAACCAAAACCTCAATCGATGTGTTATTCAACTTCACAGGTTCTAACAGATCGATAAGTTCTTCCTCGATTTTTTCCAAACGTCGCTCAGATGCACGTTTAAATTCGGAACCTTCCCTCACGCAAAGTAGCTTTTTATCTCTCATATTTTTGGCTCGTTTTTGCAGCTTAGCTACCTTGTCAAAAACATCCATAACCTGTGGTCTTAATGTCGCCTCAAGCATTGAGAGGGGGAGATTGTTTACAGAATCTTCATCATCCTCATCATCAATTCTGTCTTCTTCGTCTTCGTCTTCGTCTTCTTCTTCTTCATCGTCTTCAAGTTTTTCAGGATCTTCAGCTATAATCTGAGGCACTTCCGAATTCGACCCACCGTACGTTGCATCCAAATCAATTATATCCCGAAGAAGCACTAGTTCTTCCTTGAGAGCATCGCGCCAACGCACTATCGCCCACTGGGTCAAGGGACTTTCGAACAAACCACTTATCATTTTCTCACGGCCTGCCTCGATACGTTTTGCAATTTCGATTTCACCTTCACGTGAGAGTAGCTCGACGGTCCCCATTTCTCTGAGATACATCCTGACTGGATCATCAGTGCGACCAAGATCTTCATCTCCAGTGTTAGCCGTTTTTGTATTCGTATCGCCGGATTTTTCTGGTTTTACATACACCTCATTTGTGTCATCAGAATCTTCATCCTCCACAACATTAATTCCCATTTCGGAAAGCTGTGAGGTAATATCCTCTATCTGTTCAGAGGAAACTTCCTCCTGCGGAAGAGCCTTATTGAGTTCATCATATGTTATGAATCCTCTTTCTTTTCCAATTTTTAGTAATTTTTTTACTTCAGAGTCAGTAGACTCGATTAACGGAGAGTCCTGCACTTCCCCCTGATTTTCTTTTAGGTCAGCTTTTTTAGTTGCTGTTTTTGTCGCCATACCGCCTCCAGTAGTTTTCTCGATCAAAAAATCCCGATGCACTCTGCATATCGTTATAATAATCAAGAAAGTCTATTTAAAAAATGCCCTCGGCATCAAATATTTCCCCTGTAACTGTCCATTGTAACCTTCTTACACTCCAACAAACGAGCCAAATTCTCATCATTTGGGTCAGCTTCGTAACGTCTTTGAGCTTCTTCCAGACGTGCCCCTTGTATGAGTTCAGACAACATAACTCTCAGTTGAGCCATCTCTGTCATAACTGTACCGTCTACCATTTGTATCTCACTCTGACCGGGCTTTATAAGCGTATCTGCAAAAAGAATCACCCCTGTTGTTGAATTAAATCCACATAGACGTAGGTGCTCCATAAGCATCTTTCTGTCAAGATCCGGAGACGAAGCATAAAATGTTAAAATTTCCTGACGAACCCTGTTCAACTCTGGGTCAGAAAACTCGAGTTTGCCAATTGCCTCAGCATATCCATCTAACAAAGCTGGCTGACGTATAACAGTCGCTAAAACAGCTTCCTCACGCCGTTTTGCAAGTGTCTCAGGCGGGTTTCGCGCCTTATAAGTAAAATTCGTTGCCCCTGACTGTTGATTAGAATTGGCGCCCCGCAGAGATTTTTGAGAAAACATTTTACTTGTCATCTGGCTTAGTTTTGCTCGGAAAGAAATCCGATACTGGTATTGTACTTTCTTATCCACAATAGAACGAGCATGCTTTTCAAGCCGGTGTTCAAAACCAGCTAATCTTTCTGGTGTGTCCAGAGTCTGTTGCGCAGCCTCCATATTCCAAATCACCTGAGATAAAGTGCTAGCGTTGCCCAAAATTTCTTCCATCGCATCACGACCAGCAGATTTTAACAGAGTGTCTGGATCCTCTCCAGAGGGAAGAAAAATAAAACGCAGTGACTTTCCCGGTTGCAACAAGGGCAATGCTCTTTCTGCTGCACGATATGCAGCCAGAACTCCGGCATTGTCGCCATCGAAACAAAGAACAGGTTCTGGCTCAATTTTCCAGAGCAATGCGAGCTGGCGTTCACTTAATGCAGTTCCGAGTGTTGCAACAGCCTCTTTAATCCCGGCTCTGGCTAGGGCGATTACATCCATATACCCCTCAACAACAATGACCCTCCCCGCAGCAACCGAGGCTGATCTGCCCGTTTTGATATTGTATAAAATACTTCCCTTCTGAAAAAGAGCAGTGTCAGGAGAGTTTAAATACTTCGGCTGAACATCCCCCAAAGCTCGACCACCAAAGCCTATAATTCGACTTCCTTGATCCGATATCGGAAATATAACACGATTACGAAATCTCTCATAAGACATTCCTCGATTTTCCAACTTAATCAGAAGCCCTGAGTCAATTAGCAAAGACTCCGAAACGGACGCTGAAATTAGGGCCTGTTTGAGAATGTTTCTGCTCTCAGGAGCATAACCTAACCGAAAGCGAGAGATGTCATCATCGTCCAATCCTCGGCCCCGCAAATATTTGAGCGCGTTTGCCCCTTGTGGCGATTTTAATGATTTTTCAAAGAAATGGCATGCTTTTTCCATAACGTCATAAAGAGAAGAACGAATTTTTTCACTTTTCAGTTCCTCTGGCGAGACGTTCGGCACAGAAATTCCTATTTCTTGCGCAAGCCTCTTAACAGCCTCAGGGAAGGTAAGATTTTCAAACCGCATAACATACCCGATGGCATCTCCGTGTGCTCCACATCCAAAACAATGAAAAAATCCTTTTTCCTCACTTACAGTGAAAGACGGGGTCTTTTCATTGTGAAAGGGGCAAAGACCGCTATATTCGTGACCCTTGCGGATCAATTTTACGTGCCTGCCTATCAACTCTCGTAGCACAACACGGGAGCGAATTTCATCGAGAAATGACGACGGAAAACTCATTGAGCGACCAGTTAATGATTTTAAAGTATAAACTTACGACAGAAGCAGGACTTGGCCAACTGCAGTTTATCCAGCCAACGAAGCTTTTAAGATTTCACTCGCTTTGCCAAAATCCATCCGACCAGCGTATCGTTTGCGAAGGGCCGCCATTGAAGACCCCATGTCTTTCAAACTAGATGCTCCTGTTTCAATGAGAAGCTGATTAACCGCTTCTTCAATCTCAGTATTTGACATTTGTTCTGGCATGAATGACCTAATGATCGAAATCTCTTGAGCTTCTTGAGCAGCAAGCTCGGGCCGATTACCTTTCTCATACATTTTTATGCTTTCCTGACGCTGTTTGACCATCGTTTGAAGCACTTTCATAACTTCATCGTCACTTATACCATCTGGATTCCCATCAGTGCGCACTGCTATGTCGCGATCTTGGATTGCAGCAATAATCAGTCGGAGTGTAGCGGTTTTTAGAGTGTCTTTCGACCTCATCGCATCTTTTAATTCACCGCTTATAGCGTCACGTAGCATTTTCTTCCTGCTCATAGGATGCAAGGTGAAGAGTTTACATGAAACAATATCGAAAGGCAATATTTAGTATATTGTTTCATATAAAAGTATGAAGTGTGCTTAACGAGGACAACAACAAGCACATCTAAACTTGACGGCCGGAGTAATTTTCCGTAATTCAGGTAAAGTCCGGTTAGAACGTTGAGAAGATTGTGCTGTGCCGACGCCTGACTAAAACGAAAGAGCCGTCATGCCCGGAAAAACAATATGAAAAATAAGTTTACAGCAGCCCTTGCACTTGCAGACGGGCAGGTTTTTCGGGGTTATGGAATTGGTTCCTTTGGCATGTCGACTGGCGAAATATGCTTTAACACTTCAATGACAGGCTATCAAGAAATACTAACAGATCCCTCATATTCAGGACAAATTATAAATTTTACCTTTCCGCACATCGGAAATGTTGGTGCAAATACAGAAGACATGGAGACACACACTCCAGTGACACGTGGGTTAGTTTTACGCGAGGACATAACAAAACCGAGTAGTTGGAGAGCAACTAAGCATTTCAACGAATGGTTAAAAAAAAACAATCTCATCGGAATCTGCGGGCTGGATACTCGACATATTACACGTCTTATCCGCGACAATGGTGCACCAGTTGCTGCGGTAGCCCATTCAAAAGAAAAAATAAATGTTGAAGCACTTGTCTCTGAAGCACAGTCATGGAGCGGACTCTCAGGATTAGATCTAGCTAAAGAGGTGTCCTGCTCGCAAGCCTACAATTGGGATGAATGTAAATGGACTCGAAAAAAAGGAATTGTGAGACAAAAACATGCTATACATAAAATTATTGCCGTAGATTTTGGGGTCAAACACAATATTTTAAGGTGTCTTGCCAACTCCGGATGTGAAATTACTGTCGTACCAGCGTATTCCTCAGCAGAGGAAATTCTAAGTTTTTCTCCAGATGGAATCTTCCTTTCGAACGGCCCCGGCGATCCAGCAGCAACAGGAATTTATGCTGTTCCAATGATTAAGTCTCTACTAGAGAGGGATATTCCTATTTTTGGGATCTGCCTTGGTCACCAGCTTTTATCATTGGCACTTGGCGCAAAGACCTCCAAAATGAAGATGGGGCATCGAGGAGCAAACCATCCAGTGAAAAATTTAAAAACAGGCAAAGTTGAGATCACAAGTCAGAATCATGGATTTGTTGTAAATAGAGAATCACTTCCACCTGAAGTAACCGAAACATACACATCACTATTCGACAACACAGTGGAGGGAATAGCTCTAAGAGATAAACCAGTTTTTTCTGTACAATATCATCCTGAAGCATCCCCAGGTCCGCAGGATAGCCAGCACCTTTTCGAACGATTTGTATCTACCTTGGGAAAAAAATAGATGCCTAAACGTATGGATATAAATTCGATTCTGATCATTGGTGCTGGCCCAATAATAATAGGGCAGGCCTGTGAATTTGATTATTCTGGCACCCAAGCTTGCAAAGCATTGAAGGAAGAGGGATATCGAATAATTTTGGTGAATTCAAATCCGGCAACAATTATGACTGACCCAGAACTTGCCGATGCTACATATATAGAACCAATTACACCAGATTTTGTTGCTCGTATTATCCAAAAAGAAAAACCTGATGCTATTCTGCCCACAATGGGAGGGCAGACGGGGCTTAATGCTGCACTCGCACTGGCTGAAACTGGAATACTAAAAGAGTTCGATGTGGAACTGATTGGGGCTAATCTTTCTGCAATTAAAAAAGCAGAGTCTCGCGAAGAATTTAAAGAAGCCATGGAAACCATCGGTTTGGAATGTGCTCGCGGTTCAATCGCCACTAACATGGATGAAGCAAGAAAGATTCTTGGCGTTACAGGACTGCCGGCAATCATCCGACCATCTTTCACTCTGGGTGGTACAGGAGGAGGCATTGCATATAATGAGGATGAATTTTTTTCGATCACCCAGAGTGGTCTTGATGCATCACCAACTCAAGAAGTTTTAATTGAAGAGTCGGTAGTTGGTTGGAAAGAATTTGAAATGGAAGTGGTACGAGATCATGCCGATAATTGCATCATCATCTGTTCCATAGAAAATGTTGACCCAATGGGTGTTCATACTGGTGACTCTATAACGGTAGCACCCGCTCTGACGCTCACAGATAAAGAATACCAAATAATGCGTAACGCATCGATATCAGTGTTGCGTGAGATAGGTGTAGATACTGGAGGCTCCAATGTTCAATTTGCTATTAATCCACGCGATGGGAGAATGGTAGTTATTGAGATGAACCCTAGGGTTTCACGCTCTTCGGCTTTGGCTTCTAAAGCAACAGGATTTCCAATAGCAAAGATTGCGGCCAAATTAGCAGTCGGTTACACACTCGACGAACTACGAAATGATATTACAGGAGGCGCAGCGCCAGCATCCTTTGAACCAAGTATAGACTATGTAGTGACAAAAATTCCTCGTTTTACATTCGAAAAATTTCCGGGAACCGAAGCATTACTAACCACATCGATGAAATCTGTTGGTGAGGTCATGGCGGTTGGAAGAAATTTCCAGGAATCTTTGCAAAAGGCTCTTAGATCAATGGAAACCGGCCTTACGGGTTTAGACGAGGTAATAATTGATAACGAAACGTCGATAGAAAATGTAACCAGTAAACTACGTGAGGAGATCACTAAACCACAACCAGATAGGATATTAAAGATTGCTCAAGCTTTTAGATTAGATATTCCGATTGAAGAAGTCCAAGCATTATGTCATTTCGATCTATGGTTTTTAGAACAAATTCGGGAAATTGTTAGCATTGAAAAACACATACAAAAGACCGGTTTTCCCCAAAACACCACTGATATGCTTAATATAAAATCAAGAGGCTTTTCCGATAGTCGTTTAGCAACCCTTTGCGGTTTGTCAGAAGAGGCGGTTACCAGGAATCGCCAAGCGTTAGGAGTTAGGCCAGTTTTTAAACGCATTGACACCTGCGCGGCAGAATTCCCATCTGTTACGCCTTACCTTTATTCTACTTACGAAAGAAATGGATTTGGCAAATCCGAATGTGAGTCAAAACCTAGCCGCAAAAAGAAAATCATTATTTTGGGTGGTGGGCCAAACCGTATTGGTCAAGGTATCGAGTTCGATTATTGCTGTGTTCACGCAGTTTATGCACTTCGTGACGCCGGATTCGAAGCTATTATGATAAATTGTAACCCTGAAACTGTATCAACTGATTACGATACATCTGATCGACTTTATTTCGAGCCGGTCACAGGGGAAGAAGTAATGGAAATTGTGAATTGCGAACAACAAAATGGTACAGTTTTAGGGGTGATTTTGCAATTTGGAGGCCAAACACCACTGAAACTGGCTACTGCACTAGAGAACGCAGGGTTGCAAATTTTGGGAACATCGCCAGATGCTATTGACCTCGCAGAAGATCGAGAACGCTTCCAAAAGCTTTGTAACGATTTAGGTCTTTTACAACCAGAAAACGGCATAGCCCATAGCGAAAGTGAAGCATTACAAATTGCCAATGAAATCGGTTATCCCGTTCTTATCCGTCCTTCCTATGTTTTGGGAGGGAGGGCGATGGAAATTGTTCATAATGAAGCTGAACTGAAACTGTATATCAAACGAGCAGTCCACTATTCAGGAAACAATCCCGTACTTATTGATCGGTATCTTCGTGATGCAATTGAAATAGACGTTGATGCGCTGTCAGACAGGTCGGGCAACGTGTATGTTGCGGGTATTATGGAACATATTGAAGAAGCAGGAATCCACTCTGGTGATTCTGCGTGTTCACTACCCCCTTATTCATTAACCACAGCAATAATCGACGACATAAAACGGAAAACCGAAGCCCTTGCAAACGCTTTAGGGGTGATTGGACTTATGAATGTTCAATACGCCATAAAAGATGAAACTATCTATATACTGGAAGTAAATCCTAGAGGCAGTCGTACAGTTCCCTTTGTTGCCAAAGCAACTGGTTTGCCAATTGCAAAAGTGGCAGCTTGTTTGATATCTGGCGCTTCGCTGAAACATCAATTGAATAAATATAAAATTACTAAAAATTTTGATTATGTGGCAGTTAAGGAAGCAGTTTTCCCTTTTACACGTTTTCCTGGCGTTGACGCCTTACTTGGACCAGAAATGAAATCAACAGGCGAAGTAATGGGAATTGATAAAGATTTCGGTCGGGCATTTGCCAAATCCCAAATTGCTGCCGGACAAAAATTGCCTAGCTCGGGAAACATTTTTATTTCTGTCAAGGATCTAGATAAATTCGCCGCAAAAACACTTGCAAGACAGCTCAGTGCTATGAATTTCAAACTAATAGCTACGAGTGGTACAGCAACTGCTTTAACTTCAGAAGGAATAACAGTCGAAAGAATTAACAAGGTTGGCGAAGGACAACCCCATATAGTTGATGCTTTACAAAATGGTGAAGTTGATCTCGTGATAAATACAGCTGACGGAGCTAAAGAAATTATTGATAGTAGGAGTTTGCGGCAGGCTGCTGTAAAAAATCAAATACCATATTACACGACAATCGCTGGAGCACGGGCTGCAGTCGCAGCAATTACGGCCTTACGTTCAGATTTACTTGAAGTTATGCCCATCCAATTCTATCTTGATGCGTCGGTATAGACTAATAAACACGAAATTAGTCTATAATTTAGCTCCCAGGATTAAGATCCTAGGAACTCATTTTTGTTTGGGGAATTGATATGGATAAAGTCCCGATGACACTTGAAGGATTCCAGAGGCTTGAGTCAGAGCTTAAAAGGCTCAAAACAAAAGAACGCCCGGATGTAATTAAAGCGATTGCCACTGCAAGAGAACACGGTGATTTATCAGAAAATGCAGAATATCATGCGGCTAAAGAACGCCAAGGCTTCATTGAGGGTCGATTAAATGAGATTGAAGAAAAAATAGCTAATTCGGAGGTCATAGATCCCAGTCAGTTCTCTGGAAATACTATCAAATTCGGCGCTACCGTTACAGTAGCAGATGAAGATACAGATGAAGAAATAACATATCAAATCGTCGGAGAGCATGAAGCCAGTATCGAAACGGGATTTCTCTCTTTCTCAGCTCCTCTTGCGCGGGCTATGATCGGAAAAGCAGTGGGCGATATGATAGAGGTCAACACCCCAAAAGGAGCAAAGGGATATGAAATTTTGAAAGTGGTGTTTAAATAACTGCCACTACTTAATCTGTTTATATTTTTATAGGAACCCCCGGGCGCTGGACAGCCGACCTTATTGCGAGGGACGATTTGATAACACTCACATTTGGAGCAGGTGTTAATTTTTGTGTCAAAAAACGTTGATAAGAGTCCCAGTCAATCGCAACAATTTTTAATAAAAAATCAGTTTCACCCGCAAGCATGTGAACTTCTCGTACTTCCTCCCAAGAGCGCGTTAAGCTCTCAAACGCTGCAAGATCAGCCTCGGCCTGACTGTGTAGTCCAACCTGAGCAAAGACCAAAACACCATATCCAAGTGATTCGGGGTTTATATCAGCGTGATAACCACGAATAGAGCCATTATTCTCAAGTACTCTGACTCGGCGCAAGCACGGTGGAGACGAAATACCGATCTTTGATGCCAAATCAACATTTGTAATACGTCCATTGTCTTGCAAATACTGCAAAATTTGTAAATCAATACGATCGAGTTTATCTCTCACCACAAAGAATTGTCCTGCATTGCTGTCAGCATAAAGAACTTCTATTATAAGATCATGAAATTTTATTTCAATCCAATCAAACTATCGAAGTATTTTCAAAAATGACGAACCCAACATGCTGGATATTAAGTGATGGCAAAGTTGGAATGGAAAGCCAATGCCTCGGACTTGTTGAAAGACTTGGACTCAACAGTCAGGTCAAAAGAGTATTTCCGCGCTTTCCATGGACACATCTTCCCCCTCAGCTTTGGCTATTTCCATTCTCAACGCTGGAATCGAAAAGCGATACACTATCTCCTCCTTGGCCAGACATCTTGGTCGCATCCGGACGACAAACAGTTGCAATATCAGTTGCTATAAAACATGCGTCAGAAAATAAAACCCAAACTATTCAGATACAACATCCGCGTGTGTCTCTTAAAAAATTTGACTTAGTGATTGCACCAATACACGATAACTTAACTGCTCCAAACACGATAAATATGACTGGTGCTTTCCACCGAATAACCGATACACGGCTGAATTTAGCTGCACAAAAATTTTACCGCGAATATTCAATTTTACCCAAACCTCTGATTGCGGTTCTTTTGGGCGGCTCTAACAACAGTTTTCAAATGACAAGAAAAAATTGTCAAAAACTTATTGAATTACTTAAAACTGCAGTAAAGTTATCTGGCGGTGGGATTGTGGTTACACCCTCACGCCGCACTGATCAAGCAAACCTGGAAATATTTAGAAGTGGACTGTCTGGTGTGCCACATAAAATTTGGAATGGTCTTGGTGAGAATCCGTATTTCGGAATTCTGGCATTGGCAGATGGTTTTGTTGTAACAAATGATTCAGTGAACATGGTAACAGAAGCAGCAAGTACAACCAAACCAGTATATATTTTTAATCTTGACGGACACTCTTCGAAATTTGATTGTTTTCACAAAATGCTTGTAGAACGAGGAATAACAAGGAAGTTTGATGGCATATTTGAGAATTGGCATCATGAAAAAGTAGACAATCTTGATCAGATTGCATCTAAAATTAAGTCCCGCTTAAAACTTGCTTGTTGATAATATTTGAAATTTGTGCATCACCCAATTATGACTGTTTTGAACGAAATGCTTTTTTACATGTGGGTTATTAAATATGACAGCGATTAATTTAAAAAAATTCGCGGCTACGCCGTTAAACACCGACCCATATGAGTATTTGATTGTCCCTGGTTTTTTAAAATCCGAAGCTATAAAAAAAATTGATAATGACTATCCCTCTCTACCCTCAGCAGGGAGTTTCGCAATATCAAGTGTTAAGGCAGGAGCTGCATTTACCGAATTAATTTCAGAAATGTCTGGGAAAAGTGTCCAAATGGCCTTCGCAGAAAAATTCGGAATCGATCTAACTGGCCGACCTCTCACTGCTACAGTTCGAGGTTTTAGTCAGCTTAAAGATGGACGGATTCATACCGATACTCCATCCAAAATACTTACGTTACTAATTTACATGAATACAGAGTGGACAAATTCTGGTGGAAGATTGCGTGTTCTTCGCTCCGCGGATAATTTACAGGATTATGCAGCCGAAGTACCTCCGGAGGCTGGTACGTTGTTAGCCTTTCGTCGCAGCGAACGTTCATGGCATGGACACGAACAATTTCATGGGATGCGCAAGGTCATACAATTAAATTGGGTAACGAGTCGAAAAGTTCTTCAGCGCGAAATTCGGAGACACAAGATTTCTGCTATGCTTAAAAAAATCAATCCATTCACCCAAAACTCAAAGAGAGATATCGGCTAATGGGTCACAAAATCCAAACCTTTAGTAATATAAAAGGCGGCAATATTTTCTATAAAGCAATTAGCCATCCTGCTGTTAAAGAAAAAGCTTCAAAACTTATAAGGCAGTTAGAAAAAGAAGTACCATCCGCTCTTTATGACCCATTGGGATTATATTCAAGTTTTTCTGAATTTTATAATACCAGTGCGGTAAAATTTGTCGCCACCTTCGTTCAAGATATAGAAAGAATCGGATCTCTCCTTGCAAATCAATCTGCTGAACCCGTAACGGAATTACAAAATTCAGGCGCTAAAACAATATTTATTGCGGCCTTTGACGTAGAACCACTTAGACACCACATAAACCACCTGATACCGCACGGTGCCAATATTATAAGTTTTGATGATATGCGTGTAGACGAAAATTGGTTAACCAATAAATCAACGTATTTAAGCAAAGAAAATTTCGCAACAAATTACGCTTTCTTTCGAGAAGAATCCGGGATGTCCACACGTTTGACTACGGCCAACTACTGGTCAAATTACGGTGCGACAAACGTAAAGTTACATCTAATTCTATTCGATCAGGCAGGTAAAAATATTGCCCAATGGTCAGAAAAAATTGAAGGTGCTGGAATGAGTATATCCATTGATAGCGCTAAAGTTCGAGAGCGATTTAACCTCCCGGAATTTACTGGACAGTTGTTCGTTCAGTTCTCGGGAGTTCAGGGGCATGATGTGGTAAAATATGCTCTTGATATTTTCTGTAAAAATCAAAAATTTTTAACCTGCACTCACGATTCTAATGCTTGGCCATCAGATTTTTATGCTGGACTTCCTGCCCCAAGAAAAGGTGAGACCGTAATACTTTGGATACAAAACTCACATCCGTGCAGTATTCCATCCGGCGAAATTGGCATAAATGTAATGGGTACTGCTGAGATTTGTAGAGTTAAAACGGAGGTGCCATCCTTTGGAACTTACTCACTCTCTATAGGTGATTTGTTGCCAAACGCTATGTGGCCTCAGCAGATTGAAATACAAGCTGGAAAGCATTTTGTGAGGCCCAGATATGAGATAACTGGGGGGCCAACTGTTCGAAGAATAGCCCATGTAAATGTTGAACGGGCTGATCTTAAACCTGATCCTAAAATTAGGGAGTTAACACATTTAGTCGGTAAAGGTTTTATCCTGCCAGCTCCAATTTTACCCGCAAGAGTCTGGCGCTCTACTTTACTGCCTACCCCAATGTCTACAGCGCAGAACAAACTTCCAATTGCAGCACTTATTTTCGATCCCAACGGCAATAAGATAGCTACGCATAAGTTTGGATTATTACCGCGCAGTCATAAAGAAATTTTAGAGACATCAAATTTTCTTACCAATGAAAGATATGGTCACGTAGAATTAATATATGATTTTACTTACGGCACGGATGTGGATGGCTGGCTTCACGGCCTATTTCGATATGAAAATAAAGAAACATGTCACACAGCAGAAACAAGCTTTGGCGCTCATATTTTTAACACTATCCTTACCTTTAAGAATGAACCGCAAAGTTACTCAAGTCGTCCGCCGGGGCTCAGTACTAGGCTTTTTCTGAGAGTTGACATAACAGGAATCGACACATTCCTCCATTTACTCTATCCGGCTTCTAGTCCATGGCATGATGACTCCAATACCTCCTTATCACTGATAAACCCAAACGGTAAAAAGATAGTGGAAGTAAAATTAAGCATACCCTGTGGAGGCTCGCGGCTGAGAAGAATTTCCGAATTATTTAAAGATAAAGACCTCGATCGAGCTGGCGCAGGATCTTATATAATTGTAAGAGATACAAGCTGTCGCCTATTTGGTTATCACGGCCTGATCTCGGAGGAAGGCCCCTTCAGTCTAGATCATATGTTTGGATTTTAACTCTCTGGTGCAAAAATGACCGAAAAATATCATTCACCCGTACTCATTATCGGATCCGGTGCGGCGGGTTACACCGCAGCGATATACACGGCGCGAGCCAACCTTCAACCTAGGTTAATATCCGGAATGGAACCCGGAGGCCAGATGACAATCACTACCGATGTTGAAAACTTTCCTGGATTTGCTGACGTGATACAAGGACCATGGCTCATGGAGCAGATGCGGATGCAAGCGGAACACGTCGGCACAGAAATATTCAATGACTTAATTACCTCGATTGATTTTTCTAAAAAACCGTTCACGGCAGTCGCAGATTCAGGTAATACCTTTACTGCTGATACAGTTATTGTAGCAACTGGAGCAAAGGCGCGATGGTTGGGTCTTGAATCAGAAGATAAATTCAAGGGATACGGCGTTTCCGCGTGCGCAACATGCGACGGTTTTTTTTATCGTGGGAAAGAGGTTGCTGTAGTCGGGGGTGGAAATACCGCGGTGGAAGAAGCACTTTACCTTACCACCCACGCGGATAAAGTCACACTTATCCATCGTAGGAGTCAGTTAAGAGCTGAAAAAATTCTGCAACAAAGACTTTTAGAACACGAAAAAATACAGACAATATGGGACTGTGTGGTGGAGGAAATTATTGGTGATGAGAACCCCCTAGGGGTTACAGCAATTAAATTACGCAATGTTAAGACAAATGAAATAAATGAATTATCAGTTCATGGCTTATTTATTGCCATAGGACACACACCATCCACTGATATCTTCTCGGGCAAAATATCAATGGATAGAGAAGGATACATAATCACTGCTCCAGATAGCACTGCGACAAATATTTCGGGTGTTTTTGCTGCGGGAGATGTACAAGACAAGATCTTTCGCCAAGCAGTAACAGCAGCAGGCACCGGCTGCATGGCTGCACTAGAGGTAGAAAAATATCTTTCTGAACCAACAAAGTAGTTAAATTTCAGTGTTAAACTGGGATAAGCTTAGGATTTTTCATACTGTCGCTGAGGCAGGAAGTTTCACTCACGCTAGTGAGAGACTCCGCTTAACGCAGTCATCAATAAGCCGTCAAATAAGTGCATTAGAACAGTCGCTAGGTGTTGCTTTGTTTCACAGACATGCGCGAGGTCTTGCTTTAACTGAACAAGGGGAGACATTGTATGAAACAGCACAGGAGCTAGCGACTCGTGTCCGAGATGCTGAAGCCGCAATTGGAGAGTCTCTTGATAGACCGAGCGGCCCCTTACGCATTACAACCAGTGTGGCCTTTGGCTCAATGTGGCTGACAGAGCGCCTCAAAGACTTTGTTGAAATGTATCCGGAGATAGCGATTTCTTTAATTGTTCGTGAAGATCAACTTAATCTATCGATGCGACAAGCAGATGTTGCTATCCGCCTGGAGAGGCCAGAACAGCCGGATTTAATACAGAGGCCACTTTTTACCCTGAAACATGCAGCATATGCAGCACCTGATTATTTGGAACGTTGGGGTATGCCTCATCGACTAGAGGACCTAAAAGGTCACAAATTGCTTGCTTATGATGAAACCTACTATTCAACCGTAACCAACATTAATTGGTTGCTAGATGCAGCTAGTAATAATTCCAAGGAGCATTATCCTGCTCTACGAGTCAATAATATATACGGAATTTTTCGCGCCTGCGCCGCTGGCATGGGCATTGCTTCGTTGCCAGACTATATGGCAAACATGACGAGTGGTTTAGTTCCAGTTCTACCAGAACACGAAGGACCGCAGTACCAAGCTTATTTTGTATATCCAGAAGAAATGCGCAATTCAAGGAGAATTGTTGTATTACGAGATTTCCTTTTGCGGCGCATAAAAGAGGACAAAAGATAAGATTCCTAAGTATTCATAAGGGCATGAAATAAAAAGGTTTATTTAGTGATATGCAATTTTTGCATATCAGATTCTCGATATTTAATCTGGATGTGAATCGACAAAAAAAGTATAAATGTTTAGCGAATTAGGCGGTTCACGGGTTTTGAACTGACCGCCTTTAGTTTTCGAGGTAACTCGAAAAAGGGTCTTCGGATCCTACGTCTTATGACGTAAAGCCTCCCTGTTAAACTCCCGGGCATCTTGATGCCCGGGTTTTTTTTATCTCAACGAAATAAATTTTCGGTAACAAGATTTTTATACATATAAGCTACATATTCCTCATAACCATTATACAACAAGGTTTTAATCCTTGTAGTCTTGCCAAGTGGTCTCTCAGTTTTTTGGCTCCAACGTGGGTGGCTCACCAAAGGATTCACATTAGCCCAAAAACCGTACTCTGCAGGTTGTATTGTTTCCCAAAAAGTTTTTGGCCTTATCTTGGTAAAAGTAAAGCTTATAATCGACTTTATGGATTTAAATCCATATTTCCACGGTACTACCAATCGTAATGGAGCCCCCATTTGATTAGGTATGGGTTTTCCATAAACACCGGTAGCGATAAACGCTAACTCGTTTTTAGCTTCTGCAACGGTCAGTGCTTCTAAATAAGGCCAAGGATACCAAAATTGTCGCTGGCCACTTGCTATCTTTGGATCTTGAAAACTTCGCATAACCAAATACTTCGCATCAGATGTAGGCTTAGCCATTTTAACCAGTTCCGCCAACGGAAACCCGATCCAAGGTAACGCCATAGACCATGCTTCAACGCAACGGAAGCGATATACTCTCTCCTCAAAATTAAAATGCTTAAAAAGCTCATGAGCATTTATTTTGATCTTTTCCTCGACCAATCCATCGATTGTAATCATCCAAGGATGCGTCTTCAATTTCTGAGCATCTGCGGAAATTTGTTTGTGTGAGCCAAATTCGTAAAAATTATTATATGTGGTTGCGAGTTTATGCGGCGTTAGTTCCCTATCTAATTTATATCTGTTATTTTTTACGGGAACTGAAAAAGAATAATTTAGATTTTCGTTCTCGGTTGTTTTTCCGAAAACAGGCATACTCGCTGCAAGCACAGCGCCGGATGCCAAACCCTTAATTAAGTTTCTTCGAGAGTGGAAAATCCTTTCGTCGGTGGCATCTGACTCAGGTAATTCCCAACCTCTTTTCGACCTTATTAACATACCAAACGCTAATCGTAATAACCCAAAAATTGTTTATTGGGATAAGAAAACAAAAATTTGTGAATAATTTGGAAGCTTTTAACCTATAATCGCATTAACACTTAAACATATAGAGGCTAGTTCTTAAAAAAACAATCACCTGCAAATTTATAATACAAAATTCGAAATCAATCTTTTAGATGAGGTTAAAAAAAAATTACTGAAGTTTGCATATTACTTAGTCAACAAATATATCAACTGAGCGAAGCGCAGGCACGCTGAATCCGACTACAAGCCTCGCGCAATAATTCTGTATCGGTAGCATACGAAATCCGAAAATGCGGCGACAAACCAAATGCAGCCCCCTGTACGACAGCTACTCCTTCCTTTTCTAATAAGAATTTGGCAAAATCACTATCATTTTCCAGAACTTTTCCATCTGGTGACTTTTTGCCGATGACACCATTACAGCTAGGAAAAACATAAAACGCTCCCTCTGGAGTAAGACAATTTATCCCTTCAATCTCGTTCAACATAGAAACAACCAAATCACGACGACTCTTAAATAGCTCGTTGTGTGGAACAATAAAATCTTGCGGTCCATTCAATGCCTCAACACCTGCTGCCTGTGAAATTGACGATGCGTGTGTCGTACTTTGTGACTGCACATTATTCATGGCTTTTATTAAATTAGCCGGCGCGGCAGCATATCCTAACCGCCAGCCCGTCATTGAGTAAACTTTAGACATTCCATTTAATAACAATATTCTTTCAGAAAGCTGAGGCTCAATCTCTGCAAGGGTTTTAAAATGAAATTCGTCGTAAAGAACATGTTCATATATATCATCAGTTAGGATCCAAACATGGGGATACTTTAGTAGGACAGCAGCAAGACTACGCATCTCCTCAATTGAATATGCTGCCCCTGTTGGATTGCTCGGCGAATTTAAAATAAGCCATTTGGTTCTGGGGTTTATAACCCTCTCAAGTGCATCAGGCTTCATTTTAAATCCGTCCTTTTCCGGACAATCTACATATATCGGTGTTCCATCTGCCAAAGCCACCATGTCTGGGTAGGACACCCAATAAGGGGCCGGAATGATAACTTCATCACCTCTGTCTAAAGTAGCCATCATTGCATTGAATATAACTTGTTTGCCCCCAGTCGCGACTGTTATTTCATTTACAGCATCATAATCAAGTCCATTCTCACGCTTCAATTTATTAGCAATAGCTTGTCTCAATGCTAATGTCCCTGGTACCGGTGTGTACTTTGTCTCGCCTTTTCTAATTGCTTGAATGGCGGCATCCTTAATATTATTAGGCGTGTCAAAGTCGGGCTCACCCGCGCCGAGCGCAATAATATCGCGACCTTTTTCTTTCAAGTCAGCTATAATACCAGTTAATGTATTAGTGGCGGATGGCTTGATTCGATTTAGACGGGTGGCAAGTATCGTCATTACAATTCCAATTTTTTAATATATTTGATTTCGTTTTTAATCAGTCTCAATATCACTACATTAATCACTCGAAAAAATAGCTACCAATGGAGCACCTCAATTTTTTACAATATTTTCTACGAAACATAGGTCAATGACAATAACAAATACTTTCTTAAGCATGCATAAAAAAACAAATCGACGTAAATAAGTTATCATGTATGCTCATTTGACCATAATAAAAAAGGATAAATTCCTTTGAAATTAACACGTACAGAATAAACACATGGGTTTTTTTCTTACGTAGATGTTTGATTCAATAAATTGATAATTAACTTTTTATTTTTTTAAAAAATTGCAGTGTACTTTTTTTCTTATAAACTTGTGTATAAAACCAGGAACTATTTGCAATGCCACATGATATCGCAGGCGCCCCACATTGGCACGAACCAAATGGCGATTTGTATGCTGGAAGCCCCGCATGGCAGAGACGCCCAACCCCATATGATACGTTTATGTCAGAACAAGAAATTCCCATTGTTCGGGATATTTCCATTCCCTGCTTACAAAATGTCGCACTGGGAAACTGGAAACGCATGGGGGGACGAGGGGCTTTTATCCAGCTTTTTGGGACGGAAGGTCTATGGGGCTCTTATTTAGTTGAAGTCCCAAAAGCAGGAGCTTTGAAAACAGAGCGTCATATTTATGAAAAAGTTGTCTTTGTATTAGAAGGTAGAGGTACGACAGAAATTTGGATAAATGAAGAAAAGAAACCAGAATTATTTGAGTGGGAAAAAGGATCACTTTTCGCAATTCCGTTAAACGCTAGGCATAAAATAGTAAATTCATCAAATACCCCTGCACTGCTCCTCGCTGGCACATCTGCTCCAAACGTATTCAACTTGTTTGATGATGAGGATATTATTTTCAACAGCACGTTGTTATTTCAAAAGCGCTTCAATCCTGATGAAAAGAGTTTCAAGACTGCTAGCGGGTCTGAAGAAGATTGTTCTAGAGGGCTTGCCATGCGGAGAACAAACATTATTCCAAATATCTTTTCCACAGAACTCTACAAGGATAATCGCCGCACCCCCGGGTATCGAAGGATTGAGCCAAAAATGGCCAATAACAAATTTTACCAATACATTAGCGAATATCCTCCAGGTCGGTATTCGCGAGCGTATTACCCTGGCGAAGCGGCTGTATTTTTATCTATAGCTGGTCAGGGTTATTGTAATACTTGGCCGGAAGATTTAGGCCCAACACCAGGCCAAAATGGCGATGCTGATCAAGTAATGAGACTTGAGTACGAGGCAGTTGGCATGATTTCTGCTTGTCCAATCCGACGTATTCGCTGGTTTCATCAGCACTTTAATTGCAGCGAAAAACCTCTCCGAATTTTAGCTTGGTATGGTCCAAATAATCATCGCGTCCAGCAAGCCGGCGTCCCAGGCGAATTTGTGAGCGATGAGGGAGTATTAGAGGTAAACAAACCTGGTGGCACATCCATACCTTATTGGATGGAGGATCCGGCCATACGCGAGGAATTTGAATTAGCATGCAGCAAAAATGGAGCAAAAAATCAAATGGAAAACAGATATTACGACAAGCATACCACTTGGAATTTCTCCAGTGGTGGATAGTAAATGGAACAGCAAAGTGACAATGGAAGAATTATTTTTGCAGGTGCAGGGCATAATATCGCAGACGAACAACAAACAACTCTTACTAGCGTAGGAATAGACATAGGGTCTGCAACTTGCCATATAGTATTTTCCGAAATCGAAATGAAACGGTCATCCGATCAATTTGTGGTATCAAAAAGAAGTTTGCTTTATGAGTCTGAGATTCTCCTAACGCCTTTCTCAGACAGGGATATTATTGATGAGTTTGCTTTACGCGACTTTCTTGAAAAACAGTATAAAGCAGCCAATTTATCACCTCGTGAAGTGGACACAGGCGCTCTGATTCTCACTGGCACAGCTTTAGAAAAAAAAAATGCTCAAATGCTGGGTGAGCTATTTTCTTTAGAAACTGGAAATTTTATATCGGTAGCTGCAGGTGATCGGCTTGAAGCCATTATGGCGGCGCATGGATCTGGAGCGATAATTAATTCGAGAGAAACTGGTGCTACAATTATGAATGTAGATATTGGAGGAGGCACCACCAAGATTGCTATTTGTTCTAACGGCGAGATCATCGATTTAACAACTGTTGATATCGGTGCAAGACTTATCGCTATCAACGACAATGGCTGTATCTGCAGGATAGAAAAAAATGCAGACTTAATTTTTGAAGAAATCGGATTACAACCAGTTCTTGGAACAAATATTACAGATGAGTCCCTTGAAAGGGTAGCGAAAAAAATGGGGATTGTTCTAACTGAAATCATACTTCAGAAGCCGCTATCCAGACTTACAAAAAACTTGCACAGGCTACCCCCAATCAAATGGAATGGAACAATTGATGCTGTTACTTTTTCAGGAGGAGTCGCAGAATATATTTATGATTATTCCACGCAGCAAAACATAGATGTTGGATCCAAACTCGCATCCGCAATTAAGTCAATGGCTGTTGCCCATGATCTAAATATTATGGAACCAGTGGAAAGTATTCGGGCCACAGTGGTGGGATTATCTCAATACAAAATAAATTTATCAGGAACAACTAATTTCATTCATCCGGCTGACATACTTCCACAAAAAAACATACCTGTAATAGCACCTAACTTTATGCTCGAAACTGACGAAATTGATCAAAATGCTATTTGTTCTACAATTCTTAACACACTAAACACCTTTAGTTTAAACACAACAAACTGTCCCGTTGCTCTATGTTTTGATTGGAATGGATCTGCTGTGTATGGTCGAATTGAATCTTTTATCTCGGGAGTTATTAAAGGGATGCAAGAGGTATTAACTGACGGAAAACCATTGATTTTAGTGTGCAGTGGAGACATAGGTAGGGTATTTGGGAATCATGCGCGCTATGAAATTAATTATACTGGCCCTATAATCTCTATTGATGGTATTACATTGAATGAGTTTCAATATATCGATATTGGCGCTGAACTGAAGGGGTCTGGGGCAGTTCCCGTATCAATAAAATCGTTAGTATTTCCTGAAAATCCTAACCAATAAAAAATGGTTATATTCCAAGGTTTGCTCTGCATTCTTTTATTAGTAACAATTAGCGAAACTTAAACAGGATATGTAAGAAAAATAAATATATTTTAGTCATACAAATAGCAATTGGAGGTCAGAAACACAGGTTCTTATTTTATATAAATTAACTCATTCATTGCTCCTAACTATTCGGATATTAACTCTTTAAAAAGTAAAATTCGGTATCATGTATTATTCAAATGTTGAATATTGTAATAATTTAGCAATCCGCCTAATTTGAACACACTCTTTTATCTTGAAAAATGAATATAGTAATTAATGAAAGACCCATAACCGGAGAGCGAGCCTCCTTCAGTTTGACTTCAGAATTTGATCCAGCAGGGGACCAACCACAAGCAATAAAACAAATCATCAGCGGTTTCAACGAGGGTGATAAAGATCAGGTTTTACTGGGTGTTACCGGATCAGGGAAAACGTTTACAATAGCGCACACAATCTTAGAACTTGGAAGACCAGCATTAATCTTAGCACCTAATAAAACCCTTGCCGCTCAACTCTATGGGGAAATGAAGACTTTTTTCCCTAATAATGCCGTTGAATACTTTGTTTCTTATTACGATTATTACCAACCAGAAGCTTACGTACCACGAACGGACACGTACATAGAGAAAGATGCGTCTATAAATGAACAAATCGATCGCATGCGGCATTCCGCTACCCGCGCTCTACTCGAAAGGCGCGATGTAATAATTGTAGCATCGGTATCATGCATATACGGTATAGGATCGGTTGAAACCTATTCTGAAATGACCATAAGAATTGAGAAAGGGCAAACTATTGACCGTGATAGCCTTTTGCGTCGATTGGTTGAATTGCAGTACCGCCGAAATGATCAAAACTTTGTTAGGGGTACTTTCAGAGTGCGCGGGGACTTAGTCGAAGTTTTCCCCGTACATTATGAAGATAGAGCATGGAGATTATCTTTTTTTGGTGAAGAAGTTGAGTCAATTTCGGAGTTTGATCCACTTACTGGAAAAACTTCTGCTAGCCTAAAACAAATTACAGTATATCCGAATAGCCACTATGTAACGCCGAGACCAACACTTCGGCAGGCAATTAAACAAATAAAAATCGAACTAAAATTGCGGCTCGATGAGCTCGAAAAACAAAACAAATTGCTTGAAGCGCAAAGACTCGAGCAACGAACGGTCTTTGACATAGAGATGATGGAAACCGCCGGACACTGTGCCGGAATCGAAAACTATTCCCGTTACTTAACTGGAAGAGCACCAGGATTTCCACCTCCAACTCTATTTGAGTATCTTCCTGATGATGCGCTCCTGATTGTCGACGAAAGTCACGTCACTGTTCCTCAATTAGGTGGCATGTACAGAGGGGATTACAATCGAAAAACTACGCTATCAGAATTCGGGTTTCGATTACCTTCGTGTGTCGATAATCGACCACTCAAATTCGAAGAATGGAACAGAATGAGGCCGCAATCAATTTTTGTATCAGCAACCCCTGGTCCATGGGAACTTGAACAAACTGGTGGAATTTTCATCGAACAGGTAATTCGTCCAACCGGTTTGACTGATCCTGTTTGTATTTTACGTCCTGTTGAAGGACAGGTGGATGATTTATTGTATGAAGCACGTAAATGCGCTGAAAAATCCCAACGCGTTTTGGTTACGACATTAACAAAAAAGATGGCTGAAGATCTGACGGAGTACATGCAGGAAACAGGTATTAAGGTTAGATATCTGCATTCAGACATTGATACTTTAGAGCGGATAGAAATTATTCGAAATCTGCGACTGGGTACATTTGACGTCTTAATCGGTATCAATCTTCTTCGAGAAGGTCTTGATATTCCTGAATGCGCTTTGGTAGCAATTTTAGATGCGGACAAAGAAGGGTTTCTGCGATCGTCAACATCTCTTATACAAACAATTGGCCGGGCAGCTCGAAATGTTGAGGGACGTGTAATTTTATATTCAGACAAGATTACTAAATCAATTGATCATGCCATTAACGAGACGAATCGTAGGAGAGAGAAACAACATACATATAATCAAATACATGGAATAACCCCTGAGTCAGTACGAAAAGAAATCGGAGACGTATTGCGTACAGTATACGAAAATGATCATTTCACAGTAAACATAGAGACAGATAGTAATGCGTGTATGGCGGGAAATAACCTATCAGTTCACATTGCAAGTTTAAATGATCAAATGAGAGAGGCGGCCGCTAATCTAGAATTTGAGGAAGCGGCTAGTTTGCGCGATGAAATAAAACGCCTCGAGGGTTTAGATCTAGGGATTATAGAGACAGCACCAATTGGTCCCAAACGTCTCGCAGCGAGAATACGCGCTGCCAACGCAAATAAAGATAAAAAAAGATCAGGGTAATTCTAACCAAAGTGAGTATGGCCAATTAATATCAGGGCCTGGGATTCTACATTAAGAGCATTCAAATAAATCCTGCAAAAGTACGGAGTGTACGGCTCTGTAAAATTGAGTTTAACTTTACAAATACCTGCGCTCGGGCTTAAAGGTATTGATAGACTATTTACATTATATAATTGGCGAAGACACCATCCGATCCTGTAGCTCTTTGCTACAATGTGATGAATTTTAAATCAGGCGATTATGTTCGTTATTCGACCAATGGACATATAGTTTTATTCGGGATATGCACTCAGATCGATTATTTCCAAAGATTAAGCCCTAAGCCCTCTAAAGAAAATTGAAAATTAACGCTGCCGTAATAACAACAGGGATCACGGTACAAAATAGACTTTAAACTATTTTTTTGTGACAAAGAGCGATAGAAATTTATTTATGCCGTCTCGGGTTTTGGACTAATTCTGGTAAAATTGATATCAGCGTTGGATATAAACGTGCTATGCATTTTCAATAACGTAAAGAATTGATTTTCAAAAAAATGCGCTTTTAGGATGGGGGCGTCAATACAAAAAATCTGCGACAAATGCATGAGATGCCGACCCTGGAAAAGCTCTACAGCTACTTTCTGACGCTGTCGCTAAAATACTAAGAGGTGTCCTTTGACGCCCTTCAACCTTTTACTAAATTCAGTCTGCTATTCTAAATCTTCTGCTTTGATCCCATTTGATCTATTATGTAGTAAAAAAGAACCGCAAACATTAAGGTCTACGCAAAATATTCCCTGAAGAATAATGCCACTGTAGATTGCACTTAGAAAAGTCAAAAGAGATGGAATAGCTATTTTTTTACCTCACGGAATATCTTTTTTCATGGGATATGAGACTTAAAATAATAAAATTATTTTTCAAAAGCCCTATCGTTGTACAAATTTTGTGGGCCACTTCTTGAACTTGCTTTTTTGCTACTTAATTAAAATGGTATGGAATCAAATTCGCTCAAAAATTGTCTTATTACGGGTGGTGCAAAACGCATAGGAAAAGCAATTGTTGAGAATCTCGTGTCAAATGGGTGGAACGTAGCAATTCACTGTCACAATTCAATAGAAGATGCAAAAATCCTCGCTAAAAATTTATCTAGTAAACAGATAAAGGTTGTGTCACTTGACGCTAGGCTCGACGTCTACACGGAAATGCTAACCCTCGTAAAGCGAGCGACAGAAGCACTTGGACCGATTACGTGTTTGATAAATAATGCTTCAGTATTTGATATGGACCAAGTTGGCCAGATTACTGAAACTTCATGGGCTAAGCACATGGCGGTTAATTTAAGCGCACCCCTGTTTCTCTCGCAAGAATTCTTCAAGTGTCTCAACGAACAGCAGTCTGGTAACATCGTCAACATAATAGACCAGCGTGTGTGGAGCCCTACTCCTTGGTTTATATCGTATGCCACAAGCAAAGCTGGCCTTTGGTCTCTTACCCAATCACTTGCACTCGCACTAGCTCCCAGAATTCGTGTTAATGCTATAGGACCAGGACCTACATTGCAGTCCAAAAGACAAACTAAAGAAGATTTTCAGGCACAATCGAGAGCGACGCCTCTACAAAAAGGTGCGACGCCCAATGAAATAGCCTCTGCGGTACGATTTATTTTGTCTTCGAAATCAATGACAGGACAAATGATCGCACTTGATGGGGGACAGCATTTAGGCTGGGAATATTCTGGAAATAAAGATTGTCCGCAGGAATAGTTATAAATTTTAGAGAACAGAATGACAATGAGTGAATGTAAAACAATACAGAAATTACCCAAGGACTTCTCTCAACCAAATACGCAGCGTGTTTTCGTTCACGATTTGATTCTGTCGGCCTTAATAGGTGTGCATTCTCATGAAAAAAACACGCGGCAACTTATACGGATTAATTTGGATATGGAAGTCAGTAACGATTGTATTTCGATTAAAGATCAATTATCCGACGTTGTAAATTATGAAGACGTAATAGAATCAGTAAAAAAACTAGTTGCTGAAGGGCACATTAATTTAGTTGAAACACTAGCTGAAAAAGTGGCACAAATATGTCTAGCTGACAAAAGAGTACATTCAGTTAAAATTCAAATAGCAAAAATAAACGCTTTCGAGGATGCGGGAAGCGTTGGGGTAGAAATATGTAGAGGAAATTGGTGAATCAAATTTAAAAATTTATCTTTGACAGGTGTAACCCTATATCACAGTACAAATTTTATTGATTACTATACCGATGTTACGGAATCTGTTTTTAATATTATTATGGATCATTATATATCGGCAACGAAGTTATATTATTGCAACTTATAGCGTCAAAAGGTTCTTCATTTGAGGTAGATCAGCCGCCAAACAATCAATCAGGGTATTAACTGAGGCTCAAATTTATGCCGGAAAAATCTATAGTTTCGTCTAAATCCAAAAAAAATAGACAAGCGCCATCTTTAAAACATGGCGCTGGGGTTATTCGTCAAGTAGTGAAAACACTCTCTTCAAATCCAGGCGTTTATCGGATGATCGACAAGTCGGGCACAATACTATATGTGGGCAAAGCACGAAATCTTAAACGTCGTGTAAACGCCTACACTAAGCCTGATCAGCATCCTCTCAGAATTCAGAGAATGATTGCCGCAACCGAAAATATAGAGGTAATTGCTACTCATACGGAAACAGAAGCACTGTTACTGGAAAGCAACTTAATCAAAGAGTTAAAGCCTCATTACAATATTCTATTACGTGATGACAAATCTTTTCCCTACATCCTTTTGACAAGTAAAAGCTTATGGCCTCAACTGATAAAACATCGTGGCGTACCAAATAAAAAAGGAGAACATTTCGGCCCATTTGCTTCAACGGGAGCAGTGAACAGGACATTGTCAGCGTTGCAAAAGGCATTCCCTTTGAGAAATTGTTCGGACACAGTTTTTAAAAGTCGGGTTCGCCCATGTTTGCAATACCAAATTAGACGATGCGCAGGTCCTTGTGTTGGATTAGTGGATAAAAAGGAATATGCCAACATCGTTAATGAAGCACGAAATTTTCTCAACGGAAAGAACCGTAATTTGCAGGAAAGTCTATCGGACCGGATGCAACTAGCATCTGAGTCGTTAGAGTTTGAAAATGCTGCATCTCTGCGCGATCGTATCAAAGCACTTACTCAAATACAAAGTCATCAAGATATTAATGTTGCAAAACTCGGCGATGCTGATGTGATAGCACTTGAAACGATAGGGGGGCAGGCATGCGTACAGGTCTTTTTCTTTCGCGGTGGCCAAAACTTTGGAAATCGTACTTACTTCCCGTCTAGAACGGCGGATTTGAAGAAGAACACAATCATCGCCGCATTTATCGGACAATTTTACTCAAATAAAAATCCTCCTCCCACCATATTAGTTAACACGAAACCTGCAGAGGTAACACTTTTAAAAGAGGCGTTATCTGAACAGATTAATAGAAAAGTTTCGATAACAGCCCCTTCAAAAGGTATGCGCAATAATCTTGTCATTCGCGCTGCGGAAAATGCGCGTGAGGCATTGGCTCGGAAAATGGCTGAAAACTCCACTCAAATTCGATTAATGAAAGATGTGGCAAAACTTTTTGGGGTTACTTCGACACTCAAACGAATTGAAATTTATGATAACAGTCACATTTCTGGAGCAAATCCGGTTGGAGCAATGGTGGTTTTTACAACTGAAGGTTTCGCAAAAAATAATTACCGAAGATTTAATTTACAAATGACTGACACTTCCTCAGGTGATGATTATGCCATGATGAGAGAGGTTATGACTCGTCGTTTCACCAGAGCGCTAAAAGAGGATCCATTTAGAACATCAGATAATTGGCCTGACCTAGTACTTATAGATGGTGGAGAAGGCCATTTAAACACCGTTCGAAAGGTTTTAACCAAATTAAATCTAGATGACTTGGTAGCAGTAGGCATATCAAAAGGGCTTGATCGAAATGCCGGTAGAGAGAGGTTTCACACCGGAAAGCGTGCACCCTTTATGATTGAGCATGATAACCCAGTTCTTTATTTTCTTCAAAGACTCAGAGATGAAGCACATAGATTTGCCATCAATAGTCATCAGATGCGTCGCCAAAGAACAATATCACGATCTCCGCTTGATCAAATTGAAGGGGTTGGAGCAATAAGAAAGAAAGCGCTTTTGCATCATTTTGGGTCTGCAAAAGCTGTAAAAGAGGCCGGGCTCACAGATCTCGAGTCAGTGAAAGGAGTAAACAGCTCACTTGCAAGGAAAATTTATGAATTCTTCCACACGCAGTGATAATCTAGTAAAAATACAGAAATATTGTACATTTCCTTCTTAACTCAGGAAATCACAGGTTGTCATCTTTATGCTCAAAAGCGTTCCAAATATGCTGACTCTTGGAAGGATAATTGTAATTCCTGGTATAGTTGCATTATTCTACTTACAAACACCACTGGGACAATGGCTTGCCTGTGGGCTTTTTGCAATCGCAGCACTTACCGATTTCCTTGACGGTTATCTTGCAAGAGCTTGGAGCCAACAATCAGCTTTCGGTAAGTTTCTTGATCCAATAGCAGATAAACTTTTAGTTTCCGCCACGTTATTGCTTTTAACTGGCTTTGGTCAAATTTCCGGGGCGACCCTATTGCCAGCAGTAGTCATCTTATGCCGTGAAATAGTGGTTTCTGGTTTAAGAGAGTTTCTTGCGGGTGTAAACAATAAAGTTCCAGTTTCTACTCTTGCAAAGTGTAAAACCGCTCTCCAAATGTTAGCGATTGGGCTTCTGATAATTGGTCCTTATGGACCGTATGCATTACCCACTCAATTTGTGGGTGAGTGGTGTCTGTGGATAGCCGCTACACTAACAATGATTACAGGGTACGATTATTTACGCCTTGGTATACGCCAGATAGATGAAATAGATAAAAACAACGAAAGCCTATGAAGCTTTTTGGAATTACTGGTTGGAGTGGCAGCGGTAAAACTACCTTGATCACCAAACTTATTCCGGCGTTAAAGAAACATAAATTAACAGTAGCAACTATCAAACATGCCCACCACAATTTCGATATAGATCAAAAAGGCAAAGACTCGTTTCGTTTCCGAAAATCTGGGGCCAGAGAGATTTTAATTTCTTCCTCACACAGATGGGTTCTTATTCATGAGAACACAAAAGATTGTGAACCGACACTCGCGCAACTTATTGAGAAGCTTAGTCCAGTCGACATATTACTAATTGAGGGTTTTAAACACGAGCCCTATCCAAAGCTTGAAGTTTACCGACCATCATTAAAAAAACCCCAAATGTGGCCTGCAGACCGGAATATAATCGCCGTTGCCACCGATGTATCTTTGTTAAACCCTACAAGACCACACTACTCGTTGGAAGATGTTCCGGCCATTACTAAATTAATAATGAGCCGAGCATGTCCTCTAGGGCACATATTATAGGAGAACCATGAAATGCGACAGCTTATAAACGATTGTTTCTCTTGTGGAAAACCGTTAATTACCGTCAGTGAGGCACTTAAAATGCTGAAGGAAAGACTTGGTCCAATTGTCGACAGTGAACTGGTATCTCTTTCAAACTCTGTCGGGCGAATTCTGGCCGAGAATATTGTCGCACCAAACCCTGTACCCCGATTTGATAATGCGGCGGTAGATGGATATGCTTTTCGGCACAAAGATCTGAACCCAAAAAAATCAACAAAACTTAAAGTTATTGGTAGGGTCACCGCTGGTCACCCAACCAAAAACTTGACAAATGCAGGCGAGACTTGGCGTATCTTTACCGGGGCCCCAATTCCATTTGGACTGGACACAGTTATTATGCAAGAAGACTGTGTACAGATTGGCAACGATATTTCTGTCCCACCCGGAGTAAGTTCAGGAATTAATCGCCGCAAAGCTGGAGAAGACTTAAATAAAGGTGATATTTTTCTGCACAAAGGTCAAAAACTTCAGGCAGCACATATTGGCCAAGCAGCCTCTATTTCGCGAAAACAATTAAAAATGTTCAAACAGCTGCGGATAGCATTATTTTCCTCGGGGGACGAAATATTAGACGTAGGTGAAAACCCTAGAGAAGGTTGTATTTTTGACTCCAACCGTTACTCTATAAACGCGCTTCTTTTAAGTCTCGGATGTAAAGTAGAGGATTTAGGAATTCTTCCTGACAAACTGCAAGATATAGAAGAAGCACTATACAATGCCGCTGAGCAATACGATGTTATTATCACTTCAGCCGGTGTTTCATCTGGCGATGAAGATCATATTCGGGAAGCAGCAGCGTCTCTCGGGAGCCTTTATTTTTGGCGAATTGCAATTCGTCCAGGACGTCCATTAGCACTTGGTCAAATTGAAAAAACACCATTCATTGGCCTGCCTGGAAATCCGGCAGCCGGGATTATAACATTTCTGCAGATTGCTCGACCTGCACTCCTACTGCTTAGCGGGGCAAAAAATACCCAACCCCTTTGTTTTCAAGTGCCAGCTCATTTCTCGTATCGCAAAAAGGCTGGACTTAGAGAATGGATTGGGGTATCGCTTAAAATTAACAAACAAGGAATTTCGGAAGCTCATAAATTTTCAAAAAATGGGGCTGGTATTTTGTCGTCTCTGGTAGCATCCGATGGACTTATAGATTTGCCCGAAAATTTAACCAAAATTGAGCCGGGCATGATGGTGAACTTTACTCCTTTCTCAGAGATAACCTAATGAAAATTCTATACTTCGGATGGGTAAAATCTAAAATCGGTATCGGAGGTGAAACAATTGACCTACCCCCTGATGTCAAAATTGTTTCTGACTTAATAACATTTCTTTGTTCTAGGGGGCCTAGCCATGAGAGTGCATTAGGTAATATCTCCCAAATTCGAGTAGCGGTTGACCAAGAAATTGGTACGGTAGACACCCCAATTTCTAAAGCAGAGGAAGTGGCATTGTTTCCTCCCATGACCGGGGGATAATAATTTGATCAAAATTCAGAAAACTGATTTTGATATTTCGGTTGAACTCAAATTGTTAACAACTGGCAACATCAATATAGGAGGAGTTGCCAGCTTTGTTGGTTTGGTACGAGAAAATTCGGATGGCGAAGAAATTCTTACTATGACACTCGAACATTACCCGGGTATGACCGAGAAAATATTACAAAAACTTGAATGCGAAGCATTAGATCGTTGGTCATTAGAAAATCTTCTTATAATTCATCGGTATGGAGAATTAAACCCAGGAGATCAAATAGTGTTGGTTATTACGACCTCAGCTCATAGGAGTGCAGCGTTTGAAAGTTGTCAGTTTCTTATAGACCGCCTAAAAAACGGAGCGCCATTTTGGAAAAAAGAAAAAACTGTCAGGGGAACGCGTTGGGTTGAAGCCAAAGAAGAGGATAGAGAAGCTGATGAACGCTGGCAAAATATTATTAAGTATTAATCAGATTAAGCTGTAATAACAAACGGCTTAAACTCTAACTAACTCATCATAATCTTCTAGCAGAGACTTTGTGATGGGCCCAATTGAAAAACTCATGGAACCAATTTTTCCAACTGGTGTGACCTCAGCAGCGGTGCCGGTAACGAAAATTTCATCAGCGTCCTCCAACTCGCTAGGCATTATCGCACGCTCGATAATTTTGTAGTTCCGCTTCCGTGCGAGATGAATTACAGACCTTCGCGTAATACCGTCTAAAAAACAGTCAGGTGTCGGAGTATGAATTGCCCCATCGATTACCAGAAAGAGATTAGCCCCGGTGGTTTCTGCTAATTGCCCTCTCCAATCGAGCATCAGAGCATCATCGAACCCATCTGCTTCCGCGTCATGTTTGGATAAGGTACAAATCATATAAAGACCAGCAGCTTTGGCGTGTACTGGAGCACACTCAGGAGAAGGGCGCTTCCAAGGTGCCCATTTCAGCTTAATTCCTTTTAATCTTGCTTCAGGAGAAAAATAAGATGGCCATTCCCAAACAGCAATTGCAACATGAATTTGTGTCTCTTGGGCGGATACACCCATCATTTCACTGCCACGCCAAACCACGGGACGAACATAAGCATCTGCAAACCCCTGTGCTTTTACAGTCTCCAGTGTTGCTTGCTCAAGCTGATCGGGGGTCCATGTAATTTCAATTCCTAGAGCTTTTGCAGACTGAAAAAGTCTTTCTGTATGCTCCCGTAACTTAAAAATTTTGTTATTGTATACACGTTCGCCCTCGAAAACACAGCTTCCATAATGTAACCCGTGAGTAAGGACGTGAATATCAACGTCACGCCATGGACGCAAAGCCCCATCATACCAAATTAAACCGTCTTGATCATCAAAATTGATCATTGGCGTCTTGACCCCCCCAAAAAACCGACGGTGCCAGAACACCGTTAACAAAAAACATGTTGCTTCGATTATCATTGACCTGCATATATGTCAATATGACTGACATAAACCATACTACGAAACCGTTTTCCTTCACTGAAGATGAGTTAAGGCAGAGTATAGAACTAATTTTTTACGCTTATCGTGATTTCACGGCAGAACCGGATGCAATACTTGCAGAGTATGGATTCGGTCGGGCCCATCATCGTGTAATTTATTTCGTTGGACGTCATCCGGGCATCAATGTATCAGAACTACTTTTTATATTAAGAATAACCAAACAAAGCTTATCACGAGTCCTCAGTCAGCTAGTAAAAGAAAATTTTATCATGCAACGCCAAGGCAGCAGAGACCGAAGACAACGCTTGCTGGAGCTCACAGAAAAAGGAGAGGATCTCGAACGCCGTTTAACTCAAACACAGCGTGAAATAGTTGCGCGCGCGTATCTCGCGGCAGGTGAGGAAGCTGTGAAAGGATACCATGCAGTTCTGCGAGGTATCATAAATAAGGGCAAATAAGAGCCCTAACTTAAGCATATTTAAAAATAAAGCGAGTTTCTGTAGAACTAAATCTTACTTCCAAACGTGTGGGTATGATTTATTGGACCATGTCCGGCTCCAAACCCTGGCGCACTAATAATTGCTTTTTGCAAGTATTTTTCCGCTCTTTCCACAGCATCGAATAAACTCAAGCCTACCGCGACCCCCGCCGCGATGGCTGAGGCGAGGGTACAGCCCGTTCCATGAGTATGATTCGTGTCAATGCGCGAATTCTGATATTCTTTTACTCCCTTCGAGGTAAATAAGTAATCGCTTATTAGTGATCCGGGCAGATGACCGCCTTTCAGTAAAACCGCATGTGCCCCCTTTGATAACAATTCTGCACCCATTTTCTGAAGGGAGAGTTCATCCGTTGCCTGCAAGTTAGTAAGCGCTTCAGCCTCAGGAATATTTGGGGTCAACAATGTTGCTAATGGGACAAGCTCTTTAAGTAAAGCCGAAATAGAGTCCTCCGCTAAAAGGCGTCCCCCTCCCTTGGCAGTAATCACAGGGTCGACAACTAATGGAATTTCCGCAGCCGTACTCCTGAGGACTTCCGTAACAGTCTCTATAGTAGGTGTATCATGCAACATACCAATTTTTATACAGTCTGCTCCAATATCTGAAAGTACTACATCAATCTGTTTCTTAATGAATTGAGTTGGCACTGGGTGAACACCATGCACTCCCTGAGTATTTTGAGCAGTCAATGCGGTTATCGCAGTTGCCGCAAAACCATCAAGTGCGCTGACTGTTTTAATATCTGCTTGTATACCAGCTCCGCCACCTGAATCAGAGCCTGCTATTATAAAAACTCGTCCACGCATATACAAACCTCAAAATTTTTCTTGACTATTACATCAACCCACATGCTAACTAATTTTTTCCTCTGGTGACAGAAACAGAAATTTTGTCCACAACATCCCCTACCAAATTTTTGTCCTCACCTTCTGCCATAATCCGAAGCACTGGTTCCGTTCCGGACAAACGTATAAGCAATCGGCCATTCGCTCCAAGCATCTTCCGACCGATTTCTATCGCTCTCTTAACTTGTGGTTGTTTAAGGGGCTCCACACCATCAAAATAAACATTACGTAAAATTTGTGGCACAGGCTTAAATACGGAACACACCTCACTTGCAGGAGCATTCTTACTAACAATAACGGCCAAAGTTTGAAGAGCAGCCACCAAACCGTCACCAGTCGAATTATAATCATGCAATATAATGTGTCCTGACTGTTCTCCACCAACATTGATCATCGACTCAAGCATTGACTCTACAACATAACGATCTCCAACCTGTGCCCTGACCAAACGTAAACCTAACCTATCTAAAAACTTTTCTAACCCAAGATTGGACATTACTGTTGCGACCACTCCAGAGCCTCGGAGACGACCTGATTCAGACCAAGATCTTGCAATGACTGCCATTAACTGGTCACCATCAACTAATTTTCCTTTTTCGTTAGCTATCACAACTCGATCAGCATCCCCATCAAGTGCAATACCAATATCCGCATTGTTCTCTAGGACAGTCTCTTTCATCAACTTAGTATTGGTACTGCCGCATTCCCTATTAATATTGAATCCGTCAGGTGCAGCCCCAACCTTAATCACATCCGCACCAAGCTCCCAAAGTGCCGCCGGCGCTACTTTGTATGCAGCTCCGTGGGCGCAATCAATTACAATTTTGAGCCCATCAAGTCTCAGTCCCTTTGGGAAAGTATTTTTTGCAAATTCGATATACCGGCCTTCCGCATCTTCTAATCTTTTGGCACGACCAAGTTTAGATGGATCTACAAGCCACTTTTCCACTCCCTCGTCAATCAACCCTTCAATCTCATGCTCTTTTTCATCGGATAATTTATATCCGTCAGGGCCAAAAAACTTAATTCCATTATCTGAATATTGATTGTGCGAGGCTGAAATCATTACCCCAAGATCTGCTCTAAGGCTGCGCGTCATCATTGCAACTGCTGGAGTCGGCAAAGGACCTAACAGAATCACATCCATCCCCATTCCCACAAACCCAGATACTAGTGCTGGTTCAAACATATAGCCCGACAATCTAGTATCTTTTCCAATTACAACGGTATGTCGATGGTCACCACAGGTAAAAACCTTTCCTGCAGCCATTCCAATCTTCAAAGCCATATCAGGAGTCATAGGGTAACAGTTAGCTGTGCCTCGAACACCGTCGGTTCCAAAATATTTGTTTACCATACTGAAATCCTTTAAGACCATATTCTTTTAAACAGTCACTGGTCAAAATAGCAAGCACTGATATAATTCAATCCTTAGTCGTACATTAAGCGATGATTAAATAACAAAGCTTGTTTTACTTGCTTAACATCGTGAACCCGATGCAATTGAACAGCTTGGGATTGAGCAGTTACAGTTGCGGCTATCGTCGCTGGAAGACGGGCACTGACATTTTCCTCATTAATTAGATCACCTATAAAAGATTTTCTCGATAATCCCGATAAAACCGCACATCCAGTCCCATGGAACACACTAATACGTTGAAGTATATCCATATTATGCATAGTAGATTTTCCAAAGCCAAACCCGGGATCGACTGCTAGCCTCTCTCTCGCGATACCCAATTTTTCGCAAATATCAACTCGGTTCATAAGATAGCAAAAAATCTGATATCTCGTATTGAAATAGAATGGACTATCTTGCATAGTGTTTGGCGTCCCAACTGAATGCATCAAGACTGCTGAAACCTTTGGATTTTGTGCAATAAGTTCAACAGCACCCTCGTCACGCAGACCATTTACATCATTTATTACTGTTGCGCCTGCTTGAATAACCGCATCCATTAAGGACGTTCTTCTAGTATCGACAGAAATTACGGCACCACAATCTTTAAGACGTTCTACTACCGGTAAAACGCGGTCAAATTCCTCTTGAATTGAAGTGGGAGAGCTATTTGGCCGAGTAGATTCACCGCCAATATCTATGATGTCTACACCCTCATCAACCATTCTAAGAGCGACATCCACCGCAGAAACCGACTCCACTCTGCTAGCAGCATAAAAACTATCCGGAGTTACATTTATGATACCCATGATGCGGGGTTGATCGAGTCGCAATCCTGCGTATGGTTTGCGGGTTTTTGTTAAGCGACCAAGAAAGGTTTCATATAAATTTTGTAGCCCGTGATTTGCCATCCACTCTGCTGCTTGACCAGGGGTGGCCCGACAAAAATACAGACTACCATTCTTCTCTACCATATACATTTCAAGATGACTAAAATCGATATTACTACCCACCAATGGTAAAATATCACACGCACTTAAATTATTTCTCCGACTCAATCGCGCTGGAAAAATAACAACTGGCACTTCATAATTACCATGAAAATCAAAATTTTCAGGCAAACATGGAAGAAAATGCGTTTTCACAAAGGTAGATAAAGCTATTCAGCTATTAAGTGCCTTGTGGTTCAGGTTCCATACCTGATCCACTATCACCACCCCGTTTTTTTCTCTTGCCGGCAGTGGGCACTGAAGATTTACCACGCGGATCCGGAGGCAGATCATCTGCGGCGGGCCGAACTATGGATTCTCCTTTTAGAAGCGCTTCAACATCGTCGCCCGACAATGTTTCGTATTCTAACAGTGCCTTTGCCAAAATTTCTAATTCGTCGCTAAATTCCTTCAGCACGACTTTGGCCGTTTTTTCACCTTCTTCAACAATACGTCTAACTTCCTGATCAATAATTTCTGTAGTCGCATCGGAATTGTTCTTTTGCTGAGTAACAGAGTGGCCGAGAAAAACTTCCTCCTGATTGTCGCTATACAGAAGAGGACCTAATTTTTCACTAAATCCGAATTCTGTAACCATTCGGCGAGCAAGTCCGGTTGCTTGCATAATATCATTACTAGCGCCAGTAGTGACGTTAGCCTCTCCAAAAATCATTTCTTCAGCCACACGACCGCCGAACATTGAAGCAATACGTGAGGTAAGTTGTGTTTTCGACATTGATAATTGGTCTTTTTCCGGCAAGTTCATTGTAACACCAAGGGCTCGACCTCGCGGGATTATGGTAACTTTGTGCAGCGGATCATGTTTCGGCACATGCAAGCCTACAATTGCATGACCAGCTTCATGATAAGCGGTTAATTCTTTTTCTTCCTCACTCATCACCATAGATCGGCGTTCAGCGCCCATTAAAACCTTATCTTTGGCATCTTCAAATTCTTCCATAGTTACCAGACGCTTGTCACGCCTAGCAGCTAATAATGCTGCTTCATTTACTAGATTTGCCAAATCAGCACCGGAGAACCCAGGGGTACCTCTGGCTATAGTTCGCGGGTCAACGTTTGGCGCTGCTGGAACATTGCGCATGTGAACTTTAAGAATTTTCTCACGGCCAAGAATATCTGGATTAGGAACTACGACTTGACGATCAAATCTTCCCGGCCTTAGCAAGGCTGGGTCTAATACATCTGGTCTGTTAGTGGCGGCAATCAGAATTACCCCCTCATTTGCCTCAAAACCGTCCATCTCAACCAGAAGCTGGTTCAGTGTCTGTTCACGTTCATCGTTACCCCCACCTAATCCAGCTCCGCGATGTCTACCAACAGCGTCGATTTCATCGATGAATACCAAACATGGCGCATTTTTCTTTCCTTGTTCAAACATATCTCTAACCCGGCTAGCGCCAACTCCAACAAACATTTCCACAAAATCCGAGCCGGAAATTGTAAAAAAGGGTACATTTGCTTCACCAGCTATAGCTCTAGCTAACAACGTCTTTCCTGTACCAGGAGGTCCCACCAATAAAACCCCTTTGGGAATTTTTCCACCAAGCCTTTGAAATTTTTGTGGGTCACGCAGAAATTCAACCACTTCTTCAAGCTCGGTTTTGGCCTCGTCAATTCCTGCAACGTCTTCAAAGGTGACCCTGCCTGATTTTTCTGTCAAAAGTTTCGCCTTTGACTTACCAAATCCCATTGCCTTGCCGCCACCGGATTGCATTTGCCTCATAAAAAATATCCAAACTGCAATAAGCAACAACATTGGGAACCAGGATATGAGTATTTGCAGTATACTAGGGGAACCGTCATCTACGGGTTTCGCTTTAATAACAACACCCTTGTTAGTCAGCCGCTGAACAAGATCCGGGTCATTGGGTGCGTAGGTTTGGAATCCTCGCCCATCGGTGTATGTACCCTCGATGTTGTTTCCCTGAATGGTGACTTCACGCACCTGACCATTTCCAACCTCTGCTACAAAATCAGAAAATGGTATACCGATTCTGCCATCCCCGCCGGTAGGCTGTTGAAACATATTGAAAAGCACGATGAGAAGGGCACCTATTACAACCCATAACACTAAATTTTTTCCTAAATTACCCACTATTAAATCCTCTACCCGACTATATTACTTTGTATTAACATCATTCTTCTTATTAGATGGTACTATTTCTTCATTTAACAACCGTAAACGGAGCATTAGAAGCAGATCGTTTCGGCCTAAAAACTACTTGTGCCCTTGAAAGCCTACCATACCGACTAGACCTACCATAGCGCAAATGCGGTACTGCAAGAAGTTTATCCGCTTTGAAGAAAGCTGGAAGAGCTCTCAAAGCTACTTCAGGAACATTGCGGATGTTGGGATAGCTTCGTCGTATTTCTCCAAAGATTTCAGACTTAGCTAATATTAAAGGTCCTACAGAAATCCCAGCGCTTACAGATGTTTTACTAAATACAAACCTTCTATCCCAAATTTGGATATTTTTACCCAAGAAACCCTCCACCGGACACCTTTCTGCCTCACGTACAATAAGTATGTCATCAGTTACCTTTAGAAAAATACAACCGCCTAGTGTACGGCTTACAAATTCTCTTTTATTTATTGAATCCACAACTGCATCTATAGACTTCCGACGTGGGTTGTATTCAAGGCCACCTATCGTTGCACATAGTCCGCTGATAACTCGTCGCTTGCCGTCAACGGATACGTCATTGAAGGTATCCAAACAAATCATCGCATATCCGAATGGCGATATCATTGCTCCAACTGCAAGAAATTTAGCAGCTTCATAATCAAGAGATTTTCTTGAAGTGCGCCTCGCATTCAAGTCATGAGAAAAATATTTTCTTTTTTTTATCTCTTGGCGAACCCGAACTCTTTCAAACGTGTGATCATCATTTGATGGGTCGTTTATCCATGAAATATTTCTTTTTTTTAAAAAGTGGCGAAGTTTAGAGCGATTTACTGACAATAGAGGTCTTACAATACGGCCCCATTCTGTTTCCCTCTGTTCTGTCATTCCTGCCAATCCATCGGGCCCGCTGCCACGGCTGGCTCTCATGCAAACAGTCTCCATTTGGTCATCTAACTGATGGCCTAGGGCAAGATGCAGCACTCCATTCCTGAGACACCAATCTCCCAAGAGTTGGTACCTAACTTTTCTTGCAGATGCCTGAATCGCACTAGTTGGTTTCGGACCGCGCCAATTCAGCACATGGCAAGTAACACCAGCCTTTATAGCATGATCTCTAGCAAGACCTGCATCTTTTGCTGACCCATCGCGCAAACCATGATCGACAACTAAAGCAGTAACTTTGCCGTCGCATCGGTTAATCCAATTGACTAGTAAATGAAGAAGAGCAGTGCTGTCTCCTCCACCAGAAAATGCAACCGCTACGTGAGGGTGCGGTTCAAAGGAGCCAAACTTCACCATGGCTCGTTCAAATATTTTATCGACGCTATGCACGAGGATTGTGCAATCGGCTCAATAGTAAATCTATGTGCATTTTTCTCGACGCTGCTCTCTGCCCACCCTGCGTTTCACTGACGCAGGTGCCTTGGGGTAGGATTTTGTGAGTTGCGTCCAAGCTTCACAAGCCTCCTTCTTGCTTCCTAAACTTGCTAGTGCCATACCAAGATTTAGTAAATTTGCCGGTGCTTTTTCAGATTTTCTAAACTTTTTAAATCCTTCGGCGAATGCGAAAGCTGCATTTTGGAAATCGTTCATGACAAAATGAGTGCGCCCCAACCAATAATACGCATTGGGGGTTAGTGGATGTGTCTTATACTTTTGGATAAATTTATTTAATATTGCCTGTGCTTGAGAAAATTTCTGCGACTTCAAAATCAGATCTTGAGCTTGTTTGTAAAGTTTTTCGGGGGGAACCTCTTGTCTCACCTCAGAATAGGAATCTGATTTTTTTGTTTGGATAGCAAGCCTCCTTGAATCTGACTTATTAATCACTGGAGTCGTACTTTCGACCTGATTCTCACCGGCACTCAAAATGGTCTTTCTAGGTTTTTCTTGGGGGTCTAAATCAAAACCGATGGCTTCTTGCACATTGTCTGATTTTTGATCTTCTTTTTTTGTTGCACTTGTCAGTTGGTCCGTCACAGATTTTAAGGTTTTAGAGATTTTATCAATCTTGTGGATTAAAGCCTCGTTCTGACCCGTAAGGCGCCGGATTTCATTTTCAAGCTGATCAATTCTTTCACCTTGCCTAACTTGAGTAGCCTGCATTGCATTACCAGATTGTGCGTTGGCACTTCCATTATAGAATATCATGGTAATTGATGTACTCAGAATAAATGAAAACAACCAAAATGACCTCATTTAAATCTACCTATCAGAGGGAGTTAAAATTTCTACAAGCTTGAAAATTATTTAACAATGGAGACGCTTCTACGATTCTTTGACCATGCTTCCGGTACTGACCGAGCATCAACTGGCCTCTCTTTACCAAAACTAATTGTGCGAACTCTGTTGGGATTTATTCCCAATGCAATCAGATAGTCTCTTACAGCAGTTGCCCTCCGTTCACCGAGTGCCAAATTGTATTCACGCGTACCACGTTCATCCGCGTGACCTTCAATACTCATTTTAACAGATGGGTACCGCTTTATCCATTTGGCCTGTTTTTCGACTATTCGACGGGCTGCCTGTGACAGTTGGAAACTATCAGTCTCAAAAAATACTCTGTCGCCAATATTAACCACAAGATCTTCCTGAGACCCCAAGCCAAGACGTTTGCCTTGGATTGCTGATGCCAAATCCGAAGAACTTATCGAAGAGTCCTTTCCGCCACCCCCCGAATCTGACACAGATCCAGTTCCCGTGTAAGTCCCTGAAGTTTGCGGTGTTGTCTCACAACCCAACAAGGCAATCCCTGTAATAATCATCAAAATTAATTTTAAATGCATGAGATATGTCCTTTTACGATTTGTATTGGAATCAACTATAAATCAAATTTCCTTACCCTAACTTTCCTTCTTAAGACATCAAGCAAGATTTTAATCCCTAAATTTAAATTTGTAATTAAAAAAACAAAAAGTTCTAAGGTTTTGATGGAGACCAAGCAGGGTCTGATGCAGATGTCGGAGTTGGAATTTCTCTTTCATTAAATCCTGTTAAATCAATCGAAAAGAGTCTGGGTTGAGTGCGACCCGATCGACCTCGATTTTTCCTAAAAAACATTAACACTCTGCCATTAGGTGCCCAAGTGGGACCCTCTGTCAAAAAACCGCGAGCAAGAAGTCTTTCACCAGATCCATCAGGACGCATTACTCCTATAGCAAAAGATCCTCCACTTATTTTTGTAAAAGCTATAAGATCTCCTCTGGGTGACCATACTGGTGTTGCGTAGCGGCCCGAGCCAAAGCTTATTCTCTTTGCTTTCCTCTCAATAGTATTCATAACATATAATTGTTGTTCGCCGCCTCGATCAGAGTTAAACACGACGTTTTTACCACTTGGGGAAAAAGATGGTGATGTATCTATAGCTGGGTGACGTGTTAGTCTACGCATTTCTCTTGTTCGCAAATCCATAGTAAAAATATCAGAATTTCCATCACGCGCCACCGACATTATGACTTCATTTCCATCTGGTGAGAATCTCGGAGCAAAGCTCATCCCGGGAAAGTCACCCAAAAGTTCTTGCTGTCCAGTGTCAATATTATATACATAAACTCTAGGGAGATCGTTTTCATAGGCTAAATAGGTGATTTCTTGCGCCGTCGGCGAAAATCTAGGTGTAAGAACTAAAGATTTGCCATTTGTTAAATACCTTAAATTTGCACCGTCCTGATCCATTATCGCAAGGCGTTTGATACGTTTCTGTGCGGGGCCGGTTTCGGCAATGTAAACGACACGAGTATCAAAGTACCCGTTTTCTCCAGTAATCCTCTTGTAAATTACGTCCGCAATGATGTGGGCTATGCGACGCCAATTAGCAGGGTCAGTTTCCAATCTTCTGCCAATCAACTGTTGTGCTGAAAACACGTCCCAAAGACGAAAATCTACTCTTATTTGCCCACTTGGCTGTGTTTTTGCACTACCAACTAACAGAGCCTGTGCGTTTATTTGTCGCCACGAAGGAAACTGTGGTCGCACGCGTAATGAACTTCTGTCCTGAATAAAAGCCTTGCGTTTGATAAGGCGAAACAAGCCAGATCTCTCCAGATCACTCGAAATCACCTCGGTGATTTTCTTTGCAAGTACTTCGGTCTCCGGTCCAGAGCCAAAAAATTCGGCCACCGCAATAGGTAAAGGTTGTGGATTGCCGCTAGTGATATCTACTCGCAATTGCGCTGCTATTGGTTTAATAAAAAAAGTTACAACAACGCAAAAGAAAACGAGCTGCAATAATTTACGGAACATTTTAAGTAATATCATCTGACATGTCCTATTGGCCGAGAGCTTCACTTGGATCAAAGTTAAAGGTGATATCCTTCCACAAATCATATTGGGTCAAAGGCAACTGAAGTGGCATACAGCGTGGGTGCTGCAAGGAGCGTACCGCACTCTCAGCAACGGCCCTGAAGAAAGAATCTTTTGTCATTCTAGAACGATCCAACACATTTGGTGCCGCACGCAATGATCCATCTGGATTCAGCCTAATACGCAATATAACCTTCATATTTTGTAACCCCTTTGCACCAGCGGGTATATTCCAACACGGAGTCAGTTGATCCTTTACTTTTAATGCCAGCTCCGTAGTTTGTCTTCTTCTATCTATGGAAAATACGTTTTTTTTATTGCTATGACTGATTTCAGGTTTAGAAATTTGCTTTGACTGCCGTGAATTTTGCGCATTCTTCTTTGCTAATGCAAGATTTTTCAATATTGATGCAAGTCTATCCTCTCTCTTTTTGACCTTCTTGCTAGGTCGGCTATCTACCTTTGGTTTTCGTTTTGGTTGAGGCGGTGCTCTTCGAAATTTCTTACGCTTTATTTCAGTTTTTAATTTGGGCTTCAATTTAGGTTTTTTTGGCGGGGGACTGGGAATTTTGATTTCGCTTGATGAAGATTGGATCGAAGCCGTTTTTTTTATTTGAGGCATCACACGTTTTTGTTTAATTGCCGGGTTTGATTTTGGTCGAGTTTTGGGCGGTTTTATATCACTCATAGATACTAATTCTACTGGAATATTGTTTGAAATAACTTGCGGTGGACTTAAAAGTGCAGGAACACCAATCCATGCGATGAAAACAACCACCGAATGAAAAGTTATTGAATAAACTAACGCTCGATGCATAAATCACCATTCTCTGCCACTTTAACGAGAAACGGGTACTTTAGTTTCTGTTATAAGCGCTACGCGTCGAAATCCCGCCTGATTGAGGGCACCCATAACAACCATGATCTTACCATAAGAAATCCTTTTATCCCCACGAAGAAAAATGCGTGTGTTCTTCCTATTTTCCATGATTGCAGAAAGCCGAGGAATCAGTTGATCGACTCGAAGGCTAGTATCCTGTAAGAAAATTTTACCATCACTATTTACAGTTACCACCAATGGCTCATCATTGCCCCCAATCTGTTTTGCCGAACTTGTGGGCAGATCGACTGGTACACCTACTGTCAAGAGAGGTGCTGTGACCATAAAAACTATCAGAAGCACCAGCATGACATCAACAAAAGGCGTAACATTTATTTCGCTCATAGGCGGCCTTTTGCGACGTCTTGAACTTACTGCACGAGAATTTTCTGGTGGAAGAACAAATGCCATCGTTACGTGTTTTCTTCTAGCTGACGGGAAATAATAGCACCAAACTCGCTCGAAAATGCTTCTAACCGCGCAGAATAACGTCCAAATTCATTGGAGAATTTATTATACGCAAGAACAGCTGGGATAGCAGCCACAAGACCAAGCGCTGTGGCAAATAAAGCCTCAGCTATACCCGGTGCAACTACAGCGAGAGAGGTGTCTTTAGTCATAGCGATTGCCTGAAAACTATCCATTATTCCCCAAACCGTTCCAAATAAACCAATGAATGGAGCGGTTGACCCAACCGACGCCAGGAAAGTCATATGCTTTTCAGCATTATCCATCTCCCTACCAAGGGTAACATACATCACCCGCTCTATGCGCTGTGCAAGTCCCGCATTATCGGTGATTGCACGGGAAGAAGATCTTCGCCATTCTCTCATCGCAGCATTAAAAATGGAAGACATTGGGTCGGCTGGGCGTTTTGACGTACGATCAAAAAGATCATCAAGAGAGCCACCAGACCAAAATACTTCTTCAAATGAATCAGCTCGCGACCATAATTTTCTAAGCCTTAAAGTCTTCTCAAAAATAATAGCCCAACTCCACAACGATGCGATGATCAGAAGAATTAACACCACCTTCACTACCATATCAGCCTGAAGAAATAATCCCCAAACTGACATATCATTAGAAACCGATCCTGATAATATTGCAGAGGACAACACTTCTTTTTCCATAATTAAATTCTCATTTTAAATTTAAGAAACCGTTCTATTAAGTTTTTGCAGATTAGTTAATAACTGTTTTGGTATCCGAGACACTTGACCCTCTTTATCGACGCAAGCAAGCCGAATACGCATCGTTACCAACAAATCGCGATAGCGACGAACGTTTTGATTAATCCAAAAACTAGCACCTTGAAGATCAAGATTTCCAGTATCAACTTCTACCAAGTCGTCGAGAAAAGCTGGTTTTAGATATTCAGCATCACATCTTCGCACGGCAAACGTGATACCTTCGCACTTTGAATATTCTATATTTGAAAATCCAATTCCACGAAACATCTCAGTTCGCGCCCTCTCAGCAAAGCGTAAATAATTCGAATAATAAACTACCCCTGCGCAATCAGTATCTTCATAATATATCCGAATAGGATGAGTATGAATCACCCTCATAGATGATTGTGGGTCAATCATGCACCTCTCCAGTTCGATCCAGCAGTTCTAATTGAGTATCGTTCATCTGCATTTTTAATCCAATATGGCTGCGGCCAAATTTTGTAAGCAACCGTCCGCGAGAGGTGCGCTGCAAAAGGCCCTTTTGAATTAAAAACGGCTCGATGATTTCCTCCAGTGCATCTCTTTGCTCTGATAAAGCAGCCGATAATGTCTCAACGCCAACGGGACCACCATCGTAATTTTCGCCAATACAGCATAGGTATCTTCTATCCATCAAATCCAGTCCAAGTTGGTCAACCTCAAGACGAGAAAGAGCCTCATCTGCCACGTCTGCAGTAATTCTTTCTACTTTTCCAACCACTGCAAAATCGCGCACTCGACGGAGCAGTCGTCCAGCGATACGTGGTGTGCCACGAGACCTCCTGGCAATTTCACTAGCTCCGCCATCATTGATTTTCAACTTCATAAGCCTAGCAGCTCTACGAACGACGATTTCTAATTCCTCAACCTGATAAAAATCAAGCCGCAAGGGGATACCGAATCTTTCCCTAAGAGGAGTTGTTAATAATCCGGATCTTGTCGTTGCACCAATAAGCGTAAATGGAACAAGATCAATCCTCATGGAACGCGCGGCGGGACCCTCGCCAATAATTAAATCAAGCTGAAAGTCCTCTATTGCAGGATACAGAACTTCCTCAACTACATGCGATAAGCGATGAATTTCATCAATAAACAATACATCTCTTGGTTCCAGATTAGTCAAAATGGCTGCGAGATCTCCAGCCTTAGAAATTACTGGACCAGAAGTTGCACGAAACCCCACACCTAATTCGCGGGCAACAATCTGTGCTAAAGTAGTTTTGCCGAGACCAGGAGGGCCATGGAATAATACATGGTCCATGGCATCCCCACGACTATTTGCCGCTTCCACAAAAACACGAAGATTTTGTTTCAAATTCTTTTGTCCAACAAAATCGTTAAATTTCTGAGGTCTTAGGGCGACATCAACACTATCGCCCTCGACTTTTTCAGGAATAATTAACCGTTTTTCATTCATGAACTAAGATCCTTTAACGCCGCACGAACAAGCTCTTCAACACCTACTTTCGGATCAAATTCATGAACGACTTTTGAAACGGCTACGAACGCATCAGTTTGCCTGTAACCCAAATTGACCAACGCAGATACCGCATCAGTTATTTCCACCTTTTTCAATGTTGAAGTTTCTGAATAATCCATATCCGAATTGAGCGGGATACCGCTAAACTTGTCTTTAAGTTCTGATATAATTCGTTCAGCTAGTCGCGAACCCACCCCCTGTGCCTGCGATAGTGCAACTTTATCCTGTAACATAAGGCTACTAGCTATTTCCGTCGGTGAAAGTACTCCCAATATGGCAAGGCCAACCTTTGCCCCCACACCCTGCACTGTCGTCAACAAGTTGAACCACTCTTTTTCTAATTTATCTTCAAAGCCATACAAATGAATATGGTCTTCCCTTACATGTGTAACTATGAAAAGGCTTACGGCAGTTTTGCTCTTTGTTAGTTTGGAAAGTGTTCGCGAGGAACAGAAAACCAGATAACCAACCCCATTCACATCAATAATGACCTCGTCCTGCCCAATATCTTCTACAACACCAGAGAGTTTTGCTATCATTGCTCAGTACCCATTATTGAAATGCGATGAGTTGTCTGCCGCAAATGTGCATGACAAATTGCGACTGCGAGAGCATCTGCTGCATCCGACTTTTCAACAACTGCACTTGGCAAAAAGGTTCTTACCATAGCCATAACCTGCCCCTTCTTGGCATGTCCCGAACCAACCAACGACTGTTTTACTTTAGTAGCGGCATACTCGAACACACGTACGCCACACAATGATGGAACCGCCATAACGACACCACGTGCTTGACCTAACTTGAGTGTTGAGGAAGCATTTCGATTTACGAAAGTTTCCTCAACTGCCGCCTCATCTGGAGTATAATCACGCATTAGCTTTTCCAATCCACGGTGAAGACATGCAAGGCGTTCGCCCAAACCAGGTTTAATCGGTACCGAAATAGTTCCATTCGATAAATGCGAGATTCGATTTCCTTCAACAAGGATTACACCCCATCCGGTGGCACGCAGTCCAGGATCAAGTCCGATAATAATCAAAAATACTACCCCTCAATAGTCAGGCAGTTAGACGTGCGAGAACTGCATCGTCGACTTCATAGTTTGCAGAAATATTCTGAACATCATCACTTTCATCGAGGGTCTCAAAAAGCTTAAAAAGTTTTTGTATGTTTTCCTCATCTACTAAGACAGTAGATTGCGGTTTCCACGTGAGAGTGCTCTGTTCTAACTCTCCAAATTTCTCCGATAACAAATCTTGCACGGAGTGTAGGTCTTCTGGAACACACGTGATCTGATGCATATCATCCCCGGACTCCACATCCACTGCACCAGCATCAAAAGCTGCCTCAAATATATCATCTTCATTCCCAGCATTTCCGTTTAATGTAATCATACCAATGCGTTCGAACTGATAACTGACGCTGTTAGTTTCACCTAGTGATCCGCCATGTTTTGAAAAAGCTGACCTGACCTCGCTTGCTGTTCTGTTTCGGTTATCTGTAAGCGCTTCCACAATTACTGCAACCCCACCTGGACCATATCCCTCATAACGAATTTCTTCAAAATTTTGCTCGTCTCCGTTACCTGATGCACGCTTTATTGCCCTCTCAATGTTATCATTAGGCATGTTAGCAGCTTTGGCAGCAACTACCGCACTTTTGAGGCGAGGGTTCATTTCCGGATCGGGCAAACCCATTCTTGCCGCAACTTGTATCTCCCTTATTAACCGAGTAAATATTTTTGCTCGCTTGGCATCTTGCGCGCCCTTGCGGTGCATAATATTTTTAAATTTCGAATGACCCGCCATGATGTTTCTACAATTTGTTATTCAATATACTTTTTGTACCACATGTGGTCCTGTGAAGCATACTGCATTTTCTCCATGTTTTGATAATTCCATTCAATTAAAAACGAAATTGAAAAGACAAATGTGGCAGAAATAGGGTTAAAATTTTAAATTCCTTAAAAAATTTTCCTTAAAACAAAAAATATAGTTACTAAAATTGTTCAAGGACCATCAAATAATAAGGGTGATGAAATCGGAATTATTAGTTATGCATGGTACAGTTTTGATATGTGACGACATAATTTCGGATGAATTTCTATTCTGCATAAATTAAGATTTTGCCCAATTCGGCATCTCGGGTGCCAGTCTTCCTCCGATTCTTACCGGCGCCACCCTTTTTGCTAATCCAGTTTTATCATTTGTTTCGATCAAAACTGCACACAAAGTCGCTTCACCAAGCGCCACCTCTAATTTGGACACAGGAACTTGTTTTCGAAACCTACCGATTGAGGCATCTTTCTTCATTCCTATAACGGAATTGTAATCACCACACATTCCTACATCGCTAATATAAGCGGTCCCTTTTGGCAGAATCTGAGCATCCGCTGTTGGCACATGACTGTGCGTTCCAACAACTGCAGAGACCCGGCCATCCAACATGTGCCCCATTGCCATTTTTTCGCTCGTTGCTTCTCCATGAAAGTCTAAAATTATTGCATCAACTGACGAAGATAAACGCCAGTTCAATAATTCCTTCTCGATTCCTGCGAACGGATCACTCAGCGGGGTCATAAAAAGAACAGCCATAAAATGAAGAACTAGAATACTGTGATTATGTTGCGTTTTAAAAACCTCAACTCCTCCTCCTGGATCTGTTTCAGGATAATTATGAGGTCGTAATAAACGCCTCTCATTTGCAAAATGCGGCCGAATATCTCTCTGATCCCAAACATGATTACCGGTAGTAATCACATCGGCACCAGCATCCAAAAATTGCTGACAGATTTTTGGAGTTATCCCAAATCCGCCGGCCGCATTTTCTCCATTCACAATTATAAAATCTAATTGCAACTCATCTCTGAGACGAGACAAAGTGTCACAGATAACCCTCCGACCAGGACGCCCTACAACGTCTCCACACATTAAAATTCTCATGCTACTCAAGCCCCATATTAATAACTTTTGCCTCCTTTTCTGTTATTATCCAGTCCAGAGTTTCATCACTAGAATCATTCGGCACAACAGGAACCTGCTGGGCTTCAAATGCTACTCCGACAGCCGTAACAGATCGACGACTACGAAGTTCAGACAGTGTTGCATCATAGTATCCACCTCCGTACCCCAGCCTTCTACCTAATTGGTCATAGGCCAGCGTGGGAACAATAAGAGTCTCTGGTTCTACCAACCGTCTTTTTCGACTTGGCTGCAATAATCCCATTTTGCCAACTTCAAGCTGATCTCCTGGTTTCCAAAGCCTGAACGCCATCGAAGTCCTTTGCTTACCAACAATCGGAAGACAAACTTCAATTCTCTTTTCGCACAATGATTTTAAAAGATATCTGATATCAATTTCATCCTTAATTGGCCAAAAGCCTGCCACAATATCACCAGATTGTATTGATAAACCTTTTTGAAGCGCTTCATCAAACTTTTCAGAAATTAATTTTCCTTGAACGGAACCAAGGCTTTTGTACGCCCGACGGCGAACTTGCCGCATCCGTTTGGAAAGCTGCATTTTAGCGTTGTTAATACTACAATGAACTTGAATTTTTTTGCCCAGATAAATATTTTTAAATCAATAAAAAAAGGCGTAGCCACAAGAACGTCCGATTTACAATCCACCTAGGCCCGCTTTCGCAGGTGGGCGCCATATAACGAAACCAAGATTCCGACAGAGACGGCTCCCGTTAGGTGTTGTTAGGCCCCGGAGATTAATACCTCTCGCGTGTCACGCAGCCACACCCAAGGTTAAGTTAAACGGCTTCTAGCTTAGCTGCAATATGTTCGATTCGTTGTGCAGCTAATTCAGTCACATTAATAACAGCATCTTCAGTTTTTATGCTGGCAGCGTTTTGAAGTTTTGCGTATGTTTCAGATAATTCATCAGCAATTAACAGACTTGCCATTACAATTAGTCTGGAGTCCCCAACTTGGCCTAAAGCAGAAACAAGTTCCTGCACTCGCTTGTCTACATATTCCGCCAGACGTTTTAAATGTTCATCTTGTCCTTCATCACAAGCAATCTGATAAATCCGATTATTTATTGTTACCTCAACTTGGGGCATTACTCCATCCTCAGTATCTTATGCATCCGTCCTATGACTTGATCGAGTTGAGTAGAAATCTTAGAGTGTCTCTCCTCAAGAAACTCACAGCGATTACGAATCTCGTGAAGCTCTTTACGCAACTCCTCGGAACCGGTACCTGAAACGATTCTCTCAACTGCCTCCTCAAGTGTGTCCAGAGCCCTATGTAATCTATCTTGTGTTTCGTTTAAGCTAGAAATGGTTATGCCTCTCATCAGAAAGCAAATAAGGTCAAGAAAAATTGACCTTTAAGATAAGCTTGCTACGCCCCTCAGGTCAACAAAGATCATAATATTTTTATCAAATTCAATCGGATAGACAACTGTTCTAAAGCATCACGTAGACTAATATTCCAGTCATTTTAAATCTTTTATGCCATCTGATATTTGAGAAAAGTGCTATTTGGTTCTATAGATATAGTTATATACAATTTAAAAAGTCGAATTCATGACTTACCGTATACTTAACACAAACCGCCCTGTTGTTATACACGGCATTGGAGACGCTCGCGCGGTATGCCGAGCTGCAGTTGGTTACGGGCACAATGCAACAATATGGAGTGCACGGGGTGCTAGTGCTCACATGGGGCCATTGTGGTTTTTGGAGTTATCATATCAAATTAACATGGAGTTCCCAGAACTAACCCTTCAAGCTGTATTAGACTGTGGAGCAGCACCAGGTGATGCTTTGGCGGCAATAAGATCGGGTGTCAAAGCAATCGCTTTGACAGCAAATTCATCAGTCGAAAATAAAATTCAGCAGATTGCCGCAGAAGAGAATGTTGCTCTTTTTAGGCATGTACCGAAGACATTAAATCTTACTTTCAGTTCAAGTCCTGAAGATGACTGTCGTATTTGGTTTGGAATCAGTTGAGCCTTAAAGGAACATACTTTAAACAGGTTGTATTGCAAAATAGTGATTTAATGATAGGCAAAATTAGTCTGTTAAGATTGATTGGGAGAAACGGATGAAGATCACACAAAAAGTAAAAAAAATTCTCGTTGGGTATGAAGCGGATAACCCAGGAACGAAAGGAAACCTTGCCCGTATTCTAATGCACGGCCGTTTAGGCGGTTCGGGTAAGTTAGTAATTTTACCGGTTGATCAAGGATTCGAGCACGGGCCGGCAAGAAGTTTTGCTCCTAATCCAGCGGGATATGACCCACATTATCATTATCAACTTGCTGTTGACGCAGGATTGTCCGCATTTGCAGCCCCACTGGGATTATTAGAGGCAGGCGCCGACACTTTTGCTGGCGCAGTCCCAACAATATTAAAGTGCAACAGTGCTAACTCCCTATCTACTAACAAGGATCAAGCGGTCACGGCCAGCGTTGGAGATGCGCTGCGTTTGGGTTGCGCAGCAATTGGTTTCACTATTTACCCTGGGTCAGAGGATCAATATGCACTTATTGAAGAAATACGTGAACTGGCTGAGGAAGCTAAGTCATGCGGACTGGCGGTTGTTATATGGTCTTACCCCCGTGGTGGGATCGTAACTCGGGAGGGCGAGACGGCAATGGATGTCTGCGCTTATGCAGCCCATATGGCCGCGTTACTTGGCGCTCACATTATTAAAGTAAAACCACCCACAGAATTTATGTTTTTAGATGCAGCATCAAAAGTATATAATTCACAAAAAATTGATGTTGCAATCTTAAAATCTAGAATTAATCATGTCGTACAAAGTTGCTTTGCCGGAAGGCGGATTGTCGTTTTTTCCGGTGGCGAAGCCAAAGATTTGGAAGGTATATATGATGAAGTTCGAGCCATTCGCGATGGAGGTGGAAATGGCTCAATAATTGGAAGAAACACCTTTCAACGCAAACGTGAAGACGCGCTCGATATGCTGAATAACATTATTAAAATTTATAGTGGCAAAATGTAAATAATATTTGCAAAGATTTTAATGACAAAAAAAGAAAAGCTCTATCCATGCCGACTTTATCTTATTACTCCGCCTGACATCGGAGGGAAAGCAACGAAAAAATTTTCTGAAATCCTTGAAGCAACTCTTAACGCAGGGGATATCGCTTGCGTTCAATTGCGACTCAAGGACTCCGACGACGCACTTCGTAGAACAACTGAGAAGCTGATGCCATTGGTTCAAAAGTATGATGTTGCCTTCATTCTAAATGATAATGTTAAAATTGCGGCTGAATTTGGTTGCGACGGCATTCACATAGGTCAATCGGATATGCCTTATGAAAAAGCTCGCAAAATGGTTGGGGATCATGCAATTGTAGGGGTGACTTGTCATGATTCCACTCACTTAGCGATGCAAGCAAGCGAAGCGGGGGCAGATTATGTTGCATTTGGTGCTTTTTTTAAGAGTTCAACCAAAGTTCGTAGGTTTACACCTAAAATAAACATCCTGACCGACTGGTCTGAAACAACCACTGTCCCGTGCGTAGCCATTGGCGGAATTACAGTAAAGAATTGTGAAACCATTATCAGAGCGGGCGCAGATTTCATAGCTGTTTCCAATGGGGTCTGGGGATACAAAGATGGACCAGAGGCAGCGGTTAAAATATTTAACAACATTCTTGTCGGCTAATCTCTAGACTATAATAACCCGTTTATATTTTTAAAAAAATATATCATGACAATTTACTTCATTGGGCACCATATTACATCTTGAATTTCTTCTGCTCCTGTTAATAGCATTACCAAACGATCAAAACCCATAGCTACTCCAGCGGACTCCGGCAAACCGATTTCAAGTGCTGTTAGGAATTCTTCATCTATTGGGTATGGTTTAATGGCCATCTTACGTTTAATATTTTGTTCGGCTTCAAAACGACGTCGCTGCTCCCTGGCATCTGTTAGCTCTCCGAAGCCATTGGCAAGTTCAATTCCCGCCACATAAATTTCAAACCGTTCGCAAAAACAGTAATCATGTTTCAACGGTTTAGCCAAAGCGGCCAAAGGGAGAGGCCAATTGTATAGGATTGTGGGAACTTCTAATCCAAGATTTGGTTCAATTTTTTCCAAAAAAATTCTATCAAAAATTGCAGTCCAATCATCATCCTCTGCAACCCTCACTCCTGCCTCAACAGCCAAACGTTCGAACAAAACAGCATTAGGGTATAGAGGATCTTCAAGAGTCGCGCGCAAATCAATAGCTGCATATAAGTCAAATGCATGTTGAACGGTCAACCAGCAGAATTCCTTTGTTAAATCACAATTTTTTTCATTTCGTTGAATAGTATCAACACCTACAGTGTTAGCTGCTATTTTAATCAATTTTTCTGCGCTCAGGGCACCCTCCAAAAAACTCTCAGACGTCTGATACCATTCTAACATTGTAAATTCTGGATGATGTATAGCCGAGCGTTCACAATTTCGAAAACAACGTGCAAACTGAAATATTTTATCCATTCCACCAACCAGAAGCTTTTTCATCGCATATTCAGGCGAAGTGTGGAGAAACAAAGTTTTACCATCTTCCTCAAATGGCTCTATAAATTTAGTTTCAAATGCAGTCAGGTGAGGTTCAAGACCCGGGGATAGCTGTAAATAAGAAGTTTCCACTTCAGTAAATTCATGTTCTATAAACCATTCACGCAATGCTGCAGAAATAATATTTCGGTTCTTCAGACCAGAAAGCTTGTGGGCAACTAAGTCGCTATCCCACCAAGGGGATTGCGCTAATTTTTGGTTGCTGTCATTCATAACTTAGTTCCAATAACTTCGAATAGCATAAAATGAGCATTGTAAGAAATATTGTCCATAGTAGGCGTAGGAAACGAATTGCCAACACTAATGGTCTGCTTACAGCTGACCTAATTAAAAAGGCTGACGAGCCTGCTTGTACCGAAGCAGCACTAGCACTGCCAATTGGCATCCCAGCCTATTTAGCATCGCGTCTACAAGGACGAAATACAAACGACCCACTGATAAGGCAGTTTGTACCAAACCCGTCAGAAAACACCTTAATGGAAAATGAGTTTCCAGATCCCATCGGCGATCGCAAACACTCACCAGTATCCGGAATCATTCATAGATATCCCGACAGAGTTTTACTAATGCCAGTTCTCGCTTGTCCGGTATATTGCCGGTTTTGCTTTAGAAGGCATAGTGTTGGAGACGGTTTGTTAACAGATGAAAAACTCAATACCGCTTTTTCCTATATTGAAGAAAATCCTGATATTTGGGAGGTGATACTCACAGGGGGAGACCCTTTGATTCTATCTCCTTCCCGTCTGTCAAAAATACTAATTCGGCTTAATAAGATTCCACATGTGCGAACGATACGCATTCATAGTCGAGTTCCTGCACTCGATCCCATTCGTATTGATAACGAAATGATAAATGCATTGAAAACTAAAAAACCCATCTGGCTTGTTCTGCATTCCAATCACGCTGATGAATTAGACTCAAAAGCAAGTGTTGCCATCGCAAAACTTATTGATAATGGAATCCCGATGCTTAGCCAAACTGTGTTACTGAAAGGTGTTAACGATACACCAAAAGATTTAGAAAATCTTTTTCGAACCCTTATTGAAAATCGTGTTAAACCCTATTACCTGCACCACGGCGATTTGGCAAAGGGTACTTCACATTTTAGAACCACATTGTCCAGCGGTCGTAAATTAATGAAATGGTTGCGTCGCCGATTATCAGGTATTGCGCAACCGGTTTATGTGCTTGATATTCCAGGTGGACATGGAAAAGTTCCAGCCGGACACTGTTGGATAGAATCCAAATCTGAAGGAGAGTGGATTGCAGAGGATATTTCAGGCAAAAAACACAAATATTTCGATGAGATTGAACCAAATTGACGGTAATGCTATGATTTGACCAAAGTAAATTCGGAAAAATTCAAATGAAAGTAAATGCGAACAGTCTTCGCCCTAATCATGTAATTGAGCACGAAGGAAAGCGCTACAGTGTTTTAAAATATGATCTTATTTTACCAGGTAAAGGCAATGCTTTCATAGCGATTGATATGCGTGACGTGAGTACGGGAATTAAAACCAATGTGAGATTTAGAACACAAGAAACTGTCGAAAAACTTATGACAGAGGAAAAAACTTGCACCGTGCTTTTTATAGAAGATGATTTAGTAACCTTAATGGACACAGAAACCTATGAACAGTTTACAGTGAATCTGGATATGGCAGGAGAAGCTAAGCCTTTTATAAATGATGGAATGGAAGTATCAGTTGATACAGTTGAAGGCACCGTGGTCAGTTTCTCACCTCCGGCCTCGGTTATTTTAACAGTAGCAGAAGCGGATGCTGTGGTGAAAGGTCAAACTGCGTCTTCATCTTATAAACCAGCCATCCTAGAGAATGGTATCAGGGTTATGGTGCCACCCCATGTAGAGACGGGAACAAAAATTGTCGTTAGCACAAGTGACTGCTCATACGTTGAAAGAGCAAAGGAATAAAACATTTTAAAAAATGGCAACATAAAATTGGGATTTTTCAGATGCGTCCGGCCATTATAAATATTATGGATGGAGCGGCACGAAAAGCCGCTCGTAGTCTTATCCATGACTTTAATGAAGTAGAGCATTTGCAAGTATCGAGAAAAGGCCCGGCTGATTTTGTTTCAGAAGCAGATCGTCGGGCGGAGAATATTTTAAAACGCGAACTCGAAGCCGCTCACCCCAACTTTTCTTTGCTGTTAGAAGAATCGGGATTAATTGGAGACACAAAAGCTATTGATCAATGGATTGTTGATCCACTGGACGGTACAACAAATTTTTTACATGCTATTCCACATTTTTGTATTTCTATAGCTCATGCACACAAAGGAGAAGTGATCGAAGGAATAATTTTTGATCCAGTGCGCGATGAATTTTTTTGGGCCGCTAAGGGTCATGGTGCATACATAAAAAATCAGCGGATAAGGGTTTCAGCGCGTGGCTCTCTCTCTGATGCAGTTTTGGCCACCGGCATTCCTTTTCTAGGACGTGGTGGAAAAGAAGAAATGATGGCGATGCTTCCTTTGGTTATGGAATACACAGCTGGCGTAAGAAGATTTGGCTCCGCTGCACTCGATCTGGCCTACGTTGCAGCCGGACGATATGATGGATTTTGGGAATTTGGTTTATCGCCTTGGGATGTAGCAGCTGGGATATTAATTGTCCGTGAAGCCGGCGGGATGGTGAGTGACCTTGATGGTAGAGGTGATGCTGCAAACGGGAAATCAATTTTAGCCACAAACAGCGCATTATATAATTCAATAGGTAATCTTTTGAGGAAAGGACTAAGAAACAAGCTAAAGTCTATGTGAACACTCAATTTTGTTGTGAGAAGACGGCTGCTGCGCTATTGTTGGGAAAATACCTGCCAAGGGGTTGGATCAAATTGTATTCACCCCAAACTAATTGAGGGGATTTTACATATGCGGGCAATCAAAAATAAAGGAAATTCTACTAGAGTTATAATAATGTTGTATTTTTTTATACTAACTGTTGGTTTTATGTTTCCAAAAACCAATGTTATAGCACAGAGTGTATCGGTTGATTATTGTGTTTTAGAAAACCTTGGGACTGCGCCCAATGTTCCCTCAACCTTGTTAGGAAAAGCAGCTTCTAGGCATATTAGTAATGTTTGTGCAAACAAAACTCTGAGGAACTCTGTTCAGAGCGGGACTACACAATTATCTATATCCAATACTTATCAACCCTCCTTTAAAAAAATACCGAGAGCTCCAAGATTTCCTATAATACGCAACGGGCGCTTTGTTCCGCCTGCTGGTCAGATCGGATTTACCTCAACAAAAAAAAAGCAGGACTTGTCTTTGTTAAGTCCGCCAACGAGTAAGAAAAAACGCATATCTAGAAAAAAAGTTTCCCAGTCTTCAAAATTTTCTGCTACGAAAAAGACGCCTTCTCGTTCCAAGCTTCCCCAACAAAAGACAAAAGCATCGATATCCGTTTCCAAATTAAACAAAATCTTGTCGACTGACACATCCCGAGTCAAAAAAGTACGCCGCAAGCAAGAGATAAAAAATACAGCGACCACTACAGGGCCCGCTGCCCCTCGGGTTCCAAATGCCCCAATTGTAGACAAACAGAAAAAAAATCTTTCAAAGTTTTCCAGCATGCCGGTGTCGAAAATTCCTAACAAAAAAACCTCTGCTGCTGTAGCAGCATTGGAACCAGGTATTTCGAAGACTGAGAGCATTAGGCAAATTAAATTTGCTGTCGGATCCGCTAAAATTGAAACAGATAGCGAGTTGTCCTTAAAAGAAGTTTCTAAAAAACTAAATTCCGATCCCACACTTAGAATTCAGCTTATGGCCTACGCAAGCATCGATGGAAAGTCCGAAAGTCAAGCGAGGCGGCTATCCCTATCTCGCGCACTTGCTGTCCGTTCTCGCCTGATTGGTGCCGGCATTAGAAGTACTCGCATTGATGTGCGGGCTCTTGGCTCCCGGGTGAATGGGGGTAAAGCCAATCGTGTTGATCTTTTATTAAAGAAACGCTGATGGTTGAGTTCAATAAGCGAAGAACACGAAACATAATATAGATGACTGTCGAGTGAAATGGGAATGAAAAATCCGCTGCATTATCTTATTCGAATGATCCTTTTTCTTTTGATAATTTTTATGGCGGTTGGCTTCCTATCGTCAACAATTTGGAATTTTTTCCAAGCAAGTCCCTCGCTAAATGGCCTTATTCTCGGAATATTGGTTCTTGGTGCCATACATATTTTTCGTCAAACCTATCGATTAATGCAAGAAACTAATTGGTTACAGAAATATAGATCCGAAGGAAATTCTTCGATACACAAACAAAACACCCCTCATCTACTTGCACCTATCGCGTCTGTGCTAGGCGAGAAAGGGGCAGAAACCTCATTATCGGCATCAACTCAAAGATCATTACTCGACGGATTAAATGCCCGTTTGGAGGAATCCAGGGATCTATCGCGTTATCTGATAGGTTTGCTGATCTTTTTAGGGCTTTTAGGTACTTTTTGGGGGTTGTTAGAAACAATTGACTCCGTTGGCAGCGTAATTGCTGGTCTCAGTGTAGGTGACGGTAATTTTAATAATGTTTTTAGCGACCTTAAAAAAGGATTACAGGCTCCATTGGCAGGGATGAGTATTGCTTTTAGTTCCTCGCTTTTTGGTCTGGCTGGTTCATTAATATTAGGTTTTTTAGAACTACAATTTGGGCAAGCACAAAATAATTTTTACAATAACATTGAAAATTGGTTAGCATGTCAAACGCGTCGATCTGTTGGCTCTATTAATGTGCGTAATGAAGATGCCAGCATTCCTGCCTATGTTGAGGCGCTACTGGGGCAAACAGCAGATAGTTTGGAGAAACTCCAACGGACGCTGGGGCACACTGAAAGTACTAGAATTTCTGCCGATCAAAATCTAATAAAACTTACCGAAGTGATCGGGGTATTTACGGAAGAAATTAGGGCTGAAAGAAGCGAGCTTACAAATATTTCTAATACACATATCGAATTAAAACCGTTAATACAAAAAATTAATGAAAATACTGTTTCGCAAACCAGAAAATTTAATGACATGCTGACTGGTGTTAAGAATATAGATATGCACTTAAGCCGCTTGTCGAAGGAATTGGCCCAGGGCAGGTCTGAAACAATTTCAGAATTACGCGATGAAATTCGCGTCCTTTCACGCACCATTGCAGCCGCTGCGGAGAGAAGCGGCAGTCAATAAATGTAAGGCTGTAATTTAATGCAGACTCGTAACAGACGCCGATCAATACCGAATATATGGCCTGGGTTTGTTGATGCAATTTCAGCTCTGCTAATAATAACTATATTTTTACTAATGGTTTTCACAATAGGCCAAAATTTCCTTTCGGACATGCTACTCGGACGAGACAAGGCATTAAGCCAATTAAACCAGAAGCTAGCAGAAATTTCTAAATTATTTGCGATAGAAAAAAACAACAACGATATGTTGAATAAACAAATAGCGGGTCTAATTTCTGATCTCGAAAAATCTAAAAATGCCAGAGATGAGTTGGGCAGTAGTTTGTCCACGGCATTAAACCAAAATAAAGAACTACGTGAAACGCTTCTTCAATCCCAAAAAGAGGTAGCTGATGCTTCAATTGACCTCGCCAATGCATTTAAGGACATTGAAGCAGATCAAGCTAAAATTAAAACACAAATAAAAAAATTAGAAATTCTGGGCGGAGATGTCGCTTCGTTAAAACAAACTCAGCGTGTTTTAAAAAAGGAGGCGTTAAGCCAGAGCACATTGATTGATGACCTAAAAAACAAAAGTAGGTCTTTGCGCGTTCGACTTTCCAAGCAGGTTGAACTCACATCAAGTGCTAAAAAGAAAGCAAAGGAAACACAAGTACTTTTGGAGAGAATTACCAAAGAAAATTCTGTAATAGAAAAATACCTTCGAAAAGAAAAAGAATTATCAGACCAGTCAAAAACTCAAATCAATTTGCTAAACCGTCAAATATCAGCTTTAAAACAAAGACTGGAAATAATTTCTAAACTTCTGCAATCCTCTGAAGCAAACTCAATAAAACAGAAAATACAAATTACCAATTTAGGAAAAAAGCTAAATGCAGCACTCGCAAGTAAAGTGCAGGAACTCTCCCGATATAGATCTGAATTTTTTGGAAAATTAAGAGATATTATTGGAACGCGGCAAGATATTCGAATTTCAGGTGACCGGTTTATTTTCCAATCTGAAGTGCTATTTGCCTCTGCATCATCAGAAATCAGGGACTCTGGGCGTTTAAAAATCGTAAAACTCGCTCAAACCCTATTAAAAATTTCTGAACAAATTCCCTCAAACATTGATTGGGTACTTCAAGTTGACGGACATACAGATCGTCTTCCAATTAATACTGAGAAATTTCCGTCTAATTGGGAATTGTCAACTGCTAGAGCGATATCAGTTGTTAAATTGCTTATTGCAAACGGACTACCTGCGAAACGACTAGTTGCAGCTGGGTACGGGGAGTTTCACCCAATCGATAAAACAACAACCATGGATTCGCGCAAACGAAATCGGCGAATTGAATTAAAGCTAACTAGTCGTTAGCACGCTAGGAATGTTTGTAAAATACAAACTCAAAAATATGTAATCGCAATTACTCAACAGGTAGAAGAAAATCTAGAAAAGTTTTCAAATCCTCTGTTTCTATTATAAAAAATACCATTAATGAGGGTTAAATAACTGGGAGTGCACTTTTGTAATCGTCAGATTTTCTTGGATTAGGATGTGATTAATGGAATTACAATTTTATCAAACAAGGATCTTAGCATCGAAATTTGAAACCAATAACTAAATATTATGATTTTTTTTTGGTAACTAGGGAACCTATGGAAGTTTAAGTATATGAATGTTCTAATGAAAGTTCTTAATTTCTGATTTTTAAATCCGCATCAAGCTCTTGCATAATCTAAAGTATTCGCTGTATAAGCTCATTTGTTTTTGGAGGAAAAGATGAAAAAAGATATACATCCTGACTATCATGAAATAACTGTCGTAATGACGGAGGGAACAAAAATCCAAACACGATCGACCTGGGGAAAAACGGGTGATACGATGAAACTGGATATTGATCCAAATACTCCCCCTGCTTGGACTGGTGGAGCAACTCGTATAAATACACAAGACACTCAGGTGGCAAAATTTAATAAAAAATTTGAGGGATTTGGATTAGAGTAGACGATGATTCCGTTCCTATGGAGATATCAATGGAGATATCAAATTTAACTTTTAAACAGAGACTCAGCCTCCTGCATTAAAGTAGATTTTTTTGATATTTCGCATTGCACTCGACGCATTTCTTCTTTTAGAACTCGAATATAGTTTTTAAGTTGATCAATTGACATCGTGTCCAGCACAAGCGGGGTGAAAACATTGCTTGGCTTCGGCTCGTTATCTTCCTCAATTATCATAAAGCACTCCATTTCTAAATATCAGTGAAACTTAAGATACCTTTTATAACTTGAAAGCCATCGAAATGCCGAGAGAAAATAAAGACATCGAAGCACTACCGAAATTCATGACTGCAATCAGGATTGTTAAACCCGGAGGACCAGAAGTCTTAAAACCAGAAATAAAATCATTACCAAATCTCCAACATGATGAAGTTCTTATAAAAGTATCTGCCGCCGGAGTAAACAGACCTGATGTAATGCAAAGGATGGGTAAATACCCTCCACCAAAGGGTGTTACCAAAATACCAGGACTTGAAATTGCGGGAACCGTGATTGCAAATTCTGAAAATATTAAAACGCCAAAAGTTGGAGCTAAAATTTGCGCCCTAGTCGCTGGCGGTGGCTACGCTGAATATTGTGCTGTCCATAAAGACTTATGCTTACCGATACCTGAGGGGTTTTCAATGGTTGAAGCAGCGGCGATACCTGAGACTTTTTTTACTGTTTGGGATAATATTATAACGAGAGCAAAGCTGCGAAGCGAGGAAAGCATATTAATTCATGGAGGTTCTGGCGGTATTGGCACTGCTGCGATCCAACTTGCAAACGAATACGGAGCAAAGATATTTGCCACTGCCGGCACTGACGCCAAATGTTCTGCCTGCAGAGATCTAGGGGCACATCACGTTATTAATTATCACAAACAAGATTTCGTCGATTTTATAAAGGCAGAGACTTGTGGTAACGGAGTAGACATTATCTTGGATATGGTAGGAGGTGACTACGTTGGAAAGAATCTTAATGCACTCGCATACCGCGGTAGGCTAGTTCAAATCGCCACTCAAAAAGGCAGCAAGGCGGAAATTCCAGTCCATTTGATCATGATGAAACAATTGATTTTCACAGGATCAACTCTCCGTGCGAGAGAAACCAAATTAAAAGCCATTATTGCTGATGAAGTACATAGAGAAGTGTGGCCGCATTTTGAAAATGGTAAAATAAGACCGCAAATATTCAAGACCTTTGATTTATTGCACGCTTCCGATGCACACAGATTGATGGACAGCGGTTCACATATAGGTAAAATCGTATTAACTATGTAACTTATTGTTAATGCTTAGGGTGTATTTGCATCTAATTTCCGGCACTTCTTTCGATTATTTTTCGCCGGGTTTTTTGAAGCACAATTTGATTTAAAAGGAGTAAAAATGTCTCAAGTTCTCATGCCAAAAGCTACAGCAGTTTGGCTGATTGAAAACACCGCGCTTACTTTCGATCAGGTAGCCGATTTTTGTAATCTTCATCTTTTGGAAGTACAGGGAATCGCTGATGGTGAGGTCGCTATCGGCATGACAGGGTTGGATCCTATAGTTGCCGGTCAACTTACACATGAAGAAATTAAGCGCTGCACGGCAGACCCAAAATTGGGACTTAGGTTAGCAGAGGCTAAAGTTCCCCGACCTCGCTCTCGTACAAAAGGTCCGCGATACACTCCAGTTGCAAAGCGACATGACAGACCAAGCGGTATAGCCTGGCTGGTGCGGAATTTTCCTGAACTGACGGATGGACAGATTGGTAGACTGATAGGAACCACCAAAACTACCATCAATGCTGTACGTGATCGAACACATTGGAATATAGCCAATATAAAAGCACAAGATCCTGTAGCACTGGGGATCTGCTCTCGAGAAGACTTGTCAACCGAGATAGAGAAAGCGCGACGCGCTGCAGAGCGAACAGCGAAACGCCAGAAAGAAAAAGAGAAGACACGAAATAATATTACAGGTACAACCCAACTAAATAACCCCAATACTGATATAAAAATCATACCCTCATCTTCTTCTGACGAACAAGTGGTTGCCGAAAATAAAGGCTACGAAAAAAGCGATTAGAGATTAATAAGTTGTGCTGCCATACTGCAGTTAAAGAATTTAATTAGAGACTAAAGAATGGCTACTCATCCTGATTATCCTTTTTCAAAAATAGCATACGGAGAGTCAATGGAGGTCGCTCCTGGCATATTCTGGCTGCGAATGCCACTTCCGTTCTCACTTGATCACGTCAACTTGTGGTTATTGGAAGATGCAGGTGGCTGGACATTGGTTGACACCGGGTACAATACAAAAACTACTATCGATCACTGGGCTGCTTTCTTTTCAGACTTGCTAGGAAAAAAGCCGATAGTACGTGTAATTGTCACGCACTTCCATCCAGATCATTTGTCACTCGCTGGTTGGTTTGCGGATGAATGGAAAGCACAAATATGGATGACATATTCAGAATGGGCTCATGCTCAACTTAATCAAAAAAATGGACCAACATCCGACCTCGATGCCAGAATGAAATTTCTTAAAGCAAATGGCATGAGCGAGACTAGTCTAACAGGCTACAACAATACCAGACCGGATTTTCTTAATATTAATTTTCCTCTTCCTCCTATTTTTACAAGAATAATTGAAGGAGAGGATATAAATATTAATGGCGATAATTGGCGAGTGATTACTGGGGCAGGTCATTCTCCAGAACATTGTAGTCTTTGGTGCTCTGATCGCAATCTGCTAATTTCAGGGGATCAAATTCTGCCTCGAATTACTACAAATATCTCGCTACAGTGCCATGAGCCGGATGGAGATCCATTAGGGCTTTATTTGCTAAGTCTATCTAAATTTAAACAATTAGCTGATGATGCATTAATTTTGCCATCACACGAACGTCCCTTTTACGGACTTCACGACCGTATTGACTCGCTAATAAAACATCATAACAAAAGATTAAACGCAGCATTTGAATTCTGCACCACGCCATCGACAGCAACTGAAATGTTACCTGTGATATTTTCACGAGAATTAAGTGAAGACCAAATCGGATTTGCTGTTGGTGAAGCATTAGCTCATGCTAATAGACTACTCGCAGAGGGAAAGCTGTATAAAGAACATTGTAGCGATGGTCTTGTGCGCTATAGTCAAAAATAAAACCTTCTTTGGCTAATAACAATAGGATCTAATCCAGAATAATAATTACCCTAACTGCAGAAAAAATATGTGCGTTTGGCAGTGGATTACGTTGCTTATTCAACGCAAAACCTTGCTAGCTTTTTAAATTCACCATATTGTTTTAATGTATTTTAGATTGGGGGTTCTACCATGGCAGAAATGAAACTTGGTCTTTTCATTCGACCCACTGGCCATCATATCGCGTCTTGGCGACACCCAAATGCTCATGATGATGCTAATGCTAATTTTTCAAGATTTGTTGAAATGGCACATACTGCTGAGCGCGGTTTATTCGATATGCTGTTTTCCGCGGATACACCATCAGCATGGACTACGCTTGGTTCTGCACTCAATAGGCAGCATTACTCAGCCTGGTTGGAGCCTTATACTTTACTCAGCGCTTTGGCGACGCAAACCAAAAATATTGGGCTTATTTGCACGAAAAGTACTAGCTTTGATCCGCCATATACAGTTGCACGACAATTCGCAACGTTAGATTTAGTATCGGGGGGGCGATCAGGAGTAAATATCGTTACCACCGGAAATGGAAGGGCAGCACTAAATTATAGCCAAGAGGATCATAAACCAAAATCTGAGCGCTATGCAATAGCAGACGAATTTGTAGATGTTATTCGCGGCCTATGGAACAGTTGGGATGCGGACGCTTTTATTCGGAACAAAGAAACTGGAACCTTTTTCGATTTTAACAAAATGCATGTTTTAAATCACAAAGGAAAATATTTTCAAGTAGAAGGACCACTAAATGTTCCAAGATCACCGCAAGGGCGTCCTATAATTGTTCAGGCTGGAGCGTCAGAAAAAGGGAGAGAGTTGGCAGCCAAATCTGCTGATGTCATTTTTACTGCTACGCAGAGTCTTAAGATGGCTCAGGAGTTTTATGCAGACGTCAAATCAAGACTTTCAAAATACGGGCGTCATAATTCCGACCTTAAAATTTTACCTGGCTTATCTGTGACAGTAGCAAAAACTCAGGCGGAGGCCCAAAACAAATTTCAAGAGTTGCAGGATTTAATACATCCAGATCATGGCCTCGCATATTTATCGCGACGAGTAGGACACGACTTTACAAAAATGGATCCCGATTTAGTAGTTCCCAATTTAGAAGCTGTGGAAGAGGTGGGCACAAGATCGGGACAAATGCTCGATTTAGCCAGGGAAAAAAACTGGACATTACGCCAATTGTATCAGCACTTTGCAGCAACGAGGGGTCACATGGTGTTAATTGGGACTCCCGAAAACGTGGTAGACACAATGCAGGAATGGTTTGAAAGCAATGCTTGTGATGGATTTAACTTAATTCCTTCTCTTTTCCCAGATGAGTTTGATGCATTTGTAAACATGGTCGTTCCAGAATTGCAAAGTAGGAGCATCTTCCGCACTAAATATGAAGGGACTACTTTGCGTGAATTACTTGGAGTTCAAAGTCCTTAAGACATATGTTCGAAAAGAAGAAATACAGGTGATTGGTTTCCGGGCAGTACAATAGAATTTTGAGCAGCAAATACTTGAGAAAATTTATAGAATTTTAAGACTTTACATAGAATTACTCAAGTTTACGTCTTTTTATCTCTCAGTGCACGTCTGTCTATCTTCATTAAAGTGGTACGTGGTAGCGCTTCGACAAAAATAAATTCCTGAGGGACCTTGTAGCCACCTATTTGACGAACCCGGTTTTTAAGTTGCTCAATCAATTCGTCTGTTGTTTCCTCCCCTGGATTAAGAACCACAAAAGCTTTTGGTTTCGTTAACCCCGCACCATCCTCATACGAAACCACCGCAGCCTCTAAGACTGCACTGTCCTCAGTGATTGCAGCTTCAACCTCAATTGGCGATACCCATAGTCCTTTTACCTTGAAAACGTCATCAGATCTTCCTGAGAACCAGAAAAACCCATCTTCGTCATACCTGAGTGTGTCACCGGTTCTCGCCCACTCTCCAATACAGGTCTCTCTTGTTTTATCTAATTTCCGCCAATAAAAAAAACATGTCGTCTTACTTTTAATCCATGCTTCCCCATCAACATTAGGCTTTTGTATTTCATTGTCATCGGTATCCATTAATTTTACCTCAAATCCAAAAACCGGCTTCCCTAGACTGCCGCGACGGAAATCCTTCGGTCTATTCGCTATCCATTCATATGTGATCTCACTAGAGCCAATCGAATCATGAATCTCCAACCCAAACAATTCATAGAAACGTTCGAACACCTCGGGTGGCATCTTCTCAGATGCAGATGTAACAACTTGAAGTGAAGAAAAGTCTGGAATTCGATTCTGGTTAGAAAATAAAATAATATTCTTTATAATAGTAGGAACTGTAATCATTTTAGTTGGATTATTTGTTTCTACCAGTTTCACCACATTCTCCGGAGATGGTGAAAATTGGGACACCACACTCGTTGCCCCAAAATAAAGCGGTATTAAAAGTCCCGGCCATAAACCATGAGTAAAATACTTCTTTGATGTTGCGTATACAATATCCTCCTCACAATATTCCAGGAATTTTCCGTGGCGCTCCGGAACAAGATAAAAATCATGTGCCAAATGAGTAATTCCTTTTGCGGTACCAGTGGTGCCACCTGAATAAAACATGTAAGTGATATCATTTTTGTGAATAGGATACGGCTCGGAAACTGAAGAATGGCCCTCTACCATTTCGAAATACCGCAATGTCTGTCGATCACCAGTTTCAGAAACATCCGCTAAATTTCCATTAACAATCACAATTTTAAGTGTATGCGGAATCTCATCGGAAATTTGATTAAACTTTTCAATTTGTTCCTGATCAATAAACAACACCTTACATGCAGTATCACAAAGAAAGTACAACAAATTTTCCGCTTTGTATGCATCTGAAATAACTGCAGGAATTATACCGTTACGGATTGCTCCAAACCAAGTCGCTATATAGTTAAGACTATCAGTCCCAAACAACAGGATTCGATTTTCCGGTTCAAGATTTAATGATGCCATGCCGTTAGCTGCACGACACACATGATGCAAAAGATCAGTGTAAGTATAGGATTGATTATCCACAATCAATGCGGTTTTATCACCGTAACCAGCAGACAAATTGTTATCCAACAAAAGAACAGTGGGGTTGAAATATTCGGGAACATCGGGATCCTTAAAGGAATTCCATTCTCTTGAATATATCATTTTATGATAGTCTTTCACTTCCTTCACCCTGTATATATGCTATGCAACTTTAAATTTTATCCTTATCATTTTATACGACAAGCCTGCTAAGAGGCCTATTAATATTTTTATAGAAAATCAATACGCATAAATGAATATAGGACAATGATGTGCTATGACATCGATGTTTCTGTACTGGCTGAAAGAACAACTTTATAGAAAGATTATTCATTTAATGATACAAGTCAGTACCCAACTATAACCTCGCCAGAATTCGGACTAATTACTTGACCAGTTATCATGTCACACTCGCGTGACGCAAGCCAACATACTGAGTAGGAAATTTCAATAGATTTTGTAAAACGACCAAGCGGCATGGCCTTCGATCGTGCCTCCAACATCTCAATTGTATTACTACCACGAGTCATATCTGTTAATATAAATCCGGGTGCAACAGCATTACAGCATATTTTCCATGGGGCAAACTCACGCGCCCAACTCTTAGTCAAACCAGAAATTGCCGATTTTGCCGCCGCATAATGGCTAGCAAAATTACTTCCTCCCATAGCATAAATTGAGGAAATATTGATTATTTTACCGTAATTCCGCTCTTTCATTCCGGGTATAACAGAGCGAGTTGCAAAAAAAGTGCCACGAACGTGAGTATCAAATAATCTATCGTAAACAAGTTCATCAATATCTTCCAAAACCAACTTGTTTCCGCCGATCCCGGCGTTATTTACCAAAATATCTATTTTCCCAAATTTATATTCCATTTGCTTAATTTTAGATGAAAAATCTTTTACATCACACACGTCAGAAATTATTGCTTCCGCCTTGCGCCCAAGCGCACGAACAACCTCAACAGTTTCATTTGCATTTTTCTTATCCATATCATGAACAATAACATCTGCTCCTCTGCTGGCCAAAAGCTCCGCGTGAGTTCTTCCCATGCCTCGACCGGAACCCGTAACCAGCGCAACCATATCCTCCAGCGTATTTTCCATTATTTTCTCTCGATCACATTTTGTACAAGTTTGACTATCATAAACAAAAAATAACGTAACCAACACTGAAGAATTGCCCTTGTAAAGGATTACAGTTACTAAAGCAGCTCCAATGGTTATTTGAGTAATCGAAAATGTTTTGTTGATGAAAAAACAGCCTAATCTAATATTGGAGTCGAGCACAGAGTATCCTTAACCCGACAAATTACTTAGTTCAAAATATTCTATTAAGCCCCATCATCTATAAAAAATATACAACTCGAAGTGTTAAATTACATTTTTTATCGATAAACATAGTAAAAAGTAATAAAGACCAGATTAAAATAAACCAAGAAAAAAAAGGACTCAAAAGCGTTAAAACCTGAAAATTTTCACAAAAAACGGGCCCGACTTAGGGCCCGTTTTTATCAACTTCTCTAATATCTATTTTTTCTTTTTCTTTTTAGCATTGTATATGGCGCCCTCTAACATTGCCATAGCACCATAAAAACTACTTTTGCATTTGCCTAACTTTTTATTTTTTTTCTTGTTTAACTCGGCCTGTCTTAGCCAACACTCATAATTGACCTGTGCTTTAGCAGCATTTTTTCCATCTAATTTGGCCCCCTTGCTATCTAAAGCAGACCAAAGGCGAGCATATGCCGGACCAAGGGCTTTAGCATATTTCCCCTTCAACCTTCTTTCAGAGAGCATTTGCAGGCCAGGTGCTTTTCCTTTAGCAGCCATCTTAGCGCGCTTAGCGAAGTATTTTACGTTTGGATCCGTCAAATTATAATCAACTGCGACAACCACTCTTCGGTTAAATTTCTCATTCTTTCCATCTCCCGAAAGGACAGTGGGGTCCAGTTCACCAAGCGCAACGTCAACAATATCCTTTTTAAGATTAAACCCTGCTGCCTTAAAATTAGCTAAAACAGATGCAACCCGTTTTTTAGCAAGAGTTTTGTTAGCTTTCCGACTTCCGACAGTGTCTGTGTGACCGGTAACTGCTATGGACGAACTATTCTTGTTTAAAGCAAAACCGACCGCACTTTCCACGGCCATCTGCGCGGACTTTGAAAGCTTTGCAGAACCGGTGTCAAAAAAAGCTACGAACTTCTTTGTACGTAAAACCGGATTCTTTTTTGACGCTTTTTTTTCGTAGGAAACTAATTTCTTATATTCTTTACTTAGGTGCTTCTCAAATGAAACACCTTTTGATTTAACTCCGCTAACCTTTGGTTTATCTGCTACACCAGTGCATGAACTTAGTAGCAAGCCACATATGACTAAACCGCCAGCTTGTTTAAAATTTAATCGCATTTTCCGCCTCATATTTTTTTTTAAGTTGCGTCAATCTACAACGCGTATTTATCTATGCCAAGACCAATTTATTGCAAATTGAAACCAAATAGCAAAATGATTGATATAAACTGGTATTTTATTTTAATATCTCAAATAGAAACGCTGCGAGTCCAATGTCAGAAAAATTTTTAATTCCTAAGCCCATTAAAGTTCTAGACCTAGATATGATCGATGGAGCAAAGATCATCGTTCGGCAACATGGGAATCTTCGCGGACCTCGGATAGTTATGTCACATGGGAACGGGTTCGCAATAGATGCATATTTTCCTTTTTGGTCCCGCTTGTTACAGGACTACGAACTTTGCCTTTACGATCAACGCAGTCATGGTTGGAATCCAAGACATGATAATCTTGTTCATCATGATGTTCCGTGCTTCACATCGGACATGGAAATGGTACTTACAAAGATAACGGAACACTTTGGCGACAAACCCACTGCGGGGGTTTTTCATTCCATTTCTGCCATCACATCCTTTAGACATGCACTTGAATTCCAATGGCGTTGGGATGCGCTGGTACTTTTTGACCCACCCTTTGTCATGCCACCAACGCATGTTCTTCATAATGTTTCTCAGGAATTTGAGTTAAAAATGGCTGAGTGGTCGATGAACCGCCCAGAGTTTTTCAAATCACCCGATCATCTAGCCCAACAATTTCATGCATCAAAAAGTCTTTCACGCTGGATCACAGGCGCTCATGAACTTATGGCAAAAACAATTCTACGCCATGAACCAAACAAAAATGAATGGGGTTTATGCTGTCCTCCAGCCGGGGAGTCTAGAGTCTACGCAACCAATGCATCAATGAACTTAACACCCTATTTTCAAGAAATAAAAGGCCCACTCAAAATTGTAGCAAGTGATCCGGATGATGCAAACGTTCGATCTCCCGGGCTCGTTAATCGCGATTTGCATCATACCTACAAACATGAGTACGAGGCTGTTTCTGGAACAACGCATATGTTGCAACTAGAAAAACCAGTCGAATGTGTAAATGCCGTTAAAGAATTCTTTTCCTCTGTTAAATTTTTATAACTAATACAGTTTCCATCTCCACATTTTTTCGGCATTTTTATAAAACTATCTACCAACGAAGTTATGAATAAAAAATAATAATCGGAGAAAGAAATTTAATGAAACGAAGGAGTAAGGAGCCAAATTTTATTGTATTTATTACGGATCAACATCGAGCTGATCACTTGGGTTGTTATGGTAACAATATTGTTCAGACCCCTAACATAGATAATTTAGCAAAAGCTGGCACTAAATTCGAAAAATTTTTTGTTTCCTGCCCAATCTGTATGCCGAATCGTGCAACATTTATGACCGGACGAATGCCGTCATTACATGGCGTTAGACAAAATGGTATTTCTTTATCTTTTGAGGAAGTTACCTTTACTCAATTAATGAGAAATGCGGGATACCGGACTGCCTTGATTGGGAAAAGTCATTTGCAGGGTATGTCGGCCACAGCAGTAGAAGTTGGATTGCCTCTGCATGATCCAAAAAAGAAACAACCATCGTTTGATCTTTCAGAGGCCAGACGCCGACGTTGGTCGGATGGAGAATACCAACAAGAACTTAAACCCACGTGGAATAAAGATCCATTTTTTGAACCTAAAACCCCATTCTACGGTTTTGATCACCTTTCACTTGCCATTGGACACTCCGATCGTGTTTGGGGTCACTATTCCCGATGGCTTGCAGAGCGGCACCCCGACCCAGAGTCAATCAGAGGTCCAAATAACGCTTTACCAGCAACTCGCGATATAAAAGCACCCCAGGCCTGGCGCACGGCAATTCCGGAGGAACTCTATCCGACAACTTTTATCGCTGAAGAGAGCATTTCTTTTATAAAGGATCAAGCAAAGAACCACCCAAATAGTCCATTTATGTTACAATGCTCTTTTGGCGATCCTCACCATCCATTCACCCCACCCGGTAAATATTTTGATATGTATGATCCTGCCGATGTACCCTTGCCTGATGCATACAATCACCCTGAAGATAAATGGCCACCACATTTGGCTGCAATTCTAGCTGAAAGAGATGCGGGTCTATCTAATAAATCCGGACAAAGAGCGTTTGGAGCAACTGAGGAGGAAGTTAGAGAAGCAATTGCCCTCAATTATGGATCTATTACTATGATTGATGACGCCATAGGACAGGTAATTTGCACACTATCCGATTTGGGTTTAGATGATAACACCGTCATAATATTTACCACTGATCACGGCGATTTTATGGGAGATCATCAACTTCTCCTTAAAGGTGCGCTTCATTATCAAGGGCTTATTCGTGTTCCATGCATTCTCAGTGATCCGAATGATTCTTCGGCTCCCGGCATATGTAGTGGTTTATCTGGTACCATAGATCTCGCAGGAACAATATTAGAAATAGCAGGCATTCAATCTTTCAACGGAATACAAAGTAAGTCTCTTGTGGACATAGCACATGGTCTCGAGGCGAGAACTGGTTTGATAATTGAGGAAAATCAAAGGCGTGGATATATGGGATTGAAAGATAACTTCAAAGCGCGAACATTACTCAGCGGTGATTGGAGGCTTACGCTTTACAGCGATACCGATTGGGGTGAAATTTATAATCTCAAAGAGGACCCGAATGAATTTCACAATTTATGGAATGATTTGAAATATGCATCAATACGTTCAATGCTTTTAGAACAAATGCTCCGTGAAATTATGGATGGTTCAGAAATGAGCCCGGTTGCAACTACGCACGGGCCCTAATAAACTTTCGTACAATAGTTTATTTTAAATTGATATTTAATACACTAACCATTCTAGCTTGCTTTTATTATGAAAGAGGAAAATATGTTGTTTAATACAAATGGCCAAGCTTCTAAACTATATCATGCGCCTTAAGAATTGTGTTGCCGTAGTCACCGGCGCTGCGAGTGGCATTGGGAGAGGTATAGCCTATTTATTCGCCCAGAATGGAGCAAAGATTGTCGCTGCTGATAAAAACATTGAGGGACTATCTGAAACAATCCAAACCATTAAAAATATTGGTGGAGAGACACTCAGTACTCAAATAGATGTAACAAATCCTGAACATGCCACACAGATGATCGAAAAAACAGTCAACAGATTCGGGCGAGTGGATATTTTAGCCAATGTTGCAGGAACAGGACAACGGCATTCATTTCTTGAAGCAACTCCGGAAGAATTCGATCGAGTAATGAAAGTAAATCTCTATGGTACCCTGTATTGTGCACAAGCAGCAGCACGAGAGATGATCAAAAATTCCTATGGAAGAATTATTAATATTGCCTCAATCGCTGGGCAAAGAGCCGGATCCGGTCGCACAGCTTATGGAACATCTAAGGCGGCAGTTATTGGACTAACTCGTCAGGCTGCTTTAGAACTTGGGCCTAAAGGAATAACAGTCAATGCTGTTGGCCCCGGTCCTATAGACACGCCATTAACACGCATCACTCACAATAATGAAACTAGAGAAGCATATAAAATGTACATCCCAGTTGGACGGTATGGTGCCGTTGAAGAAGTTGCGGATGCTGCTCTATTTCTAGCTGGAGAAAACGCATCGTATATGAATGGTCACATTCTTTTTTGTGATGGTGGCTACGTTAGTGCAGGTATTGCTTCAGATTATGGAGGGAATGTAAAACCGGACCATTGAAAATATTCAAAGTAGAGACAGCGATCGGCAAAAAATAACGGAAATATGTCTAAACTGCTACAGAGTGGTATTGCCTCATTGGGTATTCGATTTTGTGCCCTACGCAAAATTTAGCCATCAGAATGAGATGATAAAATTCGAATAAACGAAGCTCATCTGTTAATGAAAAAATGTCACTTGCAGATTGAAAGTTTGAACAACAAAAAAAAAGTTACCCCAGTACCGGAGGACAAAGAATTTACGTTGTTACACAGAATATTTTTTCAATTTGCAATAAATCTAGCAGTTAGTTGACCCAATCCGTTGTTAGTGCACATAATAATGGTAATTGTCTGATCTCAAAGGTATAATGAGATGGAGAGGAATCCTTTAAACCTTCTCTGATTGTTGAAGACCAAAGAGAAACGAGTAGGCTGGGTACAGATTAATTATCATAAATACTGGATGCGTAGGGAAGACTAATCTAGTGCCACCTCATAATATTCACCCTTAATTGGGGCAGAAAAGGATGATCGGCTAAAATTACACTTCGAATAGATCTCTTGTTGGGAGAGTCTCTAAAGAAAGTTGGGTTTTATTAAATACGATTTGGAGCAGTTCGAATCCCCTTTACACTGAATGCATGATGAAATCATACCAGCCTTTCACTACTACCGTTGTCGGGTCAATGCCAAAATTTCCTTGGTTGTACCGTCCAAAAACAGCCGAAGAATTAAAAGAAGACTATAAATACGGGGAACGAGGTGTTTGGACATTTGACGGGCAGTTGCGAAACATAGCAATCAATGACGCAATACGTGTGTCAATACGATTGCAAGAAAAGGCCGCAATCAATATTATTAGCGATGGTGAACAGCGTCGAGAGCATTATTTAACTCATTTTACCAAAAAAATGTCTGGATTTGATTATTCAAGACTAGCTGAAAAAATTATCCGTGGTGAAACAAAGGCAATGGTAGGACGATGTGTGGCACCAATAGAGCATGTTGCTCCAATTACAATTGATGATCTTAGTTTTCTTAAGAAGAAAGTGGATCAACCGGTAAAAATAACATTGCCCGGACCAATGACAATTGTTGACTCAACACATGATGAATATTATTTCGATGAAAAATCGATGGCTGAGGATTGGGCTATCGCGATAAATCGTGAAGCTAAGCTTTTAGATAAACTTGGGCCAGAAATAATACAATTTGATGAACCAGCATTTAGTCTTTACCCAGAAAAAGTAAGCGAATGGGGAATTGAGATGCTCCAACTTGCCGCCGCGGACCTCAATGCTAACACAGCAGTACATATATGTTATGGGTACCCTCATCCGGAAAAAAAACGAAGCATAGTGGATAGCTATCCCAGATTAATCTCTATTCTTGAGGATTGTGATATTGATATTTTAGCCCTCGAGTTTGAAGGAGCAAGATTAGACCCTAAATTGTTGTCCAAATGTCCCTCAAAACGGGTCAGGTTTGGATGTGTATGGAACAGTGACCAAAGAATAGAAACAGCGGATTATGTTGCAGAACGTTTGCTTCGCGCAGCAGACATACTCTCACCAGAACAAATAATGCCTGCGCCAGACTGCGGCCTTAGCCCGTGCAGTTTTGAAATTGCCGAAAAGAAACTCCGAATTCTCTCAGAGGGCACAAAGATAGCGAGAGAAAGATCAAAATAGTCATAACTGGCAAAATAGTTTGGTCTATTGAAATTTTCTATCATTGTAAATATTCTTGTTGAGCGCACTAACAATCTCAGCCATTTACCGCTGAGTACTAACGTTCTGATAAAAAAGTAACTTAAATACCGGTCTTTTTAGAAAGTCATAGCTCCCTTCAAAATATTTAAAACCATGTAAATTTTTATCATTCATTTTAAAAAAGGATCTTGTGTAGAAAAAAAACAAAACAAAGTGCACCTTATTATCGATAAAAAACTGGCATACTGCTTACCCTTTAATGATAAAAATATGTTTCAGGATACTGATATGAATAGTTTAAACAAAATTAGTGGTACAGAAATTATCCAAATGAAAACTGAGGGATTGCTCACTGCTGAAGAAGTAATGCAGGACTGTTTGAAGCAAGTTGATGTTCGGGAAAAAACCGTGAAAGCATGGGCTTATCTTGATGGCGACCTCGCATTAAAAAATGCTCGCATAATCGATAAAAATAAGAAATCTGGCAGATTGTCTGGTTTATCAGTCGGAATAAAGGATGTTCTCGACACATTCGATATGCCAACTCAAATGGGTTCATCGATTTACAAAGGATGGCAACCAACAACTGACGCAGCTTGCGTAAATATTTTGCGAAATGCGGGGGCGGTGATAATGGGAAAGACAGCAACGTGCGAATTTGCGGGATCCTTCCCTAGTTTAACAACTAATCCGTTTAATCTTGCACATACACCGGGTGGATCTTCTAGCGGTTCTGCAGCTGCTGTCGCAGACACGATGGTTCATGCAGCGTTTGGCACTCAGACTGGAGGATCTGTCATCCGACCAGCATCATTTTGCGGTATTTTTGGATACAAACCAACTTATAACATTATAAACCGCGCTGGACTGTTATTTGCGGCTGAAAATCTCGACACAATAGGTCTAATGGCGAGGACAATTGAAGATATCGATTTAATCGCTTCCGTCCTTCTTAACCGATCATTGAGTCAAACCCCAGATGAAAATTCACAACCTCTAATCGGAGTTGCAAAAACACATTTGTGGAATGAAGCCTCTCCAGAGTCCCGCACAGCAGTTGAAAATGCAGTTAAAGAGTTATCGCGATTTGGTGCAAAGATTGTTGAAACAAAAATGCCAGCAACATTCACAAGTCTTACTAATGTAAGAAACACAATAAATGATTTTGAACGAAGTAAAGCTCTTTCATGGCATGCTGCCCATCATCAAAATCAAATGTCAGATAATATTTTAAAACAAGTGCAAAATGGTAATTCCATTTCTTGGGATCAATACCGCGCTGCACTCGAGCATGCCGAGAGTGCACGTGCATCTGTTGACGCAATTCTTAAACCACTCGACTTTATACTCACACCATCTGCTCACGGGGAAGCCCCAAAGGGACTGGCAAGCACAGGAGATGCCCGATTTCAGGGGTATTGGACGATTTTACATACACCCACCATTACATTACCTACTCACAGTGGGCCCAACGGATTACCAGTAGGAATCCAAATTGTTGGGCCGCGATACGGGGACACCTCCCTCATTTCGTGGGCTAAATGGGTTACAAAAATTGTCTCTGTTTGAAAATTTTTTAAAATTTAAATGGAATATGCCCCTGCCGAATGCCCAGCTATTTTACCAAATACTGAACCTGCCGTAAGACCGGATCCCCCTGGGTAATTAAAATAGAATAATCCCCCTACACACTCTCCAGCCGCGTATAACCCAGGAATTGACTTCAAGTCGCCGTCAACCACCTCACCATTTTGATTAATTCTCAATCCGCCAAATGTAAATGTAATTCCACATGTAATTTGATATGCTTCAAAGGGAGGTGTGTCTATGGTCATCGCCCAATTTGATTTATTAATGGCGAGCCCCTCGGTACAACGCCCATCTTTCACATTTGGATTATACGGAATATCTTGTTTAACAGCACTATTATATTCATTTACTTCAGCTAAAAATGTATCCTTATCAACGCCTTCTAACTTTCCAGCCAACTCCTCAATTGTATCTGCAGTAACTTTAGTTACTTGTCGAATAGAATACTCATCGCGTTTTAAATGAGCAACTTTTGCATCTAGGACTTGCCATGCAAATTGGTTTGGTTGCTGAAGTATGACTCGACCGTATTTTGCATAAGTGTAGTTTCTAAAATCGGCACCCTCGTCTACAAAACGTTTGCCAGTAGCATTTACCATTATAAAAAAAGGATATGAGTGCTTCTGAAATTGATCACCAACTCCCAAGTCACCAAACTCGGGTGCATTGCGATCCCATCCAACAGCATGGCAACCCGACCAGTTACCATATGTCGCAGCACCAGCCTCAATTCCCATACGGATGCCGTCACCTGTATTAAAACGTGTTCCACGAATTTTTGCCAAATCCCAACCAGGACCAAGGTAGCGCGTACGCCACTCCGGATTTGCTTGAAATCCACCTGACGCAATAATAACCGATTTTGCTTTAATGATTCTTATTTGTCCGTTTTTCTTTATTTTCACTCCTGCAACTCGGCTTCCTTCCATTACAAGCTCAACTGCTCTTGTCTCAAATTTTGTTTCTATGCCCAAATTTTTTGTTATTTCCTGCTGGGAATCATATAAACCAGGGCCACCACCCCATGTCTCCACCGTTAATCCACCCCAGAATTTAAACTTACCGTCAATTTTAAACGCTTGCCGACCATATATTGGCACAAACTTAATACCTTTTTCTTTCATCCAAATAAGAGTATCTAAACTTTTTGTGACTAAGGACTCAGCCATTTCTTGATCAGTACGATATTCAGTAACTCGGAAAATATCATCATAAAATTGATCCTGCGTGTAAGTTCCAAAATCGGTGTCTGCTAGCTCTTTGTTAGACAAGTCCACGAGTTTTTTAATGTCCTCTACACCATCGTACACTACTCTCATAGCTCCCGCGGTAAAGCGAGTATTTCCTCCAGCCTCATCCTCTGGAGCACACTCCAGCATAGTAATTTTTTTTGCTCCAGAATCTTGTGCGGCCATCGCAGCACAGGCCGCTGCATTTCCAGCTCCTACTATTACTACATCATAGTCGTTTTCAGACATCGTTATCCTTTCAGGGCAAATCTAACAAGTTGTCACAATAAATTAGCCTTAGGTTGTGGTCCAGCGCAACCCATGAGATGCAAACATCTAATGTCAATCTACCTGATGCACTGCGAATGTTTTACACATCAAATTAAAAAAAATCGCCAAACCCTTTTATTCAACCCTATACACTCCATAAATCATTTTATGTCAGTAATAGAGGGATTTACTGGTAAAAATCAAACCCTTGGTTAAATAAATCAATTCTTTTTCCGAATTTTCCTTGAAAAATTTTTCCTGTTTAATCTATAAATAGATGGCGTCCTTTGCGTTAGATTAGAGAGGCTAGCAATATTTAAGTGCTGGCAACATAAAGGTGATCAATTGAAATTAAAGAAACATGGTCGTTATGAATACAGCCCCATAATCGAGAGAACCAATTATGATTGGCCAGAGGGCAAGCGGTTAGCATTTTATATTGGCCTTAACATTGAGCATTTTAGTTTTGGGGAAGGTCTTGGCCACACACCAACAAATCCGGGTGTCCAACCTGATGTTCGAAACTATGCCTGGCGTGACTATGGCTTGCGGGTCGGAATTTGGCGAATCTTTGATCTTTTAGATGAATTTGATTTACCTGCTAGTCACCTCATGAATACGTCAATCTACGAATATGCACCACAAATCCCATCGCGGATCCGCGAAAGAAACGATGAGTTTATTGGTCACGGTATAACAAATTCAGAACAACAGGGTGATTATCCTGAGAAACAAGAAAAGGCGCTTATTCGTGCTGCAACCGCGGTTTTTAGAGAAAATGAAGGCGATGGACCTGGTGGATGGATGGGCCCTTGGATATCCGAAAGTGCCCACACACCAGACCTATTGAAAGAAGAGGGTTACAAATATATCATGGATTGGTCATGTGATGATCAGCCAACTTGGATGCAAACGAGGGCCGGCCCATTGCTAATGCTTCCTTATCATATTGAAATTAATGATTCGCCGGCCCAACTCTCTCGACGACATACAGCTAGTCAATTTACGGAAATGGTGTGCTCACATTTTGACGAACAGATGTCTTTAAGTGATCAACAACCTTTGGTCTTCAGTTTGGCTCTGCATACCTTCGTTGTGGGTCAACCCTATAGATTGGCGGGTTTAAGAGATATTCTCACACATATTTGTAAACATCCTCAAGTTGAAAAAGTATGGTTCGCTCGGCCGCGCGACATATACACGCACATTTCCTCACTTCCGAAGGGCACCATTCCAGGCGATAGATTCACTGTGCAAGAAAGCTAAATCAGAAAGTAAACACAAAAAGTTTTATACCGTTAGCTTCATTATATCTTCAAAAAAACAACTGCAACAAAACTAAAGATGATATCATACTTGTGTTATATTTGCCTTAGGTTACTAAACACCTTGGCTTGCTGCAGTTAGAGTATCCATCTCCATATCTTCATCCTTGATCGCGCCAATTAGCTCTGAAACGCGTTTTATTCCGCGATTATCACACCAAACCTCTAAATCCCTAATAATAGAGGTAAGGGCGGTGGGGTTTCGGAATGCAGCATAACCAATTCCCACGGCACTTGCGCCTGCAAGCATGTATTCCACTACATCTTCTGCTTTGGTTACCCCGCCAATACCTATTATTGGTATTTTCACCTCTTTCGCGCACTGGTAGACCATTCTAAGTACAATCGGCTTTAAAGCAGGAGAAACCATACCACCGTACTTATTTCCTATGGCTGGACGAAAGTTGTCAGTCCTGATTTTAAGACCTAAAAATGTATTAGCTATACATAAAGCGTCTGCACCTGCCTCCTCCGCCGCCCTGGCGATAGATACTATATCCCCGGCATTCGGGGACAATTTAGCCCAAAGAGGCTTATCTGTAGCGGCTCGAAGCTTGCTCACAACCTCTCCAGTATGTTCATCACTTAAAGCAAAATTTCCTCCTGAAGTATTTCGGGTAGGGCAAGATATGTTACATTCCACAACATCTACGTCTGGTACACTTAATTCACTAGCTAATAAAGCAAACTCATCTGGATCTTCCGAAGAACAGGAAACAATAAGAGGCGGGTCAAATTTTGCATATTCGGGAACTATATTTTCCAAAAAATAATCTATACCTTTCCCAGGAAGCCCAATGGATTGAATAATCCCTGCTTCAGTTTCAGCCATACGCGGCGTTGGGTTTCCATCGCGAGGCTCACGACAAATTGTCTTTGCCACGAGACCACCCAACTCATTAAGATCAATAAATTCGTCATATTCCCAAGAGAAAGAGCCCGAAGCTGGTGTTATCGGATTTTGAAGCGTTAACTCACCAATTTCAACTGATAGATCTACCATCCAACCGTCTCCTCCATCTTGAACACCGGCCCCTCTCGGCAAACTCGCCTCAACACCCGCTCGTTATTCACGTTAAATGTCCGCACGCAGACGTAACAAGCACCGACACCACAAACCATCAGTTGTTCCATAGCCACCTGCCCTGGAATCCCATATTTTCGTCCCTGATCCTTCAACAAATTCAATAAACGATTTGACCCGCACGTAAAAAATGCGTCAGCTTTCTGATCTTTGATAAGACCTTCAATAATATTTTTCACATTTGAAACGTCTGATGAGCCATCGGTATCAATTAACTCAATTACATCCGCATTATAACTCTCAAAGAGATCACGTGACATAACTACATCGCGATTACGGGCACTCAGAAGTGCAGTGACATTCACCCCAGCCTCAAATGCCATTTGCGATAAAGGTGCGAGTGTTGCCAAGCCTACTCCACGCCCCAGAACAACAATGTTTTTCCAATCTGGTTCAAGCCAAAACCCAACTCCCAAAGGACCTGCAATATTGAACTCATCTCCCGACTTAAGAGTGGCTATACCTCTAGTGCCACGCCCTTCACTCTTGTACAAAAATTCGATTCTTCCACCACTTTGATCAACTCTGTATACGCTCATAGGTCGCCTCATCCATACCTCTGCCCCATCCGGGGTTGGGCACAATAAATGAAAAAACTGCCCTGCTACTGCTGTTAATGCTTTTTTGTGCGCACCCAGAACAACCAGTTTGTATTCCTCATTGACCCAATCATTCGATATGACGTTACAAATAAACTCACCCGCAGGTTTATTTGGAAAAGGATCCAACTCCATAGCCCGTATTGCACCGGTTGTATAATTATTTTCAACTAAATGCCCCGACATAACCCACCTTCAAAATATAATGACTGATATATATTATAACTATTTTGTTTCAAAATAAATATATTTTCCAATTTTTTTACAATTTTCTGGAGTGACCAAAAAGTAATGTAATATTTATCCTTTGATTTTCATATCCATCCGCAAACTTCATTGAGCCCGATCCATGAAAAAGCCTAGAGTCAAAAATAACTGCACGATTTTCACGGTATGGAATTTCAAGCGAGTCAGTGTTCTTTTGAAGAATCCACTTTTCAATGCGTGCCTTATCATCAGAATAGTTAGATAGAGACCAATCTGCAGGTGGCAAGTGCCGATGAACAATCAAGCCCCCATGTTCTGGCTCGAGATTAGCGTTATCTGGAGTTAGCCAGATATTTAAACTCAATTTTGCTTCGTCGGAATGCATTCCTATCCTAGCTTCAGAAGACACACCTTTAAATGCCCAACCCTGCACTAAAGGCAAATTACGAAATGCTGACGTTTGACGTAGTGCAGTCACTAACTGTAAAAACAATGGAGAGGCCAGGCCAGTTTCAAGATAGGTTGCAACAAATCCATCGATATGTGTGAAATCATTCCAAATAGTACTTTTTAATAAATAATAGCGAAGCATTTTTAACGCGTCTTCATGCAGCAAGCCGTCAATAATTTGTGGGCCATCCTTAATTTCATCCAAGGAATTAAGAATAGAGATAGCCTTAACTGTCAGAGGTTCACTTACTTTTTCTGCCAAAACAATATTTGTAGGTTGGTTAAAAAATTCCTCAAGGGATTTTGACCATGTTTTAGAGAGTCTAACTGGTTCGTTTTCATCTTCGGGCCAGTGGATCTCTGATTCTAAATTGGATAGTATTTTAGCATATTTTTTACCCTTTCCAGAGTACGATAATTGATCCAAGTCATGTCTCAGTTTGAGGCGAGAAATTTTACTCGGTCGGAATTCCAACGATGCTCTCACTAAAAAAATCTTCTCAAAGTCATTTAATGCGGCAGCTTCATCACCAAGAGCCAAGAGAGCCAAGGCTCTGCCTCTAAGCGCCCCAAGATAATTTTCATTTCGCAAAAGAACAGCATCATATGCTTCTACGGCTTCTGTAAACCGTTGCCAAAAAAATAATGCATCACCTTTCGCGACATAAGCCTGAAAAAAATTTGGATCTATTTCTATTGCGGTCTGATATCCTGCGAGTGCCCCACGCATATTACCAGTAGCTCGCAGGATGCCGGCCCGATTGGCGTGAGCCCGCGCGTGATCAGGCTTTGCCTTAATAACCATATTAAAAGTTTCGATAGCTGCGTTGTGTTCATTCTTACGTGCCAACAACACACCAAGATTGTGACGCGCTCCGACATGATACGGTTTTAATTTTAAAGCCTCTCTCCAACAGGATTCTGCATAAATCAAGTCACCTGATTTGTAGGCATCGATTGCCTTTGCAGCAACAGCTTCAAATTCTTTTGTGTAGGAGTCGGCCATGACTCATTTCTTTCCTATACCGCATGAATTGCAATTAAAGACCTCAGGTAAGTTGCTCCAGCACATCCCTTCTTTGATCTAAGCCACATATTTTCAACAGTTCTTTGATGTAATGCGAGAGCCTCTTCCGCGGAAGTAATCATGGCGATTCCCGCACTAATATTTGGCTGTTCACCAAGACGAAACGGACTGAGGGCGAGCAACCGGCGGTGAGCTTGGCGAAAGATTTGAAAACTATTATGCGGCAAGGTTCCGGGAATAATTCCAATCTGTACGCCGATTGGTTCCGACTCCATCAAATTTGCCAAGTGACAGGCCTCTGCGCGGGCTGCCGCGCGCCGTTTAAACTGAGTATCTGGACTTAACCCAATTTTGCCAACCAAACCGTTGCTTAAAAACCGTTCAATTTCTGTTCCTGATATTAAATTTAGAATGCCAGGCCTCCGCCTCATGTATGAGTCTTTTCGTCTCCTTAAAACTTCTAACAAGTTGCTTACCCGCGAATCTGTACCTTCTGGTAAACTTTCAGCCAAAACTTCAGCCAAAACCCCGTGGAACTCTTCACTTGCTAGAAGATAGGATATTGATCCCGCCAAAACCGTAATATGCTCACTTGCCTCTTCGATTTGGCGTAAACGTTCAAAGAAACTCACCGCAGATCCGATGTACTCCACGCCAACTCCCAAGAGAGTCGGTACGGAAACATCTAGCAGCTCCGACAGGCGTTCAAGCGTATCAATTTTTACTAATTCACCCTTTTCAAGACGATAAAGAGCTGTGCGTGATACACCAATGCGTTTTGCAATTTCTTCCGCACTAAGCCCAGATCCTAAACGGAATGCCTTTAGTCTATCACCAATATCGTCAAATAATAGTGTCATTGCTGCCCTGAAATTACTTCAAGCTGCACCCTGCACCCTACCGCCATGAATCAGAGCACAAATTTCTGCAGGACTAATTGGCGCCTTATCAATACACACTCCGAAGGGCTGTAACGCGTTCTCAACAGCAGAAATCACAGCCGCGGGGGTCGGCACAACGCCACACTCGCCAACCCCTTTAACACCAAGAGGATTTAGTGGGGAAGGGGACTCATTGTGGATCACTTCAACATTGGGCATTTCTGTTGCTGTCACCAAGAGATACTCAGCGAAATTGGTCGTCACAGGATTAGCATCCTGATCATAACCCATCCATTCAAACAAAGAATTACCAATTCCATGTGCGGCACTGCCATGTATTTGGCCATCAGCCATCATAGAATTGATTATGACACCGCTATCGTGAGCAAGAATAAATTTCTGAATTTCTACCCCACCCGTCTCCGGATCAACCTCAACCTCAATAATATTTGTGCCATTAGCAAAGGCAAGATTATCCAGAACCACGTTTTCGGTAGCTTCTAAACCAGGCTCCATGCCTTCGGGCAATGCATAGCCCGGCGTTCCCGCAACAGCATTTGCTACATCACCGAGAGATATCTTCATATCTGTGCCACGAATACAAACCTGATCACCTTCAATGTCTAAGTCTTCTTCAGATGCTTCTAACAATTGAGCAGCAATTTTAAGGGTTTTTTCTCTAACTTTCAGCGCTGCAACATGCGCCGAAGTGCCTGCAACCACCGCAAGCCTGCTATTTGAAGTACCTATACCGAGTGCGTTCGCGTGGGTATCCCCACCGACCAGCGTAACGTTATTAACATCAGCACCCAACTGTTCACCAACAATCTGTGCTAGCATTGTATGTGTTCCTTGGCCGATAGCCACACCACCGGTGTATACATGAACCTTACCGGAAGGACCAATTCTAACGGTTACCTGCTCGAACGGACCACGACCTGTACCTTTTACAAAATTTGATATACCAATTCCAAGGTATCTACCTTCTTTTCGAGCTTCCTCCTGTCTTGATGGAAACCCTGCCCAATCAGCAGCTTCTTCCGCAAGATGTTGACATTTAGGATAATTTCCAGAGTCCAATAAAACTGGCATTCCACCGCGTGTTTTCAAGGGTTTTTCATAGGGCATTTTATCACCCGGAATAAGATTTCTACGTCGAATTTCTGCACGATCGATACCCAACTCCGATGCAGCACGATCTAGAAGCCGTTCCATAACAAAAACACCTTGTGGGTGCCCAGCACCACGAACTGGTGTCACGGGAACCTTGTTAGTCAACGCAACCTTAACTGTCATGTGAAAATTTTCGATCTCATAAGGCAACGAAGTAGTCTCAGCGGCGTTGTAGGGTAAATTTACTCCACGCGCAGTGTAGGCACCATGATCATGAATAACTTCCCCTCTGACTCCCTGTATTAACCCATTATCGTCTAGTGCTATTTCAACTTCCCAATACTGATCACGTTCCTGCGTAGTACTAGTAAAATGTTCTCTACGATCTTCTATCCATTTAATAGGTCTATTTAAAATTTTTGTAGCTAACAGCAGAGATACGTCTTCTTGATAGACCACTAACTTCGGACCAAATCCACCGCCGACATGGGGGGTGACAACTCGTATCCGGTTTTCATCTATTCCAGTAATTTCAACAAATGTTCTCATCAATGAATGTGGCATCTGATGTGATGTCCAGAGTGTTAGTTCGTCCGAAATCTCTTCATATTGAACAACACAACCTCTACACTCGATAGAGTGACTGCCTCCTCGATGAATCATTAATGATTCACTAAAAACATGAGGAGAGTCCAGAAAGGCTTTTTCAACGTTACCATATTCCATAAGAAATTCAGCCATTAGATTGTGGGGAGCATCTAATCTAGCTGTCGGAGAACCTTCTTTAAGTGCTTTTTGACAATCATTTACTGCAGGGAGTGGATCATATTCAACCTCGACCATGGCCGCCGCATCTTCTGCAAGATGACGAGTGTTAGCCACAACTATTGCCACTGGCTCCCCAACGTAAGCAACTTCTTTCTCTGCCAATATGGGACGATCACTCTCTTGCCGATAACTAGGACTTGGCAAACCAACTACTAAATATTCGCTGATCAGGTGGGGTCTAAAATCCTTCAAAGAAAGTACAGCAATCACACCTTCACATTCACTTGCTGCGAGGCCGTCAATTCTATTTATTTTGGCATGAGCAAATGGGCTGCGAACAAAACATGCATGCAGCATTCCCGGCAAAAAAATGTCGTCAACAAAGTTTGCTTGTCCTCTCAACAGCACCGGATCTTCTAGACGTTTAATGTCCTTTCCAAAAAGCTTAGAATCAGGCATTTATACTTTCCTCGTACTGGTTCCAAAACGTTACATAGGGATGGAAGATGCAGATTGCCATAACAGAAATATATTAGTTTGTAAAAATAACGGCAGTTTAACTGCACACGAAAACCTTTTCTATAGTGAAAAATAATTCTATATCTATTCTATGAATATTAAAACAAACGAACTTCTCGGGCATTTAGGTGATTCAGTTCCACGGCTAGAAGACCCCCCCTTAATTACAGGCAAGGGGCGCTTCGCTGGGGATATAAATTTTCCTAACCAGTTACATATGAGGATAGTCAGAAGCCCTCTTGCTCACGGTAGAATTATAGGGGTGGACAAAACCGCTGCACTCCAGGTTGAGGGGGTTGTGGACATTTGGTCTGCTGATGATATAAAAGATATTCCCCCAATTGACTTTCGAGAGGGTAGCAACCCAGCGTTGGCGTTGTTTCGTCAGTATCCTCTTGCACGGGATTTAGTTCGTTATGTTGGTGACCCTGTTGCTGCAGTTTTTGCAGAAGACCCCTACATAGCGGAGGATGCTGCTGAGCATGTGATACTTGACTTAGAACCTTTGGAGGTGTTGATAAACGCAGATGATCCTCCACAAGATTTTAAAGATGGGTACACAACAGAGGCAGCATTAGTAGAGCAAAGCTACGGTGATGTTGAAAGAGCTTTCGCTGAAGCATTTAAAATTGTTGAAGTTGATGTGAAAGTCGGTCGACATTCGGGCGTTCCTTTGGAAACACGAGGAAATGTTGGAAGGTACGACGCGTCCCGAGATATAGTTGAGTTATACGGTGCAGCAAAAGTACCACACCGAAATCGCGATACAATTTGCCGTATGCTCGGGCGCCCCTCATCCGGCGTTCATTTATTTGAGGGACATACGGGAGGAGGCTTCGGTATCAGAGGGGAATTGTATCCAGAAGATGTATTAGTTTGTGTGGCAGCGATGAGGCTTGATCGGCCTGTAAAGTGGATTGAGGATCGACAAGAGAATCTGATGGCTGCAAATCACTCTCGTCAACAGCGACATATTTGTAAGGCTGCTGTCGCAGAAGATGGGGAAGTGATAGCAATTGATGACGAGTTATATTTAGATCAAGGTGGGTACATCCGCACACACGGTACCAGAGTAGCTAATATGACCACCGGCACCCTGCCAGGTCCTTATCGCATCCCCAATTACAGGGCCGTGTGTCATTTTCGTTTAACAAACAAAACCCCAGCGGCTACCTACAGATCTCCCGGGCGCTTTGAAGGTACATTCGTACGGGAACGTTTAATGGATAAAATTGCCCAAGAGATGGGAATGGACCCAGTTGCAGTGCGTAGGCGTAATTTAATTGCTCTTGAAGAAATGCCTTACGGCCGTGATCTCGACGTTCTTGGTGACTCCGTAGAGCATGATCCCGGTGATTACGCGGGCCTGTTAGATCAAGGTTTAAAAGCCGTTCGATGGGAAAATCTAAAAGCAGACCTAGAGAAACGTCGTGCGAGCGGTGAACTGGTCGGTGTTGGGCTTTCAATGTTTTTTGAAAAAAGTGGGCTTGGCCCGTCTGATGGTGCAAAAATTTTTGTTGATACTACAGGGCATATAGAGGTGATCACTGGCGGTGCCTCCCTCGGCCAAGGCTTCGAGACAGCAATGGCACAAATATGCGCCGAAGCACTTGGAGCCAATTACCGCAACATCAATGTTGTTCATGGACGAACTGACAGGATAGATTATGGCGTTGGAGCGCACGCTTCTCGCGCCAGCGTTTTGACAGGTAGCGCCGTAAATGCAACAGCTCTCTCTGTACGTAAAAAAGCCTTAGATATGGCGTCAGAGTTACTGCAAATGCGCTCAGACGATTTAACAATTACCAACGGGATAGTGCATCCGATCAACAACCCTGAAGGCGGTTCATTAACACTCGGCCAGATTGCTGAAGCTTTACTGCCCACTGCTAAAGAAAGAGGAGATAAAGTGCCGTACCTAGCTGCGGAAGAGTGGTTCAATATTGACCATCAAACTTACCCTTACGGACATCATATTTGCGTGGTGAAGGTGGATGAAGAAACAGGAAAAACTGAAGTCGAAAAATATTTTATAGCATACGATATAGGAAGATCTATTAACCCTATGCTAGTTGAAGGCCAGCTTGTTGGAGCATTAGCTCAGGGATTAGGTGGTTCACTTTATGAAGAGTTTACCTATGATCCTAATGGAGAACCTTTGTCTGTGACATTCGCTGATTATCTCATTCCGACGATGAAGGAAATTCCCAATCCGGAAATTTTATTAACTGAAGATTTTCCATCGATACGAACCCCCATAGGAATAAAAGGGGCTGGAGAAGCAGGTATCACAGGCGCCGCGGCAGCAATTGCGAGCGCAATTGATGATGCAATCGGAATTCCCGGAGCGATAAAGCAAGTTCCAGTTTCACCCCAACGTTTAAAAGCTATTCTCGACAAACGGATATAAATTTTCAAGGAGCTTCTGTTATGCCTAATAAGGACTTACGCGATTGGATCAGTGATCTTGAAGCAAACAATCAAGTGCAGCATTTCTCTGGGGTTGAGCGCGAGGAAGAAATCGGCGCGTTAGTAGACATCTATATGCGACAAATGACTAATCCAGCAGTGATGTTTGATGAAATTCCCGGTTTTCCTAAAGGCTTCCGCGTTTTAGCAAACATTCTCACCGCAGTCCCTCGTATAAACTTGGCATTGGGTGAGGATGTTAACAAAAAAGAAGTCGAATTAGTAGATTATTGGCGAAAATATATGAAAAATCAACTTGCAATTGCGCCAAAAATCGTGGGCAAGGGTCCTCTTTTAGAGAATGTTTATGAGGGTGATAAAGTTGACATTACCAAAATTCCAACGCCCAGATGGCATGAATTAGACGGCGGCTACTTCATAGGAACAGCCTGCATGGTGGTGATGAAAGATCCCGATACTGGGTGGATAAATTATGGTGCTTATCGTGTCCAAAGTCATGACAAAAATGTGGCGTCTTTGATGACGTCAAAAGGGAAACATGGTGACATTATAAGAAACAAATACCATGAAAAGGGTGAAGCGTGTCCAATAGCAGTAGTGGTAGGGATGCATCCCGCACTTTTCATGGTTGCAGGACTAGAAGTGCCTTACGGCAAAAACGAGTATGATATGGCGGGAGGGCTTTTGGGTGAAAGTGTTGAAATCATTAATATGCCCAAAACCGGTTTACCCGTTCCAGCAAATGCAGAAATAGCTTTCGAAGGGTTTATTCACCCAAATGATAGAGTAACCGAGGGTCCTCTTGGGGAATGGACAGGCTATTATGCGGGAGGAGAAACCAAACAACCGGCCATACGCATAGAAACATTTATGCATCGCAACGATCCAATTCTTTTAGGAGCAATCCCGGCAGTTCCACCAAACGACGACACATTTTACCGTGGAACGTATCGTTGTGGAGCAGTTTGGAATCAACTCGAGGCTGCAGGGATTCCTGAGGTGAGAGGTGTATGGGCACATGAGGCAGGAGGCAGCCGCATGTGGCTTACAATTTCCATCAAACAAATGTACGGAGGACATTCAAAACAAGCAGGATTAGTCGCATCCCAATGCCATGCTGGTGCGTACGCGAACCGTTGGGTAATCGTAGTGGATGATGATATTGATCCTGCAAATATGAATGATGTATTATGGTCAATGTGCACACGCTGCGATCCTAAGGACGGAGTTGATATACTTAATGGTTGTTGGAGTACACACCTCGATCCGATGAGTTATAGTCATGAGGATCCCAGAAATTCCCGCGTGGTTGTTGACGCATGTAAGCCTTTCAAAAGGCGCGAAACCTTCCCTATTGTTGCTAGAAACAGTGAAGCTTTGGAGAAACGCATCCGAGAAAAATTTGGCAACATCTTGCCACTTTAGAAAAAAAAATTGTTGTATCAAAATTATTTAAGTTGTTCGGTTCAACAACATGTATTCCTATACACTTAAAGCATTCAAAAATTCGTATGAAAATTATTGTTTATCAAAAAAAAATATCCAAAGGTTGCATTTTAAAGAAATTAAATACAACAGGTTTGATACGTGCAGACGGAATAACATAAACATATTTACGAAGTTAATTGTCAATTTGTTCCTTGGGAATAAGCCTCTGCTCCAAGCCAATCTGGGGGAATTTTTTTACGATTATCTAAGTGTTTAACTTTATTGTAAATGACTGCTCCTGCAGCAGCAAATTGAATCCCTAAACCACTATTATTCTTATAATATACGATTTCGGTTTTTTTTTGACGAACGCGTCTTTTTTGGGCAAACAAATCTCCAATTTCGATAACTCTATTACGCGGGACCTTATCCGAGAAAACAAGGTCTGTAAGTTCAATTTGTTCATTCTCTTCAACACTATGCCAATCGTTTATCAGAATTGTCTCGGCACTTTGTAAGACCTGACTGTCTACTTCGTACCGTTTGAGATTCTTGTCAGAGTTGGCTATGGAAATCACCATTTGTCCATCCTGCAACCACTTCCCGTCAAATACCGGCCTAGAACTTGCTGTTGCCGCACATATAATATCGCAGCCGTCAACAGCTTCTCGTGGATAATTGCAAGGAATTATTTTAACTCCATCAACATGCATCTCTGCGGCAAATTTTTGGCAGTGATCGGCAGTTGGGGAATACAGCATTACTGTCGAAATTGATGGACGTACTGCACAAATAGCCAATACATGAGCTCGGGCTTGGCGTCCCGCGCCAAACAAACCAAGCGTAGTAACTGTTTCCCGAGAAACCGAATTTACAACTGCTCCACTTGTTGCAGCGACACGCATCCCTGATAAATAAGATTCGTGCATAAAAGCAATGGGCTCCGCTGTCGATAGATCATAAAGAATTATTACACTCCAATTTTTACTATCAGGATATGAACGGGCGCGCCCAGAAACAGCGTCAGGATCAAAAGATATAACGTGTGAACCTGCACGAACGCAAGCCATTCCAAGACTTGGAACAGCTCCAGCATGTACGTTGCTCCAGTACTTTCTGTTAGGATCCTCCGTCTCAGAAATATACCTGACACGGGGTGGCGAATGGGCTTGTCCTTTGGAAAAATCAGCAAATGCGGTATGCATAGCTTCAATGCAATCTTTCATCGGCATGTATCTTCGTACATCATTGTCTGTGATTATGATAGCCATAAGCCACTCCTCCATAATTTGTTTATATAGTATACAGTGTCTATGTACTTAATTATTTTGTGGTTTCTGCATTAATTTTATAAATTATATAGTTATTGGAAAAAATATGGCTTTTATTTCACGACTTTCAGAAAAGTTAAATTCAACCAATACTGGTCTTGTTCTCTTTGATACATTGAATGGTTATCTGCATTCTGGTATTCCAGAAAAAGAAAAATTTCTTGCCGAACGTCAAATTCTTCACAACATGCAACGGTTACTGAAGAAAGCTAGATCCTCCAATTTAGTCACATTTTATCCTATCGGACAGCATATGGAAGGTGGCACGGATACTGTTTCCCGCTTAACCGATACTGATATGGAACTTAAGCCGATTGAGGCTAAAGAGACACCAATAAAACCTGGTTTTTATAAGGGAACTGATGCGGCGAACATTGCGCCTGAATTGGCTCCAATTAACAGCGATGTGGTAGTGCCAAAACATCGCTGGAATAGTTTTTTTCAAACTGATTTAGAGTTTGCCCTCAGAGTTCGAGGACTTGAAAATATTATACTTGCAGGTGGCTCTACAGATGTTGGAATAGCGTCAACTGCTTTTGCTGCCCGTGACCTTGATTTTGGTTTAGTAATAGTCAGCGACTGTTGTTATTCTATGCGGGGAAATAATAATGAATTTTTCCTCGAACGTGTTTTTCCTCGCATGGGACGAGTAATGGACACTGACAAAGTAATAAGTCTGATTTCATAGAAAATCCATGACGAAAAAAATAGTCATTGAAAATTTTGTCCTAGATGGTGGTTTACCAATTTTTCTGGCGAAGCCTGAAACAATTAGAACTAACCGACCTGCAGTAATATTAGTTCATGAACGTTATGGCTTTGTTAGACATACCAAGAATCTTGCAAAGCATCTCGCAAAAGATGGGTATGTGTGTGCCGCACCTGATTGTTTTTTTCTTGCACCCAATAAACAATTACTCCACGAGGGTCGTGAAAGATATGATATCGACGACAACGAAGCCTTTAAGTATTTATCAATCTCTTTAGATTTTTTGAAAGAATGCAAGTACGTGGATAATGAACGTATCGCAGTAAAAGGCGTTTGTCAGACCGGACGGTTCCCACTAGTTTTAGCATCCCGTCGAAAAATAGCTGCAGCATTGCTTTGGTATGGTTCTGCTCAAGAACAGCAATGGGAACAAAATAAATTGTTTCCTAAACCACTGGATCGATTAATTGGCGAAATTGATTGTCCTGTTCTAGGAATGTTTGGAGAAGCTGACCATATAATCAGCATAGATAATGTTCGTCGATTAAGAAATTCATTAGAAAGACACAAAAAATCGTATCAAATACATGTTTACAAGAATGCTCCCCATGGCTGGTTGAATGATACTATGCCGGGGCGCTACCGACAAACAACAGCAGAAATTGCATTACTGGATCAAAAAAAATTTTTAAACTGGGTGTTTTCCTCTGAAAGAAATCACAATGATATTTCATGGCGTTTTTCGTGTGATAGTAACAGATTCTATAATTTTTCCAAAAATCTGCGCCAAGAATAAGAAAAAATTAAAAAATAACAAACTCAAACAAATACAACAGAAAACATAACCATCTTAGGGGTATAATGTATCTCTCTTTTCAATTAAATCGAGTAACTTTGGAGGTGACATTGGCAGCGATGTCGGCCTAATTCCAATCGCGGCGGTAATCGCATTCCCCACTGCTGCCATCGTTGGTACAACCGGCACTTCACCTACTCCACGCAATCCAAATGGGTGTAATGGGTTAGGGACCTCTACGATTTTACAATCAACCATAGGAACATCTGATGCTACCGGCATTCTGTAATCAAGAAAACCTGGATTATCGAGTTGTCCCTCTTGAGTGTAGATGTATTCTTCATTAAGCGCCCACCCCATTCCTTGAATTGCTGCACCTTGGAGTTGGCCTTCCACTTGTAAAGGGTGAATTGCCTTGCCAGCATCTTGAATTACTGTCCAACGCAAGACATCAACTCGGCCAGTCCCCTCATCAACTTTCACGTCAACAATATGCACACCAAATCCGGGCCCAGCACCAGTTACATTCATAGAAGACGAAGATACAATAGCCCCATCAGTCATTGTTGTTTTGGACGTGATATCACCTATTGACATTGGAGCGAAATCACCCACGTTTGAACTAGCAGGTTTCACCTCACCATTTTCAAATTTTACTTCTTCTTCTGCTACACCCCATTCATTTGCAGCACGTCTACAAAGTTCTCCAATACATTTTCTTGCGTTGTCAACCACTACCATCCCCACCGAAAATGTTGTTCTACTGCCAGCAGTCACACGATTAAACCCAAGCGAATTTGTATCGGACATTTTGACACGAACTTTATCAACATCAATTCCAAGCTCTTCCGCTGCCATCATAGCTATAGAAATTCTTGATCCTGCGACGTCTGCAGTCCCGGTAGATATAGTGACTGTGCCGTCTGGGGCGAGGGTCATTGTCGACGCTGTCTCTCCTCCTCGATTGAACCAAAAACCACAGGATATACCCCGGCCTTCCCCTGATTTTATTGGGGTCCTATAATGTTCCGTTGTTTTAGCTGCCTCAAGTGTTTCCACAAAACCTACCGGGCCCCAGGTATCACCATAGATAGTAGTATGCCCTTCTGTAGCAGCATTCTTTAATCGGAAATCAATGGGATCCATACCGACTTTTTTCGCCATATCATCGATAAGACCCTCAACGCCAAATACGATTTGGGGTACACAAGGAGCACGGAACGAATTAACTTTAGGCCTATTTGAAACAACCTCATACGCTTCGATATAAATATTTGGAAGGTCATAACGTGTGAACATTGCATTTGGAGCATTAAAATACATCGATCCCGTATATGGACCTGTTTGAAAATATAATTCCGCTTCTGCTGCAACAATTTTCCCATTTCTTTTGCAACCCATTTTGATACGAGACTTTGTTCCGGAAACTGGGCCAGTACCCCGAAAAACCTCCGTCCGTGTTAACGTCATTTTGACAGGGGCACTCGCCTTTTTTGATAATACAATGGCGAGGGGTTCAGCATAGAAACCTGTCTTCCCTCCAAATCCTCCCCCAAGTTCAGACTGTTGAACATTGATCTTCGCTGCATCAATTTTAAGAATCGCGGAAAGACGGTCTCGATATACAAATGGTGCCTGAGTGCAGGTCCATAATTCCACGAGCCCATCCTGAGAGTAATCCGCAATGCAACCCTGAGGTTCAATATAACCCTGATGCATAGGTTTTGAGTCAAAATCATTTTCCACAATAAAATCAGCAGAAGCAAATCCACTATCGATATCCCCAATCTTACTTACCATTTTTTCGCAAATGTTGGTTGGAACATCAGGCGCATCTTCATCTCCCTTTGTTCTCATATAATCGTGCAAAATCGGTGCATCTTTGGCGATAGCATCTTCGACTTCTATTACATGCGGCAGAACATCATACTCCACCTTTATCAATTTGCAGGCGCGTTTTGCCACCTGCTCCGATATAGCCGCAATAGCCGCAACAGGATGCCCGTCGAACAAAACCTTTTCGCGTGCAATCGTGGTCCGACTCATATCCCCCCAACCACTACCTTGTGGTATTTCCGGAAAGTCGGCACCCGTTATTACTGCCTTTACACCGGGCAGTTTTTTAGCCTCTGAAATATCAATTGATTTAATTTTAGCATGCGCATGCGGTGAACGGACAATTTTTCCATACAGCATGCCTGGGAGATAAACATCTGCACCAAATTTTGCTCGACCTAGTACTTTATCTAATCCATCATGCTTTACCGGATTGGTGCCCACAACTTTGAGGTCAGCATCGGGATTAAAACCACTTTCTTCAAGAATGGTTGCCATTGGATTTATCCTTTCTTAAGTCTTCTGCCGCCGCTTGAACAGAACGAATTATCTTATCATAACCAGTGCATCTGCATAAATTTCCAGCCAACCAAAATCTAATTTCTGTTTCAGTTGGATTTGGGTTTTTTTTAAGGAGAGCTTTTGCTGCAACAAGAATACCAGGAGTGCAAATTCCACATTGTAAGCCGTTTATTTCCAAAAACCGGCGCTGTAAGGGATGTAAATTCTCCGCTGTGCCCATACCTTCGATAGTCTCAATATGCTTACCCTCGGTTTCAACCGCAAGCACAAGACAAGAGCAAACTAATCGGTCATCCATCATGACACTACATGCTCCGCAATCACCGGTCGAGCAGCCCTCTTTCGTTCCAGAAAGCCTAAGTTCATCGCGCAATACATTTACCAAAGATTGCTGCGGCTCGCATAAAAATTCATACTCATCGCCATTTACGGTCGTAGTCACATGAGCTTTTGCCATCAGTTCTCTCTCGCTCTCTTGACTGCTCTTTCCGCCGCCCTGAGTGTCATAACGGCTATAGTTTTAACCCGATAATCTCTAGTCCCACGTTTATCTGATATTGGATCCGCAGCATCGGAGGCAGCTTTACCAAGTGCATAAAGGGCATTTTTATCAACTCTGGTACCAATTAACGCATTTGCGCACTCTTCAACTAAAAGAAATTTCGGTGCAACTGCTCCCAGAGAAACTCTGGCGGTAGTACATATTCCCAGATCATCGAGGGTGAGGTTTACTGCCGCACCAACAATTGCTATGTCCATTTCCGTTCGTGGAGTTAATCGGAGATAAGCGTCGCCCGAATGAGGTGGTCGCGCTGGAAAAGTTGTGGAAACTATGATTTCGCCTTTTTTTAGAGAAGTTTGCCTAGGACCAGTAACTATATCTTCTACAGCAACCTTGCGTTTTCCGTTTGGGCCTACAATATTAACCGTCGCTCCAGCAGCAATAGACGGAGGTACAGAGTCTGCTGCCGGCGAAGCGTTGCAGAGGTTTCCAACTATTGTTGAGCGACCTTTAACTTGAACGGACCCTATTAATTCTGCACCCTCTATAACCCCCGGCCATGCCTCACAAAATTCTTTATGCTCCTGTAATTCTGCGACAGGGGTTGCCGCACCTATGGTATATACCCCTCCAATTTCTTCTATCCCAATAAGGTCTGGAATATTTTTAACGTTCACAATAACTTCTGGTTCAATTAAGTCTGAGTGCAGTTGAACCATAACATCAGTGCCGCCAGCAAAAATTGTCGAGGCTGTAGTATCATCGGAAAGCAGGGCAATAGCCGCATCAAGGGTTTCCGGTGCTTCGTAACGGACTTGATCCATATTCAGCGTCTCCATGAATTAAAATACAATTTAATTTTTTATTATTGGAAAAGATTTTGCACTATTACTCCTCAGAAACCTAATTAAAAATAGTTAAGGGTTAATCTTAACGATCTAATTCTACAGATTTTTTTCACAAGGGAAAGATAAAGCTATGGACGAAATTCTCTCCAACAGCTAAGCATAAACAAATACACAATTGAGAATATTATGGAAATTGATTTTCTGGGCGTGCCGAATGTTCCATTTTGGCTATTTTTGTTACTTGCAGTAACAACCACTGCCACTGCGATGCTAGGCCTAATAACTGGAACAGCCGGTGGGCTTGCATTGCTTGCTGTAATGGCAAATTTTTTTCCTCCGACCTTATTAGTGCCTATTCACACCTGCGTTCAATTGGGCGTGGGGTCTAGCAGAGCTATAATTATGTGGAGGCACATAATCAAACAAACACTCATTCCCTTTTTTTTGGGCGCGACAATTGGTGCCATCGCAGGGGCACAAATATATATAGCTCTTCCTACCGGAATTCTTCAGGGAATTATTGCTGTAATGATCATTGTACTTGTGTGGAGCCCCCGATTCACATTAATTGGAACAATCACCTCTAGATTTTGTATTGTTGGATTTGCGGCAACTTTTATAGGCATGTTTGTTAGTGCAACCGGCACAATGGTCGCGTCATTTGTCGCCGGCGCCGCTCACACACGGCAAAATCATGCATCAACCATGGCCGGCCTTATGGCAGTAAGCCATATTACAAAACTCCTCGCCTTTGGTGCGCTAGGTGTAGCCTTCAGTGCATATTTACCATTAATCATCGCAATGATTGGTTGCGGAGTATTAGGGAATTACATCGGAAAATATTTACTTAATAAAATACCCGAACAATGGTTCCGTTTGACATTTAAACTTTTAATGACCGCATTAGCAATACGATTAATTTATGCAGCGGCCAAAGAAAATGGATTATTTTAAAAATTGTTTGGATGTGGTTGGTAAAAAGAAAAGAGTTAATGTTTTTCTGTCTACACTCGGATTGATAGGGTTACTGTTTCCTTTTACACAACACCTTTTCTTCCCTCTCACTCCTTACATAAAAGAGGAATTCGGTTCTACTGACACAATTACTCAATTGGCAATCTCTGTTCCCTCTTTCATAATGGCCCTGATGACTTTGATTTACGGGTCGATTTCAGACCGGTGTGGGCGTCTACCGGTATTGATAGTGGGAATAATTTTATACGCATTAGGAGGGCTACTATCCGCATTAGCACCATCTATTACGTTCCTTATTATTGCAAGACTGATCCAAGGGGCCGGAGCTGCTTGCGGAATGGTATTGGCTCGCGCAATTGCCCGAGATGTATTTGGTATGGAACACCTAGTGCGGATCATCGCTTTTCTAACAATGATGATATCAATAGGGTCAATGATCGCACCTGTACTAAGCAGCTTTCTGGTCGAATATACTGACTGGCGTGCTGTTATGTTTTTTTCAAGTGCGTTTGGCGCAATAATTGCGGTTCTAGCCTGGGCGAATCTAAATGAAACTAACCCAATCAGAAATACAAAAAAAACTCACAATCGATTTTTTACTGATTATATCTTGCTGTTTAAAAATATTAGATTCACGGCCTTCGTTTTACAATCGGGTTTCATCTCTGCTGCATTCTTTTCACTCGCATCGGCGAATTCTCTTCTTATGAACGAATTTCTAAATTTGCCAACTACAGATTTTGGTCTTTTCTTTCTTCTTTTCCCCATTGGCTACTTATTAGGAAACTTTACCTCCAGCCAATTATCTGGGAGAGTAAGTATTGAAAATATGATTTTTGCCGGTTCTCTCTTATTAATTGTAACAAGCAGTGTATTTGGCGCATGGGTGTGGCTAATTTCAGTCAACGCGTGGGTTTTATTCGTGCCGGGTTTTTTTATAACATTTGCACAGGGCTTGGCATTACCTAGTGCACAGACAGGCGCAATAGGCACAATACCAAGCTTATCGGGCACTGCAGCTGGAATAGGTGTTTTTATGCAAATGTTTTGGCCAGGGGTATTCGTTCAATTATATGGATTTCTGTCAGATGGAACACCAACACCAGTGGCGATAATTGTTCTTATAGCATCATGCTTATCACTTCTTTCTGCAGTAATTATTTGGATTACACGCGATTAAACACTTATTTGTATAGGTAGGGCCATTTTTTTTGGATTTGTTTCTTCAATTCAGGAGATGACTCAGCAACTTTTGGAAATTCATCCTTCCAACCGTAAGGACGACAAGCGTCGATAATACCACGATTGTTTTGCCACGGAGGCTCTCGAAGCAGAGGATCAAGGGGTGTTGACCAAGCACGTTTAATAAATTGAACATCTTCTGGCGGATCGCAACGCGTAGACATTGCCCAGATCACATCAAAAATATTGGAAGGGTCAATATCTTGGTCTACTACTACTACCCACCGTCCAGCATAATTTCCTGCGTGACAGTTTGTTGCAACCATAGCTGCCTGCGACGCATGACCCGGGTATAGCTGCTCAATTGCAACAACGTTGAAAAGTCGCCCTGCACCGGCTTCATGACACCAAACCCCTTTGACACCGGGAATTCCTGCTTTTTCCATTTCATCCCAAATCAACGCTGATTTAACCGTTGCTCGAGCAAATGTGAAATTTTCTGGAGGACGAGACGGTACTGCTAAAGTAAGAATTGGTTCGTTCCGATAATATACTCTCTCTACGTTCACTACTGGTAACTCACTAGCATTTGAGGCGTAGTAACCCATAAACTCTCCAAACGGACCTTCTTCCCGCATCTCATCCATTTTCATTGTCCCCTCGATTACAAGTTCTGAATCTGCAGGAACTGGCAATTTGTGGACCTCTGATGGAATATAATCGATAGCGCGGCCTCTTTGCCCACCAGCATAAGCTAACTCATCAACCTCTGGATCTATTTCCTGGTGTGCAGTAATAAACAATAGCGGATCTTGACCACATGAAATAAGTACCGGACAATCTTCACCACGTTTCTTATATTTCTCGGCAATAAGCCGTCCATGTTTACCCGGAGACATCCAAACAGCTACCGTGTTTTTGTCATGAACCATGGTGCGGTAAGTACCACAGTTAACCCAACCACTATCTGGATCGCGCATAATAACGAGATCATCTGTGCCAATGTAACGACCTCCGTCTAACTCATGGACAAAAGGTACAGGAAACTTCCACATATCAATATCATCTCCGCGATCAATGTTTTCCATTACCGGCCCAGAATTTACCTCAATAGGTGAAATGGGTTGAAAATCTTTTCGCATCCGTTGGCGCATTGCAGACACAAGTTCCATCTCTGTTTCAGGCTCTGGTAGATCCATAACTACCGCCAGACGTTTCAATCCGTTTGCACCGCCAGCCATAATTCTAAAACCTTTGGGATACCCCTTAATATTATCAAAAATAAGGGCTGGGGCACGACCAGGTGCCTTTGCAGCCACTGTCTCGGCTATCGCGGCAACCTCTAGATTCCAATCAGCTCCATCAACATGTTCAATTTCACCCATTGACTCAAACCGCTCAATTAATTCTCTGAGATCTGCATAACCCTCATTGCGTCGCAATGAATTTTTAGGCTCCGATTCATCTACCATTGTAATTTCCAATTTTGTTTAAATAAAATTTGATTACCTTTATACTGGGACGTAAATTGCTAGCCAACAGAGAATGTGTGAGTATATTGGTAAAGGTTGTGGATGAGGATTAATAATGGATCAGTTGGTTGAAAATTTTACAAATCAATCTGTTGACTGGGTTGCGCGTGCCAAGAGTTTGCAAAATTTAATAAGTGAAAATTCCGCGAACATAGAGTCGAGGGGGCATGTTACAACTGAAGTCATGGCAGCACTTCATGAGAAACAACTCTTTCGAATGGCTCTGCCTAGAACCGTAGGAGGCGCTGAAGCGACCCCTCTGGAGATAGCCCTCGCAACCGAAGCAATTGCCCGCGCTGACGCAAGTACAGCCTGGTGTGTAGGGCAAGCAAGCGGATGTAGCTGGGCTGCGGCATACGTTCCGAAAGCAGTCGCAAAAGAAATCTTTCAACCTTATGACGCCGTTTTGGCTTGGGGACCGCCAAACGCAACAGCAAAAGCCGAAAAAGTAAATGGTGGTTACAATTCAAATGGTAAGTGGCGTTTTGGGAGTGGTAGCCTAAATGCAACATGGGTAGGAGGTCATAGTTTTGTTGTTGATAAAAATGGTGATCAACTTAAAAATAAAAACGGGTCACCAATCATGCGAACAATGCTTATACCTAGAGAACAAGTAAACTTTGAAGGAGTCTGGAATGTAATGGGCCTCAAGGGAACCGGCAGTGACACATATGTCGCTACCAATGTTTTTGTGGACGATGCACACACCACATGGAGAGATTCTCAACCGGACAGGACTGAATTCGGGCCCCTTTATTCTGTGCCCCTTCTAACCGCATATGGCATCATTTTTGCTGGATTAGCATTAGGCGTTTCCAGGACGCTTTTTGAAGATTTCAAAAAACTTACCGCGGAAAAACCGGCTGGTGGAAACAGGAAATCAAATGGAAAACCAGTCATGATGAGAGATAATGCTGTCATTCAGTCCAACACGACCGAAAATGAAGCAAGACTATGTTCAGCAAGAGCTTTATTATTAGAAACAATTGAAGAATATTGGGAGAGAGTAATAGAAACCGGCGCACCCTCACTCAAATTAAGAGCCAGACTGCGAATGGCAATAACTTGGGCTATGCTGCAAGCTCGCGAGGTAGGAAACTATGCGTTCCACGCTACGGGGACAAATGGTATTTTCGAGATGCATCCTTTCGAAAGAAGGTTTAGAGACCTGCAAGCTATATCTGCTCAGGGTCAATCACATCTATCAAACTTTGAACCAGTTGGAGCGGTGCTGTTAGGTGTTGAAGCAGAAAGTCATCGATTTTAAATATTAAGTAGACGACAGGGAATAATTTACTTGAATATCAAAGGCTGACATTATATCCGCAAGCGCCTTTTTACGCAAAATGTACACGTTACTATTTAATATTTGAGTCAAATTTCAGGATCATCCTATATTTAATCACTCAACTCCATTGCTTTTCGGATAATATCAAATGTATAACCGCGGCGCTGCAACCAACCAATATCTCGCTTATCAGTGTTTACACTGCGGCCACTAACTCGGAATGGACCACGGCGTCTACGTTTAAGCGCTAATCGAGCTAATAGAACGTCGTCAATATCCTCTTCAATACAATCATTACAAGGTTTCTGGAAAGAATCCCGAATCGCTTCGGGTAAAATATCTTCCACCAATTCTAAATCTACGCATGCACGTTTCGCTGCAAAACTAACTGCCATGGCAGGCGCATAACCAGATTTTAAATTACAGCGAAGTTTAGCGGATGCCGCCTCGTAATCATTAACCAATCCGAATTCTATCATTCGGTTTGTTATTTTTTGTATTTCTTCAGATAAGATTTTTTTTTTGTCAGAATCTTTTTCTTCAAGGTAAACGCGCTTTAAAAGATATTCAGAGAGTCTCTTTGAAGATACAATATATTTTTTGCAATAATTAAGCGCTAGTTTGTTGAGCCTTTTTGAAGTCATCCGGCGAACCGTGATACCGGACCGTTGGGAAGTATCTTTTTCGTTTACCATTGGCAATTCTAGTTTTCTGCCTTAATCATATCCGCAATCCTCTCACCAATCATGATCGAGGTTAAGTTTGTATTCGCGCAGGGTATCATTGGCATAATCGATGCATCTGCAACCCGTAGCCCTTCTACTCCATATACCTTCCCGCTAGGATTAGTTACTGCCATTGGATCATCAGGAGCGCCCATTTTACAAGTACAGGAAGCATGCCAGTGCCCCAAAACTGTACTTGAAATCCAATTTTCACAGGTTAATTCATCTTCTGCAAGTTCGCGAATAGTTGGTCCATCAGAAATCATATTATCAACAAACCAACTCCTAGCGAACGGTAAAGCATCCATCAGTATGGACGCTGTCCACGTCTCAAAAGCCAACCAACTCTTGTAAACACTATATTTTGAAGCACGCGACGAATAACTAACTGGGAAAAAATCTATTACTACATCTTTAAATTCCGGTTGGTCACAGATTTTAGCCATTAGCTTCACACCTGCTATTAAGCGTTCCATATCGCGTCGGTCAGAACACATATTAAAATCAACAATTGGTTCTTCAAGAGGATCTGTACCTGCAATTGTCACTTCACCTCGACTATAGGAACGATTTACCCATAACTGCATAATACCGATTTGACTGCCAACAGCATGCCATGCAGCTCGATTGGTCGGTACGATATACATATCCCCTTTTGGAACTTTTTCAAAATTTGATGAATAACGCAAAGAAGCAATCATATGGGTCGGGAAATTTTTTTTAAGCCGCGCTCCCCGCTTCAACCACGCACCAAAGTTTACACCCGGGTGCTCTTGTAAGTTTTTGCCAACCCCTGATCGGTCAGCAACAATATCAATCCCGTGTTCAACAAGTGAAGCTGCCGCCCCCACACCCGAACGCATGAGCAAGGCTGGTGAGTGCAGGGCACCTGAAGATACAATAATTTCATGCGCCTTTAGGACAAATCTATTGCCGTTACAGATAACTAATGCTCCAACCGCAGTCTTCCTTTCAAATATTATTTTTTCAACAACGGTACGACAAAGCATTTGAAAATTGGGCCGGGAACGAACTTCTGCCGTAAGATAGCCAACGGCGGATGAAATTCTCTGTCCATTTATTTTGTTCATAGCAATTGGAAAATAACCATCTCCGAATTGACCATTTTGATCTCCAAGATCCTGCCAACCTGATGCCCTGAAAGCACGGCAGGCAGCTGCAGTAAATCCAGGCCAATCATCCGAAAACAAACGACGTAAAGTTATCGGTCCATCTTTTCCGTGCAAAGGTCCATCAAAATCCCAATCATTCTCCAACTTACGATAGTATGGTAAAACATCTTGCCAACCCCAACCCTTTGCACCGGCTAGTTCCCAATCCCTGAAATCGCTTGGAACACCCCTAACAGCACACATACCATTCACACTTGAACTACCCCCAATAAATTTTCCCTGATGATAGCGCCTCCGTGCTCTTTTATCGGGAGCATTGGGTGGGCGGGGCAGAAATGCCGCTTTAAGATCACGCCAGACAAAATGTTCATTCTTTTTTGAACTTGTTACAAATGCCTGATTGAGGATGGCAGGTTGATTCTTTGGAAAAAAGTCATCCCCAGCCTCTAACAATAATACAGTTTTTTTAGGATTTTCAGAAAGACGGTTTGCCAAAGGGCATCCCGCGCTTCCCGCGCCAATTATGATATAATCAAATATCTTTCCATTGAAATCCATTTCCGCGACCGTTAAATTAAACCATCTTGCATAGAAAAGAAAATACTAGCTCTAGTTAAATTTTAAAGGGTAAATTACAAGTGCTTTGTTAAATTCTCTACGTTGGCAATAATGGATTCCGAATTTAACGAGATACAGGATATTATTTTTTATACTTTAAAGATGAATGAATTAGGCTTTCTTCTATAAGAAAATGAAGATTCACCTGTAGCACGCCCCAATCTAAATGACAGAACCGCCCTCCAATCTCGTGTACGAGAGACATGACGTTGAAACTGATCTTCAGCATGTCTCGCTTTTTTAAGGCTAGGTGTGAAAAAATATTCAGATAGAGCACTAACTGGGTGGATGGAGAGTCCAAATTGCGTTGCAGTTAGACAAAGGCTCTGCCACACACCTCCTGCGAAGACAATCGAACGCATTGACACCTTGTCTCTGGGTAACATCAGGGCTCCAAGATAGTTGCTGTATCGGGATCGCTCTGCAATAATATCGGACCTAAAGTTGGCGAGGTCCTGCGGTGATGGACATCTCCAAAATTTCCATGCAGGCAAATACAGCGGCGGGATACCGAGGGTCTCCAGGGTTTCACCATCTCGCTTCGCAAGCGCATCAACCGGCTCACACCGAAACCAGCGTGCTGCATCATCTGTACATTCACGGCTAGATCTACGAAATAATGATGCTTCGGCCATCAGCCTCGCTAAAACCCCATGACTTCGCTCTGTATGCGGAATTAGGAGAGTTTTCGTTAAGGTTGTCTCTCCTATAATTCGAATTTTTCTTATATCTGACTTTGCAATATATCTTCCTAAATCATGTGTATGACGATTTGTTCGTCTATCTGCTATAGCCTTGTATGAATTACCAAAATCTTGTGTTAACTGTTTTGGAAACAAATCAATCTGAGCAACCAAAACCAATTCTGCGTTACCCGGTATGAAAACACTTTCGTCTAGAACAATAGATGTCTTTGTTACATTGCCATGAGCACGTGCAGCGATCTCAATATTTCGAATTGCAGCACCTATGCTCATAAACAACATACGTGCAGCCGGATCATTTGCACCTGTCCAACGTGACATATCTGCAAAAACAAGTATCTGTTTGTCTGAAACCTCAAAACTCCAAGGTTGACTATTAAGATAACTTGATGCCAGTGCTCCCGCCGCACAAAAAAAACATGCATCCTCGCCAAAAGTTGATTTAGCTACATTTAAATAATGTTCTCCTGATGCTTTGCTCTCAGAAAACACCTCCCGTTCATGAGCTCTCCAAACAACGGTGCCTCCTAACAAGGTGGCCACACCAACTGTTGCAAATCTCTTTGACTGAATTAAGAATTTCCGCCGATTTTTATTAACCGTCATGACTAATCTTTGGTCCAAAAATATATTTGTTAAATCGATGTTGGGTATCCAATTTAGGATTAAAGGATAGTTTTATCCCCGATATTTAATGTAAATAGAATAATTGGTTACAGCCTTAAAAAGGCTTCTTGTCCGATTATTAAATGTATCAACATTCAAAAATCAACATTTTAATGACATCACCGAGCTTTTTAGTAAAACATTACTTAAGGTAACACACTGTTTCCTTATCTGCCCTACGAAGAAAGACACAAGGTCACTTGACAACCCACTCTGATAATTTAGCAAAATAATTTTCCCGTAACGTAACAATTTGAGGAAGCAAACATTAAGTTTGCCCTGCCATATGTTCAGTACCTAGGTTTTTCCCAAGTGATCACTCTCAAATTCTTTAACTTTAAAGGAAATATTAGCAAATTATGCAAAATCTCTTCTCACTATAGATTACAAAAACACACTAAGTTTAACCCAGCTTCTGTAAAATTTTTTTTACCGCACTGTGCAAATTTTTTCCATCAAACAAAAAACCTTTAATGTCGGCGTCTCTCGCGGCGGCAACATCGGTTTCTTTATCTCCAATCAAAAAACTTCGGTTTTTGTCCACAGACCACTCCGATAGTGCAGTGCGAAGCATCCCGCCCTTAGGCTTCCTGCAGTCACAGGAGACTGTATATTTTCCGCTACCAGCAGTGGGATGATGTGGGCAGTAATAAAATCGGTCAACGTGTGCGCCAGACGCAAAAAATCGTGCATTCATCCAAATATGTAACTTTTCAACATCAGTGCGAGAAAAAAAACCTCTAGCAATTCCTGCTTGATTGGTTACCACAAAAACTAAATAACCACTGTCATTGAGCAACTTTATTGCCGGCAATACTCCTTGTATCCACTCAATGTCCTCCTGGCGGTGTACATATCCATGATCACAATTAATTGTTCCATCTCTATCGAGGAAGGCCGCAGGACGGTGTAACCATTTGCCGAGGACCTTATCCGCACGAATAAGATCGTCGGGAATACCAATATCTATAAAGTTGCCTTTATACTCATATCCTGCGACTGCGCGACGCNTAACTGCGGCAGGGAGTATCTCTTTTTCAAGAGAGCAGTTACGGTTTGGAATATTTTCTANTATTCTTCTTTTTATCATATAAGCTCCGCCATTTATAAGGCCTCTGGAGCGTGTTNTTTTTTCACCAAAATTTACAATTACATTCTCTTTAACTTGTACCGCACCATAACGTGACGTATCTTCTACACACCTTAAGGCTATCGTTACGTCGAAATCATTTTCCAAACCCCGAAGCACCAAATCAAGCAAATTAAAACCAAAAAAAGAGTCACCGTTAACAAATAAAAATTCTGATTCTAATTTTTCTGCAGCACAGTGAAGGGAACCCGCAGTTCCCATGGGTTGCTGTTCTGGTACAAGAGAAATATATGGACAACGTTTCAGAAACGTTGCACACCATTCATCATATTTTTTGTAATATGTGCCGCAAAGAATAATTATGTCGTCAAATCCGAACCGGATTAATTCTTCAACGAGAATGTTTATAAATGGCTGTCCTGCAACCGTGAGCAGAGGTTTTGGCGTATGTAATACCCGTTCACCTAGCCTGCTGCCCTTCCCTCCTGCTAATATCACGGCTTGTTTTGACATTTTTTCTAAATCACCTCATAAAAAAACAAAGAATTATTTAACTTTTGTTATTTAATTGGTTTCATTTTAAGACATATTAAAACAAATTAAACCAACCCTATAAATTGATTGTAGTTTCATCAAAATAATATTTGAAAATTTTTGAGATGTTTTGTCCAATAAAAGAATAATCCAGAATGATTAAATGACCGAAACATATGAACTAGAAAATAAAAGAGTATGGATAGCAGGACATAATGGTCTACTTGGATCCTCTATCAGGCGTAGATTACTTACAGAAAACTGCGATATAATAACTGTAGATCGCAAAAACCTTGATCTACGAAAACAGTCAGATGTTGAATACTGGATAAGCAAAAAAAGGCCTAACACTGTAATCATTTCTGCTGCAACAGTGGGAGGAATATATGCTAATTCTACACGACCAGCCGAGTTTCTTTACGATAATTTAATGATTGAGGCTAATATAATCGAAGCCGCTCGCAAATATGGAATTGAAAAATTGTTGTTTTTGGGCTCAAGCTGCGCTTACCCAAAGGCAGCTTTGCAGCCAATGGAGGAAGAAATTCTTCTTTCGGGTCGTTTGGAAAAAACGAATGAATATTTTTCCATTGCAAAAATAGCCGGCATCAAATTGTGTGAAGCATACAGAAAACAATATGGATGTAATTTTATCAGTGCAATACCAGCAAACCTTTACGGTCCTCAGGATAACTTCGACCTATATGATAGCCACGTGATTCCGGCGTTAATCCAAAAAATGCACCACGCCCGAATGCAAGATAAAAAAAGTATACAAATTTGGGGCACCGGAATGGCTATACGCGAATTTCTTTTTGTTGATGATTGTGCCGATGCTGTTATATTTCTGCTCAAAAAATATAACAAAGGGGCTCATATCAATATCGGTTCCGGCGAAGAGATTACCATAAAGAATTTGGCGCATAAAATTTCTCGGGTGGTAGATTTTAATGGTCATATCACCTTTGATACAACAAAGCCGGACGGAGCACCAAAGAAGGTCCTAAATGGTTCTCGGCTCCGAGAGCTTGGTTGGATCAAAAATGTCACTTTAGACGATGGTATCAGTCTCACTTATGAATGGTTTGAAAATAATTTAAATCTTCATAGTAGCAATTGAATATTGCCAATCATTATTAATGTAGATGGAAAAATTATGTGTAGTTATTTAGAAACTGGCTTTTGCATGGATAAATGAGAGTGTAAAATAATAAGTAAGTTCAGAAGACAACGTAAAAAAAATTACACAAAGTTTGTAAAGTTAAAAGATTGGTCATTATTCTCTCTTGTTAAGTATCCACTAAACGGTTACTAACGCAGGAATCTAAAAGGGATAGATTATAGGATCTCGTTATTATGCCACCTACAAAAAGCAAAGCTGTTATAACTCCGCTTATAGATGAACCATGGGTTCATTTGGCCGATGGTACGGAACTAAAAAATTGGAATAAGGAAGACGAAATAGCTTACAATCAAGCAAACCGACAAATTGGTAAGTATGAAATGTTTGTCGGTGCTATGGACTTTATTCGTATGAATGAGATCCAAGGTGATTACTTTGAATTTGGCTGTCACAAATGCAGAACATTCAGAATGGCGTTAACTGAGGCAAGACGGCGCAACCTAAATAATATGGAATTCTATGCATTTGATAGTTTTGAAGGTCTTCCTGAGGTGAAGGCCGATACCACTGTCGATTTATGGAAAAAAGGAGTTTTGGCGACCTCTGTTGAAAATTTCATGAAACTCATTGAAAAACATGGCATCTATGTTGACAAAGTACACACTGTTAAGGGTTTTTATAATGAGAGTCTCAATGAAGATTTAAAACTTAGTTTTTCAGATAAAAAAGCTGCTTTAATTAATGTTGACTGTGATCTTTATGAGTCTGCAGTTCCCGTATTTGATTTTATTGAGGATTTTGTACAAGAAGGAACCATTATTTACATGGATGATTTGTTTTGTGGGTATAAGGGGTCGCCGGAACGAGGGGTTGCGAGAGCTTTTATCGAATATCAAAATAAATCTGCATTCAAATTTGCTTCCCACATGAATGTGGGTTGGTGGGGTAGAACGTTTATCGCACACAAACCTGAAAACAGCCTGTAAAAAATCTAGATCAGGTAAATTTAAAGTGGATAGCAACAAAAAATCTCAAACGACAGAAATGAAGAACATTAATACAGATCTTTTGTCGAGCAAAACCGCAAAAATAAAGCACTCAGAAACAAGAACCAATGATCAAATTGGCCAAGCGAAGAATAAAGAGATCAAAGCAAATACAAATCGATCGAGCCTAATCAATAATATGAATCCAGCTGCCACCAAAAGTCCGAGGCGGCGTCGGCGAAGTGGGGCGGCTAAAGTTGCCACTCGACGTAAACTATCTGAAAATATAATCGATAATCAACGACCCTCTAAAAACTCCATATATCAGCGCGCTTCAATTGATTTTTGGGAGGCAATCTTCGGATGGCGTGTATGGGGTATGCTTGCACAGCAACAAATAAAAATGCGTTACCGAAGGTCAGCCATTGGCCCGTTTTGGATGACAATAAGTATGGCAGTTCAGATGCTTACGATGGGAACACTCGTAAGTTTTTTGTTTAACCACAGCTATGGGAAGTTTCTTCCATATATCTGCATAAATTTCATAATTTGGAGTATGCTAACCGGTATAATAATGGAAACTGCCCAATCATTCATAAATAATCAAGGTTACATCCAACAAATTAAGCGACCATATTTTTTCTACTTATTTGAAACGATTTATAGAAGCATCCTTACATTCTTTCATAACGTTGTTGTATATTTCGTCGTTGCAATCATTTTTCTTGTCACTCCCTCTATCGAAACCTTAATTCTTCTCCCATTAAGCCTGCTTTTACTTCTTTTAAACGCAAGCTGGATTGGAATGTTGTGTGCCTTCGCATCAACTCGCTTTAGAGATGTGCCACAAATTATACAAGCTCTTTTCGGTGTTCTTTTTTGGCTAACACCAATCATTTATTATCCTTCTCAACTTACCGGAAATAAAATTCTTATTGTTCTTTATAATCCATTTTTTCACATGATTGATATCGTACGACAACCACTTCTTGGCCAACCCACTTACTGGAAAAGCTGGTTGGCTGTCACACTCTTAGCAATAGTTGGTTGGGCAATTACCTACTACGTTTTTGCCAAAGTGCGAGCAAAAGTTGTCTATTGGTTATAAAAATTATGCGAGATTTATAGAGAAAGTGGTTTCGAAAAAAAATAAAGTGAGCCAAAGCACAAATAAGAAGGTTCAGAGCACTGTTCCAGTTTCTGAAACCAAAAGTGTTGAAAAACGCGTAAAATCTGGTGTTCAAAACAAGCAGTTTTCATCAATCACTTCTAAAGAAACTCCAAAACAGAAATCAACAAAAAATTTATCCCGTACAAGAAAGTCAACAACGAGCATTGTAGTTGATAAAGCCAGTGTAGAGTTTCCACTTTTGGATATAAAGGCTAAGTCACTTCGTCACGTAATAATGAGGAAGTTTGGATATAAGTCGAAGTGGGAAGATCGACTTAATAAACTCCGCAATGAAGGGCTTACACAATTCCGTACCAAGGAAGAAGATTTAAAACAACTTGGAGCACGTTTTTTCCAAGATGAGTCGGGATTTATAAGTGTTCGGGCACTTGAAAAAATTTCTTTAATTTTGAAAAAGGGTGACCGAATTGGTCTTCTAGGTCGAAACGGGGCCGGAAAAACCACACTCTTAAGACTTTTAGCAGGCATATATGAACCGGTGTCAGGAGAAATAAAAATCAATGGAGCCGTTACACCTATGTTTGCGCTAGAGGCAGGAATGGATCCTGATGCGACTGGCTATGAAAATATTCGTCTCCGTGCTCAATTGCTTGGGTTAACAAACGAAGAAATTGATCACATTCAAGAAGAGATAGCTGACTTCACAGGTCTTGGTGATTATCTCAACGTTCCAATACGAACATATTCTTCTGGGATGATGGTGAGATTGTCCTTTGGTTGTGCGACTGCATTGCGTCCTGAAATCCTACTCATGGATGAAATGATCGGGGCTGGTGACGCTGCGTTCATTGAAGAAGCAAATGATCGTTTGGAAAATTTTGTTGGTGCGGCGGGTATAATGGTTGTTGCAACACACAATCCAGGCATCCTACAGGAATGGTGTAACAAAGGTATTTTATTAGAAAAAGGGCGTGTCAAAGCCGTTGGGGAAGTGGACGACGTTATAGATCTTTATGATCGTGATCTTCAATTGGTTAAAGGACAGTGAGGTTCTCTTGAAGATCAAAAAAAATAATAACACTCATGATGTTTTAACTGCAAATTTTTATAAAGGGTTAGAAGTTTGCCCAATTTGTAAGTTTTCAGATGTTCAATCTTTGATGCCTGTTTTTCAGTGCCCAATATACCATGTTGTGGAACCAAATACTCACATCACAAAATCCTTTTTTGGGAAAATGGAAATATGCGAATGCAACCGCTGCGGACATATTTTCAATGCTGGATTTGACGCCTCGCGAAGCGAAGAAATATATAAAAGTCAGATACCAACAAATGTTCCTGTAGACATAAGCATGACAGCAGGTCTCAAAGATACAGTCAGTTTTGTGAAACCAGACTCGTCAACAGACAATGTTCTTGAAATAGGTGGAGGAAGCGGCGATCTGGCACGTTTATTTGCAGCAACTTCTAAATCGGTAACAATTATTGAACCTGGTCTTCCAGACTCTTTCGAGTTTCACAAACCAGAAAATTTAAAAGTTCGAAGACAAATGTTTCCCGAACCAAATATTAATTATAACGCTGATTTGGTGGTGCTACGCCAAGTTCTTGAACATGTGGTCCATCCGATAGAGTTTTTAACCGCGGCAATAAAGGGGTTAAGAATGGGCGGAAAATTTTACCTTGAGGTACCAAGACTAGAATATATCATCGAAAATATTTCTCCAGTTGATCTACATTTCATGCATGTTCATTATTTTAGCGAAAAAATTCTTAAAAGAATATTCTTTAAACTGGGATTAAGCATTCTTAACCGCCGAGAGGTCAAAGACGGGCATGACGTCGGATATCTGCTAGAAAAAACTACAAAAATAGAAGATAAATTTATCGAACCTGAAACGAGAAATGTGGTCTCCAACTGGGGCATTAATTTTCAAAACAAAATCGATTTGGGCAGAGAAAAAATAATTTCAATTTCAAAAAAGCGGGTTGGTCTCTATGGTGCATGCGCTTATTCACAATCTTTAACTGGTTTTTACCAATCACTATTCGCACCTTTAGTTGCAATTGATGATGCTGCCCAATATGACGGAAAAAAAATATTTTGGGATGGTGGATCCTGTCCAGCGAAACTGCCTACGAAAAAGGCAATAGAAGGTCTAGAGGTAATCATAATCACCGCGTATCTTCATGATCGGGTGATTACCAAAAAATTACGTAATCTTGGGTTTAAAGGTGATATATTTTCAGCACGGGCTGATTCTTTAGCCGGACGGAATGGTCACCCCAACTCTATTTTCGAAGCAACATGATTGTAAATGAAAAATGTAATTGATCAGACATCAAGGTCTCGTTGGGCGGAACGACGGACAGTGGAATTACCTACTCCTTCGGTTCAACTAGGACACATTCACCTTGTCACAGTGGTTTGGGGGGAACTACACCGAAATCTCTTGACTGAAGTCAGTATTCCGACAATTCTTGCTCCCAATAATCTACCAGCAATTTATAAAAGTGTAGTTATAACATATTCTATTATTACTACTTTTCATGACGCAGCGATTATACGAAGCTCACCAGCTTTCCGTACTCTATCTAAAATCTGTGAGGTGAATTTTATTGTTCAAGATACCTTTCGGGACCGCGATATTTTTTCTCAACATCATTATTACCAACACCAAGAACAATTGTGGGCTAAAGAAAAAAACGCTTTGTTAGTAACAATAGTACCAGATATTGCGTGGGGTGACGGAGCTTTTAAATATCTAAAACAAAAATATGATATGGGATATAGAGCATTTTTCATTAAATGCCTTCGCCCAAATCTTGAAACATTTATTAAAGATTTTCGATTAAATTTCAAACCAGATAAACAGAATGCTGTAACCATAAGTAATCGAGAGATGGCACGATTATTAATTGATCATCTACATCCTTTAGTTGTTGCCCAATTTGCAGATGCCGACCATTTTGCGAGCTTTTCTGAGGTGATTCTATGGAGAACTGAACCAAATCATACGACAAAGCGTGTTGAAGGCTTATTAATCCGTGCACCGTTCCCGAGTGATTTTCTTATCGTTGACCCAAGTGCTGGTTTCAGACTGAGCGACTCCCAAATGCTTAATGAAGGACTTGAATTTAATACGATAAATTTTGTAACAAACAGTGACCAAATCATGATGGTTAGTTTGACACCTTCCATGAGCTATAACGAGTGGTATCTAGATCGAGGTCCGATGAATCTCCTTGATGTTGCTAAAATCTCAAAAGACTTTGGGGATCAATTAACTGAGGCAGTCCTATCTCAACAATTTCGTATTCATACCGGCAAAGTACCGGTATCAGGATGGTCTAGGGCAGCACATATTTCTTCACTAAAAATGTACAGAATGTATCAGTATAGAGAGACTTTAAAAATTATTGCGGATTTAGATGAATTAGGTTGTTCCATTGCTGCCCGATTACTCGCATTTGCTTTGCATGAAGTTCATCCCTTACCTCATATTAAAATATCTGACGGCGCTACAATTTTTGCACCAGACAATAGTTGTTTTAAAGGCACAGAAAAAATTGATGCGCTTGCCTCTGATAAAGACTTATTAAAAACCTTTTTGAGAGGTTTGATAATATCGGGGATGCCCAATCCGCAAACCGGTCAAACCCGTGGGTATTTTCATTACAATATCATTGGGCCTGATGCACTTAAAAAACGGGGTTTAAAGATTTGACAGCGAGAACCAAAAAATCTGTGCCGGATTGTGCTCATGTAGCCATCGACCCTTCAATCGGGGAAATTGATAAAATCCCACTTTCAGAAACTGAAATTCTACAATTTACCTTATTGCAAAAAGGTTTGAAATCTGCAACGCAACAAACTTATGGGGTTCCCTACTGTGCTGCAATTGGTCTAGCAGCCTCAATACCAATGACTAGAAGATTTTTAGCCATCGCGCATGATTTTGAAAGAAAAATAAAAATTGTATTTTTTAGAACAGCAGGGTGTTATGTGCCGCTTTGGCTTGCTTCTCAAGGAATATCTGTGGAAATCATTGAAGATAACTTAGAAAGAAATTCCTGGGCTAAAATGATAGGGGACTATTTTTTTAGTAACATCAATTACGAGCAAGAAAAGACTTGTTCAGCGGAGCCAGTTTTTCATGTGACAGACTCAAGAAATTTTGAGAATTATTCTTCGGGTTCAAAATGTGATATATTTTGGATTGGGCAGGATATATCTAAGATTACTACCCATCAAAAATTAGAGAAAATTCTTAAAGTGGCTCGAAGTAAAGTCATAGCAAGTGATATTGGTTTGATTGGTTGTCCCAAACCCTGTGATTTCTCATCAATTCTATGGTCCTCTGCCCAGAAAAAACATTTGCGGACTACTATATCAGAAGAGTTTCTATTTTTTCAGCCGTTTGAAATTAATTCAAGGCCTGCAACCATGCAGCTTTTCAATCAAACAGAAATTCAAATTGATACTCTAACAGATTTGAACATTAGATTACTGGCTAGAGATTTAGGTATCAGCCTTACAAAAAACGCAGAAATTAAGCAGCCAATTTCTTCAGTCGAGAGTGTCATTAAAGGATTTTTACAATGAGCAGATTAACGCGAATTTCACAATCATTAAATTCGCTTCCGTACCCACTAAAATATGTAACCGCAATTTTTTTAGTTATTGCAGGTTTTATACTTAAATTTACTGCAAAATTGATTTCATATCTATTAACATATCTTCAGCTCTATATTAGAAAACTCTCATCAATAATTGAGAGGGTCAGGGCATTCGCCGCAAAGTGCAAAGAGAGATCAGATTTACTGCGTTTTCCTATAACGGGTGGGCATAATCCAACACCTCATCCGCAAGAACAAAAATCATCGCTTAATAATTATTCGGATAATCCGGATTCAAATGTTTATGCTGATACCGTCACATTAAAGTTATCATCACTGTTTTCTGAAAATAGTTGCCAAGCAGAAACCATAAAAATTCTTGAGAGCGCTATAAATAGGGGGTCTCGGAACACCGAACTAATCCAACGCCTTGTTAAAATCAAAATGGAAATGGGATGTCCAAATGAAGCTCTAAAATACATGTTCTTGCGCCTGGAGAGTGCGACAAATGTACCAGTTGTAAATTATGATTTTGCAGATTTAGCTTATCGTATCCACCATGTAAGTATATTAATGAACAAGTGTGGGAGCAATCTATATACGGAAAGTAAAAATAATTGGCCATCAGCAGTCCTTCTTAAAAGTTTAACAAAATCAAACTCATTGATTGATCAAGCCAGAGAAGCTTTACTAAAAATTACAAAAAAAACATCTGAAACAAATTGGCCCTCAAACATGAAAGGACTTTCCTATTTGCGTTTAGCTCTTTTAGAAAAAGTCATTCAAAATCAAACTGATGTTCCTCAATTACTAGATCTTGCTCTTCAGTGTCATAAGAATATACCATGGGCAAAATACTTAATGTCCCTGGAAATAGTCGATAAAGAAGATAGTATTAACGCCACCGAACAATTAAAATCTGTAGTGGAACTTGTGCCCTCATTTTCTGCTGCTCACAGAATTGTTGGACGAAGGCTAACTAAAGAGGGTAAATACAGCGAAGCTATGGAACATTATTATGCAGCTATCAATGGGGGTGCAATCACAATTGAAACCGCTTTGTGAAATAAGTTTTTTTCTTATTACCACTAGGCTATAAGTAACCAATATTTTTGTAATTACGCACCTTTGTAAAGATACTACTTCATGTTTTTCAAGCAAAAAAAAATCGCTGAACTTAACAGACCCAAACAGTCACTAGTGGATATTGAAACATTACTTTTCGAGGCAGAGGACAAAAATTCTCTCTCGTTTATAGGTAAGTCAAAGTTTTCCTCAATAAATTGGGCGAGACGATTTTGTGCTGATATGTTATACGCTCATAGTCGTCATTTCCTCAAAGTTAATTTCGTTCAAGAAATTTCTTATTCCCACGCGAAATCAACACAAACCGACATTAAAGATCTACCTTTCAACGAGCATTTTGAAGCGCCACAGCCATTTACGGACAATATTAAAACTGCACAGGCTTTGCTCGGGGCCGCCGTTGTTCTTTATCCAAAGCATGGTTCTGCATGGCTTAATCTTGGCGTATCGTATATCCGAGAAAAGAATTGGGAAAAAGCTCGGGAGGCTCTGGAAATTTCAAAGTTATCTGGTGGAATTGTTGCTGGATATAGTTATTGGTTTCTCGCCGACGCGCAATGGAATCTTGGCGAAAAAACTGAAGCAATAATAACTTACAAAAAGGCAATGGGCGTTGCGCCAAGTATTAGAGGCATTATGGCGTCGACAGCTGCTGAGAGGTGCAGAGAAACCGGGGATGTAGAATGTGCAACAATTATATATAGCGAAGCATTAAAGTACCAACATACTCATGTACCAGAATTTATACATCAACCAATAACAAATAGTCATGTGCCAGAGTTGGAGCGAATAAATCCCCAAAATGGTGAACTTCAAAACTTCGATACATCAAATATGTCTAAATTTCTGGGATGTAATTGCAGTATATGGAAAATACGTGGTCAATATTATTGTATACCTAATCAACTTGGAATTCCGGCCGGAGTTACCATTACAACTTCAGGTCTTTCAAAGAGTGGCTTTAAGAAGATGTTGGAGGAATTTTTGGTTTCAAATAATATTATCTCCAGGATATGCTTATTGGTTTTTGGTAAGATATTCCGAGGGATGGTTATACGGGGATTGCGCAGAAAAATTCGCTCAGCCAAAAATATAATAGAATTCGAAAATCCTAATCACGAAATGCTCAAAGGCCTAATAAATCCAACACAAGATGGATTATATGATAAGCTAGGATTATTTTATGTGGTTTATAGGGGTAACAACGGCGATTTCTTTGCTATTCCAATTAGGATGGAACCATTCTCTCCAGAAGAACTCCTTCCATCTGCATTGTCGCAATCATCTGAAAGCTGGCGATTTCATCTCGGAAATTTACTTAATACATTTCCAAGCCTTTATCGATATGGATATCCTGTTCTTAAAATTGTTCTACCAGGAGTGAAGAGACGGTTCGAAAGAAGTCGCATCAGAGATGCGGAAAGCTTCGATTCATTAGTAAAAAAGGTTCACGAACTCTAGCGGGTGTTGTATTAATGCAATTTGAAATACATACTGCGACTTGGGGTAAGTGGCATACCGATTTGTTCTTATCAGTAGCTCTACCAACTCTATTAGCTAGTCACAATCTCCCGGCACTCTCAAACAATCACAAAGTAGTTTACCGAATTTACACTACACCAAAGTGGAAAGACTATTTGATTTCCTCATCTATAATGAAACGGCTAAAGACTTTAGTAGAAGTTGAATATGTATTGTGCCGTAACGATGAAAATTATAAAGCATTAAACCACATGGATATTTGGCATGATGCGGCAAATCACGCAAAGACATCAAAATCAATCTTCGTTGTTGTACCACCTGATACGATTTGGCCCAATTGCGTTTTTGAAAACTCATTAAACGCATTAAATCGTGCAGGGACAAAATGTGTAGCTGTTCCCTATATGCTTACAGTTTCTGAGACTAGCGTTCCTGCGCTTCTGGAAAAAGAGGAATCTTCTTTCCAAAAGGAAATAATAGATATCAGCGCCCGTGACCTAATGCAGTTAGTCATTGATCATTTTCACCCCCACCTGATGGTCCTGAGTGATAATAACCCACACGGAAGGCCTCCCTTAGAATTAATGTGGCCTGTCGAAAAAGAGGGCTTCGTTGTTCGTTGTTATACACGCGAATTATTCATGGTAGATTTATTAGAAATAGAGCTTACTGAACACTTTTATGGTCAAAGTTTTAAAAATCCAGATCAATATTACCTGATGAGGGACTCAGATGAGGGTTTTCTTGTTGGACTACATGCACTTTTAAAATATTCTTACATTGCTCACGCTGATCGACCTCTTCAACCATTTGACATAGCTGCATGTTCTCTAGTTGGTGCCAACCGTGCTCCCCTTGCTTGGGAAACAGGAAAAAAACCAATTTTATTTCATAAGTCCAAAAGGACGGATAACAAAAAATGGCGAACAGTAATTAGGAGTTCACTTCTTTTTTATCATAGGGCTATGATCTTACGCGAAGCCTTAATGATTCATGAGGTTGTACGAGATAGCGGATATGGCGGAGGAGCGGCGCGAATTATTAGTCTTATACTACAATCACAAGATATTGATTTTGCAAAAAAATGGCGTTACCGGCTTTCGACTACTTTCATCATAGAGGGTGATTTAGACTGGGATGAAAAGAATAAAGAAAAGTGGCAAAACCTTTGCAAGGTTGGAAACGAGAAAATTCTTCTCGAAGAAATTATGAAATATATTATCCCTTCACGTGTCATTTTAGATGAAATAGTGGATGGCCAAACTAAAACTTTTGAGGCACTTGGTGGGGTCAAATACAATTTTAAACGTGAAGGTGAATATATTTTGATAAATGGAAGATTAGTAGTAACCAACCAAATCACCGGGGAAATTAAAAATGTGGTTGTCATTACACAACCCGATACCCGTACAAAATCATATATACCTGTAGGAAATTAACTATGCTTAGACGTTTAAGTTCGATTATTAAAATTATTTTAGTTAATGTAATTTTGCTTGTAATAGGTCTTGAAATTATTGGACTAGGACTTTTCTCATTTGAAAATGGAAAATTATATTACACATCTGCTAAAGGGCCTAAAACACCAGTTAACAAGAGAAAAATTAAAGTCTTAGACGCTGTGTTTCATCCTTTCTTTGGATATGTTCACAGACAAAATCCGGACTGGGCAAACAACGAAGGACATGGACATCCATTCATTACAAAATCAGAAAATTGCTGCGACATTCCTCTGATCCCGGAAAATAATCAGATTGTAATTGGGGTGTTCGGCGGTTCAGTAGCCCGCGAATTCGGCTCATACAACAGGAAATATGGGGAATTTCAAAATTTATTAGAAACTAAATATCCACAGTTTAAAGATAAAAAAATTACTATATGGAATTTTTCCATGAGTGGCTATCGCCAACCACAACAACTTATGATGCTTACATATTATGTAACAATGGGTCAACATTTTGACGCAATTATAAATATTGATGGATACAATGAAGTATATCATGGTATGCTAAATGCCGAACGGGGAATTGAACTTAGCTTTCCTGGAGCAGATGTATGGGGGGGAATGCATACACACCTAGAGCGCCTCAATATGCGCTTCGATGACCATACAGGGGTGTCATCAGTTTACTATGAATCTCTACACAGATCCCTAATAAAGGAAGCGGCATTGTGTACAATGGCATCTTGTTACTTAGTCAAAAGAACGCTTGCAGAAATCTCGAAGTCAAAAGCAAAAAGAATTAAAGCAACTTTTGAAAATCGGTGGGAAAAAGTTTCACACTTTATTCGATTAATTCCGGACCCAGAAAACCCTGGCGGCGAAAGTAGGAAAAGAAATTTCAAGGACCCAGACAAATGGTATGAGTATATCGCTAATTATTGGGCAAATGCTTCTTTATTAATGCAAAACATATGTGACAGAAATGGTATAATGTATTTCCATCTGTTACAGCCAAATCTGCATTATAAGACAAAGAGAAAATTCCCTATAAAAAATAGAAATAACTGGACGGTGAAATTTACAGATCCGGTTGTAAAAGGATACCCAAAACTAATTGAAAAAGCTGAATATCTGAAAAAAAATGGTGTAAATATCTATTTCCCAATGGAACTATTTGATGATGCCAAAACAGATGAAATTTATATGGACGATTGTTGCCATTATACAGATGCAGGAAATAAAATTTTAACAAACTATATGGCTAAACAATTCGATCAATCTTGGAAAAATCTTAAAAATAGAGAGTTGCTTCATAAAAAGAATTCCGTAAATGGCACATTAACATGGCCGAAATTGTAATCGCTTAAAACTGTTGATTCACACCAAAAGTTAGAAGGAAGTGATTAATTAAGTTTTTGGCGAAGCCAAAAGACCATCAATGAAAGACCATCAATGTACGAGTCATCATTAATTGCAAAAATAAAAAAATAGAAAAGGATCATTATCTCAGTATATAGGGAAGATATTTAACTATAATAATCTTCTCCAAAACAGTATTGGAAAAATAATTCGTCTTCTGTCCTTGGATCTCTTCCATCCATCAGAAGTCCCTGCATACTTGTTAATTTAGAAAAGGGGACGCGGGATAAGTTTTCGCGAGCTAACCTCCCAGACCTAATACTATAAGAAACAGTATTTGACTGTGGAAGAAGAGGATATGGGTTGTCTTCAGTTGCCTTGGCTATCATTTCATGTGAGGTGGTCTTGCCTCTCAACACCTTTCCCACTCTCTTCAGCATCTCGCTTAAACCCTTTTCCTTCAATACCTGCCTCGCACGCAGTCCTAAATAAGTTAGTTTTGAACAAAAACTTCTCTCCGACCACGGTTTTTGCATTGATGTTAGGGTTGGTGCAATCACAGATTTCTCATGTTCCTTTGATCCATAATTTTCAATCCAATTTGATTTTTCTGCGGGCAACCAAACATCAATAGTCGTATCAGCATAAGCACGCGCGTAACCTAATCTTTTAAATACATCGTACGCAGTATAACGATGTCTAACCAATTCTGATCCCATTCCTTCTGCAAAAAATAGGCCGGGATGCCCTGATTTTAACAAAGAGTTCCTAACAAATTTTACTAAATAGTTCATTGCATACCCATGCATTTCACAAAGCATGTGATTGCAAGTAACTAAGTCTACCGTAAATTGAGGTTCAATAGGATTTGACTTTGTAAATTTCCACCACGGAATATGAAGCAAATCGCCGGAAGAAATATTATCAAAATCCTCTAACCCTCTTTCATCTGTTGCCAACTCTATTAATCGATCAGGGAAAAAATGTTGCCATAAACAGCTCTGGTAAAGGTAGAACGCTTGAGTTATCTCATTTGCAACATAGGGATAACCCGCGCGAGCCAATAATAATCCCAAATAACCACATCCCGGACCACATTCCAAAATTACAGTGTTAGTATCTGGTGCCATATCTCGAATTGTTCTGAATGTATAAAACGCGCGGAGAAGCGATGATTTTGGTACCATCGGCCTACCAAATTTTTTTGAAGTAAAATCAACTACACCCCGCGAAACTGCCTCAAACTCCGCAAATTCTTCGGTTGTCAGGCCACCCAATAAATCAGAATAATCAAGCGTTTGTCTAAGTTCATGCATAACATCAACATACCGGAATAACTGAGAGTCCTCTGATATGTTTACCGGATACCCGACTTTAAGAAACACCTCCGGCAAACATGCTTCTATAATACGATTGGGGCTTGCAGCAATTGCTCTATTTTCTACCTCACTGTAAGACTGCACATTAAGTACCATCAAAATTCTTTCGCTGTTAGTTGAGTTATAGCTAGTGGTATGCCGTGTTTTAAGGTTGTGATCAAGCTTGTAATATTTTTTATAAAATTGAAACTGGTTGACATGATAAGGTATATTGATACACACCTTTGAAGCAGAGGTTTTTTTTGATCAGTTCAATTATATTAAGATGGTAGGCAGATGACAGAAGCTTCCGATACCAACGATAATGATCTTTCAACAGATATAAATGCGTTAAGGTCAGAACTCGATAAGACAGCGAAACAACTCGAAGTTATGACTCAACAAAATGACAAACTTTGGAGGATGTTGGAAGAAAAACGCGGTTTTGAGCCCACCTACTTAGACCGTCAAAACCTCTCTGAAGAAGAAAAGCACAAAATACAGGAGAGGATAAACGGTCTTGGAAAATGGTTTAGTCAATTTCATTTTGGACAAGGAATACGTACTCCAAGGGCTGGATGTTCAATAGATTACTTCCGCGAACGGGCCGTCAGAATATTTTCTGCAATTGAAAAACATGTTGAACCAAGTCAGTCGGTACTTCTGGATGTAGGATGCGCTGATGGCTTCTTTCCTATTGAAGGGCTAAAACGTGGTTTCAAAAAAGTTATTGGAGTTGATCCCAGACCAGAGAATATAGAGCGATGCAAATTAGCTGCTGAACTACACGGTTTTGGAAATGCCGAGTTCTTACTCGATAATATTTATGAACTTGATATTGCAAGAGATCAAAAATTTGATGTTGTAGTCTGTCAGGGGGTATTTTATCACCTCAGTGACCCTGTGAGGGCCATGGAAAAAATATTTGGAGCCACTCAAACCGTCGCCATGGTGGCCGGTTGGACCTCGGCCGGCGAAGATGAAACCTTCAAGCTAAGCCAAGAGGATGAAAAACATTTTCTTAATGGAGATCGGCCTATTTTGGCTATTCCTACGAGGAATGCCAAAGAAAAACTGATGCAAATGGTTGGTTTTTCTGAGGTTTACGAAATTCAAAGACCGAATATCGCCGCAACTGGTGACTGGCGAGAATTTATTGGTCTAACCTAAGCTCTCATATTATTTACTAATTATGCCCAGTAACTTCGAGCAACTTACTTTTAATACAAGAACTGCAAACATTTCCAACTGTGTAACAGCTCTAAATAATTCAGGATGTATTTTAGTTAAAAATCTGTTCAATCCAAAAATATTAAACCGAGCAGCACAGCCATCGAGAGATTTTTTTTCTACCAGTGATAAACATTTGGCTAGAATGTGGATGGTTGAAAAAAATATTAATAAACCTAGTTTACTCTTGGCGAGAGCTCTGTTCAACGAACAGATGGCGCGGATAATATTGGGATACCTTGGTGGAAAGAAAGCAATTTCCTCCCTTCTGCACAATGTGATTCGTATGCAAGATGCAAATGACAAATATGCTTTGCCTCTTCATCAGGATGAAATTGCTGGTATTTCTGACTGCCCCGCAGTAACACTGTGGGTACAACTGGATCCCATCCGGATGGAAAATACAACCCCCCGATTAGAATTATTTCCCAATAAATCACATCAAATGTATGAGCGTGAGGATCCGTCTCGGCCAGGGGGTCAATCCCTAGAAATACAAAACAAAACCCAAAAAAAATGGGAAGAAAACAAGGAAGGATGGCAACCGGTACTTAATCGGGGGGATGCATTGTTCTTTTCATCGAGGTGCCCTCACCGGACCTTAATGCCGACTAAAAACCCTTCAACACGAATTTCTACTGACTTTAGATTTTGGAAATGGAGTGATGAGTCAAAAAAAATGGCAATGTCAAAGGATTTGGCTGGATGGTTTGAGTTATATCGAACGAAATTGGTGGGGCCAGCGAGGTTAATAAATCAGAATTTAGAAAAAGATAGTTTTGTTTGGAAAAATAAAACAATTGCAAGCAAACCATTTCTTCGGCTTTTGTGAATAAAGTAAGTTATAAAAATATAGTTAGGAAAATTTTTTAGTTCATTAATGCATTAGCAATGAACTCGGTCAGCAACTTGTTACCTAATACATTCAGATGACAACAATCATCACGATACGGACTCTCAGCGGGATCAAGCTTATTGAACACGCGTCCAGAGTCCACATGCTTGACCCCAACTTTTTGCAATTGTTTGGAATGATACCTAAAAATTGGGTAACCCCTTTTTAAAGGATCAATAAGCCAAAAATATCTTTGGCGGTAGTTTTTATCGATGGGTTCAAACCTTTTCGACATGGGATCATGCGGTGAGGGCTGTAGAACGCCCAAATACTTACCACCAAAACGGGTTATAATTGCTTGCATCAAAATAGAAGTACTTTTCCATAAAAGAGCTGTTTTATGGAGAATATCTTCTCTCACTGGTTTTGCTGCCCAGTCTCCAGGAACCACTACATTGTGTCCCTTGCGTGAAGAAAAATAGCTTTTGTTTTTAACTGCATCTTTTGCAGGAGTTAAACTGGTCCGACGCCAATGATGATAAATCATTCTAAGGGTATGCATAAAATAACAACTTCCCAATTTACATCGTTTGCGGTCGAATGAAATTGTCACTCGTCTTCCCTCATGCCAGCGCGCTAATATTGAATCTTGATCGATTCGGCTTGTGTTTTCTGCTTCAATATAACGGCCAAGATTGCCCCAAACGTCATCGTTTGGAAAGGAAATAGGGACCCCCTTTTGTGAATTCACCGAACTGTGCAGCAACTCATTTAACCCATCCAGATTGATAGCTAAGTCAATTTTTTGTCCTAAAGACAAAAAGTAGGATAAAACAATTAACTGTTGAGGTTGTCTGTAACCCGCCAATGCTAAATTAATAAATTTGATTTTTTTATTTGAAAAAAAACCTTTGTTTTTCATAAGCCTTTTTAAATGACCCGTTCGATAGTTGTAATCGAAGAATTGCTGTGCCACTGACCCACCGAGAATTGCGACAACCGCAGTGTCTTCTTTAACCCCAAATGGCAATTGAGGCGGATCTGGAAGTCCTTTTCCCACAGCATAGGGAAAGCCATCACCGTTCGTCTTGATGGAGTTTGGACTCCAATTTGGGATTTTATATTTTTCATTTTTATATCGAAGGACATACCCAAAATAGGGATGAAATACATTATCCAACACAGTTCGCTCATTAACTTTTACATTCTTTGATTTTGCTGAGTAAATTAACCCGTTGTTATCATTGGCGAAAATAATAACACCGCCAATCTCCATACATAGAAAAGTTGTAATTGAAAGAATACACAATCCTATGACGGCTGAATTTAATTTCGTAACAATGTTTCTAATGTTCATCCAAAATCAAAATCCCTTTCAGAAAGGTCGAATATTTTTAAAGTTTCTAAAACACCCTCAAATATTTCATCGCTAAAATGCTCTCGCCAACTGCCAGGAAACCCTGAATTTATGTGCGAGGAACCTTCTCTCATATGCTCACCGGTTAGCGCTCGACCAAGCTTCGCCTCAATACGTAACATCGAGTCCTGTTGAGTTTCATCAACAACTCTTTCTACAAGCTTTCTTAACTCCACACGTCCCTGCTTAATTTTTGGATATATACTCAAAAATAATTTCCGATGATTTGTTTGAAGATATCGAGCGTTACTCATGCCCAACCAGCAAGCTAAAGTGGGATCAGCTACATCTAATGGATACTTTATATGTTCAACCATGTTTAAAAAAATCTTAGACGGATTTCGAAAAAGATCCTCATATCGTACTAAAAGTATATTGCCCGGAAACTTTTTTTTTACCTCAAAGAAGGTCAAAAACTGTTTCAAATATTTTTCTAATGACTGATATTCTGCAAAAAAGCTTTCCGCTGATTTATATGTGGGCAAACCTTCATGAGCATTGGTCTGGAAAAAATGAGATAGTGCCTGATCGAGTGGGTTTCTGTATACAAACACAATTCGAACATCAGGTTTTTTAAAGGGCGAAAATTCCATTTTATTATTTAAAATTATTTGTGATCCGTAGTCGTGGCCTTCGCCGGATTCCAATTTTTCCCAATCTGCGCTAAGTTGATCACTTAGCTCCTTATAACCAGGACACCAAGAATGTGCAACTATCAGTGGTGAGGCGTCTACAATTCCATTAATTTCTTTTGGGTAATTTGTAACCTCTGATATATCTAGAAACTTATTTTTCATAGCCTTACCTAGAAAATGAAAGAAGTAATGGCACCAAAATGTTCCTGATCTTGGAACAGTTGATATCAGAACTGGTTTTTCGTTGCCTAGAGACATAAAACTTTATTATTAATTACAGATTATGAAAAAATATTTTGATAAGTTACCGTTGAGTATCCCACGATATTAGCCTAATGCACAAGAAAACAATTACCGTGAACTTTATTTCAGTTATCATTTTAAGAGAATTTAAATAATGCTAGGTCCAAAATTGGAATTTGATTTTAATACTGCAAGTTCTGACGTTCTTAAAGAGTGTCTTTCACAGTATGGAGTTGTGATAATCAGAAATTGTGCATATGCAGAAGACACGGAAGAGCTTTTTAAACGTGCTGATACTGCATTTAAAAAAATTAAAGGAGCTGTTCTTCGTTTAGGGGATATTGAAGATCCAGAAGATCCTTATTTCTCTCCTGTAAGACTTCTAAGGGAAAACCCACTTTTTGACACTCTTTTGCCAGACCTCCAGTCAGAGACGAACAGGAGTATCATTCTTTCTATGTGGAACTCTGTCTATCGACGATTGACTGCCCGTCTGCCTATATCACATGCGCAATTTTGGCAAGATCAATGTGCTGGCATAACAGGAGTTTCACATACGAGTGTTTGGCTAAGTTTAAATGGACAAGCTGAAGATTGTGGATATGGCGTGGAGTGGCTAGCCAATGCGCATTCTGTTTTTCTTACTGTACAGAGCAAACCCTCTGTCAAAGGAGCACCATGGATTGAACCTAAAGAAATAGAAAAACTTATGGATAAGGACTCATTCATTCTTCGACCTACACTTGAACCGGGAGACATGGTTTTATACGACTCTAAAACTCCATTGCGTCGTTACCATGAGGCTGGAGGAAGAAAACCAGTGTATTCATGCAACCTAATAACTTGGCACAAGACGCGAAGAATAATACAAGAATTTGCATTACCAGATTTTGCAGCTTGGTTTGAGTTAAGTAATGATAAATTTTTTGGCCCTATACAAGCAATGGAGTTATTCCATGACGATGGCAGACCGAAATGGCAACTAGGTGATATTGACCCAGATAAATTACCGCCTTGGTCCAACGACTGATAAGTCTAGAAACTATCGCCCCTGCATTTCTGGAAAATGATAATCCTCCCCGGGAACAGGGTGGGTTTGCCCGCCCTGCTCCAACATTTCCCGCATTAACATTGCCTGCCAAATACAATCATCAATGTCGAGGCCATACAGGTAACTTCCAGCACGTCCGATAGAAAAAACCCCTTCGGTCGGAAAATCACTAAAATACTGGGATGCTCTTTTTTGAGCCCACTGAAAAGGCAGTGGATAATGTTTTCCCCCTCCGTGTGATGGTATTTCCATACCTACCAACGTAGTGGGTGAAACATGTTTTGTGAACTTTTTGTATTCGACTAGCCGTGTGTGTGCGCTGTCTGAGTCAGCATAATAAAGGAAATACACATTTTCTGGGAATACAAATTCGGTGGGAAAGACTATTTTGTGAAACTCCCGACCCAGGAACGGTAATTCACCATAGCGTTCATCTAAAATTACATCAGGGGAAATCGTACTTACGATTACATCAAAAGCCTTTTCTTGGCCCTCAAGGGAAACCTTCTTATTTTCGATGTCATATTGATCAATTTTTGTATTAAGCAAGACCGTGACTTCTTTAGTCGCAAAGTCGAAGTACTCATCATAACCATTTTCTGCAAACGGATAGCATGACCATGCCTCATCCCAAGCCGCTTTGGGTCCGTCTTTGAGTGCAACCCCTTTAGGTGACCAATTAAATGTATCAATCTCCTTACAATCATCTACTAACCACATTTTTTTGTTATAACCGTCAATAAATTTGTCGAAAAGCTTTTGTCCGACGGAACCAATCCAATAATCCTCTAAGTTTTTTGCATTTTGAGCACCGATAAATTTCTCACGCTTCTTCTCTTCTATTTCTTTGTTAATCTCAGGATAATCCGGCATTTCTCGGACATCCTGCATATTTATGGGATAAGCATAGAATGCATTGTCCTGCTCAACATAGGTAATAAATTCGTGTTCGGCACAAGACCTTAAGGGAATTATTTCATTAAAATATTTATATACTCGTTCATTTTGTGTCAAAAAATGACGGGGACCAAAGGTATACGGGTGTCCCCCATGCCACATAGTTCTAACACCAGCACCCAAGAATGGGGCGGCCTCTACTAAGGTGACATCCCAACCACCAGAAAGCTCAAGTTGATGTGCTGCCGCACAACCGGCCATACCCCCCCCAATAATGAGTGCTGTCTTCATTTTGACCTCCGAAACAACCTAAATGTACTAATAAACTTCCGACCACACTGGATAAATGAACAAGGTTAATATTTTATGGGTCGACCAATTTATCTTTCAAGAAGCTAAATACTCATATAATTTGCTTCCTATCAACACTAAAATAGGGAGCTTTCAGTAAGTTGGTCAAAAATCATAAACATTTTGCAGAGTTTGCAAAATCAATCGGACAAGACACACAGGTATTATCCGCTATATCGGAGTACCTAGATTTTACAAACCGAAACAAAATACCTAAAAAGGCTCTAATACTCTGTGGATTTCCGAAGTCAGGAAACACTTGGTTGCGTTTCATTTACCAGCATTTAATCCATGTGAGTACTAACCCTAAATTCAATACAACTCTCACCTACACTCAGTTAAATAATTTGCAACCCAATAGTGATTTTCCTTATGCGTTTAGGCGAGGGGACTTTCGAGAACCACTGGAAAAACAACAGGGTCAGTTCCCAGTCCTTTTCCACAGCCATGCTATTGCAGATAATTCATGGAAATCCTTTGGCAATATTGCATTTGTTTATCGTAATCCCTTGGATACTCTCCTAAGCACTTGGTATGCGACCGTGGAATTTGTCGCTGAAACGCGAGGTTCCATTTCGGTGGATACCTTTGTACTTGATCGTTTAGATGACTGGTGCAACATGTGGAAAAAGAATAGCGAATTGGCAGATAGTATTATCAAATACGAAGACGCACGCTCAAATCCAAACATTGTCATATCAGATGCCCTTAAGAACTGGGGTGTTGATTTTACAACAAATAATCTTGATCGTGCTATTAGTTTATCTGATTTCACTTCTATTTGAAGAATGGAAGAATCAAGCGGCGAATATCATGGACATCGCGTACCGAACCCAAAACTCAAATATGAGCAACCCACACCGTGGGTCACAGAATCCAATGTGAGGTTCACCCGATCCGGGAAGACAGGACAATGGAAAAAAGAATTAAAATCCTCAACGGTAAATCAAGCACTCACATTAATGAAAAATCAAGGTATAAATCCACTGGAATGGGGTATTCAGTAAGAATATGGCCAAAAATTTAGTTAAAATCAGACTTGCGGCAATAGCAGTAATGCTAGTGTTTTTTTTGGGGGGCTTTGAAGTACTACTTAGATTCGCAGCTCCCATACCTGTCACCGGAATACAGTATGCACCCTGCAATCTGGTCCCATCAAAAGAGTTTGGAGCTCTTTATATTCCTAACAGCACAGACCAATTCATGAGACTTAATGAAATTGACTTAAAATTCCACGTAAACAACCTAGGCTTTCATGACACTGACCGACAAATAGAGAAGAGAGAAGCATTTCGAATAGTTGTAGTAGGGGATTCTTTTACTGCATCACGCCAAGTAGAAATATCAAAAACTTGGACCCAGAAATTAGAATTGATCTTAAAAAATAGACTGAATAAACCATTGGAAGTAATTAACTTGGGGCTTTCTGGAACCGGCACAGTAATACATCAAAAATTACTACAAAGATTTTCCTCTCTGTTGAAACCAGATTTAATTATCTACCAGTACACTGTTGGTAACCAACAAGATGATATGTACCCAAATATTATTAAAGAATGCTACAGAAATTTTTTTATGGTTTATCAGAATAATGAGGCTCGGCAAAAAATCCTTACACGTGTAAGAGAAATTCATAGAAATGCTTGGTGGGGATTTATTGTTAAACATTCCTATGTTGCACGCGCAGTAAATTACTATTTTGACTGGTGGCCATTAACCAATATTTTTCGGCAGGATAGCTTTGGATATAAATGGACGGTCGAAAAATCACCTATCCCAGTGGAAAAAGTTCTACGAAACATGCAAAACAATGCACTATCCGAAGGGAGTCAATTTGTAATACTCCCTATTCCTATCAAAGGCCTTGGGTCATCATCTGAGCCAATAGCAATTGATAGCTATGAAGATATCGAGATAGCCGCCAAACTGACAGGGATAAAACTAATTGATATTCGGAAGGAACTCATAACTACGGCAATGACAAAGGGTGTGTCCACCCGCTCGTATTTTTGGAAATATGATGGGCACTATAATGAAGCAGGTAATTCAGCTTTGGCTGCGGCGATTGCTGAGAAATTAATTAACATAGATATTATAAAATAGATGTATTTTCATGCAATTTACACACAACAGGATATGAAAATTGAAAATTAATATTGAATATGATAAATGAAGATACTTTGAGCATAAGTTAATCTTCTGAATATGCAAAAACACAAATTAAGCAATAGAACATTCGGTTTAGCAGTCGGAACAGTTTTTCTTCTGCTTTCCTTCGCAATTTTCTTATTATGGAATACACTCCCAATTACAACCACTGTAATTGGCGCTATTTTTATTGTAGTTGGTGGCATTTTTCCTATTGCTTTACTTCCAATTAATCGCGTCTGGGTTTGGGGGGCGCAATATATTTTTCTTACAATTAATTTTTTGTTACTTGGCACAGTTTATTTTGTACTTATTATGCCAATTGGTCTATGTATGCGGTTATTTGGTAGAGATGCAATGGAAATAAGAAAACACACAAATTCAAACTCAAATTTTCACAAAGTGAAACGACGGTGTTCTCTAGAAAATTTAAAAAATTTCTACTAAAATCTTCAGATAAATCGGAAAACCTAGGATGTGGCAACTACTAAAACAATTAGCAAAGTTCTCAATAGAAACCCGAAAGTTTTGGTTTTTTCCTGTAGTTCTTGCTCTCGTTTTGATTGGCGGCTTCCTTGTTGTAGTGCAAAGTTCTGCGATTGCACCAGTTTTATACGCGATCTTTTAGATCAGCTATGTCATTGACTGACGGCACACAAATCGAATCGGTTTCTACATGATCACTCTCGGAATATCCGCATACTACCACGATAGCGCAGCAGCACTTGTAATCAACGGGAAAACAATTGCTGCAGCTCAAGAAGAGAGGTTCAGTAGGATTAAAGCAGATGCTTCCTTTCCTAAACATGCAATTATGTATTGTTTAAGACAGGCTAAGATAAAGCTTGAGAATGTTGACAGTATAGTTTTCTACGACAAACCAATACTCACTTTTGATCGCTTGCTAGAAACATATTTAGCCTATACCCCATTGGGCTTTAGATCTTTCGTAGAAGCTATACCAATTTGGGTAAAAGAAAAAATTTTTCTGCATTCCACTCTTCTAAAAGAACTAAATAAAATTGAGAATAATTCCATTCAGGCGGGTCAATTGCGTTTTGGTCTTCATCATCATAGCCATGCAGCCAGTGCATTTTATCCCTCGCCTTTTAAAGAAGCTGCCGTACTTGTAGTGGACGGCGTTGGGGAATGGGCCTCAACATCCATTGGTTTTTGCAACGTAAATAAAATTGAACTTCTAGAGGAACAGAGATTTCCGCATTCATTGGGTTTACTTTATGCAGCTTTCACTCATTTCCTAGGATTTAAGGTAAATGATGGGGAATATAAAGTCATGGGATTAGCCCCTTATGGTGAACCTCGGTTTGTGGATCAGATTTTAGAAAATCTGTTGGATCTTAAGGAAGATGGTTCATTTGCACTTAAAATGAAAAATTTTAACTTTTGCGCTGGCCTGAGCATGACAGATGAACGATTTGAAGCCGCAATGGGTGGAATACCTCGCTTGAAAACGGGGGAACCTCTGAAACAAATCCATATGGATATTGCACGTTCAATCCAAGAGGTCACCGAAGAGATCATGTTGCGGCTAGCGCGAAGAGCAAAACAAATTACAGGTTCACATAATCTTTGTCTCGCAGGCGGAGTTGCGCTGAATTGTGTTGCAAATGGAAAAATACTTCGGGAAGGACCGTTCGATAAGATCTGGATTCAACCTGCCTCAGGTGACGCAGGAGGGGCACTAGGTGCAGCCCTAACATATGCAATCGAGAATGGCGAGCCTCGCGATCTTCGTAACAAAGACGGAATGTCCGGTGCTTACTTAGGACCTTCCTATTCTTCAGAAGAAATTAGGTCGACCCTGCAAACTGCGAATGCTGTTTTTGAGGAATTAAGTGAGGATGAGTGCACGCAGAAGGTTGTCGATGCGCTTGCCAACGAACAAGTTATTGGATGGTTCGGCGGGCGTATGGAGTTTGGGCCACGGGCACTTGGAAATAGATCAATTATTGCCGATCCTTGTTCTATAAATATGCAACGAAAATTGAATATGAAAATTAAATATAGAGAAAGTTTTAGACCGTTCGCGCCTGCCGTTCTTGAAGAATTTGCTGATGAATTTTTCGACCTGGAGGGTGAAAGTCCTTACATGCTAATAGTCACTGACGTTAAGGAGGAGAAGCTTCGTGAGTTGAGCGAGCAAGAGACGAAGCTTCAAGGACTAGACCGCTTAAAAGCCATTAGAAGTTCTGTTCCAGCTATAACCCATGTTGATAATTCCGCGCGTGTTCAAACAGTAAATGCTGAGACAAACCCGCGATTTCATAAATTATTAGAAAAATTCATGCAGAAAACCGGGTGTCCCGTTCTTGTCAATACCAGCTTCAACGTCCGCGATGAACCAATAGTATGTTCGCCCCTAGATGCTTATAATTGTTTTATGCGATCCGAGATGGATGTGTTAGCTATAGAAAACTTTATTTTATTCAAAGATAAACAAGTCTGATATATGTTTAGTGAACCAATCCTAAGTTGCTTGAAAGCCCCGGGGTCTCCGGATGATAGTGAACTGATCCAAGAAATTGATGCCCTAGTGGATCTAGGAAGTCAAACACGATATAATAACATTGGTACAGTTCCTAATCTGTATGAAAAACCAGCAGGTGATGGATCCAAGATTGACTCTTCCGTTCATAGTTTTTATGAAGAGAACCCGTTTCCAAGCTATGAGGGACTCCAAGAGTTTGGTGATCTTGTTACGCGCGGGCATAACAATCCATTCATGCAAAAGATTTTGGAGTCGATCGGATTCAACAAAAAAGTTCTAGAGTGTGGTTGTGGCACTGGTCAGATGAGCCATTTCCTGCAGCTTAATAACAACCACGTTTTAGGAATAGATGCATCTGCAAAAAGCCTATCACTGGCCATAGAACATAAACTTTATAATAATTTAGAGCGGAGTAACTTCTGCCGGATGAATATATTTGATCTCGCTCTCAAAGATGAAGTTTTTGATGTAGTCATCAGCCACGGCGTTCTTCATCATACTCATAATGCAAAATTAGCCTTCGAACAAATCCTAAAAAAAGTGAAACCAGGCGGCTTAATAATCATTGGGCTCTACAATAAATATGCACGTGTCATGACTTGGCTTCGATCCAAGATGCACCGATTTTGGGGTGATAATATAGACTGGGTGGTGCGAACACGAATTCGTGATAAAGAAAAGGCTCGGATATGGATAGCTGATCAATATTATAATCCGCATGAAACCTGGCATACCATTGACGAGGTAATGAAATGGTTTGAAGAGAATAATGTTGAATATTTGAATTGTTCCCCTCCTATTCTTGATACGAATGCAGAACAGGGTAGAAATTTTTCAGATAAAACTTCTCCTGGTACTCATTGGCAACGAGTTATCACCCAATTAGGATGGATTGGGTCCATATCACGGGAAGGTGCACTTTTCGATATAATAGGACGTAAAAGACTTTTAAAATAAGAGTAACAAGCTAAGCTATCTATGTTAGAAAAGATTTCCAAATTTCTATAAACCGACTTTAACTGAGAAAATAGTATTCGGTCTTCAAATAAAAATAAGGTGCTAAACTCTCACTCTACAGGCTTCCATTGCGTTTTCTTCATTGCATCAGCTAGGGACTTTGCAATAAAGTCGCTGAATATTACTTGTCCTTTTTCGTTGTAGTGGCAGCAATCATCAGTGTAGACATGCTCTGTGGCACTATCAAAGACACCACTTGCATCATAAACAAGTATGTCTTTTTTCCGCATTTTCGGAACACTTCCTCTTATCTTATCATATCCCGACTTCAACGGTCCAAGAAGATATTCTCGGCCATGCTTTTTCTTTTTAGTAGGGATCACTCGATCCACACTATACAAAATACTTGGTTGGATGATTTGAACATAAAGTGCACCAATATCTTTCGCAATTTTGTGCATGGATTGCGAGGCACTTTGCCAGATAAATGACTGTCTCTTCATAAGTGCTTCAACATCTTTATGATCAAAAACCAAGTTAAGATCGGGGTTTCTATTTTTTCTTTTCTCTGTAAGGAAAAAGTGCGAGCGATCTCTCCAAGTTTTTTTATTCAAACTAGTTATCGAGAGATTTTGTCGGGTATGATACCAATCTTTTGCCTTATTAAAGACCCAACATGACGCCAAAGAACATCTTCGTGCAGATCTCTTGGCAGAAACAGAACGCCATTTATGATAAGATGCCATCACATCCGTGCCATCACCCCCACGCATATTTACCTGTTCTAGAAAACGCGCCATATTAAACCAAACATCTGTCGCAGGATGACTTATGTCATGCTGCATTTGGGAGTTGTGAAAGGCAGTAACCATTTCGTTAAAGCCATCAATATTCAAAACAACATCCAGCTTTTGATTTAGCATTTTGTAATAGGTTAAAATCATCAACTGTTGGGGTTGACGATATCCACCAATCGCAAAATTCAAAAAAGTAAGCTTTTTTCCCTTAAACTGCGGATATGTCTCTAATATTTTCCTAAAATGAGACCGCCATCTGATCCACTGACCAAATGAACCAGCTACAGACCCGCCAAAAACTCCTATCACAATTTCATTTTTCCCAGGGATATATGGTAGGTCACAACATTGACCTTCAGGTTTGTAATTTCTGAACCCGTGATTATTAGTAAGACCTGGAATACCTTTTTCTACATAACCAAAAAACGGATGAAACAGAACAGTCAGGTGTTTAAATAAATTTCCACTCAGGTCTTTTTTATCCTGCGCAACCAGCGTTTTTTCATTTTGATCACGCGTATAGAAGAATCCGCCCGTTTTGTACCAATAGGCTGTTGAGCTCAAAATCTCTATCGCAACAAAAAAGATGATTAAATTGAGAAAAACTATTTTAATTAATTTCATTTTTCCGAGTACTCCAAGCCTACTAGTATCTTCCAATACACTGAATTTTTTCTGGGTGCAAATTTCAACGCATAACCTAATTAAGTGACACGCAAATCAGTTTCATCTCTAACAATCCTTATGAATTTCTCATCGTCATTTTCTAGCGTATTAACTCCAAACTCCGATGTGTAGAAATTATCAAATTCATCTTTGCTTACCCTTTGTTTTTGTAAATCCGTCTCATAGCCTGAAATTAGCCGTTCATGTATTGGATTTTTTGAGAGCGAACTCCCAAAAGAGCTCTCGTTAACATCAAGGGCTCCCGGATCTTTGGATGGGGCGAGTGTTTCAATTTCTGCTTCGGAGTTCTTGTCATTCAATTCATTTTCTTTGACGGTGTTATCACCTGACTCCACCTTACCTGCAGCTTTTTCGGGATAAAAAAACACCGAGGTTTTCTCTTTAACTTTCTGCAATCCCCCAGCACCAAAGAGAACTTGTAGGGTTCGCACTAACAAATGCAATGATAATAATGGGTTTGCGAGAGAAAGGATTGCTTGTGCTGAAATTTTACTCTTTACTTCACTATCAACCGCTTCAATATTTTCATCGTTCTGCTCCGCTTCATTTAGAACAGTTGAATCTACTGTTGTAGGAGCAATCTCTGGTTCAATAGATTGTTTCTTCCATTCTTCTGGGGCTTTTGTAAACACATATGTCTGTCCCTTTTGAAAGACATTATCAAAACCTAAATGTGCAAACATATTTTCCATTTCTGGACCGGATGTACTTGCCCATGTACCGGTACTTGGAACCAAAAAGAATTTTTCTCCAGGACTCTCTGTAAGCCAATTTTTTGAGAGCCTGCCGAGGTATCTTAGTGCATATTGATGCATTTCACACAAAACATCTACACCGACAACCAAATCAACATCCAAGGTAATCTTTTCGAAATCAAGCACTCCAAATTTCCACCAAGGAACGTGAAATATTGACGGCTTTGAGGATTTCTTGAGATCACAAAATTCTAGATCCTCTGTAGCTAACTCCACAAGCCGGTCCGGAAATAATTGACTGTAGAGGCGGCTTTGATACACGTAAAAACCTTGTGTAATATCCATTGATGCATAACTATAGCCCGAGAGACTTAAAAGCGCCCCTAAATATCCGCAGCCTGGACCTACTTCAAATATTAATGAATTCTTGTTTGGACAAAGATATTTAATTAATCTAAGCACACGTATTGCTGATGGGAAAACGCCTCTTGGGACTGCAACTTTTCCGGAACTCTCTTTCGTGATTACAGCAACCGCATATATAATTTCCTTACATAATTCGAATTCTTCCTTTGTTACCCCACCGATTAAATTTTCATAATCCCAACTCATCCCCCCTTCGTGCATAGCGTCCACCCAATTACGCAATGATTTTTCATCTTCTATATCGGTAGGGTAGCCTGTTCTTTTAAAATGAGCCGGCGAAAACGCCTCTATTATTTTATTGGGCACAATCACCTGCGCGGCTTTTTCAGCTTCTTTATATTCCTGTATACCTAGTTTCATAATTTAATACCTATAAAAATTTTTTTTACTGAGACAGATGCCAAAGACTATTAAAGAACCATATTTAAAGGATTGAGCATATAGAAATTTCATAAGGCATTTTTATATCATAAATTTTTAGGACGAATGCGTTGCACAAACATTCAGAATATTTTTGCTATTTCATTTATGACAATCCTATTTCCTTTGGGAGTGTAATGACAGCAGTCATCTGAAAATAAACTGTTATCGTTCCCAGGAAGTAATTTTGCAAAATTCTTGAAGATCAAGTTAGGGTGGTTTTTAAGAATCTTTTCACCATGCTCTACTAAGTGTGGGTAAGTGGATGATACTATGGGCGGCACATGCTTGAAACTATGATTTTTTACACTGGGCTTGTAATTAGAATCAAACCATTGATTTGGCTGCAATATATGTATATACCGCGCTCCAATTTTTTTACTGATATGTGCCATTAGTTCGGATGATTTACCCCATAATTGAGCAGTTAGCATCGAAATATTTTCAGCATTCACTTCGATTGGTAAATTTTTAGGGGACCTTAAATTTACTCTAAATTGCGACCATGCCATTTCTTTTCGCTGCGAAGCTAATTGCACCGATTGTTGTTCTTGTTTTGCATAAATATACTGACGGAAATAATACCACAAGTAACAGGAAGAGAAATTACACTCCATACTATTTCTTTGCATTTTTCGACCCATGAGTGCGTACCATGTTGGCGCTAGAAAGTCGGAATCACCGGCGTTAACGGCTCTTGCTAACCTTTCAAGCCGTTTCCCCATATTAGACCAAATATTTGAGTCAGGATAAGTCCATTCTGAACCCACAGATAAGTTTAGTCTGCTCGTTACAGCTTCATTAAACCCATCTATATTTATTACATAATCTAATTTTTGACCGATAGAGGCCATATAGGATAATACCTGAAGTGATTGGGGTTGTCGAAAGCCAGCGACAGAAAAATTTAAAACTGTGATTTTTTTTCCTTTAAACTGAGCTAGTTTTTCAAGTAGACGGTCAATATTTTTATTTTGCATGGTGATAGCCAGTCCAGCAGCAACCGACCCACCAAAAATTCCAATCAATACTTCTCTTTTTTTCGGATAATACGGATAATCACAACATCGTTCTGTGCCGGCTCTTCCAGCTCTTTTATAACCTTTTCTAAATTGAAAGCCCTGATTGTTGGTAGTCCAACCCTTATTCTTCACCGGTGACTTATGGTCATGTCGGATAACATAGCCAAAATAGGGATTGAAAACTGCATCTAATACTTGAAACTGATCATTTGTTTTTGCCGTTTGTTTACTTGGACTAGTGTAAAAAAAATCACTGAAATTTTTATAAAAAAGCCCAACACCGACTACTTCAAGAATACAAACGATCAGAAGCAAATTAATCACACCAATCTTAATGTATAACATATTCACCCCTAAAACATCTTCTTCACAATTTCTTCTCTGCCTTTGCGAAAACAACGGCTAAATTTAGTCACTCATACCTCTCTTAGTGGATTTTTGTATGGAAGGAGAATGTATTATTAATTATTACAAACTACAAAAAAGGACACATTCAGACTATAAGGAAACTATAATCAATCTAAATCAAATTTATCTTTATAATCCTCCGCTAACTCTGGATTTTGTTCCTCTTTTTTCAAAAAACAATTGCCGCACACAAGCACCTCGATATCTGATCCCATAAAACATCTGAACGCATCTTCAGGGCTCGCAACAATCGGTTCTCCTCGAACATTAAAACTAGTATTTACAACAATAGGACATCCTGTTTTTTCTTTAAAAGATGCAATAAGCGCGTGATATTTGGGATTGGTTTCCCTATGAACAGTTTGAATCCGCGCTGAGTAATCAACATGTGTGACAGCCGGTATGGATGATCTTGGTATATTTAATTTCTCAATCCCAAACAGAGAATTCTCCTCTTCAGTCATTGCGCGACGATGTTCTTCTCTGACCCCCGCAACCATCAACATATATGGACTATTCTCATTATCCTTGATTTCAAACCAGTCCTTAACATCTTCCGCAAGAATTGAGGGAGCAAATGGCCTGAATGACTCTCTATATTTTACTCGTAAATTCAGTGTCTTTTGCATTTTTGGATCCCTTGGATCACCGAGAATTGATCTACCTCCAAGCGCTCTGGGGCCGAATTCCATGCGTCCCTGAAACCAACCGACCGCCTTGCCGTCAGCAAGAGCCTGGGCACTCAATTCTATCGTGTCTGGCTCACGCAAAACTGAAAATATAGCACCAACGGTTTTCAACTTATCTGAAATCTCATCATCACTAAAACAAGGCCCAAGATATGATCCCATCATAGAATCCATTGTTCTATCTATTTGACGAGGCTGTTGCTTAAACTGATAGCATGCAAGCATCGCAGCTCCTAATGCGCCGCCTGCATCTCCAGCAGCAGGCTGAACCCAAATATTCTCAAAACTGGTATCTTTCAAAAGCTTACCATTGGCAACACAATTAAGGGCAACCCCCCCTGCTAGACACAGACTTTTCTCACCGGTTTCTTTTGCAACTGAACGTCCAAGACGCAAAACTATTTCCTCAGTAACTTTTTGAATTGACGCGGCAATATCCATCTCGCGCTGAGTAAGATCTGACTCGGGATTGCGGGGAGAAGAACCAAACAATTTATCAAACTTTTTGTTGGTCATGCGTAGACCGGTGCAGTAATCAAAATAAGACATGTCAAGACGAAATGAACCATCCGGTTTTACATCAATAAGATTATCCATAATCAGATTAGTGTACTTTGGCTCACCATAAGGAGCTAAGCCCATGACCTTATACTCTCCTGAGTTTACTCTAAAACCTGTATAGTATGTAAAAGCGGAATAAAGCAGACCCAAAGAGTGTGGAAAATGTATTTCCTTGATTATTTCAATCGAATTCCCTTTGCCTATCCCTAGAGATGTAGTCGCCCATTCTCCCACACCATCCATTGTAAGTATGGCAGCACGATCAAAGGGTGAAGGATAAAACGCACTTGCTGCATGACTTTGGTGATGCTCTGCAAAAAGAAGCTTTTCTGTCCAATTATCCACCGAAGAAATTTCACTGAGCTTGCCTATCAAAAACGATTTTTGAAAAAGTTTTTCTTTTATCCAAACTGGCATCGCCATTCTAAAGGATTGAAAACCGCGAGGAGCGCAGGCAACGTATGTTTCTAATAGTCGTTCAAATTTAAGGAACGGTTTATCATAAAACACTACATAATCTATTTGATTTAGGGAGAGTTTTGCTTCCTTCAAACAGTAGTCGATTGCAAGTTGAGGAAAATTGGAGTCATGTTTCTTTCGAGAAAATCTCTCCTCCTGCGCGGCCGCTACTATTTTACCACTATCAACTAGCGCAGCGGCGCTGTCATGATAAAATGCTGAAATTCCGAGAAAACGCATTCAATACCATCCAAAACAATCAAAAGATTGTGTAAATAAATGGTGCAACAGCCGAACCTTGTGTCAAAACAATCAAACCACCAAATACCAACAACATGATGAGAATTGGCAATAGCCAAAACTTTTTCCTAACTCTCAAAAAGTGCCATAGTTCTGCTAAAAAGGACATTTGTTACCTCAGAATTGGTTTTTCATACTATTCGGACTTGGACCGGGAGGCTCTCGTTCAATCCAATAAGACGCAACATCTTTATCTATTTTTTGCCTCAGAGGATCCTTCCCAAACATTCTCATTATTAAACCCGTTGGCAAAACAGTTAGAAAAAATACTAAGCCCATAACAACAGGGTTTACCACTTTATGCAGTAACAATCCAAATCGCATCCACAACCGATTAAATGGCGCCAGCAAAGTGGGGCGTATTAAAGTGATAAGTGCGAGGCCACCAGAAATATATAAGGCCCATACCCTGAACCCATCGCTATAAATTAATGGCCAAAGACCGATTACCAGAAAAACAATAATGAAAACCACACCAAAACTTCTGTTGCTGGAACCTTGGTGATTTTCCTCTCTAGAAAAGGTTTCATGCGTATTTTGCGATTGCGACACGAATTATTTCTCCATTACAAATGACCTATGTTTATATTTCATAGTACGATTTTTAACAACTTTTACGGAAAATTTACGGAATTACTTTGGTAGAATTACAAGTTATATTTTGATTTCTACAATAATGTTTCCTGTAGCCCTTATGCGTAAATAATATAAACATTAAAAAAGTTATTTGTATCCTATACTAAGTATATTAAACTTAACCAAATATCCAAATTTTTTTATTCCTCTTTCGCAAAAGTTATAATCATCGATCTTATATTCATAGACTCATAAGAATAAACCTCCCGTGCACGCTCATCATCAATAAGAAACACAGGCTGACTAGTGTTATCTTCAGGAAGAATAGCAGAGCGTGATCCACAGGTTTCGTTTATGGAAGCAACGGCCTCACCAACAGTTATTTTTTCCGTCGCTCCAACCACAATAGTATCATGGCCTGAAATATTTTCATCAAGCAGTTTGATTAGAAATTTTGATAAATCTGAGACATGTACAGCATTATTAAAAAGGTTCTTGGCCCCAAAAAAGCTTATTGGCTCCCCAATACGAGCTTTATTTTTTACATTAGCTAAAAAATTCCGTACGGCTCCGGACCCTAAAACACCTGGTAGACGAATTGATATCGAACTAAATTCATTCACAGGATTCTGTAAAGCCAGTTCACCTATGTATTTGCTAACACCGTAAAAATCCGGATCAAAGAATGAAGTTAGTTCATTAACATATGAACCGTCTACCTTTCCATAAACTGAAAGAGACGAGAAATAAATCACATTTTTGACGCTATTTTGATTGGCAATTTTTGCTATATTTTGAGTTCCTAAGATATTAGCGCGGGTCATGTGATTGAATGTTACGCCTGGCGCATACGAGCAAGCACCGGCATGGATTATAATATCTAATGGACTTTCAATCTGGAGTTCATCAAGCTCTCCAGTTATAACTTTTGCACCTGTCCTAACTTCAAAATCATCAGGTAGCCGCCCACGAGAACGACCTGCATGTACAATGAGATTAAAACCGGCAGCAGCTAGACTTTCAGCATAATATGATCCCGAAAAACCTCCTCCTCCNGTNAAAAGCACTCGTTTTNCCATANAAATNAANTNCGCNTACTANNTNTCAACCNACTGCCGCCAANATNCNTGAAACACNAATACCATGGCTNTNCAANAGATCNTCGTGNGAACCATAATTATGGATNAATTCATCNTTTAANCCNAAAGCATNCAAGTNACATTTGGCAGCATTGTCCCANGCGATCTGCTTNACCATNGANACCAANCCTCCAGAGGGNGCATTTTCTTCAATNACTATNACACGCTTGTGNTCCNTTAATAACTCTTGNTANNCCNTCATAATCCAATGGTTTNAGNGTATGNCATGANACNAATGANACCGANTGCCCTTTTGCNGCAAGNGCATCAGATACTTCNNTTGCNTGTTTCATNATCACNCCNTANGANANGATACANGTATCGCTTCCCTTCGTGATGTANCGGANTTTTCCAAATTNCCANGGNTCAANAGCATCCTTAGTGAGATCCGGTTCACCTGCTTTCCCNAATTTNAGATATACAGGACCNTTATTGTTCTTCAGCGCACACNANAATGTTGANTCTTTTGTTTCGGATGGATCGCATGGCGCAATGATCTGCATNTTAGGCAATGCGTTACAAATAGAAACNTCTTCCTGNGTATGATGTGTACCNCCTANTGTNGAATAAATTANACCAGATCCCATNCCAACAACTGTCACAGGNAANTTCTGNTAACAAAGATCGTCTCGAACCATTTCGAACGGCCTATAGAGTGTAAACGTTGCTATTGTGTATGCAAAAGGGCGGCAACCCTTGAGCGCCAAACCTGCACATATCCCGATCATTGATTGTTCTGCAACACCAACATTGATAAANCTTTCAGGATATTTATTTGTAAATTCTGCCATTGGTCCCGCAGGAGAGATATCGGCAACAACAACATAAACACGCGGATCAGCATTGGCAGCATCAAATAAAGTTTGTGAAAAAATATTACGCATTGGATGCCGCCTTTAATTCTTCAAGAGCCTGTTCATATTCTTCTGGGCTAGGTGATCGATAATGCCAAATAGGAATATTTTCCATATAAGAAACACCTTTTCCTTTTGTGGTTTTGGCAACAACCATTAGAGGTTTTCCTCCTTTTCGGTTCTCTACAGCTTCAAATACAGCCTTTGAGTCATGCCCTTGTATTTCGACTGCTTCCCATCCAAATGCCTGATATTTTTCAACTATTGGATAAAATGATGGATGGGTTTCAGAGGTGCGACCAAGACTCTGAAAATCATTGTTATCCATGAATGCAATTAAATTATCACAACCCAAAGAACTCGCCATTAATGTTGCTTCCCAAGTTGAACCCTCCTGGACTTCTCCATCGGATAAAACAGTATAAATTAAACCACTTTGACGCTGGCCCTTTTCCGCCAGCGCCATACCTACAGCCATAGAAAGACCATGCCCCAAGGAGCCGGTCGAAGCTTCAATTCCTGGATTTCCATAATCCGGATGGCACCCCANCTTACCCTCAGAAGTACAATATTTGTCTAAATCTTTTCGTGATAACACGCCCATTGCTTCTAGTATGACGTATTGGATCATGCATCCATGGCCCTTTGACATAAGGAAAGTATCCGGTGACGAGCCATCTGANTCGCGCCTCATCAACTCGTAGTAAATACAATCAACAATTTCGGTGCAGGAGTATGCTGAACCGATGTGTAGTGCCTGCACCTGCTGCGAAATATCTAAAATTCGACGACGAAAATCATTGCACCTTGCTTTGGCGGCGGCGGCATCGAATGTATTACCTTTGGCCCCAGAGGCTTCAGTCATAGAAAAACTCCTTAAATCAATGTCCAAAAGTAATCACCAGTATAACCCGCTTCTTTAAACAATGCTTCCCATTCATGAGGAAAGCCATGTGTGTAGGCAGTCAGAACCCAGTCGAGAAATATCTCTTTTTCTGCCGAATTGCGATAACTGTCCACCTGCACATAGGCTTTTTCATTCTTTGTAACGCGCATTATTTCCCGCAAAGCAATTAATAAGTCAGGTTTTTTTAGATTATGCAGTGTATTCAAGCTAATTACTGCATCAAAACTATCATTAGGAAAAGGCAAAGAAACAGCACTTCCAAGGTGTAGCCGCCCGACGACCTCTTTTTCGCATGTCGCTAGAGCATATTCTGAGACATCAATACCAAATGCCTCCAATCCCGGGCACGCTATCATAAAATCTTTAACCAGGAAGCCTCTCGCCGCGCCAATATCAAGAACCCGCATGCCAGAATTCAATTCGAAATGAGAAATCATATCCTCCGCTACTGGTATCCACCGGCCATCGTAATGATAACCCCCATAACCGTACTCTCGTGGCCCATCGAAATACATTTCACCATATTCACGCGATATTCTTATGTGTTCATCAGTTTTGTCATGCGAACGTTTCGATACGTTTCTTTTGCTCTTCGGCAAACGATCAAGTAAATTTATCTCGGACAATACATATGCTCCTAAAAACTCATCATTTCTCTAGAAATATACCAGGGTCAACATCACTCCTATCCCAGCTGCGATTGCGATCAACATTTGTGATAGTATTATGGTTTTCAACCCAACTCCGAATATTTTTTTCTTCGGTTCCTCTAAATATGTTTCCTCTGTAAACTCGGATTGTTCGCAGCCTTCAGCTCTTTTATCAAATTCCTCATGATCATCAAGTTGCAGTTCGCCCTCAGANTCTTCTNCCCTAACAACAACAGGATCTGAGCGAGATCTATCTATGTTTCTTTCCTCAACATAATCAATGGTTTCCTTTGCAAACGGATTTGATCTTATATACCGTTCAACTCTTCTCAGACGTCGAAGAATTAGAACAGTTGATATAATTAAAATAATTAAACCAACAATAATTAAACGTCGATTCAAACGTTGTCGTTGAGAAATACTCTCAATTCCAATTCGTATTTTTTCAATACCATCATAAGAAAGATTTAATGTTTCTGATGTTGTCAGAGGCGCTGCATAGGCAAGTTTTGTTGGAACCATTACAAATAACCCGCTGAGAAGCAGCATAAAACACACAACCGAAAGAAACTTGTTTTTCATTGAATTCCAATAACCAATTTCAAACATTCTATTTTCTCCCAATTGTCAGTCGATACCNAAGCATAATGTATTGCATATAGCGTGCTTTAATTCCTGTTGCTTAACATGTTTTATTAATTCAGCAACAGATGTTCTACATAAGGTCTGAACCGAGTGTCTTGTAATTTACCTCTTTATTCGTTTTAGCCTCCTCACGCATGACTCCCCATGGGTCAATTACAAGATTACCATTCATTGCAGAAAGTACTTCACTTAAAGTTAAATTGGAAAATTCAGACCACGGTGTCATTATTGCTACCGCATCCGCATTACAAACTGCTTTCAGTGCTGTTTCACTGTGAGTAAGCAATGGGTAACTTCCCTGTATCATCTTTACAACTGGATCAAAAGCTTGCACCCGCATGTTCCTGATTTTTTCTAAGGTGGTAATTGAAGGAGCGTTTTTCAGGGAGTGAGTATTTTCTTTGTAAGAAAGACCAAGCAAAGCAATAATCGGCGTTTCCAAATGAGAAAGTTGATCAATAATCTGATCGGCAACCCATTTTTTTCTATGAACACTATTATTAATCCATGCATGAACAATATCAGTGTGGCTATTTACTTGTTTTCCCAGGTTGCAAACTGTCGCCAAATCTCTCTCAAGATTTCCACCTGATATACCTAAGCCAGGAGNCAGGTATGAGTATTGTCCAATACGTCTATCAAGTTTCAATGCCGGCACTATTTCCGACCAATCAGCACCGATACCTTCACATAATTCAGAAAGGGTATTCGCGACGCTTATTGATGAAACCAAACAACAATTAATTGCTATTTTACCTAATTCTGCACTTTCAAACCGCATGGGGAGTATCGGGCATTCGTGTGCAATTAAATAATTTTCAAAACTAAGATGGAGTGTCTCAGTGGGATCGGAACATCCTATTATATAACGTTCNGGATAAAGCGCACGTTCAATCGCACGGCCAAATATTAGTGTTTCAACTTGGTAATAAACTTTCTTTGTGCCAGCTGATATTTTTCTTGTGAAACCTGGCGGCACCTGGCTTAAAATAACTAATGCTGCATCCTCTCGTATTTCTGGTTCAACGAGCTTCAATAGATTATTAATCTGAGTTAGGTCGCTAAGACCATTATTATCGGTAGAGACATCAGGAGCCACATACACTACATCTGCCTTATGTAGATGAGAAAGATCACTAGTAAACATCAAGTTTTGTATATTTTTTGATATTAAGCGATCAAGATCAGGTTCACTAACAGGAGTGATACCTTTATTTAAACCATCGATTAAATCGGTATCTGGATCAAAACAAATTAGCTCAAAACCACGTTCAGCCCCAGCAACAGCACTATTAAGCCCAAGATGTGTCATGCCACAAAAGGCAATAACCTCCTTCGCCATATTCTGGGTCCTCCTAACTTTTTATTACTTCCTCAGTAAGTTCGGAAAGTGTCTGATTCAACCAGAGATCCCCTTCTAAACACGTTTGATGGCCTTGCTCAACCATCGATCTAAAATGTTGGTATTCAAGCTCCCAAGTTGGATCAGCCTGTACCAATGTCACCGAGTCTTCTGCCGGTCGGCCACTTGGTAGGATGCGTTTCCTTTTAGTGAATATTGAAGGGCCCCACTTACATAAAGATTCGATGTGCGCGGTGCCATGTTCTGCCAAAATATCGCAAGTAAAATGATTGCGCCACATTAATAACGTCATTTCTAACTCTATCCGAATATCACTTTTATTATTTGCAACAACCACATGATCCGGGGTTTTGTTTTCGAACCGATTTTCTGACACAATTTCAAAACCACCTCCTACATCACCGAACCAGAAATTGATNGTGTCCAAAAGATGGGACCCTAAATCTGGTAAAACCCCCGCACCTTGATCTCTCCAATCTGACTCTCTTACCAAACGCGCTGTTCCATTACCATAAAACATCCGGCAACTATAAATCCTACCGAGGTTTCCCGACGCAATAAGATCCCGCATCCTTTCAAAGTGCGGCTCAAAACGATGGTTATACGCAGTGTAACAAACTGATCCGGATTTAAGAGCACGTTTTTGTAAATCCTGTATTGCAGTATTATCAGATGCAAAAAGTGGNTTTTCTACCAACACATGCTTTCCACGATCAAGCAACCAACCAATCATCTGAACCTTGGGTCCATCAGGAATACAAAGTAGTGCTGNGTCGTAAGATTCAAGTGGAACATCCGAGATTTCACGAAAGTCCGCATCAATATTAAATGGATCAACACAAGCTACAAAATCATTCTTGGCATATTGGCGACGTTTCTTTCCCTGTACCCCAAGACCAACAACGATGCACCTCATGTAAACTAAGCCTCGCCAAAATTTGCTAAATGTTCATAACGATTGATTTTTGCATGAACATCCTTCGGGGTTACGGGCTCATTACCGTCAATCTCACATTCGACCGCCGCAGCCATAGAACCCAAAATAGAACCAATCACCGGATTACCATTTGTAACCATAGTTAAGGTAGCGTAGGCAAGCAATGCATCGCCAGAACCAACGGCATCTAAAACGTGTTCAGCAAACGTATCGAGAACAAAAAATGACCGAACATCCTCTGCTTCGGTGGGAAGAGCTCGATATGTAATCATCCCTCTTTCTCCCATTTTTAGCATCATAACANCAACCTTTGCTTGGCGATATAGCCTAAGAGCGAGAGGNCGGATAACAGAGTCTTGATCTCCAAGAGAAAACCGGGCTTCTCGTTCATTAGGAGTAATGAGATCAAACCCCTCAAATTCCAAAATATTACCCCAGCGACTTGCTACTTGACTATCAGCCACCTTGAAAACATCCTCCGGTATTGCCGCAGAAAGAATTGGGATAGTGGACTTATTAAAGATGCCATGACGAAAATCACTGAATACTACAGCACCGGACTTTTTGTCCGAAGACAGAGAACTACACATCTCATTTAAAACTCGGTCTGATATAGATCTATTNTCCAGTGTGTCCACCTTCAAAAGTCTGTAGCCGCCAGCTATGAATGCATTCTTATTCGTTGTTGGCCTAGTAGGGTCAATAATCGCATTGAGTTCAATCCCTGCTGCATTTAAGTCTTCTTCAACAAACTCGCGTAATGAGTCATCACCGAGAACAGTAGTATATTTAACCTCTCCGCCAGCCGCTTTGATATGCTTAGCTACAATTCCAGCACCACCCACATAATCAGTTTTTTCCTCATACCTAACCGAAAATGTTGGAGTTTTGGTATTGCCACCTATAAGCGTTGTTTGAGTGTAACTATCTACAATTGTGTCACCCAAAACATGGACCTTAGTCCCAACAAACCCATCAAGTGCCTTACGAAGGTCGGCAAACCCAATTCCTTCAGCCTCCATAAGAATCATAAGCTTCTCCACTGCAATATTTGGTGGTTCAGCCTCAATAATTGCCGATGAGGAATATACTACATCTCCCGGAGAATATATAAATTCCCCTCCGTAAGCGCCCAAAACATCAATTTCTTCCTGAGTTCTAGGATCTACCTGCCCGTTGACATATTCATAGCCTTTTACAAAATAGTCGGGCTTTATGATTTTTAGATTACCAAGTGGCTTTGGTTCATGATCAATCACAACAAAATCAACCATCTCCAGGGCCGCAAGATTCATCGCCCGTAATTCTTCCGGTACAAAAGGGCGAAAATTAGCTTTTTTAATATGTCTGTCGGCGGTTAGACCAACAACTAATAAATCCGCTTTCGATTTAGCATAAATTAAATGGCGAACATGGCCCGGATGAACCAAATCAAATGTACCATGACACATGATAACCTTGTTTGTTCTGGGAGGTTGGCCAATCTTTTCTACAAGATCATTAGCAGTTTTAATCTTCGCTCTGATTTCTGGAGAAAAAATATGTTTGAATTGGCCGACGTCGGANTCTGTCTTCATTTGTTAACTCTGATTTTTAAGAAGTTGTTTTCCGGAAAATTTCTTAGTCATTCATATATTGGAACCATGTTTTTGTAGCTTTTTCAATTTTATCAGGTGTCCAAAGGGGTGCCTCGCGCCAATAATCAATATTTTTTAAAATGCGCGCCACCCCTTCCTCAAAACTAACTTCGGGTGTCCAATCTAAATCTGCCTTTATCTTTTTAATATCCGCCCACGTACAATCCGGTTCACCAGGACGCTTTGGAATGTTTGTAGTTTCACCACCCAAAAGTTCTACTAAACGATTTACTGATTGTGGTTCTCCGGCGCCAAGATTCCATGTTTCTCCTGTAAGACTTGTCTCTGCGGCAGCTAAAAATGCTGCAGCAACGTCAGTTGCATATAGAAAATCACGGGTTTGGGAACCGTCACCAACAACAGTAAATGCCTGTCCTGCTAATTTCTGCCTAAGAAAAACCCCGAACACTGCTCCATATGCACCTGAAGTACGAGAACGCGTCCCGTAGGCATTAAAAATCCGGATAGAATTTGCTGGCAATTTGTAAACATTTTTCCAATGATGAGTAGCTTGCTCACCTTGATATTTAGATAAAGCATACGGGTACTTGGGTCGGATCGGATGGTCCTCCCTTGTTGGAGTATCAGCAAGTCCATAACATGAAGAGGATGCTGCATATACAAACTTTGATATTCCTGCCCATCGNGACGCTTCGAGCACTTTAACGGTACCCTGCACATTGACATCCATGTACTCAGTTGGGCTCTCTATTGACGGCACAATATCACCGATGCCTGCAAAGTGAATAACGTATTTTACATCTGAAAAAAAAACATCGTCTTCAGAAATGGTACGGATATCTCGCCATGCACACTCAACATCAACATTATGATGGTGATGAGATAAATTCGCCTCTCGACCACCTACAAGATTGTCTATAACACGGACCGCATACCCTCTTTCCACGGCTAGATCTACCATGTGCGATCCGATAAAACCGGCACCCCCAGTAACCAAAACTATGGGTTTTTTTGTCATTCCGCTCCAATTGCCTTCATTGTTCTTACATTATAGTACCAATCGCGGTCAAAACTTTCTGGCAACTCGTTGTCTTTAAAAGCCTTGCACATTGTTCGAACTGCATCTTCGATAGAATATTCTGGCTTAAATCCAAGAATTTTTCGAATTTTATCAGAATTTATGTGATAGGAACGATTGTCATCCGAATCTGTTATTTTAATACCAATTTCTTCTACATTCGGATATTCTTCTTCCACTACTTTTTTAACCATCTGCGCGAGTTCCATTATAGTATTATTCTGGTACCCTGCATTGAAAATTTCACCCTGGATTTTCTCTTTTGGCGCATCCAACATTAGTTTGTAAACACGAACCATATCCTCAATATTTAGATTCGGACGTTTTTGCGAACCTCCAAAAACAGTAATTTCGCCCTTATTAATTGCGTGGTTTGTCAAAATATTAACTGAAAGGTCAAGCCTACAACGTGGACTGTACCCGCATACTGTGGCGGGTCTAATTACTACGCAAGTAAAATCGTCTGCCATATGTTTGAATAATACAGGTTCACACATTCCCTTATATTTATTGTACAAGGTCAATGGCACCAATGGATGATCCTCTGTTACATCTGGCTGATCAGAAACACCATAAACCGAACTTGAAGAACAATAAACAAAACGCTTAACACCCGCAGCCTTTGCTTCCACCACCAGAGGTTCAAAGGCATTAAGATTTATAGATGTACTCAATCCTTCATCGAGCTCAAAACTTGCATCATTTGAAATACACGCCAAGTGTAGCACCGCATTTACGCCGAAAAGCGTTTCTTTGAACCGATTTATATCACGAATATCGCCCTTAACTACTGTCAAGTTTGGATTGTCTAGGGGAAGAGTCTGATCTCCAAAATAACATATATCATACACGGTAACTTTGTAGCCCTCGCGCAGAAGCTCTGGCACTAGACGGTTTCCGACATATCCGGCACCACCAGTAAGCAGCACGTGCGGAAAATCCGTATTCATTCCTTTTCTCCTTAATATTTAAAGTTGGATAATATTGTTTTGTCCACGAAAACAGAACGTAAACAACGTTTAGCAGTCCAAAACTCAGACACTGACCGCAACCTCATTGCCGGTTTCAATCGTATAGCCTGAGGCCGTCGCATCTTTAAAAAATGATTGGACTGTTTCTAAACTGTATTGATTAAGATCCTTATTTAGCAAAAGCAACTTTCCAAGCATTTCATGCGTGACTGTAATTATATCAGCACCAGAATCCTCTGCATGAAAGATATTCAAAATCTCACGCGAACTTGCCCATAATAATTCTGATTTTGGTTTTGTAGACATTATTTTCTTTGCAGCCGCCATCAGTGGCACAGGGTCAACACCCGTGTCCGCAATTCTTCCCGCGAAAACTGAAATAATTGCTGGTGTATTATTATCCAAAGACTCTGTGACTGCCTCGACCTGAGCAAGAGTAAAAACTGCGGTTACATTAACCTCAATGCCCGACTCCGAGAGCTTTCTAATAACAGGGGTTGTGTATTCCCCTTTAGTATTAGTGACAGGTATCTTAACATTTACATTCTCGCCCCACCTCCCGATTTCGCGAGCTTGAGCCTCAATACTTGGGAGATCATCGGCAAATACTTCAAATGAAACAGGGTGGTCGGTAATTACGGACAACACTTCTTTAGCAAATTCAGCATAACTCTCCACTCCAGCAGCTCGCATCAAACTGGGGTTAGTAGTGAATCCTTTGACGTGTTGGTTCTCTCGGAGAGCTCTCATGCCGTCTATTTGTGCTCCATCAGCAAAAATTTTGATTTTTAAATTATTTAAAGCGACCATTTATTCCCCCGTATGTATGTTTTTAAACCGTGTTAAACCGCAAAATTTTAACTTGGTTTTCTACCATTTGGTAGCGTTTAACTGAACGGCTGGATGCGACACTAACCCATGCCAAACAACCGTTTGAAATGACTCGGTGTGCGGAGTAACAAGCTCGTCATCTACAGTAGGGACTACAATAACACAGTCCCCCACTCGCTTGGTAAATCCACCATCACGACCTACGATTCCGAGTATTTTCATACCACGTTTTCGTGCTTCCTCAAGTCCTCGGATAATGTTTACACTAACTTGTCGTTCTGCGTTGCCCCCTCCAACAGAAAGGACTAGAACCGCGTCTTTTTGATTAGCCCTGCTCACTTTGAAAAAACTTTCAAAAACAGTTTCAAAACCTTCATCATTGGTTCTTGCAGTGAGCTCTGAGGCGTTATCAGTTGGCGCGTATGATTCGATGCCGCAAAGCTTTCTGAAATCATTCACAGCATGTGACGCGTTTCCAGCGCTACCACCTACTCCTAAAATAAAAAGACGGCCCTCCCTTCTTCGCAATGCAACCAGTTCTTGCGCCATCTCTTCGAATAGACGTAAATCAATATTTTGGGCCACAGTTATTACTTGATTGAAATATTTTTTGCCGTGGTCCAATTGAGTAACACCTAAATCTAAAATTTTGTTTTATTATCTGACACTATGTAAATCAAGGTCTGAGATTCTTTTTTCTAAATAAAAGTTAGTAGATACTAAAATTGCATATTTGCATACATAAACTGACACTGTTAAATGATTAAAATTAAATATTCTTTTAAGAACAACCAAGTCTTGTGCGAACATTATCGTAAGGACTGCAAACATAATTGAGGGGCCGTTGCCTTCTAGTTCCATTGATCTTCTCGCTGTGTATGATTTCGCCAATTCACCTACGAGTTTCGATTTTCTCAGTTTCCTTGCACGAGCAGAAATAGAAAAAAGGCAAAATGGTGCAAATTCAATCTCAGTACTATTTGTTTTAAATGGTAAAAATTCTTTCTGGCAAAGTGAAGGACGCAGCGATACTGAACATAGAAAAAGATTAGAAAATTTACTAATTCCACTCTGTCAAATTTGGGAAATTAAAACAGAGGAAAAGGCCCACACCCGACTGGATGCACAAAAAATAATTTCAAATTGGCGGGGCCCAATTTTTCCACATTTTTATAACATACAGATGCCGCCTAAGGACGAATATCAGTGGGCGCATTTAGTCGCGGAGCATTGTACAGGAGTAAGTCTCCCCTTATGGCAAAGCAACAAAAAGTCGCAACAACAAATACAAAATATTATTAAACCGGATTCAAGAACAATTGCTACAATAACCTTACGGGAATCATCCGATGGCCGGAAAAGTAATTTTGTTGCATGGGCACAACTAGCCAAGTCATTAAGATCGCTCGGACACCGACCAATTTTTCTACGAGATACAGACGCCATGAACATTGCCCCTCCACCTGAACTCTCCGGAGAAGAATTTTGCAATGCCGCAAGCAGCGATCCTATTTTGCGCGGTGCACTATATGAATTTTCTAATCTTTGCTTAATGCATTCCAACGGTCCAATGCAAATGTTATGGTTGGGAGCGAAAACCAGAAGCATGGTATTTGGAATTTCCAATTCAGATTTCACACAAGGCTGTGCAGTGCCGATACGGTCTATGGGACTTAATATCAATAGCCCACTACCGATGCACATGGGGCGACATAAAATTATATGGGAAGACGATAAACCTGATGTATTGCAGAAACATATTCAAAAAATTAACCGGGCAATATCGAGGAGAGACTTAGTATTAGAAAACGCCGTCCCGGAGCGCCCCCTCGAAATAGCAAGACGTCTACGCAACACGTACCGCTTGCCAGCAGCAGAAAAAATTTACCAATATATTCGGCAAGGCAAAGGCAGCGATGGACCCGGTGGGAGAGCAGGACTAGCTTTAAGTGCAGCAAAGAATGGCTCCTTGTCTTACTTAAAACGAAGAATTTTATTTATCAGACATTTTTTTGGCTTTATTCATTTTAGTCAGGGAGAGGTGAGTGGAGAAGCTGCATCAGAATTAGCGTTAGCGTACCGGATTGCAGGCATGCGCAGTCGTTCAGAAATATTTGCTGCAAAATGTGTAGAGTCTCCTGACTCTTCCTTAGAGGCGAAAGCACAAGCGCTCAGTGTTTTATCGGCAAATAAATTAGACACAAAAAACTATAGAATTGCAGAAAAGCTCCTTAACGATGCTTGTGAGCTAGCTCCATTCGAAGTTTCTTATCCGATTGCACTTGCTGCGCTTTATTCTAAACAGGGTCAAAAAAACCAATATCTAAAATGGATAAAAATTGTTAGATCATTAGATCCGTCGTTGAAGTTAACGTAATTTACACCGTCTAAAAATTTATAATTCGAGGAATAAAAGCCTAATGATTAATACTCTCATTGTACCAGAAAGCTCCATAGTTGGATATGGAGTTGGGGCAATTCTTATTACACCAAAAAATGAGGTACTTATGCAATTGCGTGATGATGATGTGCCCATATGGTTTCCCGGCCGTTGGGGGTTATTTGGCGGCGCCATTGATAAGGGTGAAACACCTCAAAAAGCATTAATCCGAGAATTATATGAAGAGATTAATATTAATGTATCCGAACCAAAATATTTCACTCAAGTTGCTTTTGATGCAAGACCCTGGGACGGCGGTATTCGCGGCAGATTCATCTACGTTGTACCAATCAATCGTCGAACAGCACTGGGTGCCAAAAGAAACTTAAAAGAAGGAAAGGATTGCACTTTAATTTCACTTGAAGATTTGAATAAAAATAAAAAAATTTTAGTTCCATACGATGAATTTGCACTTAAACTATATTCAGCTCGCGATCATCTTGCTGAAACTGCTCGTCGCCCCTAATTTTTTCAAGAGTAACAAACAGGTTAAAATTGAGAATCTTACGCTTAAATAAACCACCAGTAACCCCAAAGATAAGCTTGGTGTTGGTTGATTGGAGCGTCCGCGAGAGTTTTCACATAATTGATTATCTCAAAAAGCAATCAGTGATAAGAGAGGATTTTGAGATTATCATAATCGAGTTTTTCGACAGTGTTTCTCCCGCTTTGAAAGCGTACGAAAATGATATTGACACATGGATATTGTTGGAAATCCCAAAAAATTGTTATTACCACAAACATGTAATGTATAACGCCGGCATAATTGCGGCATGCGGCGATATAGTAATGATCGGGGATTCTGATGCTATGGTGCGTGAGACTTTCATTCATAGTATAATTAACACATTTAAACTAAATCCTGATATTATTCTTCACCTGGACCAATATAGAAATAATCGTCAAGACCTCTATCCATTCAAACATCCTACGTTTGATGAAATAATTGGAAAGGGCTGCATAAACAATGGCGGCGGCATGACCACGGGTATGCGTGATGAAATAGATCCGCTTCATAGTCGAAATTATGGCGCATGTATGTCAGCATATCGAGAGGATTTAATTTCAATTGGTGGAGCTGATGAACATATTGATTTTGTCGGGCATATTTGCGGCCCATATGATTTAACGTTTAGATTAATCAATTCAGGTAAAAAGGAAATGTGGCATGAAAACGAATTCACCTACCATAGTTGGCACCCGGGGGCTGCCGGTGTAGATAATTATCAGGGACCACACGATGGTAAACAAATGTCATCAACTTCACTTGAAGCACTGTTCTGTGGACGTGTTCAACCTCTTAAAGAAAATCCAGCAATCGCAGCAATGAGGTCTAACAAAGCGAGCTCACGCGAAGACTTACTCAACCAACTACTTAAAATCTCAGATTTTTACCATTGGGAAAAAAGTAATATCATTTCTGCATCTAAGTTGGACTATTGGTCTAGAAAAAGAACATGTACACTTCCTACACTATACCACGGTCATAAGGTTGAGTTGGGAAAAAATACTGAAGTTTACGTTACACCTCTCTGCAACCCCGATAATACCTTTATGGTACCTAACGCAATGGAAGCATTTAAGGATATTAGAAAGAACATTCCCTGGCGTGCAAGACTATCCGGCTCTTTAATATTAATATTTATCCTATCCGATAGGATATGGAAAAAATTGGTGAAAGAAATTTTTAATAAATTTAGTCTCTAATGATGAACGTCTTTTTCGGAAAAGTTAAATACTTTGGTATCGTTCGCCGGTGGCATTGGAGACTTGATTTTTTATGGCGAGAGTCTGCTTCCCGTTCCAAAAGATTAAAGGAAGTTATCGAAGCTTTAGCTCAGATTGAAACTGAAGATGGTTGTGATCTTCCAGTTCTTTTTTTGGACGGTGAAGCCGAAACCAGATTTCTATTGGGGATTATCAAACTTCGACTCCTAGGAAAAATTGAGTTGCGTAAAATCAATTGCATGTCTGATATTTACCTTACTCAATCCACTTTTGTAGATCAAAAAAAGATATATATGACGGGATCTTTATTCGCCAAGTACCACATAGTTTGGCTAAACATTTGCAAACGAAAAAAGCTAATAATTATTTAGACTACTGAAGAACTAATTCTAACTCAGCTAGAAGCCGGGGTGAATGTCCATTTTTTTTAATTTTTTAGAGTGGACCCTAGGTATTTTGCTTATGACATTGCGATGTTAGGAGATCTAATCAACTCGAAGAATTCAGCTCAGAAAACCACTCCTATTGTTCAATGCGAAAATGGCTCCTGCATTAATGCAGTGCTTCCTGAGAAATCCATCTGCACTGGAACTGTTATCATGTCACTCAAGGCATCTAAAACTCCTGTCTTTTTTTCTAATGGACAAAGAAACAAGACAAATCCACCACCTCCTGCACCAAGCAATTTGGCGCCACAAGCACCAGCACGCAGACCCTTGGAAATTAGACTGTCTATATCCTCATTAGTGACACTGGGATGAAGATTGCGTTTCAAATTCCACCCCTCATTCAAAAGCCGCCCTAATTCTGGTATTAGATCTTTAGAATTACTTATTATGCTCTCGGCGGCATCGACCATGGACCGCATCTCATGTAATTCTTTTCTATTGTGTTTGATCGATTCTATTTGTTTTTGTGCAATATCATGAGCATATCGTGACAAATTGGAAAAAACTAGTAACATGGAATTTTCCAATTCATTCTTAATATGTTTCCGGACATTCACTGGAGATACCTTAAATTCTCCAGTGCGTAGAAATTCAATTCTATTGAATCCACCATATGAAGCCCAGATTTGGTCTTGGCACCCCACAGTCTCAGAAAGTGTTACCTGTTCTAACTGGATTGCATCACATGCTAGAATTCGTTTGCCTATCTTATCGCCTTTTGCAAGGGCCAATGCATGCAAAATACCAACGGAAAACGAAGAACTAGAACCAAGACCAGAACGGGCAGGCAAGTCGCCTGCATGATGAATTTCTACGCCAAAGGGTAAATTAGCTCTCTCAAGAACGGCCTTGACTACGGGGTGATCGATATCATTTATTTGATCAACAAGCTCAATTTTTGAATAAACAATTCGGTATTTATGATTAAAAAAAGGCGGCAATCTTCTCAGATGTAAATAACAGTATTTATTAATCGATGCACCTATAACTGCTCCACCATTTTCCTTAAACCAAACGGGATAATCTGTTCCTCCGCCAAAAAGCGAAACTCGAAATGGTGTGCGAGTTATAATCATAAATCAAATTAGGACACAGGATGAAGCAGCTTGCGTCGTAGCCGTGTTTTGGCCATCTGCTCGACATGCTTACGAGTATCCCAACCAAAACGCTGAGCGAGCATTCCCAAATATCGCGGGTTTTCGAAGTATTCGTGAAATGCTTCATCGCGAAAACCGAGAACCTTTTCTGAGGAGAGTTTTTCGGTTGGCAAGGGCAAACAATCAAATGAGTGCTGCGAGTATCCACCCCAAGATTTTGGTAGAGGCCAATTCATCTGTTTAGCTGTATGGTACAATGATGAACCAGGATAAGCCATTGCAGAATAAAAATTTGCGAATTCACAATTTAGTTCCTTTGCAAGGTCCAATGTTTGGCGCATTGAGCTCTCATCATCGTCAGGGAGTCCAAAGATAAAGTTTCCAATAACATGGATACCCTCACTTTGAATATCACGAACGATTGACTTTATTTCTTTGGTGTCAAAAGATTTCTCAGCTCCGTCGCGGACATGAGTACTGCCCGACTCAATTCCAAGAGCCAACCAGCGAATACCTGCTTTGCGCAGCATTCCTAAAAATTCTGTCTTCACAGTATCGACCCGAGCATAGGCCCAAAAATTCAATTCCTCTTTCAGAGCAGTAATTCCTTCGCAAATTGCAGTAACATGCCGATAATTAAGTACAAACATTTCATCAATGATTTTAAAAGTCTTAATTCCATACTTTTTGTTGAGCATTTGAATTTCTGACACCACTGAACCTGGTTTCCTCATCCGATAACGGTTAACCTCAAATGGTGCGTTTATGCAGCAAAAACTGCATCGAAACGGACAACCTAAGGAAGTATAAATTGACGCGTATGGCTGGCGTTCTTCCAGCGCTCCAAAACATTGCCAATTATGTGCACGGTAACGTTTCATAGGCAGCATATCCCATACATTTCCATGTAAATCTTTATCAAGGTCTTGTACAAGGTTTGCTCTGGGGTTTTGAATTATCTGACCTGAACTATTCATCCATACCAATCCGGGAACAGTATCCAGTTCTAATTTTCCTTCCAAGATCTGCTCATAAAGTGCAACAATTGTTATTACACCCTCACCGACACACACATAATCTACTGCCTCTTCTTTTAAGGTCTGCTCCGGCAAAGCAGATACGTGACCACCAACTATCAAAATGGGCGGCGCATTTTTCAAACTCTTTATTGATTTGCATCCAGCACCAGCACCTACCATCTGCTGGGTGGAAGCTGATGGCTGATGACCATAAGCAACCATGCAAACTAATTTTGGGTTAATTTTTGCTATACAATTAGCAAGTGCTTTTGGTCCATAACATTCCGCTTCTGCGTCAATAATTTCAAATTCAATATCTCGGTCACGCAAATACCCTCCGATGAGACGGCACCACAATGGCGGTTCAACAGCTGTCAGATCATTTCCGAGGTCTTGGTAAATTTCTTTCCGTGCACCGGGATTAATTAAAACAATATCAGTCATTCACTTCTTTTCAAACATTACCGTAGCGACTGTTTTGTATCATTTGATAGCCCTTGATCAACTCCTTAATACCGACATCTAGATCGCGTTCCGCCATATAACCTGTTGCCTCTATTTTCGCATTGGAGACGATATAGTTTCGTTTGTCTGGATCTTCCCCTATATCTGCCTCCAGATATGTAAAATTCGGCAATAATTTTTTAATTTTCTTACAAAGCTCTAATTTCGTTAAATTGGCTTTTGAAAGTCCTACATTATACGCTTGATTTTTCATTGCACTAAAATTCTCTAAACCATGCAAGAAAACATTCGCAACATCACGAATATGAATAAAGTTTCTTTTAAAATGCGACTCAAACAAAACAACAGATCGATCATTGACTGCCCGATATACAAAATCATTTACCAAGAGATCAAGCCGCATCCTTGGTGCCATTCCAAAAACCGTGGCTAATCTAAAACTGATAGCATTTTCACATGCAAGAACAGCCATTTCAGCCTCAACCTTCGTTTTACCATAGAGACTGATTGGGCGTAATGGCGTTTCTTCAGTACACAAACTGTCTTGATCTCCTATTCCATAACCGCTGTTTGTAACTGGCATCAGAATTCTCTGGTCCAAAGAAAGCAAATTTGTCATCATTACAATAGCATCAAGATTGGTGGTTTTAGCTCCAACCTGATCGCGATCACACATGGGTGCTCCAACTAACGCTGCCAGAGGGATAATAACATCAGTTGACTTTAATAAGTCCATCATTGTTCTGTTATCACGTGCATCACCTCTAACTACTTCAAAGTTGGGATGTGCACAGCTAGACGCAAGTGAGTTTTGAGAAAACAAAAAGTTGTCTAGTACACGAACATTGTACCCTGACCTTAGCAACACCGGTGTCAGAATTGATCCAAGATAACCTGCTCCCCCAGTAATTAATATATTCAATTTAGCCATTATTATCTATAACCTACTGAGTATAGAATAAAGTTTTAAAATTTTTTCTGAAAGGTTCATCGGATAATTTCCAACGAAAAAGCCACGATCGTGCACTTCATTCGCATAAGGTAAGTCATTGATGGCACTTATTTGATATTTTGCAGCCACATCATGCCTTGTTACACAACCACCTGTAATAATTCGATAACCTATGTCAGCATCATCAAGAACCTTAAGTACCTCTCTGCGATCCAGACCGGAACTCTCTTCAACAATCATGGTGAAACAAAATGACGAACTTTTCCCATGCTCTTTTTGAATACGAAAACGATTATCACTGCTAAAACAATCTTGAAAAACTTTCATATTTTTCCGGCGAGTTTTAGTCATCTCTGGTAACCTTTTAAGCTGTTCACGGCCGACCGCAGCACTTAATTCTAATGGTCTTAAGTTATAACCTGGGAGAACAAAACGATAAGCTTCGAAAAAATCATCCGTATTTGGTTCTGAAACCAGATTTGATGAGGGGAGATCACGTGTCCACCCATGTGCACGCAGTGAACGACAAATTTGCGCTAGCTCATCGTCGTTAGTGGTTATCATACCCCCTTCCATTGTTGAGATGTGATGGGAAAAGAAAAAAGATGCAGTCGCCAAATCTCCAAAACAACCAGTTTTTACTCCTCTAATCTCAGCATCAAGAGACTCACAGTTGTCCTCAATAAAATACAGATCGTGGGTATCACAGAATTGGCGCATTCTTTCCAAATCACAGGGGTTACCAAGTATGCTTACAGACATTAGACCACGAGTGTTTGGCGTGAGCGCAGTCTCTAATTGATTTACATCCATATTCAAGGTTTCTGGATCACAGTCTACAACACGAATTGAAAGTCCGTATTGATGTAAAGGATGGTATGTGGTGGCCCAACCGACCGCTGGCACTATTATTTCATCGCCTGAATTTAATGGTTTTAAGGATTTGTGTGTAAGTGCAGCTACTGAAAGCAAATTGGCAGAGCTTCCCGAATTCACCATGATTGCATGTTTCCGCCCACAGTAGTCAGCAAACTCTGACTCGAATGCCTTGGTCTCGGGGCCCATCGTAAACCTATCACTGTCAATAACTCTCTGCAGAGCAGCATACTCCGCAGTTCCCCAATTGTTAGCCGAAATTTCCCAAAACTTTTCGTTCACCAACTTATCTCTCATCAAAATGGACCCTTAAATTCTGTTTGATAAGCAAGCTCAGCTAACTCTGGACTGGGGTGCCATTCCGGTGAACCAGGCTTAACCATAGAAAAAGTTTTTTCTGCAATAGTGACAGGATTAGGGTAAAAGACTTTTTCTAAAACTGGCGACGTAGGACATGTCGTAGGCTGATATCCCAAACGAGTGGTTTTGATTAAACGATCTCCTAATAATTCTGAGACGGAGGCAACAATCTCTGCGCTTGCTCCACAAGCAGTCCAACCATTATCCACAACTATCAAATGGCCGGTTTTTTTAACGGAAGCCGCGATAGTTTTTAAATCTAATGGCATTAGGGAAACCGGATCAATAATTTCAGAAGAGATACCAACTCCCTCGAGTATTTTATTGGCTCTCAAACATTCAACTACCATATTGGAAATTCCTACAATGGTCACGTCATTACCCTCACAAACCACTTTCGCCTTTCCAAATGGAACACGATACACTTCCTCAGGAACCTCAGCTTTAGTGCCGTAAAGCAGACGATGTTCTACAAAGATCACTGGATTGTCATCTTCAACAGCTTCAATCAAGCAACCCTTAGCATCATAAGCATTACTCGGAGCTAAAACCTTTAAACCGGGAACATGCATAAAAAGTGAATGGAGCCCCTGACTATGTTGAGCCCCTTGTCCCCAGCTCTTTCCAATTATTGACCTGACAACCATTGGAACCTTGACCGTACCGCCGTACATATAATGTGCCTTGGCTGCAACATTAATCAACTGGTTCATGCAAAGCATTAAGAAATCCATCCGAATATGTACATGGATCGGACGCTGACCCGCCATAGCCGAACCAATAGCTATTCCTGTCATCGCATCTTCAGAAAGAGGGGTTCCAAATACCCGGCCCTCACCAAACCGCTGCGATAGGCCAAGTGTCGTACCATTTATTCCTAGGTGGTCATCAACGTCTAGCCCAAAAAGGAATACTGACGGGTCATTCTCCATAACCTGGACTGTTGCCTCATTAAGAGCTTCAAAGTAAGAGAGAATTCTGCTCGCTTTAGGCATAGACTTGACTAAAAGTTTCTAATTGATTTGGCCATGGCGCATCCTCAGCGAATTTGATTGCAGCGGCTATTTTTTCTTCCACCTCATTGTCTATAACATTACGCGTTTTTTCTGATAGTGTTTTACCAACCAGCTCTATTGGATCACGTTTAACCCAACGCTTATACTCTGCCTGATCTCGATACCCAACATGAAAATCCTCACCAGGCCCAACATGTTGTTTCCACCGGTATACAGCAACATTTAAAAAACCCGGTACTCCACCCCTACGAATATCCATAACAGCTTTTGCGGCTTCCTGATAAACGACGAATGGATTTCCATCAGGCACATCGTGACACGAGAGACCAAAAGTCTTTACTCGCGAGAGTAAGTCCAGGGTTGACCAACGCTTTGATAAAGGTGAGTGAATAGCAAATCCGTTATTTTCACAAACAAATAAAATCGGAAGTCTTTTTAAGACAGCAAAGTTTATTGTCTCGCAAAACACCCCCTCCTCTGTGGCTCCATCACCCAAAAAACAAACAACAACGCGTTTCTCTTGCCTTTGCTTTAAAGCGAGTGCAACCCCTGCAGCAACTGGAATTGTCGTTCCCACAACTGCAGAAGCTCCGAGTACACCATCTTGCATACTGACGAGATGCATTGACCCACCTTTCCCAGCCGCACAACCAAGTGATTTTCCAAATAATTCAGCAAACATCTTCTTCAAAGGCGCGCCTTTGGCAATATAACCGGCGTGACCACGATATGTGATAGAAACAATATCTTCTGGCTGCAATGCCTCGCAAACGCCCGCCGCCGCCGCCTCCTGTCCAATTGACAAATGAACTGGGCTTTTTATTTTATCGGTCGGATAAATCCGTGCAATTTCCTCTTCCGCACGCCTAATTAATTTTTGGCTACGATATAATCTAGCTGCTAAAGACGTTTCTTCCATCGCTCTTCCGCGTTAACATTAATTGTAAAGTAGATTAGTTTGTAAGTCGCATAGCTAAGTTGCAACGTCAATTAAATTAGTGTCTGACCTTTATTATCTGTAAAAAACCTGACGCCATTGGAAATACAATCACCGGAGCCAAAATTAGAATATCACAATACCATGACTTATACATTACCCTTAACAATTGCGACACCCGTACTTAATGGCATGCCATTCATTAAAAGAGCACTAGAGTCTGTTGCCGAGCAGAAAATTCAGCCAGTCGAACATCTAATTTTCGATGCAGGGTCAACTGACGGCACCCAGAATGTTGTGAGACAATTTTCGCATTCGACATTAATTGAAGAACCTGACTCTGGAGCCCATGAGGCAATGAATAAAGCCTTAGAAATTGCAAAGGGTGATTGGATTGTTTTCCTAAATGCTGATGACCGATTTCTTCCAAGTGCCTTTGAAATCTTTTCGAGAGTAATCTCAGAAAACCAGGATAAAGAAATGCTGCTGGGGGGATCACAAGTTTGCACTCTCCGTCCAGATGGAATGACTGGTGCCAGACTGATAGTAAGGCAACCAAGATCTGATCAGGCATCTGACTTGGTGCATCTCACTCTTGGAGTTCCCTCCCTTAACTCTCGAATATTCCGAACCGATATATTGAACAAGTTTAATGGCTTCGACAATAACTTCTACATTTCTGCTGATAGAGACTTATTACTAAGAATGACAATTGGAGGCATAAAGTCCGCCTGTTTCCCCGAAATAATTTTTGAGTATGGCCTTCACAAAGGATCCCAAACTTTAATGGCAACAAAAGATGTAAGCCGGAAAATAAATGAAGAACATCTACTAATTGCATCTAATTTAATAAAGAAGAACAACGCTAACAGATTCTGCTTAAAAGTCCTTAAAGACTGGCGAGCATATGAAAAATTCAAAAGATACTGTTTTGAAAAAAAACCGGCCGCATTATTTATGTTGGCTTTCTTTCCACCGCTATGGCGCAGCCTATATCGAAAAAAAATGCTTTCCAGAAGTGAAAAAAGACTGCATGGGGTTAAAAAAGTTCTTAAATATATTCCCTAAACTTTAACGAAGCAGCGCATTCTTATCATTTACAAACCTATCTATGCTGCTCTCCACAGATGCAGGTTGATAACCCAAAGCTCGTATCTCATCAAATCGTATCATAAATGGCTTAGTTTTTGACAATTTGTAATTTATCAAATCTGGAGAAGCCCCCGCTGCAGTAGCAACTCTCTCTGCTGCCTCACGAACCAACAATGCATTATCAGATGCAATGGTAAGTGTTTTGTAGCCGCTTGGAATATTTTTTACGCGATCAATAACAAATTGAGCAAGATCGTAGCCATAGACGATATTATTAAAAAAACCATCTGGATTAGTTACAACTACTGGTTCTTTCCGAATAAGTTGTTCCGCTAAATTTGACATAAAATTAGCGTGTGACCGTCCGCCTACCATACCAGGTAGCCGCATTGAGACTCCCACACCGCCGGTTTCTGAACACCAATCCCGGATAAACCCTTCAACCAGCAACTTTGATTTACCATAAGCATCTTGTGGGTTGGTGGGAGTTTTTTCATTAACCTCCTCTTCGTTAATTGGGCCAAAGGCGGACATTGAGGACATATTAATAATAGTGGTGCTGCTGCAATTACGCGCACAACTCACCACCGATTTTCCCATCTTTACATTATAATCAAATAATAAATCTGGATTTGGCTCCCGACTGGGAATTGAAGCAGCACAGTGCACAATCAAATCGTAGTCTTGGCCATTTGGTATGGTGTTAACCAGATCACATTTTTGAAATTCTAAATTTTTTAAGTCGTTTAAAAAATATGGTAACTTACTGCGCGCAATAGCAACAACAGAGTGTCCTGCTTTGACACCTTGTTCAGTAATACATGCACCCAAGAAGCCAGCAGCTCCAGTAACAAGTATTCTCAATTACCCGGGTTCCAATCGTCACCTGCCGGTGATGTCCATCCGGGTACTTTTTGCAAGTGAGGAAAAGGGGGGAGTCCTAAAGCAACTGTCTGAGGACATTCTTCAAGAAGGTGATAGGAAGATAGGTTGTTTTCAATATCAATAGTTTCTTCGATCGATGATAATATTATATCTTCCAAAGCAAAACCTACCTTAGCACCAGTATTAAAAATGGCTTCAAATATTGCATGTCTTTTTTTACGATCTACCGGTAGCATAAAAATACTTGACATTACTAGGCCCTCTAAACGAGGTAACTCCTCTAAAATTCCCTCTAATTGCATGTAGCAACCCTGCATGACAAATTCATTTGGTGGCAATTTATATTGGAGTTTGTTACGCGAGGTGAAATCACGCAAGATAAGATTTTGAACTGGCACAGGAATATGCAGCCCTCCAAATGGCCGGGATGTTACATATCCACGCCAACCATTTGGTTTCATTGGATTTTCTTCCTTCTTTTTCAATTATCAAACCCTTCCGGATAACGAAAGTTCATTCCAAGTCGCGTCACCGGCTTAGCTGTTATAGGTAAATAAAAAGCCCCAAGTTTTTTTTCTTGACCTCGGTAGGGCGTGAATAAACCAGTAAATCTGCAATTCATTGACCAGCGTGTACCAAGTTCCGCATTAACAGTGTTTCCATGCAATAAATTTGGCGAAAAAACTAACACAGAGCCATACGGAACATCCAAAAAGATCAAATCCTTTTTTACTTTCTCGTAAATAGCGGCCATCCCACCTTCTTTGACAGTAGAGAGATTTCTCAATGTTTCCTGATTTTTCTTTGGTGGTAAGATATACATTGATTTAGTGCGCATACAATCGACTAGAGGCAACCAACAAACAGACTGGAACGGTGTTTCACCACCAAAAGAGTCACTGTGAATACCCAACAATGAACTTTCATCCTGCGGATATTGTATTGATAGATTGATTTTATTTTGCATTGCTAACTCATTTCCAACCAATGTTTGTAGGGTTTTGGATGCCAGTTTGAAATAAGTCGGGCGGAACCAACTAGACTCGTTCATATTTCTATAAGTTTGCATTCGAACGTCGTTTAGCTGTTCCACAGGTAGTCTTTCATGAATCTCATTCAAAAATCCATCTTCATCATGAGGCATTTTACACCCAAGTTGTTCGCATACAATTGATACTATATGCGAACGGACAGCATTTAGCGCAGAGCTATCCTCTACTTTTTCAACAACATAACCATCCCGAAAGAATCTCTCGGTAATCACCAATTCTTCATCATCGTAAAAACTCTCTATGTGATTCATTTTTTTGACTTCCTCTAACCCCAATTAATTTATAGCAGGATCCATCTCGTAACACTTCCTCAACCCCTCGAAAATATCAGTAAATGAAAAATCGGGAAATGCTTTAGTGATTGCAGCGGCATCAAAAGCGCGGTATCCATTATGTGGCATGGGACCAGATCTGGGCCGATAATCAATATCCATATCGGTCTGAAAGTTTGAAACCACCAGATTGGCAATATCATGGAATGATAACACATTTCCGGTAACCGCATTCAGTATTCCTTTGCTGCACCTGACGGACATACGGCCTATTATCTCACCAACGTCATCAACATATATATGATCGCGTTTTTCCTCTCCTTTACCAAAAAGAAATATTGGTTGATCAGAAGCTAGTCTGCGTCTGAACATATTAGGACCGTAACCATTGTGTGGGTCATTCGGGCCATAAACCAAGGTTGGACGCACTATTCCAAAAGGAGTTTCTTTGGCCGCCTCAGATAAAATCAGTTCCCGAGCCAAATGCATTACACCATGCAAACTACCGGGGCCGGTGTAAGTTTGTTCATTTATTGGTCTGTCAAAATCGCCATAAACCGCGTCTGAACTAACATAAAGCAAATGATTAACCGGCCGGCTTTGTATAGCATCACTGACAGCGCGGGCCATTCTTATATTTTGTTCCAGCATCTCGGCATTCTTAACTGGCGCTATGGCAGACACCAAAATTAATGTATCGCTTGGGTAAAGTAGATCAATAAGTTTTTGTTTTGCATCATGCTTTAACAAATCAACTTCTTTGCTAGATATAGATAAAACTTCAACTGTTTGTTTTATCAACCATTCGGCGACAGCACATCCAACAAAACCACTTCCTCCCAAAATTACAACTCGGCTTGGCACCCAACTATCGTTCTTCATATGTGTAATCATTTTCACCTACTAAAATTTTAGACCCAACTCTTTCAAATGTTGACATTGGTAAAAGCTACATCAGCCCCTAGATCAACAATAATTTTTTACAGTTTCTGTAATTAGTTTTAAGATAAACCCCTCACAAGTGCACGGAAAACTCTATGTATTTTTTTCAAAGAACCTTCTGGGAAGTTCATTATTGATTTGATAAGAAACTTTATACTGGCGATCCTCCTGCCAACCGACCAGGCGGCAACTGCCTTCTCAAAGTCTAAAGTCGACAAGAATCTGCGTCTGCAAACTTTACTAATTTTCTCAAAATGTGCTTCGTGTCTTTTTCTAATTAATTCGCACGAATGAGAAACAATATCAAAATTGGCTCTAGGTCCAACATAGATGTGTGATAATAGTTTTTTGCAAACAGCAATCTGGCTTATTTTACTTGCACGAATCAACCAATCCCAATCCTCAAACCGAGGGAGTGTTTCATCAAAATAACCAACTTTTTCGAAAATCTCTTTCCTCACCAAAAGTGTTGAACCAGGACTAACATCACAACCTTCAACCAGAGATTTTGGGTGAGAAATTGAATTAGGTATTCTCTGCTTCACTATTTCTCTTGATCGACGCAGTGTATGAAGAAAAAATCCACTAACGATACCTCCGCATTTTGGAGAAAAGTTCATCTCGCTCAAAAACGCGGATACTTGTGTTTCTAGTTTATTTGGTATCCAAAAATCATCAGAGTCAAGAAAAGCAATTAGTTCTGCATCAACAGCCTTAATCCCAGTGTTACGAGCTGCTCCAGCACCCCCATTACTATCTCTCCGAATTATTGATAAATTTTTAATAAGTCCAGAATTTAATTTGATAGATATCGGACTAGGAGAACAATCATCTATCACAAAAATTTCAAGATTTGGATATGTTTGTCTGGAGACACTCTCTAAGGCACGCGTAAGCTGAACTAGTCTTCCATAAACTGGAATTATTACAGCAACTCGTGGTTTAAAACTAATCATGTGAATTAAGAATTAATGAAGCCGCTTCAAATATTGAATTCACAGTAAAATTAGGTTGACGCTTAAGTCCCTCCGTGTATCCCCAGTCAATAAAGATAGTCGTGCAACCTATATTGTACCCGGCATCAATATCCCGCCATCTGTCGCCAACCATAAAACTTGAACGCAAATCTATATTAAATTTTTTTTCTGCTTCCCTGAACATCCCCGGATTAGGTTTGTAACACCAGCATTCATCCACACATGTACAAACAAGTATGTCGTCGAGAGACATCGCCGAACGCAGTTTTTTGTGCATGCGGTCAAGGATTATAGCGTCCAAATCACCCGTGCCTACATCCTTTTGATTTGTAACGACAATTGTCAAATAACCTGCTTCGTTGAGACGATTGACCGCATCCGTTGCCCCCTCTATCAGATTAAATTCCTCCAAAGTTTTAGGTGCAAATGATCTACCCTCGCGGATAATTGGTTTGTTCAGTACACCGTCCCTGTCAAGAAATACAGCCTTCCGCTTCATACCCACTTCAAACATGCTGCCATAATTCCAAATTACTGGCCTAAACTAAGCCGAGATCTATCTCAAGTGCCTCACAAAGGCACTGTCCAATTAGGATATGCATTTCTTGGATTCGCGCAGTGGAATATGATGGTACTACAATTAAAGGATTAGCTAATTCTCTAATTTCACCGCCGCCACAACCAGTAAAGCCAACGGGTTTCATTCCTTTTTTTCTAGCTATTTCTAACCCTTTTATAACGTTGGCACTTTTTCCACTTGTCGATATTCCAACAGCAATATCTCCAAGCTCACCAATTGCTTCTAATTGACGTGAAAATAAATTTTCAAATCCCATATCGTTTCCTATAGCAGTTAAAGCGGAAGAGTCAGTCGTGAGCGCGACAGCAGAAATTGGTGATCTATTTTTCCTAAATCGTACAGTCAATTCAGTCGCTAAATGTTGACAATCGGATGCGCTACCCCCATTTCCAAAAAACAATATTTTCCTACCCGATCTAATGGCTGAAAGCCAACATAGATGCATGGCCATAATGTCAGCATAACACTCATTTCTGGTTTTCTTCAAAACGTCCTGATGTTCTTCAAAAACCGTGTTATAAAGCTGCGAAAGATCTAATCTGTTCTTCATTCTAAACCCGTAAATGCCCGTTCATAAATTCGAATAGTTTGCAAAATGACCGTTTCTTCATCGTAGCATGATTCAACTTTTTTCCTGGCAGCCAGCCCCATAGCCCTTCTGGTATCTGGAGCAAGCACTAATTCCTCTATAGCATTAGCTAAATTCTTCCAATCGTGGCTGGGAACAATAAATCCATTATGCCCATGATCAACAAGTTCTCTGCAACCTGGCACATCTGTAGCCACCAATGGAAGCCCCGTTGCTGAGGCCTCTAACAAAGACAGTGGCATTCCCTCCCTGTACGAAGGCAAGACCGCTATGTGTGCTGATCTCCATATTGCACGAATATCATCCCTATATCCTACCCATTTTAATATTCCCTCACGACTCCATTCCTCCAACTTTTCTTCCAAAATACTAGTTGGATTTCCTACATCTGGCTTCCCAACCAAGATAAATTTTGCACTCACCTTTCGCGCGCGCAACTCTCGCGCCGCTTTCACTAATTCATTAATACCTTTGTCAAGCAGCATTCGCCCAACATAAGCTACAACAATTGGCCCATGGGGCTCCGCTCTAGGCACGAACTTATTAATATTTACCCCGGAGCCCATGATAACCGCTATTTGTTCAGAATGCGCTACACCAGATATTAATAAATCCTCTGCATCACTGTGATTCTGCACAATTAAAAATGCCCGTTTATTTTTGAATGCGAGTCGTAGCGCAAATTTTATAGTTTCCCGTATTGCTCGAATTTTCCATCGTGCAGATGTAAAAATATATCCCATGCCTGTAAGTGCACTCACGGTGAGGGCCGGCCGACAAAACAATGTAGCCAACGCACCAAAGACAACAGGTTTCAAACCAACTAGATGCAAAACCAAAGGATCCTGCTGACGAATTACTTGGCGCAACTCAATAATTGCTCTAAATTCATTCCAGAGGGATTTAATTCCTATCTTACCGCGCTGCATGCGGCTAGAAATTAGAGTAAACCCAGCCCCTCGAATTAGTTCAGCATGATTATTAATACGCGCTATTATCGACACTTCCCATCCATTCTTCTTGCACGCAAGAGCTAGTGAAAGACGGTGCGAGTAAAAGAACCAGTCCTCGTTTACTACGAATAGTATTTTCTTTTTTGCTTTTTTTTCCTTAGGACTCAACTTTCCAAACCATTCGTGATAAATCGAGTAAAGCATTAGAGTGTCAGATCGTGTTTAAAATTGCAATTACTCAAAATTTTTAGGAGGGCAAAGTTGGCTATGAAAGATAAAAGCCAAGTAATACTGGGTATTATTGGCGGAAGCGGTCTATATGGTATCGACGGGTTAGAAAATGTGAGCGAAATATCTATTGAGTCTCCGTTTGGAAAACCATCTGACTGTCTTACTGTTGGCGAACTAGCTGGTCAAAAAATTGTATTTCTTGCTAGGCATGGCAGAAATCATACAATACCTCCATCAAAGCTTAATTCACGCGCAAACATTGATGTCCTTAAACGCGCGGGTTGCACAGAAATTATATCGCTATCAGCTGTTGGATCGCTGAGAGAAAACCTTTCCCCAGGAACTTTTATAATTGTTGACCAATTTATTGATCGAACGTTTGGGCGCAAAAAAAGTTTTTTTGATGAAAGCATTGTTGCCCACGTATCTATGGCTGAACCGACCTGCCGCCGGCTTGCAAAACTAATAGAGAAAGCGGGACAAGATGTTTCCATTCAACTGATTAATGGAGGCACATATATTGTTATGGAGGGACCCCAATTTTCTACAAAAGCTGAAAGTAAGCTTTATCGCGCTTGGGGTTGCGATGTAATCGGCATGACGAATATGCCTGAAGCTAAGCTCGCCCGAGAAGCAGAAATGTGTTACTCGCCGATAGCAATGGTCACCGATTATGATTGTTGGCGGGAGAATTATGAAGAAGTAAACGTAAGCACTATTCTCGAGGTGTTAAAAAGCAATGCAGCCGCAGCTAAGCTCCTTTTAAAAAAACTTATACCGACTATAGGGTCTCGTAATTCGAATTGTGAGGCAGGTTGCCACACAGCCCTCGACGCAGCAATAATAACAAGAGCAGAATCACGATGTCCCGCTCAAATCGCAAAATTAGATGCGGTAGCAGGAAGAGTGTTGTAAAGTTATAAAATGCAAGTTAATGGAACACCATATCGTTCAATTTGGTTAGAAGATGATGAAAAAAGCGTTGGAATAATTGACCAAACTCGACTGCCACACGATTTCCTTAAAGTATATCTAAAAACAGCTGCTGATGCGGCTGTTGCGATACAAACTATGCAAGTTAGGGGCGCGCCACTAATTGGAGCGACAGCTGCTTGGGGAATATATTTGGCCACTCGAGAAGACCCAACGGATACAGGTTTGAGAGCATCATGCGAAAACCTTCTATCCACCAGACCAACTGCTGTAAATTTAATATGGGCAATCAAACGGATGAAAAAGCGGCTTTTGAGCCTTCCGTTGAATAAACGAAAGCAAGAAGCGAAATTATTAGCCCAAAAAATTTGTGATGAGGATATAGAAATTTGTCATGCTATTGGGAATTGGGGTGTAAATATTATTCGTGATATTTGGGAGACCAAAGGTAAATCTAGCACAGTTAACATCCTAACACATTGCAACGCAGGGTGGCTTGCTACCGTCGATTGGGGCACTGCTACTGCTCCAATTTATGCTGCAAATGAACGAGGAATCCCAGTGCATGTATGGGTAGATGAAACCCGTCCTCGCAATCAGGGTGCAGCTTTAACGGCATGGGAATTCGCGAGTCATAGTGTACCTCACACTTTAGTTGTAGATAATGCTGGAGGACACTTAATGCAGAGAGGAAAAATTGATTTATTAATTACTGGAGCAGACCGTGCAGCAGAAAATGGTGATATCGCCAACAAGGTCGGTACCTATTTAAAAGCACTAGCAGCCGCCGACAATCATGTTCCGTTTTATGTTGGATTACCGGGGCCTACAATTGATTGGACTTGCCAAAGCGGGAACAAAATACCAATTGAGGAACGGGGGGCAGATGAAGTCTTGCGGATTACAGGACAAACAAAGCGTGGGTTAATAGAGACGGTGAATATAGCCCCCAAAACCACCCAAGCAGCTAATCCTGCGTTTGACGTAACGCCTGCTAAACTTATTACAGGTCTCATTACAGAACGTGGTATATGCACAGCTTCAAGAGAAGGGCTAAAATCGCTGTATCCTGAAAAAGCTAAAAGCCCCCAAACATGAAAAATTTTTGGTCAGACTCGGAAGCGCAAAAATTTGTTAAAAAATTTGCAGGTAACTCTAACAATGCCGATATCGCATTGCGCGTTTATACCTCCAGACTCCTAGGGAGAGAGCCAAAGCTAGTATTACATGGCGGAGGTAATACATCAGTCAAAACAACCATGCCGGATATTCTAGGAAAAGAAACCGAGGTTCTCTGTGTGAAGGGAAGCGGTTGGGATCTTGCTGACATAGAACCTCAAGGCTTACCAGCGGTAAGGCTTAGTAAAATAAAAAAACTAGCCTCCTTAAACGCATTATCAGATACAGATATGGTAAACATCCAACGTTTAAGCTTGTTGGATGCATCCGCGCCAAATCCATCTGTTGAAACATTACTGCATGCCTTTTTGCCACATAAATTCGTAGATCATACCCATTCTAACGCGATATTAGCTCTCACTGATCAAACAAACGGGGATAAAGTTTGTCAGGAAGTTTTTGGCAATCGGATGGGATACGTACCATACATAATGCCCGGATTTGCACTCGCAAAAAAGGCTAAAGAAGTTTTTGAGGCAAATACAAAAGTCGATGGTCTGATTTTATTTAAACACGGTATTTTTACTTTCGCGGATACTGCAAAAGACTCGTATGATTTAATGATTGAAATGGCTACTATGGCAGAGGTTGCCATTTCAAAGCGAAAACGGCTTTCATTTCCTACAACCACCGTTGCTGAGCCGCTAGCTGATGTTTCCAAAATAGCGCCTATCTTGCGTGGTATGTGTTCTTCAGTAGATAATTCCCCAATGCTATTGAACTTCCGTACAAGTGCTAAAATCCTTGAGTATGTTAACGGCGATGAACTTGTTCGTTATAGTCAAAAGGGCACAGTTACCCCTGATCATGTAATTCACACTAAATCAAAGCCTCTTATAGTTCCCATGCCGCTAAAAAATGACCTTATTGCCTTTATTAAAAACTCAGAAATTGCTCTCACTAAGTATCAAAAAGAATATGAAACCTACGTTGAGCACAATAATGAACGTGTCGGCTATACAAAAGAAAAACTTGACTCAATTCCTCGGGTTATACTTGTCCCGGGGCTTGGTTTGTTTGGGCTTGGGTGTTCCAAAGAGGCAGCATCAATAGCGGCTGATCTGGCCGAAACAAATATTGATGTAATTCTAGATGCAGAAAGAATGGGAACTTACGAAACTATTCAAGAAACAGATATTTTCGATGTTGAATATTGGGAATTAGAACAAGCAAAACTCAGCAACTTTGTTGAAAAACCACTTGCACGTAAAATAGTTGCTATCACAGGAGGAGGATCAGGAATCGGAGCTGCAACAGCTAAACTCTTTGCATCTAACGATGCCACAGTAGCGGTGATTGATATAAGTCAAACATTGGCTAACAAAATTGCTAGAAGCATTGGGGGAATAGGTATTGGCTGTGATGTCACTAATGCCCAAGCACTAGATTTAGCATTTGATGAAATTGCGGAAAAATTAGGGGGTCTAGATATTTTGATTTCCAATGCTGGCGCGGCATGGCATGGGAGAATTGGCGATGTTGACCAACACATATTACGCAAAAGTTTTGAACTTAATTTTTTTGCCCACCAAACGGCAGCACAGGCGGCAATAAGAATATTCCAAGCACAAAAAATTGGTGGATGCTTACTTTTCAATGCCTCAAAACAGGCTGTAAATCCCGGAAGAAACTTTGGACCTTATGGTTTACCAAAAGCTGCTACAGTTCTTCTGATGAAACAATATGCAATTGATTATGGGGAAGAAAATATTCGTTCGTGTGCCGTTAACGCAGATCGAGTGCGGTCTGGTTTGCTCACTAAGAAAATGATAACAAAACGTGCGAAATCTCGGGGATTATCTGAAACAGAATATATGTCAGGCAATCTTCTCCGCAATGAGGTTACAACAAATGATGTTGCTCACGCATTTTATCATTTAGCTATCTCTAAAATGACTACAGCTGCAATTTTAACAGTTGATGGAGGAAATATTGAAGCATCACTGCGATAGGATCATAAGATGCATCTAAATGGAAAAATTGCACTAATAACAGGCGCATCACGCGGCTTGGGAAGAGAGATGGCTATTGGATTTGCCGAAGCTGGGATTGAGGGTTTAACAATCACTGCCGCCCCTGCGTCTGACGAGCGATACGCTGACATAAGAGCAGAGCTCTATGAAACCAAACTAAAAGTAGAAGCTATCGGCTCAAAAGCTCTCTGTGTGTTGGCAGATGTGAAATCAGAGGAAGACTGTGCAAAAGCAGTAACAGAGACGATGAAAAATTATGGTGCGCTTCATATTCTTGTTAATAACGCGGGGAAAGCCGGCCGGTATGTTCACCAAGGGGATGGATCACTTCAGATCTGGGATGTTAATCCTGGAAGTTTTAGAGAAGTAATTGATACAAATCTTTTGGGCCCATACTTAATGGCCCATGCGGCGGGAAAACATCTCTTTGCAGGTGGATGGGGAAGAATAATAAATATTTCTAAACGCACTGACTCAATGCATCGAAGAGCAATAACTCCTTATGGGCCATCCAAAGCTGCACTAGATGCAGCTACTGTCGCGTGGGCTGAATGGCTTAACGGATCTGGAATTACTGTGAATACTCTTAGTCCGGGCGGAGCTGTTGATACAAAATTCGGCACCGGGGCAATAGAAGGAAAAGGATTAAACCCTGAAATTATAAGGAAACCAGCAGTGTGGCTAGCATCTTCCCAAAGTGATAATATTACAGGTTGCCGCTATGTTGCAGAGCGTTGGGACGAAACATTGCCGGTAGACGAAGCTGCAGAAAAATGCAGGGAACCTGTAATTTTTCCCGTACCAAAACGAAAAACTCCGCTAAAGATTGCATGGCAACCAACCGAAAAATGAAAAGTTTGTGAAACAAATTTGCTAAAATTAAGCTCTCAAGAAAAATTTTTATAATGCACACGTTCTAAAGCCACCAAAAATGTCACGACGATGAGGCTGAAAATAATTACGATATTTCCCGTCCACATACCTTGAACGCGTAGCCCATGAACCTCCACGAAGTACCTTAGTACTACCAAAGAGAGGTTTTGAATATTCTTTGTAATCATCGGGTGTGAAACCTGGAAAAGGATTGAAGGTATCAAAAGTCCATTCCCACACGTTACCGATCAAATTACGACACCCCCAGACATTTTCGCCAGCAATACAACAATCCACTGGAATACAACTTAGGGAAAAACCATCGAGACATGCATGATCCGGAGTTGGTAATTTGTTACCCCAAGGATATGGATATTTTAATAATTCTTTTCCATCAGGGCTTGGCTTCATAGTAGCTGCAAATTCCCATTCCGCTTCAGTCGGCAATCGCCTACCAGCCCATCGGCAGAATGCTTGAGCCTCATACCAACAGACATGCATAATTGGTTCATTTGGTGGCAAATTAATCCACCGATCAAAACGACGACATCGCCAGCCATTCACCTTATCATGCCGCCAATAAACCGGGTGTTCTGCTTCAACTTCCTGCAACCACTTCAATCCGTCTTCGGACCAAAGCGCTAAGTTTTTATAGCCCCCTTGTTCGACGAATTCTTCAAATTCAGCATTTGTTACTGGTGATTTTGCCATCCGAAATGGTGCAACTGTGACTTGGTGAGCCCATTTTTCATTATCGAAAAGAAAAGCTGAGTCACTCCTAGCACCGAGTTCAAATCTTCCACCCGGTATATATGCATCGCCATCATCTAGTGGCGCCGTTTTTATGCACCGCACAAAATTACGTTCATGAGTATCATGGTGAAAAATTGGGGAGGGATACGAAAGTGTCTGGCGAGCCCAAGTAAAAGCTTCATCATGCATATCTTCGTGAAAAGTTGTAAATTGATAAAGATAGGAATCGCGTTCAGATGCCAAACCAACCTCCAATCGAGAGAGGCATTTCTCTAGTACTTTCTCAAGATAATATGTTATTTCTTTAAAGGAATATAATGATAAATTCCAACGCCGTGAATGTGCTACCGCGATTGAATCGTAAAGTTGATCACCTCTGTCAAGCAGTGGAGCATGTCCATGCTCCTTCCTAAGAATAAAATGTTCATGAAACCAACCAACATGGCCAATTTCCCATAAAATTGGATTTAATATTGGAGATTCAGGTCCAATGAGTTGTCTATCAGTAAGTCCCTGTAACAATTCTAAAGTGCGCTGGTGCGCACTTTGCATAATTGCGGATAGGTATTTTTTATTTTGTTTTACGGGCATCAGATTCTGAGGTAAAAAAACACATGAAGATTAGCCTTGTTACTCCTGCGGGGAAACAGTCAAAAGCTGGAAATCGTAGAACAGCCATTCGTTGGGCTCGGATTTTACGAGAATTAGGACATAAAGTAAAAGTTTCTGAGCAAGACAATGGTCGAAATGCCGACATGATGATTGCGGTTCATGCTTGGCGTTCTCGACATTCGATTAGGAAATTCAACATGGAACATCCGGATCGACCCTTAATAGTCCTGCTGGCTGGCACAGATATTTACAAATTCCAACATTCACATCGAGAAGAAACCTATGATTCCATGCACAGGGCAACAGCGTTAGTCTGCCTCCATGATCTAGTATCCTATGCAATACCAAAACACTTTAAAAACAAACTTAATTTGATTTATCAATCATCTCATCCCCTCCGACGGCCCCGCATCCCTTCCAAAAAAAGATTCGAAGTATGCGTGGTAGGACATTTAAGAGAAGAAAAAGACTCTCTTCGAGCAGCATTGGCGACGCATTTAGTCCAAAAGGACTCTAATTTGTACGTTGTTCATCTAGGCAAAGCCAGCAATATGGAATGGGAACAGGCTGCGCGAAATGAAACCGCAAACAACCATCGTTACGAATGGAGAGGGGAAGTTTCCAATTCTGAGGTGCGCCGCCAGTTTAGTCGGTCACACGCAATGATCATAAGCTCCATTATGGAAGGGGGAGCAAATGTGGTATCTGAGGCGGTAGTATGTGGTCTACCAATAATAGCATCAAACATTGATGGAAATATTGGACTGCTAGGAGATAATTACGCAGGTTATTATGAGGTAAAAGATGAAAATCAATTAGCGCATGTTTTAGAGTACGCTGAAAATAGTCCAAATTTCATTAAAAAGTTGGAACGGCAAATACTGAAGAAAAAAATGTTATTTTCACCAACGGCAGAAATAGAGGCGTGGGAAAAGTTAATTAAACGCTTATTGTAATCGGTTCAAGCAGGTCAGACTTTTCGTTTACCTCCCCAATTATTTTAGCACGATCGTAACCAAGCTGGATTAGAGCTGCAACACACTCATCAGCAGATTGCGAAGGCACACCAGCAAGTAGTCCGCCGGAAGTTTGCGGATCGAAGATTAATGGGTAGCGAGGATCCCTACCTACCTCTGCGAGATTTGAAATTGCACGGCGTAACCGTACATTCTGTGGTTGAAGTGATGATAATATTCCTGCTTCGGCCGTTTCAATAGCGCCATCCATTAGTGGAATAGACCCCAAGTTAATTGATACATCAACATCAGAAGCCCGCACCATCTCAACCAAATGTCCCAGCAGACCAAAGCCCGTGATATCTGTTGCAGCAAGAGAGTTATGCTTTATTAAGCATTCCGCAGCCAATCGATTGGACATTATCATGTGATCCAGCGCACCAACTATCCAGCGCCCCTTAGCTTTGTGACGCATATCAGCGGCAAAAAGGGTGCCCGTCCCAATTGGCTTTGTAACAATTAACTTGTCACCGGGCTTAAGCCCGCCCTTACGCATGATATTTTCTTTATCTATTAATCCATTGACTGCAAAACCAAGACTCAGTTCCGGTCCCTCAGAAGTATGCCCTCCGACAAGGGTACAATTAGCGTCATTTAGAATTTCCAATGCGCCATACATCATCTGAGTAAGAGTTTCCTCAACTTTTACTTCAATTCCAAATGGAACTGTTGCTATTCCAAGCGCAGTTTGAGGATCTGCTCCCATTGCAAAAATATCGCCCAAACTATGATTAGCAGCAATTTTTCCAAAACTGTAAGGGTCATCGACCATTGCCCTGAAATAATCAACAGTATGGACAATAGCCTTTCCTGCAGGAACTTCAACAACCGCCGCATCATCAGGCTCATGCAATCCAATCAAAACATCCCCACGCGGCTTAGGTTTTAGACTAGAGAGAGCACGAGATAAAACTGTAGCACCAACTTTTGCTCCACATCCTCCGCAACGCATTGCAATAGCAGAAATCTCCTTCACCGCTTCTTCGCTAGCAACTCCATTCGGTAACGTAGTTGTGGACACCTGCTCCATTTCCGGAAGATCGGTAAATTTCTTAATAAAACGAACATCAATCCAATTTTTCCATTTCCAAACCAAGTTGCCTGCCGCAAAAAATTTTCCATAAGAAGCAACAGCGTATTTATCACCAGTTGAAATAAGGCTGAGAAATCGTTTTTGCGGTTTAAACCCCAAAGTCTTCCGGCCCAAAAGAGCACGTCTCAAATTAGTATGAAGAGGTTTCCCTTGACGCACAGCAAATACGCCAGACTTTGGACGGGGATGATTTATCATTGTTGCCACATCCCCTGCCGCGAAAATATTTGGTTTATTTACACACTGGAGAGTATCCGAAACTTTTATAAAACCACCCTCATCAACATCAAGACCTGCTTTACGAGGCCAGTCAGGTGCTCCTGCTGCCGTGACCCAAAGAATTTCATCAACAGGTACTTCACCAGAACTGCGAGTTCGGAGAACTCCTGCCTCGATTTCAGTGACTGGATCACCCAGATGTAGCAACACACCACGGTCCCTTAACTTTTTTGTAAAACACTGCCTTACAGGCGAACTGTGTGTTGGAAGTATTTCAAGAGTATTACTAAACAAATGAAATTCAATATTGTCAGCAGAAGAACCCATTTTCTGTCTTAACTGAGTCAGTTGATGGTTGATTGCCAACAGTATTTCGACGCCGCCGGCGCCGGCACCTACTACTGCAATACGAATTGGGCCATCATGCTTAACAACCCGCTCTTTTAAAGTGTGCCAACGACTAAGAAAAGTATTGATCGGCTTGACAGGTATTACACTCCCTACCGCACCTGAAACATTCGAGATATTCGGAGTAGATCCAGTATTAATTGATAATACATCGTAGGAAACTTCAGGTCGATTGTCGCATTGTATGCTGCCTCTTTCTGCATCTAAGCCCGTGACAGTCGAATGGTAAAATCGTGCATTTGCAAATCTTGCAAGTGCGCCGAGATCTATGTGCACATTGTCATAATCATAATGTCCGGCGACATATCCTGGTAACATTCCTGAATATGGTGTGTGTGCATCGCGACAGATTAATGTAATTCTAACTCCAGGTAACGGCTTCATTGCAAAACGTTTAAGAACGATAACGTGAGAATGACCACCGCCTATAAGAACTAAATCCTTCACAATTGGCGTGTTCGATGACTGCATTTGCTACTTGTACTCCAAACTAGTTTTTAAACGTAGGTGAGAACGAATCAAACGCGATATTGCATCTACACAAATATTCATCATGGCAGTGATGGCAATAAGTACTAAAGCACGATCAAAGCGCAGATCCGAAAAAGCACTATCTATATAAAACCCAATTGTAGCGACTCCCAACATTCCGAGAATAGCTGTTTCTCGCAATATAACTTCCCACCGGTAAAATAATAGGGCCAACATTGGACGATAAATCCGTGGTGAAACCTCATAAAAATATCTATTTATTCCAGTGACTGAGTCCTGCCTCAAAGCAATATTCTCTGTATAACGGCCAATCAAGTGCCCTATGATGGCGCTGTTATGAAATGCTAACGCAACAATAGCAGGAAGCATAGACGGTCCCCATAACTGCAATAAAATAAACGCCAAAATGTACTCTGGAGTCGAACGAATAATCACCAGAAAAACATGACCAATACCACGACCCTTCATCTTAAAAAACAACGGAGAAATAAGTGGAAAAAATAGCATGGTCAAAATGCCCGTAGCAAATAATGCTATCATAGTTAGTTGTAAAGTAGCTAACATGCCCGGAAAAGCCTGCGTCACAACTAACAAATGCACCCAATCCATCATGGAAGCAGTGTTGTCACGCATTGGATACGGAATTATATCCTCCGTAAGGAAACGTAATATATTAGATGCAGAAAAGTTAGTGTCCCATGGCAAAATAACGACAGATAAAATTAAATAAACTGGCAAAAACTGACGTTTCATCCAAAATCTCATTGTGGCAATTAATATGTAAAAAACAATGAGCAGCGCAGATACCTCTTGATAGTGGCCCTCTTTAAATGCAGACTCCAAGTGAAATCCAAGTGTTGGGAGGCCAATAAAACCTAAAACTGCACTGGAACGAAGGCCACATTCTAAGCGATACATCGAATATGTCTTGAACTGCACCCAGGCATCAGGCAAACGCACAAAAAGAAAAGTTGATGCGCGGCTTGTATTCACTGATAAAACTTCAAGCGGACTCTGGTCTGATTCTTCCAGTATTTCAGCATATACCTTGGCAATTATACCGGAATATGGAATAGCAATAGCTAAAATTCCTGTAATAGGAGAAAGGCCAAAAAGTTGCAAAAATATAAGGGCCCAAAAGAGTTCATGTACCGCTCTGATTACGGCGCAAAATATCCGAATCAATCGGAAAGAAAACAAAAGAGCAAAGCCAAACCCAATTAAATTACCCAAAAGTACTCCGAGCAAGGCAAATGCAAGCGTATACGCCAAAGAAAGCACCAAACTATCTGTTGAGAAAAAATCTGGCGAAATTAACCCTGATGCCAAACGGCCAAATTCGCTCCACGGATCGACTGTGGTTACCGTTAGATCAGCAAAAGTAAGGCAAACAATGGTAACTATAAAAAAAATACCCGTAACTCGGGCCAAAGGCGATGACAACTTTTTTGCAGTCACTCGTCCGAAACCCGGTATAACTCGTCTAATTCCCCTGGTTTCATACCAGCCGAAGGTTCGTCAATTGTTACCCTACCCCCTTTAATACCTATTAATCTATCACAGTAGTCAATAGCAAGAGCTCGATCATGCATTGCTACAACTACTGTTTCTTTCTCGCGACTTATAGTTTCGAGAATTTGTTTGGCCTGATGTTCATCAACTGATGAAACAGGTTCATCTGCTATAAACAACTTACCAGGATTATAAAGAGCACGGCCAACTGCCGTCCGTTGCTGTTGACCTCCTGATAATTCTCCTACATTGCTAAAAAGTTTCTCTTCGAGACGCAACATTTTTAGTACATCTTCTACTTCTGAAGCATCCTCCCCTCGAGGCCATAAAAGATTTCTAAAATTACGGATTAATGACCGATCGTGAAGCCTTCCCATATAAACATTATGAAAAACTGTAAGAGCTTGAACTAAACCGAGGTTTTGTGGCACCAAAGCTGCAAAATCACTGCAACGATCATAAATCATTCGCAACAAGGTTGATTTGCCTGCCCCACTCTCACCAACCAGAGCAACACGTTCTCCCGGATCTATCGAAAAATTTAGATCTGAGAGAACCACATTTTCGGCATATCCTGCCGACTCGCCCCTAACTTCTAATAATGCCACTAGTCAATCAAATTAAGCATACGGGCTGTATCCAATATGGGTTTGTAATCAGAATTTTTTGCTGCAATAAACCCTTTTCGCGGAAACGATTTGAGTAATTCCGGATCATCCATTTGTAATAAAGCCTGTTGAACTTTCTTGGAAAAACCCGAACCAAAACTGCGATCAACGTCACCTCTGATTGTCCAATTGTAGTCAGGGTAGCCCGGGGTTTTCCAGATAACACTAATTTTGTTTAGTTCGATCGTGCCATCCTTTACACCACGCTTCCAAACCTTGAAATTTGTTGCACCGACTTGAAATGCACCAGACTGAACGAGGGCCACAGTTCTCGAGTGATTGCCGCTAAAGCCCACTCTCTTAAATACTTCCTGCGGCGATTTTTTAAATGCCTTTCTTATGTAGAATTCTGGCATTAACCGACCAGAAGTGGACCCCTTTGAACCGAATGTAAAGGTCATGCCAGCCATACTTTTGGGGAACTTTTTAGAATATTCTAGTCCGGAACTTTTGTGCGCAATAAAATAAGTTTCAAAAAATGGGTCTTTCTTCCCCTGAGCAATTGCTCTAGAGTCTTTAACTAAGTTTCGTGCGCGAACTCCTGACAAGCCTCCAAACCATGCTAATTGTACCTGGTTATTTCGAAACGCAGTAACTGCCGCCGCGTAAGACTTAACTGGAACATACTCTACATTTAAGTTTAATGCTTTGGATAGGTAAAGAGCAACTTTTCCAAATCGTTGACGCAACTTACTCTCATCCTGATCTGGAATCGCCGTGAAAACAAACTTTCGTTCAGCTTTTACCGAGCCAGCTGGAATAATTAAACACCAGGCCAATATAAAAGCTGTTGCCCTAAGAATATTCATTGTACGTTCTCCTAATAAAATATTCACCCTATATTGTCTGTCACAACAATACTATTGCTGTAAAAATGATATTTAATAACATATAGAAAAATCAATCATAATTGCAACAAGCTCTACTACTTATCAAGTTTCTATGACACAGTATAAAATCGATTAGGGAAGGAAGCCTTAAATGATATATGAAGTTAGAACCTACCGTCTGCAACCACGCGGTGTACCAGAATTTATCAAAGTGTTTGGAAAAGCATATGAAAAACGCCGAAATTTATCTAAGCTTTCAGCATTTTTTCATACAGAAATCGGAATGCTAAATGAAGTAATACATATATGGCCTTACAAAGACGCAAATGAGCGTCAGAAAAAACGTCATAGATCTATAAGCGACAAAAAATATGGTTGGCCTCCGAAAGTGATGCATTTACAGGAGAATATGAAATCTGAAATTTTTTACCCAGCACCCTTCACTCCTGAATTTCCTAAAGGAAAGCTCGGTCCCATATTTGAATGGAGGGAATACCAGATTATTCCGGGTATGATTAATGAAGTGTATAAAAATTGGGCAAAAGCACTTCCGGAACGTGAAAAATTGTCTCCGCTTGTAATGGCAATGCACACCGACTCAGGAGAATTAAATAAATTTGTTCACATATGGAGCTACAAAAGCCTTAATCATCGCGCTGAAGTACGCGCTGAAGCCGCTGCAGCGGGCATCTGGCCACCCCATGGTAGACGTGAAACATTGCAAGTGCAGACAAATAAAATAGTTATCCCATCGAATTTTTCACCCTTGCAGTGATGTGCATAAGAATTTTAATACAATTAGGCGGAAATTAGACATTGCAATAACCGGAGCTGCTTTCGGCGGTATTTGTCTTCGTAAATACAAATAACGAAGTTACACTTCTCTTAAATCAAAAAAAGTGGAGGGCGTAGGGTAGTAAAATACATACCAGGGAGTCGCGTGCCATATTTTCGTTATTCTTTGCATAAAGTCTTTTGAATAGAATTATTTTTGTTCCCCAAATACGTATCTGACGCCAAACACGAAATTTTTTATTGTTTAATATTTGTTCAACGTAGAGGATATTGTCTGGTACTAAACAGAAGTCCTAACTTTACCGGGGGAAGATCTAAGCGCATCAGCACAAGTTTCTACAAATTTTTCTTCAGGAGATAATACTACTGCCACAGAACGCACCTTCTGATGTTCTGGATCGCGTCCGATTGGTTCCTTTCCCTTATCACGCAGCGCTATCGCAGCTTTTCTTAATAAATTTCTCGCCATAATTATGCCATTATCTGTAGATACAAGATTTTCACGGGTTCGATCACACACTGGTCCCATGGACTCTTGTAAACTAGCATCCTGCATCGCGATACCCTTGACACCAGAATACAAATCACCACTTTTTTGCGCTTCGCGATCCATTAAATAATCATTATCACGATTTTGCAGCGGTATAAAAGTCCCCGGCACATACTCATTATGAATTCCATGACCATCTTCACATGCTTTGCGCTCTTTATCAGATAGTGGGCGAGTAGGATGGTAATCATAACTCCAAGCCCAATGATTTTCATCATCGATTGGAATCCAAAAATGGCCATGCTGAGGATGGTCGCCGCGAGGCGGGATCATTGTGAATGAGGGGATAACGAATTGAGTAATTCTCCAGTAATATTTTCCATCTTCTGCATTGCGCCTTGCACCAATATAGAGACCTCCGCCAGAGCGTTCGACCTCAAAAACAGGTTTAAAGTCGTTTAGATTGTAATCATTACCTTTTGAACCAGCAAACAATGGATCCGTCGTTAGACCTTTGCCATGCAAAAATGATACATGACTGGAGTCAATACCCCCTTCCATTCCCTGCAACCAGTTAGAATATTGGAGCCTTTTAGATGTAAAATTTTGCTCGGGCGCAACTCGGCAAAATTCCCACTCAGGTTCGGGAGGTTTATTTTCGGCATCACCCATAAATGTCCATAAAACATCACCGATTTTTATGAGTGGATAGGAAGTAAGCTTAATCGTCTCAGCATATCCGCTTTCAGCTGGCTCGGATGGCACCTCAACACACTGACCGGTATAATCATACTTCCAACCATGATAAGGGCACCGCAGCCCCCCCCTTTCATTTCTGCCAAACCAAAGGGAGACCCGGCGATGTGCACAGTATTCTTCGACCAAACCATAATTACCATTGGTGTCCCGGAAGGCAACCATTTCTTCACCAAGTAATTTCACTCGCACCGGTGGACAATCGTTTTCAGGTAGTTCCCAGGCCAAAAGTGCTGGCATCCAATACTGCCGAAAAAGTTCCCCCATCGGGGTACCTTTGCCAGTCTGAGTGAGAAGATCGTTTACTTCCTTGCGTAGCATAATTTTACCTTTGATCCATTTTCTCTTGCACTATCAATTATCTAAAATGTAAGCATATACAGACTCGGCATAGACCAATATCTAAAAGAATTTTAACTATACACAATAAAAGTAGGAAATTCATGCCCTTCAGTCAATGAAACGATTGCAACATTTGTGCTATTACAACTTACGTTCAGGAAGACATTGACAGTTATAAACTACGGGAGCGATTATACAAAAGGTTAACATTATAGAAAACGTAGAGGCCCCAATGCCTATTATTTCTGCAGACGGTATCGATACCTACTATGAGGTAAGGGGAGATGGTCCCCCAGTACTTATGTATTCTCCGGGCGGATTTGATGCAAGAATTGAAAAATGGACAGATCTTGGTGTTTATAAAAAAATAAAGCTCCTTGACCATCTGCCAAAACATTTTAAATGCATTTTATTTGACCGAAGAGAAAATGGAAGAAGCGGCGGCAGAATTGAGCTTATCACTTGGGACCACTTTGTTCGCCAAGGTATTGCAATAATCGATGCTTTAAAAATTGAAAAAGTTCATCTCATCGGAGGTTGCATGGGATGCAGCCCAGTAATAGCTTTTGGAGCAACACACCCGGAACGTTCACTTTCTATGGTTCATTACTGGCCCGTGGGAGGAGCAAACTATCGTATTTCCAGCCATCAGCGTTTCGCTAGACATTTAGCTTTTGTGGAAGAACATGGCCTGAGAGCGGTGACAGAACTAGCCAAATCGCATGAAAAGAATTTCTCATCCGATCCAAGAGGTGGACCTTGGGTTCAAACAATTCGAAAAAGCGATGTTTTTGCCCGAGCTTATGCTTCACAAGATAATGAAACATACCGATTGTTAGTGACCGCTATGTACCGAGGATTATTTGACCGCGATACAGCACCAGGGGCAGAGCCAGAAGAAATGCTTAATCTTAATATACCGAGTCTGATAGTACCGGGTAATGACAAATTTCACGCGACTTCGGCTGCTTGGTACTTACACGAATGTTTACGAGGGTCAACTTTTTGGGACATACCAGTTAAACAACAGAGTGAAGCAAATGCTCCTAAGAAAATCATCGATTTTATACAAAAACACAAGTCCGTTTAGTTTTAAAATGTTTTCCAACTTATTAACAAAATTTCAGCAGCAATCGTCTTCTCCGGTATCCTGCAGAGAGTTCAATAACCATTTAAGTGGTATGTCTTTCTCTGAAACGCTTGCAACCGGTAAGAAGATTTTTAATTTAAACCGTTTATTTTCCTTGAAGAAAACGATGTTTGTTTCTTCTATGGGAAAGCCCGGCTTATTATTAACATCCTGGGATACAAGAATAATCTCGTTTTCGTTCACCTCAAACCGCCTACGGATTATTTTCTCGATCCGTGCAATATCCGGGAGCCTATCCGCCGCCGGCCCAAGCCTTCTAAACATATATTAACTTCCTTCTTTGCTGACCTTGCCGGAAATCTGCGCGTTTGGTAAATCAACGTCAACATTAAAGAGGGAGGAAAGATTTTGACTATGAAAGTAAACGCTGCTGTACGAACAGCGCCGCAAACAACGGAGTTTCGAGAGTATGACATGCCAGACATACCCGATGAAGCGGCTCTCCTAAAGGTAGAGGTGGCCGGCATCTGTGGAACGGATGTCAAATTCTATTCCAAACCACCTTTCCCAGGACCGGTGGTTATGGGTCATGAGAATATTGGTTACATAGCAAAAGCGGGAAAAGTCTTCCAAGACCGACGTGGACTTAAAGAAGGCGATTTAGTTTTTGTGGAACATTATGTTGGCTGCATGAACTGTGAACATTGCCACAGAGGAGATTACAGGCTTTGCATGTTTACAGACTGGCGAAAGTTTCCAGAGGGACTTCGTTTCGGTTACACCCTTGCGGAGCGGGCACCGCATTTGTTTGGTGGATTTGCAGAATATATGTACCTGCCTTGGAATTCGGTTATTCACAAACTTCCAAATGGTTTGAACCCTGAAATTGCGGGTGTTGTTACACCAATGGCAAATGGCATCCAGTGGGCACTTTTTGACTGTAGGGTGGGTTATGACAGCAAAGTACTAATTCAAGGTCCAGGTCAACAAGGTCTATGTAATACGGTTGCGTCCCATCAAGCAGGGGCATCATTAATAATTGTGACTGGCACGTCCAAAGACAAAAAACGCTTGGAGGTAGCTAAAAAATTAGGAGCTGACTACACCATAATTGTAGATGAAGAGGACCCATTAGAAAGAATTATGGAAATCACCAATGGTGAGGGAGTAGACGTGTCTTTGGACTGCACTGCTGGCGCTGGTACAATACCAACTTTATTGGGTGTCGAAGCATTGAAAAGGAAAGGTGGTACACTTCAATTTCAAGGTGAGGATGTACCAGAGTTTCCAAATTTTCCGATGGGAAAGATTGCCAATAAATACATAACAATCAAAGCAGCACGCGGCCATAATTATGAAAGCTGTGAGTTAGGTCTGAAACAATTAAACTCGGATCGGTACCCATTCGAACTAATGACAACGCACCGGTTTGGGCTAAAAGATGTTCATAATGCAATCAATGCTGTAGGTGGTAGCGGAGACTGTATTCATGTTTCCTTGCTGCCATGGGAATAACAATGGTTTAAATCTTGACAAATACAGTACAAAAAAATGATAAGAGGATTCCGGTTACGGTAATAACTGGCTTTCTAGGAGCAGGAAAGACCACACTTTTAAATAATCTTATTGCAGATATAAATACAGCAAAGTTTGCTATCATAGTAAATGAATTCGGTGATATAGGAATTGACAGCGAACTTATCGAAACTGAGTCAGAAGAATTAATCGAATTATCATCCGGCTGTATCTGCTGTGTAGTGCGAGGAGATTTAATTCGTGCGCTCAGAGCTTTGCTGATAAAAAAACCGTTTCTAGAAGGTATCATTATTGAAACCACTGGTCTCGCCAACCCAAGCCCAGTCATTCAGACTCTTATAATTGATCAAGTAATCGGTTCACAGTGCAGATTGGACTCAGTAATATGTGTTGTAGATGCAATTAATATCACAGATCAATTATCCTTAACAAACGATGCCTCTGATCAAATTGCTTTCTCCGATCACATAGTTCTCAATAAAACTCAAGATGCCACAAAACAGGTTGAAACGATTGAGGAAAAGGTTCGAAATATAAATCCTTTCGCCCGCATTACCAAAACCAATTATGGAATGGTTTCTTCTTTAGAAGTTTTAAATCAAAAAGGATTTGACTTAGCGAGCATTCAGACTGAAATAAATAATGATAAGAGTATAGGTTTAGATAATTTGGTTGGAAAAAACGATGAACACAGTCACATAAATAAATCGGGCATATCTAGTTATTCTCTTTCTATCACTGCAGGACCGATGAACGCGGAAAAAGTTGAAAAATGGCTTCAAGATCTATTGTTTAGATGGGGGTATGATATACTTAGAACAAAAGGTGTTATATGGGTCAGCGGAGAAAAGCGAAAGCTTGTAATCCAAGCGGTAAATATGTTGGTCGAGGGAGACTTTGGTCAGCTTTGGAATACCGATCCACCAATTTCCCGTATTGTTTTTATAGGTCGCAATTTGGATCGAGAAAAACTCAAAACCGGTTTTGAGTCTTGTCTCCAAATTCAAACATGTTTCAAACAGGGTGACGAAACAACATTTTAGAGATATCAAGCTCAACTGAAGTAACAATTAAAGGTTAAACAGAAGGAACAATGGCGTCTCTGACTTTATGCAAAAAGGAAGATGTACCCGAAGATGAGGGACTGAAGGTTGAAATTAATGATCTTACGTTGGCAGTATTTCATGTAGAGAGTGTGTTTTATGTAATGGATGACGTATGCAGTCATGGGCCTGGTTCTCTATCCGAGGGTTTTCTTGAAGGCTATGAAATCGAATGCGATTTTCATGCTGGTTCATTTGACATCCGAACGGGTGAAGTCATGCGTCCACCCTGCATGATACCTCAGAAAATATACAAAGTATTGGATGACCCCAATGATGTTATCATCGAAGTGCCAGAAGATTAATAATGCTTCATTATACGGAGAGTGACTAATGCCCCGCATTCCAGCTTTGAAAAGAAAACACATGGATTCAGATCAAAAAAATATTTTTGACCGAATCACCAGTGATAATGGAAGGATTGGGTTTGGACCGGCAATTGGATACGCATATTCAGCTTTCGTCTGGGATTTACACAACTTATCTAGCGGGCATCTCTTAAAATGCTCCTTAACAAATTCCCAGGTGCGAATTATTTCGCTTCTTACTGTGAAACATTGGAATTCCCGTTATCCTTGGAGCGCGCAGGCAAGAACTGCCTTGGGTGCTGGCCTTTCATCACAAATAATTGAATCAATTAACAAAGGCGTAACGCCTACATTTGAGACCGAAGAGGACTTATCAGTGTACTCAGTAACAAAAGAACTTTTGACAACTGGGGATTTATCTGACGATGAGTTTCAAAGCGCGACAAAAATATTAGGTTACAAACGTATGTCAGAAATAGTCCATACAATTGGTCATTTTACCACAACCGGGCTGATGGCAAATTTGGTTGGCTGTAAACCGCCCGACGATGCAATATCTAGGTTAGAGTGTCGAAACTAGCTCTGTTTTTTGAAAATTGATCGATGCCCTTATCCATTTTGTTATCTAACTGAATAAACATTAGGATTTTAAAGGATCTTACTCAATAGTCGCCTCTTTACGAACACTATCAAGCAATGATGATCTCATCAGCCAAGCCTTTGCCTTAACCGGGTCCTCAGAACTTTCTCGTAAGTTTTTCTGATTTGTCCGAATTACTTCTGGGTCAGTTTCTTCAATTCTTTTTTTATTTTCTATTGATACACTTTGGAGAAATTCAGTAGCTAACTGATGACGCTGCCTATGATAAAGTTCAAAAATCTCGGGTTTTTCTCTTTTATACCACACATCCCCTATTTTTTTTGTAATATTCATACAATCATGAATGCCTGTATTTAGACCTAGTCCTCCCAAAGGATTGTTGAGGTGCGCCGCATCACCGGCAAGGAAAATCCGCTCGATGGTAAAACGATCAGCAACTCGCTGATTAACAGTGTATAAATTTCGATGAAGTATATCATGATGGTTCATATCAAAACGCAATCCTCCAACTTTAGCGCTTACCCCAGCATCCGATAGCAGATCCGTATCAGTTTCATCGGCTTTGGTCGGAAATAAAGTTCTCCAAATACCGTCCTCATCATCTCCGGGAACTTTAAAAATAGCGCACCACTCCGTTGGGTCCATTACATAGTTTCGAATTGTATAACCGTCGTTAGCTTCGAAATCGTGCTTAGAGGTTAGCACAAGAAATCTCTCACCCCAAGTAAATCCGGACATAAACACACCTAACCCCAACCGAACGGTAGAGGGGCCGCCATCACATGCTAAAATATATTTTCCCTCTATTTTTTCGAGCTCTCCATCCACGTTCTCAGTAATCAGTGTTACACCGTCATAATCTTGGGAAAAAGCAACGGCTTTTCTCCCTAGCCGGATGTCGGCAATGTCATACCGCTTCACTGAATTAAGCGCGTCTCTTACGAGTTTCCATTGCTCATACTGCACGCTGAAGGGGTACTCCGTCTCATCAGAGAGATGGGCCATATCGAAAACCGCGATTATCTCCTGGGTCTTGCGGTCCCGAAATTGAAATTTCGGAGCAATAAGGCCTTTTTTAACAACCATTTTAGCGAGGTCAACATCGCTCAACATTTCTAAAGTGGATGGATGAATCGTTGCCGCTCTAGGATCTTTAGGTGGCTCTGAAAAGGACTCAACTAAGGTTATGGGAATATTCTGTTTAACCAGCGCAAGTGCAGCAACCATACCCACCGGCCCACCTCCACAGATGATCACACGATCATTTTTTTTCATTTTATCTCCTCATTGGTATTTGCAATCGCATGGAAATTAACTCGTGTGAAAAAGCATCTTTTTTAACCGGTGTCTTTATTTTCAACCACATCTTTTCTTAACGCCTCTTTCTCAAGACTAAGCTTGTCTTTAAGGCTCATTACGTACGCGGCACCTGCTAATATTAAAATTGCACCTGATGCAGAAAAGAGAACCAAGGGATCTATCTCCTTGGTCTGAGAAATTAGAACCCTGCAAAGAGCCGTTATTGCAATAATAATTGGCAAAGTAACGGGTATCCGTCTACTAACATAAAATGCACCCACCATACCTACAATTTCGGCGTAGATGAAAAAAAGAAACAAGTCTGCCAAAGCGATTGTTTGCTTTTCCCAAATAACAAAGAGTTCAAACACCGCAGCGCCCATGGTTAAAGCACCAATAATTGCCAACAGCAATTTTTCACTGGCGACAGTAGTCCAGTGCAAACCTTGGCTAAGTCCTTGTTTGTCCAAGTTATTTAAATTAATTTTTTTAGTTATTTGATCTAACATATTTCAAACCCACTTAGGAAAAACATCTTCCAAACCCAACTAAAAAATAATATAGGGTATATTAATAATATATTTTTGACTATTTCCACCGGAAATATAAACGAAATCTGGCGGAGAGACAGGGATTCGAACCCTGGGTACCCTTTGGGCACAATGGTTTTCGAGACCACCCCGTTCGACCACTCCGGCACCTCTCCACCGGCTGTTGTATCGCCAACATTATTTAAAGGCAACGATTGCAGAGATTTTGTAAAATATACAATATCCTATCATAAAAATTTAAAAAAAATCTAAAATTGAACTATAACAAAAAGAAAACGTTTAAAAACTCAATTAACAGCTCATTCACCAGTAGTCAGTTTAGTACAATATTAAAAATATAATTATAGTTTAGACACAGACATAAGAACAAATTTAGCAAAAATATTCGTCCCACAGGGAAAATTAAAGATTTTACAACTACGCTAAGATGTTCGATTCTCTTGACAGGTATCTCTGCCTGTCTATATTGCGCGAACTCTATAATTGGAATATTTTTCTGTCTTTAGTAATTAGCTGTTTTGTCGAGGGAACATGTACGCAGTCGTTAGGACCGGTGGTAAGCAATACCGTGTTACAGAAAACGACGTAATTGTCGTTGAGAAACTCTCCGCGGAGCTAGGTTCGTCGATAGAACTGGGAGAGGTTTTAGCCATAGGAGACGGTAAAAAAACTGAAATAGGAGTTCCGCTTGTTGATGGTGCTCGAGTAGCAGCGACAGTTTTGGAGCAGACGCGAGATGATAAGATATTGGTATATAGAAAGCTTCGACGAAAAGATTTTCATCGCCTCAAAGGTCATCGTCAATTTGTGACGGTTCTAAAAATAACAGATATCTTACCCAAGGGAACAACCATTTCCAAACAAAAAAAGCCTATCGTTGAAAATTCAAATAGCGAACCTTCAGTTAAAAAGACTGCTGCTAAAAAGACAGCCGCAAAAAAAACTGCCGCAAAAAAAACTGCCGCTAAAAAGACAGCCGCAAAAAAAACTGCCGCTAAAAAGACTGCTGCTAAAAAGACTGCTGCCAAAAAGACAGCCGCTAAAAAATCACTGGGTAAAAAAGCCCGCCCAAAATAGGAGAATGAAAAATGGCACATAAAAAAGCTGGTGGTAGTTCCCGCAATGGTCGTGATTCTGAGGGTCGACGTCTTGGGTTAAAAAAATCAGGTGGCCAAGCTGTTGTTCCTGGTAATATCATTATTCGTCAACGAGGGACTAAGTATCACCCTGGTGAAAACGTAGGAATAGGTAAGGACCATACTATTTTCGCCAAAACTACCGGCAAAGTAGCTTTTTCGCGGGGTGTTAAGGGTAGGGTATTTGTTTCTGTTGATCCTCTGACCTAGAATTTGACATTTTATATGAAGAGTAGATCCATAATCAGTTAACCATTTACGCTAAAGTTTGTAGTTCACTATCTAGAAGATAGCAAAGGGCCATCACAGCCACTCGGGTAAGAAATGAAGTTCCTCGACCAGGCAAAAATTTACCTTCGCGCTGGCAATGGTGGCGATGGTTGTGTGAGTTTCAGGCGAGAAAAATATATTGAATTTGGGGGGCCTGATGGCGGTGATGGCGGTCGTGGTGGTGATATTGTAGTAGAACTAAACGATAATCTTAACACGCTAATTGATTTTCGATACAAACAACACTTCAAAGCTCCACGTGGTCGCGATGGGATGGGTAAAGGACGCACAGGAGCATCTGGTGCAACGCTTACATTAAAAGTCCCTGAAGGAACCCAGGTTTTTGAGGAGGATCAAACAACACTTATAACAGATATAACTCGTGATAATCCACTGCTAACCCTATGTAAAGGGGGTTATGGGGGAAGAGGGAATATTCAATTCAAAACATCAACCAATCAGGCACCCCGTCGAGCAGATCCGGGTGGAAAAGGCGAAGAACTTTGGGTTTGGTTGCGCTTAAAACTCATAGCAGATGCCGGGCTGGTTGGATTGCCCAATTCAGGAAAATCAACTTTTCTGTCAGCGGTTACTCATGCTAAACCTAAAATTGCTGATTATCCCTTTACGACAATTGTTCCTAGCTTGGGAGTCGTGCAGTTAGATGACATTGAATTCGTGCTTGCCGACATACCAGGACTTATAAGTGGGGCAAACTCTGGTGCTGGATTAGGTGATCGCTTTCTGGGCCATATCGAACGCTGTGCGGTTCTTTTACACCTTATTGATGGCACTGAAAAAGACGTCGTGTCCAACTGGAGTACAATACGTAATGAATTGAATGCCTACGGTAATATTTTAGAAAATAAAATTGAGATTGTAGCACTTAATAAAACTGACGCGCTCAGCAATGACGAAATCCAAGAAAAACACCGTTTACTGGAAGAAGCTACTGGCAGCAGTGTTTATAATATTTCAGGCGTTGTAGGGTCTGGCGTACGCAACATCTTATCGGTAATTTGGGAGGAAATTAGTCAAAAAAGAGATGATCAGGGTAAATCAAACAAGTTTCATAGGTACACACCATGATATTTACCAATGTGAAGCGCGTAGTCATAAAAATCGGTTCAGCACTTCTTATAGAAAGAGGGGCTAGTACGATTAGAAGTAACTGGATGAGAGCAATTTGCGAAAATGTTGCGACATTAAAAAAAAACAGATTGGATGTTGTTATTGTCTCATCCGGCGCAATTGGGATTGGCCGTGATGTGCTTAGTCTAACTTCAACAAACTTAAAACTAGAAGAGAAGCAAGCAGCAGCGGCTGCCGGCCAAATTCGTTTAGCCCATGCATGGCAAGAGTCACTCGCTGCACACAAGATATCAGTTGCTCAAATCCTTCTAACCCCCAGTGACACGGAGGAAAGAAGAAAGCATCTCAATGCTCGTAACACAATCGAATCTTTACTTGAACTCAATGCTGTTCCGATTATCAACGAGAATGATACAGTCGCTACTGAAGAAATACGTTTTGGCGACAACGATCGTCTAGCTGCACGTGTTTCCCAGATGATTGGCGCAGATCTGTTAATACTTCTGTCGGATATCGACGGACTCTACTCGGCAGATCCTAAAAAATTTTCTGATGCCAGTTTCATCCCAGAGGTTTTTGAATTAACCGAAAAAATTTTTGCAATGGCAGGGGAGGCATCCCCTGGAAATTCCTCGGGTGGCATGGTCACAAAGCTAGCGGCAGCTGAAATTGCAATGCGTGCAGGTTGTCAGGTGATTATTGCAGATGGTCGTGCCGAGCACAGCCTTTTTAAAATTGGCAAAGAAAATCGTTTCACTCGATTTCTACCGATAGACACGCCATCGAATGCACGAAAACGATGGATCGCGGCATCGGTTTCTCATGCAGGTGCCATTTTTATTGATAGCGGTGCCGAACACGCGCTGAAATCCGGCAGTAGTTTGCTTCCCGCTGGTGTAATTTCTATTAAAGGTAATTTCGATAGAGGAGATACTGTAACTATATGTGACGAGTCTGGTCACCGTTTAGGTTGTGGTATTTCCGCTTATTCTGCAAAGGATACTTCGTTGATCTTAGGTCAAAAAAGTTGTGAAATAGAGAATCTATTGGGATACCGTGGTCGCGATGAGATCATTCATCGAGATAATTTAGTCTTAGATGAAAAAAACTTTTGATATACAAGCAAATGAGTGATGTAATAGGGACTATAAATGGAAATTACTAAAGCTTGCGAAAACTTATAAAAACATTAGGACAAAAAGCACGAAACGCTTTTTATGTGGTAAGCACTTCGGACTGCTCGCTCCGTAATGAAGCATTGAAATATGCCGCTGAAGAAATTCGGTCACAAAAAGACCGTATTATTGATGCAAACAATAAAGATATGGCCGCATCGACTGGAAAAATTCTTACTGATGCTCTACGTGATAGATTGTTGCTCACGTCTGAGAGGGTACAGGGTATGGCACAGAGTATAGATGAGATCGCAGAGTTGCCGGATCCTATTGGAAACACTATTTCAAAATGGAGCCGACCAAATGGGCTTTTCATACAAAGAGTTCGGGTTCCACTTGGCGTTATAGGGATAATTTATGAAGCGCGACCCAATGTTACATCTGATGCAGGTGCGCTTTGTTTGAAAAGCGGTAATGTCGCGATTCTTAGGGGCGGGTCAGAGAGCTTTTATTCATCAAGCACTATTATTGAATGTTTACATCAGGGTTTAATTAAGGCCGGACTTCCTGAAGCAGCAATACAAGGTCTTCCCACCACTGACCGTGCCGCAGTAGGTGAAATGTTAGTTATGCCAGAGTTATTTGACATTATTATTCCGAGAGGGGGAAAATCACTTATTAAGCGAATTCAAGAAGAAAGTCGTGTTCCAATTATTTCTCATTTAGATGGTAACTGTCATATTTACCTACACGAAGATGCTAGCATCGATATTGCGACTTCAATTACAGTTAATGCTAAAATGCGCCGAGTTGGCATTTGTGGTGCAACAGAAAGCCTATTAGTTGATCAGAAAGCCGCTGCCAAGCTGTTGCCGCCCGTACTCAGTAAACTGTTGGAAATGGGATGTGAAATCCGTGGTGACAGCCAAACTCAAAAGCTTAATCCGCAAGTCATACCCGCCACAGAAAGTGACTGGGGTCAAGAATACCTTGCAGCAACAATTTCTGTAAAACAGGTTTCAGGCCTACAACAGGCAATAAATCATATCAACAAATTTGGCTCTCAGCATACCGATTCTATTGTAACACAAAATAATGAAGCTGCAGAGATTTTTCTTCGTCATGTTGATTCTGCAATAGTCTTACATAACGCCTCGACGCAATTCGCTGATGGTGGAGAATTTGGTATGGGTGCTGAAATTGGTATTTCTACCGGTCGTTTGCATGCTCGTGGTCCCGTAGGGTTGGAACAACTTACCACGTTCAAATATGTTGTGCGTGGAAATGGACAGGTGCGACCCTGAGTGTATCTTCAATTCTAAATCGAGCTCAAGTATGCCCAAATCTCCTGCAAACTGGGAAATACATCGGGCTTCTTGGAGGATCATTTAATCCGGCACATAACGGCCATCTGCATATAAGTCGGCAGGCACTTATTAATCTTGGATTAGATACGATTTGGTGGATGGTATCGCCCCAAAACCCACTGAAAAGCAAAGAAAATATGGCCACTCTTCAATCACGCATGGATAATGCGTTTAAAGTCGCCAAAAAAAATAAACGTATCAGAGTAACCAACATAGAAGTTTACTTGGGCACCCGATATACCATCGATACAATTAACCGTTTAAACAGATTTTTTCCTGATAAACGTTTTGTGTGGCTGATGGGTGCAGATAATCTCAAACAATTTTCCAAATGGGAAAAATGGCAAGAATTAATTGAAACTATTCCTATTGCAGTATTCGATCGATCTCCTTACTCTGCCGCAGCATTAACAGCTCGAGCAGCTTGCGTCTATTCCAAAAAACGTCTGAAAAAAAACAATACTCAAAACTTTGCAAATCATAAACCACCTGTTTGGATTTACCTAATGACCCCGCGGCATTTCGCTTCTTCGACCATAATTCGATCCCTTAACAAATAATATTTCAAATAAAGAGAATATATTGGCTAGAAAAACAAAAATAATCTCTAAAATAAAAAAAGAGTGTGAGCAAAACTCAACGGAAGTACTTGAAATACTTGTAAATTTAATGGAAGAAAAACAAGCTGATAACATTACAAAAATAAGTCTAGAGGGTAAATCATCGATAGGTGATTATATGCTAATTGTATCTGGGGGGTCACAACGTCAAGTAACTAGTTTGGCCGGATTTGTTATTCGGACCCTCAAAAGCATTGGATTAGGAGGGATTCGTGCCGAAGGAGCAGATCAGGGTGATTGGATACTTATAGATGCAGGAGATGTAATAGTACATATTTTCAGACCAGAGGTACGAGAGTTTTACAATTTGGAAAAAATGTGGAAGCCCAGACTTGAAAATTTTGATGAGAAAATGGATCCATTAGCATAAGAAGATCAATAAACGTGCAAATAAATATAATTGCGGTAGGTCGACTAAAAGATAGTCCTGAAAAAGAACTATGCGAAAGGTATTTAACTCGCATGCACCCTAACCCTGTCATAAAGGAAGTTGAGGAACGTCGCAATCTCGAAGATGAAGTTTTAATAAAACGAGAAGGTGAATTAATTATGGCGTCCTGTTCACCCAATTCAAAGATAATTGCGATGGATGAAACTGGAATACACTGGAATAGCCAAGAACTTGCCTCCAAAATACTCAACGCACAACAAAATACAAAAACCATTGATTTTCTTATTGGTGGGCACAACGGACTATCAAAAAATATTCTCGATAAAGCTGATACCATACTTGCCCTTGGCAGGTTCACATGGCCACATATGATGGCAAGGGTAATGATCTTAGAACAACTTTATCGGGCACAAAAAATTATTGCAGGACACCCATACCATCGGAAATAAGTTCAGATACAAATTGAACTATTTTAATTTGCAAACTACTTTAATCTGACGATATGGCATTTTTATTCTATAAAAAAACTGCATGTAAAGATGAAAGTAGGATGACATCTGATGAATAGTAGAACACACCGCCCACTCGTTTTGTGTGTGCTTGATGGTTGGGGTTGGCGTAAAAACACGGAGTCAAATGCTGTAGCTCTTGCCAATACGCCAGCATTCGATAGACTGAAGAAAGACTACCCGCATAGTTTCTTAAAAACGTCTGGAACAGATGTTGGGTTACCTCAAGGTCAGATGGGGAATTCTGAGGTTGGGCATCTCAATCTTGGGGCCGGACGGATTATTAGCCAAAACACCTTGAGAATCTCTTCGGCAATCGAAACTGGGAAGTTGTCGAGCAACCTGGCTTTAGAAAATCTAATTAACATCCTCAAAACGAGCGGGGGAACTTGCCATCTTATGGGCCTTATCTCTTCAGGTGGAGTCCACTCGCATCAAGATCATGTTGTAGCACTCAGTAATATTATAGCGAAAGCAGGAGTGCCAGTTTCTATACACGCCTTTATGGATGGAAGAGACGCCCCTCCGCGCAGCGGGTGCGATTATATCAAGAAATTGGAGGAAACGTTTTCAGGCACAGACAACATTCGGGTAGTAACAATAGCGGGCCGTTTTTACGCAATGGATCGGGACAAACGTTGGGATAGAATCAAAAAAGCATATGAGTGCCTATTGCATGCAAAAGGGGAGAATGCCACGAACTCATTTGAGGCGATTAAAAAGTCTTACGCCGAAGACACTGGGGACGAATTTATTCTTCCAACTATAATTGGAAATTATGCGGGCATGCAAAATGGTGATGGATTATTGATGGCAAATTTCCGCGCTGATAGGGCTCGTCAAATTTTAACCGCATTACTGGATCCAAATTTTAAAGAATTCAATATTGGCTCACAAATTAATTTCTGTTCCGCTGTGGGGATGGTTGAATATTCGGATGAATTAAACGAGTATATGGACACAATATTTCCACCGATTATTCTTGAAGACATACTCGGCGAAGTACTTGCAAAGAATGGGCTTCGTCAACTTCGGATAGCCGAGACTGAAAAATATGCACATGTCACCTTTTTTTTTAATGGAGGTATTGAAAGTCCGTTCCGAGGTGAAAGTCGTATTTTAGTTCCTTCGCCAAAAGTAGCAACTTATGATGAGAAGCCTGAAATGTCAGCTACTGAAGTAACAAATAAGCTACTAAAATCAATTGCTGATGAAGAATATGACTTTATCTTGGTGAACTTTGCAAACCCGGATATGGTTGGGCACACAGGAATACTAGATGCAGCGATTGTGGCTGTTGAAACTGTGGACTCTTGCCTCGGACGTCTTCGTCTGGCAGTCGAAGAAAAGGGTGGCACTATGTTAGTTACAGCTGATCATGGAAATGCTGAAAAGATGTTTGATGCAAAAACAAGCTTGCCTTTTACGTCACATACAACCAATGTCGTTCCTGCAATTCTTGCCAACCCACCACCCAATGTCACAGGTATCACAGATGGTCGATTAGCTGACATCGCGCCAACTTTTCTTGACCTTTTTAATATCGAAAAGCCAGAAGCAATGACAGGTGAGTCATTGTTGGTCAAAACTTTGGAGGCAGACTCTGTTAACTCAGAAAAATCTTTTTCTAACGTCGAGTAAATTGCACTTAATCGTGATAGGAATTATATGGGCAGGTTTGGTTCTGGCGGAGAATGGAACAGCTATAGCTGATACAGTGGAAACACTACAGAGAAGCGAAGATTCTCTTCACGAAGTAAAAAAACACAAAAAAAGCTTAGAAAAAACAACAAGGGAAATGAAGAATAACTTTTTATCCTTGCAAAAAAAATCTATTTTGTTTGCCGCCCGGTCACGACTCCACGAAAAAAATCTTTTAAAACTGCGCGCGAAGCAAAATGATCTAAATAATCGTATGAATAAAGCTAGATATCAGTTTTTAAACAAAAAGGTGCAAATGACCTCTATTATAGCAATATTGCAAAGAGTAGCCAGAAAACCTCCAGCAGCATTAATTTTATCTCCGCAAAGTCCTCTTACCCATTTGCGAACAGCACTACTAATTGGGAACACCTACCCTACACTTGAAAGACAAGCGCAAGATTTGAAGGACAATTTAAGAAGATCTATTCGGTTAAAAACAAAATTAGACCTTACGGAGAGGAACCTTAATTTAAAAAAACACAATCTGGACGAGGAACGTAAATTACTTTTAGAAATTCTTAATCGTAAAGCTATTGTCGCTGAAAAACTTCTCGCTCGCAAGAAAATAGCGACCGCAAGAACAAAGGAACTATCTCGTAAAGCCCGTTCACTTCGTGATTTAATTGCAGCATTATCGAATGAACGTATTGCAAGAAACAAACAAAAAGGACAAAAATATAATCAGCATTTGAAAAATTCTAAAGTATCAATAATAGGAAATTTTTATGGGAAACGACCGATATCAGGGATGCCTGTAGTCGGCAATATAATTGCACCATTCGGCAAATCAGGCGGACCCGGACAACCTGCGGAAGGTTTGTCTCTTCGAACAACCCCGGGCTCATTCGTCGTTGCACCGAGATCGGGCCGAGTGGTTTTTTCTGGAAAGTTTAGTGGTCTAGGCGAACTCTTAATTCTTGAATATGGAAATGAACATCATTTGCTATTAGCTGGAATGGATCTTATTAATGTTAAAAACGGGGCTAGCGTAATGGCAGGAGAACCGATAGGTATCATGAGTCAATTGAAGGATAGTAACCCAATTCTTTACGTCGAACTGCGCCAAAATGGAAAACCTATTAATGCCATTCCTTGGCTGACATCACGTAATAATAGAGAGAACTAAGATGCTTACAAAATTATCTGTCATATATTTAGCAATTATTCTTTCCTTATTTAATGAATCTTCTTCTGCACAAACCAACAATGCCGAAGCCTATAGGCAACTCGAATTATTTGGTGACGTTTTCGAACGTGTGCGTTCTGACTATGTAAAAAAAGTCACTGATGAAAAACTTATAGAGTCAGCTATTAATGGAATGCTTTCCTCCTTAGATCCTCATTCAAGTTACATGAGTCCAAAAAGATTTAAAGATATGCAAGTTCAAACCCGAGGAGAGTTTGGGGGGCTTGGTATAGAAGTGACAATGGAAAATGGCTTTGTAAAAGTAGTCTCCCCTATCGACGACACTCCTGCGTTCCGAGCAGGCATCAAGGCAGGTGACTATATTACCCATTTAGATGGAAAACCGGTCCAAGGCCTAACTCTCTCTCAGGCAGTTACACTGATGAGAGGAAGAATTAACACAAAAATAAAATTGCGAATACGTCGTGAACAACAAAAACAACTGACGGTCACTATAACCCGCGCAAATATAAAAATCAGATCAGTGCGCTGGCGTGTAGAAGAAAAGGTTGGTTATATTCGAATTACTTCATTTAGTGAACAAACAGAAAAAGGGCTTTTACGAGCGATTTCACAAATAAAAAAACAAATTGGTGATAATCTTTTTGGAGTAATATTGGACCTTAGAAATAACCCAGGTGGACTTCTAGACCAAGCTATAAAAGTGTCAGATGCATTCTTGAACCATGGCGAAATCGTCTCAACACGGGCAAGACGAAATGCTGATGCCCAGCGCTATAACGCAACTAAAGGTGATTTGTTGAATGGTAAACCTATCGTAATCCTAGTGAATCGCGGTTCGGCGTCTGCCTCAGAAATTGTGGCCGGTGCATTACAGGATCACAGGCGTGCGATTGTTCTTGGAACTCGATCATTTGGAAAGGGATCCGTACAAACCATTATGCCCCTATCAGGTCGCGGAGCAATTCGTCTTACAACAGCGCAATATTTTACTCCTTCGGGCCGTTCAATTCAGGCCAAGGGAATTGAACCTGATATCAAAGTTGTTCAAGCCGAATTACCAAAAGTGGAAGAACCTACTGGTCGACGTGAATCCGATCTGCGGGGCGCTTTAAAAAATCCAGAGCAAGAGAAACAAACTAAACCACCTGAAGGAAAAAAATCGAGAAAAGACCCCAAACCGATTGATTATCAGCTTTCTCGTGCGTTAGATCTTGTAAGAGGGATTAGTCTTTATAAAAACAAGCTGGACTAAACAATGGTATGTTATCCCGCACCCCAAACAACTGGACTTATGGAATATGACTCAATACCTACCAAGAAATATGAAATTCAACTCTAGATTTTTATTTTGTTTCAAGCTTTTAATTTGTATTTTTTTTTATCCCAAATATGCCAATAGGCGCTGAAAATTCGTTTATCACGAAGGCGAGTAAAAAACAAATAATATCAGGTCTCACACTAGAAGTTGACAGACCGATTTACAAAAATGAAACAGGTAGTAGAAATTTTACTTTCACCACAGATTTAAAACCAGCTATCAATAATAAAAATACTCGTCACACTTGCCGTTCACCAGACAATCTACCGGAAAGAGTTCCATGCATTGCAATAGTGATCTATGGCCTAGGAAAAAGTGCCGCTGCGACCAGAACGGCTATACAGGAATTACCAGGAGAAATTACGCTTGCGTTTTGGCCACACTCCAAGGAAACAGATAACTGGATTGCGGCTGCCAACGCAGCAGGGCACGAAGCTTTAATAATTATTTCAATGGAACCAAGAACACATAGGGGCCGTAATTTACCTTTAAACATAAATGAAGCTTCATACACTATAACCGAGTTTCGTAATCGGCTAAAGTGGATATTAGAACGCGAAAGATCTTACGTGGGGACTATGAGTATTATGGGGTCACACTTTACTAGTTCACCATCGCATATGCAGATTGTTTTTTCTGAGTTGAAAAAAAACAATCTTCTATTTTTACGTCAGCAAACCATTAATACTGTGATAATCAGTTCAATACCCGGCGTCTCTGCTGCTTCATCGACATATAGCAGCCTTTATCTAGACCAAGAAGCATCCCGAAATGCTATCGATAGAAAACTCATAGAAATTGAACGGATTGCCAATCTTAAGGGTAAGATTATTGTTTTTGGTTTTCCATATCCGGTTACTTTTGAGCGGTTGAAACGTTGGATTGATAAACTGGAAACTAAAAATTTAAAGTTAGTACCTATTTCTTATTTTTCAATGGAATAAAATTCAGGTCAAATATGAAAAAAATAAAGTACCGTTCCTGCGTATCAATTCTTTTATTTAATCGAAATGGAAAAGTTCTTGTAGCAGAACGAAACGATATCATAGAAGCGACGTGGCAACTACCTCAGGGTGGGATAGAGTTAGGCGAAACATTAAAGGATGCAGCGCTGAGAGAAATGCGGGAAGAGATTGGGATCGATGAGGTGAAATTCCTCAGAGAGTCAACACACTGGATTAAGTACGATTTACCAGTTGAAGTATTAACTAGAAATTGGAAACGCAGTTGGCAAGGACAAAATGTTAAAGCAATAGGGTTTCTTTTTACCGGGGATGAACAATCAATAAATTTAGCGACTTCCACACCTGAATTTAGGGCTTGGAGGTGGGTAGAATTGGAGGAAATTAGTTTCCTTATAGTATCTTTCAAAAAAGAACTATACGAAAATATTTTTCGCGAGTTTGAATCTACTAGAAATATGCTAAGGATGAATTTATTTCATGCATCCTAAAAGTCGGTTTCGTATAGTAAAATACTTTCAATTTTTACTTCACGAAGAACTTTTGCTGGAACTTTCTAAGGCATCTTTTAATGCTTCTGCAAGAAAAAGTTCTTTTTCAAAACGCGGGCGAGACGGGTCTTCTGCGGAAACTTCCTCCAAAGCTTTACGCGCAGCGAGTAATCGCTGACTAATAGAATTCTGATCGGCATCATCAAGAAAAATCGCTTCATCTGCTAATACGGTGCAGTGATCAACAATCATCTCTACTGATCCACCCGATACAAAAATTTTTCTTTCGATCTTACTTTCATTGTGAACATCAATTACTCCTGTTCGTATGCTTGATATGATAGGCGTATGACTGGGTAAAATACCAAGATCGCCCTCTGCGCCAGGAATTACAACCATGGACGCTGTCATCGATATCATTAATTTTTCAGGCGTAACAAGTTCAAATTCAATTGTATCAAGCATATTAAAACATCCTGCTGGCACTCTGGTCTTTATGCGGCTTCATCTGCCAATTTTTTTCCTTTCTCAACCGCATCCTCAATTGTTCCAATCATATAAAATGCTGCTTCCGGAAGATCATCATACTGCCCTCCAACGAGACCTTTAAATCCGTTTATGGTATCTTCTAGGCTGACCAAAACTCCAGGAAAACCAGTAAAGACCTCCGCAACATGAAATGGTTGAGACAAGAAACGTTGTATCTTACGTGCTCGCGCTACAATCAGTTTGTCTTCCTCTGAGAGCTCATCCATACCCAAAATGGCTATAATATCCTGGAGGCTTTTATATTTCTGCAGAACTTCTTGAACTTGGCGAGCGACTGAGTAATGTTCTTCACCTAATGTTCTCGGATCAAGAATTCGAGAGGTTGAATCAAGAGGGTCAACTGCAGGATAAATACCCAGTTCCGCAATTTGGCGTGACAAAACCGTAGTTGCATCTAAATGAGCGAATGATGTCGCCGGAGCGGGATCGGTAAGATCATCTGCCGGAACATAAATAGCTTGAACTGATGTTATGGATCCTTTATTTGTAGTTGTAATCCTTTCCTGCAAAGTCCCCATGTCAGTTGCCAAGGTGGGTTGATAACCGACAGCGGATGGAATTCGACCTAGTAAAGCTGAAACCTCGGAACCCGCTTGCGTAAAACGAAAAATGTTATCAACAAAAAGAAGAACATCCTGCCCTTCAGCATCTCGAAAATACTCAGCTTGAGTAAGCCCAGTAAGTGCCACTCGCGCTCGAGCTCCAGGCGGTTCATTCATTTGTCCGTACACCAGGGCTGCCTTAGACTCTCCATCTAAATTAATTACGCCGGACTCAATCATTTCATGATAAAGATCATTGCCCTCACGCGTCCGTTCTCCAACCCCAGCAAAAACAGAGTAACCTCCATGGGCCTTCGCTATATTATTTATTAATTCCATTATTAACACAGTTTTTCCAACACCAGCCCCACCGAAGAGACCAACCTTACCCCCACGAGCATATGGAGCCAGTAAGTCAATAACCTTAATGCCAGTTTCTAAAACTTCGGTTTCGGTAGATTGTTCGATAAAATCTGGAGCCGCGCGATGAATAGGCAAACGTTCTTTAGTTTCGACGGGACCGCGTTCATCAACCGGCTCCCCAACCACATTTACTATGCGCCCCAATGTCTCAGGTCCGACCGGAACTGTAATAGGAGACCCTGTATCAATTACTTTTTGGCCCCGCACCAGTCCTTCTGTTGCGTCCATCGCAATTGTGCGCACCGTTGCTTCACCAAGATGCTGGGCAACCTCTAATACCAAGGTCCCCTCTGCATGTTCGCAATGCAAAGCATTAAGGATCTCAGGCAAGGCCCCTGGATTAAATTGGACGTCTACAACTGCACCCATTACTTGTCTGATCTTTCCGATGTTATTGGTATCAGCCATAAAAATTTTCCTCTTTTCACTAGCCTTATTCTAAAGCGCCTCGGCGCCGGAGATTATTTCAATTAATTCACTTGTGATAACTGCTTGACGAGTTCTGTTGTATGTAAGCGTCAAATCATCAATCATTTCACCTGCATTACGTGTTGCGTTGTCCATTGCGGTCATTCTTGCACCGTGTTCTGACGCTGCACTTTCTAACAACGCACGAAAAATTTGAACAGCAATATTACGAGGCAACAGATCCGAAAGAATTTCTTTCTCAGAAGGCTCGAACTCATGGACCGCGCCATTAACATTATGCGCTTCGACAGAAGCTTCAGTTGAATTTTTATATCCCCTGAGGGGAATTAATTGCTGTGCGGTTACAACCTGACTTATTGCCGATTGGAATCGGTTGTAAACAATTGTACAAATATCGAATTCATCATTTTCAAACAACTTAAGCACATGGTTGGCAATTTCAGAGGCGTCACTATAAGATAGATGCTGACGCCCTAGGTCTTCAAAAGACTCTATAATATAAGCTGCGTACGAGCGCCTTAATACATCGCGAGCTTTTCGACCAACACAAAGAATTTTTATTTTTTTGCCGCTTTCATCCAAAAGATCGATCTGACGTCGCACTTCCCTCACAATATAGGTATTAAAGCCACCACAAAGACCTCGGTCTGAGGAAATTACAACAATCAAATGTATATTACTCTTGCCATTACCAACTAACAACTTTGGACCACCCAAGTTCTCTCCAATGCCGGAAGCCAGTGATACCATCATACGATCCATTCTGTCGGAATACGGACGAGCTGATTCAGCCTGCTCTTGTGCCCTGCGCAACTTAGCAGCGGCAACCATCTTCATTGCCGATGTAATTTTCTGAGTTGATTTTACGCTTTCGATCCTAATTCTTAGATCTTTTAGATTAGGCATTGTAGTTGAGCCCCCTGCACGAACTTTTTTATGAAGCGGCTCTGCTTAATCTGCTGCAAAGTTTTTAGCATAAGTATCTAATACTTCCTTCAAACTGCTGGCTGTTTCGGCACTTAGCTGACCAGTTTGGCCTATTTCGCTAAGAATATTATCGTGTTTTGTCCGAACTTCCGTTAATAACCCCTGTTCAAAATTTGTTACGGATGTAACTGGTATATTATCAAGATATCCGTTCACACCGGCATAAATTGAGACAACCTGTTCCTCTACAGGCATGGGCGAATATTGTGCTTGCTTTAATAGCTCGGTCAATCTGGCACCTCGATTCAAGAGCCTCCGCGTTGAAGCATCGAGATCAGAAGCAAACTGAGCAAATGCAGCCATTTCCCTATACTGCGCAAGCTCAAGCTTTATAGAACCTGCAACTGATTTCATTGCCTTTGTCTGCGCTGCTGATCCAACACGACTGACTGATATTCCAACGTTTACTGCCGGACGAATTCCAGCATAAAATAAATCTGTTTCAAGAAAAATTTGTCCATCCGTTATAGAAATTACATTTGTAGGAATGTAGGCGGAAACATCACCCGCCTGCGTCTCAATAACTGGCAAAGCTGTTAATGATCCTCCACCATTTTCACTGTTAAGCTTTGCTGAGCGCTCTAAAAGCCGCGAATGAAGATAAAAAACATCCCCCGGAAACGCCTCCCGCCCGGGTGGCCGACGAAGCAAAAGAGACATTTGACGATAAGCAACTGCCTGCTTTGAAAGATCATCATAGGTGATGAGTGCATGTTTGCTATTATCACGAAACCACTCACCCATTGTGCACCCAACATATGGGGCAATGTATTGAAGTGGAGCGGGGTCAGACGCAGTAGCAGCAACAACAATTGAGTATTCCATCGCACCATTGTCTTCTAGTGCTTTGACAATTTGCGCAACCGTGGAACGTTTTTGACCAACTGCCACATAAATGCAATATAGTTTTTTACTATCATCATCTCCAGCATTTACCTCACGTTGGTTAATCATAGTATCTATCGCAACCGCGGTTTTACCCGTTTGCCGATCCCCAATAATAAGCTCCCGTTGACCGCGGCCCACTGGGATAAGGCTGTCTATGGCCTTGAGGCCGGTCTGCACTGGTTCACTTACTGATTGTCGCGGAATAATCCCGGGAGCTTTAACATCGACACGACGGCGTTCAGAACTTTTTATTGGACCTTTCCCATCAATTGGATTACCAAGACCGTCAACAACACGCCCCAACAAAGCTTCACCTACGGGTACATCTACAATTGATCCGGTTCGCTTAACAATATCACCTTCTTGAATTGTCCTATCATCACCAAAAATGACAATTCCAACATTATCAATTTCCAGATTAAGTGCCATTCCAAGTATGCCACCCGGAAACTCAACCATTTCGCCTGCTTGAACGTTATCCAACCCATGGACACGTGCAATTCCATCTCCAACTGACAAAACCCTGCCGACCTCTGCGACTTCAGCTTCACTTCCAAAATTAGCAATTTGTTCCTTCAGGATTGAGGAAATTTCTGCGGCGTGTATATCCATCACGCAGCCCCTTTCATATCGAGTTTAAGTCTTTCAAGTTTAGTACGTACCGATGAGTCAATCATACGTGATCCAACACGAACAATCATGCCTCCAATAAGATGAGGGTCAACCTTTTCCTTTATTGTAATTTTAGAACCCACGGAGGCAGTTAATACCTTCTCCAATTCACCAAGCTGTTTGCTACTAAGTCCAGTCGCAGATACTACCTCTGCTGTGACTTCGTTATTATGAGATAAAAGCATCTCATTCCATGCTTTAATAATCGATTCCAGGCAAAATAACCTATTATTGAGAGCAACAACACCGAGAAAATTAGAAACCGTTTTAGTGAGGCCAATTTTCTCTGAGACTTTAGCAATCGCCTTCGCCTGTTCTTCGGATGAAAAAATTGGACTTAAAAGGAAACGTTTAAAATCCTCCGATATTTCAATTGCTTCACGCACGACATTCAGGTCCTCGGTAACTTTATCAAGTTCACCGTTATCTATAGATAAATCAAAAAGAGCCGATGCATAACGTTCTGCAACGCCGGTAGTACCTATGAGGTCTGACGACACACGTTCCGCCTTCAATTGACTAATGGACCTACCTCTTGCCCACTAAGTTAGTTCCGCTAATTAATAAGAAAATGACATATACTAATTAAATAACAAACGTATTTCCTTACTGAGGTGGCATTTTGCTAACATACTCAAAAGGGGCTTGCAACCCGAGGAAACTTCTTGCCTGAATTTTTATTACAAATATTCTCTTCTGCTTCATCTTGTCCAGTAAATTCTAATCTTTTATTTCTATAAAACGAACGAATTGTAACAATATGCCAGAAGTCTATTTGATTTCTCTCTTTTGTAGTCATAAAGAACTAAACTTTTAATCGAATTCGGCTATATATCTCAATAAAAAGTCTACAATTGTAATTAATTGTTCAGTTTATTGTTCAGAGAATAAAATTACCTTTTTATATTTCCATCTATAACACTTAAGTTACATAAAACTGTATGGATCTACATCAACCTTCACCCGAACCCCGCGAGGAATTTTTGTGGCAGACAGCCATTGCCGTACAATTTTTTGCACTCGAATAGTTTGGTTAGCTTTAAGCAATAAACGCCTCCGGTGGCGCCCACGCAGTATTGAAAGAGGAGCTTCTGCTGGCCCAAATACTGCTATTCCCTCCGCTATAGGGCAAGTCCGGCCAAGTTCATGTGCTGCAGCATCAACTAATCTTTTTTCTAAGCCGGATACTATCAATGCTACCAATCGTCCAAAAGGCGGCATAGAATACTTTCGACGCGTTTGAGACTCTAATTCTAAAAAATAATCTCTGTCACCAGATACAAGTGCCTGCATTATTGGGTTTTCGGGTTGATATGTCTGTAAAATAACGTGACCTGATTTTTCAGCGCGGCCTGCACGACCCCCAACCTGGTGTAGCGTCTGATACACCCGCTCAGCGGCCCTTAAATCACCTCCTGACAATCCAAGGTCTGCGTCTATCACCCCGACTAGAGTCAAATGTGGAAAATTATAACCCTTCGCAACAATTTGGGTCCCAATCAGAATATCAACATCGCGTCTTTTTATACTTTCAACCAACTTAGTTGCCTCACTTGGAGAATGAACAGTATCGCTTGTCATTACTGCCAGCCGCGCAGCCGAAAATTTTTCACGAACTTCTTCAGCCAATCTTTCCGTACCTGGACCACATGCAACCAAGGAATTACACGCCGTACATTCAGGACATTCTTGGGGAACAGGCATAGAAAAACCGCAGTGGTGGCACTGCATTCTTGCTCTCGCACGGTGTTCGACAAGCCATGCTGTACAATTAGGGCAGTAAATCCTAAACCCACATTGACGACACAAGGTAAGAGGTGCGTATCCACGCCGGTTAAGAAATAACATGATTTGATTTTTGGCAACCAACGTTTTTTGTATTGCCTCGATGAGTATTGGCGAAAGCCAACTGTGTTGTTCTGAGGACTCAGTTCGCATATCAACTATATCAACAGTTGGAAGAGTAGCCCCCCCATGGCGTTGGGGTAAAGATAATCGTTTGTACCGACCCGTTTCGATGTTGGTAATGGTTTCTAACGACGGAGTCGCTGACGCTAATACCACAGGAAATCGGCCAATATGTCCCCGAACAACAGCCATGTCACGAGCATTATAAATCACTCCATCCTCCTGCTTAAAAGCAACGTCATGTTCCTCATCCACAACAATCAAACCAAGATTTGGAAAAGGTAGATACAATGCCGACCGAGCACCCACTATAACTTTAGCGACTCCAGAAGCAGCTGCATGCCAACTACTACGACGTTCTGCAGCACTCAGATTGGAATGCCACTGCACAGGTAGAGCACCAAAACGTTTTTTGAACCGGTCAAGCCACTGTGCTGTCAGTGCAATTTCTGGCAGCAACACCAGTGTCTGCCGACCTTCTTCCAATGAGGCAGAAACCGCCTCAAAATAAGTTTCCGTCTTCCCCGAACCAGTTACCCCATCCAGAGCAAATACCACAAACCCACTATCTATACTTGTTGATGCTTTTCTTACTGAAGCGGCCAACAATTCCGCCGCCGCCGTTTGCTGATCGGATAAACTTGGTCTGGGCATTTTCCATGATGGTAAATCAAGAGTTTTTTCAACCATAACTGATATGGACTCAAGTAATCCAATTTCAATCAGCCCACGAATTACCCCCACACTTACACCGGCATGTGACGCTAAATCATTGATGGAGTGTGGCTTCCCATCTGATACAATTTGAAGCACAGATGCGCGTGCGCGCGTCATCCTGATTCGTTTGTTTCCAGCACCCGGGGATAAAATAATAGCTTTTTGTTGTTTCATCTTATCAAATTCTACGGATGCACTCATAGCCATGCGAAGAACCAAACCCGGGCGGCTCAATGTGTATTCTGCAGTCCAATCGATAAATTGCCGCATTTCATATGCCATGGGTGGAATGTCTAATACATCATTAATATACTTAAGTTTTTCTTCCGGCCCCTCATATTCTCCTTTGCCCCACACAACACCTTTTTCAAGTCGGTTGCCGAGTGGAACAGTTACATAGTCACCATTATGCACGCTCAAATTTTCTGGCACTCGGTAATCATAAGGGCTGACTAAAGGTAGCGGTAGTAATACCTTAACTTGCGATTTTAAAGAGAGGGTATTCATGGTAGCAGTATTGCGAAGCATGCTTTACACTTAATTTTAATTGGTAGAATGCTCATATTGGATAATTCGCGTTCACTTTCTTGAGCATGAAAACATCAATCATAGTACAGGGTTCTAAATGACACAAAATCCCCAAAAGCCCGAGCAAATACAAACAGAACTTAATTACTCTATCATTAAAAAATGGCTTATAAAAAACCCTGAATACTTTGATGAGCTTTGCACATTAATAACTGAATATTTTCCGCCAAGATTTAACAGTGACAACAATATAGTGGATATTCAACAACTCGTATTACATCGTATGCGCAATGAAATTAACCGCCAACAATCCAGAGAAACGCAGTTATTGGATGCTGCAAAAGACAACACCTTGTCACAAAGCCGCATACATAAGGCTGTGTTATCCGTTCTGGGAATTTCGTCATTGGAAGAATTTTTGTCCCTTATCTCACAGGACTTACCAAACCTCCTAAACGTAAAAACAGTTCTTCTAAGCTTAGATGGCAAGGTAAAAGTTCCCAAAGGTGAAGACCGAATTATTTTACAGTCAACTGTCACATGGCCCCAGAAATTCTTTCAAAATGATGCCAAAGATATAAATTCTTGTGCTTGTCTCAAATTAACATATGGAATTGAAAGAAAAAATGCAGTTCTATTGCTGGGAGCATCAGACCCAGAGGCTTTTCACCCTGGCCAGGGAACTGAGCTTTTAGCCTTTTTTGCAGATGTACTGGAAATAAGCTTATCAAGATGGATGTTAAAAAAACCTTAATTACTTTTTCTGCAGATCCAAATTGCCAAGAAGCCATTGCAGATTGGCAGCAATGGATTATCAACGAAAAACAGGCGTCAGTTAATACTCTAGATGCTTATTCCCGTGATTTATCGGTTTTTCTCATTTTCATGACTGAACACTTGGCTAAAAGACCATCAATTACAGATCTTGTTGAACTCAACGCTGCAGATTTTCGCAGTTTTCTGAGTCATCGTTTAATCCAACATGAAAAACAAATTGCGCACAGCACACTTGCAAGGTCAATGTCGACAATAAGAAATTTTTTCCGTTTCCTGGAGGTAACCGATCGAGGAAAAAATAAAATCTTAGAGTCAGTAAAATCCCCTCGACTTAAGCCTCCAATTCCAAAGCCACTAGGCGAGGATGAAACATTTGAGTTATTAAAAGCTGCAAAAAAACTATCTGGAACACCTTGGATTGCAGCGCGTGATTTTGCGATTCTGACGGTTTTATATGGATGCGGCTTGCGGATTACGGAAGCATTGTCTTTAAATAACTCGGTTATTCCTTTCGGTGACGTAATTACAATTCTAGGCAAAGGAAAAAAAGAACGGATGATCCCAATCATCCCCGTGGTGCAGGAAGCTGTAAACGCATATGTTTCTATACGACCTTATAATGATGGTAAGGAAGCCCCATTGTTTGTGGGTGCACGTGGCAAAAGGCTAAATCCCGGAATTGTGCAAAGACAAATGCGAAAACTAAGGACAATTCTGGCTCTTCCAGAGACTGCAACGCCCCATGCGCTACGCCATTCATTTGCAACGCACCTTCTAACATCTGGGGGGGATTTACGATCGATTCAAGAACTACTTGGTCATTCCTCCTTATCTAGTACTCAACGCTACACTAGTGTAAATACAAATCACCTAAAACAAATTTACAGTAAGTCTCACCCCAGATCGCGATAAATAAAAGTTCCAATACTGCTGTATCCTCCTTTTATTTGTGCTTGAAACTGTTTTGTTGCCTTAGGACACGAAGACATATTTTATTAAAATTACAATAGTTGACTAGAAATCATGAGCAGGTAGGTCTACTCTGATAGAATGACTTTAGAAATTATTCCATCAAAATCCAGCTGTGGTGCAGAAATTCGTGGTATTAACCTAAAAGCGCAATTATCTGCTGAAGACTCACTAGCTATCTACCATGCATGGTTAAAATACCTGGTAATTTACTTCCGGGGACAAAATTTAGGAGAAAACGAACATCTTCGTTTTACCAAATATTTTGGAACACCGGGGGACTACATGCGCCCTGATAATCTAAAAACCAATAGAATGAAAAAACGGCATCCGGCAGTTATGTTTATTAGCAACATCAGAGAGAATGGCGAACCAATTGGGGCTCTGCCCGATGGTGAAATGATGTTTCATACTGATACTGCTTATGACCATCATTTACACAAAGCGACCACTCTATACTCCCTTGAGGTACCAGAGAAAGGTGGTGAAACTATTTTCAGTAATCAATATGCGGTTTATGAGGCCCTACCAGGAAATTTAAAATCCCTGTTAAAAGGGCGAGATGCTTACACTGCATATGAATTTGGAACCACTGTAAAAACCAAACCCAAATATGATCACAAAGAAAAACAGTCCGCTATGCATCCAGTTTTTCGACTACATGAAGAAACTGGTCGAATGGCAGTATTCGTAAATGAACTTATGACGGAAGAGATAGAAGGCTTAGATAAAGCCCAAAACATTGAAATATTAAAAAAAATTTTTGATTTGCAACGCAAACCACAATTTTGTTATGAGCATCGATGGGAAGTTGGCGACCTAATAATTTGGGATAATCGTTGTTCTCTTCACGCTAGGCGAGATTTCCCCTCAGACCAAAGACGCTTGATGCGCCGTATTACTGTTCAGGGAAATAGACCAGTATATAAGGGCGAATAACGGAAAAAATTTGTTTCTTTTGTTGCTTCGGGTATTTTGTTCTGGTTAATTATACAAAAAATAGAATGGAGAAGTACCATGGTCGTAGAAGTGGTGCCGTCAGGCAAAGCGTGCGGTGCGGAACTTTCCAATATCGATATAAGTAGAAAGATATCTGATACCGACGCTGAAATCATCTATCAGGCATTTTTAGATTACCAAGTAGTATATTTTCGCGGGCAAGAAATAAAACCGGCCGACCAAAGACGTGTTTGCAGTGTTTTTGGCGAGGTGGGCACTTACAATCGACCAAAAGACCGACAACACCCCAGGCACGCAAGTGATGAAATAATGTTAATTTCAAATGTGGTGGAAGACGGTCGTGTAATTGGTGCACATCCAGACGGCGAAATGATGTGGCATACAGACACCCCTTATCTGGCTAAGCCACACAAAGCTACTACACTTTATGCGGTTGAGGTTCCAACCATTGGCGGAAATACTAAGTTCTCCAATCAATACGCTGTCTATGATGCCCTTTCCACAAAACTAAAAACTCGCTTGAAGGGTAAACTAGCGATGAATTGTTATGAGTTCGGTACCACATTCAAAACATTTGAAAAGTATGATCGTAATCGCGTTCCCCATCACTCCCACCCAGTATTCCGGAAACATCCTGAAACAGGCAGAATTGCCGTCTTTGTATGTCCATTAATGACCGAAGAAATAATTGGTATGGAGGAAGAAAAAGGGAAAAGTATCCTTTCAGAAATTTACGCTCTACAATCGCAAGAACAGTTTATTTATGATCATATTTGGGAGGTTGGTGACATGATAATCTGGGATAATCGTTGCTTACTTCATGCTCGCACAGATTTTCCCAGAGATCAGCGCAGACTTCTACGACGCGTCACAGTTAGCGACGATTCTAATGTACTTGTTGCTTAAACCCAAATAAAATTAGAAAAGCTAACCACCTGAGTTTGGGCTAGTAGTATATTTGAAAAAACTAACCCAATCTCAACACTTAAACATGAATTGGCTTGCCCCAAGCTGCAAGGGCAGCTTCTTTGACCGCTTCATTTAAAGTTGGATGTGCATGGCAAGTGCGGGCTAAATCTTCGGCACTCGCAGAAAACTCCATAGCCAATGTTAATTCTGCAATGATTGTTCCCGCGTCATGACCAACGATGTGCGACCCAAGAATAGTATCAGTGGCCTTGTCGGTTAATATTTTGACAAAACCTGAGGAATCAATTCCAGATGATCGCGCACGCGAATTAGCTGAAAATGGGAATTTTCCAACACAATAAGAAATACCTGCTTCCTTGAGTTGTTCCTCAGTTCTACCTACAGAGGCCACCTCCGGAGAGGTATAAATTACTGCTGGAATATTATTATAATCTATATGACCAGAATGCCCGGCCATCATTTCCACTGCCACTGTACCCTCCTCTTCAGCTTTGTGAGCCAACATCGGTCCGGGTATTACGTCTCCAATTGCAAAAACACCCCTCACGTTCGTCTCAAATTTTTCATCAACAGAGATGAAACCTCTTTCATCTTGCAAAACACCCAGATTTTCAAGCCCTAGTCCATCTGTATATGGTCGACGGCCGATAGCTTGCAATACAACATTACAATCAATAGTATCTACTTCTCCACCGGAAGCGGGAATTATCTTGAGACATACACCGTTTTTCGAAGTTTTGGCCTCAACTACTTTAGTGCCAAGACGAAATTCAATTCCTTGCTTTTGAAGATTCTTATGCAAAGTTTCTGCGGTTTCATGATCCATCATTGGTGTAATACGATCAAGAAATTCTACTACCGTAACTTTTGCACCTAGCCGAGACCACACTGACGCCATTTCGAGCCCAATGTAACCTGCTCCTATCACAACTAAATGATCTGGAACTTTTAACAAAGATAGTGCACCAGTGGATGTTACAATTTTTTTTTCGTCGATATTCAACCCTGATAAAGATAACGGTTCCGAACCGGTAGCGATTAAAATTTTATTGGCCTCAAGTATTCGAACACCATTATCAGTATTAACCGAGACCTTGCCCGCCTCAAAAAGACAAGCCTCCCCAATAATTTCTTCCACCTTATTTTTCTTAAATAGAAATGAGATTCCTTTTGTGAGACCATCAACCACCGCATCTTTACGACCAATCATGGTTTTGAGATCAAGAGAAATTTCACCTGTTTCGACCCCATGAACAGCAAGTTCATTCTGCGCTTCGGCGAATTTCTCAGAGGATTTTAAAAGAGCTTTGGAAGGGATGCAACCAACATTTAAACATGTGCCCCCAGCCGCACCACGCTTATCAATGCATGCTACTGACATTCCAAGTTGTGCCGCTCTTATGGCTGCTACATACCCACCCGGGCCAGCACCAATGACTACCAAATCAAATTGATTATCTGCCATATATAAATACCTTTTCTAGAACGCTCACCCCATTAAATGTCAAATAAGATACGTTCAGGAGCTTCGATGCATTCTTTTATACGAACAAGAAACCTTACTGCTTCTGAACCGTCAATAATTCTATGATCATACGAAAGTGCTAAATACATCATAGGTCTTATAACGACTTCTCCGGAAATTGCGATTGCTCGCTCCTCAATCTTATGCATTCCAAGAATAGCCGATTGAGGTGGATTTATTATGGGGGTTGACAACAATGATCCATAAACGCCCCCATTAGTAATGGTAAAAGTACCGCCTGTGAGATCTTGTATTGCTAAATCACCAGCACGTGCACGTTTTCCGAGTTCACCAACAGACTTTTCAATCTCGGCGAAACTTTTAAGATTAGCATCACGCAAAACTGGTACAACCAATCCTTGATCAGTCCCAACCGCAATTCCAAGATCAACGTAGTTTCTATATACGATATCCTCGCCATCAATTATTGCGTTCACCGCTGGAATTTCTTGCAAAGCACCTATGCAAGCCTTAGCAAAGAAAGACATAAAACCTAGACGTACACCATGTTTTTTTTCAAAAGTTTCACGATACTTGTTCCGTGCCCTAAGCACTGCTGTCATATCAACCTCATTAAAAGTTGTGAGAATTGCAGCGTTATTCTGTGCTTCTTTTAAGCGCTCGGCGATACGTTTCCGCAACCGCGTCATTCTCACTCTTTCTTCTGTTCGAAGTTTTATTTGAGGTAAATCTGAAGCAGATAACGTATCTTGGTCCTCAGACGAAGACGAATTTTCACGCTCCTCCAAATACCCCAGTATATCCGCTTTTGTAAGCCTTCCGCCTTTACCCGTTGCAGGAATTTGATGTGGATTTAGATTATTATCACCCAACATCTTTCGTACAGCTGGAGACATTGACAGATTTTCTGTAGCAGGTTTATCTGAGATCTCGGTCGACGTATTTAAGTCTGGTGTGATATTTTCACTGCTCCCTCTATCGGAAGCAACTGCTTTTGACTCCCCAATCTCACCAAGGACCGCACCAATCTGAACCTCAACCCCTTCCTTAAAAGCAATATCTGCTAACGTACCGCTACTTGGAGCGTTAACTTCAAGCGTCACTTTGTCGGTCTCCAATTCTACTAAGGGTTCGTCCTCTGAGACTTTTTCGCCGACTTTCTTAAGCCAACGTGCGACAGTGGCTTCAGTGATAGATTCACCAAGTTGGGGAACAATAATATCCATAAGAAATTCCTATTATACGAAACTTAATTATTAATCATTCAAGGCTTAGCGCTTCATCAATAAGTTTATTTTGCTGTTGTACATGCGTCTTCGATGAACCGGTAGCCGGTGATGCTGCTTCCTCCCGTCCAACGTATGTTGGGTTTTTTGCAGAAACTCCCAATTCAGCCAACAAAGTTTCGATCCGTCGGTCCACGAATGTCCAAGCCCCCATGTTACGAGGTTCTTCCTGACACCAAACAACAGACGCGTTTGCATATTTTGATAATTCAACACCCAGCGCCTTCTTTGGGAAGGGATATATTTGTTCTATACGAACGATTGCTATGTCGTTTATATCATTTTCACGCCGTTTTGATAGCAAATCGTAATAAACTTTCCCAGAACACAATATAACCCTGCGTATATTTTGGTCATCAGTTATGTGATCAGACTCAGGCATAACCCGCCTGAAACCTGTTCCAGTGCACATATCCTTAAAGGAGGAGACACATAGTTTGTTGCGTAATAAGGATTTTGGTGTCATCACAACTAACGGCTTACGAAAATTACGATGCAGTTGCCGTCTTAAAAGATGAAAATAATTTGCTGGGGTTGATGGAACAGAAATCTGCATATTATCCTCACCACATAACTGGAGATATCTCTCCAGCCTAGCAGACGAGTGTTCCGGCCCTTGACCTTCATAACCATGAGGGAGCAACATAACTATTCCTGACATCCTTAACCACTTACGTTCCGCAGAAGATATGAATTGATCAATAATGACCTGTGCGCCATTGGCAAAATCACCAAATTGCGCCTCCCAACAAATCAAAGCATCTGGTTCAACCAAGCTATAACCATATTCAAACCCTAAAATTGCAGCCTCAGAAAGCGGGCTATTGTGTGCCACAAACTGTGCTTGATTTTTGCTAATATTCATTAATGGAACAAAATGTTCTTCTGTCATTTGATCGATTAAATGGGCGTGTCTCTGAGAAAAAGTACCACGCTGTACATCCTGACCGGATAAACGCACTAAAAAACCTTCATCAGCAAGGGAACCGAATGCGAGTGCCTCACCCAAAGACCAGTCTATGTTTTCACCAGTTTCAATCATTTTCCGTCGTGCATTCATTACACGAACCAAACGAGGGTGCAGATTGAAATCACTTGGCAATTTTACCAAAGCTAACCCAATCCTCTGAAGTTCTTGCAAAGGTAAATCAGTTTTTCCACGCCGTTCTTCAGAAGTCGGCGCTGTTGCTAAATGTGACCATTTACGATCAAGCCAGTCCGCCTTATTTGGCTTGTAGTTAGCTGCAGCTTGGAAATCCTTTTCAAGTCGATCCTTCACCTCTTGTTCAATTTCACTCGCACGCTGGTTAGGCATTGAACCTTCCCGCACTAACTGGTCTACGTAAAGACGCCTTGTACTCTCGTGTTCTGCAATCTTTGAATACATAAGGGGTTGAGTGAAAGCTGGCTCATCACCTTCATTATGGCCGAATCTACGGTAACACCACATATCCACGACTACATCTTTACGAAATTCATGTCTGAACTCCGTGGCAATTCGCGCAACATGCACCGTTGCCTCAACGTCATCGCCGTTTACGTGAAAAATTGGAGCTTGCGATCCTTTGGCCCCGTCTGATGGATAAGGGGTCGATCTAGATTCAACAGGATTGGTTGTAAAACCAATCTGGTTATTTACAATAAAATGCAAAGTACCACCAGTTTTATAACCCTTTACATCTGCAATATCTAAACATTCAGCAACTAACCCTTGCCCCGCAAATGCTGCGTCTCCATGCATTACGATCCCTAGCACCTGACGCCTTTCCTCATCATTTATCTGACGCTGTTTGGCACGGACTCTTCCTGCAATCACTGGGTCAACCGCTTCAAGATGTGAGGGGTTAGGCGATAGCGACAAGTGAACTGTTTTATCGTCATAAGTAACATCGGCTGAGGTTCCAAGGTGATATTTTACATCCCCGGAACCTTGGACACCATCTGGAACACTTGAATTCCCCTGAAATTCAGCGAAAATTGCTGCATAGGATTTTTGCATCACGTGTGCCAAAACTGACAAGCGGCCTCGATGTGGCATTCCAAGAACTACTTCTTTAACACCTAGCTGACTTCCACGTTTCAGTACTTGTTCAACTGCAGGTATGAGACTTTCCCCACCATCAAGACCAAAGCGTTTAGTGCCGGGATATTTAGTGTTCAAGAAATTCTCAAATGTTTCTGCCTCGGTGAGCCTTGTCAGAAGAGTTTCCTTACCCAAAGGTGTGAAATTTGTGCGATTGTGAATACCCTCGATGCGTTCTTGGATCCATTGTTTTTGATCCGGCTCTTGAATATGCATAAATTCAACCCCAACCGTACCACAATAAGTTTCTTGTAAACGGGTAATAATTTCTTTCAAAGTGGGGGTTTGAAGCCCGAGAACATTATCAATGAAGATATTCCGATCTAGATCTGTTTCCGTAAATCCATAAGCTCGGTAATCCAACTCCGGATGATCATCCTGTTTATAGATACCGAGCGGATCCAGATTGGCAGCCAAATGCCCACGAACTCGATAGGACCTTACTAACATCAACGCTCGGATGGAGTCTGTAATAGCCATGTCAGAATTATTGGAATTAAGGTCAATTTTAGATTCTAATCTCGTGACTTCAGCAATCGCCTCAATCGCTCCATTACCCTTACCAACAATTCGATCTTGACGTGGAGACCAGCTTGCGCCAGCGAGTGCACGGGAAACCGTGGGTGTTTCATCAGAGAGCTCTGAAAAAAAAGTTTGCCAAGCCGGCTCAACAGAATTTGGATTTTTTAAATAACGTGCATACAGTTCTTCAACAAAAGTGCTATTAACACTCGCAAGAAACGAGCTGCTAACTAAATTTTCGTGCGACATTTTTATTCCGCCTGAAAGTATTAAGATTATTCCACAATAGCCCCAAATAGGGAGATTTAAAGCAAAGGTTAAGCATGAGCGATAAAAACTTCTCCTGTTAATTTTCTAAAGTATTCAGCATTGTTTGTCCGAGCGCAGCTGGTGACTGTGAAACATTGATACCCGCGCTCTTCATTGCTTCAATTTTGTCCTCAGCACCACCTTTACCCCCAGCAATAATTGCACCCGCATGTCCCATACGCCGCCCTGGAGGAGCCGTCGCTCCCGCTATGAAGCCAACCATAGGCTTCTGAACCTTCGATTTCTTATAGAAGTCTGCCGCCTCTTCCTCTGCAGAACCGCCAATCTCCCCGATCATCACTATTGCCTCAGTATCATCATCGTCGAGAAACAATTCTAATGCATCAATAAAATTAGTACCATTGACTGGATCACCACCAATCCCAATACAGGTTGTTTGGCCCAATCCAACTGCGGTTGTTTGCGCTACCGCTTCATAAGTTAATGTGCCAGATCTCGACACGATCCCAATTTTTCCTTTTTGATGAATATTGCCAGGCATAATCCCAATTTTGCACTCATCGGGTGTGATCACACCGGGACAATTTGGTCCAATCAATCGCGATGATGAACCGGTTAGAGCACGCTTAACCCTCACCATATCTAAGACCGGAATTCCCTCAGTAATACAAACCACTAGAGGCACCTCCGCGTCTAAAGCTTCAAGAATAGCGTCAGCGGCAAAAGGCGGTGGTACATATATTACGCTGGCATTAGCACCAGTTTTATTAATTGCATCCGAAACGGTATCAAACACTGGTAAATCAAGGTGTGTTTCCCCACCTTTACCAGGAGTTACTCCACCAACCATATTAGTTCCATAGGCAATCGCCTGCTCTGAATGAAATGTCCCTTGAGAGCCAGTAAACCCCTGGCAAAGTACTTTTGTACTTTTGTTCACGAGAATAGACATTAGACAGCTTCCCTAGCTGCATCAACCGCCTTTTTAGCTGCGTCTGCTAAATCCTCAGCAGCGATAATTGGGAGACCAGACTCCTCAAGAATCTTCTTACCTAGATCCACATTAGTACCAGCAAGCCGCACACAAAGTGGCACTGACAAGCTTACTTCGCGAGCTGCGGATACGACACCTTCTGCTATCACGTCGCAACGCATGATTCCACCGAAAATATTCACGAGAAGCGCCTCCACATTTGGATCAGAAAGTATTATTTTAAAGGCTGCTGTCACACGATCACGAGTAGCACCACCTCCCACATCTAGAAAATTTGCAGGCACTCCACCACAGTGCTCGATGATATCCATCGTAGCCATAGCCAGCCCTGCACCATTTACCATGCAACCAATATTACCATCTAATTTCACATAATTTAAATCATACTTAGCGGCTTCTAATTCTGTTGGATCTTCTTCCGTTTCATCGCGCAACTTTGCAACGTCATTATGCCTAAACAAAGCATTGTCATCGAAATTCATTTTAGCATCCAGCGCAACGGCCTCACCGGAACTAGTTATTACTAATGGATTAATTTCAACTATTGAAGCATCGAGTTCTGTGAAAGCGGTATACATCCCGTCAACAAATTGAGCGAATGCTTTTACCTGCGATCCTTTAAGATCAAGTTCATAAGCAACACGCCGTGTGTGGTGGTCCCGCAGCCCAGTAACAGGGTCAATTGAAAGCTTAAGAATCTTTTCAGGTGAAACTGCCGCAACTTCTTCAATATCCATACCACCTTGAGTAGAAGCCATGATCGTTATTCGACTCGTCGCACGATCGATTAAAATCCCAACATAGAGTTCGCGCTGAATATCGCAACCATCTTCAATGTATACTCTGTTAATTTCTTTCCCGTCGGGCCCAGTCTGGTGTGTTATAAGTTTTTTCCCTAACATTGCTTCTGCAAACTGGCCTACTTCCTCAGCCGACTTTGCCAACTTCACTCCTCCTGCTTTACCGCGGCCACCAGCATGAATTTGTGCCTTCACCACCCATACCGGCCCTCCTAATTCAACAGCCACCTTAACAGCCTCTTCAGAGGTATAGGCAATTCCGCCCTTAGGAACAGCCACACCGAACCCTCTAAGTAAGCCCTTGGCCTGATATTCATGTATGTTCATCGTGCCATTCTACTCTGATGATGAAGAAAATAAATAGGTGCAAACTACCTTTATTATTTTTTTGATTTTTTTTGTCTCATTAACTTTACCACTCCAATAAGCTCCTTTACAGCATTTACCGATTTATTAAATTGTCGTTTTTCTTTGGCATCTAGCTTGATCTCAACAATCCTCTCAACTCCTCTCGCTCCGATTACAACAGGAACACCTATGTACAGTCCTTTTACACCATACTGCCCATTAAGCGATGCAGCACAAGGTAACACCCTTTTTTTATCTTTTAGATAGGCTTCTGCCATTTGAATCGCAGAAGATGCAGGTGCATAGTATGCAGAACCATTTCCAAGAAACTTGACAATTTCTGCTCCTCCGTCACGGGTTCGCTGAACTATTTCATCAAGCTTTTTCTGCGTTATCCATCCCATTTTTATTAAATCTGGCAATGGAATACCAGCAACAGTCGAGTAACGCACAAGCGGCACCATCGTATCTCCGTGACCGCCTAATACAAACGCTGTTACATCTTGTATCGAGACATTCATCTCATCCGCTAAAAAATATCGAAATCGGGCAGAATCAAGAATGCCGGCCATGCCAACAACCTTGTTTTTAGGCAGACCACTCGCCTCACGAAGTGCCCAAACCATTGCGTCCAATGGGTTGGTAATACATATGATGAATGCATTAGGGCAATTTTTCTTTATTCCCTCTCCGACCGCTTGCATAACTTTGGTATTTGTTCCAATTAAATCATCCCTACTCATTCCAGGCTTGCGCGGTATACCAGCTGTAACAATCACAACGTCTGCACCTTTTATTGCAGAATAAGCCGATGTGCCTCTCATCTTTGTATCAAAATTCTCAACAGGGGAGGACTGCACTAAATCCAGTGCTTTACCGGATGATACTCCCTTTACAATATCAAACAAAACTATATCACCCAACTCTTTTAAACCTGCAAGATGAGCCAACGTACCACCGATATTGCCTGCGCCAATAAGAGCAATTTTGTTTCGTGCCATGGGTAATCCTTCCGAATTAAAACGCGAATTAATTATTTCTGAACCGTAATCGATCACCTACCAGGATCCAAGGTCTCTCCATAAAAAAGACTTTGGCTAACTAGCCTGAATAATCGAATTGAGCAAGGAATAAAGTTAGGATGAACAAGTAACTTTTGTGGAAACAGCTCGCAGAAGAAATAATTATTTAATCAATCTATTTGCGCTGCATCATTGCAACCTTAACTTCACCAATAGCTTTTGCAGGGTTTAGATGTTTTGGACATGTTTTCGTGCAATTCATAATGGTATGACAACGATAGAGACGAAAGGGATCTTCAAGATTATCGAGTCGCGCATCAGTTTCCTCATCGCGAGAGTCTGCAATCCAACGATATGATTGCAGCAAAGCTGCGGGACCAAGATATTTGTCTCCATTCCACCAATAACTGGGGCAAGATGTAGAACAGCAAAAGCACAAAACACATTCCCAGAGCCCGTCTAACTTCTCCCGTTCTTCCGGACTCTGTAGACGCTCTCGGTTTTTTGGTGCAGGTGTATTTGTTTTTAACCAAGGCTCTATCGAGGCGTATTGTGCGTACGCTTGTTTTAGATCTGGCACGAGATCTTTGATGACTGGCATATGAGGCAACGGATAAATCTTGGCGTCATTATCAATATCATTGATATCCTTAATACAAGACAGAGTATTGGTACCATCGACATTCATTGCACAAGATCCACATACCCCTTCACGACATGAACGACGAAAGGTGAGTGATGGGTCAATCTCATTTTTGATTTTAATTAGCGCATCCAATACCATCGGGCCGCAAGTGTCTAAATCAATCTCATAAGTATCAATACGAGGATTGTCCTCAGTGTCAGGATCCCAGCGATAAACTTTAAAATTTTTAACGTTTTTCGTTCCTTCTGGGGCCTTATAAGTTTTCCCCTCCGTAACTTTTGAGTTAGCAGGTAATGCGAATTCAACCATACAAACCTAATCCTAAAAATCTTTTAAAAAATTAGTAAACACGTGCCTTCGGCGGCACCGCCTCTACATCGTCTGACAATGTATAGTTATGGACTGGACGAAATTCAAATCGACTTGTTCCATCATCATTAAGCCAGGCAACACTGTGTTTCATCCAATTTTCATCATCCCGGTCAGGGTAATCCTCGCGTGCATGCCCTCCTCTACTCTCTTTTCTTTCTAATGCACCGTGAATACTTACCAAGGCTTGAGCCATCAAATTATCCAATTCTAAAGTCTCCACAAGATCTGAATTCCATATCATTCCACTATCAGAAACTTTTATGTCATTCATGCGAGACCATATGCTTGCCATTTTCGCAACTCCCTCAGCCATAAGCTGCTCGGTACGGAAAACAGCGCAATGTGCTTGCATTGTCCGCTGCATTTCACCTCTTAACTCGGCGGTAGAAGTCGTCCCCTTCGAATGACGCCTGGCGTCAAGCCAATCAAGCACAGAATCTCCGGAATCTTTGGGCAAGCTCTGTTGTTTGGCGCCTGCTGTTACTACTTTTGCACATCGATCCGCAGCTGAGCGTCCAAATACAACTAAATCAAGGAGGGAATTTGACCCCAGCCGGTTCGCCCCATGAACAGACACACAAGCAGCCTCACCTACTGCCATCAAGCCTGGAATAACAACGTCAGGGTTGTCCTTAATCGGCTGAACAGCCTCTCCCATATAATTTGTTGGTATGCCGCCCATATTGTAGTGAACCGTAGGCAAAACGGGAATAGGTTCTCTGGAAACGTCTACACCCGCAAAAATTTTTGCTGTTTCTGAAATTCCAGGCAATCGTTTAGCTATCACCTCCGGTTCAAGATGTTCTATATGTAGGTGAATAAAATCTTTACTCTCCCCACAACCTCTACCCTCATTCATTTCAATGGTCATCGATCGTGAAACTACGTCACGTGAAGCTAAATCCTTGGCGTGAGGAGCATAACGTTCCATAAACCTCTCACCTTCTGAATTGGTAAGGTAACCACCTTCTCCGCGCACTCCTTCCGTAATTAGGGCTCCCGCACCATAAATACCAGTTGGATGAAATTGTATAAATTCCATATCTTGAAGTGGTAAACCCGCTCGTAGCACCATCGCGTTTCCATCACCTGTTTGTGTATGCGCTCCGGTACACGAGAAATAACATCGACCATAACCACCAGTCGCTATTATAACCATCTGCGCTTTAAACCGGTGAATTTTTCCGTCGTCCAAATTCCAAGCCATAACTCCAGAAATTTTTCCATCCAAATCTCTGATAAGATCCAACGCGAAATATTCAACAAAAAATTCGGCCTGATTCTTAAGTGACTGCTGATAGAGTGTATGCAAAATCGCATGCCCTGTGCGGTCTGCAGCAGCACAGGTGCGGTGCGCCGGCGGACCCTCACCATATTCAGTCGTCATCCCACCAAAGGGACGTTGATATATATGCCCGGTCTCGGTTCGGGAAAATGGTACACCGTAGTGCTCCAATTCTATCACCGACGGCATCGCTTCACGACACATATATTCTATCGCATCCTGATCCCCTAACCAGTCCGCTCCTTTAACTGTGTCATAGAAATGCCATCGCCAATCATCTTTTCCCATATTACCAAGGGCAGCAGAAATTCCTCCTTGAGCAGCAACAGTATGTGAACGAGTTGGAAAAACTTTGGTAATACATGCAGTTTTTAATCCCTTAATGGATAACCCAAAAGTCGCTCGTAATCCTGCGCCGCCAGCACCAACTACTATGACGTCATATTCATGGTCAACTATTTCATATGCTTTGGACATAGTTTTACTCCGCGAAAACAATTATCAGGATCGCAAAAGAGCTGGCAATAAAAAGCACAAAGGCTGCGGTTTTAACAAAAATTATAGAAATTGATTTTAACCATGCTGTATGTACGTAGTCTTCAAGAACAACCTGTAGTCCAAGTTGTGTATGGTGAAATAATACTCCAAACATAAAAATCAACAAGATTGACACCCAAGGTACCCCTATCCAAGTCCGGACATCTTCTTGCTCTGCTCCAACAAGGCTTATTATTGAGGCAACAAACCACAAAAGAAGTGGAATCAACAATATAGCAGTTACCCTTTGGGCCCACCAATGTGCTGTTGCGTGCTTGGCCCCGGTGGTGCTTCGAAACCTAAAAAAATTGATAAAACCATGCATCAAATTTTTTCCATCAAAAGAAAGCCCCATACCCATGCTGCGCCAGTTAAAAATAAGGATGCAAAAAGCATAATAAGAGCCGAGTTCCTAGCGGAACTCAAATCGAAACCCCTACCTGTACTCCAAAAAAGATGTCTAATGCCGTTACATAAATGGTAAAAAAATGCGAAAGACCAACCACCTAGCAACAATTGTCCTATGATTGTTCCCCAGAAACTTTGCATACTGTTGAAAGCAGCCCCATCAACCCCAGCCGCAACAAACCATACAACCAAAAGAATTGTGCCGGCAGCAAGCGCTACACCGGTTATTCTATGGAAAATGGATGACGCTGATGTAAACTCGGGTTTATACACCTGTAAATGCGGCGATAATGGGCGCTGACCGGGTGTCATGTCACGCTTCCTGTAATTGTTTTTTGCGACGGCATGCCGTCCTGTCTCCAAATATCCATTTAAAACGTTGCAACGTCCTCGTCAAACGCACTACGCAATTTTTTATTTACGTACTAAATAAGCATAAACTAGGTATTTGTTAATACGTAGGCATAAAAAAATTGCAGATTTTTAATATTAATATTAGTCATATCAAACTTAACTAATTTTCATGTCAATATTACGCTTTATCTCTAGTGTTGATTACCTCAGAAAATTCAACAAGCCTTTGCGCCTCTGCTACGTGTAAACTTTCCACCAATTGACCATCCACTAGGGTTACTCCCTTCCCCTCAGACAAGGCTTTCTCATGGGCCTCTTTAATCCGAAAAGCCCACTCCAATTCTTCCTTCGAGGGTGAAAAAATTCGATTTGCGACTTCCAAAGTCTTTGGATGCAAAAGTGTTTTCCCATCGAAGCCAAAGTCTCGACCCTGACAACATGAATTCAAGAATCCTTCATCATCTGACAAGTCAAAAAATGGACTATCAAGCACACCAAGCCCGTGTGCTCTGGCAGCCAAGACACAAACTTGAATACTGGTCAATAGCGGTGTTCTATCAGGTAGATGACGGGCTTTCAGATCTTTAGTTAAATCTGCTCCACCCAAAATTAGTACGGAGACCCTTGAGTGAGAAGCAGCTATAGAGTCGGCATTGAGTACTCCTCTAGCGGTCTCAATCATGCACCAAATGTTCAACTCCGGCCTACATTTAGCTTTTTCCATTAACTCTACAGCTCGCAAAACGGAATCTTGATCATTAACCTTTGGCAAAACAACAGCATCCGCAGATGATTTGGCTACAGCAGAGATATCATCCTCATACCATTCTGTCCCCTCACCATTAATTCGCACACAAATTTCGCGTGTGCCATAGCCTCCTTCTTTAATGTGATCAATAACTCGCAAACGTGCAGCTTGCTTGGAATGGGGAGCAACACCGTCTTCTAGATCCATAATAAAAACATCAGCCTTCAATTCCCTACCTTTTTTTAAGGCACGTTCATTCTCGCCTGGCATATACAATACGCTTCTACGGGGCCTCATGTTGCTCTTAAGTACCTCAAATTTCTTCATGAGTCATTTTATTTATCAACTAATTCTTCCCATTTTTCTCAACTCCCAAAGGGAATTTCTCTACATTTTAAACGATAGATCGAAATAATTAATTATTTTTTTTAAGATTTCTTTAATATCAATTAAATGAAAACTAGACACTAGTTAGTCTCGATGATTAAAACAACAAATTCAACTTGGTCACTTTATAATATGGACTTTATATTTCATTTTTTAAAGGGAGCTATTGCCGGATTTTTTATTGCCGCTCCCATCGGACCAGTTGCAGCCTTATGCATTCAAAGAACACTTACCCATGGAATAGCCGCAGGGTTTGCTACTGGACTGGGATCAACAGTGGCGGATACAGTATGGTGTATTGTTGTTTTACTCGGATTTGAACTTATTTCAGATTTCTTATCCGATAACTATTTTTTAATTCAATTGATAGGAGGAACATTCATTTGTTTTATTGCATTTAGAGTATTCAGATATAATATCGAAATATCAAATGAAGATAAAATCAACAGTTTGTTTAAGGATTTTTTCTCTGGTTTATTTTTCACCATCACCAATCCCATTACAATAACAGCCTTCGGAATAGTTTTTGCCTTCATCGGCCCAAATAATGGAAACGTCAGTTTTAATTTGTCTGCGGGATCGCTGGTTTTAGGTGTTTTTATTGGAGCGGCCGTTTGGTGGGCGCTTTTAACCAGCATAGTCTCAATATTCAAGCCTATAAAAAATCATCCAAATTTTAAAATATTAAATCAGGCTTTTGGTTTAATAATTCTGTTATTTGGCATGTCTTTAGTAACGATCCCGGTTGCACAAAAAATTACTATAAATAATGAAATTAAATTATCTCCCTTTGACTAATGGTTCTGCTGCAAAAGGCAACGATTACTGATCCTCAAGTGGTATCTGCATAACCATCCCCGCCGAATTCTCTTGATCGGGGGCCGGAACCACTTCAAACAAGAGTTCAGCAATTTGCACGGCATTAAGTGCAGCCCCCTTCCTGAGATTATCTGAGACAACCCAAAAACCCAACCCATTACGAACAGTTGGATCTTTCCGAATTCTACTTACATAAACCATATCATCGCCCGCTGCCTCCGACGGAGTGACGTAACCTTCATCCGCCCTGTGGTCAATGACAGTTACCCCTGGCATCCCTCTAAGAAGACCCCGCGCCTGATCAACAGTTAATTCATTTGCAAGTTCCACGGTAACAGACTCTCCATGACCAACGAAAACGGGCACTCGCACACAAGTTGCGAATACCTTAATATCCGGATCAATAATTTTTTTTGTTTCAACAACCATTTTCCATTCTTCTTTTGTCATGCCATCATCCATAAAAACATCTATGTGCGGAATGACATTAAAAGCAATCTGTTTAGTAAACTGGGCATTAACCAGAGTATCATTTGCAAAAATGCCCCGTGTTTGGTTGAAAAGCTCATCCATTGCCGCCTTACCGGCACCTGACGTAGATTGATAGGTAGAAACCACCACACGATTTATTTTAGCCGCATCGTGGAGTGGTTTTAGTGCCATAACCATCTGAATTGTAGAACAATTAGGGTTAGCTATTATTTTTCTTTTACTATGCAAGATGAGAGCATCCGGATTAACTTCGGGCACGACCAGAGGAATGTCAGGCTCCATTCGAAAATGAGAGCTATTATCTATTACGACACAACCTGCTTCTGCTGCCTTTGGTGCAAATTTCGCCGAAACCGGGCCACCGGGTGAAAATAGTCCCACGTCAAATCCGGTGAAATCAAAATCGGACAAAGATCGTACTTTCAAAACATCTGTTTCGCCAAAAGAAATTTCATGGCCTACAGAGCGATCTGAAGCCAAGGCAACAATATCATCTATTGGAAAAGCACGCTCACTCAAAGTCTGTAAAATCTCACGCCCTACATTTCCCGTTGCTCCGACAACTGCCACCTTATATCCCATGCAAACTCTCTCTAATCGCAATTATTTAAATGTTAGAAAACCGATTTCGTATATAAAAAAATATTTACAGGCCAAATAATAGTTACTTATAAAGCTTTTCAAGCGCGGCAATAACCGCATCTCCCATAGCAGACGTGCTTACACATGTCTTACCCTCGGTCATAATATCTCTTGTACGCAACCCTAAATTTAGTACTGACTCGACTGAATGCTCAATGCTGTCTGCAACTTCATCCATGTTAAAAGAGTAGCGCAACATCATCGCAAAGCTCAACACCATAGCTAGCGGATTGGCCTTGCCCTGCCCAGCAATATCAGGTGCTGTTCCATGAACTGGTTCATAAAGAGCATTTCGATTTCCAGAATTATCTAATGAGCCGAGTGATGCAGAGGGAAGCATGCCGAGTGACCCAGTGGCCATTGAAGCAGCATCGGACAAAATATCGCCGAACATATTTGTGGTTACAATTACGTCAAATTGCTGCGGGTCGCGAACAATCTGCATAGCGGCGTTATCTACCAGCATGTGTGACAACTCAACACTGGGAAAATCTTCCGCGATCCGGTTGATTTCTTCACGCCACATTCTTGTACATTCCAGTACATTAGCTTTATCAACAGAACATAATCTACCATTCCGTTTTAGAGCAAGTTCGAATCCAACGCGACCAATCCGGTGGACCTCATCTGTTGTATACACAAGTGTATTATAGCCTCTTCGACCTCCGTCTGGCAAAGTTTCAACCCCCCTGGGTTCTCCAAAGTAAATGCCACCAGTAAGCTCACGAACTATAAGTATATTTAGACCTAAAATTACCTCACGTTTTAAACTGGATGAGTCAGCAAGTGCATCGAATACTACAGCAGGACGTAAATTGGCGAACAGACCAAGCTCTTTTCTCATTTCCAATAGACCAGCCTCAGGACGCACGTCGAACGCCACATTATCCCATTTTGGCCCACCAACTGCACCTAGCAGCACAGCGTCGGCTGATTTTGCCAGACCTATAGTCTCGCTTCGCAAAGGAACACCATATTCATCGATGCAGCTTCCCCCGATAAGATCTTCTTCTAATTCAAAGCTGATCAGGCCCCTTTTCTCCATCCAACCCATAACGCGGCGAACTTCCTCTACGACCTCTGGACCTATCCCATCACCCGGCAACATCAAGATCTTCTTTATGGCAGCCATGTGAGCTCTCCAAACCGTTCAAATTATTTTTAATCTAAAAATTTTTTTGACTATAATGTGCAAAAAAAATCTCGAAGAGGATATTTCTCAACACTACCTATAAAGCCAAGGCGTCGCAGTTTTTTGTTTACCTTCAAAACCGTCAATCTTATTCGATTTTTGCATTGTTAAACCAATATCATCAAGCCCATTCAACAAACAATGTTTTTTAAACGGATCAACATCAAAGGAAATTTTTGTCCCATCGGGACGAGTGATTTTTTGATCCTCAAGGTCAACAGTAAAGCGAGCATTTGCTCCGTTTTCTGCATCCAACATAAGTATATCTATTTGCTTCTGCGGTAATTTGATAAGTAAAATGCCGTTTTTTGAAGAATTGTTATAAAAAATATCAGCAAAACTTGGAGCAATTACACAACGAATACCAAAATCTAATAAAGCCCACGGCGCATGCTCGCGAGAAGAACCGCAACCAAAGTTTTCCCCCGCTACTAAAATTTCCGCGTTTCGATATGCAGGCTTATTCAAAACGAAATCGGGATTTTCTTCTCCTGTTGACGCGTCATATCGCATTGCGTCAAACAAACACTTTCCTAGCCCTGTGCGGGTCAGGGTCTTTAAAAATCGAGCAGGAATAATCTTATCAGTATCACAATTAACAATCGGGAAAGGCGCAGCTATAGCCGTAAGCTTATCGAACTTATCCATTTTTATTTAACCTTTTATCAATTCACGGACGTCAGCGAGGTGACCAGTAATTGCGGCAGCCGCTGCCATCGGAGGACTAACTAAATGAGTGCGCCCGCCCGGACCCTGACGTCCCTCAAAGTTTCGGTTAGACGTGGATGCCGATCTTTCACGCGGTAAAAGCATGTCGCCGTTCATTGCAAGACACATTGAACACCCGGGTTCACGCCAATCAAATCCAGCTTCAGTGAGAATCTTATCGAGACCTTCTTCTTCGGCTTGCGCTTTCACATGCCCAGAACCAGGCACCACCATCGCGTAAACGGAGTCAGCAACCCGTCGCCCCTTAGCAACTGCTGCTGCGGCCCGCATGTCTTCTATCCTAGAATTTGTACAAGACCCAATAAAAACCTTGTCGACAGCTATTTGATTCATGGGTGTACCCGCTTCAAGCCCCATATACTCCAAGGACCGTTCCATTGAAGCGCGCCGCAGTGGATCGGACTCGTCAATGGGATTTGGTACAGCATCATCAATTCCAACTTCATCTTGTGGACTTGTACCCCAAGTTACTCTTGGAACAATCTCCGAAATATCAAGTTTAACCTCTTCATCATAGGTCGCGCCAGCATCTGATGGCAGTGTTTTCCAATAATTAACTGCCTGTTCCCATTGCATTCCCTTTGGAGATTGGGGACGGCCCTTCAGATAATCGAATGTCTTCTCATCAGGGGCAACAAGACCTGCACGAGCACCAGCTTCAATGGTCATATTGCACACTGTCATACGACCCTCCATGGATAAACTTTCAATAGCTGGGCCAGCGTATTCTATCACATAACCGGTACCACCAGCGGTACCAATTTTTCCTATAATTGCTAAAATCAGATCTTTTGCAGTACAACCGAAAGGTAATGAGCCATTGACCGTAATCCGCATATTTTTAGCTGGGCGCTGTATCAACGTCTGAGTTGCCAAAACGTGTTCTACCTCGGAAGTGCCAACACCAAATGCTAGTGCTCCAAATGCACCGTGTGTGGCGGTATGAGAATCACCACACACAAGCGTTACGCCTGGCTGTGTAAATCCTTGCTCCGGACCAATAACATGAACGATACCCTGATTAATATCATTTATAGGAATATAGGGAAGTTCAAACTCCTTCGCATTTTTTTCTAAAACTTCCAATT
>PAPV01000012.1 GCA_002709075.1 Rhodospirillaceae bacterium | reverse complement strand
CTCAGAGAGTTCCATAACTTTGTTAATTTTCTTAATGACTTCTAAATAGGCTACATAGGTCCTTTGAACCTTACCGATCTCTAACAAATATTCTAATTTTGGCGAGGACTTTTTTCTTAACGTGTCCCGATTTTGAGGTAAAAATGGGTTGGCTGACGGGCTTGTTTCAAACGGATTTGTTGATTCTGCTTTAGCTCGTACCCATTTTTCATAACAGAGTTCTACTTTAGAAATAGCCGATCCTGTGCCAGCCAGGTCAAACTTTTGCGTGGATGTCTGACCCACCAGATCCAGCCGGCGGCCCTCGGAGAGATAACTTATAAGCCGGGGGCTGCGAGGAAGAGAGAACCCAACCGCCCAATTTTTACTTATTCCAACGGTGAATGGCTTCAGCCGAACGAATTGGTTGAATTCAATATCCTTGTTATAGACTTTTACCTCAGCAGGATATGTAATACCTCTCTGAAGCATCCAGTCCGAATTGACCAGAACAAAGCCAATAGTTTTTTTTCTAAAATAGAGTATAAGGTGTGTTTTGTTCGCAAATTTTTTCGTAATATAGCATGAGGTAAACTTATTTTTTTTCTTGTTTAAATTTGCTCCCCCCTGCCAAGAGCCGCTGTAAAAATAAGTCTGTTTCCGTTGTTGCTCAAGGGTCACTGCTCTAGCTGAACTAATGGAGAATAGTAAGGTTATTAGAAAGAGGAAGATCAAATTGAAACTGCGTCTCAACATTATGCCCTCGAGAAAAAAGTTTAACTCGGTGATACCTACAGAGATCATAAACGATTTACCCAGAAAAGCTAATTAAAGAAATAGAGCCGAAAAGTCAGACTGACCCTATCTATCTCAGACCATAGCTAGATAGCCCATGGCGAGTCATAGAAAGCCATCACTACTGTATTCTGGTCCAATAGAACCAGCTAATAGATAGCTCTCCTGATTCAATACAGAGTGTTACAGAGGGTACTCAAAGAATCGCACACAGACATACAGGGGTAGATAAAAACAAGATCGTCATCATCATCTTAATTAGATGAAGGGATACTCATTAACAGACTATTTAAAGTCGGGTGCTGTAAGATAAAATAGTCGTATAATGATATAGCACGATAATCTCACAGAGATCCTATGATTGTTATCTTTCTTTCCCTAGTTTCAAAGCGAGACCAGACGATTCACTTAGGCAACATCTAATCTTAAATCTAGTTTTTCTATTTCTTTTCGTAGACCACGTAATCTAGATTCAGAATGTTTGTGGCCAATGTATATATCTGTAACGGTTTTATTATAGTTGTGACCAACCATGTATTGAATAGAGGTGTAGTTTGCATTTGCATATCGTAGTTCTGTCATAAAGGTTCTTCTAAGGCTATGAAACGTTTGAGTCTTAGAAAAACCAAGTGCTTTTTTTCTTTCTGAAAATTCATTACCAATCCAAGACTTTGATCTTTTATTCTCACTCCAGATCTTTAAATCATTTTTAATATGTGGATGAGCAGGTATTATTCTTTCGTTCTCTTCATATTTTAAAGCTGGAAACCACAAGCTTTGCTGATCTTCATTATACTCCATGCGAGTAATAGCTTCTTGTCTTGCACCTGTATGTGCCGCTATAGCCACTACATGTTTTAGTAATTGAGACGTCTTATCATTTGCTTTGCCTAATGATTGGAGTACGAAATTATATTCTTCTTTCGTAAACTCTTCTTTTTTCATTTTAGGTTTATTTGGATTGTTTGGGATTTTAATATTATTCCAAACTACTGGTTCCATATCTAGATATTCCCAGAAGCTTCTGTAATAAGCACAATATTTTTGTACTGTTGCTTTAGATATATTTCTTTCTCTGCCTATTGTTTTTAAAAACATACGAACATCATCTTTATCACATTGTTCAACACAACCAAATCTAGTCATAAGAACTTCAAAAGATTGCCTTGCTTGCTGTTGTGTTTTTTTATTTTTATATTTTCTAATACAAAATCTTCTACATAATCTTTAAATTCATGCAGTTGATTTGCAGCTTTTCTATAAAATGTAATTGGTTCTTTTTCTTTATCAGTTAGGTCATCTACATGTTTATACTGCAATGCTTCATAAACACCTAAATCATAAGCAATATCATCAGCTTTATCTGAAATTACATCTCGTATGCAATCCCATTCTTCTTCACTACTAGCCTTAACAATTTGTTCTCTTAATTGTTTAAATTGATATGAATCCTCAATTTTTTTAAACGAGTTAGAATATTTTATTAAAAGCTCATCTCTTTTCTTTTGAGCTTCACTTAAATTTTTAGTACCAGTGCTAACTCTTATCTTCTCATTTGAATGTGGTATTCTTCTTACGAAGTGGTAATAGCCTTTAACTTTAGTTAAATATCTTTTATCTGCTTTTGGCATTAGAATTCTCTTCCTTAAATTTATAACTGCAACGAGATGCATCCTGTTAACGAATCAGTACGAATCACGAATAAAAAAAAGTTAAGAACATCTATGTTACAATAAATGTTACAACATTTTTGTTATAAAAGTGTTGGAATCCTTGGGTTTATTAGGCTTTAACTACGATATGTTGCCCTGAACATATCTTCTCCTAAACTACGCCTGAAATATTATTTTTCTATCTCAAAATCAGTAAAATCTACGATCTCATCTCGAAGATTCTTTTTGTCCTTTAAGCTGCGATAAATGCCCCATTTAGGACGCGCCACTTCTGCTCCTTCCTTCCAAGTTCCGATCACATCATCCTTAAAGATAAATAATGTTTCACCAGTTCGGACATCAGAAATATTAATGGAATAATAACCCTCATGCGCATAACGAATCTGTTCCGTTACGGAGAGCCAACGATCAAGGAACGGTCTTAATAGTTTTTGCTTGATTACAGTTGATTTTTTTTCTGGAGAGTGACGAATTTCCAAGAAATCTTGCTTACTTTGTTTCGACTTTCGGATTGTTAAAGTAAAAAGTGGCATGGATGCATATGGACCACCAATAACTTTTATCTGGTGTATATGAGTGAAATTATATGATGGTTGAAATGCAACACTGAGTTTAAACTTCCAACGGTAATTCACAAACTCACCTTGGTACCCTTTCAAGAAGGATGGTGATTTTTGATAGATTTTAATTTCAATTCTTTGGCGGTCATATTTTAAACAGCGATCATTATCGTGATCTCGGTGAATATGAAATCTAAAAACATAAAGACCTAATATTGAGTCGAAAATTTGTGTAATATGTGGCCCAAATGACTTGTGACCACAATCAGGAGCTTCAATAGCATTTCCCTGAGGGGCCATAACTGAATTAATCAGGTCGTAAGTATTGGTTCTTCCATCAGCAGAAAGTTTTGATATAGCTAATGCTTTACAGCCCCATAACAGCAGAATATTAATTACTGTCAATATCATTAATATTTGTTTGTGAATCAGTATTCTAATCCTCGGATAAAATTTTCAATATTCTGATATGATTGTCTCTGCGCAAAAGAATATATCAGAATACTTTTGATTGGCATTCTGCATATTTTGTAATAACGAACTACATAAAAATTTTTGAAATCACTCTATTTATTCACTTATCTAAGTAAGTTTTCAATTCACGAATTTCACTACGCAATGCGTTGATTTCTTGAGAAATCGAATTAATATCAGTGTCCAGAACATTTTCGACTTTCTCCATTGTACGCTCTTCTTCCCCTGCATGCAGAGTCTGCAAAGAGTCAACTATAATGGCAATAAAAAGATTCAAAACAGTGAAACTAGAAACAATTATAAACGGTACAAAAAACGCCCAAGCTTGCGGAAAAGTTTCCATCACTGGACGAACTATTCCCATTGACCAACTTTCAAGAGTCATAATTTGAAATAATGAATACATGGACTCACCAATAGTACCAAACCATTGCGGAAACTCCGAACCAAATAGCTTGGTTGAAATCACGGCAAAAACATAAAACACTAATCCCAAAAGAAGCCCGATTGCTCCAATTCCAGGAACTGCATGTAAAAGTGCCCCAACTACACGCCGAAGACGTGGTACACCAGAAATAATACGGAGCACCCTCAGAACGCGTAACGCACGGAGTACACTAAATTCTTCACTTGCAGGAGCTAACGCAATAGCTACCACAAAGAGATCAAAAAGTCCCCAAGGGTCACGAAAAAAATCTCGTCCATGCGCAATGATGCGTAATATAATTTCACCAACAAAGATCCAAAGAATAATCTGATCAATTAAAACTAATTCCGAACCTATCAAAGCAGTAGCCCGGACGGAGGTTTGCAACCCCAATATCACAGCATTAACTGCAATTAATGCTAAGATTGTATGGCGGAAGATTGCACATTCAACCAAAGTACGCAGACGTAAACGAAAATTAGATTGTAATGGGAGTTTTGTTTCTATCACAATTTTTCCTTCTCATATATTAAACATACATTTAAGAGGGCCACACATCATCTGTAAATGGTAAAAAATCTTCTAAATCACACTTCTCCTATTGACTTCTGTGTATAAATCTCGATAAGAACAAAAGAAGAACATTTGATGTGAAAATAATGAGATACAATTGTAGTTTTTCCTGCCCTAAGATGGAAGATTTATGTGCACACATTGCCCGAATTGAGCGGGCTGGAAAAAGCACAGGAATGCGAATATCTACTCCGCAAGTATTAAACACCAATTATGAAAACCCAAAATCGTATTTAGCAAATGCAAAACTAATTAACGGAGAATTACATGAAGTAACGATACCAGTTCCAGCTGATGTAGGTGCCGCAACAGGATTTTGTTTATCCCTTTTGTCCCATCTATTACAAAATCATAATGGCATAGCGATATGGTGTCAGCAAAACAACATAATTGATGCGGGTGAAATCTACCCACCCGCTCTTATGGAATGGAAAATTATGCCGGGCCAGTTAATTATATTAAAGCTCCAAAGCGACAAAGATGTTTTATGGACAATGGAAGAATCATTGCGGAGTCAAAAACCAACTGCAGTTATAGGCGAAGTTGCGCATGCTAACCTAACCGTAACACGCAGACTCCAAATAGCCGCATATCAAAACAACCTACCCGCACTAATGCTACGTCCCGGCTGGAAAGGCACATACAATTCGGCAGCATCTAAGCGCTGGCGTATTAAAACAAGAAAAAGTCAGCCCCGGGGCTTGGCCAAAGAATTAAACGAGCCAGGCAACCCTAACTGGCAAGCAGAACTTTACCGCTGCCGAGGAGGGGAACCCGGTACATGGCGAATGGAATGGAAAAATGAAACGAATAATCTCACTCTGGCTTCCCCGACTCTCAACCGATCTGGCGTGCCTCACCAGACCAAAGTTACATAATAGGGCTTTTGCACTAACAATTCAAAAAAGAGCAAAAATAATGCTATTCGCGACAAACTTAGAAGCAGAAAAAATTGGTATTATGCCGGGAATGTCGTTAGCAGACGCACGTGATATCCTACCCAATCTAAACGTTAAATCGGCTAATCCAAATGCCGATAGAATGGTTTTAAAAAAAATTCGATCTCTCTGCGAACGCTATAGTCCATGGACCTCAATTGATTACTTGAAAAATAAAAAAGAAACAGAAAAAAATGAATTTCTTCCTGCAACAAGGGATTCGAATGGTGCCGGAATCTGGATAGATGTCACCGGTTGCACACACCTATTCGGTGGAGAAGAAAAAATGCTAGCTGACATGGTGGAAAGAATAAAACGGTTAGGGTTTTCGGCACATGCTGCGATAGCCGAAACCAAAGGAGCCGCCTGGGCACTGTCGCATTATGGGAAAATGAATACGGAGGGTTGGATCAGAGCAAAACCCGGGGGCTTAAGTAATCTACTAAACCCTTTACCAATCTCTGCCCTATGTTTAACCCCATCAACAACAAGAAAACTCCATATTTTAGGATTAAGAACTATCGGCAATCTTCTTTCTCTACCCCGCGCCTCACTAACTGCACGATATGGTGAAATAATAGTGCGGCAACTAGATTCAACCTTAGGGAAGGTATCAGAACCGATTTCTTCTACTAGATACGAGCAACCACTTTTTGCCCGAATTTCATTCACCGAACCTATCGGTAATTTAAAGGATATAAAAGCAGCCCTTGAAAAACTCTTAATTACACTGTGCCACAGAATGGTGGAAAAATTAGTCGGTGCACGCCGTCTAATCTTTACCTTATATCGTATCGATGGCACTGTAGGAAAAAGCCTAGTAAATACCGCTTACCCAACACGAAATGTTGTCGATCTGGCACGATTATTCAATCACCGGCTAGACGATATTGACCCAGGATTTGGGATAGAAGAAATCACTCTTTTCATCGAAAAAAGTGATAACTTAGATTCTTTTCAGATCGAAACAAACGAGTTTAATTCAATACAAGATTTTACCTCATTGATTAATCGATTAATCAATAGATTTGGTTCAGAACGTGTTTTGCAGCCCCAATTTTTAGCAAGCCACCTGCCTGAACGCACTGGTGTACTTTGTCCATTTACAAAAGAAAATAGTCCTAATGCTACACCAAAAATTAATATAACACGTCCAGTTCGCCTACTAAGCCCCCCGGAAGAAATTGAAACAATAACTATGATCACCGCTATAGACATTACACCACCAGCTGTATTCCGTTGGCGGAAAGTACTACACCAAATAATAAGAACCGAAGGACCAGAGCGAATTGCATCAGAATGGTGGAGACAAGAACATCCAATTACCCGTGACTATTTTCGAGTAGAAAACAGAAAAGGACAACGTTTCTGGATTTTCAGAAAAACAGACGACAAAACCGTTACTCCACGCTGGTATATTCATGGTTTATTCTCATGAAATCATATGCAGAGCTTCAAACCACAAGTAATTTTTCTTTTCTATGCGGTGCTTCTCATCCAGAAGAAATCGTGGCCCGTTCAGCAGAACTTGGTCACACGGCCATTGCTATCACTGACCATAATAGTCTAGCCGGCATTGTTCGCGCGCATTTAGCAGCACGCAAAGCAAAAATACAATTAATTGTCGGTGCAAAACTTCTTTTTTCTGATGCGCCACCCTTACTCTGTCTTCCCATGAATCATGGTGCTTACAGTCAACTATCACGCCTAATCACTCTTGGGCGGCGGCGAGCCCCAAAAGGTAAATGCTACATCACCATACATGACTTTCTAGAAAAGCAAAAAGATCAAATCGCTATCGTATTAACATCGGACTACTATTCTGAACAATTACCTAAATCACTGTCGAGCATTTCTAATATTATGAGTGATCGCTGTTATCTCGCTCTCAATAACTTGCTTTGCGGTGGAGATGCGAAACGAATTAGATTACTAGCAGCACGGGCTGCAGAAATAAAAGTTAAAACAGTTGCAACCAACGATGTGTACTATCATATACCAGAAAGACGTGAACTGCAGGACACGATAGCTGCAATTAACCATCACACCACAATAGAACGCGCTGGCTATCACCTATTTCCCAATGCTGAACGTTATTTGAAATCAGCAGAAGAAATGACCAATCTATTTTCACATCACCCGGAAGCAATTTCCAATACACTTGAAATCGCCAATCGATGCTGCTTTTCTCTTGATGAACTCAGTTATGAATATCCAGACAACGAGTCTCCATTGGGAGTTTCTCCACAAGAACATCTAACTCAACTAACTTGGAAAGGGGCAGCCAATCGTTATTCAAAATGCATCCCAAAGAAAGTAATCAAGCAGATTGACCATGAACTCAAACTAATCGGGAAATTATCGTACGCTAATTATTTCTTAACTGTACATTCTATAATGGAATTTGCACGTGAACGCCAAATTCTGTGTCAAGGACGAGGCTCAGCAGCCAACTCCGCAGTTTGTTACTGTCTCGGAATTACTTCAGTCGACCCTGCTCAAACTAATTTATTATTTGAACGTTTTATAAGTGCAGAACGTGGTGAACCGCCAGATATTGATGTTGATTTTGAACACGAACGTCGCGAAGAAGTTATCCAGTATATTTATAAGAAATATGGGAGAGAACGGGCTGGACTTGCTGCTACTGTAATCCGTTATCGCAAACGTAGTGCTATACGTGAAGTTGCACGTGCCATGGGCTTAAGCCGTGATGTGGAGGATCGCTTATCCAGATCAGTGGTAATGAAAGGATTCTCAAAAAGTAAGAATCCGTTATTAGAAGAAACAAAAAAAAAAAATACCTCACGAATTTCTCATGCCATCCGGCTGGCCAATGAAATTTCCGGCTTTCCCCGTCATCTTTCACAACATGTTGGTGGATTCGTCATTACTCGTGGGCGACTTGATGATTTGGTTCCTATTACTAACGCAGCAATGGAAGAACGAACCACTATAGAATGGGACAAAGATGATCTAAATGCTCTAGGCATTTTAAAAATAGATGTGCTTGGACTTGGTATGCTAAGCTGCATCCAAAAAGCTTTTCGGCTTTTGTATCAACACCATAAGTGTGATGTTGACCTCACAACTATCCCAGCAGAAGACCCCGCTGTTTATAATATGTTATGCAAAGCGGATACATTAGGGGTGTTTCAGGTAGAGAGCCGGGCCCAGATGACTATGTTGCCAAGGCTGAAACCGCGTAATTTCTACGACCTCGTGGTTGAAGTAGCGATCGTTCGACCTGGACCCATCCAAGGTAATATGGTTCATCCCTATCTACGTCGACGAAATGGTCAAGAAAAGATCACTTTCCCTTCTGAAGCATTACGTCATGTTCTAGGGAGAACCTACGGAGTACCTCTTTTTCAGGAACAAGCAATGAAAATTGCTATCGTTGCCGCCGGTTTCACACCAGATGAGGCCGATGGGCTTCGCCGAGCAATGGCAACTTTCCGCCGTGTGGGAACCATTCATCAATATCGTGACAAAATGATCCAAGGTATGATCAAATACGGATATGAGAAGGAATTTGCTGAACGTTGTTTCAATCAAATTGAGGGATTTGGAGAGTATGGCTTTCCAGAAAGCCATGCAGCAAGTTTTGCACTTCTTGTTTACACTTCATCTTGGCTAAAGTGTCACTATCCTGCAATTTTTGCCTGCGCCCTTCTCAATAGCCAGCCAATGGGGTTTTACGCATCCGCACAAATTATCCGCGATGCACGCGAGCATGGTGTGATAGTCTATCCACCTGATGTAAATTTCAGCCTGTGGGATTGCAAAATAGAGTTGAACGAAAATGGAACCGATGCGGTACGTTTGGGGTTAAGACAAATCAGGGGTCTTGGAGAAAAGATGGCCCATGAACTTGTTTCAATTCGGGATTCTGGAAACGGCAGGCCTTTTTCCAGCATACATGATTTTGTTCAGAGATGTCCATTTCCCAAAAGAGTACTGCAACTCCTTGCAGGGGCAGACACTTTCGGTTCAATGAATCTTTCTAGACGAGAAGCTCTATGGAAAATACACCGTGCTAATCCTATTCAAATGCCACTCTTTCGAGACTCTGGAGAAGTAATCACAGAACCCAACGTTATTTTACCCATTATGGCACCAGGGGAAGAAGTTATCCACGACTACCACACCCTTCAACTGTCACTAAAAGCCCATCCACTAGAGCTATTGCGCAGAGATATGGGGAAGATATCTGTGGTAAAAATACAGCAATTAAAAAAAATAGAAAACAACTCTAACGTAAGTATTGCAGGGCTGGTCATAACACGACAACGCCCTAGCACAGCAAATGGTGTGATTTTTATTACACTCGAGGATGAAACCGGTACAGCCAATGCTATTATTTGGCCGAGCACCTTTGAACGGTATAAAATCGAAACATTATTTGCAAAACTGCTTTTAATAAGAGGTAAGTTGCAACGCGAAGGAATTATTATTCATATTATCGCAAACCATCTAATAGATATGACATCTGATCTTTATGCGCTGGCCAAAAATTCCAACAATAAAATATCACAATCCAATTACTTATCACGTGATTTCAAATAAATACCTAGAGAATCTGAGCAGATGTTTATTATCGCACCAACTTCAGAGGTATATACTTTAAAGCGGAGACAGTGTGCACTTAAGAGCAAGCGTTTATACCAGCGCCTTCAATTAGGTTCACATGCTCGCACGTAAACTTCTTTCCCGGTTTCTCATCAACCTCAAAAGCATACTGGGAGAGAGCACTAGCAATATCTCTAGCACGATTTTTCACTGTTTTACTTGAGCCGGAAATAACATCAGCATTGATATTAATCCAAAACCTTTTGCCTTTCTTAAAAGCACGGGTTTTGATTATCAACCCGTCAAACGTGAATATTTTCCCTAAATACAATTTGACCGGGAATTGAATATCGCCTGCAAGGCTAACATCCTTGAGCTTTAAATTATCCAAGACTTTGGCCATATCGTTGGTCTCCCACTGGCCACGTTGGCTTTTACCCTTTGGAACTCCTTCCAACTTAAAATCTCTCTGATCCTTTTTTTGTCTTTGTATAACAACCTTTTTTCCATTAGGCGAAGTTATAACTAAACGTTTCACTGTTTTACGTTTAATATCTAAAATAGTCTTAGAAGTCCAGTCAAATGGACCATTACCTAAATCAAGCCCACCCTCTATCAACCAAGTTTCTTTCTTGTCACCAAATCGCATATAAGTTCCGCTTCGCCCTTCCCCAAAAAGAGCCCTATTAGCCTTTCCAACTACACCTTGTGCAAGGATATCTCCACCTTTGGATAAAAGGATTACTCTTTTGGAACGCGCTCCTTTCGTTTCAGGGGAACGCAAATGAAGGCGACTATATCGTTCTGGATCACTAGTCTTTGGCTCTAAATAACGCAACTGCGAAAGCTGAACAATAACTGTTTTTACTTTATTAAAAAGCACAGGAAAATTATTTAGCTCTTTCAAACCCCAACCAGATTCTGTTCGGTTAACGGTAAACGTACGAGATGGTGTTATTACTTTAATTTCAGAAACAGAGTTTAATTTATTATCTAAACCAGCAAAGACCAGTGGTCGGTTCTTAGGAATTTCTACTGAGACTGGCCGCGAGATCACAGCAAGAATTGCCCCAACAACCAGAAAAAGGGTTATAGCTGCAAATACAAAAAATGAACGGAGTGACATAACTCGTATCCTTTCTGATGACTCTACTAAGTCACGATGTCGGTCCTGGACTCACTGTTCGCAGAGATCGATCGCGTCTGACAACGCCGAGCACAATTGCAAATATAACGACCAGGAATGGAACAAGGGCTATATTAATCACCTTCAACCAACTCTCCAGTCGGTCAATATCCTCCCTTAGCGCACGTTGGACTGCGCGTAATTCCTTACGGATAGAAATGGAGTCGCGACGAAACTTATCAATCGCTGCCCTTTGATCTTTGGTTAAGATTATTGTGGTGCCCGCTTCAGTCTCCTTTGTCTGCAACTTCTTAAGATTATTTTCAATACCATTAAGTTTTTCAATCAAACCCTGCTCTTTTGCCCTGTATTGCAGCTCTGCTCGGCGTTTCATTTCTTGCACTTTATGAAAAGGACGACCGCTAACCCCTCTACTTCTCAAGCCAATCAGATCTGCAGAGCCTGTATATGTATCGACAGCATTAAATAGAAAATCAGCATTATCAGCAAAGGGCACAGTCATTTGCCTTCCAAAGAAATTTTGTTGCCTAACCCAAGAACTATCTGCCAGTATGTCAGTATCCGCGACGATTAATATATTGGACTCTCCTTGAGACTTCGCTAAGTGTGGAAGATCTTCCGCAACATCCTCACCCTTTTTAATTTGCGCTTCACGGATTTCTTCACGTATTTTATCTCTTGGCTTTCCCTTAAAAAAAGCACTTTTAAGCAATCCGGTAAATCTCGCAGCAATAACGAAATTTTTATTCTCAGACTTAAAGTTCTTCAAGAGTTTCGCAGGCTGAGGATCTTTCTTCACTGATCCGACGCCTATCTGCATAGCCTCTTTGCTGGAGCTGAGTAGAGGCGTCATTTTTAAGCCAGAATTAGGCATCACACTCAATATACCGGAAGATGCCACAGTTATTTGCTCCAACTGACTGCTTACAACATCATTACGGTTTATCCTATTCTCTCTGAGTGCAATCCATGAAATAAAATCAGTGATTATAGGACGTCCAAAAGTATCACGGCCGGCATTTACCCTTTGAGCACCTGAGCGGTCACCCAAAACTGTTCCCTTATTGTAACTTATCCCATAACTTTGAAATAACTTTGGAAGATCTGATCCGTCGTCGGGTGGTTGCCTCTTCATCCGATTTCCTTGAGTCGCAATTTCCGAATAGGGATCCACAAATATTATTGTTTTACCACCTCGCATTATATGTTGATCTATGTAATATCTATCCACATCATCCATTTCTCGCGGGTGCACTATCAAAAGTAAATCAAGATCTTCTGGAACTGGGTTTTCAAGAGTTATCTTTGTAACATCGAACACTTCCTTTAGTTGTTTCAAAACTTCCCAAGGCCGATATCTCTTCATCGGATCGGAGTCTATGGGCAACGAGGATATAAAGCCCACCTTCTTTTTCTTGGGGTTAGCTAGATTTTGTATCATTCGGCTAAGATCATACTCAAGAAATGGCTCCCGTTGCCGAGTAAAGAAGGGGATTGTATCGCTGTCATCTGTTGTGTTTGTTCCAGCCAAACCAAAATATCCAAGATTACCTGCTTGGGAAATAGGAATACCCTGCAAACCAAGTCCGACGGCACGATCCTCTTCTGGTGAAAAAGGTTCAGGTTTAATTATCTGCAGTTTGATTCGACCACTAGAAAGTTCAACATAACGATCCAGCAATTCAGTTATTTGACGTCCATAGTCCTTCAGGTTAGGGCTAGAATTGAGAAGTTCATCGGACATAAACAATCTGAGTGTAATAGGTTCTCGCATGTTTTCCAAAACACGCTTGGTTCCATCGGATAGGGTAAAAAGTTTTTCTTCGGTGAGATCAACAGTAACGCGTCGTAGCATCTCTGTAGACAACACATGAATTGCTAGGAAAAATACAGGTGTTAAACAAAGAGCAATTATTCCAAGTTTTCTATAATAGCCACTTTTCCTCACTTTAACCATTTTAAGACTATGCTCCGCGTTTTTGATCGACGACAACAACATTCGCAAACAAAAAAATTCCGATTATGCTTACATAAAAAATCAAGTCCCGTATATCAATTACCCCTCTCACAATAGACTCATAATGCACCAAAAAGCTTAGAGACTGTATAATCTCAACCACAAAAACGGGCGCCCAGCCGCGGAAAACTGCAAGAACTATATCTAAGCTACTCATTAAAAATAGAAAAATGACCGCTGAGCCTATTACAAAAGCGATAACTTGATTCTTAGTCAAAGCAGACACAAAACTGCCTATCGCGAGGTAGGAGCCAGCCAGTAAAAAACCACCTAAATAACTCGCAATAATAATCCCGTTATCAGGATTTCCCAACCAGTTAACCGTAATCCAAACTGGAAAGGTTAACAATAAAGCAAACCCTGCAAATATCCATGCAGCCAAAAACTTACCAAATACAGCACTAAAAGTTGTTATTGGAAGAGTCATTAAAAATTCCAGTGTACCTGATTTACGCTCTTCCGCCCACAACCTCATCGCAAGAGCGGGAATAAGAAATAGGAAAAGCCATGGCAACATGCTAAATAATGAGGTCATGTCAGCCTGACCTCGATCAAATAGTGCACCAAAGAAAAATGCTGTTGCTCCATTCATTGCTACAAATATGACGATAAAAACATAGGCAAGAGGAGTGGTGAAGTACGATTTCAATTCCCGAAGGCAAATAGCTAAACTAGTTCCCATTGATTTTGTCCTGAGTATCTTTGGTAATGTTTCGGAATACATCGTCTAAATGTCCACGTTCCACGTGGATTTCTTCCGCTATAATTCCTGTATCTCGCAAACAACTGTTTACATCATTTATTATTGAAACACCCTCTATTGGAAACGCAGTGATTGTGGCACGCTTATGTTCATCAAGTGAGACATTGATTTCGGCAACATTTGGCAAAGCCGTTAATGTGGTTTCTAAATCCGATGATTTTCCGCTGATTCTAAATCGTACGGCGTTGTGAAAACGAGATTTAGACTCAAGTTCCTGTGGCGTTCCGTTAGCAACTATCCTCCCCCCCGCAATGACTATCGCGCGGGAACAAACAACATCTACTTCTTCAAGAATGTGTGTAGATATGACAATACTTTTTGTCGGTGCCATTTCATTTATTAAGTTGCGAACTTCATGTTTCTGATTTGGGTCCAAACCATCTGTCGGCTCATCGAGAATTAATACATCCGGATCGTGCAGAATCGCCTGCGCAATTCCAACTCTCCTCTTGTAGCCTTTCGATAGAGTTCCAATTGTTTGATTTATTACATGTTGAATGTTTACTCTCTCAGCTGTTTCCAATATGACCCTTTTTCTATCAGGCCGATAGATTTCTCTGACATTAGCTACGAAACCTAACAATTCCAATGGGGTCATATCCTCGTACAGAGGTGCCCCTTCGGGCAAATACCCCACCCGACGCTTAACTTCAATAGGGTGTTTTTCCACGTCAAAGCCAGCGATAGTGATGTCGCCGGCAGTGGGAGGGAGATATCCAGTGACCATGCGCATTGCGGTTGTTTTCCCCGCTCCATTCGGACCCAAGAAACCAAGCACCTCTCCTTTTCTAACAGTGAACTCGATCCCATCCACTGCAGTAAAATCTCCAAATTGTTTAGTAAGTCCATTTACTTCAAGCAAAGCACTCATTCATAAACCTCCCAAATAGTGCCCAACCCAACACGTTTCTTTCACACTTAAAATAGAAACTAAAAATAAAATAATCATCCAAAAAATAAAATTATTATGCAGCCCGATTTATTGCATTGGTCAGACTTTTTGTCGGATAATTGTTCATAGGATACAAGAAAGTCAAGCTCTAGTTCCAACACATATTTTCCTGCAGTAGTCCAAGGCTAACTGAGACAAGGCGTGCAATAGGCAAAGAAGCGGTAAGGCCAGGAGATTCTATCCCAAATAAATTTACAAGCCCCTCAACACCGTGAGTTTCTGGTCCTTGTATAACAAAGTCAACCGGATCTTCACCGGGACCTTGTATTTTTGGACGTATTCCAGAGTAAGATGGCTGAATTGCACCATCCTCTAATGCGGGATAATACTTACGAACTGCCGTGTAAAAGCACTCTGCACGAGTTGGGTCAACATCATAATTCAGTTCATCAATCCACTCGACGTCAGGGCCAAAACGAACCTGACCTGCGAGATCAACGGTTACATGCACACCAAGCCCTGCTTTTTCAGGAATAGGATAAATTGGTCTCGAAAATGGCGGGCGCCCAACAAGAGTGTAATAATTGCCTTTAGCAAAATATGTGGGGGGAATATCTTTTTGCTTTAAACCTTTGATTCTTCTGGCGACCTGAGTAGCGTGAAGACCGGCGGAATTTATCACCATTGAAGCTGCTATCTCAAATGGATCATCAATACCAACAGTTAAAAACAAATTTCCTTGTTCAACTCTTCCAGATATCACAGGAGAGTTTAGTACTATAAGCGCACCAGCATCTTCAGCCTCACCTTGATAAGCAAGCATCAAACTATGACTATCGACAATACCAGTAGAGGGTGAATGAAGCGCACCTTCGCATTTCACAGCTGGCTCCACTGCCCGAACTTCATCAGGAGTAAAAAACTTTAAATCCGAAACACCATTTTCAGCAGCGTTAATTTGCAAATTTTCCAGTTCTGATAGCTGCTCCCTATCCGTTGCTACGATAAATTTTCCACACTTACGATGCGGAATACCGTGCACCTTACAATAATCATATAAAGAGTTCTTACCTTCGACACACAATTGTGCTTTTAAACTTCCTGTAGGATAATATATTCCAGCATGAATAATTTCACTATTTCTTGAGCTTGTCTCTGTACCAATTGCTTTTGCCGCCTCAAGCACTAAAACCTCTTTACCCAACAATGACAACTCTCTTGCTACCGCAAGACCAACCACTCCCGCGCCGATAACTATCGCTTCCACTCGATCCGTCAATTTGTACTAACTTACCTCTTTAAATTCCTTCAAAACACATTCTGTTTAAACAGTTGAAGGTTTACTTTATTTTTTTTAACTTCCGCACTCGTTCGATGATTTCTGCCCCCGCAGAGATGTTAGCCATATGTAAGTCATATTCTGCTTGAAGTCGCATCCAAATATCAGGGTTTGTTCCGAAGTAGCGGCCTAAACGGAGAGCTGTGTCAGCTGTAATACCTCGTTTTCCGTTAGTTATTTCACTAATTCTTCCGACCGGGACATCCAAATCACGAGCCAGCTGATTTCTACTAATTCCGAGAGGATGCATTGCCTCTTGTAACAGAATAGATCCAGGGTGCGGCGGCCCTCCGTTTTTGTCTTTTCCTTTTACCATAAGCCAATTATATTCCGATTAAGATAATACCACAACCAGTATGGTAAGCCGATATATAATAAGCAACAAATTTAAAAAATAATTAAAAGCATTTTGATAAGAGTTAACGTTTAAGATTTTCTTTTCAACCAAATCTTTTGAACCGAGCTTTTTTATTCAATACAATCTTTGCGTAAACCATTTGAACTAAAAGACACGGCAAAAACGCAAATATTCTTATATCTTCCGACCAGCCAACAATTAGCAATGCAACCATACCTAACACTAATGACATAATGAGGTGCAAACCGCTTACTGCAACATGTGTGTATCCTAATCTAACAAGCAATTGATATAAATGCGAACGATGTGCCTGCGTAATAATTTCTCCACTCCACCATCTTCGTAAAAGTGTAAACACTGTGTCAAATATAAAATGAAAAAATAGTAATGGAATAATTATCCACAAGGATCCAGTGACATCTGATTTTGCGATCAAAACCCCTAAGATAGCAATTGAAAAACCCAAGAATTGACTACCAAGATCACCCATAAAAATATATGCTTTTGGAAAATTGAAAAATAAAAAACCAGCGGTAGCAAACCCAAGAATAGCTGAAAAGAAAACTAACTCAATTAGACCTAACAAAATTCCTAAGAAAACCAAAAATATTGATGTAATTAATACCGTGCCCCCAGCAATGCCATCTATACCATCCATGAAATTAAAGACGTTTGTAAATCCGATTATCCAAAAAAATGTCAACACATAACTGAAAAGACCTAAATCTAATGCACCCCAAAATGGAATATAAATTTGACTAAACGAAACACCGGAAAAAAGCACAACAATCGTTCCAAAAATTTGGAACCCTAATTTTGCTTTAAATGATTTTGCCTTTCCGAAATCATCTAAAAGGCCACCTGCTGCTACGATAAGGGTCGCTAATATTATCCAATAAAATTCTTTTAATTGTTTGCCATGAATTTCACTTAACCCATAAAACAAAAGTCCAAATGTTGTAGCCAAAACAATTCCCAAACCACCGGCAGTTGGAATTGGTATTTCATGGGATGAACGATTGTTAGGAACCGAAAGTAATTTTATTCGGATCATGCACCATGTAAAAGTAACAGATAACAGTAATACTATAGGACAGAGAAACGCTAGTTGCAAAAGTGCAAATGCTTCCATGAGATCACCTGTTGTTCGTAGGTAAAAATCAATTTTTTAAAAACATGCTTTCCGTTTTTTTAAGAGTATACACCAATTTTTTATTAAGGCCCCAAAAGAAAACATTGATTGTAGCTGTACAACGTAATAGTGGTGTTTCAAAAAAATTACCGATAAAATTTTATGTCTCATGCACGCTTGGAAAAAAGAGAAAATCCTACAGCTCACAAACTAAGTTTAATTTTTTTACCACAGTATAAGAGTCTCTGAACGAAAATTACTTTGGATTTTGATAATTAGACACTGGGTTTCAATGCAAAACAATTAAATCGAGAAGAGAAATTCCTTGAACAAATTTTCTAAAGAATCTTTTCCGCACTTGCGCGATCAGTCTTCTAGCATATCATATAATTATGATAGAACTTATTGATATGACTTATGTCCGACTTGGTACTGCAGACATTAAAGCAGCGGTATCCTTTGCTACAGAAATTTTAGGATTACAAATTGCCCATGAAGAGGATAACCGTGTTTATGTCAGAGGGGATGATCGTGATCATAACATCTGTTATATTGACGACGATCCATCATTGAATGCACTTGGAATGGAAGTCAAAGACATTGGCGCCCTTGACTCTGCAGCCACAGAATTGGCTGCAGCAGGTATTGCGGTAAAACGCGGAAATCAGAAAGAATGTGCAGATCGTCGAGTTACTGATTTTATTGCCTTTTGTGATCCAACAGGAAATCAAATAGAGCTTACCGTTCGTCCCTTTAAAGCTACTCGACGGTACTTTCCAACTCGTGATGCTGGAATTAACGAATTTAGCCATGTAGGCTTACGCTCAACTGACGCAAAAATAGATGAAAGCTTCTGGACAAGTCTGTTCAATGTTCGCGCAAATGACTGGATTGGGCCAGCAGGCCTATTGTCATTCGATAAAGTCCATCATCGTTTTGCCCTATTCCCGTCAGATAGGCCGGGCATTCAACATATAAACTTTCAGGTGGATAGCATAGATGATTTGATGCGCTCATACTATTATCTCTGTGGTAAACAAGTGCACATAGTTTTTGGACCGGGTAGACACGCAACCTCTGGAGCAATGTTCTTGTACTTTGAGGGGCCTGATGGAATGGTTTATGAATACTCAACCGGTGTTCGGTTGATTGATGATCCAGAATACAGACCGCGACAATTTCCCTTCACGCCGGAGGCCTTTTGTGTTTGGGGTGCAGTGCCTGACATTCCCGAGTTTAAAGACTAAATATCATGCCTAGTGATTTCGGCAGTTTGGGAGAACCGATTGAAGTAACAGAAAAGAGGGTCCGCCTTGCTGCCCGTGCACTCGCAAGACATGGTCTTGTGCATGCGTACGGGCATGTAAGCGCTAGATTGGATCAAAAGAGATTTCTAGTTTGTGCCGCCAAGCCAATGGGTACAATTAAGGAAAATGAAAATGGTTCGGTTGTTGAAATTAATAAACCCCTTCCAAAAGGGGTCTTAGGTGAGGTAAGATGTCATCAGACAATTTATGCAACACGACCTGGCATAAATGGCATATGTAGAATTTTTCCACGGAATGTTATGACTCTATCCACATTCCGGTTGACACCAAAAGCCCGTTTAGGTTTTGGTGCCTATTTTTTTCCTCAACCACCACTCTGGGATGATCCCCTGCTAATACGAGATGATTTGCAAGCAAAGAAATTTGCAGAAAAACTAGGAAATGCAAAAGCAATTGTCATGCGCGGTAACGGTGCAATTTGTGTGGCTCCGACAATTGAAGAAAGTGTCGTATTAGGCTTTTACCTGGAAGAGTCCGCCAATACTGAATTAGCAGTACTAGCAAATAGTACTAAAGTAGAGTCCACAGTATTTACTCACGAACAAGCAATGGTGCGCGCCACCGGCAGTGGTCGAATATATGAAAGGATGTGGGATTATCTAACGGACAACGATCCTGAGAAATAATTATCAACTCCATAGGCTGGACAACACAAAATTTTTTTCCGGTAAGATTTTTTACAAAAAAATAAATCATTCCGTATTTTATTTGTCGGATTTTTCAAAGTAAATGCCCGCTCTTTTCGCGTTTAACAGTCAGGTAGAACGCATTGTGCTCATTAGAAGGAAACTTGTGCGGAACCCGTTCAAACACCGTAATACCATGTCTTTCCAAACCATCAACTTTCTCGGGATTATTTGTCATTAACCGAACGTTGTAGAAACCAAGTTTTTTGAGTATTTGAGCTGCCGGGAGAAAGAGTCTCTCGTCCGACTCAAACCCTAACCGTTCATTTGCCTCAACGGTATCAAACCCCTGTCCTTGCAAAGCGTACGCCCTCAGTTTATTTAAAAGGCCAATTCCCCGCCCTTCTTGACGTAAATAAAGTAGAATACCAGAACCCTCTTCAGAAATTTGATTAATTGCACCACGCAATTGTTGTCCGCAATCGCATTTGAGTGACCCTATCAAATCTCCGGTAAAACATTCTGAATGGATCCTTATTAATACAGATTTATCACTCGGTGGACTACCAATGACTATAGCAAGATGGTCACGTCCTCCATCGGAAGACCTGAAGGCTAAAATACGAGTGTTCTCTGCATTTTCGAGGGGCACATCTGCAGCGGCAATAGGTTTAAGACTTGCTGAACTGTCTATTTCATAATTTAAAGCCTCTTTTGAAGTAACGATCAAAGTACCTTTTTCCTTAAGGTGAAAGGATTTAGAATAATCAATTTCAACGATAACAACAGAAGGTAAAAGACGAGCCGACTTAGCAAGATTGACCGCTGCAAGAACACCCTCAGCCAATTTTTCCCTTTTCGCAGCAAATGGACCACGAAGAGGATTATCTAAATCAGTAGATGGGTCAGCAAGATTTCTTGCTGTCTCAGCTGTATGCCAAGCAGGAAAAGGTACTAAGACAATTTCATCGGTATACAATCTTACTTTTAATGTCCGAGCACGATGATGGGTGAGAGCTAGGTCGGGCTCTTTCTCTGAAATCTCTTTCAGAACTTCTAAGGCGCGCTCCGTAATGGTTTCAGTCGGCACCGCTAAAAAAGCTTTTTTATCATCCGTTACAATGCAAAGTGGCCGTCCGCGCCGCATTTCAAATGTAGCACGATCTGCATTTATAAGAGCCTGATCTTTACTCTGATCTTTTGTAAATAATTCCGATTTCATGTGCCGTATGTGGACCGAGTTATAACTCAAAAAATCCCGTGTAATATTCATTTCTTGTATGAGTCATAATTTAAAACATTAACCACTAATTATAGCAAGTTTTCATTAGAGCCATAATCCTATCTGATTAGTGTTTCTTTTATGCTATTCTCATTTTTTTTGGGATATGCAGACTTTAAAATAATGCTTAGGTCATTTAGATCAAAGTCGGTCGGACAAACTTTTTTTATATGAAAGTAGCACAATATATTATCAACAGAGTCTTCAATTCTTCCAGCAGTTAAATTATCCGATCCAAGTGCCTTGTCTCCAAGACATTTCGCGATAGCTAATTGCTCAATATGTTCGCACTCCACCTCCATAGAGAGAACAGCTTTCCTTATTGCCTCTGTCTGATTCATTGGAAATCCCTCTACACGATCCTTCAACCGAGTGCGAACAGATCTTAAATTACAAACTATTTCTTTATTCCATTTTGACGTTATTTCGATCACCTTGTTAAGTTGATTATAAGAAAGACGGCCTCGTCCACTTGCCCCGTACCATGTTCCGAGCAACAACAAGTTAACATCCATGTGGTGCCTTTCTTGAATATTTATACAGGCATGCGAGACTCCTTTGCCTGCATAAACTTTTATTGAAAAGTTCCAAAAGGGATGGTCTGGATATTCTGTCGACATTTTTGCCTTCCTATGGCTCAATCATAAAACATTTCATTTAAGAATGATCCACAGTATTAAAATCACCTTCCAACAACAAGGTATTACATGACAAAACTATTCGAAAACAAAGTGGCAATTATTACTGGCGGAGGGCGCGGACTAGGAAAGGCTATAGCAATTGGACTCGCAAAAGAAGGTTTGTCCGGTATCTGTATCACTTCAGCCAAATCAAGAGAACAACTTGATCAAACTGCTTCAGAAATTAAAGCGTTACATCCAGGGGTAAAAATACTCCCCTTTTTGGCAGATGTCACAGATCCGAATGCCTGCCGACGTACCGTTGAAGCTACATCAAATATTTTAGGTATCGCTGATATTCTAATCAATAATGCTGGCAAAGGACAAAACTACATCTCAAATAACAGAGTTCCATTTTGGGAAGCAAAAATTAATGGTTGGCGGGAAATTGTTGATACTAATATTAACGGTCCGTTCCTGATGGCCCGAGAGGTAGTGGGAGGAATGATGAAAAAAAACTGGGGACGAATAATTAATATTTCAAAATCCTGTGACTCGATGCACAGAGCACAAAACTCTCCCTACGGTGCAACGAAAGCTGCGTTAGAGGCCATATCACTCTCCTGGGCACAAGACCTGATAAACACCGGCGTAACTGTCAACACCTTAGCACCAGGTGGCAGCGTCGATACCGACTTTGTGCTACCAGCTGTCAGAAGACAGATTTTAAATAAAGAAATTAATAAGCATTTTTATCCTGCCGAAGTAATTGTCCCAGCAGCAGTTTGGCTGGCATCTTCTGCTTCCGATGGAATTACAGGCTGCCGGTATATAGGCGCCAATTGGGATCAAACTTTACCGGCAACAAAAGCAGCAGAAAATGCGAGAGAAAAAGCAATCTTTCATCCCCCTAAACGCGATACAAGCTTAATAAACACATGGATCGATCCACAAAATAACTCTAATTAGAAACCTTACTTGCAGCGGGACGGTGTGCCTCAGCCAGATAATCTTCCGCTTGCATTTCATCTAACCGGGATACGACTCGCTTAAATAGCTCGGCACCCTCACCTTCGGTATACAATTCATCAGGTGAGGTGTCGGCTGAACACACTATTTTGGTACGTTGTTCATAAAGTGTTTCAATTAAAATTGAAAAACGCTTCACAACATTTCTATCTTTGCCTGTTAATGCAGGAATATTAGAGATTATAATTGTCTGATAAAGGCAAGCTATTACATTATAGTCCGCTGCGCCCAGGGGTTGTTCGCACAAATCACTAAAGCTAAAAGTAGCAACTCCCCTCGCCTGACGCGGAACAAACAATGATCGTCCTTGCACGGTAAGGGTCTTAGGCTCAGCCATACAACCATCTGTTAAACGTTTGAATGCGGAATTTAATTCTTCGTTTGCTTTTTTACCCGTCGGCATATGCCAGATGCCAACTGTTCTCAAACGATTCCGACGATAATCAGTTTTACCTTCTAAAGTCAAAATTTCCAAACGATTAAAAATAAGATCAATAAAGGGTAAAAATCTCTCACGCTGTAAACCGCCGGCATACAAATTTACGGGAGCAGTATTTGATGTGGCAACAACCGTTACGCCAAGATCCAATAAATTTTCAAAAAGCCGTCTAATAATCATCGCATCCGCAATCGCTTCAACCTGAAATTCATCAAAACATAATAAACGACTTTCTCTAGCTATTTCCTGTGATAATTGCATTAACGGGTCATCATTCGATTTTCTGTTTTTACCCGTACGCAATTGATGAAGCCGTTGATGTACCTCCTGCATAAACGCGTGCACATGCACACGCTGGCGCGGCGAGATCGGTGCAGTCTCGAAGAACAAATCCATTAACATGGACTTTCCACGTCCCGGGGGCCCATGGATATACAATCCTCGCGGGGTTCCTATAAATTCTTTTTTTTTGAAAAATCCAAAACGCTGAAACAAAGGGGATTTTGGACGCAATTTTAATTCTTTAAGAGCCAAATGAAGTTCTTGCAGGGTATCCACCACCTTCGCCTGCATTTCGTCCTCAGTGATATCCCCTGCGACGAGACGTCTACCATATAATTCAAGCGGTGTCATAATCAAACTAAGATTTAAGTCCAGTACGCAACGACCAATAGTCCCAGGCTCGATCGATTGCCAAACTCCCAACAAATTTATTCATACCAAGTTCAATTTCTCCAGCAGATAAATACTGGGGTGTTCCCATTTGAAGACATTGCATGGAAATACGAGCATTATGTTCCATAAAAACTGCTATTAAAACTGCTTCCTTAATTGTTTTTCCTGAAACCACAGCACCATGCCCCCGCATTAATACCGCGCGCCTCTCACCTAAGAACCTCGCAAGATCACGGCCTTGATCCATATTATCAACTAATAATGAAGTATCACCGAAGCTATCTCTGATATCCCATACTGGCACTTCGGGTCCAACCGATGCACCCATGTGAAAAACCGGTTTTAGTTTTACCCCGGTTACTCCAAACGGGATAACCGAATGGGAATGACTATGGACGATAGAATTAACTTCCCTTCGCATTTCAAAGATAGCACCGTGAATATGCCGCTCTGCGTAAATTTCTTGTCCATTTTCATTAATTGGTGTGCCGTCCAGATAAAATTCCATTAGGTCACCAAATTCTATGACACCGGGCGCTCGAGACCGAGCCATAATATATTTCTCTGGATCGAGAGGATGGCGGACACTTATATGTCCGAACGCATCACAAATATTTTCTTTATCTAAAATGCGGTTGGCAATCACCAGTTCAAGCATCGTTTCATTTAATTTTTTTTCCAAACAAATTTCTCCTCGTAAAATTAGCGTTTAAGTGTCAACTTAATCTTATTTTTATGCTGCCTGAGGTTAAACTTTGCATCTGAAAAATTTGGTGCTTTAAATAAACCCATCGCATCATTGCTAAAACCATAGTCTTCCAAAGGAATTCCCAAAAAACCTTGATCAAATTCACTATTGGAATTTGCATCATGAAAAATGGCCAAAGCATATGTACCTGATCTTAGCCCTCTAATTCTAAATTGGGTTACTGGGAATACTGCGGGCACACGCCCGGATAAAAGCTGTCCTTGACGCGTCGCAAACGATGAGGCCTGATCATAAAGTGCGTATTGCAAATATCCCGAAGAACCCTTTACAGCGGCCACTTCGACAATCAAAGAAAATCGCTTTTCTTCTGTGAGTATTGAAAATGAAAAAATACAAATAATTCCGTAAATAGTTGCTAGCCGGAGGAACAAAATTGTCAATGTTCTATCAATCAACACAAGACGGAATTATACAGAGTTTTTCTTTGAGAAATGTTTCGGTCTTTGACCAACTATCGTTACGTGCTTCTTCGCGAAAACGGTCAACCGACAAAAAGTTTTGAAATGCATGACCAGCGCCATCATAGCGATAGAACTGATGCTTTATGTCCAATCTCGTAAGTTCTGAACTGATAATATTGACGTCATGTTGAGAAGGATTCTCATCATCATTTCCAAAAAAACCCAAAACCTCTGCTTTTATGTTGCTCAACTGGTCGAACGGGGTAGGATGGTTATCATCACCCCAGACTTTGAACATGTTACCTGAATAATATGAAATACAAACTTTAAATTGGCTATAAACGCTCGCACCTAAAAAAGCCATTCTTCCTCCCATACAGTGACCGATTATTCCAAGACGTTGAATGTCTACAGAGTGAAGCTTACTAATCCAATCTATGGTGCCCCCTATGTCTTCTATAAGGTCAGTATCCTTTGGAAATAAATTTTTCCCCGTCTGGTCTTTGATTTCTGACCAATGATATACATCGGGAGCGGCAGAAAAAATATTTAGATCTGCTAAATTTTTTAAAATTTTTTTTGTGAATTCGTCAAACCCACCTCGGTGAAACATTACAACCATGCAAGGATGAGGTCCATTTCCGTGAGGTTTCTCATATAGAATTCTCATAGGATTACCATTTACCTGAATTGTATCGATTTTTGCCATATTAATACGCCCCTCAATACGATATATTTTTTACTTGTAAAAAATATTCCAAATAACTTCATGGCCAATCCATTGTAGTTTCAGTAATTTAGAATTGGAAACACGTCAAACTTGTTGGATAGAGAAAGTTATCATGCAAAATATGAAAAATCAGCCCGCTTGGCTAAAACCCATGGTCGACTTCGGTCCTCTCATCGTTTTTTTCTCCGCCTATTATCTGAAAGATCTATTTTTCGCAACTGCGGCAATTATGGTTGCCACAGTAATTGTTGTTATAGTGTCAGTTTTTGTTACTCATAAAATACCAACAATGCCACTGGTTACGGCTGTAGCTATTGGTATTTTTGGAGGACTCACTCTGTTCCTGCAAGACGAGACGTTTATAAAAATGAAACCAACCATTGTAGAAATATTGATTGCAGCCATTTTATTAATTGGACTCCGATTTAAGAAATTATTTTTGAAGTATCTTATGGGTTCAGCGGTGCCTATGAATGATGAGGGTTGGCGGAAACTATCATTAAGATTTTCCTATTTTTCTCTTGTATTAGCTCTTTTAAATGAAATTGTCTGGCGGACCCAAACAACAGAAATTTGGGTCCATTTTAAAGTTTGGGGTCTATTAATCTTAACTTGCATCTTTATAGTGTTTCAACTGCCTATGATGCGTCGTTTTGCAATTGAAAATGAAGATGAATAGAAGAGCTAATTCTAGTGACAAAAGAACCAAATAGCCTTTTCGATAAGATTTGGAACCAGCATGAAATAAAAAAGAATACGGCCGGGCAATCACTTTTGTTCATCGACCGACATTTTTGTCATGAGCTCTCATTTCATGCTTTTAATATGTTAGAGGCGCGTAAAATGCGCGTCAGACATCCAAAGCGGACTATTGCTATTGCTGACCATTACACTCCAACCTCGGGAACAAATAAAAGTAATTTCACCAATATTGCTCATTATAATTTATACAAAAACTTGGAGTCCAATGCTTCTTAAAACAACCTACTATTCATGGGTCTAAACGATAGCCGCCGGGGTATAGTTCACGTAGTCGGGCCTGAGCAAGGACTGTCTTTACCGGGCATGACAATAGTTTGCGGCGACTCACACACAGCAACGCATGGAGCCATGGGGGCACTAGCTTTTGGGATAGGAGCGTCGGATGTTAGCCATGTTCTTGCGACCCAAACATTGTGGCAACCCCGACCTAAATCTATGCGCGTTAACATTACAGGGCGCCGTGCACCACACGTCTCTGCAAAAGATATTATACTTACAGTTATTAGAAATCTTGGGGCTAGCGGAGGAACAGGTCATGTTATTGAATATGCTGGTCCCGTTATTAGTAACTTGTCTGTAGAAGAAAGACTCACTGTATGTAATATGTCAATTGAAGCAGGCGCACGTGCAGGAATGATGGCTCCAGATGACAAATTAATAAACTGGATCGCGGGTAAAAGTTTTGCACCCTGCGGAAAAAACTGGGATAAAGCACTCACCAACTGGCGAGTATTAAAGAGTGATCCGGATGCAATTTTTGATAAAGAAAAAACAATTGATAGCAAGGATATAATTCCTATGGTTACTTGGGGAACAAGTCCAGAAGATGCTCTACCTATCAATGAAAAAATACCTGATCCAAATTCTGAACCAGAGCAAAAAAAACGCAATATAATGTCTGAGAAACTTGAATATATGGGACTAAAACCTGAACAAGCATTAACCGACATTAAAATAGACCGTGTCTTTATCGGATCTTGCACGAACAGCCGCATCGATGATTTACGGGCCGCTGCTGTAGCAAAAGGTAGACGAGCTGCTGTCCCTGCAATGGTAGTACCTGGATCAGCGGCTGTCAGCAAGCAAGCCAAACAAGAGGGTATTGATCGTATTTTTATAAATGCCGGATTCGACTGGAGACCTGCCGCTGGTTGTTCGATGTGTGTAGGCGTAAATGGTGACGTGGTTCCTCCAGGACAACGATGTGTCTCCACATCTAATCGAAATTTTCGCGGACGCCAGGGACCGCGAGCACGCACTCATCTTGTTGGACCGGCAATGGCAGCTGCGGCTGCTGTCACGGGAAAAATTTCAGATGTAAGGGCATTCGAGGCCCGCTAAATGGAATCTTTTAATGTATTCAAAGCGATTGCAGCTCCCTTGATACGAAGGATATAGATACTGATCAGATACTGCCGGCACGCTTCTTAATGATGCCAAGAGATGATAAATATTGCACCTATCTGTTTAAAGATCTTCGGATTACTAACGCAGGATCTGAAGATATGTCTTTTGTTTTAAACAAAAAGCCCTTTCGACGTTCTCGAATTATAGTTGCAGGAAAAAATTTTGGATGTGGATCGTCGCGAGAAGGTGCAATTTTCACTTTAGTTGATGCTGGATTTCGTTGTGTGATAGCATCAAGCTTTGCAGATATTTTTTATAATAACGCTTTCAATAATGGTTTGCTAGCAGTGACGATTCCAGAAGTTGTTGTAATCGAGTTACAGAACATCCTAAGCTATGTTCGATCACCAGAACTTGAAATTGATTTAACAAATCAATTCATTAATGGTCCAGAAAATCTAAAAATCGAGTTCGAAATTGATCCTCACCGAAAAGAAAAATTAATTCAAGGGCTTGATCCAATTGATTATACCTTGCAGTCTGAATCAGAAATTTTAACATTTGAGGCAAAATACAATGAGTCACACCCGTGGACATAGACAGTGAGTCTGAAAGGTAAAATTCTTACTTTTTGCCTTATTTCCCTATTGTCAGTGGCAGCAAGTATTACAGTATTAATGTGGGCCCGCATTGGCGATGTCTCTATTTCAACACACGGACTTTTCGCACTTGGACTTGGTGTTTTACTAACCTTTGCGCTTGGTGTTGGTCTAATGGCGCTGGTTTTTTATAGTAACCGTCATGGATATGATGGAAATAAATATGGTTGCGAAGACAAAACAGATGACATCTAACTAAAGCTATTAAAATTTCATATAAAATACACGAGTGCATTTTTTTGTGCTTTTAGTAAAAGAAGTAATAAATTTCCACTTGATAACACGTTATAGGTATAAATCTAAAACTTTTCAGATCAGGTTGACAGGCTCACCAGCTTCGATAGGCTTCAAAAAATTGGGAGTTATAGATGCAAAAGTTACCAGTCACCTTCGCCTGTGGACCCTATGACAGAATGGAAGCGCTTAATCTTGGATTAATACAGCCCGAGGGCATTGATCTACATTATATTCCAATACAATCCCCACCAGAGATTTTCGCCAGAATGCAAAAAACTCAGTCTTTCGACATTTCTGAAATGTCCATGGCTCATTATATGATAATGCGGAGCCGTGGCAATTTTCCATTTTTAGCGATTCCTGTGTTTCCATCAAGAATGTTCAGACACGGTTTTATTTTTATAAATAAGCATTCAGGCATTGAAAAGCCCTCTGACCTCTCTGGCAAACGCATAGGAGTTCAGGAATATCGACAAACAGCTGGAGTTTGGGTGCGCGGAATTTTGCAACATGAATACGGAGTAGATCTTTCAAATGTAAACTGGTTTGAAGGTGGGGTGAACGCACCTCGACCAGAAGATAAAGACATGGATCTGAGGCCTCTGGGTCAAATTAACCTAGATATACTTCGCGAGGATGAATGTCTTAGCGATCAATTGGAAGCTGGGCAAATCGATGCATATTTTGGTGCCCGGCGCCCAGAATCTTTTGATAAGGGCAAAAATGTTATCCGACTATTCCCTGAGTACCGAGCTGAAGAGAAGTCTTATTTGGAACGAACCGGGTTTTATCCAATCATGCACACAATAGTAATTCGTGAAAATCTACAAATGGAAAAACCATGGGTATCAGAATCAATATTCAAAGCATGTCAGGAATCTAAGATTTGGGCTTTAAACGCTATGAAATTCTCTGGAGCGCAGAAAATTATGTTACCATGGGTACATGAGGAGATAGCAGAAATGGAGACATTAATGGGAGATAACCCTTGGCCGTATGGAGTAGAGCCTAATCGTAAGATGCTTGACGCTTTCACCCAATACCTTGCTGAGCAGCATTTCCTTGAAACTGCGCCAAATGTTGATGACCTTTTTACTCCGATTGTATCTTGGTCTGAGTAGAATTTCTAAAAAACGCCCGGGCACCCAATTTCTCAATATGCTTCTCAAAAACAGGTGCAATATTCAAGTTTTTAAAGGAGACCTTAAAATCGTCAAAAGTGATAATAAGAAGGTCTTATCAACTATATAATTTCTTAAATGAATTTGAGTTAATAAAATGCAATCACAATCCACAACCGTTGAAATCAAAGTTGCAAAAAATTTATTAAGGGAACTATTGTCGAAGAATCCAACGTGTCAGACGGTAGTATAAAAATCCCAATAAATGGATAGCTCTAACAGCATTAATATGGAGGCGTTGCTATGTGTGCTATGACGACCGAAAACCTAAAACAGCGTGTTGATTGGCCGGGTCAGGGGGTACACCAAGTTCCTTATCGCATATATACAGACCCTGAGATTTATGCAGAGGAACAGCAAAGAATTTTCCGTGGCAAGATTTGGAATTTTGTTGGATTAGCATCCGAGGTGCCAAAAACTGGAGATTATGTCACCCGATACGTTGGAGATACCCCGGTTGTAATGGTCCGATCTGATGACAAAAGTATCAACGTTTTGGTAAATAAATGCTGCCATCGAGGAAACTTAGTCTGCACTAAGACCAGAGGAAACGCGAAGCACCTGACGTGTGTTTACCATAACTGGATTTACGATCTCAAAGGAAAGCTAACTTCTGTTGCGTTTCGAAGGGGTATTGGAGGTCGTGGGGGTATGCCCAAAGATTTTTCTATGGAGGGACGAGGAATGCCTTGTCTTAAAGTGGATACCTATAACGATTTGGTGTTTGCTAGTTTTGACAACTCTGTTGAGGAATTGTCATCCTATTTAGGCGATGAAATGCGTTCGAATTTAGATCGTGTAGTTGGCCGAAAAATGAAAATCATTGGGATGCATCATCAATACATGCCTAACAACTGGAAACTTTACATGGAGAATGTGCGCGACTCGTATCACGCTAGTCTATTGCACATGTTCCAAGCTGCCTTTGGGATAAATCGCCTTACAATGGATGGGGGTATAAAGTTGTCTTCCGAAGGGTGGCACCATATAAGCTACTCAATCGATAAAAGTGAAAGCGGAGCCGAGGACGCTTACAAAGGAAAGAATTTACACGCTATGGACCACGGATTTGAGATGGCTGATCCATCTCTTATAAAAAAATGGCAGGAATTTAATTGTGGAACAACACTAGCAATACAGTCAGTGTATCCAAACTTTGTTTGTCAGCAAATATATAATTCTCTCGCATTACGTCTATGTGTACCAAAAGGCCCAGAAAATTGCGAGCTTATATGGTGGGTGCTAGGAACTGCTGCAGATACAGATGAAGAACGTGGTATCAGAGTAACCCAAAGTAACATGATTGGACCTGCGGGTTTAATCTCAATGGAAGATGGAGTAGTTGGCGGTTGGGTTCAACGGGCGACGGTAAGAGATGGTAGCAGTCTAACGGTTCTTGAGATGGGTGGCCGAAATGTGGAGCCAAGCAAAAACTCACGAGCAACAGAGGTTTCTATCCGAGGATTTTGGAATGGCTGGCGCACCTTGATGAATGTGTGAGGAAAGAAGCATTAAATGACCTTTGAGGAAGCGGAAAGAAAAATAAAAAATCTTATGTATGATTATGCACATTGCATAGATGATGACCGCCTTGAGGAATGGCCAGAATTTTTCACTGAAAAATGTTTTTATCAAGTAATTTCGCGAGCCGATCATGAAGCAGGAATGCCTGTAGGAGTCATCACTTGCATTAGTCGCGGAATGCTAGTTGATCGTATGGTCTCACTTCGGAACGCCAACATCTATGAACCACATGTATATCGCCATCTTTTAAGCGCTATCCGAATTCGAGGCGAAGAAGATAGCGTTTGGCATGCCCAAACGAGTTACACGGTCATACGCACCATGGATGAGGGTGATGTATCAGTGTTTAGTACTGGAAAGTATGTTGATAAAATAGTTTTTGAAGCTGATAAACCAATGTTTCATAGTAGAATATGTGTGTTTGACTCCCGGCGAGTTGATACACTTATGGTTATTCCAATATAATTAGCTATATCTAAAACGGTCATATCGTTTTTGCTATCAGCCAATTTGAAAGTCTTAGTCTCCACTTTCAACTACTTTTGGAGATTTAGACATTTATATCAACAACAATCCGGCCCGCAGTTCTTCCCCGCAAAATTTCTTTGCTATATTTTGGGACATCATCAAGGCTTATCATGTTTATTAATGTCTTAAACGCACTGTTTGAAAGATCTTTTTCTATCCTCTTCCAAGCTTGCAGTCGCTTTGCAGTGGAACACATCACTGAGTCGATCCCGAGCAAATTAACCGCGCGCAATAGAAATGGTATCACAGTAGTATGAAACGCACTACCGCTAGCAAGGCCACAGCATGCTACTGAGCCCCCATATTTTATATGGCCTAATATGTTAGCGAGTGAATTTCCACCTACTGTATCGATTGCGCCAGCCCATGTCTCAGTCTGCAATGGGCGTTCAGCCTTAATATTAAGTTCAGCACGATTAATTATTTCATCTGCGCCAAGTGAACGGAGTCTTTGAGCCAACTGTGGCCGACCGGTTGATGCATGAACTTGGTATCCATTCGCTTTTAACAAAGCAATAGCCAATCCACCCACCCCACCATTTGCACCAGTGACTAACACCGGACCCTGATCTGGATGTACCCCTTTATCCTCTAACGCCATAAGTGCAAGCATAGCTGTAAGGCCCGCTGTGCCAACCACCATTGCATTTTGAAATGTCATATTCTCCGGCAGTGGTATCAGCCAATCTGCTTGCACACATACTTTTTCTGAAAATCCCCCCCAACGGGTTTCACCAACACGCCAGCCTGTAAGAATTACTTTATCACCTGAATTGAATTTGTTACTCACGGTAGTTTCAACCTCACCCACAAAATCGATTCCCGGAATGTGAGGATAATGACGCACTATTCTTCCCATTCCCTCTAAGATCATACCGTCTTTGTAGTTCAAAGAAGAATAAGAGACATTTACTATTGTATCGCCACTTGGCAATTGCTCGTTTTTAAGCGATTTTACTGACGCTTTGATAAGTCCTTTATTTTTCTCAATTAAAAGACCTCGGAAAGACTCAGTCATATAACCCCCCTCCAAACTTTAATACTTCATGTTTTTAGGTCAGATGAGTTTCTGGTCAACAAAACCAAATTGGCTCATTAACCTGTGCATGAGTAAAATTTATAAATACAATATCAACAAGAACATCTGCAAATGCTTTAAAATATAATTTTAACCCCTCATTGCTGCATTTAATAATTTTTTCTAATTGACAGGTTAGATGATTTATTCTCAGGTTGATTGCTGTTGGGATACTACTCAGATGTAGTACTTAAAATAGGAGAAGCGATATTTTTTTACGCACCCTTAAAAAGATCAATATCATTTGTTACTAAAAAGTGAAAAAGAGTAGTTTAAGTTCTAAAGCTTGGGTCAATACGATCCATTTTTCTCATTAAAGCAGGCCAGGTCGGATGCATCTCGGTAAACCTATTGTTCGCTAACCAGCTTTGCGCTGATGATTTTTCAAGGATTGATTTTTCAGGAATATTCAAGTCTGTGCCAGATGCCATTGCTGCCAACTGCGAACGACAAGCTTTTTCTAAATTATACATCAAATAAAATGCTTCGCCCAGATTTCTTCCCAAAGTCAGCAACCCATGATTTTGAAGAATCATTGCATATTTGTCGCCGAGATGTTTAACGATATTTTCCTGCTCCGCTAAGTCCAAAATAACACCCTCATACTCGTGATAAGCAAGGTTTCCGTAAAAACGAATAGCCGCCATCGTGATTGGTAATAATCCGCACTTTTGTGCAGACACCGCCATACCTGCCTCAGTATGGGTGTGAATCGCACAAACTACATCTGCACGAGCGGCATGAATAGCGGAATGCAGCACAAATCCGGCCTGATTAATCTCAAAAATACTTTCAATTACTTTATTTCCTTCAAGATCTATCTTGACTAGGCTTGAAGCGGTCACTTCGTCGTACATTAGCCCGTAAGGATTAATCAAAAAGTTATCCGCTTTCCCGGGAACACGAAGAGAAATATGGTTAGCTATTACATTAGTCCACCCATAAAAATCTACAATCCGATACGCACAGGCAAGATCAACTCTTGCCTGCCATTCCTCGGCGCTAACCAGATTCTTTACCGATGGAATCTCAGTGCCAATTGTTTCCTGCATGCTTCTTATTTACTCCATTGCATAATCTGAACATCCGCTTTTATAATCTTTGATGCTATACGGCATTCGCGTGCTTTGGCTACTTAAAAAATAAAATGCGGTTTTAATTAGTTATATTAAACCGCTAAATTACAGGAACTTGGAGAAGGAGAATTTTTTCATGTACAAAAGGATAGATCACGTTGCCCTTCATGTAGAAGATTTAGACCAATCAATTAAATTTTATGAAACTAATTTTGGTTGTCACAAATACTTTGAACACAGAGCTGGGCCTGGTTTTAGGATTGCCTACATGAAGTTAGGAGATACCGTCCTGGAGCTTACCCATTCACCAGATGGCGATATGAAGGGTTTTCATTTTTGTTTTGAAACAGATAATCTTGATGTTGCAATAGCGGCATTGAAACAAAATGGTGTAAAATGCCTCACTGAACCATATGAAACTGCAGCAAGAGTTCCATCTGAGGAGGGTTGGCGAAGAACAGTTTTCGAGGGGCCTGATGGCGAACAGATTGAATTGCGTGGATAAAAATTAGAAACCACGATTGGCCGAGAAATATGACAGGTTAAATGAAAAAGCAGCCTGTGTTACTTTTTCCGTAGGCTCTATCAAGGATCTACAGAAAATAAAATCTGTAACTCTATTGTTATCTTGATAAATGCTGCGGCATCGCAATATCAAAACATAGGTTGTGCACGAATCAAATTATTTGCATTGGCCAAAAATTTGGTTAGCCCCCCAAAAGGGGGGCTTAAAACAAATACTAAGAATAAAAAAGCAAGCGCTGTTGATTCAAAAACACGGTCATTGGAGAATTAGATGCCTCAATATGTGGTTCCAGAGAACCTTGAAATAGCATTAGAGGTGCTTTCTGGAAAAAATTTTACGCCTCTTGCAGGCGGAACTGATTTTTATCCCAAACTGGTGGGATCTTTTGTGAAAGACAACGTACTAGATATCACACGAATTATATCGCTGCGCGGAATTAGCGATAATGGAGAATTTTGGCGAATTGGGGCAACCACAACTTGGTCGGATATAATAGAAACACGTTTACCATCGCTTTTCAATGGACTTAAACTAGCCGCACGCGAGTTAGGTGGACGTCAAATCCAAAACGTGGCGACGATTGGAGGGAACATTTGCAACGCTTCGCCAGCAGCCGATGGAGTTCCACCCTTGCTTGCGCTCAATGCGCACGTGGAGCTGCAAACATCAACAGAAAAACGGATTGTTAACCTTGAATGCTTCTTAACAGGAAATAAAAAAACCATCAGGAAATTGGATGAACTTGTAACAGGAATATTAATCCCAAAGCCCAAATTCCATTCGGTTTCAAATTTTCAAAAATTAGGAAGCCGGCGTTATTTGGTTATATCTATTGCAATGGTGTCTACAGTGTTGGAGTTTAATGAAACTAATCATATATCTGCTGCGCGTATTGCGGTTGGGTCTTGTTCTCCAATTGCAACAAGAATTAACAAGCTAGAATGGGATCTTAAAGGAAAAAAAATCTCCCCTTTGATCGGCTGTATAGTTCAACGGCACCATCTCGATGTCTTAAACCCAATAAACGATATCCGCGCTACAAGTTCATACCGAAAAGAAGTAGCTCTTACCCTGCTGAGACGCAATCTTGCAGAATTAGGGAAAAAGGTATGTGCATAACGCTAAATGTAAATGGGGAAAATTACACCGTAAACAATTCACCAGCTGAGCGGCTCGCATTTGTTATCCGCGAAAGCATAGGTTTAACTGGAACAAAAATCGGATGTGATGGGGGAGACTGCGGGGCATGCACAATTCTACTGGACGGAAAACAAATTTGTTCATGCATCATGCCAATAGCACAGGCAGAGCGGCGCAAAATTACCACGATTGAAGGACTTGCACAAAACGGAGTTCTAAATAAATTACAAAAATCGTTTCTTGCATGCGGTGCCGCTCAATGTGGCATATGCACGCCCGGCATGCTAATGGCGGCAAGTGATTTACTAGAAAACTATCCTAATCCTACACACGATGAAATCCGAGATGCATTAGGTGGTGTGTTATGCCGATGCACCGGATATCAAAAAATAATTCAAGCCGTTAGTGACGCTTGCAAACGCGAAAATATTGACATCAAAGAACCTATTAGAGGGAACGCAGTTGGTGCGAATGCAATTAAAACAGATGGTGTGCCTAAATTAACTGGTCATGAAATTTTTGGTGATGATGGTGCACCAGCCAGTGCACTTTGGATTAAAGCAATTCGGTCGCCTTTTTGGAGAGCAACGTTTGAAATTGGAGACCTAAAAAGATTTATTAGCGAGCATGAAGGAATCACAGATATAATAACCGCCAAAGATATTCCTGGGAATAACGGGTATGGAATCTATCCAGATGTTAAAGACCAACCAGCATTAGCACAATCACAAGTACGTTATCGCGGCGAACCAATTATGGCACTTGTTGGAAGTTACCATACCATCAACAGTGTGCGTGATAGTGACCTACCAGTCATGTGGAATGAACAAGCATCCATTAAAAATATAGATGAAGCCTTGGCTGATGGGGCCCATATTATACACGAAGACAAACGTGGTAATATTTTGGCCACTGGTTATGTGGAAAAGGGCGATAGCGACGCAGCTTTTTTATCTAGTGAGATAACTGTCGAAAAAGATTTTACCACCAGTTTTGTTGAGCATGCATATATTGAGCCTGAGGCTGGTTGGGCTAGAAGAGTTGGCAATCGTTTGGAAATTCACGCTACTACACAATCACCTTATATGGACCGAGATGAAATCGCTCAGTTGATTGGCATTGATCCTGAGAATGTTAGAATTATTCCTACTGCCTGCGGTGGCGGCTTTGGTGGTAAATTAGACCTATCCGTTCAATTATTTTTATCTATTGCAGCTTGGAAACTTCAAAAGCCTGTAAGAATGGCTTACAATCGTTGGGAAAGTATGGTGGCAACTACTAAGCGACACCCGTCAAAGATTTCTGCAAGATATGGATGCAACAAGAAGGGAATACTAACGGGCTTTGACTTCAATGGTGATTTTAATACCGGTGCATATGTGTCATGGGGTCTAACCGTAAAAGACCGTGTTCCTATTCATGCTACTGGTCCGTATTATGTCCCATCCGTGAAAGCAAAAGCGAAAGCCGTTTTCACAAATCAACCAGTTGCAGGAGCCTTCCGTGGATTTGGTGTCCCACAATCTGCAATAGTACATGAGGCACTGATAGATGAAATGGCAGAGAGAACAGGTATCGACCCACTCGAATTTAGGATGCAAAATGCTCTACGTAGTGGGCAAAAGACGTCCACCGGTCAAGAATTACAAAGCGTTGGACTTAAAAAATGCCTTGAATCATTAAGACCAAATTGGAGATCGGCACGAAAGCTCGCGCACCATTTTAATACTAATCAAAATGGTGATCTACGAAGGGGCGTTGGCATAGGTTGTATGTGGTATGGATGTGGTAACACCTCACTATCCAATCCATCTCACATGCGGATAGGTATTTCAGCTGAGGGTCGCATTACACTTTATTCTGGGGCACAGGACATTGGACAAGGTACGAACACTACCCTTGTTCAAGCAGCCGCAGATGCCGTTGGTGTTCCAATGAGACAAATACAATTAGTTTGGGGAGATACCGATCGAACTCCTGATGCGGGGAAAAGTTCCGCCTCACGCCAGGCATATGTATCGGGCAATGCCGTGAAAATTGCAGGAGAAAAACTGCGATCTCAAGTATTAAGATTAGCAAATGCTGGAACAGATGCAGTTATTGAGATAGACGGAGGAGTCCTAATTGTTCGTGATAATGAAGAAACACATCATATTGATCTTACATCCCTTCCAAAGATGAAGCCAACAGGCGACGTTTTTGTTGGTGAGGGATATTTTGATCCTCCAGTCACACAATTAGACAATAATGGGCAAGGGAATCCTTATGGTACGTATGGGTTTGCAGCACAAACCGCCATGGTAGAAGTTGATTGTGCTTTGGGAACAGTACGAGTATTAGAAATAAATGCTGCGCATGACGTAGGTAAAGCTCTAAATCCCATGCAGGTAGAAGGGCAAATCGAAGGCGGGACTGCCCAAGGTATAGGCCTTGCGATAATGGAAGAATACATACCAGGCAATACAGAAAACTTGCATGACTATTTAATACCTACGATTGGTGACATTCCTCCTATCAAAATCCATATAGTTGAAGTTTCTGAGCCCTCTGGCCCGTGGGGTGCCAAAGGAATAGGGGAACCTGCTCTTTGCGCAACCGCTCCAGCAATTTTTGGCGGCATTTATCATGCAACAGGTGTACGAGTTCTTCATGCTCCATGCACTCCTGACAGATTACGGGCAGCCATAGATGATTTAAAAATTAAAATATAATGTCAAAGCAGAAATCACAACTTATATCAAAGATTAGAAAGTGAACAAAAAATAAAAAGTAATTATAAGGATACTTTTTGAGTATATATCTAAATATTTTTTACCTGATTCTAGATTACATCAAAATAGGCCGCACAAAAAAAGAGGGGAAACATGAAAACAATAGGGCTTTTGGTTCTAATGCCTACGCTACTGATCCAGCCATTGTTAGCGGATTCAATTGCTACACAAGGCCAAAGATCTTATCCCAAACACAGTGATGCATCAAAGGTTTATTCTACAAAAATTGAGGTCGTTGCAGCTTGGGCAAGAGCGTCCATCAGCAATAATAGTGCAGTTTACATTACGCTTATAAATCATGACAGCACCAAAACTAAGTTAGTCGCGGCAAAAACAGCTATTGCTGAATATGCTGAAATGCATCAACACCAAATTATTAATAAAATCGTTAAAATGCAGCAATTAGATCATATTAAAATTAAATCAGGGGAAAAACTTACAATGCAGCCTGGTGGATTGCACATCATGCTCTTTGGACTTAAGAAAAAAATAAGAAAAGGGGATAAATTTTCTCTAGATCTTATATTTGAGAATAAAAACAGTATCCCTGCTCTGGTGATTGTACGTGAGATAGGTGCGATCGATGAGTCTTTTAAAATGAACCATAAAAAAAGTCATTCGCATAAACATATGATGAATTGAAGGTCAAAGAAAAATTCATTTTTAAACAAAACCTTTGATGCACAATATGAAATCGCATATTTAAACTCGAACACTTTAGATCATAAATTAATATTTGTTTTAACTTTTTTAAACAGGTACTTTAATTACTTTTGAAGAGATTCTCATAAAACATTTATTGTTGAATTTAATTATTGATTTTAGAAAATACAGAACGTCGGCGTTTTTGACGTCGATGCTTCTTTTTGGTGACCTTTATTCTTTCTTCTTCCAAAATCAACCTTTTTGCACGTTCTTTATGTTCTTCTAATTTACCATACAGGAGAGGAAAATAAGTAGCCGTATTTAATAACTGCATGAGAAACTGTTCATCTTTCAAATCTAATCTTCTTTGTATTTCAGCCATAAACTCAGAGAAATGAGTTGCCAACTTACATGCAGCGGCGGCAACTTCAGCCACCATCACTCTATTCCCTTGACCTTCATCAATAACCTTACAAGTCTTATATAAAAACAATTTCAATTTTTCATGCAGGGTAACAATGGACTTTAAGTGAGACTGCAGGCTATCAACTTCTTCGATATGATCATCGCTTCCGGATCGCGCTATTAAATCTTCACGTGCTCTATTAAGTGTGATTTGTGCTAGACCAATATACTTGCCTATGTTGGCTAAAAGTAGCCTATCATGAATATTCGAGGCTATCCTTGATCCCTGTTTGCGGCCAGATACCAATGCATCTTCGTTAATAAAAATTCCAGGAATCCGGAGAATACCAATATTAAGAATATTTGTTTTCTGTTTTTTATCAAATATCTGGTCTAACTTTTCACTTTGAATAACGTAGATTAATTTACCGTCTTGGGTTGATGCATCGACCAAATAATAGTCAGGAGTAATTGTAAAAGGGATGATTGACTTATAGCCGTTGAGTTGGTAGCCATGATGCTCGTTGGTTGAGACTACTCCTTTACGATCAAAATCTTTTATTTGAGTTTCATATACCGCGGGAATAACTAGCTTTTCACCGGCCATAAGATCTGAAAGTAAATGACCGAGCCCAGTTGCAGCCTCCCCAACTGAAATTGCCCAAGCTGCAACGCCAATTTCTGCTATTGGATCCATAATCAATCCTTCACCAGCAGCTTCCATAACCAAAGTTTGGTCCGTAACACCCAATCCTAAACCGCCTGTGCGACTTGATACCATTATAGAGAACCATCCCTCGGCAGCCATGACTTTGAGCCGAGAACGGCTTTTGGGATCATCAACTTCAAATTTTCCCTGAAGACTGTCAATGTTTGTTATACTCGCAACAAAATCTGAAGAAATTTGCCGCAATAGTTTTTGTTCTTTGCTGAGTAAAAAATCCATCTGTAAAGGCTATTTCTAATCACTAATATCTGCAACAAAATCACCCAGAATAGGCTTATAAATTTCCTCTAAGCAATAACATTACCAAAGAGAACTCTTTTTTAATTAAATAATAGAGATAAGCTTCGTATTTTTACAATTTTTAATATCAAATTTTAGCGTTAATAAATGGAATACATTATGTAAACAGAATTTTTAATATGTCACCGAAATACTCAGATCAAAATTTTGTTACAAGAAACTTTCCCTAATTATCATGGAATCTACCGACTGGCTGAGAAGAAAAAACTGGTTCCTCTCGCGCCTTTCTTGCAGCTAAATCCACGGACAACTCCGGGGTCCAGAGTTTTGCATTAAAGCGACAACCTGTAACACCATCGGACCTATCCGACGACAACCACACTGCTAAAGGGTTCATAATATCGACAGGTTGTAACTTTTTCTTTTCACGGTTTGGACGTTTTATGTCAGCGTCAACAGATCCGCCAGGTAAAAGTGAATTTATCATAATGCCCTCTTTTTCACACTCGACCGACCATATTAATGTTTGAGCTTCTAGGGCTGCTTTAGTAACCCCGTAAGGTGAGTTATATGGATTAGAAAAGTTTCTCAATGATGAAGAAATATTTACTATCTTTCCGAACTTTTGCGTTCTAAAGCATTCTACAGCTGCACGTGTCATATTAAAGGTACCAACTACATTTACATTTACTGTTTCTGCGTAGATAACTGGATCGGTTTCCCATATTGGAAGAGAGTTTCCCTCTGGTGGTAGGCCTTGTCCGCGCATTAATCGCCTCGCATTATTAAAAAGGACATCAAGTTTTCCCATTAGGGAGACTGTCTCTTGTACTGCGGTTCGGCATTGTTCAATGTCTGTTATATCTAATTTCAGAGCCATAGCTGTGCCCTCTCCAAAGCAGGCATTTAGTTGCCTTGCAAGTTTTCTACACCCTTTTTCATTATCAGACGCAATACTTAACCTCCCCCCACATTGTGCCATAGCCTCTGCCATAGACCGTCCTAACCCCCGATCCCCTCCCGTAATGAATATTACCTTTTTTTTAAATTAATATCTGGCAATTGAATTCCAGAACGTAATAATTCCTGTTTCATAATCATAAACACCTATCAGACTATTTGTTGGCGTAAGTTTTATAGAACGTTATAAACGTAAAAGTTATTTAGAAATACTTTTGAAAAATGTTAAAAACTTATTCTCAGAATCGCGGTCGCACTCTGCGCGGTATCTACTGGATGATATTTGGATGCGCAAACTTTGCCATTATGATGACTAGTGTGCGTTATATAGGTCCCGAGTTAGACGCAATAGAAATTGTATTCGTACGCGCATTAGTTGGGTTATTAATGATAGTTCCAGTCATACTTTCATCAGGCCTATCCGCACTAAAAACTGAACAAATCGGTCTTCATGGACTGAGAACGTTATTTGCTTTTGCAGCAATGGTCACACTGTATTACGCCTTGGCGGTCACTCCTTTGGCGGATTCAATATCATTAACCTTTTTAATTCCGATCTTTACTACAATCACAGCGGCATTAATACTCAGAGAGAGAGTGGATGTTCGCCGGTGGATTGCCACTGTAGTCGGTTTTATTGGTGCATTGATTATTGTTAGACCCAGCACAAACTCAATAAATCCCTACATATTTCTTGTTGTGTTATCATGCGTATTCTACGCGGCCACTTGGTCAACTATCAAAGTTCTTACAAAAAAAGATTCTGCAGTAATAACCACCTTCTATTTGAATGTTATGATGATGCCTCTCTGCATTATTCCCCTTATTTTTGTATGGAAGACTCCAACCCTTGAACAAATCTTTCCGTTATTAATCATGGCTATTTCAGGATGGGCAGCTCATTTTTGTCAAGCGCGAGCATTTGAAGAAGCGGATACAAGCGCAGTAATGCCCTTCGACTTTTCTCGGTTGATTTTTGGAGCACTGTTTGCGTGGATTTTCTTCAACGAAGTAGCTGATAAATGGGTGTGGGTTGGCGCGATAATAGTTTTTGTCTCTGGTTACTATAACACATGGTGTGAAACGCGAAAAAGTCCATAATAAACAAAGGTTTTAATGCTTTTCAGCCCCTCGTAACGCATTCCATATTTTTAGAGACGTAGCAGGCATTTCAATAGGTTGAGCGCCAACTCCATGTAACGCGTTATTTATTGCATTCATGACTGCTGGCAAGGCGCCAACTGTTCCCGCTTCACCAACGCCCTTTACCCCGAGAGGATTACGTTCTGTTGGAACTTCATTTGCAAAAATATTAAAATCACAAAAATTATCAGCTCGTGGCATGCAGTAATCCATAAAAGAACCGGATAAAAGCTGTCCGGTTTTGGTGTCATAATATATATTTTCCATAAGGATTTGACTTGCCCCTTGTGCAATTCCTCCATGCACCTGACCATCGAAAATTACTGGATTAAGAATGGTTCCTGCATCGTCAACAGCGGTATAACGTACAATTTTAACTTCGCCAGTCTCCCTATCTATCTCAATCTCTGCTAAATGGCACCCATTGGGATAGGTTGGGTATTGACCTTTCCCCATACCAAATTCTCCATGCTCGTACAATCCTGGTTCAATATCTACGGGAAGCTGTGCCTTATTGAATGCCGTTTTTGCTGCGTCCAACAGACTTAGACTGCGATCTGTTCCAACCACAGTAAAATTTCCTTTAGAGAATTCTATATCGTCTACTGCTGCCTCCAGAACATGAGCTGCAATCTTTTTGCCTTTCTCAATAACTTTTTCAGCAGCAATGTGAACCGCCGAACCGACGAAAACTGCACAACGCGCATTAAATGTTCCCACTCCAGTGGCGATTTTATCCGTATCACCAAATCTATATACTATATCGCCGTGATTAATACCTAATCTATCTGCTAAAACCTGCCTGAAAGTGGTATCATGACCCTGACCATGATCCATTGCACCGCTTTGCAAAACAATACCGCCGGATGGATCGAACCGAATTTCAACATGTTCAAAGTTAGAACTTGCAACCCCGGTTATAGTGTTCGACATACCTATACCTAAAACTTTTCCTCTTTCCTCAGCATTTTTACGGCGTAATAGCACTCCTTCATAATCCCCAGCTTTGAGACAATCTTCAAAGTTACCAATAAAGTCTCCACAATCATATGTATCACCCAAACAAGTGGTATATGGTATTCGATCTCTTGTAATGGTGTTTATTCTACGTAACTGAGCTGCATCAATTCCTAATTGTCTTGCTGCTACGTCAACAATATTCTCCAAAATATAAACTGGTTCCGGTTTTGCTCCGCCGCGATATTGCGCATTTGTCATAGTATTTGTGAGAGCGCCAGTCACGCTACAATAGATTGACTGCAAACCATAAACACCAGCCATTCCTCCGAAACCACCTGTTACGGACCTCATGTTACGATCAGTAGTATAATAGGCTCCTATGGGTACCGTAATATGTGCTCTTATAGCTAAAAATTTATAGTCCGAATCCAAAGCTAGTTCAGTATGATTCAAGGTTCCCCGAGCCTGTTCATCGGTTAGAAGGCCTTCCTCACGACTAGCCACCCATTTAACTGGGCGTTCAACAACTTCTGAGGCCCATAACACCAAACTGTATTCGGGTTGGCACCCCCCTCGAGTACCAAATCCGCCTCCCATATTGTCGCATATTACACGCAGTTTATGATGCGGAATTTTAAAGATTCCACTCGCTATCATTGCACGGATGCCATGCACGGACTGCACGGTAGCCCTCAATTTATAACGGTCTTCAAAGCTATCATATTCGCCGATGCAACCACGGTTTTCCATTGGATTGCCAGAAACCCTACTAACGCATATATTGTGCTTTATAATATGTGTGGCTTGCGCAAAATATTTATCAACTAATGCTCTATCACCGGTTTCAAAAAAGAAAGCTTCATTACTGCCCGCATCTTCCCATATCACAGGGGCATCCACAGCTAAAGCATCATCGGATGTAATTACAGCAGGCAATTGACGATAATCAACTTCTATAAGCTCAAGTGCGTCACGTGCTTGGTCAAGAGTCTTAGCAACCACAAACGCAACAGCCTGCCCAACAAACCGAACGCGTTTTTGAGCCAACAATGGCAGGGAACAGACAAAACCCGGTGACCCGTCTGAACGAAACCCTGGATTGGACGGTTGCAATGCACCAAGACCGCGCTCTTTAAGTTCTTTTCCTGTTAGTATAGTGAGTACGCCCGGGGCAGATAAAGCCGATGAAATATTAATGTTTCTTATATCTGCATGAGCTATAGGTGAACGTAAAACTTGAGCGTAAGCTTGATTATTAGGGACCACATCGTCGAGATAACGTCCCTTGCCTTTGAGTAATCTATAGTCCTCATCCCGCGAAACCGGGTCCCCAATTTGTACCATATTAATTTAACTGTTTTCTAAAAGGCTTTTGAATCATTCTAATTTGTAGCTGCTTCGGTTCCAGTTCCGCCTTCCTCTACTGCTTCCTCTATTTCTTCCTGCGAAAGCCCAATTAAATCTCGAAGTATTTCTAAAGTATGTTCTCCTAACAGAGGAGAACGCGAAACATCAGAAGGCGAGTCAGATAATTTTATTGGATTACCTATACTTAAGTATGATCCTCTTGTTGGATGATCAACTTCCACAACCGTCCCGGTCTTTTTAAGACTTTCCTCAATAGAAAGCTCTTTCATAGATAGGATCGGACCGCAAGGAATATTTAACCGATTGCATTGCCGCATCACGTCAAGTTTTCCCAAAGTTTTTGTCCATTTTTCAATTTCTTCAAAAATCTCGGGGATTTTATCTAATCGTTCCTCCGGTGAAGCATAGCCTCTCTCATCCTGCCATTCTGATTTACCAATTAAATCACAAATATTGCCCCAGACTGCAGCTTGTGTAATGAAATAAACATATGCGTCGGGATCAGTTTCCCAGCCTCTGCATTTCAAAATCCACCCCGGTTGGCCACCTCCTGAGTCATTTCCAGCACGCGGTGTTGATTCTCCAAACGGAACACCTTGTCCATATTGGCTGTATTCTCTGAGGGGTCCTTTTTCCAAACGCTGTTGGTCACGCATTTTTACACGACAAAGATTCAGAACTCCATCCTGCATTGCACAGGTCACACGCTGCCCCCTTCCAGTTGTTTCACGTTGATAAAGGGCAGCAACAATACCTAATGCTAAGTGAAGACCGGTGCCAGAATCACCAATTTGAGCACCAGTGACAATTGGCGGACCTCCCAAAAAACCTGTAGTGGACGCTGCCCCACCAGTGCATTGGGCAACATTCTCATAAACTTTACATTCTTCATATGGTCCGGGCCCAAATCCATTAATGGACGCATAAATTATTCGGGAATTAATTGATTGGATGTTCTCCCAAGAAAACCCCATCCGATCTATTGCACCAGGCGCAAAATTTTCTACCAAAACGTCACATTCTTCTATCAGCCTAGTGAATATTTTCTTACCAGTTTTGGTTTTTGGATTAACTGTGACACTGCGCTTATTATGGTTAAGCATTGTAAAATAAAGACTGTCCACGTCGGGTATGTCACGAAGTTGTGCTCTAGTTGCATCACCAACTCCTGGTCTCTCTACTTTGATCACATCAGCGCCAAACCAAGCAAGGAGTTGAGTACATGTAGGACCGGACTGGACATGTGTCATATCAAGAATTTTGACGCCTTCAAGAGCTTTCATTTGGTTTCCCATTTCTTCAGTTTGAGTGATATTTTAACTTTCTTTCTTAGAAATGATACTTTGCGGGTTTAAATTACCGATACGTCCACTTTCTGTTCCCGACGCCTCATCAATTACAGCATTAATTAATGTTGGTTGTCCGCTAACAATTGCTTCCCTAACAGCATTCAAAAGCTCGTCAGGAGATGAAACATTGTATCCTTTGCCGCCGAAAGCTTCCATCATAATGTCATAGCGCGCTCCTTTAACGAAAACGGTAGTCGAAATATCCTTAACATCGTTATTTTCATCGATTCCACGGTATATTCCACCATTGTTGAAGACTACAACACAAATGGGAAGGTTGTAACGACAAATTGTTTCAATCTCCATACCGGAGAACCCGAAGGCACTATCTCCCTCAATCGCCAAAACTGGGTTTCCAGTTTCTATTGCTGCTGCAATAGAGGAGCCCATTCCTATACCCATAACACCCCAAGTGCCTACATCGAGACGTTTACGAGGCTGAAACATATCTATAATACTGCGGGCAAAATCAAGTGTATTTGCCCCCTCGTTAACAAGCATTATATCAGGTCGCTCCATAATTATTTTTCGTATCACACCAAGAGCACCGTGATAATCCATAGGCACGTTATTATTTCGTATTCTTTGAGCCATTCTCTCAATATTTGTGTTCTTTTTTTCCTGAACTAGTTTTGTCCATGATGAAGGTGGCAAACTCCAATTGTCACCCATTTCATTTAAAAGAGCACGAACACAGGAACCTATGTCACCCACAATAGGTGCACATATTTGCCGGTTACTATCCATTTCGGTAGGTTCAATATCAATTTGTACAAACTTTTTGTTTACAGAACCCCACGTCTTACCTTTCCCGTGAGAGAGCAACCAGTTCAGTCGTGCTCCTATTAAGATCACCGTATCTGACTCTCTTAGAACTAGGGACCGCGCTGGAGCAGCGGATTGACTATGTGTATCTGGAAGCAGACCTTTTGCCATACTCATAGGGAGATATGGAATTCCGGTCTTTTCAACCAAAGTTTTAATATCAGCATCTGCTTGAGCATAAGCAGCTCCTTTCCCAAGTATTATTAAAGGCCGCTCTGCCTTTCTCAGAAGTTCTATGGCGCGCCGCACTGCGGCAGGAGAGGGTAAATGTTTCGGGGATGGGTCGATCACCTCAATCAGCGAGTTTATTCCAGAATCATAATCCATTGTCTGGCCAAGTAGCTTTCCTGGGATATCAACGTACACACCTCCTGGTCGTCCCGACAGCGCACCGCGGATAGCACGAGCGAAACCAATCCCAATATCCTCAGCATTGAGGATTCGATACGCCGCTTTGCAGAGTGGTTTAGCGACCGCAAGCTGATCCATTTCTTCATAATCACCTTGCTGAAGATCAACTATTTCTCTTTCTGATGACCCACTGATAAGTATCATTGGGAAACAGTTAGTTGTCGCATGCGCCAATGCTGTTAAACCATTTAGAAATCCTGGAGCGCTTACAGTCATACAAACACCAGGTTTTTTATTCAAAAATCCAGAGATCGCAGCTGCATATCCGGCATTTTGCTCATGTCTGAAAGACAACACACGCATACCTTCAATTTGCATCATCCGACCTAAATCAGTAATCGGAATACCAGGGACGTTATAAACGGTCTCAATATCATTCAACTGCAGCGCCTTAATGATTAAATGAAACCCATCTATCAGTTTACCACCTTGGTGCTGTGAAGCATCAACTACCATATAAACCTCCCATTAAAGCTAAAGCCGTAAAAATTACAGTCAAACTGATGTGAAAATGCATTTAATTTTTCTATATAGCAATGGCATATAGCCAAATCCCTAGAGTAATAAATTAGTATAATATATTTGGGAGGCTCTTGTATTTGTAATTTTTTTGATGCGATACATTTTAACTAATCACAAATGACTGTTAAGCATTAACCACAGGATATGTACTTTTTGAAATCCACCTATGAAAACAATATGCACAAATTACGAGAAAAAAAGCTCCCACAAGGGTCGGCATAAGAATAAACACCCAATCAGGTGAAGACAGAAAAATAATAATTGGATTTGATGCTGCGGGAGGATGTGAAACATCCAAAATTTGCATTGCTGCAATTACAATACACATCGAAACAGTTAAAGCAAAAATCTCATTTGAAATAAAATTAAAGCAAATCAAACCGATTAATGAAGCTATTAAGTGACCAATTAAAAGGTTTCTCGGCTGAGAAAATGGAGAATGTGGAACAGCCAGTAGAAGAAAAACAGAAGCTCCAAATGACCACATTTGGCGAAGCATGGCCAATCATGGAATGACCCCCCATACTTCAGGGACAAGTCTATCTGCACAAGCGAGATATGCGGACGGAGTTAGAGAAATTCTTGAATGTTTCTTGAGTGGAAGAAATATACGTGATGAATATCTTATAGTAAAAAATGGCGAACTCGCAGGAACGGGCGCTCACTCCTACACTAAAGGTAGCTCCACATCTGGTTCGGAGGAGGCTGCCGAATACAAGAAATAATAGAGAAGGAAGCTTAACAAAATTAATTTTCGATGAAAATTGTTTGGTCGCGCTGGAAGAAGATAATTACATGTATTTGTATTGAATAAACAAGTTACAAATACCGGTTCAGTTTCTTCCTTCTTCTCGCATGATTGTGATTCATAAAAGTCCTCATATTTAAATAGATCAATCTGGTTAGACTTGCTTTAGCAGCTAACGTAAAGTTATCTAGGAGGGATGCCTCCCCATGCATCTTCGAGGCGGTCCCGAATCTCACGACGATCATACTCACGAGCACAATAATATGGTTCTTGCATAATTCTGTTCGTTGCTTCGTCCAGTGCTTCTCGGTCAAGGTTTAGTTGTTTAAGCCCTTGAGGAACTCCGCATTCTTTCAACAAAACGTGGAGTAATTGGGCTGCATCATTAGCTTCATCACCGAGCGCATGTGCAATTTTCTTCAATTGATTGGGTTGAGCAGACCTAACATACGCCGTAGAATGAGGTAACATAATGCCATGCGTTGGCCCGTGTGGGAGATCCCAACCACCCCCTAGAACGTGCACCATTTTATGGTGTAAAGTTGTACCAGCTGATATGAGGGTTGTTCCACATAACCAAGCACCGAAGAGAGCTTTGCCTCTCGCATCCACATCATACGGATCTGCAGCAATCTGTTGCAAACATTTGGACATTTCTCGAATACCCGCCTCCGCAAACATTTCGGAAATTGGATTTGAAAATCGTCCTAAAAATGAACTTATTGCATGTGCTATTGCATTAAAACCACTAGCAATAGAAATGTCTCGCGGCAAATCTAACGAAAGTTCGGGGTCATAAATTAAGGTCTTGGGCAACATTCTAAGATCAGCATGATTTTTCCTTACACCATCATGATTAATAATTCCCTGCATATGCGTCGTTTCCGAACCAGAATAGGTAGTTATAATCGCAATTATCGGAATGTTGTGCTGTAGAGCAATAGCTTTAGCCAAACCTACTGCGGTACCACCACCGTAAGAAACCAGACAATCAGCGTTGAGCCTTGTTGCTTCAGACCTCCCTTTTTCAACAGCAGAGATAGGAACAAAAATTCTTGCTTCTGAACATATCCCAACCAATTTGTTTCCAAGTGAGCCGGCGATTTGTTCTACAACGGGCACTCGACCTTTTGTACAGCAGAACATAACCCTTTTTACTCCAAGTGCGGCAACCTCATTTTTTAATTCCTGCACTGACCCTGCGCCGTGTACGACACGACTAGAAAATCCCGTATGAATAAACGGGTCCAATAGACTTCTCCCTAGTTATTCTGTTATCAACTTTAAACAATTTATCCATCATCGAAAATACTAGACTACGTTTTCTTAGTCAGACTGACAAACGGAAAAAACAATCATTTAAATATGGGAGAAGAATAAAAATAGTTTACAGAAAGATGCATTCTGGATTTATGACAAATTACGCTGTCGACACTTCAATAAAAATACAGGATTTGGGAATTTATCGTAAATATAGGAAACTGGATAAGACTGAAGAAACGATGGACAAAATCCATACACAGATATTTCTTACAACCAAGGAACGCCCGCCAGAAGGCAGTGATCTACATCATTATGGTGGGAGTTCCAAATAGTTGTGATCCCGAAGGGAGAGTCGCGAGCCTGGTTCGAGAATTGCGGGTACGCTAAGTTTTTTTGCAGGGAACTGCTAAATTCCCCAACTAGAATTAAACACAGCACAATGTACTACTCAGACGATTATGAATTATTAGAATTAACTATGGCGGCAGAGTACGAGACAAAAACATCAAGTTTTTAGATTGAAAAAAAGCACATTTAATTTTTATACTTTTTTTGGATAAACTTTCGGCTTGTGATTTAAGTGGGTACAAATTGTGTAATTCTGCAAGGGGTATCGTATGGACAATATAACAAAACAAGTTGCCCATTTTGCAACAGAAATTACATATGACCATTTTGGGGGGGATGATATCACTCTAGCAATCAATCACATTATAGATGCGCTAGGATGTGCAATCAGAGCCAAGAACTCTCTTCCTGCCAAAATAATACGGAAAATAGCAGGTGGCGAGACACCAGGAAAATATACCGGACGAACACTATTTAATAATAAAGAATATTCACTTGATTTAGCTGGCTTTTTAAACAGCTGCATGATCAGAAATTATGATTTTAATGATAGGTTCCCAGGAGGCCATCCTTCGGATGGGTTGGGTTGGCCGTTGGCATTGGCTGGCGCAATAAAAATGGATGGGCAAAGATTTTTAACCTCAGCATTCATTACATATGAGACTTTTATCCGGCTTGCTGAAGCATCTCAAATGCGACAGCATGGGTGGGATCAAGGTTTTGCAGTAGCTATTTCAACCGCGGCTGCAATGAGTTATCTCTTAAACCTAAACTTTGAGCAGACCGCCAGTGCCATTGGAATAACGGCAAGTTCGACTATACCTCTGCTTGTTTCACGTACCGGTGAATTAAATGCTTGGAAAAATGTTGCTACACCCTTTGCCGGACGTAACGGTGTTTTTGCAGCTATGTTAGCTGCCGAAGGGATGCCAGGACCGGAAAATACTTTTGAGGGACGTTCCGGTTTATTTGAAAATATTACTGGACCATTTAATATAACCCCTTTTCCTAATCAAGGTGGCCCAACACGTCTTAGGGAAGTGCTTATAAAATATTGGCCAATTGAGGCAAACGGTCAACCAGTCGTGTGGGCTGCCTTGAGTCTTCGAAACCAAATCCCTCCAGAAAAATTTAATTGTATTGAAGAAATTGAAATATTTTGCGATTCTGTTGGAAAACGCGAACTTGCAATGGAAACAGAAAAATGGAATCCGAAAACACGCGAAACCGCGGATCACTCCATGCCATATATTTTTGCCCGCACTTTGGTAGATGGACCGTTAAATATCTCATCTTTTGAAGAAGAACCAGTAAACGATCCCTCAATACGACCTCTAATGAAAAAAATAAAAGCCACCGTTGATAAAAATATAGAAGCAATGATGTCAGGGCATTTAATTGTTCGTGTATCCATAAAAATGAAAGATGGCACAATACACAATGCTGAAAGTTTTGATCCAATTGGACATCCCCTGAACCCCATGAGTGAAAAAGATGTTTTCAATAAATTCCAATCGCTTGGAAAACCAGTAATCGGAGCAGATCACTGCAATGAAATAATTGAAGAATGGGTAAAAATGAGAGATGCTGTCGATTTACGTCCGCTAATATCCATAATGGAATTTTAGTTTTTCAATATGCTTAATTTCTTTAAGTCTGAAAATTGATATTATTATGAAACTATTTGCATATCAAAAATACGAGATAATAATTCCTTTGGTTTAAATGTCTTTATGCAATTTGAAGCAAATTATGATTTAATTCAGGAGTATTTTGTCCGAATTTCAAAGCTGGTTTAAAGATTTAAAAAACTTTTACTGTGAGGTAAAATTATAATTTTTCCATCAAACTTAAAACACCCAGATTACACTAACGCCCAAACTATTTCTGTACTTATTGGTGCTAGCGTAATGCTTACAATGAGTATGGGGATGCGACAAAGCTTCGGGTTGTTTGTTAATCCGGTAACGCAAGACCTTGGTCTGTCGATAGCAGATTTTACTCTCGCAATTGCTTTACAGAATCTTGTCTGGGGTGTCAGCCAGCCCCTTATTGGAATTGTAGCCGATAGAATTGGATGTCGATTTCTAACAGTTCTCGGTTCAATTCTTTATGCCGCCGGCCTTGCTCTTACAATCATAGCAACCAACCCGATTGCACTCTGGATTGGGCTTGGCATACTGGTCGGCCTTGCCCTCGCTTGTACCGGACTGAGCCTTGCACTTGCCGCCGCGGCAAGAGCCGTTTCGACGGCTAAACGCAGTATAACTCTTGGCACTATTTCAGCATTTGGATCAATTGGAACTTTCATTGCGGCACCATTAGCACAAGGTTTGATTTCAAACGGTGGTTGGATAATAGCGATGGTTGGCTTTATCGGTATGTGTGCTGTAATGTTGCCAGCCTGTTTTGTGGCTGGTGCTGGAGACTCAACAGGTAAAAATACATTAGGTAAACCGACCGCCCAGGTGACATTGGAGTTTGAGATACGCATAAAAGAGGTTCTATCGGAGGCATGGCATCACAAAGGCTATGTGACCATGTCTGTAGCTTATTTTGTTTGCGGATTGCAGTTAATATTTATCGCTGCGCATCTTCCCGCCTATTTGGAGTTATGCGGACAAACACCAAATTTAAGCGCACAAGCGCTGGGGTTAATTGGAGGATTTAATGCAATTGGTTGTTATCTACTCGGGTGGTTAGGAAGTAAATTTCCAAAACAGGTACTACTAGGGATTGTGTATATATTGCGATCATTTTTCATTATCGTTTATTTTTTAATACCCGCAACGACGACAACCACACTTATTTTTGCATCTGTAATGGGTCTCCTATGGCTTGGAGTGGCGCCACTAGTCACAGGACTGGTAGCCCAAATATTTGGTCTTCAAAATGTGGCTACTCTAACGGGAATTGCATTTTTTTGTCATCAAACAGGTTCTTTTGTAGGTGCTTGGGGCGCGGGACTATTAGTTGATGAATTTGGAACCTATGATCTCGCATGGAAAATAGCTGTTGTTATCGGAATAACAGCAGGGTTTTTTCAGATCTTGATGAATGCTAGTCCAGTCTCTCGAATGCGTGTAAAAGATTGAATTTAACTCCGACAGTCAATTTTTTTCGATTTATTCTCAAAAATAACTCTACTATGTATAAGTTAATTTTATCTTTAAGCGAGTTAGTTACAAGTTAAGGTGTTATTCTTTTGGGAAATATAAAAATTAAGATGACTACTTCGTCACGTAAAAATTTTATGCGTGATCAAGGGTTTATGGTATGTCATATACGCTGCACGGGTTATTATTTTGCATGACTCAAAAACGTAAGTTACACCTTAATGCATTTATGAGACCAGCCACTATACACACAGGCGGCTGGAGATACCCAGGCAGTTACGCTGATGCAAATTTTAACTTACACCATATAACTCAATTTATTAAGAAATTAGAACAAGGCCGGTTCGATACATTCTTTATGGCGGACCATTTGGCGGTTCTAAATATGCCAATGGAGGCATTGAAGCGATCAGCAACTCCAACATCCTTCGAGCCGATGACACTTCTCTCAGCGCTAGCAATGGTCACCAAAAATATAGGTCTTATCGCGACTTCATCGACTACATTTGATATGCCTTATCATGTTGCGAGACGGTTTGCATCTCTCGATCATATAAGCGGAGGGCGATCCGGCTGGAATATTGTAACCACTGCCAACCCCGACGCATCAAAAAATTTTGGTATTGACGTGCAAATGGAACATGACGAACGGTACCGGCGTGCCCGCGAATTTTATAGTGTGGTTATTGGTCTTTGGGACAGCTGGGCCGACGATGCATTTATTCGTAACCAAAAAACTGGGGAATTCTTTGACAGCAAAAAAATGCATATTTTAAATCATGATGGAAAATATTTAAAATCACAAGGTCCTCTTAATATAGCTCGCCCTGTTCAAGGCCGGCCGGTTATTGTTCAAGCTGGTGCCTCTCAAGCCGGTCGACAATTAGCAGCTGAAACAGCGGAAGTGGTTTTCACTTCTCAGCCGACAATCAATCAGGCGCGAGAATTTTATTCGGACTTAAAAAGTCGTATGATAAAGATAGGTCGTACACCTAATCAGATGCACATTCTCCCCGCCTGTATGGTAATAATTGGTGAAACAGCCGAGGAAGCACAAGAACGCCGTGAAATTCTTGACTCGCTCGTGCATTTTGAGAGTGCGATTGCATCTCTATCAATAGCGCTTGGAACGGATGCTTCAAGGTTTGATCCAGATGCACCCTTACCGAATATTCCTGAGACAAATGCAGGAAAATCGAGCCGGCACAAAGCAATTAGAATTGCAAAAGAGGAGGGATTAACAGTTCGCCAAATTGCCCAACGTATTGGCGGACACTCGAGTCTGACACTTATGGGGCATCCAGAATTTATTGCGGATCAAATGCAAGAATGGTTTGAGACGGAAGCTTGTGATGGCTTCACAATACAATTTCCATATCTACCTCAAGGACTTGATGATTTAGTTGACAAATTAATCCCAATCTTACAGAACAGGGGTCTTTTTCGTGAAGAATATGAGGGCACAACTCTTAGAGAGAATTTAGGACTGCAAATACCAAAAAATCAATTTTTTCAATAAAAGATACGAGTTGGAACTGGACAAACAACTTTTCTTATAAACAAAAAGGACAAATTATTCGTAAAAACTCAGTTGAAGATAATGTTTTTTCTATTGTCGTACTATCATTTCATTTAAGCATTTTTTTTAAATTATATTTTCGCCTCGACGGTCCATTTGTAAATCACGATGTACGTTAGAGGAAATTATAATGCCAAAGCCAATCATCAATGAAAGCATTGACGTGCCGCCGTAAGACACCATTGGCAGTGGTACACCAACAATAGGGACAAGGCCCATTACCATCGCTATATTGATAAACATGTAAAAGAAAAAAACACTCACAATACCCATCGATGCTAGCCGGGAGAATTGGTTTCTTAATCGCAAGCTAATAACAAAGCCATAGGCTATAATAAGAATGTATAAAGCAAGAAGAGCAAGACCTCCAACCATGCCAAATTCTTCTGCCAACATGGTAAATATAAAATCTGTCTGCTTTTCTGGCAAAAAATTCAAATGACTTTGTGTCCCTTCAAGGAAACCCTTCCCAAAAATTCCACCTGAACCAAGTGCAATCTTTGATTGAATAATATGATAACCAGAACCTAAGGGATCCGACTCAGGATCTAAAAATGTCAAAACCCGTCTTTTTTGATATTCATGCAAAAATGACCAGGCTACAGGCAAAGCAGCTAGTGTGAGCCCGCCAGCAACCGCAAATTTCCAGAGTCTAACCCCAGCAACAAAGAAAACTGCCAGAGCGGACATGCCCATCATCACAGCAGTTCCAAGGTCAGGCTGACGCAAAACTAGTGCCAAAGGTGCCATTACCAACATAACAGGAAATAGTAACCAAATAATCCGACCTGTTTCTTCCGCTGAAATACCGTGGAAATAACGGGCAAGTGCAAGCACTAGAGTAATTTTCATTATTTCTGATGGCTGAATTCTTATAATTTTTAAATCTATCCAGCGCTGGGCTCCCATCCCAATTACGCCCATTAGTTCCACAGCGATTAGCAGAGCAAGAGCCAAAAAGTAGAGAAAATATGCATAACGCATCCACATGCGAATGTCCGTCAAAGATATTGTAAGCAGCAAAGTCAACCCAATTCCAAAACGTACAAATTGTCGTAATGCCCAAGGTGTCCAGCTGGCATTAGCTGCAGAATAGAGCATACCGAAACCCACTGCCGAAAGTACGCACAAGAGCAAGACCAAGGGCCAGCTTATCATCCGCAATTTGCGGCTGAGAGTTATATCACTCGGATCATAAACCGCGCCTATTTTCATCGACTTATTCTTTGTTCTGCAGGTAGAGAGGTTTTGAACTTATTAAATAAACCAATCTTCCGCCGAAGAGTCTCTTGCAAAATGTCGCGTGCAATCGGTGCTGCCACTTTAGACCCGCTCCCGCCATGCTCAACAACCACTGATATTGCATAACGGGGGTTTTCAAAAGGTGCGTACGCAACAAACAATGAATGATCACGGTCTTTCCACGGCTTTTCCTCATTTTTTAAAACTCTTGTTTCCCGTTCTCTCCGACTAATTCGCCGTACTTGGGAGGTTCCCGTCTTTCCTGCCATTCGTGTATTCTTCCCAAAGATACGGGACTCACGGGCAGTACCGAGAGGTGAATTAACAACTGCGTCCATTCCACCTAAAACTATTTCAAGATGGTCTTGGTTTACTTTGAGAGCTAGTGCAGACCGAGGTTTTGTCATTTCTGTAAGTCCCTCTGACACAACGGCACGTAACAAGTAGGGTTTAATTGCCCGACCTGTTGCAAGACGTGCCGTCATAACCGCAAGTTGCAGTGGAGTTGACAACACAAACCCCTGACCAATTCCAGTAACAAGAGTTTCTCCACCCTGCCAAGTTTCGCCAAGTGCTTCTTTTTTCCAAGCCGCCGTAGGAACCAAGCCACGCCGCTCACCGGGCAAATCAATACCTGTCAAATCACCAAGTCCAAGGATTGATGCCATCTCAGCAATTCGGTCTACCCCTAGTCGTTTTGCAATTTCGTAAAAATATACATCACAACTTTGTTGTATTGCGCCCCGCATATTTAAAGCGCCATGACCTTTTTCACTCCAACAATGAAACTTGCCTTGCCCTAAATTGTAGTGACCCGGACAAAAAATAGTATCCTTCGGGGATATTACATTATACTTCAAAGCTGCGAGCGCTACCGACATTTTAAAAGTAGAGCCTGGAGAATAATGTCCAGAGATTGCTTTGTTTATCAAAGGCGAGTATGGATCTTGACGAATCATTCGCCAGTTTTTTTGCGAAAATCCAATATTAAAGGCGTTGGGGTCATAACCAGGTACTGACACAAGACATAAAATTGCCCCATCTTTTACATCAACAACTACGGCGGCAGCACTTTTTTGACTTATCAATTTTTTAATTGCGAACTTCTGCAAATCAAGATCGATTGTTAAAATTACGTCATTACCAGGAACACCTTCTTTCCTCTCCAATTCTCGAATTACTCTGCCTAATGCGTTAACCTCAAATTGACTGTTACCAGCTTTGCCCCGTAAACGCATTTCATGCATTCGTTCTATTCCGGATTTTCCTACACGAAAACCTGGCAATTGTAACAATGGTTCGTCTCCAGTTTCCTTGGTAGATGGAGGTGAAACATAACCAAGTACGTGAGAAATTTCATATCCATGCAGGTATTCTCGGCTTTGCTCCAAATCTATTGAAACGCCAGGTAGGTCAGGAGCATTAACTTCAATTCTAGAAACAGTATTCCAATCTAGATTTTCCTTTATTGTAACCGGAACGAACCCTTTGCGCCGCCGTATTTCTCGGAGAATATTTTCTCTTTCAAAATCACTTATATCAATAAGACGACTAAGAGTTTCTAACGTTAGGAGTATATTTGGTGATTGCTCAGCAGTAAGTAAAACGCGATAGTTTTTGCGGTTGACCGCAAGCGGCTGTCCATTGCGATCTAGAATGCGACCACGAGGCGGAACCAATAAACGCATGTTAATTCGATTTTCATCTGCTAAGGTTCTATATCGATCAGACTCTAGAACCTGCAGTTGATACATTCTTCCTGCTAATACTCCTGCCATTGCAAACTGCAACCCACCGAGTATCGCGGCGCGACGCGAAAAAAGCTTTTGGCGTTCTGCTGCTTCACGATACATGATGTTAAACAGATAACGTCTTATGTTGAGTCCAAACGAGGAGCCAACACACAAATGGAAAAACACCAATGGTTAGTCCAGCTTGGAATACTATGGGCAGTGGATTTAGAAACGTCAGATGCCAAATAACACTTATCACCCACGTAGCCAAGCTCGCGCTCAGTGAAACACCAACAAACCCTAACCAAAGGGTAATAAAAGGTTTACCCTGAAGTGCCCCTCCTCGCCTGCTAACTAATGCACGCACTAAAAGAAAAACTAATGCGTTTATACCAGGTGGGGTTCCAACAAGAAAATCATAAATCATCCCAATACAAAATGCTGCCAAAGGTGATAAAAGATCTGGGCGATAAACAGCCCAATAATAAATTGCCATCAATGCAAGATTAGCGGCAATCATACCATAGCCTGGAAGATATAGGGGTGTAGCTGAAAGAATTGTAAAAAAGACTGTTATAGCGATAGGAACATAATCGCGTGCAATCTTCTCGAGTCTTTGTGAAAGACTAGTAGTCAAGGTGGGCTAACATTTCTTTTAGACAATATCCTTGACCCTGTCGTAGGCGGCGGCACAATTTTTTCATAACTCAATACCCTAACGAATTCCAACCGGTCTAGCTGTGCAAACGGTGCAATTCGCACTGTGCCATCGCCTGCATTTAAAATAGTCCCTACCGGCAGGCCGGGGGGGAAAACACCACCATGTCCAGACGTTACCACACGATCTCCTTCTTTCACTGCAGCAATCACGGGAAGGAAAGCGAGCTTTGGCTGTCCACTATTATTGCCCGCGAGAATTGCCCGATCACGTGACGTTTCTACCAGTACTGGTACACGGGAGTTTATATCGGTAACAAGCAATATTCGAGCGGACTGAAGTCCAACTGCAATAATTCGGCCCGCAAGACCATCACCGGTTATAACAGCTTGCCCCTTTTCTATTCCATCGCGTGTGCCAGCATTAATTATCGCCGAACGAACAAAAGCACCTCCAGAGTCACCAACAACCCTTGCAGATATCTGTCGCGACTTTGGGTCCGCAGTAAATGCCATAAGAGATCTCAATGACCTGTTTTGCGAGGCTAAATCACGGGCAACCATCTGCCAGTCTTTTAGCCGTCTGTTCTCAGCCTTAAGCCGCTCATTTTCACTGTGAAGACGAACAAGGTCTTCAAATTTTTGAACGGCACCATTGATCGTTGCGGCAGGTCTGGAAAAGAAACCTAACAGTGGGGAAAAAAGATCGGTTACTATAACTGATGCTTTTTCTACCGCTATGCTATCCGCACGAGCCAACAGCATTGTCCCAATTGCTGTTAGTATAAGAAAAAGGAAAATAAAACGGTGAGCAAGCAGCTTGATGGGTGCGGCAAATCTTGAGATAGAGGATCCAGTCCTAAAGTTTAATTTCCTAGCCATAGTCCAAATCTCTCAAACCAAATTTATTCACCTACAGACATAGCTACATTTAGTTAGAACTAGACAGAACATTCGTCCAAGTCTTCATGTCTTCAAGACAATGGCCAGTGCCTAGTGCCACACAGGATAGTGGTTCCTCTGCAATGGAAACTGGTAACCCTGTTGAATGTCGCAAAACCAGATCTAAGTTACCGAGAAGAGATCCACCACCAGTGAGCACTATACCCTTATCCACTATATCTGCAGCAAGCTCAGGAGCTGTGTGCTCCAACGCAACTTTTACAGCCTCTATAATAGCGCCTACTGGCTCCGCTAAACTTTCAGCAGCTTGACGCTCGGAAATTATCACTTCCTTTGGAACACCATTCATTAAATCTCGACCTTTAATCTCAATTGTTCTTCCTTCTCCATCAGCTGGAACACTGGCTGAACCAATTTCTTTTTTTATTCTTTCTGAACTACTTTCTCCAACTAAAAGATTATGATTGCGACGGATGTAGGCAGCAATTGCCTCATCCATTTTATCTCCTCCGACACGAACCGACCGTGAATATACTAAGCCACCCAAAGAGAGAACCGCTACTTCTGTAGTGCCGCCGCCAATATCAACTACCATTGATCCGGTTGGCTCGGCAACTGGAAGACCTGCACCTATGGCAGCAGCCATCGGTTCCTCTATCACATGGACGCGGTGTGCCCCTGCTGATAACGTTGAATCCTCAATTGCACGTCGTTCTACAGCTGTAGAACCGGAGGGCACCGCGACAATTATTTCCGGGCTTACGAAAGTGCGACGATTGTGAACCTTGCGAATAAAATGTTTGATCATTTCTTCCGCCACCTCGAAATCGGCAATCACACCATCGCGTAAAGGTCGAATAGCCATAATGTTACCAGGTGTTCTCCCGAGCATCATTTTTGCTTCATCCCCAACTGCAAGAACTTGCTTTTTCCCTTTTATCTCCGTAATTGCTACAACAGACGGCTCGTTTAAAACTATGCCCCTTCCTTGTACATAAACAAGGGTGTTCGCTGTGCCCAAATCAATTGCCATATCAGCGGAGAGCATTCCGCGCAATTTCGAAAACATTCATATTTCCCCTTCATCACCGAAGCCAATATCTAAATTCTACGCGGATATTGCCCCGGGAGCTGTTTTATTTCGCTTCTCAACTAACTTGTTTAATGCATTAACGTAAGCCCGTGCACTGGCTACAAGCGTATCGGTGTCAGTACCACGACCTGTTACAGTTTTCCCTTTTTCTTCCAATCGCACAGAAACTTCAGCCTGGGCATCGGTGCCCTCCGTTACGGCATGAACCTGATACAACTGCAAATTAGCAAAATGCGGCACTATTTCTTTAATAGCATTAAAGGTGGCATCAACAGGACCGTCTCCATCAGAAGTAACCTCGTATGAGAGGCCATCAACTAGTAAAGACAAAGTAGCAGTCTGAGGCCCCTCAGATCCGCAGACCACCCTCAGAGACCCAAACTGAATTGCATCATTGTTTCGTTGAACTTCATCATCAACGAGTGCGACAATATCCTCGTCATATACATCTTTCTTTTTATCGGCCAATTCCTTAAAGCGACGAAAAGCCTCCTGAACCGCATTGTCACCTAAATTATATCCAAGCTCTTCTAACTTCACACGGAAGGCATGCCTGCCAGAATGCTTACCCATTATCAGTTTCGACTGTGATAATCCAACTGACTCCGGCGTCATTATTTCATATGTTTCCGCATGCTTCAGCATACCATCTTGATGAATGCCAGATTCATGAGCAAACGCATTTGCCCCAACTATAGCCTTATTGGGTTGAACGGCAAAACCTGTAACAGAAGATACCATTCGCGAAGCACGCGTGATACAGGTAGTATCGATATTAGTGATGTATGGGATTTTATCCTGTCGTGTGCGTAAAGCCATAACAATTTCTTCCAACGCAGCATTACCAGCTCTTTCCCCTAATCCATTTATTGTACACTCTACTTGACGTGCACCGCTCACTATACCAGCTAGCGAATTAGCGACGGCGAGCCCTAAATCGTTATGACAATGGGTAGAAACAATTGCTTTATCAATATTCGGAACCCGGTCAATTAAACCTGAAATCAGCGCGCCAAATTCTTTCGGTACCGAATACCCAACTGTATCAGGAATATTAATAGTAGTAGCCCCAGCTTTAATTGCCGCCTCCACTGTGCGACACAAGAAATCGAAGTCAGTTCGTGAACCATCCTCGGGAGACCATTCTACATCATCAGTGAAATTTCTTGCGTAAGATACACTATCAATTACAGCTTGAAAAACTTCCTCGGGTTCCATACGAAGCTTGTATTTCATATGCAGTGGACTGGTTGATATAAATGTGTGAATACGGGACCGTCGAGCAGGCTTTAGAGCATCAGCGGCACGCTCTATATCACCACGAGCAGATCTTGCGAGACCGCAAATCACGGACTCCTTAACTATTCTTGCAACCTCATTTACAGCTTCAAAATCACCATTCGAGGCAATCGGAAAGCCTGCTTCAATTACATCCACTCCCATTTCTTCAAGCAACTCAGCAATACCAAGTTTTTCCTCGAGGTTCATGGACGCGCCCGGAGATTGTTCACCATCACGCAATGTGGTATCGAAAATGAAAATTTGGTTGGGGACATTATTTATTGTATTCATGATATAACTCCGCTGATCAGTTGGTGGTTACAACTTAAAATGCAACTACCCCTGAAGGGACGACCTTAAAGCCCCCCTCAGGGGCCCATAAGTCGAGAATCCTCCCAAAAAACAGAACCAAACAACTCAATCAGAATAAGTGTAAACCAAGGACTCATTACACCTAACTTCCGCACTCCAAAATCAATATTAAATGTTGCATAATTTCTGATCATTTTAAACGCTCTGCATTTACTGAAAACAGCTTCAAGTTCAGTAATTAATAGTATAACGGATGAATATTTTGCGACGGTCTCTTCTTCACAATACTAATTACATTACTCCTAAACCCTTATCGACCAATTTTCCAATCATTTTTAGGTGAAAATGCTTATTTTTAGCCCAAAAGTGCTAAAAACTTAGTTTTTTGATTTATCAACCAATCGATTTTCCGTGATCCATGGCATCATCTCACGCAACTTTTCACCTACTGCTTCAACCTGATGTTCAGACTCACGTCTACGAGTTGCCTTAAAGCTGGCTTGGCCTGCCGCATTTTCGAGAACCCAATCTTTTGTGAATCGACCACTTCTAATATCCTCTAGAATCTCCTTCATTCTCGATTTTACGCCATCATCAATAAGCCTTGGACCTGAGATATAATCTCCGTATTCAGCAGTATTGGATATCGAGTAACGCATGTTTGCAATTCCGCCCTCATAAATTAGATCTACAATCAATTTGACCTCATGAAGACACTCAAAATACGCCATCTCCGGCGCATAACCTGCTTCTACTAAAGTTTCAAATCCAGCTTTAATCAGTGAGGTCAAGCCACCACACAAAACAGCTTGCTCACCAAATAGATCTGTTTCACACTCCTCCCGAAAAGATGTTTCTATAATACCAGCACGTCCACCACCAATTGCTGATGCATATGATAAACCAATTTCATGCGCATTCCCACTCGCATTTTGCTCGACAGCGATAAGGCACGGTACTCCCGCACCTCGTTGATATTCTGACCGTACGGTATGTCCTGGTCCCTTCGGGGCTATCATAAACACGTCCATATCTGAACGTGCTTCTATTAAGTTGAAATGAATATTCAGACCATGCGCAAAAGCCAAGGCGGTTCCTTTTTTCATGTTTTTACGCAAATCATTCTCGTATAAAGCTGCCTGTAATTCGTCCGGGACCAAAACCATAATAACATCAGCCCAACCTGCGGCTTCACCCGGTGTCATAACCTTTAGCCCAGCACCTTCAGCTTTACTAATACTAGAAGATCCTTCACGCAAACCAACAGCTAATTGGGATACCCCACTTTCAGTTAGGTTTATTGCATGAGCATGACCCTGGCTTCCATAGCCGATAATAGCCACTTTTTTTGATTTAATTAGATTTACGTCTGCATCTCGATCATAGAAAACACGCATTCTCTGTCCCTCATCGGTAAATTGCATTTATTATAAGGCAGTGTAACCACAAAACTGCTAGGACTACCTAAAGCCCCTTTGGCCCGCGCGCAATAGCGACTACACCTGTTCGTGTTATTTCATTCAGTCCAAGCGGTTGCATTAAATTTATAAAAGCGTCTATTTTGTCAGGCTTGCCCGAAATCTCGAAGATAAAAGAATTATTAGTGCTGTCTATTGCACGGGCCCGAAAAATGTCGGCAATGCGCAGTGCTTCTACACGTTTGTTTCCTTTACCTTTTACCTTGATCAAGGCAAGTTCACGTTCTACGGACTCACCCTCTGCAGTTAAATCACTGATTTTATGGACCGGCACCAATCTATCGAGTTGCGCCTTAATTTGTTCAATAACCATAGGGGTTCCTGAAGTAACCACACAGATTCTAGATAACCCCTCCTGAACATCAACCTCAGCTACCGTGAGACTCTCAATGTTGTAACCTCGACCCGAAAATAATCCAATCACTCTAGCTAAAACACCAGCTTCATTATCAACCAAAACTGCAATAGTGTGTTTTTCTGTATTATCCAATTATCAGGCTCCAATTTTTCTATCTATCATACCAGAACCATTCCTTCTTCGGATACAGTTTTTTCCGGCTCATCTGCTGGGCCTAATAGCATTTGATTATGCGAAGCTCCAGAGGGTATCATTGGAAAGCAATTTTCTGTTTCATCAATGACAATATCCGCTATGGTCAATTTGTCACTCGCTAACATCTCATTAATAACTGGATCTAAATCATCTGGCTTGAGTGCCCGGAGACCAGTCGCGCCATAGCTTTCTGCCAACTTTACAAAATCTGGCAGGGACTCACTATAACTCTCCGAATATCGGCTGCTGTAGAGTAGTTCTTGCCACTGGCGCACCATACCCATGTAATGATTATTTAAAATAAATATATTTACTGGCAGTCGATATTGAATTGCTGTTGATAGTTCTTGCATATTCATGAGAAAAGAGGCCTCACCTGCAATATCTATAACTGTAGCTCTAGGATGAGCGATCTGAACACCAATTGCTGCCGGAAAACCATACCCCATGGTCCCTAATCCACCCGAAGTCATCCAGCGATTAGGCCTATTGAACTTATAAAATTGTGCCGCCCACATCTGATGTTGCCCCACCTCAGTTGTTATGTAGGTGTCACGTTTCTTGGTTAATTCATATAGCCGTTGCAGCGCTAATTGTGGCTTAATAACATCGTTTGATTGGTTATATTTCAAACATTCACGTGCGCGCCACTTTGCAATCTGTTTCCACCAAGCGGATAACGCTCTCTTATCTTGTTTCGGTTTTTTCTCTCGCCACAACTTAATCATATCACCAAGTACGCTAGCACAATCACCAACGATAGGAATTTCAACTGCCACATTTTTGTTAATTGAGCTTGGATCAATATCTACGTGTATTTTCTTCGATTCCGGAGCGAACTCAGATAATAAACCTGTTACCCTATCATCAAAACGGGCACCTATATTTATCATTACGTCACAACCGTGCATAGCAAGGTTTGCTTCATAAGTTCCATGCATTCCAAGCATACCCAAAAATTTTTCATCATTAGCAGGATATGCACCAAGACCCATTAATGTTAAGGTAATAGGGGCTCCGGTAATTCCTACTAATTCACAAAGTCTTTTTGATGCGCGCACGCCAGAATTAATTACCCCACCACCACAATAAAAAATTGGGCGTTTTGCTTTACTAATCAGATCAACTGCTTCAGCAATTTTCTTTGGGTCTCCTTTGGTGCGTGGTTTGTAGCTTCTGTGGCCAATCTTTAACTTCTCTCTAGCACCATCAAAACGAGTTTCATCGATAAGTACGTCTTTCGGCAAATCAATAACAACTGGTCCTGGCCGCCCTGATGTTGCAACAAATATAGCTTCACACAAATACCTTTCGAGTTCTTTCACGTCCTTTATCAGATAGTTATGCTTGGTGCATGGTCGAGTAATACCCGTAGTATCAGCTTCCTGAAAAGCATCATTGCCAATAAGATGTGTGGGAACCTGTCCAGTCAAGCACAATACAGGAATACTATCCATAAACGCATCCGCTAATCCGGTTACCGCGTTAGTTGCACCCGGACCTGAAGTCACTAACACAACTCCAAGCTTACCAGTAGAACGTGCGTAACCTTCGGCCATATGAACAGCGCCACCCTCTTGACGCACAAGAACATGCTTTAACCTGTTTTGTTTAAAAATTTCATCATATATGGGTAAAACAGCACCACCAGGGTAACCAAATATTGTATCAACACCTGCTTCAATAAGACATTGAATTATTATCTCCGAACCATTTAATTTGCGTTTAGCCATTAGATTTCACCGCGAGTCAGATATGGGATCCCAAAAAATATTAAACAAAGATAAGTGTCCAACTTTTTTCCAGGGAACAGAAAGTTTTCATGCATTGTCTAGTAAAGCGCGAGAAAATAGTGTTTTATGTAAGATTGGTCAATAAAAACTTCCTAATATCCGGAAAGATTTTTTCTCTTATCTTTTCTGAATATTGCTCTTTTATAATCATATCGGTAATAATCTGATTCTTAAACCAAGTAAATTGTCGTTTTACATATTGTCGAGTTGCAAGTTGAGACAATGATATTGCTTCATGCAGTTGAATGTCCCCCTGCAGATAAGAAATGATTTGTTTTACACCAAGCGCCTTCATCGCTGGTAAACTGGGGCTCAAACCACGGGCAATCAAACTCTCAACTTCCCTTATAATTCCGTTTTCCACCATCGTCAGGAACCGCTTGTCACAATGATGATAAAGTGATTTACGTCTTGGAAGAATTATTATTTTAAAAAATTTATATTCATCTTCAGATGTTTGGATACCGGTCTGCCAATCAGAAAGTTTTTTTCCTGTCGAAAAATATATTTCTAGTGCACGAGAAATTCTCTGTCGGTCATTGATCTCTATGCGGGAAGCCGCTTCCGGATCATATAACGCCAACTCAGAATGTAGAAACTTGGCGCCCTCATTTTTTATTCGATTTCGTATATTTTGTCGGATAAACTCAGGCACCGGAGGGATTATATTAATTCCAGTTATTAAGCTACGTAAATAGAGTCCGGTTCCTCCAACTACAATAGGAACACGGTGGTATCTGTGCGCCTTTTTTATCTGTTCTACTGCTAATTCCTTCCACATTCCTGCGGAACAGGGGTCTTCGGGGTCCAAAACTCCATATAGAAAATGTGGACAAGAGGAACGAATTTCAGGTGTTGGAACTCCTGATATAATTTCTAAACCCTTATAAACTTGCATTGAGTCTGCGTTAATAACTACGCCATTGAACTCACATGACAACGCAACTGCCAGATTGGACTTTCCGCTAGCGCTTGGACCTCCGATGACAACTACAGGCTTCGACAAGCAATTATAGCCTTCCTTATACAGTTTTTGAACTCACTCCACATTTATATCCTCTGTGCAACAAAATCTAAACTATTTCTGACTTTCACAAAATTCTACCATTTCCATCAGGACGTATTTTTTAGAGTATAAAATTTATTATGTATCCGTTGTGTTTAATGATAAGACAATTTCATATTCACCACATTTAAATTTTTTAGATTAGAATTATACATAAATTCAGAATTTTCACGATGTTAGTTCTACACAAATTATGCAGAGAATGAAAATAGTCATAACTATAATTGCAAATCCAAAGATTTTTCCATTAACTAAATTGCGTGCAAAGCAACTAAGCGAAGAATTTGGCTCAGAACCACCCCGATGGCTCGCGAAGGAAATTGCATGCGAATTGCGACTGGAAAACGAACTAAATACAGTGCGCAAGGCGGCTGCCACCTCCTCATTTAAGAGTATGTTTGATATTATTGTTCAACCTATGCATGGAAGGCGAAAAAAATTGCTGCTCACCGACATGGATTCCACAATTGTAAAAAATGAGACCCTAGATGAACTTGCCAACTTAACGGGTTTCGGAAAACAAATCAGCGCAATCACCGATCGTGCTATGAAAGGCGAACTTGATTTTAAAACTGCACTGATAGAAAGAGTTAAAATGCTGCAGGGCGTACCTGAGCAGGCGTTGCATGATACTTGGGCCAAAATAGAGTTAATGCAGGGTGCTCGTGAGTTGGTCTCGACCATGAAGGCCAACGGAGCAACTTGTATTTTAATATCAGGAGGCTTTAAATTTTTTACAGATCGTCTCTCTGAATTACTTAAGTTTGACAGGAATTTTGCGAACACTCTTTTATTGGAAAATGGCATATTAACTGGAGCAATTAATGAACCTATTTTAGATAAAAACTCAAAACGGTCTGCTTTATTTCAATTAATTAAAACATATAATCTTGACCAAAGCGAAACCATAGCGGTAGGTGATGGAGCAAATGATTTACCAATGATTCTATCAGCTGGGATGGGCGTTGCCTTTCACGCCAAACCAATATTAGAAAAAAAGGCACCCGCGTGTATTCGTTTCGGTGACTTGACAGCAGTTCTTTACATACAAGGTTATAAGAAAGCTGATTTTAAGAACTCAAATAATAGTTAGTACTTTAATCAATTTCCTGCTTGATCCAGTTTGAGTGCTACAAATTGCGAGTTGGAACCACGCTCAATCAAAAACAGCACTGTTTTATCGCCGGCTTTTCGAGCGGACTCAACTCGTTTTTTAACGTCTTTTCCGGTTTCTGAAGCCTTCTGATTACGACCAACCTTGCGTACAATGTCACCAGAGCGAATTCCTTCACGATCCCCTGCACTGCCCGCCTTGACACCCACAACTACTACCCCCTTTACTCCTTTTTTTAAATTAAATTTTTTACGAAGAGCGGGAGTGATATTGGAAAGTTCTAGTCCAAGAACAGATGTTATCCCTGATGCTTTATCGCTTTTTCCAGAGCGCACCCTAGCAACTTTCTCATCCTCTGGAAATTCGCCGAGTGTTACCAGGACTGTCTTTTTAGTTCCCCTACGAAGAACTACGACTTCCACAGTTTTTCCGACAGGCGTCTCTGCTACAGCGCGCGGTAATCCTCTCATCTCAACAATCGGCGTACCACCAAATTGTAATATTACATCGCCAACCTTGAGACCAAACTTTTCTGCTGGACCACCAGGTGTAATGTTAGCTACCAAAGCACCCCGATTCTCTTTCATGCCCAAGCTCTCCGCTAGTCCATCGGTGACGGTCTGTATGCGGACTCCAAGCCAGCCTCGTTTAGCCCGACCAAATTTGTTCAATTGGTCAATAATCGGCTTAGCAAGCTTCGCGGGAATTGCGAAACCTATCCCAACGCTCCCGCCTGAGGGTGAAAAAATAGCTGTGTTGATCCCAATAACCTGCCCTTGCATATTAAACATCGGACCACCTGAATTCCCTCTGTTGATAGAAGCATCGGTTTGAATAAAATCATCATATGGGCCGGCGTTTATATTTCGTGCGCGGGCAGAAATTATCCCGGCAGTAACCGTTCCACCGAGTCCAAATGGGTTCCCTATTGCAACCACCCAATCCCCAACCTTTGCTGAATCTGAGTCACCAAAACTAACGTAAGCGATGTTGTTTTTAGGCTTAACGCGCAACAAAGCTAAGTCTGTTTTTTTATCACGACCAACTACAGTCGCCTCGAGCCGCGTGTTGTCATGAAATATGACTGTTATCTCATCCGCACCCTCTATAACATGGTTATTTGTAACCACTAAACCTTTTGGATCTACAACGAAACCTGACCCCAATGATGTCGCTCGCCTTGAACGCTCTCCATTACGGCGCTGTTGCCTGTCAAAAAATTCCTTGAAAAACTCTTCAAACGGCGACCCCTCTGGCAACCTTGGCATTTCCAATCCATCGTCCCGCTTCACAGTCTGTGTTGTTGATATGTTAACAACTGCGGGCAGCAATTTTTCAGCCAGAGGAGCAAAGCTCTCCGGTGCGGTGCGTGCATAGACATTGTTCACCGTGCATATTAAGATAATTGCTGTAAATCGAGACAAAAGTGCCGATCTTGCAATGAAACCTCGTTGTTTGCTCTCCAGAATGCTTGTTTTCACAACATCACCCATAGTTTATAAAATTCTCGGTCTAACAAACTTCCAAAGCATCTTACCCCCTAAATGGTAGCCAGTTAAAATGCTGATTGATATTGGTACTGTCATATATGGACATTAGATTGCATTAACCAACCCTGACTGGATAGGCTAAAAATAATCTTCTTATTTAGCCACGCAGAAACCAAATGAGCACTACACCAAAGAAAGCTGCAATTAAGCCGGTAATTCTTAATGTACTAACGGGAGTCGCCAAAGCTTGTTCCATCACCTTCTTCATACCATTTGGAAACAGCGCGTATAGGCAACCTTCGACAGTAACCACTAGAGCAAGGGCAATGATTATTTCAGACAGCATTATTTAAAATTGTGCAAATATTATTTTTTTGTTTTTCCCTTTGTTATTTGGTTGAAGAAGTTGAAAAATTCACTGTCTGGGGACAATACCATTGTAGTACCCTCGCCCAATGCCTTCCCATATGCCTCCATGGACCGATAAAACGCAAAAAATTCAGGATCTTTTCCAAATGCATCGTTTAAAATCCGAGTTTGTTGACCTTCACCCTCACCCCGAAGGATGCGAGCCTTCCGCTCAGCTTCCGCAAGTATAATTGTTCGCTCTCTATCAGCATTGGACTGTATTCTTGCCTTAATCTCTGCCCCTTCAGCTCTCAACTGGGCTGCTTGAGCAACACGCTGGGATCTCATCCGATTATACACAGATTCAGCAGTAGCTCGCGGTAAATCTGTGCGACCAATCCTAACGTCGACTACTTCGACCCCAAATTCCTTCGCTTCTGCGCGAATCTCCGCTGTTATTACAGCCATTATATCATCTCTTTTAGGCGACAACATGTCTGCTAATAATACTTGACCGACCGCAGACCTAACCTCGGCATTGAGACGGCCACCAAAGAGCTGAAGAAAATTTGCCTGTGTTACAGCTTTTTTCTTGAATTCAAGAGGATTTGTAATTTTATACCTCATGAAAGAATCTACATTTACCCGCTTTTGGTCCTTTAATATTACTTCCTGCGGCTGTGGATCAAGTTCCAGAATGCGTTTTTCGTAATATTCAACACTCTGAAGCATTGGCATTTTAAAATGCAAACCTGGCTCAGTTTTAATTGCTACTGGTCGTCCAAATTGCAGAACCAATGCCGATCGAGTGACATGCACTGTGTACATGGCATCTAGGGCAAGAAATCCACCTACGATTACAAAAATACCAATTATAATTAAACCAATCTTATTCATGTCACTGCCCTCCACCAGATTGAAGTCTTTTCTGAACCTCAGGGAGCGGTAAATAAGGAACTACGCCCGATCCGCCTTTTTCACTATCGATAATAACCTTGTTTGAGCCGCTTAACACTTCTTGCATTCGTTCAATATACAACCTCCGCTTCGTGACATCAGGGTTGCCTTTATAGGCATTATAAACCTCAAGAAACTGTTTTGCTTCACCTTCAGCTTCTTGAATCCGACGTTCCCTGTAGGCCATCGCTTCCTGCACCATGCGCTCTGCCTCACCTTTTGCTTTGGGAAGAATATCATTTCGGTACGCTTCTGCCTCATTTTGCTGACGCTCGCGATCTTGCTTGGCTCTCTGCACATCATTGAATGCATCAATAACAGGTTGAGGTGGCTCTGCTTTCTGCATTTTGACTGAAGCAACGAAAATACCGGCTTTATATTCGTCTAGTATCTTCTGTAATGACTCGCGTGTGTTATTTTCAACTTCACCACGCCTGGCAGCAAGTGCATCTTCTAAGTTAGTCTGACCAACAACCTCTCTCAGAGCACTTTCAGACGCTAATTTGGTAGTTCCCACAGGATCACGCGTGTTGAACAAAAAGTTTATAGGATTTTTAATGCGCCACTGAATCACATAGTCAATATCAATAATATTTTGATCACCAGTTAACATCAAACTTTCTTCTGGGACATCCCTTACCGTTGCAGCCCGACTTCCAGCTCCGGTGCCGCGAAATCCTACAAGAATTTCGTTAGTTTGTTCTACATTAGGCGTATAAACTCTTCCTATTGGAGATGGAAACCAAAAATGTAACCCAGGGGCAGTAGTAGAATCCGAAATTTTTGCACCAAACAAAAGTTCTACGCCGCGCTCGCCGGGTTGAACGCGATAAATACCTGAAAACAACCACACCCCTAAAATCACTAATAATAACAGGCTGATTCCCTTTCCAGTGCCAATGCCTCCCGGCATAATATTTTTTAACTTTTCTTGCCCCTTGCGAAGCATTTCATCAAAGTCTGGAGGTGTCGGGCCACTGCCACCACCCGATCCACCGGTGGGTCCACTACCCCAGGGTCCGCCACCGCCGTTATTTTTTCCGCCTTGTTGTTGCCACGGCATAGTAATCTCCGCTCTAATTATAAAAATTTCAACCGCTGGATTTCTGTTCCCTTACTTCTATCCATTGCTCGAGTCCTCTGAAAGTATATAAGATACGTATTGACCAAACGCAATGAGCTTCAGTCAGCTTTATTTTATTACTTCATACTATTATACGCGAATTAAGGCACAATAGAATGCAAGATGAACTTAAAAACAAAGTAATCAAAGCCCTCGAAAATGTCCTTCATCCAGATCACGAAAAAAATATTGTTTTCTTAGGAATTGTGTCAGGTTTAGAATCTCAGAATGGAAATATTCGTTTTGCCATAGAGGTAACTACTGAGGATGGATCTCGGATGGAACCATTGCGAAAAGCTGCAGAAGCAGCAGTTTTAGCTATTGAGGGGGTTAAATCCGTTACCGCTATTTTGACAGCAGAAAAAACAAACAACAAGCATCAAAGACATGCTTCTGCTAAAAAACCGAAACTATTGGAAAATGTTGGAAAAGTTATTGCTATTGCATCGGGTAAAGGTGGGGTGGGCAAGTCAACGACAGCGGTCAATCTTGCTTTAGCATTAGCCCAAACTGGCCTGAAAGTTGGTATCATGGATGCTGACATATACGGTCCTTCTCTGCCGATGATGATGGGTATCAACGAGAAACCTGACTCAGCCAACGGTAAACGAATTTTCCCCATTGAAAAATTTGGTGTGAAATGCATGTCTATCGGGTTCATGGTACCAAAAGACACTCCGATGATATGGCGTGGTCCAATGGTGATGGGTGCGCTGGAGCAGCTTTTGGGCGATACCGAATGGGGAAAACTAGATATTATGATAATTGACATGCCTCCTGGTACAGGAGATACCCAACTTACTATTTCCCAAAGAGTAGCTCTGGCAGGCGCTATTATTGTCTCAACACCTCAAGACTTAGCTCTTCTTGATGCATTAAAGGGACTTAATATGTTTAATAAAGTGGAAGTGCCTATAATTGGTATCATAGAAAACATGAGCTACTTCATTTGCCCTAAATGTGGTAATCGATCCAATATATTTACTCATGGCGGAGCTGAAAGAACTGCCAACAAAATGGGAGTAGACTTTCTCGGCAGTATTCCATTGGAAATGGAAATACGTGAAGGATCCGACAAAGGAGTACCGATTGTGGTTAGCACGCCGCATAGCCAAAGTACTGCAACTTATCTGGATATTGCTAAACTGATCTTGGAGAGCAAAATAAGCACTAGAGAGCGATACACTCCAAGTATCAGCATTGAGTAAAAGATGAGCAACGTAAAAATTCCATTCGCCAAAACTATGGATTTCAAGTATGGGGAGATAAAACAGATTTCTCCCATGGTTCGTCGAATTGTTGCTCGGAACCCGAGCAATTTTACATGCTATGGCACCAACACATATATAATCGGCCATAGCAAAGTTTCCATAATAGATCCTGGCCCTGCGCTGGATGAACACATCCGTGCATTAGCAATTGCGCTGAAAGGCGAAGAAGTAGAGAATATCGTGGTCACACACACACATAATGATCATTCATCTGGAGTAAAACCACTTGTTAATCTGGTGGGAGGAAAGATCTGGGGAGCAAAACTCAAACTTGCGTCCAAAATCGAAAATAGGGAGGAGTCAATTGATTGGGATTTTTCGCCAGATCATGAAATAATCAATGGTATGAAGATTTCTGGCAATCGATATACGTTGGAGGCCGTTCACACTCCAGGTCATATGTCAAATCACATGTGTTTTTCGCTCAAAGAAGAAAATATTTTGTTTACGGGTGATCATATTATGGGTTGGAATACAACAATCATCTCGCCTCCTGACGGTAACATGCGCGATTACTTTGAAAGTTTAGAAACCTGCCTCGCAAGAACGGAGGTAAAATACTGGCCTGCCCATGGCCCAGAAATATCTAATCCGAGACCTTTTACGCGAGCCTATCGCAATCACCGTCGTATAAGAGAGGGACAAATTTTAAGATGTTTAGACAATGGACTTACTTCAATTCAGGAAGTTGTCGCGGCACTCTATACCCATATACCCATACAGTTGCATAAAGCCGCGGAACGATCTGTTTTGGCTCACATGGAACATTTAGTTGAAACTGGTCGTGCCTACTGCGAAGATGCTCCCAAATTAAGTGCAAAATTCCGAAAAGCAAGAAAGTAATAAAAATATCGATTAAGGGTGTATCTCAATTGGAATACCTGCCCTAATCATTTCCCATAACTGCAACATTTCATAATTTGTGACCGCAATGCAACCTTGTGTCCAATCTATATAGGGGTGACCAATATCCTCTGCTGACATATCATTTGGCAATCCATGAATCATTATTTTTCCACCGGGTTTAAATCCATTTATTTTAGCGCGAGCAATATCTTCGCTATTTGGATATGAAATGTGAATGGCTCTAAAAAATGCACTATTCTTCAACTTATAATCGAGTGTATAGAGGCCTTCCGGGGTTTTACCATCACCCTCACGATTCTTGTGGCCTTTTGGATATCGGCCAAGCGCGATGCGAAAAATTTTTAGAACTTTGTCAGCTTGCATCACGACCATTTTTCGTGAATCTTTTAGCACAACCACTCGGTCAGCAAATTGAGCATAAGCAAAGTTTTCCCGATCTAATGCTTCAGAAGATTGAGATGGAGAGATGAAGAGGATAATAAAAAAAACTGTATAAGTTACTCGCTTAGTCATTAACAAAAATTTACTAATTCTAACTTCATATTTCAATCAAATAAGCAAATCGTTTTAATAATAATTCAAGAATATATCTTTTATCTCTAATCCGTGGGTTTATTAACCCTATCAAGAGTGACGAAACTATAATCGCAAGTGTCATTAGAACAAGCATTGAATGACTCGCGATAAACTTCCAACCAGTCGGAAAGATTGAAATGCGGAAATCGAACGTCACCGGCTGCTTTCATATGTACCTCTGTAAGATAAATACGATCCGCTTGCGTTAGTGCCTCACGAAAAACATTCTCCCCACCAATTACCATTATTTCATCATTTTCCTTTTCAACAAAAGAACGAGCCGCTTCTAACGCATCATTAAAACTGGGGGCGTATGTGACATTTTTGAACGAAGCGTTGCCGTTCCGTGTTAGAACGATATGCGGTCTTCCCGGAAGTGGTCTGCCAAGCGACTCGAAAGTTTTGCGACCCATGATCATTGGTTTCCCGAGTGTTATACGTTTAAAGTTTTTTAAATCCTTGGAAAGCCTCCATGGCAAATGGTTTTCGCATCCTATAACCCGATTTTGAGCCACAGCAACGATAATGGACAGACGAGATTTTTTTATCATGCTTACGTCAAACAGCTACTGATGCTGCGATATGTGGGTGGGATTGATAATTATCAAGAATAAAATCATCGTAACTAAAACCAAAAATGTCTGTCACACCCTCGTTTATAACCATTCGAGGCAAAGAATAGGGCTCCCGTGAAAGCTGCAAATTTACTTGGTCCAAGTGATCAAGATAGATATGTGCATCACCGAGAGTGTGAATAAATTCTCCTACATTAAGTTCTGTAACCTGAGCAAGCATCATGGTGAATAAAGAATATGACGCAATATTAAAGGGAACTCCTAAGAAGATATCAGCACTTCTTTGATAAAGTTGACAGGATAATTTTCCTTGAGCCACATAAAACTGAAACAAACAATGACATGGAGGTAATGCCATTTTTTCAATATCAGCAACATTCCAAGCGCTTACTATATGTCGCCGCGATTCGGGTTGGTCAATTAATCCTTTAACCAACTCTGAAATCTGATCAACTTGAGTACCGTTTGGTGATGGCCAAGACCTCCATTGTGCTCCATAAACAGGCCCGAGATCACCGTTACTGTCAGCCCAGTCATCCCATATCCTCACCCCATTTTTGCTCAAATAACCAATGTTTGTGTCTCCTTTTAGAAACCACAGAAGCTCATGAATAATTGATTTAAGATGTAGCCTCTTTGTGGTTAAAATAGGAAACCCCATGGACAAATCGAAACGCATTTGATATCCGAAAACACTTTTAGTTCCCGTTCCGGTTCTATCATTTTTTTTTGTTCCATTTTCAAGCACATGACGTAGGAGTTGATGATATTGCCGCACAATATTAACCTCAAAACAAAAAATTACTGTATAATGTTCTAACGAATCGGCTTATAATAAAAGTGCCAGTTTACTGGCTATGACGATAAACGACATGTGAAATAAACGATGCGGACCCGGGGGCGGTACCCGGCGCCTCCACCAAACTAAGATTACTATTGTTTCAATGGGGGTGAAATAGGATCGACGCGCGCGTAAAGACAGGTTTTTCGTTCGGCATGGTACCACCGTTATCGGGCTAATTTACAATTGCCAATGATAATGACTTGGCTCTCGCTGCCTAATATATAGGCAAGCGCGGTTCGGGGGGCACCGGGCAACAGAAGCCCTCCACTTAATTAACTGTTATAAACATACGATGCATAATCACGATAATTTATTTCATCAAAACATGTAGAAAATTATGACTGAAAACTCATTAGATTACAGCCAGCTTGTCGATCGTGCCATGNAATCAGTAATTCGTGAAGTTCTTAAAATGTCCGAGGCCGATGGACTTCCTGGGAAACACCATTTNTACATAACTGTAAATACTACTCATCCTGGTGTAGAAATAAGCGATGAACTACGCGCTCAATACAATCAGGAGATCACAATTGTATTAGAGCATCAATTTTGGAATTTATCAGTTAACGAAGAGTGGTTTTCAGTTTCTCTAAAGTTCAACAGAAGAATGCAAAAGATTAAAGTACCATATGAAGCAATAACTGCTTTTGTTGACCCATCGGTGAATTTTGGATTNCAGTTTGCATCATTTACTTCTGAAAAAGAATTTGCAGGGAAAAACCAAGACAACAAGCCCGAAAAAAACTTGGAAACATTGGAAGAAGTCGCTAAACCATCTATTAAGTCCTCTAAAGCAGCAGAAATTGTTACATTAGATAATTTTAGAAAAAAGACTGACTAATCACGCTGACTTAATAGTNATGTGGATGCATAAATCCTTTTTCTAAAAGACCGTTAAAACTTAAACTGTATNAAGGAATTTATATAAAGTCTAAATTTTTTACCCNCATGATTAGGTATAGTGTTGACCGTTTCCGTCAACCTCTCTGAAAGGTTAATCAAATTAAAAATACCAATGTAAAGTTAGTTGCTTTAACACTATTCTTCCGCGACGTTTGTTGTTTTCGAATAGCAAATGATTTAGATGTTTTAGTAATAAAAGAGCTCGATAGAAGTAAAATAATCTTTATGACTCCCAAAAAGTTTTTATCATCAGTGTGCAAATGAATGACCTACAAACAATACTGCCACGTGAAGCCATACGGCTTGCAGCATTAGGGTTTGTAGCAGACGGTCCAAGATCATACTCGTCTCTGGCATCTGAGGTCCGAAATTTTACAAGTCGATATATAGGCCCGGCTCTCGAATTAATGACTTCTTCTATTGAGGTGTTGCGTCAGGAAGGGCTGCTATCTCTGACAAGTTCTAATACAGTTCCGGGGCCTGACGCTCTGTTAGAACTTTCCTCTGAGGGGCACAAAACGCTTATAACTATTTTATCCACGGGGCTACAAGCACCTCTAAACGATGTCGCGCGCCTTGTGCTTGCACTTAAGTTCCGCTTTTTACATCTATTGCCTGATGTCGATAGGCGCAAGCAACTCGAGTCTATTATCTACACTTGCGAAACCGATCTTGCGCGGCTTGTTGACCTCAAATCACACCANAACCAAGATCCAGGATACCTTGGGGATTGGTTAGATCACGATATTGGACAAACTGAGGACCGACTCGTTTGGCTGAAGCGGTTTTTAACTCGGGTAGAGGAAGATATTCGCAGTGCTTGAGAGAAAGGCAAGTGACTACNGTCCAAAATTAGATTTTTGTATATAGTTATATTCTGATAACTGGTGGAGTGACATTTCTATTGCCAAAATTAACTTATTTNACAAAGTTCACCCCACATTCACCTACTGAACTTGCCCGGCTCTGTGCTTTTACGATGACTTTTGGTTGTTTAATATGGAATCTTGATGTTTTAACCTTTTTTGATTTAGCCCCCATTGAGGAATCTTTTCAAGCATTTGTGCTGGGATTGGCGCTTTCTGCGACATTTCTTACATATGGTATAGGGCGAAATGAAAATCAGAGATTGCATTGGTTCGATGCATTNCTAGCTGTTAGTTCGATAGGTCTTCTTTGGTATGTCAGTTGGAATTTTGTAAGGCTGAAAGAAGACGGTTACTCCAATAGTTCAAACGAAGTAATTATACTTGGACTAATTTTATCTACTTTAGTAATTGAGGGTCTGAGAAGATCTGCGGGTTACGTACTTCTTTGCGTGGTTGCCTTTTTTCTTATTTACGCGCCACTCGCAAATTATGTACCAGGCCAATTAGTGGGACTTGATTTGCCACTCTGGCAAATTGGAATGAATCTTGGATTCAACCCAAATGCACTATTTGGTGCGCCACTCATTGTATCCACCACAATCGTTATCATGTTTATTTTTATGGGTCAGGTCCTTTTAAAAGCTGGTGGAAGTGAGTTTTTTACTGACCTTGCGATGGCAACTATGGGAAGACGTCGAGGCGGCGCTGCAAAGATTTCCGTAATGGCATCTGCTCTTTTTGGCACTATATCCGGCGCAGCAGTTTCTAACGTAGTTGTAACAGGCGTGATTACTATCCCACTTATGCGTGAGTCTGGGTATCGTGCAACCCATGCCGGTGCAATTGAGGCTATTTCCTCAACAGGCGGACAAATGATGCCACCAATTATGGGAGCAGCTGCTTTCCTAATGGCCGAGACACTTGAGATTCAATATCAGGAAATTGTAATAGCAGCCCTTGTCCCATCAATTTTATATTACTTTGCTGCTTATATACAGGTGGATCTTATAGCCGCTCGTGACAATATTAAAGCGATCCAAAAGGATCTTCCAGAGCTAGTAAAGGTACTAATGCAAGGCTGGTACTTTATACCACCCTTTATTCTGCTGATTTATATGCTTTTTTGGAAAAACCAGCCTGCAGGCGTTGCCGCAGTTTGGGCATCTGGACTCCTAATAGTAAATGGAATTATTTTTTCATATCGGGGCAAAAAAATAAAACTTACAAATTTTTTCGATATTTTAGCTGAAACTGGTTTAATAACCATTAACTTAATAATGATTGTTGCAGCTGCTGGATTGGTAATTGGTGTTTTAAATATGACCGGTCTTGGTTTGGCTCTTCCGACATCACTTATCAACCTTGCCGGAAACAGTCTCCCAATACTTTTGATAATTTCTGCTATCATTTGCATCATATTAGGAATGGGAATGCCTACTACAGCAGTTTACATTCTGTTGTCAGCATTAATAGCTCCGGCAATTGTTGAAGCAGGTGTTGCAGAGGTCCCCGCCCATATGTTCATCCTTTATTTTGGTATGATGTCAATGATTACCCCGCCAATTGCGCTTGCTGCATTCGCAGCCGCCACTTTAACCAAAGCAGACCCTATGAGGACTGGTTTTGTATCCATGAAGTTTGGATGGACAGCATATGTCATACCCTTCCTCTTCGTAATGTCACCAACCCTACTTTTATACGGAGCAGATCTTACAACCATAATTGTTGATATTCTTACAGTTGCAATAGGTGTTTATGCAATTTCGATAGCGGCAGTAGGTTATTTTGGACGAGAACAAAACAGTATAGTACGACTAATTTTGATCATTGCTGGCATTGCTGCAATGATACCGGATCACATATTTGGACTGCAACATATAGCGGATATTAGTGGGGTAATAATCATAATTTTAATGTTGTTATTAAAAGTGTTTTATAAAGGGTGGTCAAAAATTTAAACAAAATTGAAAACATAACCATAATGTCCATACAAACTTAAGGGAGAACTTTATGCAAAATAGACTATTTGTTGGTACTTTATGCGGTACAGTGTTGGCCTCAGGCATTGCGTTAGCTCAAGTAGTGAGTGTAGCTACAAATCCGCAGGGGACTTTGGGCTACCGCACAGGGATTGCAGTAGCAAAAGTTGTAACCTCTAAAACCAGAGTAACAGCTAGAGCCCAACCTATGGCCGGGTCATCCACATACCTGCCAATGTTAAATCGTGGAGAAATACATTTTGGTTTTACTAATGGAGGGGAACTCCAACATGCGGCAGCCGGGATAAAAACTTTTGCAGGGAAAAAACAGGCTGATTTACGCACTATTGGAGTTATGTTTCCTTTAAGATCCGGTGTTGCAGTAGTTGGAAATACTGGACTGATAAAAATTGCCGACCTGCAGAGATTTAAGGGTAAACGAGCCCCTACCAAATATACCTCTTTAGCAATTATACAAGATTTTATAGCTGCCGGCATGGCAAATGGTGGTGTTTCCTACAAGGACTTTAAGGGTGTCCCCGTTTCTGGTCTTGCCAAAGGCGCCCTGGCTCTTGGGCAAGGTAAGGTTGACCTAGCTTGGGTGCCGGTTGGATCTGGTCTTGCCAAAAAAATTAACAATCAGCTTAGAAACTCAGGTGGAATGCGTTATTTGGATTTAGACCCCTCGCCAACAGCGCTAAGCCGTTTCAAAGAAGTAGCACCAGCATTGCGCCTAAGGCTAATCAAAAACACTAAAATCGCAGGAATCAAAAAGCCAACGCACGTTGCTGAAATGGATTACATAATGCTTACAGGTAAAAGTACTAAAGAAAAACTAGTTTACACGGTAACCAAAGCATTAATACAGCACCAAGAAGATTTAGGAAAAGCATTTGGTGCTTTTAAACGCAACAAAGTAAATCAAATGGGTATGGTAAAAGAGACGCCTTATCACCCGGGTGCAATCAGAGCTCTAAGAGAAGCCGGGATAAAGGTCCATAAGTAAAATTCTTATCCGTACAAAAATCCTACCCTGTGTCACCGTTTTGACACAGGGTAAGGCTGTGTAAATAAAACAAAAGTGATTGGCTTTACGTGAAAAAAATCAAATTTGTTTGTGGTTCCTGTGAAAAAATCGCACACAAAGAGCACAAATGGCAAAAGCGAAGACAAGACACGGCCCTGTCGGAAGATCGAGAAATACTGATGTAGTAATCCCAGATACCGCTGATACGCCNCCTACAATNATGGCCGCAATATCTCTGTCCATACTGAGTTTTTGCACAGCGAGNGCTGGCAGTATTAAACTGGCAAAAACAACATAGACACCAACCAACTGTACTGATGCCGTAACAACTACGGAGAAAATTAAAAAAAAGTATATACCCTTACGAACCTCTCGGATTAATAACCACAAAAGGATGCCTCCAACAAATATCGGCCCAAACAACGCCAAATCTGATACTGTAATAAATAATATTTGACCAGATAATATATGTTTTATCTTTTCTCCACCATGAGGATGATCAGAAAGTATAAGGAAAATTGCCGACGCCGCTAAAATGAAAGTACAACCTATAACCGCTTCTTGTTCCGTCGGTGAATGTTTTTCAATCCAACGAAAAAATAGTGCTATTGACAATGCACCGAGTAATGCCGTGCATTGCAAGAATAACCAATTCGGGTCATGTAAAATAAGGCCAACAAAAACCACAACTAGGCCCGCTACCTGAGCAATGGCAAGATCAATAAAAATTATACCTCGCTGTAGCACCTCACGACCCATTGGCCCATGAACAAGAACTATAAGCAGAGTTGCTGCAAACGGTGCACCCAGGACATTCGCCCAATCAACGAGTGGCATATGCTTTTTCTAGATTCTCAAGAATTGTCTCGAACAAAGTAGTCAATTGCTTAATTCCAGAACCACGTTTTACCGTAAAGGGTAATACTATAGCAGGAATGCCTGTTTTGTTTGATAACCATTTCGATGGTCGATCATCGTCAAAAGGTGTCCTAACTATGACTTTTACGGCTTCCCTTTTGCTTTTTGCCACTAATTTACGAAGGTAACCAGCCGAGGGAGGTATACCAGGTTTTTCTTCCAATGAGGCTACTTGTCTTAGTCCCAACCAATTTATTAAATACGACCATGATTTATGATGTACTATTATCGGCATATTCTTCAATTTAGTAGCCCGAAACTCCCAATTTTTTATATTTGTATGCCAGGTTTTTGAAAAAGTGTCTGCATTACTGTTAAAGACTAAGCCATTTTTTGGGTCTATTATTGCCAGGCGCCGGGCTAATTCTTTCGACAATATAATAAGATTTCTCGGGTCTAAATGGAGGTGCGGATTTCCTTCTGGATGGATATCTCCTAGGCTTCTGTCTATCACAGCCGGTATTTCTAGAACATTGACATACTCGAACGCCATGAAGTTACCGACCTTTGTAGGTTGTACTTCTGTTCGGGCGCCTCGCTGCATGAGAATTGGCAGCCATCCAACCTCCAAACCAGCACCCGAACAAAAGACAATCTCAGCAGAACGAATTTTTGCAATCAAGCTTGGGCGTGCTCTGATGTAATGTGCATCCTGAACTTCACTGGTTGCAGACCACGCTTTGATGTTTTTGTCTCCAATGACTCTCCCCAGAGCAGACCATTCTGGCTCACACGCAAATAAATTTACCTTAGAGGAAACCTGTGAGGGTAATAGAGTGGCACAAAACACAACCCAAACTAAATATTTTCTCATTTTTCAAATCCTAGTATGCATGAGCTCCATGGGCACCAATACTGAATATATATTGCAAAATAAACTGGCTATCATGCTGCCCATTGCTTAATTCTTCCTTATTGAATTGAGCACGAATCCGACCAAATTCACTATTTGTCCAGTCAGTCATGAATGACAATGCCATAGGATCATGCCCAGATGCATCCACCGCACTTCCTGATAAACCTGACGGGGCTTCTGCTGGAAACATTTTTGAATATCTTACACCAGCGCGCCAAGAAGGATTAAATTTATAAACTCCTTGAGCATAAAAGCCGGTGGAGTCGTCATCGAATGCAATTGTACCTGTACCTGCTTCGCTGTCGTTATATGTTCCATCCTCTCTTCTACTAAAGTACTCTCCCTGCAGAATTAATTCTGAGCTACGCGGATTTCCGGTTGGCGCCCAGGTATAACGAAGATCAGCCACGTAGAGATCAGACTCACCAGAAAATGTTACATTACTCTCATTACTAGAACGTGAATGCACGTCAGCTTGAAGGGTATAAGCTCCTACACGCCAACTCTGGTTGAAACCGATATCACCACCAATTCTTCCAAATGCCGAATATGAGTCACTACCACTGCCATTACCGCCAGGAAAATCACGCCCACGGAAAAGACCACCGCCCACCTCGACAAATAATTTATCGGTGGGCAAGACATAATTGACCTCAACTCCTTCATCATTAAAAGCTTTATTGAGGTAAATGCGATTTGGAAGAGGCCTATCTGCAAAATCATCAGCGTGTGCATGATGTTCATTTAAATAGCCCATAGTCCAAAATTTCTTACCACCAGTAATTCTTACTCCATTCGGAAGTCCAGAGTTTGCGAGCGTTTGAAAATATGCTTCCTCTAATTCAACTTTGTCAGATCCATCTTCAAAAACTATTGCCGCTGTCATAGCTCCATAAAATTTATCATCCACATTTGCGGCGAAATTCAACTCCGTTTCACCCAAGGCAAGGCCTTCGCGCCCGCGTTCTCCCTCATGTGCCACACCAAAGCCACCAATCTCTGCTTCGCCAGAGTGAGAGAAAGAGGATGCCTTTCCATTAAAAACAACCCCGACAGATGGGTTAAAAGAATTATTTTTTATTACTTTTTTTATAGTNGCTGGTTTTGATTTTTTCTTAATGTTACTTTGATTTTTTTGTATTCCCTGCAGCTTGCGTTCAAGCGCTTTGATACGAATTTCATAAGCTTTTTGGACCGCTAAGATTTCGGCCTGCATTTTTTTTATATCTGTTTTTATTGTTGCATATGCAATTGAATTAAAGAACACAAACGAAGTAATCGCCGCAATTGCTCCCGTGATGATTCTCATTTTATAACCTTTTTTAATATGTAATGTTATAANNTAACATATTAAAAAAATATTTAGTTGTCAACACAATACCAAGCCGCTGTCTAAGCGATCATTTTTGATAATTTNNTATGTAATCAGATAAATCTATGTTTTCTGAGCCAGGNACGCTTATTTCATCTGGGTAGTTATCCTTACGTGTGGCATCAATACCCGTTTTAGTTACNAAATGGGACCCACCAGCAGGATTATAAGAGGAAGGGTCTAGAGGAGAGCCTTTAGCGTAAGGTACCGTAAAAATNTCTCTGTCAGCTCGAACTCTAGTTGCTATCGCATGAAAAACCTCGGTGTCGCTATAAACGTCAACGTCCTTATCGACAATAACAACAAATTTCAGAAATGGATCCGCCACAAATGCGGCCATAGCAGCCTGTTTTGCCTCACCTTCAATCATTCTGTCTATCGCTATGAAGCACATGAATCGGAAACGACCTGATCTGGGAACAGAAATCTTAGTTACGGTTGGACAAGCAATCTTCACGGTATTTTCTATAAATGGAGTTCTTATTATACCTGATAATAGAAGATTGTCGGTGTGCCCAACAAATGCATTTTGATATAATGGTGAACTTCTGTGCGTGATGGCCTTTATTTCTAATATTGGATTCATACGTTCAGGGCCGTAAGTGCCAGGATATTCGCCAAATGGAGCTTCTGATCGCCGCTCGCCCGGGATAGTTTCACATTCCAGAACGATTTCAGCATGAGCAGGCACTTGAAGCGGTATTGTCTTACAATCTACAATTTGGACGGGTCTCTGCATCATGGCTCCCGCTAAGTGCAATTCGTCAACTTCCATAGAAGAAAAACAAAGAGAACCGATAAAAAATGCTGGATGATGACCAATAACTATAGCCACAGGACAAGGCCTTCCCTCATTTTCATATTTCTTCCAAATAACATTCGCATCCGCCGTCTCTGAAAACTGTACACCAAGAATATTTTTTTCGTGTACCTGATGACGGTATATTCCAACGTTATTAATNCCTGTGACTGGATCACACATAACGGATAAACCCGCCGTTATAAANTATACCTGCATCCAACGCATGATATTTACAGATCGGGAAACGCNCAATATCAATTTGATCACCCGTTAGAACCATTTCTTGCACAGGCCCAATGCCAANAGGCTCAGGAGGAATAGGGTTCATCTGTCTGGTTGCACACTCAGCAAGGAATGCATCAATGTCGCCCGTCTCCATCCCCAAAGCATAACGCAGACGTTCNAACCCAGCATGCATATTAGCAACTAATGGTACATTAGAATCCTTTAAATTTTCGAAAATAACTGCTTCAAAATGGTTATCCATTTCTAGACGATGCAAGATACCAGACACGCCAAATTCTGGATCCACTTCTTTCTTTATATAAATTAACTCTTCAGGGTGATTATCTTCTAGAAATTTTATATAGCCACGAAGATCAGGCGAATATCGTAAATAGGAACCTTTGAACATTAATTTCCCCCCTAATTACTATGTTGGTGCTATCAAAAGTTTTTGCCTTATTTTTATTTTCTTCTGCAAACGCAATAATAAGTTTTTAGCAGGTCAATTTTATATTTTTCCGGCGGAATAATCTATGGTCGACCTATTCGCAAGTATTGTTAAATACTTTTTGTCCACCTCATGGTTTAATTAGGCTTTATCTCTCTCTCATTTAACAATATCAAAACTACGCCGCAATTGTGAAAGCAAATAGTAAATGCATGTCAAGCTAAGTTTTGGAATAGCCGATAGTTCAGTGNTGCCTTACAAACACCAATGTAACTTTTAANAAAAATATAGGTTGAGATTTTGCTATAGACGTGAAGACACTTGTTGCTGGTTTGNAATGTTTATAGCTTANTNATTTTCAGGCANTTAAGCCTGTTCTGCTNTTGTTTGCAAACGCCTACTTNTAATTATTAAATCTTCTATCAGTATTACCAAAGCCCTTATATTCCTATTACCGGTTGCAGTAAACGAGCTGCAAAACTCTTGAAATGAAGCGGCGAGTCTGTAACCGCGAGACAAATACAATCATTCCCTGGAACTGCGTAAGGTTGATGCATCAAACTCTCGTTTGCTTGTTGAAAATCACCACGACTGTAAACACCGGTGTGATCCTCAAACGCACCATCCAGTACAAGAGTCATTTCTTGCCCACTGTGTGTATGCTCAGGAACAGGCTTGCCGGCAGGGATTTTTAACAACCTAGCAACAGTGCCACTTTTGCTGGCCAGCACCAAGGTTTGNTGTGCTGAAGATCCGAACTTTCTCCACTTTAAATCGTCCACATCTCCGCCCGCACAACTACGCAGAGGCTCTGGGAGACAAAACTTATCTACTTTTTCTTCTGNCGCTTCTAATTCTTCGTCATCATCACAGCATTCATTGTCAATAGTTACCGCAATTTTTTCAAATAAATTCGTTGAAACTTTTGTCCCCTCAACTTCACTAAGAAATTTCCCGGCAACTGCCTCCATGTCAGATACAGTCCGACGTGATTGTGGGCAGAGAGAGAGATGCGTAGCGACGGCTAAACTCCACACCTCGTTAAGCGAACCAGACACGTAATCAAGCAACACTTCTTCACTTGGATAATGCGTAATTTTCATCTAATATCTCCAATATCCGCCCTGATATGTTTCATGGCCAGCCTAATCCTNGACTTAACAGTNCCTAACGGTATNTTTAACCTTTCCGCTACCTCTNCATGAGGAAGCTCTTCCAAAAAAGCTAATTTAAGAACNGCCTGTTGTTCAGGCGAGAGTGAATTAATACTATTTCTCAATGTTTTTGCCTCCTCATCCCGCGTAATAACGTCAGATGGTTGANGTTCTGCTTCTGGTACGAAAGCTGGATCCTCAAAATCTGGTTCAGGTCGGTGTCGTTTGCGCAACAAATCAATACGCTGATTTCTAGCAATNGTGTAAATCCAAGTACTTGCAGAAGCTTTGGTGGNATCAAACTGNCCAGCCTTCCGCCAAATTCGTATAAATGTCTCTTGAACTACTTCCTCTGCAAGCTCAGTTCCAACACCATTACGCATTGCAAATGATTTCAANTTCGGAGCTAACAATTCAAACAAACGTTTGAANGCATTCCTATCTCTATGTTGAGCCACAGCATCGAGACACTCTNCAACTGAGTCANAAGTTTTATCTTGCAACACGGTCCGTTTCTTTTGCNTGGTTAATGTTAATTTTTTCCCAAAAACTTTTTTATCTTTAGCTTTATTTGAAATTGATACCGCTTGNGANCCTANGTAAGCNGGCCGTTTACAATCANTGCTACTNGGATTTATTNTTTGTATAGTCATNNGNTNTNTACGNTTAAAAATTNTACTTGGATCACTCTCCTTTAATTATATATTTACATNAAACGTTAATGTGTCTTTAACACAAATTCAAGTAACTAAATGACTTCAAATCAAGTAACACAAAAACTCAAGGTGGCAATAGTCGGATCAGGAGTAGCGGGTCTTTCAGCAGCTTGGCTATTAGGTAAAAATCACGACGTAACATTGTATGAGAAAGANAGCGTTCTCGGTGGTCACGCACACACCTTACACATCATTGANAATGGGCNAGTACTACCTGTTGACACTGGTTTTATTGTATATAATGAGGTTAACTATCCACATTTTTCGAGTCTTTTAAAACACCTTAAAGTCCAAACCACTCCCACTACGATGTCGTTTGCTGCATCGCTTAATTCTGGAAAACTTGAATATGCAGGAACAAATTTAAACGGTTTGTTTGCCCAGAGAGCTAATATTTTAAACCCAAGTTTCTGGCGAATGTTAATTGATTTCAANAGATTTCGACGTCAGGGGCCGAAACACTTATCCAAAATAGACGCCAATGAAGTTTCACTCGGTCAATATCTTTTACTCAACAATTATTCTTCTGATTTTGTTCNATACCATATTTTGCCGATGGCGGCAGCGATCTGGTCAACCAGGGTCAAAGATATCGAAAACTACCCNGCTGCTTCCTTTATCAATTTTTTTGAAAGTCACGGATTGTTGAAGTTGTTTGGAAGACCCCAATGGAAAACCATTACTGGGGGAAGTTGGGAATACGTTCGACGTTTATCAATGGAGTTTGAAGGAACAATTTATTATTCCAAGGTACAACACATTCACAGAGAACCCGATANTGTGATCGTAGTGGAGGCAAATGGAAATAAAAGACCATATGACCATGTTGTTNTGGCGACCCATGCTGACCAAGCCCTAAAATTAATCAATAACCCAGACAGCAAGGAAACTGATTTACTTCAAGCATGGAATTATACTCATAATACCGCTCTTTTACATTCTGATTNTAGATTAATGCCTAAAAACCGGCGTGCATGGTCAAGCTGGAACTTCATTCAACGGNAAGAAAATAACATTCAATCACCACTTTGTGTTACATATTGGATGAATAGTTTACAACACATACAGTCAAGTTCTCCGTTGTTTTTAACGCTCAATCCTCCTACAACCCTAAANCTTGAAAATGTATATGCTAGTTTTTCATACCGACATCCCNATTTNGACTCTTCTGCATTAAGTGCTCAGAAAAACCTGTCGGGCTTACAAGGNCGAAANTGNACATGGTTTTGTGGAAGTTACTTTGGGTATGGGTTCCACGAAGATGCTTTAAAATCTGGATTGTCAGTTGCAGAAAAACTGGGTGGCTTCTCAAGACCGTGGAAGCTGCCAGCTAGAAGCAATCAGGTTGAANCATTGAAAACTAAATGAATTGGAAATTCCAAAGATGAATTCGTTAATTTATAAAGGAATAGTTATACATCAGCGTTTCCGGCCCAAAACACATAGGCTGGTTTACAATCTTTTTTCTCTTTTACTTGATCTAGACGAACTTCCAATGCTTGATAAGAAATTGTGGTGTTTTAATTTTAATCGTCCGGGTATTATTTCATTCCGAAACCGCGATCATGGACCTCTTGATGATAAGCCACTGAGGTCTTGGGTTGAAAAACGACTAGAGGAAGCGGGCATTCGAGANAATATCGATAAAATAGAATTACTATGCCATCCACGCATGTTCGGTTACGTTTTCAATCCACTTAGTTTATATTTTTGTTATGATAAAGAAAAAAATCTATTCNCAGTGATGTACGAGGTTTGTAATACTTATTACGAAAGGCATACATATATTTTGCCTGTCAGCAAAAGAGATCAAAGAATTATTAATCAAACTTGCCCAAAAAATCACTACGTATCTCCGTTCATTGACATGGCAGGATATTACAATTTCCGNGTGGCTCCTCCAGATAAAACTGTAACAGTTGCCATAAGGCATGAAAACATGGGTGAATTACTCTTGTCAGCATTTTACAAAGCATCAGCCGTCGATTTAACAAATCTGACTCTTTTGAGGTGTTTGCTGATTTCGCCGTTTCAATCATTTAAAATTATTTTCGCTATACACTTTGAAGCTGCCAAAATGTGGCTTAAGGGTTTTCCGACATTTAAACACACACCAGCGCAGAAGAAGTCAACTACGAGCATTCATACCGCAGNACCAAAAAGAGGAAATTCTCCATGAGCACAGTATTTACCTCCGTTTCTGGGCGGAGTATGAAAAACCGTTGGAAAGTTTGGCCAGAAAAGTTCGTTTGTCGAATTCTTTCAAAAATTTCCTGTGGGTCNATANAAATCAAAATGCCAAGTGGTCGGGTATTTCGATATACTGCAGATCAAACAGGCCCAGCGGCCNAAATTCATGTGTGTAGATGGAAATTTTTACTCAACACCTTATGGGGAGGGCATAGCGAATTTTTTGAGGGTTACCNACGCNGTGATTGGGTAACCAATGATCTTTTTTCTCTCCTTCTTTTTGGTGAGAGAAACAAAACCTGCATTGATGAGATCTTTCATATTTCACTCGGACACCGTTTTATTAACCGAATAAGTCACAGTGCTAATAATAATTCACGAAAAGGAAGCCGCANAAATATTGCAGCACATTATAATTTGGGCAATGACTTCTACAGGCTTTGGTTAGATAATGGTATGACATACTCCTCGGCATTATTCAAAAACGATTCCCAAACACTCGCTGACGCACAACAAAATAAATACCAAAGGCTTATAGACATAGCTCAACTCAAAACCGGAGACCGAGTTCTGGAAATAGGATGCGGTTGGGGTGGGTTAGCGGAAGTAGCCGCGCGTGATTATGGATGTACTGTTACAGCACTAACGCTTTCCAAGCCTCAAGCAGATTATTGTGAGAAGAGATTTAAGAAACTTGGTTTAGAAGATCGTGTTAAAGTACTGTTAAAAGACTATCGAGATGTCGAAGGTCAATTTGACAAAATAATATCAATCGAAATGCTTGAAGCTGTGGGAGAAAAGTTTTGGCCGCTCTATTTTAAAACAATCCGAAATCGACTAGCACCAGGTGGAAAAGCAGTAATTCAATCTATAACAATCGACGGTGATAAGTTTAAAAAATATCGGAAAAATCCAGATTTTATTCAAAAATATATATTTCCGGGTGGAATGCTTCCGTCGGAATTTAAAATAGAAAGCTTGTCAGATCGCATGGGGTTAATAATTAAAAATCGCTTCTTTTTCGGTGACTCTTACGTGAAAACTCTGCGACTCTGGCATGATGAATTCACTAAAAATTGGACCCATATTAAAACTTTAGGGTTTGATGAAGATTTCAGGCGGAAGTGGACATATTATTTGAATTACTGTGCAGCTGGTTTTCAGAGTGGGCGAGTAAATGTCGGACATTTTTTGTTCGAACATAAATTGAAAAATAAATGACATTATCGTGATCCAAATAAGCTTTAAACACGTAAGTACAGCCAGTTTAATAGGGATGTTTAAAAATTGGATAAGTAATGAATGTTTTACCTCACACAGAGAAAAATTGCGAAGAAGTGTTTCGATTAGAGCACTATTTTGAAGGTTATACTTTCGCTGAAGGAGTTTTCGAGGATCGATTTGGTAAGGTGCGGCAGCGATTTATTGTGGATATAGAAGGATTTGTAGAAAATTCTAACTTAACTTTAGATGAGACTTTTAAGTTCAACGATGGTCGTGAAGAAACGCGAATATGGGAAATTAAACCAACAGGAAATGGAACATACTTAGGGGAAGCTGCTGACGTTGTAGGTTATGCCAACGGCAAAATTATCGGGAATTTATTGCAGTGGCAATATGAAATGTTGCTTCCCATCGGCACCAAACGAATTCGGGTTCATTTTAATGATGAGATATGGCTTTTAGGAAGCGGTCAACTTTTAAATAGGGCTCGCGTAAGCAAATTTGGTATCTTATTGGGGATTGTGACAATTGTTTTTTGTAAACCACATTCGTCGTTTATGTCTTTGCCAGCTTGGCAGCACGCCGATACACAAACTGCAGCAATCTCCCGACAATAGGTATTTTTACGAAAATATTTTTGCCGGGATCCCAGTAATCAAAGTGTTCGGAAACCAAACCCTCCGCACTAAATTTAATGTGCGAGACTCCGGAGAAAGTTGAAATCGATCCCAAAACCTGCGCTGAAAAAGTCCACAAAATGACTGTTTCTCGTTCGTTTTCCAAAATATTATCGACTGTGAAATTTACACGTCTTGTTTTCTCAAACATATGCCTAAATACACTTTTTAGTTTGCTTGAACCAACAATATCGAAAAATGGATCGATGAAATGGACATCATTGGTTACATAATTGTCTAATTCATCCAAAGAATTAAGCGAGAGGGTTTCAAGAAAGTTTGCATAACGCCTCGATTGCGTCATTGCTTCTTTCCCATAAAGCGCATCATACGGAATAAAATCCAGTTAGGACAAATTCGCAAGACCTTCATAATCATAGCAAAACGCAAAGGGAAAGTGATTTCAAATTTATTGCCGTTCAGACCCTTCACAATTAAGTCCGCCGCAGCAGGTCCAGAGAGAAGAAATGGCATCTTGAAATCATTTTTTTCTGTTAACGGGGTATCCACAAACCCTGGATTTATAAGAGAGAGTTTTATTCCCGCAGCTTCAAGTTCTAGCTTTAACGCCTCAGCCATATTTATAAGACCGGCTTTGGTGCATCCATAGGCTGCAGAGGTCGGCAGTCCCCTGTATCCAGCCACCGAGCCCATAATGGCTATATGACCAGCCTTGCGCTTTAAAAAAAAAGGCAAGATTGCGGCCAGTCCAAACACTGTACCCATTACATTGGTTTCGACAAGGTCACGAAATACTTCCGATGAAAAATTGTGAATGGAAATTGGCTTATAAGTGCCAGCATTAAATATAGCCAAATCAATTTTTCCAAATTCTTTTTCGATTTTTTGCACAGTTTGAATAGTAGCCACCTCATCCCTCACATCTAAAGGATAAACACCAAACTCACAGCCAGGTAAGGTGCGATTTAATGCTAATAAATCACTTTCTGTGCGTGCGCTTATCGCAACTCTCCAACCAATTTCAGCAAGACGAAGAGCCGTTGCCCGCCCGATACCCTTGCCTGCACCAGTCACCCAAGCACATTTAGACATGTATTAAATACTCTTTAATACCCATTGGATGTAAACTCTGCTATAACGTCAGAATCAACACCTTAGATCAACTGTAGGTAAAAACAAAGTTCCAAGAAACATTTCCACACATTATTGCAATCGGGTATTTAAATGCAATTCGGTATCAACTTGATAAAAACAATTTATGAAAAAGTTATCTTGTTATGTTATGTGGATTTTTTCGCAAGTCATATTAATATAAAAAATAACAGGAGGATCCGATGGACAAAAAAAAAATATCGAAAATCGAAAAGAATTGTATAGAAAAAGGAATGCGTATGACTGGACAACGACGAGTTATTGCACGAGTCCTGTCAGACTCTCAAGATCATCCAGATGTTGAGGAAATCCATAGGCGTGCTGCAAAACTGGACTCTCAAATCAGTATCGCGACCGTTTATCGTACTTTGCGTCTTTTTGATACAGCAAATGTAATCGACCGCCTCGAGTTTGGTGATGGCCGAGCCCGCTATGAACTAAATAACGAAATAAACCATTATCACCTTTTAGATGTCAAATCCGGTAAAGTGGTTGAATTTGAAAATCAAGAAGTCGATCGCAGGCTAAACGAAATTGCCTTGAATTTAGGGTATAGATTAATGGGTAACCGCCTAGACCTTTACTGTACTTCTTTGAAGCCAGATAGTAATGAATAAAACTCTATTTTTTGCCTCGCTGCGACGCATTTAATAGCAACACCGGAATAAGTCCGGCTATAACGATTCCAAGTGCAGCTAATGCCGCTTCTTCAAGTAGTTCATCTTTTGCAAACTGATATACAAAGGTCGATAGAGTTTCAAAATTAAACGGGCGAAGCAACAAAGTCATAGGCAACTCCTTCATCACATCCACAAAAACCAAAAGCCCCGCAGCGATCATGGAATTTCGTAACAATGGAGGACCGAGCGACAGCATTGTAGAAGTAAAACTACGGCCAGAAATAAATCCTGCACTCATAATATTTGGGGACAAACCGTTCACACCTGCACCCATTGCCCCGTAGCCTATGGCCTGAAACCTAATAATATAACCAATAATTAACAATACCGTACTGCCAATCAAAAAAGAGATTGGTTCTATGTTGAATATGTTTTGGAAAATCATCTGAGATACCGAGTCGATTGCACCAGAGAAAGCGACCACTCCTATAGCAAGAACAACCCCTGGAAAAGCGTAGCCCGTGGCTGATATGGCTGTAATAAATTTCAAGAATGGATGTTTTTTATAGGTAGTTGTCAACACCATCAAACTAGAAATAAAAACGATACATAATGCAGAAACTGCGGAAACTATTAATGAATTTGAAGCCGCTGTTATTAGACTTGGAAAGTCTGTTACAGATAATCCTTTAAAAACAAATATTGCTAAAACGGTAACTGGTATTAGGAAACCCAAAGTAATTGGCAATAAGCAAGTCAATACACATGCAATTGCTGTTTTACCATCTGTTTTCCGCAATGGTATTTTATTACCTCGCTGCAAAGAGCCGGTGAAACGCTGGCGCGATCGCGCAGACTTTTCAATATATAAAAGTCCAAGAATAAATATAAATGCAAAAATGGCTATTTGCGCTGCAGCTGTAAGATTGTGCATCCCAATCCACACATTGTACACTCCAAGGGTCAGTGTCTCAATAGCAAAATATTCTACGGTGCCAAAGTCTGATACAACTTCCATCAATACCAATGCGAGGCCAGCAACAATTGCAGGCCTCGCTAGAGGCAGATCGACAGCAATAGAGAAGTTTCTATTGTGCAAAAGCGCAACTTCAAGATAAGCAGCTGGTGTCGAACGAAAAGCTGTGCGCGCCATTAGGTATACATAGGGATAAAGCACCGAAGACATAACTAGTATTGCCCCGCCCATAGACCTTATTTCCGGAAACCAATAATCTCTAGCAGACTGCCACCCGAATATTTCCCGTAGCAACCCCTGAATCGGACCTGCATATTCGAGAAGATCAGTGTAGGTGTAAGCAATAATATAGGCTGGCACGGTAGCGGGTAATAGCAACGCCCATTCGAAAACACCAGCAGCAGGAAACTTAAAGCGAGCGACAACCCACCCGGTAGTAATTCCTAAAACCAAACTGAAACCGGCAACTCCTGCCATCAGGATCAAAGTGTTTGTCACATAGCGCGGAAAAACGGTAGACAGCAAATGAGGCCATAAACCACCACTGTCCCCAGCTGCAACAACAAAGAGTGCTCCAAAAGGTCCAATCAGCACCAAGGCGAAAACAAAAGTGCTGACCGACCATGTGCTAAACCGATCATGGTATCCAAACAGTTTTTTATAATATCTCAAATAATACATCTGTGTTTTCGTTAATTCACAGAGTACGCAGTGTCAATTAAGAAATTTTTAAAAATTAATAAATTTCATTAACTTGAAAAAAGAATACATTGATCAACTTACAGCTTGCTCTTTGTTCTATTTCCGCTTACCTAATCAGTTGTGCAAATGATTTTCATTTTCATATTTCTAACTCACCGGATACGAATACGGCATAAGGAGGACCGATGCCAAATTCGATGCTCAATGTTGAGAATATTTACCTTCGCTTTGGAAAAAAAATTATACTTGAAAATGTCAATTTTGATGCTTTCAAAGGGGAAATTATCTGTTTGCTAGGACCTTCGGGGTGCGGCAAAACATCGACGCTACGGCTTATTGCTGGCTTAGATGCACCGGACGGGGGAAGAATTTTAATTGGAGACAAAGTAGTTTCAACAACTACTAAAACGACACCACCCCATAATCGGGGTGTGGGTTTTTTATTTCAAGATTTTGCTTTGTTTCCACATTTAACAGTCGAAGAAAATATTGGATACGGACTTAATCGCTTAAAACGAAGAGATGCTAACTTGCGAGTGTCGGAATTGCTGACTCAAATTCAAATGTCCAAGCACTCCAAAAAGTATCCGCACATGTTATCTGGCGGGGAACAACAGCGTGTTGCCTTGGCAAGGGCGCGCGCGCCGTGGCCATCACTTTTACTCTTAGATGAACCATTTTCTGGTTTGGATACTGCGTTACGCAAACAGATCAGGGAAGAAACATTAGAAATGCTAAAAAGCCGCGATGACACAGCAATCATGGTAACACATGATCCTGAAGAAGCCATGGCTATGGCTGATCGGATAGTCCTAATGCGAGATGGACGGATTGTTCAAATTGGTTCTCCAAAAGATATTTATCATCGACCGAAAACCACATTTGCAGCGAAATTTTTTGGTGATATTAACCAGATTAATGGGAAAATTGAAAAAGGAAAAGTAAAAACGGATTTTGGTTATATCTCCGATCTAAATATTTCTAATGGAAGCGAGGTTGAAGTTTTTATCCGGCCGGACGCAATAAACATAGTAGAAACAAAGGATCCACACTTTTCGCTTTATGTTTACTCGCTTCGGGACACAGGAAGCACTAGCGTAGTCAAGTTAAGCGCAGGTGACTGGAAAAACCCACACTCACATCTCTTAGCTCACTATCGTGGCTCAAAAGAATTGCAAAAGGGCGCACTGGTCAAAGTTCAAATTAAAAAAGAAAAAATATTCATTTTTAGCAAAGAAGGTAACAAAATACTTAATTAAAAGGAAAACCGAACAACTGACATTGTTACGAAAGCTATAAAAATAAATGCTATCAATTAAAGATTTATTTCCTATTAAACATCATTTTGCTATATCCATGTATTTTTTTACTGATTCTAGTTGTATTGAGAATAATACTCAAAGTTAACATCAAAAAATTTTAGAAAAAAATTTTAATAAGGTATTCTTTTAGAATGTATGGTCTTTCATTAAAACTGTTTCCCGGAGTTTTACTTAGCGCGCTCATCGCGTTAATTGGGATCTATTCAAGTCGATATATTGGGGAGAACCTATTAGGTCTGGAAAAAAGTCCCATTTCCCCGATTATCCTATCAATTGCAATCGGATTAATAATCGGAAATTTAACAAAGCTATCTGACTCGTTTATCCCCGGGGTGAACTTTTCAATGAAATTCATTTTGCGTTTTGGGATAGTTTGCTTAGGTATAAGGTTGGGAATATTAGACATATTCGAGATAGGCCTTTTAAGTATTCCCCTTATAGTGGCCTGTTTAATTATATCAATAATAATTGTAAATCTTTTAGCAAAAATCTTAAAAATACCGCCTAAAATGGGAGCTTTGATTGCTGTCGGCACCAGCATCTGTGGAGCCTCAGCAATAATTGCTGCCAGTCCTTCTATTAGAGCAAACAAAGAAGAAGTTACATATGCAATAGCCAACATAACAATCTTTGGAATGATTGCAATGCTTCTTTATCCATTTCTGGCACACCATCTTTTTAGCGGTAATGAACTCGCTGTTGGCCTTTTCATAGGGACATCAATTCATGAAACCGCTCAAGTCGCCGGCGCTGGCTTAATATATGCTGAACACTACGGTGCCCCAAAGGCAATTGATGTTGCTACTGTGGTAAAATTGGTTCGAAACACGAGTATGATTGTTATTATACCAGCGATTGGTTTCCTTTATCTAAAAAGTCAGAATGCCATAGAGGAAAAGCATAAAGTGTCAATTTTTTCAATGGTCCCAATTTTTATATTAGGTTTTATTTTAATGGGCTTGATAAGAACAATCGGGGATTATGGTATTAAAGAAACACAGATAGCTCTTATGATGTTTAACTCCTCTTCTTGGGAGCAAATCATAGCGGTTATCAAAATATGTGCCGAGTTCTCTTTAGCTATCGCAATGGCAGCGGTTGGGATGAGCGCCAACATCGTGTCCCTGAAAGAACTGGGAATAAAACCATTTTATGTCGGTTTTGCTGCAGCTCTTTGCGTAGGCTTAGTGAGCTATTTTGGCATTACTTTATTTAATTTGAATAATTTGTAACCTAAGCGTAGGATTGTTATGAGTTTCCAAATTCCTTCTTTCAATAGAAAAACGAAAATCTTATTGGTTCAGCTGGGCTCACCTGAGAACCCCTCAGTCAGCGCTGTGAGAAAATATCTTAAAAACTTTTTAGGGGATCCCCGAGTAGTTGATATTAATCCTTGGATTTGGAAATTCATATTAAATTTCTTTGTTTTACCATTCCGGCCGAGAAACTCTGCAAAACTTTACTCCCGAATTTGGTCCGATGGCGCATTCCCATTGATTAAAAATACAGAAACTTTCACCGAATCTGTTCGTTCCGCCTTGTTAGAAATAGACAAAACCGGTTTTGTCGAGGTGAATCATGCATTTCTTCTCTCCAACCCCAAAATCAAAACAGTTTATGACGAATGGGAGCAAGACATCAGGGAGGGAAAAGGCGCAACTAAATTGATAGTTCTCCCAATGTTTCCTCAATATTCTGAGAGTACTGTAGCATCCGGGGTCGATGCTTTAGCTGCAGAGCTTGCTAAACGAGTAAAAATCCCCACTTTCGAGTTGATTACTAATTTTCATAGAACTCATGCCTTTATAGACAATTCTGTTTTATTGATTGAAAAGAAAATACGTGAATTAAAACAACGGAATATCAATCTAGACAGTTTGATTATTTCTTTTCATGGGATGCAAAAACGCCGGATAATTGAAAAAGATGACGATTATTATCGTCATTGTTACGAAACCTTTCGTCTAATATCACAAAAAGTGAAGACCCTAGATGCAGATTGTTTTAAAATGAGTTTTCAAAGTCGTTTTGGTTCAGAGGAATGGATAACCCCATACACCGATGACGTTGTGAAAAATCTAGTGGACGAGGGTAATAAAGAAATAGCTATTTATTCTGCAAGTTTTGTTGCTGATTGTCTTGAAACTCTTGATGAGTTGGGCCACGAATTAGCAGAGGATACAAAGACTTGGGGAGGACGCTTGCATCCAATCAATTGTCTTAATAGTGACAAGAAGTGGTGTGAGGACTTTGCGCGATTTTTATTTATTCAAGCTGAAGGATCAGCACAGGAAAAAGAGGATTTAGAATATCGTTTAAGCGTAGAAGATTATAAGACCATGCCGAATCTCTCATTTGAGAAATAATTTTAGTTGTCTATCTAGTGGCATATTTCTTGGTAGAAACCGGTTGCTTTAATTGTGAAATGCATTTTAGATCTATTTGGGTCATATTTTAAATACAAATATTTTCCAAAATATCTGCCTTATATTTAATAAAGTCTGAATTAACCCGAAAGAACTTTCTTATTAAAAGATCATACACTGCACGGTAATCAATCATGTATTGTATGTTTCTATTACTTAACAACATATTCAATCTCGGATTTTTACCATAAATGCCTCCATTTATTCCTCCCCCAAATAAAAAATGTGGGGCCGCACTTCCGTGATCCGTTCCACGAGATTTATTCTCGATTGGCGTACGACCGAATTCCGATGTAGTTAAAATTATAGTGTCATCCCAGTGTCCACTTCCAACCAAAGCCCGGCGGGTTTGCATTATTGCCCTATCCAATTCTTTAAGTAAACTTCGATGACGCCAAATCTGACTCTCGTGTGTGTCAAAGGATGACAATTTAACTGCAAAGATGGGAACTGAAGCACCAGATTGAATTACTTCAACAACTTGTTGAAGCTGTTTCGAGAGTAATCCGTTCGAAAATTCCACCTTACCCTGAAAGCCCTCGAGATTCTCTTTCAAAATGGCAACTGAATTGTTCAGTGTATTCAAACGTTTCGAAATATCCGACACTAGAACCTTTTTCGACCTTGAAGCCGGTATTTTCCTGATTTTTAAACTTTTTATTTGTTCAACATTTTTTGCGGATAAAAACACACCATACTTGTCATGGAAATATCCCATTTCATCGGAAAAACTAATTCCATGTGCAGCAGCTTTCGGACGATACTTCTGTGCAGCAGATGCAATCCATCCTTGCTTAGGTGCTGTTGTGCCATCTCCACCAACGTGCCATAACGCTGTAGATCTAAAATGTGAAAAACTAGGGCTCGGATATCCAAGATTTTGAATAATTGCGACCTCACCGCGCTTATATAGTTGGGCAGCACCTGTGAGAGCTTCATTCAAACCTAGCCATTGATCAATTTTAATTATTCGTTCTCTACTGAGAGAAATTTGCGGACGCAGCTGGTAATAATATGCATCTGTGTAGGGAATAACAGTATTGAGACCGTCATTTCCGCCCGCTAGTTCTATTATTATCAAATATTTATTAGAGCTTACTCGGCCCAAATTCGAACTATTAAGGGAATTTGCAAATTGTATATTTCCAGACTGGCAAGCCGTTAACCCGCCTGCAGAAATCAATGAAAATAAGAAATCTCTTCTTGACCAAAACATATCACCTCACGTTAAAAGCTGGATGAGAAAGAATTTTTTGAAGTGAGTTCTCCTCGTTTGCAAACTCATCGGGAACAGATGAAAAATAAAAGGCAAGACTATTCGAACTTGTTATGCGAGAAACTTTACTTTTCAATTCTTTAAAACTTGAGAGTGGCTTTTCCCCGCATGGAACGATCCCAATACCCATCGGAATCGAATCCCTGCCCATCATCATATTATTTTGAACTCTGCTTTGTTCTGGGTAATACCCATGTTCAACCTGAAAATGGGTATTTTTTATAATTAGGGATGAAACCCATTTCTTTTTCTTAAACTCAATGTGTTTTTTTCTGAGTAATTGAACCCAATCATCCAAATACCTGTGACGCTGATAATAATGTCCCTTAGCTATGAGTTCACCAATTTCCCCAAGAGAGCCAGCAATTGACGCTACCATTAATCTCTCATCATCATTCAAATTCCGAAATTTTCTCTGAATTTTATTAAAGTCATCCGAGAGAAAAAAGGACAATGATTGAGATTTGTTAGAGAAGCAAAATGGGTCACACAAATCGTTACGAAATCTAATACGGAAACCTAATTGATCAACAATAAACTCAACACCAAGTGTGTACCAAAAGGTGTTACCAACTGTGGCATTAATAAACCCAATTCGAATTTTGGGCTTTCTCCTGCCGGTCAAACTTCTACCACGCCCTGAGAGCAGCGCTGTATCTGCGTGGAAGCCCAAAACCTTCTTTCTAATAATTTTTTTCTTATTCTCAAATTTTTTAGAATTAGACTCACTTTGTGAATCCTTGTTGATCAAAAATCTATGCAATTTATTTATTTTTCTATTTGATTTTATAATGTTCTTCTCAGAAATTATTTCCTCAACAAATTTGGCTCTTTCAATCATAGAAATTGGTGTAACCCACGATCTACCTTTAGGCCATCCCCCTACATTGGGGGGATTAAATAATTCCTGTCCCATATTTTTTAATATAACTGGATACTTATCAAAATTACTTGGAGATAACTGTAAAGCCCTAATTGTACCAAATACAAAATCTATGGGGCTCTTTACAATAGTTCCCCTCACTTTAGGGGACCAGAATTCTCTCGATTCCAATATGTTTTTTAAAAGAACTTTTACATCATACTTCGATTTGTAAAATTTCTGTGCAATGTGATTTAGAGTATCTTGTGGAAAGTAAGTTTCAGAGACAAAATAACCCCAGAACTTTTTTGTGATAAAATTTTTTGTCTCCGGGTGTTCTAGTATCAGATCAATCAAATTTCGGGTTGTATGGTTTCCGATTTTTCCAAAAATTTCTTTTCTGCCACGATCGTGAGCCCATTTATCCTCCCAAAAAGAGAGATTTTTGTGACGCGATACTCGCCAGCCAGTCAAAGCTCGTGATGCTTCAATAACATCTTTTTCTGTGTAATTTCCTTCACCAAGGGTAAAAAGTTCAAGTAACTCTCGGCCTAGATTTTCATTTGGCTTTCCCTTTCTGTTTCTATCGTTGTCAAGATAATTAAGAATTGCTGGTTCTTGCAAAGAACCTAACAAAATTCTATCAAAAGAAGTGGCTGCAACTTTTCTCAAATTAAAATGTTGCCGAGCCATTGCGCGAGCCCAATAATCAACACCTGAAAAGGCTGAAACGAAATGATTAGTCCAAAATAGAACCAGCCGCTCTGTCAGAGGGGATGTTGTTTGAGCAATTTCCCTAGCCCACCAAAGTTGTAAATTTTCAAATTCGTTGGTTCTAGAGGTAACAAAATGATTTCTCTCCTTGGGCGGCAAATCATTCTTGCCCCAGTGGGGGGGAGCCCTACTAGTCACCCATAACGGCGGAGGTGTTTGTGAGACCTTTTTTATATTCTGGATGACTTCTGTAATAGCATTCCTTCTGGTCTTACCAATCAATGCTTCAAGAGCGTTTAACTCAGCTCCAAATCCAGTTCTATTTAAGAAATGCACTGCATCTACTAAATTAAGTTTTTTATCTAAATGTGTGCTGTCTACAAAGCTTTTATATGAAGAACCAAATACTCGGTCCGAACAACCAATTGAAAATAAGCTTAAAATAAATATCAGTGGGTATTTGTATTTACCTTTTTGCATGATTTAGCTGTGAATTAATTTAAATTGCGTTTGATTTACCAAAACGGGCAATTTGCACGCCAATTCTGACAAACTATTAAATATAAGAATTGTAACAAGAAAATATCATTATTCCCTCCATGTTTTAGTGATTAAAGAAAACATTTGACTGCTAACATTTATTTTTAATCAAAAAACTATAATGGTTAAAGATTTGAAAATAGTGACTAATAGAATTTAAAAATAGTTCAAAGAAATAAACCAGCAGACATCTTAAAATTAATAAAGATATTAGGAAAATATTACTCTCATGAGTATAGTAAAATGTTTCTGCATGTTATTTCTATGCGTCTCGTATTGAGCGTGTGCATTCTTTTCAGCATCTCGTTTCAAACGAATTGACCAGAGTGGTTTAACTTCAAATGGGTGTAATGAATATCGAACATCAATTATTCTTTCTTCATAAACTTTTGCTTTTGCTATGAAACCATCACTAAAATTCGAGAAACGATTGATGTCGTGGGCTTGTTGGGATTTAAGATCCAGCCAAGGAAAATCTCTTTTAATATCGAGTTTCCTTACAAATTCCCCCTCAAAGATTTTTGGCACAAAATTTGGTCGCACTGCATCTATATAAAAAATTCCATTCTCTTCATAAATTGTCCGCCACAATAAAGCGTTTGCAAACGTTGGTTTTACTAAAATCCGGGTTGGGTGATGATTGCGCTCCCGAGCTAAATTCTCAATCATATTCTTAGCAGAAAAATTCTGAAATGCCCCAAAACATAAATAAAAAGCAATCCAGGCCACTCCAAGTAAAGCCCATTTTTTTGCCCGGAAAAAAATACACAAAATTACACACAAAAATATTGGGAAGGTGAAAATAGGATCCACAACAGAAATTATGTTAAGAGAAAAACGTGTATTGCTGAATGGCCACAAAAGTAGGGTTCCATAGGAAGTTGCAAAGTCTAAAACTCCGTGAGTTGCGTAGCCCAGCATACAGAAAAACAATAACTGCCAGAAACTGATCTGTAAGTTTTTCCTAAAAATTAAAGCTAGAACACATGAAACAACCAAACCACCTAAAGGTATAAATATGAATGAGTGTGTAAATTGCCGATGATACTCAAGCATCAAAAGACTATCCGTGTTCGATCGAATTAAAACATCAAGATCAGGAGCAAGAGCTGCTAGGAAGCCAGCACTGGCCGCCATTCTTATTTGAGATGCACGTTGCCAAGTGCACGATGCAACAGCACCAACTACTCCTTGTGTAAAAGGATCCATTATTTTAAACACCGATTACTGTAAACTTGCACACATACCACTCTATATATCTTGCATACGCATTAGATTTTTAAAAGTTATCAGATCTTTATTTTTTAAATTAAATCAACGCAGGACTCCGAAAAATTATTTGTTTTTGTGAACAAAATATAGGCACAGAGCGAATTTAATATGCATCATTCTTCAACGAGACCGTTAGTTACAAAAAAAATTTAAGAAAAACACTTGTTTTTTTTAGTTTGCCGAAATCTTTTTTTTGGCATACCGTTTGCTTACATGTTTATGGAGACGACATGAATAGCTTACTATCGATAGAAAATCTCGAGACATCTTTTTTCACCAGCGATGGTGAAGTGCGCGCAGTAAATGGGGTTAGCTTTTCTATTGGGGCTGGGAAAACTATGGGCCTTGTAGGCGAATCTGGCTGCGGCAAAAGTGTTACTGCTTTATCTCTTATGAGGTTGCTTCCGCGAGGAACTGGAAAAATAACCAGTGGATCAATAAATTATGATGGAAAGGATTTAATTAGTCTTTCCGAATCCTCGATGCGAAAAATTCGTGGAAACGACATTTCAATGATATTCCAAGAGCCAATGACATCTCTCAATCCCGTATTTACGATTGGAGATCAAATAATCGAAGTAGTTCGCCTGCACGAAAAGGTTTCGCGAAAAGACGCGCATGAACGCGCGATTGAAATGTTGCGGCTTGTAAAAATTGCAGAGCCAGAAAAGCGTGTTCGTGATTACCCTCATCAGCTTTCTGGGGGTATGCGCCAGCGCGTTATGATTGCAATTGCTTTAGCTTGCAATCCCAAACTATTGATTGCTGATGAACCAACCACAGCGTTGGATGTAACAATCCAAGCACAAATTTTAGATTTAATTGGGGAATTGCAGGATAATCTCGCAATGTCCGTTTTGCTGATTACACATGACTTAGGTGTTGTGGCAGAACATGCTGATGATGTAGCAGTAATGTATGCCGGCAAGATTGTAGAAAGGGCAGCTCCTAAAATTATTTTTTCCAATCCTACGCATCCATACACAATAGGATTGATAAATTCTGTTCCAAAATCCGGGGAAAAAAGTGATCGACTCAACGCAATCCCAGGAATTGTACCCAGCCCTCTTGACTGGCCCTCCGGATGTAGATTTCGAACTCGCTGTAGCAATGCAGATATATCATGTGAACAGAAACAACCAGAACTTTTAAACACAGGAAACACGCACCTCGTGGCCTGTAATAAGATGCATTGAAATGGCACTACTAGAAGTTTGCTCCTTACAAAAGTATTTTCCTTTAAGGTCTGGAATTTTAGGCAGAAAACAACAGACTGTAAAAGCAGTCGATGAAGTAACACTAGAGGTACATAAAGGCGAAACACTCGGCCTTGTTGGTGAATCAGGATGTGGAAAATCCACTCTGGGTAGGTGCATCATCCGTTTAATCGAACCGACTGGTGGTAAAATTTACTACGATGGAAAAGAACTTACGCGAATGACGGCTCAAGAAATGCGTAAAGTCCGCCGAAAAATACAAATGATATTTCAAGATCCGTACGCATCTTTAAACCCACGCATGCGTGTCGGCGANATAATTGCGGAAGGGCTAAAGATACACAATATTTCCAAAGGGGANNATCGAAAACACCTTGTAATGTCATTATTAAACCGAGTGGGTCTTAGAGAGGAACATTACACTCGATATCCACATGAATTTTCTGGTGGACAAAGACAAAGAATTGGAGTTGCAAGAGCTTTAGCAGTAAATGCGGAATGTATTATTGCTGACGAAGCGGTTTCCGCTTTGGATGTTTCGATACAAGCACAGGTTTTAAATCTGATAACGGACTTACAAAAAGAGTTTAATTTAACATATNTATTTATATCNCATGATCTGAGGGTTGTGGAGCATATAAGTGATCGTGTTGCNGTNATGTATCTCGGAAAGGTTGTTGAAATTGCGTCGGCAAAAGCAATTTATAATGAAGCTGTTCATCCCTACACAAAAGCCCTTATGTCAGCAGTACCAACCACTGATCCATCACGAATAAAAAAAAGNATACTTTTAGAGGGGGACGTTCCTAGTCCTATTAATCCACCAAAAGGATGTAGTTTTCATCCCCGGTGTAGATTTGCGGAACAAATTTGCAAAACAAAGCCCCCTTCCCTTGTTACGTATGGAGATCACTCTGTTGCATGTCATCTTTTNACAAGTCAATCAGCGTAAATAAGCTGTGTAAAATAATGGATCATATACCAAAATNTTATAACAAANGAGGANAAAAACTATGNTATTAAAAAGCAAAAAAATTGGAGCCGTATTGGTTTCATTGTTTTTTGGNATTGGTGTACTNAGTATCCCACCTGCTATTGCAAAGATGCGAGTAGCGGTCGGGGCGACTGAAACAGTTTCCAGTTACAATCCGCACGGAGACAGTATATCAATGGGGTATGGCATTTGGTGCCAAGTCTATGGNTGCCTTGGATATTTTGACTTCAAGAGTGGTGCCTATAANGGAATGCTTGCAGAAAGATGGGAAACCGATAAGCANAATCCAAACATCTGGACATTTTACCTTCGTAAGGGTCTNAAACGACACAATGACGGAAAAGAATTGACATCTGCCGATGTTGTGCATTCCTTTAACCGAATGAAAAACGATCCACAGAGNCGTCAAACCCAAAATGTTAAACATGTTTCAAAAACTGAAGCAGTCAACAAATATACGGTTCGGGTCACAACAAAAAAACCGACAGCACCTTTNTTAGAGTTCCTTTTTGACAGGGTNATGATTACCAGTAAAGACTTNTTTGATAAACATGGGGCAAAAACTGCCGATCGAAAATATCCATGGGGTTGGGGGCCATATAAACTTAAACAAATCAAAATTGGTCAGCAGATTGCATTGGAAAAAGACACAAAAAATTCATTTGCCACTGCCTCAATGCCTGATGAATTGATTTTCAGAGTAATGCGCGAACCNGANCAACGCGTTACAGCATTACTAAACAAAGAAATCCAAATAGCACAATTTATTCCTCCNCATCTCGCTNGCAGGATAACAAAATCCAGTGTTTCAAACCTGGTTCCAACCTCATCAGTTGAACTTATGTTTTTAGCTATGAGCCCAAANTACAAACCTTATGATAACCCCATACTAAGAAAGGCGATTTGTCATGCCATTAACAGAGATGGGATTATAAAGGCAATTCTTAAAGGTCAAGCCCAGAGGCTAGATGCTCCAATCGGGCCAGGTCAATATAGTTATAATGCGAAAGATGCAGCANCCATGAAAGTTGAATATGATGTTGCAAAAGCGAAATCTATGATCGAAAAGGCCGGATTGAAGGGGACCAANGTCGAATTAGCCACACCGGTTAATAGATATGTCAACGACAAACAAGTCACCGAGTCTATGATACCAATGCTNNAAGCAATTGGTTTGGACGCNAGGCTCCGCACCCCAGAATGGCCAACCCTTTGGGCAAATGTACAAAAAGGAAAGGTGCCGTTTTTTTACATGGGTCGTGGCGGAGTGGTTGATCCCTCCCCNGCTTTTGCTCAATATTTTGAAAAAGGCGGTTCCCCACGTATAGGTTGGTCTAGTCCAAAAGTTGACTCCCTTTTGCAAAAAGANAGAGCAACTTTTGATCCAACAGAAAGGAAAAAAGTTCTTAATCAAGCTTTTGCAGAGATTGTGAAAGAACAACCCGCGTGTTTCATGTGGAGACATAAATTACTATACGGGATTTCAAAATCACTTGCATACAAACCAACCCCTACAGGTAGAATTTGGGGTGCAGACATGGCAGCTAATTAAATAGACTCTATATATGAGGCCACACAAATGTGGCCTCATATAAAAATCATGTTTACCTATATTTTTAAGAGACTGATTGGCTCTATTCCGGTAATTGTTTTGATCTCATTGCTAGTGTTTATGCTAGTGCAATTTGCTCCAGGGGATCCAGCCGATTTGTTACTTTCGGAAGAGGCCACTCCCGAAGACATTGCNGCTGCGCGGGAAAGATGGGGATTGAACCAACCTATCTATGTTCAATATTGGAAGTTCCTGCTCGCTGCATTGCAAGGCGATCTCGGTATTTCATTTAGATATGCNGACCCAGTTCTTACCATGATTGGAGATAGGTTGCCTGCAACCATCGAACTAGCTTTTTTTGCGATTTTGATTGCNGTATTTTTTGGNGTGCCGCTTGGCGTTTGGGCCGGTGCAAGACCAAATTCCTGGATTGATAACATAGGCTCATTTTTTGGTTTCTTTGGAATTAGCATGCCCAGCTTCTGGTTTGGTATTATGCTTATCTTAATTGTATCTGGCTTCCTTAATTTACTTCCATCGGCGGGAAGAAATACCTATGGTATGGCCGAAGACCCGATTACAGGCTTTTATATATTGGACAGCNTATTGCATTGGCGATGGAAATCAGTCTGGGACGGAATTTCGTATCTTATTCTNCCCAGTCTTNCTTTAGGAACAAATATGCTTGGGATATTAATGCGCGTTACGCGTTCTTCAGTTTTAGAAGTAATGAATGAAGATTTTGTTAGAACTGCTCGATCAAAAGGAATAAATGAACGGGTGATTGTTTGGCGACATGTTTTTAGGAACGCCCTTGTTCCAATTATAACTGTGGTCGGTCTTGAGTTAGGAACACTATTGTCNGGTTCCATCATTGTCGAAACTGTTTTTGCGTGGCCAGGGAGTGGTTCTCTTTTAATTGAGGCAATTAATAGCAGAGATTACCCACTCATTACTGGGACTGTTTTATCTTATACATTAATGTTTGTGATAATCAATCTGACTATTGATATTTTCTATGCGGCAATAGACCCACGGATTCGTTTCGGAAAATAAACTAGGATGAGAGAAAACAAGAATTATACAAATATTAAAATCATTCGGGCAATTGGGCCATGGTTAAAACCAAAAATAGTTGTAGGAGGAGCTTTTGTTCTTCTTCTATTTTTTATGGGTATATTTGCTCCGCTAATATCTCCATATGACCCAAATTCACAAGATTTATTGAAAACGTTGCAGCCGCCAGCATGGTTTTCCGGCCAGCATTTTTTGGGCACTGANCATGTGGGAAGAGACATCCTCAGTAGAATATTTTTTGGTGCAAGAATATCTCTTATAATTTCACTAACAGTAGTTCTTATTTCCGGATGTATTGGTGTCTTTCTAGGAGCTATTTCTGGTTATTTTATTGGTTTTTATGACTTTTTAATTCAAAAACTGGTTGAAGTTGTCTGGGCTTTTCCACCACTGTTGCTGGCAATAGCAGTTGTTGCATTTTTCGGCCANGGATTAAGTATACTTATAATTGCCCTTGTGTTACAGCGCTGGATTCCATACTGTCGAGTATCTAGGGGTCAAGCGCTGTCTTTGCGGGACCGCGATTTTGTGCATGCCGCGCGATCNTTGGGTGCGACAAGCCCAAGAATTATTGGCGTTCATATCTTACCAAATCTTATGCAGGCAACCCTCGTCATAGGAACCTTTGCTATGGCAGATGCAATTATCGCAGAAGCTAGTTTGAGTTTTCTTGGTTTGGGAGTGCCTCCTGAAATTCCCACTTGGGGAAGTATGCTTGCGGATGGCAGGACTTATATCAGCACATCNTGGTGGCTTGCGTTTTTCCCCGGTCTCTGTATTTTTTGTACAGTGCTGGGTATTAACATGTTGGGAGATGGGATGCGCGATATTTTCGATCCAAGATTAAAAAGGTCAGGAAGTGGAACAGGTTNATTGAAAAGGGAGAATAAAATGAAAAAAAGAATATGGGATGAATATCTTACNGAACGGGATAGNAGTGTTTTCGCGCAATCCGGTTATGGAGCGATTGCGGGAGGGGGAAANAAACCTGCCTTGATAATCATTGATGTCAATTATTTTTTTTGTGGAGATAAAAAAGAACCCATTTTAGAATCAATAAAACGTTTTCATAATAGCTGTGGAGAAGAAGCATGGGACGCACTTGTTCATATCCGTACACTTATTGATAAATGTCATGCAAAAAGAATCCCAGTCATTTTCACCACTGGCACCGTTCGGAGTGACGGATGGGATTCCGGAAGTTGGAGTTGGAAGAACTCGCGTACTTNTGAAAACANACCCTCACGTACACCGAAAAATTTCAACCGTGACGGAAACGAAATAATGGATGAAATTGCTCCCGGATCTAGGGATTTAGTAATTAAAAAGCATAAACCAAGCGCCTTCCATGGAACACCACTAATCGGATTTTTAAATGATCTGGGTGCAGACTCGCTGATTTTTACGGGAACTACGACTTCAGGGTGTGTGCGCGCGTCTGTAATTGATGCTTTTAGTAATAATTTACGTTGCACTGTTGTAGAAGAAGCTTGCTTTGACAGATCACAAGCCTCACATGCAATAAATTTGTGTGATATGAATGCCAAATATGCGGATGTGATATCGATTAACGAAACGCTCTCGTACATAGAGACTGTCCAAGCAAACTACAATCTTCCATCCGGTGACTAATCGAAGATCTCGTGTATTTAAACCTTATTTAGTAAATGCGGTTCAGATGATATTTATAGACCCTGATTTAGACTGTAATATTGAAAACTAGGATAGTTTAAAGGGTATTGATTTAAGTTTGGTGTTTTGCTCTTATATCAACAAGTACAAGTAAAAGACTTATTATTAAAAGATTTTCTTCTTTTATAGAAGAAAACTTTACACTTAGCTGCAGTATACACCGGGTATACAAAGGGAATTAAAGAAAAAATCGGCTTACAATCATGTCGATTAAATTTGAGTTAATATGTAATTCCCTAACAAATATATTTAAGAGGAGGTGTAAATAACTATTCTAAATGAAAAATACATTGATGTGGATGGCGTTCGTACCCGTTACGTTGAGAGAGGTTCTGGAGATCCTATTGTACTTTTGCACGGGGGTAATTTTGGAGCGTCAAGTAGTGCGGATGCAATAGAAGACTGGGGTAGATCGATAGATGATTTAGCAAATTGGTGCCACGTTTTTGCTATAGATAAACTTGGTCAAGGTTACACCGACAATCCCAAAACAGATGATCATTACACTATGCAAGCAGTAGTGGATCACGCCTATAAAGCAATAAAAACTTTAGGCTTAGAAGCTACTCATATCATGGGTCATTCTCGAGGCGGATATGTAGCATGCAGACTTACAGTTGATTATCCAGAAATCAGTAAATCATGCATAATTGTAGATAGTAATACATGTGCGCCCGGTACCAGTTTAAACGAGAATGTGTTTGCAGATATTACGCAAGACCCTCTAAGCAAATCAAATCAGCGTCTTATTTTGGAGCGATATTCCTATAATCCCAGTTGTGTCACGAAGGAATGGATTGATGCTCTGGTGAATATTGCGAAACAAAAGAAATACATAGAGTCAGTGAAAAAAATGACAGACTCTGGCCTTCTATGGACCAAATTTTTGCCTGGATTACAAACTGATAAAGAAGATTTATTTCAGTCTCTTAAAAGTGACGGAATAAAACGCCCTGTAATGCAAATCTTAGGATTCAATGACCCAACAGTAACTCGGCATATGGCCTTTGAATTATATCAGATTTTAGCACAAAAACAGCATCGCGCTCGTTGGCATATTCTCAATGAAGCAGGACATTTCAGTTTCCGGGAACAACCTGATCAATTTAACAATATCGTACGCAGTTTTGTATCTGAATATTGAGGAGAAACTCTTTTGAATTTATCTGATGCAAAATATGTTGATGTTAAGGGAATTCGCACACGTTATTTCGAGAAAGGAACAGGACGCACGGTAATACTCTTTCATGGCGGCAATTTCGGGTCACCACATGCAGCAGATTGTGTTGCTGACTGGAATTTGAATTTTGATGGTCTTTCACAAGGCTGCCGAGTAATTGCCGTCGATAAAATTGGACAAGGCCTTACAGACAATCCAAAAAAAGACGAGGACTACACTATGGAAACAGTAGTCCAACATGCTTTAAATTTTCTTGAAATTCTTGAATTAGAGGAGTGTTATCTAGTCGGACATTCACGTGGAGCGTATCTTACATGCCGTATGACTTTAATTAACCCTGATCGTATCAAGGCAAATATTATGGTCGACACATCAACCTTGGCCCCTGGACAGGGACGGAACCATATTGTTTTCTCCAAGACACCAAAACCCTTTCTAACTCGCAAAAGTCAGCGTTGGGTGTTAGAAAATTATTCATATAATCCGGGCGTTGTAACTGAAAGCTGGCTTGATGAATTAGTAAAAGTAGCCAGATCTGAAAAGTATCTTGAGACAGTATATAAAATGCAATCCGGCTTACTCAAAAATATGTTTTTGCCGGAACTTGGACGTCAGAAAGCAGATACATTCAAAAAATTAATGTTAAAAGGCACATCTAGACCGAATTTTTTAATTTGGGGACTAAATGATCCTACCGCTTCAATAGACCAAGGTTTTGCATTGTATGACCTCTTAGCAAAAAAACAAAGCCAAACAGAAATGCACATTTTTAATCACGCAGGACACTTCTCTTACCGAGAGCATCCAAAAGCTTTTAATAGATTACTAATTGACTATGTAAATAGTTTCTAAAAAATTATTTATGAAAATTCAGGGTGACTTGCATTCATTCAAATGACCTTCGGGGGCACGGCCATCATCTCAGCTTTTTAAAAATGGTTAAAAGCATCATCAAACTTTATCTTCATGTAAGTCTGATTGCACTAAGTCAATTGTGTAAATCGAAAGCCCCGATTAGTAGTAAAGAAGTTTCATGAACCCCGATCAAGCTATCTTATTGTAAAACAACAACAATGGAGAGGTTTGACATATTTGATCAGGGTAAGTGGCGGAGATAACACCGGCCCACATCATCGAGTACAAGATTGAAGCGGCATATCGGCGGGGCGATCTCTTCCAGAATTAGGCGAAAATCATGTAAGCCTGGGCGACCTATTTGTTCCCCCCAATAGTTCCTTTAAGCTCGTCAACTTAACGCAACAGCGGCAACGGTAGTTGGGGCTGATATGGCTTTGGCCAATCTCAGGTGACCAAAACTGATCACGGGAACTGCCGATCAACTGGGTTTGGTCGGCTCTGATTGCTAAAGCAGACGAGCGCCAGCATCGAATTTGTTAACGGCTAATGACCCAAAGTAGGAGTTCAATAGATTAACAAACTCATTGCGGATAGAACAAATGCTACTTGATGATTACCCGCTTCGGGCCTTGATCCGGCTCAATGAATCTTGAAGCACTATTTCGTCGAGAAAACGAGCAAACAATTCATGCCCGCCGGCGGCAAAATGAAAATCGCGCTTGAGGAAAAGGGCATCCGCGGTTTGTGTGGAAAACTTACTTCGGAACAGATCGATTGGAGTATAAGTTTTTATTCCCAAATCGGTTGCGAGATCCATAAGCTGCTCCACACCAGCACGGGCAGTGAGAAACGTATCTCCATAAATGCCCTCCATCCATATTGGCATGGTATTTGGGTCAACCATAAAACCATGCGGAAGAAACGTGACAAAAAACTCAGCGCCATGACTTTGAGCTATTTCGCGAAACAAAGTAAGGCTCTGAATAGTAGAGTCATAGTTCGACATGATGCCAGAGCTTGGAGAGGTATCCGGGAACATTAAACGATCCAAGATGCGGGGATTCTCGATGAACCTTTGAATGCGACCGAACTCGTAGCCTGATTGACAATCACACGCTCTATCGATGCCGTTGTTTTGGGAAATAACATTATAAAGGTCCTTGGACGCTTTATTGTCTCCAAGGTTGCTCACGTAGTCTTTATGACAAATCGGAGCACGAGAAGCCGCTTCTCGGCAGGTACTTTTACCAGTTTTGGAAGTGATCTGAGTGTCATGGTCCGGACCCGGCCAATAGACTCCGAATATTTCCGGCTCAACATCATCAAATAAAAGCTCAAACACTTGAGTGAACAGGCGAAAGAGTGCAATATCCCAGAAAGGTAAGCGGCGAAAGGCTGTGTAGGGGTCTACAAAGCTATTATTCAAATGGGATAAGAGGTTTTTTTGGTGGTTCAAAATAGCTTTCTGGTCATATCGCTTGATTGGAATTTCCATGTGGGTGTCATTAGTTAGAAGTAGATTTGCGATAACGTAATCGGCGTCAAGTTCTTGAGTGGCTATTTTCAAGAAGTTCAACATTTGAGAAACTCCGGCACCCGGGGCCGCTACGTTGACAACTTCTATGCTTCTATTTGGGTATCGTTTTTGCAAACGAACCTGTAAGCGCTTTGACACAATTTTGTCATCACTTACGCCCCATCCGAAAGTCATCGAGTCGCCAATCAAGACAATCCTTGTAGTTTTCGGCTGTTTCTTGCGTACGAAGTCTTTCTCTCTCAGGCCTTGCCAGTTTGTATTCAAAACGAAGCTTCCGGCATCAATTTTAGTTTGCCCGCTCCAATTTCGAATATTAACCGGCCAAAAAGGGAAATCTGGTGTTTTTTCGAAATAGCGCAAAAATACTTCAACTGTGACCAGCGAAACGACTAACACAAAAAGCCAAGCAACATTTCTCACGATAAATTTACGATCCTTCACTTGCCTCAATTACTTAGCGCCTTATCTTGATGCAGATCTTTTTGCACGTAGAACTTAATGGGTTAGCTGATCGGAACAACACATAATAAAATTTTATATCACAAGTTAAGTTGACCGTCACCGATGGGAATGTCGAGAAAAACCCCTTTTTAGATTCTGAGCACAACTTGAACTTTCCGCTTATGGCTAGAAGCGGAAGCCCCGAGCGCGGCTATTTTATATCCGCTTTGAGTCGCAATGGCGGCCAAATTCGTCGTTCGTCAGCTTCTCCAGCTCTTCTTGTTAGCTTTGAACCTGTGGAGTGGTAGTTCTACTCCTTATTTCATATATCCAATATAATAATATTAAAGAGTATGTTGCTTTTATAAGTAAACTTACTTGAACCTGGTTCTATTAAATTAAAAAAATATTGTTAAGATAAAAAATCCTTTAAACGTAATTTAAAAATTTTATCAAATGCTTAGAATTTGTTTTATCGCCATTCAAATAGGAATTTCTGTAATTTGTTTTAATTCGTCAATCTTTGCGCAGAATGTAAGCGATAGGGAATTTGAGGTAATTGATAGGTTTATTGAAGTTGAACAGTTTGAAGAAGCGATAGCAAAACTTAAAAAAATTGAGCCGCGTTCTAATACTCATGCAGCAAAAATTAACCTCCGAGTTGGCAGAATTTTTCTGAAATTAAATAAGCCTCTTAAAGCCCTTGAGTTTTTTGAACGCGCAAATTTTTCAATGCTAGAAGATGCTCAAATTTCAGTTGATTTAGGCAGAGCGTATTTGTCCCTTGGAAACTTCGCCAAAGCACGAAAATATGCAAAAAGTGCAATCAAAATAAATCCAGCGCTTTTAAATGCGGATCTTCTTTTTGCAAAAATTGACGAGGTTTCTGGATCCACTTAATCTGCGAAGAAACGATACCTTAGGTTAAAAACTAAATACAAAAGAAATAGTAAATTGTCTGAGAGCTTTGCGCATTTTCTTCAGAATATTGGTGATACCAATGGTGCATTGAAAGTTCTCAATGACTTTCTATTTTTTGATGCCACAGATCCAAAGATAAATGAGGCACTGGGGGTTCTTTATTGGCAGAAAGGGAATATTTCCCAAGCCATAAAATTTCGAAGAATAGCAGAAAAACGTTTTCGTGAGAGAGGTAATTATAACAGAGCCGGTAAGATACATGCCTGGCTGAAGAATATAGCTCCCCAAAATGACAGTCCTAAATCTATTCTTTCCCCAAGTCCCAGCCTCATTAAGAAGAAAACTGAGTTAAACCGTGAGCCGCCAAAAATCACTCCTGTTAAGCCAAAACTGAAACAAGTGCCGAGTTCCCAGCCACCAGTACAGAAAAAGAAATCTCAAAAAGCACAGCCGCCACTGATTATCGATATTAAAACGCTTCCACGCCCAGAGCCTCTTCCATTTGGCAGAAAAGCTCTTCTAATGACTGGAAGCGGAGTCATTATCGGGAGTGGTAAATATGTACTAACCAATCGGCATGTCGTTGAAAATGAAAAAAACACCGTGGTACGAAGTGGTACCGGTGAATTACGCTATGTAGATGGAGTCCGTTTTTCCAAAACAGACGATCTGGCACTTTTAAAACTTAAAGAGCCTTTTCCAAAGGTTTATTCGTTATCGGTGAAAAAAATCAAAAAAGGCTTTCCTGGAAGACGTGTTATTCTTATCGGCTTTCCACTCGGTGATATTATGGGTTTGCAGCAACCATCGCTTACAGAAGGCGTTATCAGCCGAAACACTGGCATTCTAGATAACACAAAACATTTTGTTATTACGGCAAAAATGAACAAGGGTAATAGTGGTGGGCCCATCTTTGATAATAATGGATCATTGATGGGAATAGCTGTTCAAAAACTGAGTAAAAAAAAGATATTCGATAGAGACGGTGTTATCGTTGAAGACGTGAACTTTGCAATTCGTTCTGACAGAATTAAAAGCTTTCTTAACATAGCTAATTTTGAGGAGCGCAAAGAAGAACTTCCAAAATATTCTTTTGAAGATATCTATAAAATAATGCTTCCAAGGGTGGTACTTATCGTATCTGAAAAAAAATGAGATATGCCCTAATCATCCTAATTGCTTTCACCACTTCTTCAGTTGCCGATGAGCAGGAAGTCACAGCAGTCGGCAGTCACATTTATGGCCCGGATTTGTCAAAAAACGAAGGCTGCGGTCTCGCCAAAAAACAAGCAAAAATAATAGCAATGGAGAAGGTTTCAGGGGAAACAATGTCGTCAGAAGAACGCCAGACTTGCACAGAGCAAGGTTCTAACTCCGATTGCATATATAATCGCTTGATGATGACTGAAACTGAGGGAAGATTTATTTCGCAAGAGGTCATCAATAGAACGACTAAGCCAACACAACTCGCGGATCACATGAAATGTACAGTGACAATGAGAGTCAGCATAGACGCCGGAATTGGAAAACCGGATCCTAATTTTGATTTCGAGCCAAAATTAAGCCAGCAAGTTTTCGTTGAAGGTGACAGATTGAATTTTACCCTTAACACAACGGCACCAATGTACGTAGCAATTTTCCTCTGGAAACCGTCGCCAAAAAATGACGTTTTGAAAAAGATTTTCCCTAATAAATTTGACAATGATCATTTTTTTGCCAACAGCGGAAAGGTAAGCATTCCCAAAAATGTCGATCAATATGCATTTCAAGTAAGCGTGGATGATATCCAATCAAAAAAATCATTTGTTGCGGAGCACATCAAATTTATTGCGACGAAAAAAAAGATTAACTTTCTCTCAGAATATTCACACAATAAACTGCAAAAAAAACTCATGGAAATTCCACGTAATATGCGGCGCACAAAAACACGCTCCTATACAATTTCTTTACGGTAGCACTTTAAATAGTATATTTTATCCGAAGCCTATTGGAGGATGACATGTTAATTCAAAAAATTTCGAAAAAGTTTTTAAACCCTAGCCTTGTATTTCCTTGTATTTCCTTGTGTTTGCATCGCCCTTTTCCTTTCCGGGTGTCAAACTCCCAACCCAGGTAGCCCTACTTTTGATCGTGAAATGGCGCTAAAAAAAGAAAAAGAAAAAGTCAAAGTTGCGAAACGTTCCATCGATGAAATTCCCAAATGGTTTCTAAAATTACCAAATGACGAAGTAAGTCTTTACGCACCTGGGACCGCAACCTCCACCAATTTATAGTTGGCAATCGATAAAAGTGAGTTGAATGCTAAGCGTGCACTGGCAGATCGGTTGGGAAGTTTAATCAGTAGTAAATTGAAAACTTTTACCAGTGAAACTGGCGTAGGTGGCGATGTAGCTGTTATTGGTGAGGTTGATCGCGTTACTACCAACTTAATAACCGAAGTGAATGTAGCTGGGTATAAACGCATAAAATCTAAAATAATTTCTGAAGGAAAAACTTTTCGCTCTTATGTCCTGTTAAGATACCCATTAGGTGAAGCAAATAAAATTGTTATAGATCAAATCAAACGCAGCAAACTTTTAGATGCAAAGTTGCGAGCAAGCCAAGGGTTTAAGGAACTAGAGAAAGAAGTTCAGCGAGCCCGTAAAGAGTCCCGGGGCACATAAATAATCAACCTATGTTAATTCGTTCTAACACTATTTTCGGCCTAAAGTTCTTTTGTTTCTGGATCACCCTCTTAACTCTCGCCTCCACAAGTGTGTTGGCTGCCGGAGGGTTTTGGTTGGTTGAACCCTCCGAAATGACAGTACAAACAAAAACTGAATTCTCCGGTCAAAAAGAAAATCCGAGTGAGCTAATTGAGAAAACAAGCCTGGCAAATAGACAAGGCCCCTCTATTATCGTTACACAGCCTTCATATCTGGACAACCTTACCTCACCCTTAGATATCCTCGTCTACTTCAAAGCTGGTCAGAGTGGTGCCCCACCGGATATGAGCACATTACGTCTGAAACGAGAATCCTGGATCGATGTAGATTTAACCAAAAGAATAGAAAAATTTAAAAAAGATCTCACTCTTGACATTAAGGGTGCCCAACTTCCTGAAGGCAACCATCACCTGGAGCTTCGCATATCTGATAAAGCTGGTAACTTCTCCAAACGCAATATTTATGTCGTCATTGATGGTGATATGTAAGTCTAATTGCTATCTGGTTGTATTTAATTATTTTATTCACTTATGGCATTTGACCATGAGGGTTTGTCTTTTAGCGATTTTAGCGCGTGCCTGGGTAGACATAGGTTTAGAGCGGGTTGACCATTTGGTAGGGAGCCCAGAGGTAGTCAGGAACTGACGTACCGCTGAGGCCTTAATCCCAAAGTTCACATTTTCAGGCATCGAACCAGACTGCTCCGCAAACTTCAACTTGTTCAACTGCGCAACAACAACACCTATTATGTTCCCTCGCGAGTCATAAATAGGCCCCCCAGAGTTACCCGGCTGTACCGCAGCATCAATCTATAACTGACCCACATCACCCCCCAATCCTCGCTTGGCACTTATAATACCCTTCGTTACCTTAATCCCTTCCCCAACAAGAGAAAGATCACCATAAGGATACCCCGCAACAAGAACATCCTCACCAAGAGCAACCTCATCAGAACGAAGAAGACCCCCAGAAGCCAAAGGCACAGTCCTAATACTCAGTTTCTGAATCAATGACTTCGTCTCAACCGAAGCCGTCTTGAGAGACGCTACCTTAAGAAGAGCAAGGTCATTGCGACCATCCATCTCAATAACCTTCGCCACTACTTGTGTCCGGGGACTGTTCCCAACTGTTACCTTGCGGCAGCTCTTCACAACATGTTCATTCGTAATCACATGACCAAAACGCGATACAAAAAATCCAGAGGCACTCTCAATAACCGAAGCAGAAACCTTCTGAGAAGAACGCTCCTTCTCACGACGACGGTCCGCCTCTAATGCCAATAATCGAGCCTTCTCCTTCTTCTCCAACTCTGCAATTCGTTGGCGTAAACGATCGTTCTTCTCCTCCTCCACCTTTTTAAGACGCGCAGTCTCACGACGTAAACGCTTAAGCTCCTTCATCATCTCAAGCGATACACCAGAGGAAGACGAAGAACCCGAACTCGAGGGTCTCAACGCCACACGTGTGCCACCAGAAGAACCACGACCCGTAATCTCGTTACAGCGCGCCAACGTCAAACCTCGACGTCGGGCTTCTTCTACAAACTTTCTGAATTTTGAATAAGAAGGCTCCCAGCCAGATCCATCAGACATCGTCGCACGAGCGCAAACCGTCCAAACCGTGTCAGCAGAGGTCGTAGATAACTTTTCGGGAGTGGATTTCTGAGCAGCAATCTTCTCATTTAGGTATTTGAGATTTTGCAGGGCATAAAAATTAGATTGTTTGGCAGCAAGTCTGTACCACTTCAACGCAGTCTTATAATCCTGTGGAACACCTAGTCCTTTTACGTACATCACACCCAGACTGTTCTAAGCAGGGGAGTCTCCCTGTTCAGCAGCAAGTCTGAACCACTTCACCGCAGTCTTATAATTCTTTGGAACGCCTTTCCCATATTGGTACATCACACCCAGATTGTGCTGGCCGCTAGCATTTCCCTGTTTAACACCACGTCTGTACCACTTCAACGCAGTCTTATAATTCTTTGGAACGCCTATCGCCCGATCATACATATAACCCAGATTGGTCTGGGCAATGGCATACCCCTGTTCGGCCGCACGTCTGTACCACTTCACCGCAGTCTTATAGTTCTGTGAAACACCTTTTCCGTTGTAGTACATCAAACCCAGATTGGACTGGGCAGGGGCAAATCCCTGTTTGGCATAAAATTGGAACTCCCAAAGAGCGAGTTCGTAGTCACCTTTTTCATAGGAAGCAGAGCATTTATCCGCTATCGGCAAATCCGAATGTTTCGTCCCTGAAAGGCAATATCCCTTTATTGGTTCGGCATTCGTACTTACTCCTATACTTCCAAGAAGCACGGCAAGGGTCAGGCAGAGTGTTGCGGTCAGGTTTTTCATATAAAGACGATCAATCACATTTTAGTTTCTATAAAAACACAGGCCATGCTGTTAAGAGTAATACAGGTAGAAATCCTGTGTCTAGATTTTAGGTATTTAATTTAATCATATAAAATTGACCATTCGGTAATACCGCTTAAAAAAGCGCCCCGGGGGTAGTTTTTTAAGATGAGTTGTTGACAGCATGTCATCCTCCTAAGAGTTCGTATCTCAGTCCCCATTTGAGTCCCAAAGGGGCGTTG
>PAPV01000011.1 GCA_002709075.1 Rhodospirillaceae bacterium | reverse complement strand
TTTATAATGACCGTAATAGTAAATATCTTTGTTTAAATTAACCTAGAATAGCTAATTTTAATAAAAAAACCGTAACCAAAAATTTTTATTTGTGCGAATTATTTATTTTGTTTCCATGGATCACTACCACATGATAAATCAGTAAACAGTTATTAATGTATACACTCCCTAATAAAGTATCATAGTATTGGTAAAATTTACATTTATAAATACAAAATTATACATGATTTCATACAAATTTTTGGGTTGAATAAATTGTTGCTTAAACCAGAAATAGCATCTCATCATTCAAGCTCCGCGTTTGTTTTTGATGTTTACGATACCTTGCTGGACTTTTTTCGTCAGTGAGTTCAAACATGGCTAACCCCGGTTTTTTTAGATTATGGAGGCAAAAGCAATTAGAGTACTCGTTATTATATGGTCTAATGGGCCGCTATATGAAATTATATGGTCTAATGGGCCGCTATATGAATTTTCTACAAGAATCGGAGAGAGCCCTCAACTATTGCAATAAGGAGTTTGATTTAAGTGACAGGCTACAAAAAAGCACTTAGTCAAGATTTTTCACAATCTATGTCCTTATCCAGATGTTAGAGAGACGCAAACCAAAGTAACAAAATCTGAATGTAAAACCTCTGTTCTTTCAAATGCTGATTTAAATACGCTGCGTGCTTCATTAAACTCTGCACAAATCCTAGTATGATTCGACATGGTTTTCTCGGTGGAATCAACTGGAGTTTACAAACCTTACTCGAAAGGGTACCAAATAATATGGGATTGATTTAATTTAGGGTCGACTAATGTATTTTATGTTTCAGCGAATTGCTGGGATATTTCAGGGGCAGAAATTTTCAGTTTTCATGCTGTTTGAATCAACCGAAGCAGGTTAAACTTTGACAATTTACCGGCAAGACCAAAAATTGAAATAACAAATTTGTCCACACTGCATCAACACCTAGACATAACGTAAAACCGTGCTACCACCAACTATTGCTGAGATAAAAGAGGCGAAGAAACTTTTAAGTGGAATTGCCAATACAACACCTCTTATCAAAACTCGATCAGTGTATCCAGATTTTGCGCAAGTCTTCATCAAGTCGGAAATAAATCAAAAAACAAGATCATTCAAGTTTCGTGGGGCATACAACAAAATTAACAGTTTAAATAAAAACGAGAAAAAAGCCGGCGTAACTGCATATTCGTCTGGCAACCATGGCCAGGCAGTGGCTTGCGTTGCAAACTTAATGAATATTGACGCAGTGATTGTAATGCCGAATGACGCGCCAAAAATTAAATTATTGGCCACAAAAAGTTTTGGTGCTGAGATAATTACCTATGATCGCAGTTCTGAGTCACGTGAGGACATTGCGAGAACTATTTCCAAAAAACGTGGCATGACAATAATACCGCCTTTTGACGATCCAATGATTATAGCAGGTCAGGGAACAATAGGCTTGGAAATTTCAGAAGAATTAACATCAAAGCATCTACAACCGGATGTTTTAGCTGTTCCTGCAAGCGGTGGGGGCTTGGCGTCAGGATGTGCCATTGCTATCAAAGATCAATTTCCCGACTGCAGAATTTTCTGTGTAGAACCTGAAAATTTTAATGATATTTCTCGTTCTTTAGTGTCTGGGCGTAAGTGTACTAATTCGACAGATAAAGAATATTCCATTTGTGATGCACTTTTAAACCCAACGTCAGGTGAGATAACATTCCCGATTATGCAAAAGTTCATAGAAAGAGGACTGACTGTTTCAGACAATGCTGTAAGAGAAGCCATGAAGATTGCTTGGGAAACCGAGCAAATTATGTTAGAACCGAGCGGGGCGGCGGCCTTAGCAGCGCTTACCTCAGGTGTTATTCCATCATCAAATGTTGCAGTTATCGTTTGTTCAGGCGGCAATGTAGACAAACAAACTTTTCAAGATGCAATAAAAAGTTAAATCACAAAGTTTTTTATCTACTTCGTCTTAAGCGGCTTTACACTACCATCATCCACTACGAGATTAATACCAACACTATCACCACTATTCCCATCTTCTGGATTAAGTCTTCTACAATGTCCCTCAAGCTGAGCTCCAGGTTCAATACAAAGAGTTTCATGAAAAACATCACCCTGAACCCTCGCCGTTTCCTTAAACACAACAATTCGGGCTCTAATTTCTCCATTAACCTTGCCGCGAACAAGAAGTTCATCTGCGTTGACTGAACCAATGACAGCTGCTGTTTTACCAAGACTTAACTTATTGCAACTCACATCGCCGTGTACAGTACCATCCATTTGAACTTCTCCATCACTAGCAAGATCGCCTCCAACCTTAACGTCTGCTGAGATAATTGTCGGCGCCGTTTTCTTTCTTTTTAAGTCATTTTTCTTTGCAAGCACTTTGTCAGCTTTAGCATTAGCCTTTGAAAACATTCTTACCTGCCTTCAGAAATTTTTGCGGATCTATCCGCTTCCCGTTTAATATGATTTCATAATGCAAATGGGGCCCAGTACTACGACCGGAGGAACCCACTTGCCCTATTCTTTTTCTATACTCTACTCTTTGACCACGTCTAACATAGATACGTCTAAGATGACCATATCTAGTTCTTAACCCCATTCCATGGTCTATCTCAATGAATTTTCCATAATACCCTTTTCGACCAGTGAATATAACTTTACCTGGTGCTGGTGCATAGACCCGTGTCCTGCTCCTTGCCCCAAGGTCAAGCCCTTGATGCATAGCCCACTTATTATTTAATGGGTCTCTGCGTCTGCCAAACTTACTGGTAACCTTGAAATGATCTAAAGGCGCTACCAAAGGTAATTGAGCCATAACTCTACGGAGGGCTGACCAATGAGCTACATGGCGATCAATAGCCGTTGGCCCTTGATCGATACCATCTACAGATTTACCGAGAGAAGCCACAAACGGTCCGCCTGCCGCATATTTTTCAGGCGCGACTTTTTTCAACAAATGCAGAGGTTTAAGACCGGCAAGCTTGATAATTTTCTCAATCCTCTTTATGTCATAAACGGTTTTATAAGCTACCCGGTCCATAGCCTCTCTTTGTTCCTTTTTTAATCGCAGTACACGATCGTTCAAAGATTGGATTGTTTGTTTAGCTATCTTTTCAGACTCAGTTAGCGCATCACGTTCTGATCGTACCTTCACTAAATCGGCTCGCGTAACATCTAGCTTTGATGCTAGCATATTCCCCTTATCCTTACTGCTAGAGAGGTTCCTTTTTAAATCATTTAAGTTTTGATTAAGCAGGCTGTATCGCCTTATTTGCTGCGCACGTCGTGACTCAGATGTTCTTAATTTCTTATTCAAAATCTTGATTTCAGAACGAAGTGAATCGTTTTGTTCTAGTAAACCCACCAAGTTGTGATGACTTTGTTTCAATACCCCAGCAACATCATTCATATTATCACGCATTGAGTCGACACGAAGAGATAGGTCGGAATTTTCTGCTCGGTATTGAGCAAGACGATCGTTTTTCTTTTCAAGAATGATATCAAAGCCGTAGTATACGACCGTCACATTTACAATCCAGCCCACTCCAACAACCAAAACTACAAGGGAAAACACTTGGAGATATCGTGGAAGCCTGCAATGACGCACCACGCCATTTCGGCGAACAAAAAAATCCCGAGGCGCCGTGAAGTTAATAAAACTTTGCCAAATTCTATTTTTTATCGACTGCTTAGGAAGCATACAAATCTCAAAATAAAAATATATTACCTAACATTTTATAAAGCATCACTGATCAGAAACCAATATACTATTCTTTTTAGAAAACCATTTACTGAGAAAGGTATTTTAAAAAGCTTAAGTAGCCAACAGTCGCAACAATAAAAATAGCTCGGTTGACTCGAACTTTATTCTGGTGTTCGTAAAAAGCGGGAGTTTAAAAAAACAGGACACTGATACAGGAACTTTACCTCACCACTAAAAATCAGCGTTTCCAGTACCCATAAAAAGAACATGATAAAACTAATTTGGTGCTATAAAATTCAATCGACACATGCAGCATACCACCTAAATAGTTTCATATCCTGAACCACCGGGAAGGTGATATATTTAATATATAGTCGTATTGTTAGAATTAAAATAATGGGGACTAAAAAATCAATTGTCTTAATAATTATTGTCTCACTTTAAACTCCTCACGTGCACCACTCGCCCAACTTAAACCATGTCCTGGAACCTCTGATGGCATCATCATACCATTTTCAAGCATTACGGCAGGCTTGTTAAACAATGGTTCTAACAATGGAAAATCCTCCACCCAGGTTATAGCAGGTGAAACTGCCGCTAAATGTATGAATAAGGATGGAAGAAAATGTGGTGCGATTGAAATGCCAAAATGTTCTGCTAAGATCACAACACGTAGTATTTCTGTTAGACCTCCCATCATTGCAAGATCAGGTTGGGCAATTGCACAACAGTGACCCTCAAAAAAAGGGAGAAGCTCATTTGCACCTTGATGATGCTCTCCCGTTGCAATAGGCACTCGGGTTTTTGAAGCTAGACTTATATAACCATGAATATCCTTCGCAGGTAATGGTTCCTCTAACCAAATCAAATTGTACTCAGCACATGCGTTAGATAACCATAATGCAGAAGCAAGATCACATTTTTCATTAAGGTCTGCCATAATTCCTACGTCGTCGGGTATCGCGTTAGCGACTGCATCTAAACGCTTAAAATCAGATGCATTACCGGTGAAACGCAACTTAACAGCGGTAGCCCCCGCGTTTGCATATTTTAATGCCTGATCTACGGCCTCTGCAGGATCCTGGTTTGGTCCAAAACCTCCACTGCCATATACCGGCACCTCTCGAAGTGTACCCCCCATTGAAACTCCCAAGGGGAGTCCTTGGCATTTTGCATGTAGATCCCACATCGCAACATCTAGTGCAGCGATTGCCAGATAACCGCTACCTCGACCCAAACGATTGAGCGACTGCATTAACACACGCCATAAAGCATTGGGCGGCATTAATTTCTGTCCTAAAACGAACCTATCTAACATCGAGTTGGCGAGCTGAACTACATGTTCTCCACCACCGCCAAGAACATAGGAAAAACCGATACCGGTGTGTCCATCATTGCTCTCTAAATTACAGACAATCAAGTCTACGGAAGTAATACCAGACCCGCCTGTAGAACCTTTTAGTGGATAACGCCACAATTCTGCGTGGGCCCTTTCCATTGTAATACTCATGACAAACTCTCAGTTGAGTCGGTGACCTCTAATGAGACTGCATCATTATCTTTGAGGTTTAAAACCCCTCGGACGGACACCGCAGAAATTAGTTCAATTTTATTTTTAGGATAAGATTCGACCTCTGGCAGAATAACGGCACCAAAAACTTTACAATTAATTCGTGCGTACCATGCTCTGGATGCACACCAATCCGATTTTGGTGGAGGCAAAACAATACCGGGCCACTCTTTCACAATATTCCACAGTGAGAGATCTTTGGAAGAATTCACCTTTATATTCACGGTCCCGGGATGACATCTTATATCAAGATGTCTAAAAAATGCATCAGAGACCCACTTTAATTGGGTAAAAGAAGTTGCTTGCCCCTCTCCAGTGGCAACAACTCCATTTATTTGAATGGTACTCATGTCATGTACTTTATTTAAGTTTGATAATGAAGGGAAGATTAACCTATTATTAAAAATCAAGATAAATTCGTATTACAAATGTACAAATAACTAAAAGAGAAAAATTTCTGTAAAATTCAAACCAATACGGAAATGAAGATATGACAAGAACACTATTGTTGATATTTTTGCTTATTATAACAACAAAAGGAGCCTATTCTGCTTCCGGTCAGCAGTTGAGAGATGATTGCACTGGTGAAATGATAAACAAAATCTCCTGCCTTTATTTTCTTGGAGGTTTCGGTGCTGCTGGTTTGGAAATCAATGATAGAATTGCTTCTAATGGAATAAAACGTCTTTGGTGTGAAACAAATAAAATTACTTGGACCCACCGCAGAAAAATCGTTCTGGATTACATTGATAAAAACCCCAAAATAAAAAATTCTGAGGCTGCTACAGTAATAATTGACGCTCACATAGCCGCATTCCCGTGTAAATAAGTTTTCATAAAATTTGATCTAAATAAGGCAACCTTTTGCTAGGGTCAAAAACAATCAGCATCAATGACAAATTGGAAAGCTACCGGAAAAAATTGTTGCCTGCTCTGTTTTTTGGTTAGCATTATGCAGTAAAAGCTTATTACACGATGGATTTTGCGGATAAGAGTTTACGATGTGCTTTGATAATTTTCGTAGGATCACCTGTCTCCGTAATTGGTCTACGGCCAAATTGTCGATATTTTTTGTAAGAGAATGCTAACCACCTCCTACTGCTCTCGTTCGGGGCGAATTTTAGGCGATACTGGTCCCTGGCAATACCTTGTTTTAATCATCTGCATCGGTGTGGTCATTGTTAGCAAACTTGGCTTATGTGAAGAAGCAACCGAGCCAATCGAATAGAGTCCGTAATTAAATGCTGGTTGGCGTCAGTAGCTGCGGCCCAGCAACGGCCATCAGAAGCTCAAAAAAATTGCAACAGGATCCGCACTATAATTGATGAGAATAGTCGTCTAGAAATAATAATTATCCCGGCGTTCATTGATGATCGCTGTTGATAGACAAAATCTTAACGCAAATTAGAAATCTCTAGCAACATGATGAGAGAGTCTAGTATTTTTTTAAACTTAAAACCGTAGTATATCTATGATGATGGCGGCGTTTAAAATTTTTAGCAGAGCAGTTTAAAAAGCAGTATTTTGCTAAAAAAGAGAGGATATAGATATATTTTTTTACAAAATTTGTACATTTTTATCAAAAAGACGATACACAAAATAAAGAGTTTTCATATATCAATAACTTGCGGGTGTAGCTCAATGGTAGAGCAGAAGCTTCCCAAGCTTAAGACGAGGGTTCGATTCTCTTCACCCGCTCCAAACTACAAAAAGCTCTTGCAACTTAAACTAAATGCATTTTAGGGCTTAGGTGGAGAAAATAAATTGGCAAACCCTGATGCTGATGTAATCGTTGTTGGCGCCGGGCCTACCGGACTTACGACAGCTAATTGTTTGGGCGTTCAAGGTGTTAGAACTATCTTAATTGAGCGCAATTCTGGGATAGGAAAGGAACCCCGTGCTGTGTCGATAGATGATGAGGCAATGCGGATTTTACAAACAATTGGTCTTGTAGAAAATCTCATTCCACACACTATTCCTGGTTATGGAGCCCGCTACTATTCTCCAAATAAGAGAGAATTCGCGAGAATAAAACCAACCACACTAGAGTTTGGGCATCCACGTCGATCTGCCTTTCACCAACCGGAACTTGAAGCGATTTTATATCAAGGTTTAAAACGCTTTCCTCATGTAAAAACTTTGTTTAACAATACTTTTATTGGTTTTGAGCAAGATGAGAACGGTATCACAATAACAATTAAGAACAATGAAGGCGTCGAAACGAAACTAAAAGGAACATTCCTTGCTGCCTGTGACGGAGGAAAATCTTTTATTAGGCGTGCCATTGGGGCAAAAATGAGAGGGTCCAGCTTTGAAGAACGTTGGTTGGTGATCGATACAATAAATGATTTTGACGATGAGTCGGACTCCATAGCGTATTGTGACCACCGAAGGCCAGCAATTACTCTGCCAGGGCCAAATAAAACTAGACGGTGGGAATTTCTTGTGCACAAAAATGAAGATGGTAGAAGGTTGCTGGAAGAAGAAAATATCTCTGAGCTTCTCAAACCCTATATTAGCAACAATAAAGTGGAAATAATACGCAAAATAATATATACATTTCACGCACGTGTTGCTGACAAATGGCAAGAAAGTAGGATTTTCCTACTCGGAGATTCTGCCCATCTAACACCGCCCTACGCCGGTCAGGGAATGAACAGTGGTCAACGTGATGCTGCAAACTTTTCATGGAAAGTTGCTACCGTAGTGAGATCCCAATTTACACCGCAAATTATGAAAACTTATGAGAGCGAACGGCGGGAACACGCTTGGTCGCTTATCCAAATGGCTATTCAGATTGGTTGGGCGATGGTGCCACGCAACTGGTTACATACCTACAGCCAAGTTATTTTTTTTCATATAATCAACCTGATACCAAAGTTACGCGAGTATTTCCTTGGAATGAAGTTCAAACCAATACCCCGTTTCCATGAAGGCTTTCTCTGCCCAGATGGACGTTCTGCAAAGACAACACTGATTGGACGAATGCTGCCGCAACCGACAGTGAGAACATTAGATGGGAAAAAGAAAAAGCTTGATGACGTAATTGGATACCGTTTTGCACTTCTGAAGATTGGAGACACCAATGCATCAGACACAAAGCAGCTAAAACGAAAAATCTGGACAATTTTAGAAACTGTTAATTTAACCATATTGTTTGAGCACGAAACCGCTAAAGCAACTAACAAAGAATGTATCTTTCTGGAGTCCACAGAATTGTTACCGAGCTTTCGGAAATATTATGGGTGGACTTTACTTGTCCGACCTGACCGCTACGTCGCAGCTGCTTTTAAGCCAGAGGAAGAAAGACGAGTTGAAAAAGAGTTGTGGATTTGGCTTTCAGAAAACAAATAAAAGCATTGTATTTAAACATTATACATATTTTTTATTTATGGGTTAAGGCATTGGTTTGAAGATCGCATGATTTTTCATGGAGTCTTCAGGCAACAGGCTGGAAACAAGAACGAGTGGTTTCTCTAAACAAACGCCGCCCCCCTAGTTAAAAAAGCTATTAATAGTCATTCAGGTCTTATCTGCTCTCAGATAAACAACAAATTTTCATTAGGGTTTTTATTTTCGCATGACTGCTTAAAGTTTCTGAGCCAAAACTCAAAAAAAATTGATAGCAACCCAAACGATACCAAGCTGAAGCCGCGAGAAACCACTAAATAACATTTTTCTTTGCCAGTCGTTTAAGAACCGCTTTATCAAGGCCAAGCAACTCCTTTAAAACTTGTTCGGTATCTGCACCTAGCACGGGAGGGGCATGCCGGTAACTTACAGGCGTTTCGGAGAGTCGTATTGGACTTGCAACAACTGGAATTTCTCCACCCGCTAACGCTTCATGGGGCATATTCACAACCATGCGGCGCTCACGAACATGTGGGTCTGCAAAAACTTGCTCAACATCATTAATAGGACCACAACCAATAGAAAGAGCATCAAGTTCATTGAGCCACTCAGTGGTTTCTTTTCGAAGGAATATTTGCTCAAGTAAAGGTATTAAAATATCACGATTTGTCACACGACCACCATTTGTAGAAAAACGTGCATCCGCAGAGAGTTCTGGACAATTAGCGAAATTACAAAAACGATAAAATTGTTCATCATTGCCTATTGTCACCATTATATGGCCGTCAGATGTTTTAAAAACTTGATATGGAACGATATTTGGGTGGGCATTTCCAAGTCTTGTAGGTTCTTTTCCGCTCAACAGATAATTCATTGCCTGTATTGATAACCAGGCAATTTGAGTGTCCAGCATGCCTATATCAATGTATTGACCTTTACCGTCAATTTCTCGACTTCTCAACGCGGCATTTATTCCAACACTAGCGTACATACCCGCCATTATATCTGCAATTGGAACACCCGCCTTCATGGGTTCACCATCCGGCTCTCCAGTAACAGACATAAACCCGCCCATAGCTTGTATCAAAGGATCATATCCAGGCCGCTCCGCATACGGCCCTGTCTGTCCAAATCCAGTAATAGAACAATACACTAATCCTGGATTAAGAAGCTTCAGATCATCATAGCCAAGCCCGTACCGTGACAAATTCCCAAGCTTAAAATTTTCCACCAAAACGTCGGATTTTTCTGCAATTTTCCGAATCAGCGCTTGTCCATCGGGCTTTGCGATGTCAATAACCACTGATCGTTTGTTTCGATTTGTCCCAATGAAATACGCAGACTCTTTTGTTTCCTCACCATTACTATTTTTCAAAAAGGGTGGCGCAAAACGTCGCGTGTCATCTCCCAAGCCCGGACGTTCAATTTTGATAACTTGTGCACCTAGGTCACCGAGAATTTGGGTGCAAAAAGGACCGGCTAATATTCGGGTGAGATCCAAAACCAAAAGTCCAGATAAAGGCCCTTCTCTTTTACTCATTCTAAACTCCAAAACATTAAGGCAAATTACAAAAATAAATTACAAACTTATAATAAAATTCACCCAACGATAACTCCATTTAAATAAATCACAGAAAAAAGTCCTAATGAGTTACAAAGATACAAAATAAACTGAGGTTTAAGAGACTAATAATTTTTGTTGATAAAGAAAATTCCTTTACTCAGGAATATTGATTGAATGTATTAAACTAAAGTTTACTTTTATCGGAATTTACAACATAGACTTTGCTTGTGATACTTAACCTTATTTCTTTGCTCAGGCCGGATTACAATAAAAGATGTACTTACAAAAGATTTAAGACAGAATTCTCAATTAGCCATTGACTATTTTTGATGCTCCAACAGTGAAAATTTGATTTCCCATTAAATTTCATGATTACTGAGAGGAATAAGCCAATACTTCGTGTCGTTGTTGACCCAATCCATCAATACCCATTTCAATAATGTCACCCGGTTGCAACCATTTTGGGGGATCAAAACCTCCACCGACACCATGTGGCGAACCTGTAGTGAGAACATCCCCCGGCTGAAATGACATAAATTCGCTTACATACGAAATTAACTGAGCTATTGAAAAGACCATCTCAGAGGTATTACTGTCCTGTCTTAATTCCCCGTTAATCTTTGTCCAAATTCTTAATTGTTGTGGATTAACAATCTCATCAGAAGTTACCAACCAGGGACCAAGGGGACCAAATGTATCACAACTTTTTCCTTTGGTTGTACCGCCGGCCCTCTCTTTTTGATAATAGCGCTCTGATCCGTCGTTCATCACGGCATAACCAGCCACGTAGGAGAGGGCATTAGGAGTTGATACATTAAGCGCCGGTTTTGAAAATATCGCTGCCAATTCAACTTCATAATCCATTTTTATTGATGTCAGAGGCTTGATCATAGGATCAAATGGTCCAAGAAGGGAACTAACCGCTTTGTTAAAAATAACTGGCTCTCTTGGTGGTTCGTAACCCATCTCAGCAATATGACCTAAATAATTTTGTCCTACAGCAACAATTTTTGGGATACCCTTTAATGGGATACCAAGCCGTGTCTCCTCAGTGATTTGAGGCAGGCTATTATGATCTAACAAACGAAGTTTGGATAACTTTTCTGGTGCCAAAACCTCAGGTGTTATATCCTCAACCTCTCCTGAAAGATCTCTTAATTTTCCTAAAGAATCAATCAGACCAGGGCTCTCCGCATCTTTATTTCCATAGCGAACTAATTTCATTGTAAACGACCTTTATTAAAAGTTATTTTTGTCTGCAAGAGCAATGTGATAACCAAACTTGAAAAACAAGATCAAATATAATCGATGCCCATTGGTAAGAAAAGATTATACATTTTGACCAGTTTGCAATGACAGTTTCTCAATATTTTTTCATCCTCAATTCTTTCCGATTCTCAAGATTTAGAGAGAAGTTATTTGGCTGCAGGCTTACCTATATTGGATCTGATGCGACCTTGCTTCATTAGGGTGAGAAATATCGAATGTTTAAATTCCTTAGAAACTCAAAATTAACGATCTTTTCCGCAAGCCAACGGTTAAGTTATTGATTGAGAGCGTTTCAATATAAAGGGTTCACACTTGCATGATGTAAAGTTGGTTGAGTACTCTAAAGGTCAGAGAATGTTCTTTAAATTAGATAATATTTTGACTTCATGGTTTACCAAGTGAGGTTGTGTCTATGCTAATGAAATTACACTGGTCTCAACTACTTCACGGCGTTATAATAAAAAAAAATTTAATGAGAGAAAATTAATGGTGAAAAAATCTGATCCCATTAAAACGGCAGCACGCCGCATTCGAAATGCAGTAAATTCTGCACGCCCATGCAAACCTATCCGTGATCTGATAAAAAAGGATGATTTAGAGGCAGCATACAAAATACAAACACTCAATACTGAAACATGGATAAGCGAGGGACGCCGGCCAGTTGGCCGAAAAGTAGGACTTACTGCGAAAACCGTTCAGAAACAGCTTGGTGTAGATCAACCTGATTTCGGTATGCTCTTCGCTGACATGGAATTTTGTGACGGTGATGAGATTGACGCTTCGTTAGTGATGCAACCTCGAGCAGAGGGGGAAGTGGCGATGGTACTGGATAATGATCTTCTCCACGAGCAACTTACTCTAGTCGATTTGCTAGATTCTGTTGCTTACGTGCTGCCGGCTATTGAAATAGTAGGTAGCCGTATCGCTAATTGGGACATAACTATTACAGATACAATCGCTGACAATGCTTCTTCAGGTCTCTATGTCCTTGGTACAAAACCGGTGCATTTAAGTGATATTGACTTACGAATGTGCGGCATGGTTATGGAAAACAAAGGTCAACAAGTTGCCGTAGGAGCGGGAGCAGCGTGTTTAGGGAATCCATTAAATGCAGCTCTATGGCTGGCCCGCAAAATGGTGGAAGTTGATATGCCTCTTCTCGCAGGAGATGTAATTATGAGTGGAGCACTTGGTCCAATGGCTCCGCTCTCTAAGGGGGACGTGATTGAAGTGCGTATCTCTAATATCGGAACTGTGCAAGCCTACTTTGGGGACGGGACTTAGAAAAATGAAAAATAAAGTCGCAATCATAGGATCTGGTAATATTGGTACAGATTTAATGATAAAAATACTTCGCACGTCAGATGTGCTGGAGATTAGTGCACTGGTAGGAATCGATCCTAATTCTGATGGATTGGGTCGAGCAAAATCAATGGGTGTTGCTACAACTGCCGATGGTATTGATGGTTTAGCAAAAATGAGAGAATTTGACGACATTGAGATCATTTTTGATGCAACTTCAGCTAACGCTCATGCTTATCACGACAAAGTGGCACGTAAAAATGGCAAAACGATAATAGATATGACGCCTGCAGCGATTGGCCCATATGTTGTTCCGGTAGTAAATTTGGACCAACTAATAGATGCGCCGAACATCAATATGGTTACGTGCGGAGGTCAGGCAACCATTCCGATGGTTGATGCAGTCAAAAAAGTTGTTCCAGTCCATTATGCGGAGATAGTTGCATCTATAGCTTCAAGGTCAGCCGGGCCCGGAACCCGCGCAAACATTGATGAATTTACTGAGACCACCTCAAAAGGAATAGAAGCTGTCGGGGGTGCCAATTTAGGTAAAGCGATCATAGTGCTGAATCCTGCCGAACCTCCAGTGATGATGCGTAATACAGTGTATGTCTTAAGCGAAGACACAGAAATAGAAAAAATAAGAAAATCTATCGAAGAACAGGTTAAAAAAGTGCAAGAATACGTGCCAGGTTACAGGTTGAAGCAACAAGTGCAATTCGAACGTATCGGTGATAATACACCCATTCATATTCCTGGTGCTGGCGATTATTCTGGTGTTAAAACCTCAATTTTTCTTGAGGTTGAAGGCGCAGCTCATTACCTGCCGAAATATGCTGGAAATCTCGACATAATGACTTCCTCTGCACTCAAAACTGCCGAGCGATTAACGGAATTAAGAAAAGCTGCTTAGAAATGAAAAATAGCCGCGAAAACAACCTGTATATACAAGACACTACTCTCAGAGATGGAATGCATGCTATTCGTCATGGTTATACACTTGATCAAGTGAGAAACATTGCAAGTGCGCTTGACTCAGCCGGTGTAAATGCTATCGAAGTAACTCATGGGGATGGCTTGTGTGGCTCATCTTTTAATTACGGGTTCGGTAGTCATACTGATTTGGAATGGGTTGCTGCTGCAGCAGAGGTTGTGAAAAATGCGAAACTCACAGTGCTTTTGCTTCCCGGAATCGGAACAATTGATGACCTGAAAGCAGCGTACGATGCCGGCGCTCGATCTGTACGAATAGCCACTCATTGCACCGAAGCGGATATTTCCAAACAACATATCGAATGGGCAAGAGAGGCTGGCATGGATGTTGCTTGCTTACTAATGTTAGCTCATATGAATGAACCTGAGCCCTTTGCACAGCAAGCCAAACTGATGGAGTCTTACGGTGCACACTGTATTTACGTTACAGACTCAGCAGGCGCATTGCTAATGGACGGCGTTGTTGATCGCTTTAAGGCAATGAATGACGTACTAGATAACAAAACTCAGACCGGTATGCATGCCCATAATAATTTAGGACTTGGCATAGCCTTTAATATATTAGCGATAGAACAGGGAGCAACAAGGATTGATGGATCCCTTTCAGGCATGGGAGCTGGTGCCGGCAATGCACCGCTTGAGGTGTTTGTTGCAGTGGCAGATAAAATGGGTCTGCCGCATGGATGTAATGTTTTTGGATTAATGGACGCTGCTGATGATTTAGTTCGCCCTCTTCAAGATCGCCCAGTGAGAGTCGATCGCGAAACACTTTCAATTGGCTACGCGGGTGTATATTCAAGCTTTTTACGCCACGCAGAAAATGCTGCAAAGCTATATGGCATCGACACACGTGATATTTTAGTAGAACTGGGTAATCGAAAAATGGTAGGGGGACAAGAGGATATGATTGTTGATGTTGCACTTGACCTTAGCAAGATACGCGGTACAGCGAATGGGACCTGACTAACATGATTGATATAGCTAAAATAGCAAAAGTTGTTGATGATGCCGCGCGCAATGCGAAAGCGATACCGCAAATTTCTGCAAAACATAAAATCAGTGTTGAACAGGGTTATGCCATCCAATCCGCTGCTTTTTCTAGGCGCATGGCACGGGGTGAAACACAAGTTGGTATTAAAATGGGCTTTACCAGCCGCGCGAAAATGTTGCAGATGGGGATAGATGATATGATTTGGGGTCGTCTTTCCGATAATATGCTTATCGAGGACGGCGATGAAATCAATTTAAGTGATTACGTTCATCCACGGGCAGAACCAGAAATAGCATTTTTGTTAGGGCGCACAATAAATCATCCTTGCACGGCAGCAGAGGCATTGGCAGCAGTTGATGCAGTGGCTCCAGCCATTGAAATAATTGACTCAAGATATAAAAATTTTAAGTTTTCTCTGGCCGATGTTGTAGCGGACAACAGTTCTTCCAGTGGCTTTATTGTTGGTAGCTGGGCTTTAGCTGAGACCGATCTAAGCAACCTTGGAATGATTTTAGATTTTAATGGGCGACCAGTGCAGATTGGCTCCTCTGCTGCAATATTAGGACACCCAATTCGGTCACTGACGGCAGCCGCACGTATTGCAGCGGCAGCCGGAGAGCCTCTGCAAGCTGGATGGATAATAATGGCGGGTGGGGCAACCGCGGCAGAATCTCTCAAACCAGGTGTAACTGTAAGAAATTCAGTTCAGGATCTAGGGTTTGCAGGTTTTAAAGTAAGCGATTAACTGAGTCTTCTGAGTTTTATGCCTTGATACGCAGTTGTTTTATTGTACCTGGGATACATATAACATTTATTTATCAATATTAATTAATAAAGAGCCTATTGGTTAAAAATAACAGGACAGATAATGAACGAGATTGAATTCCATGCCGTCGGCAAAGTTGCTGACCTCGAAGAAGAAGAGGTAATGGAAATCAAAGCCGGAGGTGAAGAAATATGCATCTATAATGTCGAGGGAGAATTCTTCGCAACTCATGCTATTTGTACACATGAGGACATTGGATTGGCAGATGGGTTCGTTGAAGGAGACCTGATTGAATGTCCATTACATGCCGCGTGTTTTGAAATCAAGACCGGAAAGGCGGTAAACCCGCCCGCTGAAACTGATTTAAAAACCTACCCTGTCAAAGTTGACGGCGATTCAATTTATGTTGGCGTAAAAAAATAATTTTGAAACTTCTGAAGCGGATTTTTATATGAGTGAATCAGATTACGAATACCATCCGGTGGCAAAGACTAGTGAGCTTGAGGATGATGAAGTTGTTGGTGTGTCAGTAGGCAGGTTGGACATAGGAATCTACAAAATGGATGGTGAGCTATACGCACTTGATGACATTTGCACGCACGCATACGCACTTATGTCAGATGGGTACATTGAAAACGGGAATATTGAATGCCCTCTTCACGCAGCATGCTTTGACATTAAAACTGGTAAAGCTCTAACTGCACCCGCAACGATAGATTTGCGTAAATTCCCGGTAAAAATTGATGGGGATCAAATCTTAGTTGGTGTCCCAAAAGCTGATTGACATAAATCTGGAGAAGATCTTTGAGTAAAAGTCACACTTTTATTATTGTTGGAGCTAGTCAAGCTGGGGGGTGGGTTGCAAAAACGCTCCGAAAAGAAGGTTTTGATGGAAAGATTTTACTTATTGGCGAGGAACCCTACCTTCCGTACGAACGCCCACCACTTTCCAAAGATGCATTACTTGGAAAAACTGATTTAGAGAGTACTTTTTTCTGGCAACCTGAATCTTACAAGGATGACGACATTGATGTTTTGTTAAATACTAGGGTGATAGAAATAAAACGCGACACACAATCAATTATCTGTGCCAACGGCGATGTACTCAATTATGATAAATTAGCTCTTACAACTGGAGCCCGTGTTCGGTGTATTTCTATTCCTGGTGCTGATCTTTTGGGAGTTCATTATCTTCGTAATATGGATGACACGCTTGCAATTCGAAAAAGCGCTGAGAAGAAAGATACTGCCATTATTATTGGTGGTGGCTGGATTGGATTGGAGTGTGCCGCGACACTAGACCTTCTAGGTTGTAAACCAATAGTTGTGGAAGCTTCGCAACGGCTCTGCGGGCGTGCCGTGACACCAAATATTAGTAATTGGATGTTGTCATTCCATCTTAACAAAGGAGTTGATGTCCGATTAAATATGGGTGTTGAGCGCCTAGAAGGCGATAAATTTTTACAAAAGGCTGTTTTATCGGATGGAACGGAAATCAGTTGCTCGATTGCGGTTGTAGGTATTGGAGTTACCCCAAATGTTGAATTGGCAGCTGACTCGGGTTTAGAGGTAGATAATGGTATTGTAGTAGACGACCTCTCTCGCACTTCTGATCCCAATATATTCGCGGCAGGTGATGTAGCAAATCATCCAAATCAAACTTTGGGGCGTCGTATAAGACTAGAGAGTTGGGAAAACGCTATGAATCAAGGAATAAACGCTGGCAAAGCAATGTTGGATAAGGGAGAGGCTTATAACGAGATCCCATGGTTTTGGTCAGACCAGTTTGATGCAAACATCCAAATGATAGGTCTTCCTACAGAATGGGATGAAACTGTAATACGTGGCAATAAATCGGAAAATGAATTCGTGGAATTTTATCTTAAAAATAAATTAATTGTTGGGGCAATCTCAATAAATAGTACGCGTGACTTACGTTTCGGTAAAAGACTTATGCAAGCAGAAAAAAAAGTCCAAGCTACTCAATTAGCAAACACTGACATTAAGATGCAATCACTTTTAAAAGTTTAAAAAACGATTAAAGCAACCCCAAAGATTTAAGTTCATTAACCATTGTGTCAGGAAATCCATCGATGCAAGCGGCATATTCCGAGTTTATAGCAGCTGGAGCAAAATTATCCTCCATGTAGCGCCAACCTTGGATGGGTTTATGAGCTAGCATTTCAACTCTCACTAATTTGGGGTCTAAACTAATAATGCAACGTCTTTTTTTATTTCGGTCAAAAATTTCATCAAAACCACATATACGTTGTTTTACCCGAATGTATCCTTTTATTATCCAAAAGATTGAACCACCGTCTAATAATTCATGGAATCGTTTTGGTTGATTGCGGGTAAAATGACGCAGAATACCATTATTATCGGCCAGGCACTTCTCCTGCATATTTTGTAAGTGCTCTACACTACTAACTCCAACTGCCATTTTAACCAAATGAACGGTCATGATTTTTCCTTAATCTGAAACCTAAGATCTGAGTCGCAAGCATCATTTTGTGAAGAAACTTATTGTATACAAATTCAGTATTAACTTAAAATTTACAAAACTCTAACCCAAATATTTTTTCTGAAGAACTGATTTAATTAGAGGAATGATTTAAACAAAATTCCTACTTAGTTTTATATTTACATAGCCCTAATACCTATCATATAGAAATCATTCTAGTATTTGGTAACTTACATTTATTATTTAATATCTTAAACATTAGGTAGGTACCCTATAAATTTCCACCAAACCCATTGCAAAGGTACCATAACTAGCCATCCAAAAATGGCCATAGGCAATAAAAGACGAATAAATTCCCGTATCGCCAATCCCGAAATAGCCCTGGTCGCAATAAGAGGTGGAGCTTGATACGGAAACACAAGCATTCCCCATGCGGGCACTTGTGCCATTAATACTGCATTTAGTGGCCAACCCGTAGCTTTTGATAAAGTATCACCAAAGGATGACATTATTGCTGGCTGCCCCGGCAGGGTAGTTAAGAATTCCAATGACCAGCCAAGTGCAACTACTGATGCAAAGGTGCCTATATCTGTTCCATTTCTAATTCCCATCAACATTATTAAATTGCTTCCAATCACTGAACCTAAACCTGTTTCCGTTACTACTCCTCCGATACCAATTACCCCTGCAAGCACTAAAATAGGTCCGAAATTTATTTGAGAAAGCAATGGCTTTTCGGGCATGATGCCAATGCCTGGAAACGAACAAATAATTGCTGCCCCCAGTGCTATCCACGCGGGTGAAATACCGTGTACACCGTCGGTTGCCCACAATCCAAGGGCAAAAAGAAGAATTAAAATTAGACGCACCTCCTCTCCTTTAAGTCTGGCGGTTTCTTCTTTTGCAGCAAACTTCTTAATCTTGGCAGGAAAAAGAATAGTGATAAATACTGGTAAAGCCAACATTGTAACAAGTCCGATTACTGGAAAATGTAATGCAAAGTACTCAGTATAACTTATATTTAAACCGTATATTGTTTCAGCAGCACCGGCCATTACAACGTTAGGAACTGACGCTGGAAGAATAGAGAAAGAGGGTGTTAGAGCACCAACGCCAACGGCAAGTACGAGCCCAAAGCGCCCATTACTATGTTTTCCAAATCCCAAACGGTCAGCCAAAGCAATTATTATGGGCAACATAATAGTCACTCTTCCGACCGAAGATGGCATTAGTATTGCCAAAAGACACATTATTAAAACTGTACCGGCTATTAATTTAAAATAAGATTTTGCAAATGCTCTCTCGATATAGCTAGCCAACCGCGCACCCAAACCTGTCGACTCAATACCTACACCGAGAATCATCCCCCCAAGAACCAACCAAACTGCACTAGAGAGAAAGCCAGAAAATATTACTTTAGGTGGCGCAATAGAGATAACAGAACATAAGAAAAAGAAGATCAACACCGTCATATATTCTGGCAATGCAGCGGTTGCTAATAGACCTATAGTTATCACTACAACTCCAGCTGTCTGCATTGTTCCCACTGGGATTCCGTTTGGATCCGGGGTAAAAAATAAAAACACGCCCAAAACACCAACAACAAAGGCTATCATGTCTGAAATTCTTATTGAAACTTTCACAAACAGACCATTGCGGCTAACCCGAGAAATATCAAAAAAACTGTAATGCCAGTGACCGTAGTAGCTGTCACACCTCAAATGGCACCGGGATCTCCTCCCTTATCCTGCAAAAAAAATTGTATAAGCGTTCCCAAAAATCGGCTAATGCCAGAGAAACAAACATAGCCAAACCTGTAACCGCCTCAACCAATCGATTGTTTACCACTACCTTGCCCAGAATTCTAGCAACTAGACCAAACGAGAGATCAATATAACAAGCACCTAACATTACCGTTGCGATGACAGAAATACGTTCGCATGTGAAAGTTTTCCTGTGGCTAACGCGCTCAGCGCAATTTTTATTGTCTAAGTTCCGGTATTTCCACCTTTAGAGATAACATTTGACTCAAATCTGATAGCATAACTATCTTTTCCAATGCCTCCAAAAAACACCAGTAAATACCCAAACAAAAATCGCGGTTAAAGGATTGGATTAATGCGACTTTGTTAGCATTTCTGCCAGAGATAAAACTTTTAGGCTATCCTTTCTCTTGAGTAAAAGGGACATAAGTTGAACAAATTTATTACTAACATCTGCTTTATCGCTTTAACGCCGATATTGTCTTCTATTTGCGCGGGCATCGCCTTACACGGCAATATTCCCAGATTTTATTTTTACTTACGTATTTAAAGGGACCGCGCATCTATATACACGCCCTAGAAAGTGGTGCGGTCGAGAAGACTCGAACTTCCACGGGATTTCTCCCACAGCGACCTCAACGCTGCGCGTCTACCAGTTCCGCCACGACCGCAATTTTATTATATAGTACCTAATAATATACCTTTAATAAGCGGGAGATACCAAATTGCTATGAGATCTGCAAGTGACGACCTAATCAAACCCAGACCATCATTGATTTTAATTGATAATTCCAATGATTTAATCAAATATAAAAGTGCATTGGAAAAGATGGATACAATTGTCAACTCCGTTGCTTCTGGCGTCAAAGCCGAAACAGTTTGGTTTTTACAACATCCTGAAATTTACACTGCAGGGACGAGTGCCAATGAAAAAGACTTATTAGCACCTAATCGATTTCCAGTATACAAAACTGGCCGTGGAGGTAGGTTTACATACCACGGCCCAGGGCAAGTAGTAGGATATGTAATACTAAACCTTAAGAACCAAAAAAAAGACGTACGTGCCTATATTCATAATTTAGAGAAATGGATTATTAACACCTTGAGAGTGTTTGGTGTAGTTGGAGAACGTCGCCCAGGTCGCGTTGGAATATGGGTTGTTACGGGAGTATCAACTAATGGAGATCCAATTGAAAAAAAAATAGCTGCAATCGGGGTGAGAATTCGAAATTGGATAACATTTCACGGTGTTTCCCTCAATGTTGACCCGATCTTAGAGCATTTTGATGGAATAGTGCCCTGCGGCATAAAAGAACATGGCGTAACTTCGTTAGCAGATCTCGGTGTACATACTCAAATGGAGGAAGTTGTAAATATTTTAAAAGAAAATTTTGAAGAGACCTTCGAATGTAAACTCCTGCCCGAAACTAATTCTTCCCAAAGGGAATAGAAAATAAAAATAAGATGTTTATTGTCTGTATTTTTAGATTGAGGATGTCGGAACATTAAATTCAACCATGACCTTTCAATCTAGAACAAACAAGCTGAATTTCTTCAGTCCAATTATATTTNATTTTNTAANAATATTTCTGCAATCGGGCGGCAACACGACTATAAAATCAGTTTAATAAAAAAATCTTGATAGAATTCTAAACAACGAGAGAAATAAAACGATGGGAGTTGCACAGATCTGTTTTTATCTGTTTCCTTCGCACCAATGCTTCACCGTCGGCACCCCAAATTCGTTCTTGGTGAAATTCATCCAAAAAAATTAAACGCCACGCTTCACATACATCCATCCAGCCATACAACATTGAAACACCCAATACTATGGATCCAGAGAGGCAGGTTAAAGAAAGTAATCCCGCCAACTGAAAATTATCAAATCCAGTAACAATGGAGGCCAATTTCGATAGGCATTCGGGATTTTGCTGCAAAGGGACAACGTTATGGGTTACTCTCAAATTTACATTAGTTTTGGATGAAAAGTACTCCAAAGGTGCCTGCCATAATTTTTCCTGTAAGACCTTTAAATCATGCGGTTTTTCTACCCTGTAGCATAATAGATCTGTATTACCATATCCAACCAGTTCTTTTATGATTTTCTCTCTTTTACTAGGAACACAGTCAACAGCAGTATTTGCTAATTTTGTTAGAGGTGTGGCTTGTAAACCAATATTTTTATCTCGATTTTTCCATTCCAATGAGATGGCATTCGCTAGTTCTGGATACGGTACTTCCAGCACCTGTTTCTCCGGTGTTTGAAGAAAACTTCCATCCAACTCAATTCGAAAACCACGCCTGCTTTTTAAAACTTTAACCTGTTTAAACACCGACATCTTTCAAATAAGCATTCCCAAAAATTATATCATTTGCGCATTTCATTCGTGTGCCAAGGCCAAATACAAGTGGATTATATTTCCATATAGGGATCATTTAAATTGGGATGAGTTTCCGCAACGTAGGGACGATTTCATCTACAGTATGAACAACTTCATGCGCACCCGCGGTCATAAGGTCACTCGTGTTATGTACACCCCACGATACACCTACACCAAAGGTACCCGCATTTTTTGACATCGCTATGTCGAATGTGGTGTCACCTATCATCACCGCATTATTTTTTAACACATTAAATTCATTTAGCGTTTGGCGCATTAGAAATGGGTTTGGTTTTCCCGGGCCGTCATCAGTGGTTTTCAAAGCTGAAAATAGCTCCTCGATTCCATGTTTTGCAAGTAATTCCCTAAGACGAACGCCCGAACGACTAGTAATAATTGTTAATATATAACCCGCTTCCCTCACTTCTTTTAGCATCTCATAAACTCCAGGAAAAAGATCTTGGTCCTGTTTTGGGCGCTGTCTTTTGCCCTGTGCAACTTCTTCATAATACTTCTTAATTAGGTTGAACTCTTTTTTACCAGCATCAGGTAATAAATTTTTTACGCTTTCTTCCCACGGCAATCCGATAATCTTTTTGATATCTTGCGCTTTAGGAACAGGAAATCCACAAACTTTCCAGCACTCTGTTACTCCAAAAACAATAGAGTCGGCACTGTTCAATAATGTACCATCCAAATCAAAGGCCGCTAACATAATCTTTCTTTGTGGACTCATAAGCTTTGATTACTACTATATGACTTTTTATAGAAAATAGGACAAATCCCTCATGCTAGTGTAGATGGTTGCTCTTCTCTAAAAACTTGCTTACTTAAACCCTAAATATTTGATTGTTTCTGACATAAATTGTGGAGGTGCAGCCTCAATAGTAATTTTTCCACCCCTTGGATGATTTGTTGTTAATTCCCTCGCATGCAGATGCAACTTTCCAACATTAGGAATGCTACCTGTTATATTATCCATCCTTCCATATTTTTTGTCCCCCATAATCGGTGTTCCTATTGCCCTACAATGAGCCCTTAACTGATGCGTGCGACCAGTTTCTGGGTAAAGAGCCAACCAAGAAGCACTTAATCCTGCACTTTCTAAAACAGTAAAACGGGTAATAGCACTAAGACCTTCCCCCAAAATCATCCTCTCCTTTGCAACCATGCTTTTTTTCTGAAGGGCAATATCAATAACCCCTTTTCGACATTTTGGGACTCCAACAACAATTGCCCAGTAGGTTTTTTCGACTTCGCGTTTACGAAATGATTTTGCTAATAACGCAGCCGAAAAAGAATTTCTTGCAAGAAGCAAAACACCACTAGTATCTTTGTCTAGTCGGTGTACTAGTTTTGGGCGAAATTGTGAATCATAAACTAATTCATCTAGCATCGCATCAATATGACGGTTAATTTTTGTTCCTCCCTGCACCGCAATCCCAGCCGGCTTATTAATGGCAATTATATCATTATCTTTGTATATGACCTTAGATCGGATATAATCACGGTCTAAAAACTTCTGATTACTTTTAACAGGTTTATCGATTTTTTCTGAACCAACTAGCAATGGTGGAACCCGGATAAATTGTCCAGCATTCAATCTGGTGGATGACTTTACTCTCTTTCCATCTATACGAATTTGTCCGGTTCTTATCAATTTCTCAATTTTTCCTTGAGTTAATCCAACGAAATTTCGTCTAAACCAACGATCAATGCGAATACCCAATTCATCGGGGTTGACCTCAATTATTTTTACCTCCGACATATTTTCCTCTAATTGATTTATACAAACAGAACTGAAAGAAATTATTAAGTATCTTTTTATGAGGTGTAAGACTTTTTCATTTTACCTCACCTAACAGTAACTGAAAGTACTTTGCCTCCACGGTTTACCGAAAGAGACCAGCGCTGCTGTGGTATTGCTAAAACTGCACGAACTTCCTCTACACTAGAGACTCTTCTAGCATTAATTTTAGTAATATAGTCGCCTGGTCTGAGCCCTAAACGAATTGCTGAACTTTGTTGGAAGACTTTTAGAACAATTACCCCTTGCTCTAATGGATAAATTGATAATTCTTCGGCTAACGCAGGCGAAATATTAGCTATAACAGCACCATTTAAAGGATGTTTTCCAATAAGCCGGGTAGTATCTCTCGGTGGCTCCTCGGGAGGTTTTACTAGTGATAATTTTAATTCTTTTTCTACACCGTTACGAATGATTTCCAAAACAACCGTCTTTCCAACTCGTAATGTTGCCATTCTGTAGCGTAGCGCAGCGGGCGTATCAACATCCAACCCATTAATCTTAACTATAATGTCACCGATAATAACTCCGGCTCTGTCAGCCGGACCACCAGAATATAATTTTGTGATGAGAACACCAACTGGCCTTTTGAGACCAAGATTTTCTGCCAAACGTGATGTAACGTCTTGACCCGATGCTCCTAGCCAAGGCGACACTATACGCCCTCCAACTAATGCGCTCTCAATAATGCGTTCCACCATATTGGCAGGAATTGCAAACCCAATTCCCTGTGACCCACCACTTCTACTATAGATAGCAGTATTTATACCTACTAGACGGCCATCCATCCCGAGGAGTGCACCCCCACTATTACCAGGGTTAATTGCTGCATCTGTTTGTATAAAAAAACTAAAGTCGGAGACACCTGCAGCCGCCCGTGCAACCGCAGACACGATACCACTAGTAACTGTTTGACCAACACCAAAGGGATTTCCGATTGCGAGAACCAAATCACCAACCTTAAGATTGTCCGAATCACGCAATTTCAAAGATGGCAACCTTTCACCGCTTGTATTTACACGAAGAACTGCTAGGTCAGTTCTTTCATCTGCTAAAATTACTTTAGCAGAAAATTCACGACGATTTGAAAGAACAACAATAATCTGATCCGCCCCGCGAATAACATGATTATTTGTTACAACAATGCCGTCTCCACTGACTATAACACCTGAACCAAGAGAACTTTGAATTCTATTTCTTGGCCCATCAAATCTCAGCAAATCATCACCAAAAAATTGCTGAAAAAATGGATCATTAAAAAAAGGAGATTTACGTGATTTTATGACACGCTTGGTATAAATATTTACTACTGCGGGGGATGCTTTTTTTACTAGTGGAGCAAATGATAATAAAATTTCTGCTCTATTTCCTGGCAATTTTATCTTTTCAGTGTCCAATGCTTTTAGTTCATCCGGAATCACCAAAAGTAAAATGAAAATAAATATAAGCGAAAAGGGTGTTTTCATTAATATCTACATGCAACTTAAATTCTTGACACTTATTAAACACGTAAAAGATTAAGGGTGGCTAAAAAGCCACCCCTGCACGCACGTCTATTAACTTTCCTACGCCGCAGCAGTTTCCTCTTCATCTGTCAGAATGTCCATGGTCGGCCCCGAGTCCTTACCCTTTGCATCCTCATCACGTTCGACTAATTCAATAACTGCAAGAGGTGCATTATCTCCATAACGAAATCCAGCCTTTATGACTCTGGTGTAACCACCCGACCGGTCAGAATAACGTTCCGCAAGTACATCAAATAACTTTGATGTTATTTTATTATCGTTATTCAGTTTGGCTAAAGCCTGTCGCCTGGAGTGCAGTGTCCCTCTTTTTGCCAGTGTCACTAAACCATCAACGAATGCGCGCAGCTCCTTAGCTTTAGGAAGTGTTGTTTGAATTTGTTCATGCTTTATTAACGCTACCGCCATGTTTCGGAACATTGCCTTACGATGCGAACTGGTCCGATTGAGCTTTCTACCGCTTTTACGGTGTCTCATAACATTTACTCCTGTTTTTCAAACATACGACCAATTTTTTTTATTTCCAAATTTTAAAATGGTTCCTCTAACTTTTTTGCCATATCTTCAATATTTTCTGGTGGCCAATCTAAAACTTCCATCCCCAAATATAAACCCATGTTGGTCAGAACCTCTTTTATTTCATTAAGTGACTTTCTGCCAAAGTTTGGAGTGCGAAGCATCTCTTGTTCCGATTTTTGAACGAGATCACCAATGTAAATGATATTATCATTTTTCAAGCAATTTGCTGAGCGCACAGAAAGTTCGAGTTCGTCGACTTTCCTTAATAAGTTTCGATTGAATTCTGGTTCTGCTTCCTCTGGCGCTTCTACTGCAACTTCAGGTTCTTCAAAATTAATAAAAGTCTGCAATTGGTCCTGAAGAATACGAGCGGAGAGTGCTACAGCATCTTCAGGCGACATTGTACCGTCGGTTTCAACGTCTAAAATCAGTTTATCATAGTCCGTTACTTGCCCGACCCGTGTATTATCGGATTTGAAAGCAACTCGTCTTACAGGGCTGTAGATGGCATCAATCGGGATCAAACCAATTGGCGCCTCCTCAACACGCATAGCAGATGCCGGAACATAGCCCTTCCCAGTGGTAACTGTCATCTCTACATTGATTTTTGTACCGTCATCAAGAGTACAAATTACCAGATCCGGATCAACTATCTCTACATCATGACCTGCGTCAATCATACCAGCAGTTACTTCACATGGCCCACTAGCAGACAAACTGATTCTGCGCGCCTCAAGACCGGTATAACTTAGAGCGAGTGCCTTAAGGTTCAGAACAATATCGGTAACGTCTTCCCGAACTCCCGGTATAGAGGAAAATTCATGCAGCACCCCATCAATTTGCACAGCAGTGACTGCTGCTCCCTGAAGAGAGGATAGCAGCACTCTTCTCAACGCATTGCCCAGTGTATTTGCGAAGCCACGCTCTAATGGCTCAACAACAATCGAGGCTGAACGGGATACGTCCATACCTGGTGTTACCTCGAGCTTGTTCGGCTTAATTAGTTCTTGCCAGTTCTTTTGAATCACAATAGTGCCCTCTTTATTCACCAACCGGAATGTCCGGCCATCAGTTCAATAATCCCAGCTTAACTAGCCGGTAAAAAAGTTCTAAACCCTACGCCTCTTTCGCGGCCTGCAACCATTATGGGGTATCGGAGTAACATCCTTAATGGATGTTATAGCGAACCCAACTGCGCCGAGTGCCCGCAACGCTGATTCGCGCCCTGACCCCGGTCCTTTGACCAACACATCAAGTGTTTTCATTCCATGTTCCATAGCTTTTTTGCCAGCATCTTCCGCAGCTATTTGCGCCGCATAGGGGGTTGACTTCCTTGACCCCTTAAAACCGGCTTGACCAGCTGAGGACCAAGCTATTGTATTACCCTGCGCATCCGCTATGGTAATCATAGTATTGTTAAAAGTCGCATTAACGTGAGCAACGCCGGCAGTTATATTTTTTCGTTCACGGCGTCTAACACGTGATGCAGTAGCTGATTTTGCCATTAATCTATTCCTTAACTCGTGTTTATCGCTTTCCTGTGACCGGACGTGTTCGCCCTTTTCGAGTGCGTGCATTTGTATGAGTCCGCTGCCCGCGAACAGGCATTCCACGCCGGTGTCTTAGTCCGCGATAACAACCAAGATCCATCAGACGCTTAATATTCATAGCGGTCTCTCGACGAAGCTCTCCCTCGATATGATAATCGCTATCAATGAGATCACGAATACGTCCAAGTTCAGCATCACCAAGATTATCTATTCGAACTGTCATATCTACATCGGATGACTCACAAATTTTTCTTGCCGTAGTCCTTCCAATACCGTGGATGTAAGTTAGAGCGATCCATGTTGGCTTATTTGGAAGATTAACGCCTGCTATACGCGCCATGGCGAGCTCCTCTTCTGTTCACTGTTAATAAAGGGATATTCGTTTAGAATCTTTAGCACCTGAAAGGCGCAGAATATAAAGAGTTTCATTTTCTAGTCAACCTAACAAAAAATAGCCTCTAAATCAGAGGTTACTCGATCAATTGGTGCCATCGCATTTATCGTATGCAGGAGGCTCTTATCACGGTAAAAAGGCAAAAGTGGTGCTGTTTGATCGTCATAAGCTTTCAGCCTTTTTCTTATCGTTTCTGGATTGTCATCTGATCTGCGTTGAAAGTCAGGTTTATCACAATGATCGCACGTCCCTGCAGTTTGTGGTGTTTTAAATTCATCATGATATCCTGCACCGCAGGATTGGCAATTAAACCTCCCAACGATACGCTGCACCATTTTTTCTGCATCCACGGACATTTCTATTACATAATCAAGCGCCATATTTTCCTTCGCCAGCATAATATCCAATGCCTTTGCCTGTGCTAGCGTTCTAGGACAACCATCCAGTATAAAACCATTTGAGCAATCGCTTTTAGATATTCTCTCGGAAATCATTTCAACAATTACCTCATCCGAAACCAATGAGCCTGACTCCATTAACGATTTAATTTGTTTACCGATACTACTTGCCGATGCCACAGCAGAACGCAGCATGTCCCCAGTTGAAAGTTGAATTATTCCTAATTTTTCCTCCAAAACAACGGACTGTGTGCCTTTTCCCGCGCCCGGAGGACCTAACAAAACAATTCTCATCCCCTGCGCCCCCTGATTCTTGTTTTTTTGATTAGCCCCTCGTACTGATGAGCCAGAAGGTGAGACTGCACCTGCGCAACTGTGTCCATTGTGACCATAACAACTATTAACAAACTGGTGCCGCCAAAATAAAAAGGAACAGAGTATTTGGAAATTAATATTTCTGGTAAAATGCTAATGGCGACAAGATAAGTAGCCCCAAAAACAGTGATGCGAGAAAGTACATAATCAAGATGCCTTGCGGTGTTCTGCCCTGGCCGAATCCCAGGTATGAATCCACCATTTTGTTTGAGGTTGTCAGCCGTCTCGGTTGGATTAAATACAACAGAGGTGTAAAAGAAAGCAAAGAAAGCAATAAGTAATGAATAAGTGACCAAATAAAACGGCTGTCCACGGCCGAGATAAGCTACAGCAATGTTAAGCCATTCAGGTCCCTGGCCTGCAGAAAAACCTGCAATTGTTATCGGTAAAAGCAAAAGTGAGCTGGCGAAGATAGGAGGTATTACCCCGGCGGTATTCAATTTAAGTGGTAAATGTGAATTTTCTCCTCCAAACATGCGGTTGCCAACTTGGCGTTTTGGATACTGAACAATTAACCTGCGCTGAGCCCGTTCCACAAACACAATTAGCGCAATTACTCCAACGGCCATTACAATGAGAAAAATTATGAATGCGGCCGATAATGAACCAGTTCGGCCTAATTCGAGAGTTCCAACCAACGCAGAAGGCAAATTTGCAACAATACCTGCAAAAATAATTAAAGAAATTCCATTTCCGACACCTCGTGATGTTATTTGTTCTCCGAGCCACATAAGGAACATTGTTCCACCTACCAATGTAATCACCGTAGTAAACCGAAAAAATAATCCCGGATCAATTACTGCCGAGCCTTGGGATCCTGCTGTTCCCTCTAAACCTACTGAAATGCCATATCCCTGCAAAGCAGCTAGAAACACTGTCCCATAACGGGTATATTGTGTAATCTTACGTTGTCCCGATGCCCCCTCTTTTTTCAGCTGAGCAAAATAAGGTGAGACTGCTGTCATCAACTGCATAATAATTGCCGAAGATATGTAGGGCATAATTCCGAGTGCGAATATTGTCATCCGACTAAAAGCACCCCCCGCAAACATATCAAAAACAGCCAACAATCCGCCGGCTTGACTTTTAAAAATATCAGCTAAAATCGATGGATCAATTCCGGGCAGTGGTATATAGGTCCCAAATCTGTAAACAATAAGCGCGCCAAGCGTAAACCACAGCCGTTTCTTAAGTTCGGTTGCTTTCCCGATCTGCCCAAAATTTATATGAGCTGCTAATTGTTCAGCCGCTGAAGCCATGAACGGTATACCCCTAAGCCATTACTTAACCGAAGAGTTATTTTGTATCTTAAATTTAGCAGCAGTCGCAATTATTACCGCGCCACCCAAACGTTCAACGGCTTGGATTGCCGCCTGCGATGCTCCTGCCACCTCAATTGAAATTTTAGATGTGAGATTACCTTTACCTAGCAATCTCACCCCATCACGTGAAGTCTTGATCAAACCAGCACTTTTCATTGCAATTATATCAACCACCTTAACCGGGTCTATTTTCCCCGAGTCAATCGCTGCTTGTACTCGACCCAGATTTATTTCGCGATATTTTTTACGAAAAATATTATTAAATCCTCTTTTTGGTAAACGGCGATAGAGTGGCATCTGTCCACCTTCAAATCCCGCCAATGAAACACCCGAGCGTGATTTTTGTCCCTTCTGGCCTTTGCCCGAAGTTTTTCCTAATCCGGACGAAGGACCTCGACCAACCCGTTTTCTTGCCTTCCTTGAGCCTTTATTCTCTGTAATTTCATTCAACTTCATAGTTTTCTCTCTAAGCCAGTACATATTTCAACTGGAAAGGAACGTTTAAATGTTTTCTTCAACTTTAACCAAGTGATCCACCTTATTAATCATGCCTCGTACCGAAGGCGTATCTTCAAGTGTTTTTGAACGGAAAAGCTTATTTAAGCCAAGTCCAATTAACGTTCTTCTTTGATCAACTTTACGCCCAATTGGGCTTCGAACTTGCGTTACCCGTATTTTCCCTTCAGCCATTAACCACCTCCGTATTTTTGGGTGTGCCTTTCGCTCCGAGCCTTGAAGGTAAAATCTCAGAAACTTTTTTACCTCGACGAATTGCTACAGACCGTGGCGACTGCAACCTCTGCAAAGCATCCATAGTAGCCTTAACCATATTATATGGATTTTGCGTACCGTTGGATTTTGCTACAACATCCTGAACCCCTAACGACTCAAACACGGCCCGCATCGGTCCGCCTGCAATGATGCCCGTGCCCGGAGGGGCTGCGCGACAAATCACCTTTCCTGCTCCAAAGCGACCTTTTACATCATGATGTAATGTGCGTCCCTCCCGCAGTGGAATGCGGACCATATTAGATTTTGCCTGATCGGTGGCTTTTCGTATCGCTTCCGGAACCTCTCTCGCCTTCCCCGAACCATAGCCAACCCGCCCCTTCGTGTCACCAACCACAACCAGAGCAGCAAACCCAAAACGTTTGCCGCCCTTAACCACCTTTGCAACCCGATTTATATGGACAAGTTTATCAATTAAGTCATCGCCTTCGCCGCGATTATCGCGATTGCGACGATCTCTCTGATTTCCACCTTCCGATCCCCTTGCCATACAATTATCTCCTTAAAACTTTAAACCAGCTTTTCGAGCGGAATCTGCGAGTGCCTTCACACGCCCATGAAATAAATAACTACCGCGGTCAAAATAAACTTCGCTCACACCCTTTTTTTGCGCCTTTTCAGCTAGAAGTTCACCAACCGCAACTGCTGCATCGACACCACCAGTTGATTTCATTTTGCCTTGAAGAACATCATCTGCAGACGAGGCTGCCGCGAGTGTGTTTCCAGCGGCATCATCCACAACCTGAGCATAAATGTATTTATTTGAACGAAACACCGATAACCGCGGTGTTTTTCCGGCTACTCGTTTTATCCGCGTCCGCTGTCGTATCCGACGCCTTTCACGCAATTTATTTGTTTTTAGCATGATAAACTACTTTTTCTTACCTTCCTTGCGCAGAACAAACTCATCAGAATATCGAACACCTTTACCCTTATACGGCTCTGGTGGCCTTAATCCACGTATTTGAGATGCCACATGACCAACTTTCTGCTTATCTGCACCACTGATAGCAATTGCAGTGGGACGCTCACATGTAATTGTTATATCTCCCGGTATTGGAAATTGTATTTCATGGCTGTAGCCAAGTTGAAGAACTAGATTTTTACCCTGCAATGCGGCTCTATAGCCCACACCAACTATTTCCATATTTATAGTAAAACCCTCGCTTACACCAGTAACAATATTCTGCACCAGACTGCGCGATGTACCCCACATAGTTCGAGCACGCTTTGAATTATCCTTGGGGCTCAAAGTTAACTTGTTACCATCTTGATCAATTGATATTTCATCCACTAGAGTGAGGCTTAATTCTCCTAGTTTACCTTTTGCACTAATAATTTGACCGGTAATGTTTACATCCACACCGTCGGGCACTGAGACAGGATTTTGACCAATTCTGGACATAAGATGCTCCTAAAAAACCGTACAAAGAACTTCGCCGCCTACATTTTGAGCGCGCGCTTCACCATCTGACAGTATACCTCTAGGGGTTGATAGGATTGATATACCTAGACCATTATATACTGGTGTTAACTCTTTTATCTTAGAATATACGCGGCGACCTGGTCTTGATACACGATGTATTTCACGGATGACTGGCGCACCTTCGTGATATTTTAATTCTATTCGCACCGTAGATTGATCATTCTTACCTTCGATATTTTCAACTGAATAACCTCGGATGTAACCCTCTCGCTGCAAAGCATCTAAAACATTCACACGTAATCTAGAGTTAGGACTTTCCACAACGGACTTGGACGTTCTTTGACCATTTCGAATACGAGTAATCAAATCACTTATGGGATCTGTCATTGTCATTTTAGACTACTCCTCACCAACTCGATTTCGTCATACCAGGAATAAGGCCTTGCGACGCCATTTCACGCAGAGCTATGCGCGACAAACGAAACTTCCTATAGTAAGCACGCGGCCTACCAGAAACTTCGCACCGGTTCCTAACTCGCACCGGTGAAGAATTACGCGGCAGCTCTGCAAGTTTTAATCGTGCGGCAAACCGTTCTTCTGCAGGAAGAGATTTATCTTTTGCGATGAGCTTAAGCTCTTTTCTACGGCTCAAAAATTGTTGTGCCATTCTTATTCTTTTTCGGTTTGTTTCAACTGCGCTTTTTTTCGCCATTTGAGTCCTCCAAGACCCTTTAAAGTCAGTTAATCGGCATGTTAAAGCCCTTCAGCAAGGCCTTAGCTTCCTTGTCAGTGTTCGCGGAAGTTACAAAAACTATATCCATACCCCGCATCTCATCAACTTGATCATAATCGATTTCGGGAAAAACAATCTGCTCCCTTAAACCCATAGCAAAATTACCACGACCATCAAAACTACGGCTTGATAGCCCACGAAAATCTCTTACTTGAGGAAGAGCTATGTTTATCAAACGATCCAAAAACTCATACATTCGTGAACGACGAAGCGTAACTTTGCAACCAATCGGCATACCTTCTCGTAATTTGAACGTCGCCACTGACTTCTTTGCAGAAACTATTAGTGGCTTTTGTCCAGAAATAAGTGCCAACTCATTCTGAGCCGAGTTAATTTTTTTTGAGTCGTTGACTGCTTCACCTACCCCCATATTTATAACAATTTTTTTAAGCTCTGGAACCTGCATTTGGTTCGCATAGCCAAATTCTTGTCGCAGAGAATTGCGAAGTGTTTCTTTATATAGATCAAACAAGCGAGGCATTTTTCATTCTCAATCAATCATTTCTCCGGATCGCCTTGCAAAGCGAACCTTTCGATTATCTTCAAGTTTTTTAAATCCAATACGAGTTGGCTTTCCATCCTCAGGATCTGCATGGGCAATATTTGAACAATGAATTGTAGCTTCTTTTTCCACAATACCTCCGGGATTGGTTTGGGACGGCCGAGTGTGACGTTTTACTATATTTACGCCTTGTACAATAATTCTTCCATCATTAGGCAAGACTTTCAAAATAGTACCAGTCTTACCTTTATCACGACCGCTAATCACAACTACATCATCACCTTTACGAAATTTCTTCACCATCTTTTTAGTCATAATTCTACCAATCCCGTTACAGCACTTCTGGTGCAAGAGAGATAATTTTCATAAATGCTTTGTTGCGAAGTTCACGTGTCACTGGACCAAAAATTCGAGTTCCGATGGGTTCCCCGGCATTATTTATCAATACTGCTGCATTTCTATCAAACCTAATTGCCGAACCATCAACTCTCTGTATTTCTTTCGCCGTCCTGACCACTACCGCTCTGTGAATATCGCCCTTTTTTACTCGCCCGCGTGGAATCGCCTCCTTAACCGAAACGACAATCACGTCACCTACTGAAGCTGAACGTCTTCTGCTTCCACCCAGCACACGGATGCATTGAACGCTGCGTGCGCCAGAATTATCAGCCACTTCAAGTTTTGTCTGAACCTGTATCATATCTTTAATAAAAGCCTTAGCTTACTCGCCATCGGCCAAAACCTCCCAACGTTTTGATTTAGACACCGGCCTACACTCACGAATACGAACCGTGTCACCAACCTTAAACCTGTTTTCCGGATCATGAGCCGCATATTTTTTTGACTGCCGTATAAACTTTCCATAAATCGGATGCTTGACGCGTCGTTCAACTTTCACCGAGACAGTGCAGTTTGCTTTGTCAGAAGTTACTATCCCTTGCATAACACGTTTTGGCATGTTTTATCCCTGTTTCTTTGCGTGCTGGTTATTTGTCAACACGGTTCTAATACGCGCAATATCACGCTTAACTTCTCGAACACGAGCAGTCCCCTCTAATTGCCCGCTGGCCTGCTGAAACCGTAAATTTAACGCCTCCTTTTTAAGCAAAACCAACTGCTCCTTTAATTGATCCTCTGTTTGGACCCGAAGATCTGCTGCCTTCATATTTGTTCCCCCTATTCAGCTCCGAGCCGCTTCACAACCCGTGTGCGAATTGGCAATTTAGCAGCTGCAAGCGCCAAAGCTACACGCGCGGTCGCCTCATTAACACCATCAACTTCAAACATAACCCTGCCCGGTTTAACTCTACATGCCCAGTATTCTGGTGCACCCTTACCTTTGCCTTGACGTACTTCAGCTGGTTTTTGTGAAACTGGTACATCGGGAAATATCCTAATCCAAACACGTCCTGCACGTTTCATGTGGCGGGTGATAGCTCGTCGTGAAGCTTCAATTTGCCGTGCAGTTACTCGACCCGGCGATTGAGCCTTGAGGCCGAACGCCCCAAAATTTAGACTTGTTCCGCCCTTCGCATTTCCGTGGATCCGGCCCTTGTGCGCTTTACGAAACTTTGTTCTCTTGGGCGCTAGCATTTTCTTTTACCTTTCATAAAATCCATGAGAAGTCCGTATTTAACGACCTGGCTGCTGTTCCATTAATTTCTTATCTAGCGCCATGGGGTCATGGGCCAAAACCTCACCTTTAAAGATCCAAACCTTGACACCACACGACCCATACGTAGTTTGGGCAGTAGCGGTACCATAATCTACATCTGCTCTAAGCGTATGTAACGGAACACGGCCCTCACGATACCATTCTGTGCGAGCGATTTCAGCTCCACCCAAACGACCACCACAATTAATTCTGATTCCCCCTGCCCCTAACCGCATTGCAGATTGCACCGCTCTTTTCATGGCACGTCGAAACGCAATACGTCGCTCCAACTGCTGGGCAATATTATCAGCAACTAAATTTGCGTCGATTTCTGGCTTTCGTATTTCAACAATATTTATATTAACTTCACTTCCGGTCATTTCTGAGAGTTTAATTCGAAGCTTTTCGATATCCGCACCTTTGCGACCAATAACAACGCCGGGCCGAGCGGTGTGGATTGTAATCCTTGCTTTTTTCGCTGGTCTTTCAATCACTATTTTCGATACCCCAGCCTGGGTGAGATGCATCCCTAGAAATTTTCGGAGCTTAATATCTTCATGCAGCATTTCGGCGTATTGGCTCTCTGCATACCAACGAGAGTCCCAAGTGCGATTGACCCCAAGCCTTAACCCGACCGGATTAACTTTCTGTCCCATTATTTACTCTCCTCACGCTCACGCAAAACAATCGTGAGGTTGCTAAACGATTTGGTGATGCCCCCCACGCGACCACGCGCCCGAGCTCGAAAGCGCTTGATCGCAAAAGCGCGCCCAACTGTCGCCTCAGCAACAAACAAACGATCTACATCTAATTGATGATTGTTCTCAGCATTGGATATTGCCGACCAGAGAACCTTGCTTACGTCATTTGCCACTCGACGCCTAGAAAATTTTAATGACGTCATAGCAGCGCTAGCATCCATCCCTCTTATCATACCAGCTACAAGGTTAAGTTTCTGAGGACTTATGCGAATAGCCTTTGAGGAGGCTAATGCCTCATTATCTTTCAACCGCCGAAGTGATGCACTTTTACTCATATTACGCTCGCCTGACTTTTTTATCAGCACCGTGACTACGGTAGGTGCGGGTGGGAGAAAACTCACCAAACTTATGACCCACCATATTCTCTGTTACCAGTACGGGAATAAATTTTTGCCCATTATAAACTCCGAAGGTGAGACCAACAAATTGGGGCAATATTACCGATCTTCGCGACCACATTTTTATGACTTCCTTACGGCCAGAATCGCGCACTGCTTCCGCCTTTTTAAGCAAATAGCCGTCTACAAACGGTCCCTTCCAAACAGATCTAGCCAAATTGCTCTCCTTTAACGCTTCCTGCGACGACGCATTATATACTTGTCACTCGCCTTCTTACTACGTGTTCTTTTACCTTTTGTTGGCACACCCCATGGTGACACAGGATGCCGTCCACCAGATGTTCGCCCTTCACCTCCACCATGAGGATGGTCGACCGGATTCATAGCAACCCCTCTGACAGATGGACGCTTTCCTAGCCAACGTTTTCGTCCTGCTTTACCGAAATTTTGGTTTTTATGATCAGAATTGGAAACAGAACCAACTGTCGCAATACAACGAGCGGGAACCATTCGCAGTTCGCCCGAGGATAACCTCAGTTGGGCAAAACCGGCGTCTTTTCCAATAAGCTGCGCATATGCACCAGCTGCTCTTGCAAGTTGACCACCTCGACCCGGCTTCATTTCGATATTATGAATTATTGTACCCAAAGGAATATTTTCCATCGGCATAGCATTGCCTGGTTTTACATCAACCCGCTCTCCTGCAACCACCACATCTCCGGCCGCAAGGCGCTGAGGAGCCAAAATATAAGACTGCACTCCATCATCATACAAAATCAAGGCTATAAAAGCCGACCTGTTGGGGTCGTACTCCAACCTATCTACCTTAGCAATAACGTCTTTCTTCTGTCGCTTAAAATCAACCGTTCGGTAACGTCTCTTATGTCCCCCTCCACGTCGTCGGACGGTAATCTTTCCTGAGTTGTTCCGTCCACCATTGCCATTAAGTCCTTCTGTCAAGGACTTAAGAGGCTTGCCGCTCCAAAGCGCCTTTCTATCGATCAGAACTAACCCACGTTGAGCTGGTGTATTAGGTTTGTATTGTTTAAGCGCCATGTCTTCAGATCCCTGTCGTCACATCGATTGATTCACCATCAGCAAGCGAAACAATAGCTTTTTTGTAATCAGATCGACGCCCAATCCGTCCCTTAAAACGTTTAATCTTCCCCCTTTGCCGTAATGTGTTAACAGCAACAACTTTTACTTTAAATAACTGTTCAATAGCTAATTTTATTTGGGGCTTAGTCGCATCAATTCTCACTTTGAATGTCACCTGATTATGCTCAGAGCCCAAAGTTGATTTTTCGGTAACAATCGGCGCCCTTATTAGTTCAAAAGCTAATATCTCGGAAACAGAGAGTTGTTTTTCACGACGCGCACTCATTTTAACCGCTCCACAAGATTTACAACCGCTTCTTTTGTAAGAATCAGTGTCTCACGGCGTAGAATATCATAGACGTTAGCACCCTGCTGAGGAAGCACATCAACCAAAGGTATATTAGCCGCAGCTTTTACAAAATTTTGGTCCAGCTTCGAGCCAGAAATAATAAGCGCAGAAGACACACCAAGAGAATTCAGTTTTGAAGCTAACGAGCTTGTCTTGGGCTCGTCGACCTTTGCATCATCAATAATTACTAAATTACCATCCGCATGCTTACTAGAGAGTGCTGTGCGCAATGCAAGTTTTCGTACTTTTTTATTTAAACTGTAGCCATGGGAGCGAACAACAGGACCAAAAACTGTTTGACCTCCCCTCCATTGCGTTGCGCGCTTACTTCCTTGGCGTGCCCGACCAGTACCTTTTTGCCGCCAAGGTTTCGCTGTTGAACCAGATATTTCAGATATGGTTTTTGTTTTGTGGTTCCCCGACTGACGTTTTGCAAGCTGCCAATTTACGGTGCGTGCGAGTATATCACTCTTTACTGGCACACCAAAAACAGCATTATCAAGGTCTATTGAACCCGCTTTTTTATTTCCGAGCGTTACTATATCAAATTTCATGAGGGCGAACTCTCTTCATTTTTGGAGTCAACGACACCCTCATTTTCAGCACTTATACTTTTATCCTGCAGACCGTCCTCAAAATTATTGGATACAGCTTTCAGCGCTGCCGGGAAAGGAGCCCCCTCATGAGCTGGATACTTGCGGGCATCTGAAATAAGAACATAGCCGCCCTTGGAACCAGGCACAGAACCCTTCACAAGTATTAAGCCGCGATCCGAATCGGTACTAAATATTTCGAGATTCTGTATTGTTGAACGAGTGTTCCCCATTTGGCCAGCCATTTTCTTTCCCTTCCAAACCTTTCCGGGATCTTGACTATTTCCAGTCGATCCATGACTTCTGTGGGAGATAGACACTCCGTGAGATGCCTCAAGACCGGAGAAATTATGTCGTTTCATTCCGCCAGCAAATCCCTTGCCAATAGTAGTTCCAACTACATCGACTTTTTGACCTGCAACAAAATGCCCTGCAGTAACCTCGTCCCCGACTTCTAACATTGCATCAGTACTAACACGAAATTCTACCACCCGCTGCTTAGGTTCGACTTTTGATTTTGCGAAATGTCCTCTTAAAGACTTTGAAGTTCGATTGGGTCTAGCATTTCCCCAACCCAATTGAACAGCAGTATATCCATGTTGTTCGAGTGTCTTCACAGAAACCACTTGACATTGATTAACATGCAAAACCGTTATCGGCACGTGCGTTCCTTGATCAGTAAAAAAGCGCGTCATTCCCATTTTTTTTGCTATTAATCCAGTGCGCATAAGCCCAACCTAAAGTTTAATTTCAACATCAACCCCTGCAGCAAGGTCGAGCTTCATCAGTGCATCCACTGTCTGTGGAGTCGGATCGACAATATCCAACAGACGTTTGTGCGTACGGATTTCAAATTGCTCACGAGATTTCTTGTCTATGTGGGGTGAGCGCAGCACAGTAAATTTCTCAAGCTTAGTAGGAAGAGGGATAGGACCACGTACTTGAGCTCCAGTGCGCTTGGCTGTATTTACAATCTCATGCGTGGACTGATCTAGAACACCATGATCAAAAGCCTTTAACCGTATTCGAATGTTTTGGCGGTCCATTTCTATTCCTTTTTCTGAGCCACTTGTTATAATTACTCAGCGATTGATGCAACGACACCAGCGCCAACGGTCCGACCACCTTCACGGATCGCAAAGCGTAACCCTTCATCCATCGCAATAGGTTGAATAAGCTCTACATCCATCGTTACATTGTCACCTGGCATTACCATCTCCGTTCCATCTGGAAGGCCGACTGCACCCGTAACATCTGTTGTCCGAAAATAAAATTGTGGACGGTAGTTCGAAAAAAACGGCGTATGCCGACCACCTTCTTCTTTAGTTAAAATATAAGCTTCAGCTTTAAACTTGTTGTGCGGCTTAATTGAACCAGGCTTCGCCAATACTTGACCACGCTCAACTTCTTCACGGTCAACACCACGAAGAAGCGCGCCGATGTTATCACCGGCCTCTCCCTGATCCAAAAGCTTCCGGAACATCTCAACACCAGTGACAACGGTCTTCGACGTATCTTTCAAACCAACAATCTCGACTTCTTCACCAACATTCACAATTCCACGCTCAACGCGCCCGGTAACAACTGTACCGCGACCTGAAATCGAGAAAACATCTTCAATCGGCATCAGAAAATCCTGATCTTTTGGACGCTCAGGCTGCGGTACATAATCATCAACCGCCGCCATCAACTCAAGAATAGCATTCTTACCTGTATCTTCATTACTATCTTCCAAAGCAGCAAGCGCCGAGCCCTTAATAACTGGAATATCATCACCGGGAAATTCATAAGAAGACAAAAGCTCACGAACCTCAAGTTCAACAAGTTCCAAAAGCTCCTCGTCATCAACCTGATCAACCTTATTTAAGAAAACTACGATCGCAGGAACACCCACTTGACGCGCCAAAAGAATATGCTCGCGCGTCTGTGGCATAGGGCCATCAGCAGCCGAAACAACTAAGATCGCGCCATCCATCTGAGCAGCACCTGTAATCATGTTTTTCACATAATCGGCGTGACCAGGGCAGTCCACGTGAGCATAGTGCCGAGCTTCAGTCTCATATTCAACATGAGCCGTCGCAATCGTGATCCCTCGTTCCCTCTCTTCAGGTGCATTATCAATCTCGTCATAGGCCTTGAAGTCAGCACCACCAGAGTCAGCAAGAGTCTTGGTAATCGCCGCAGTTAGTGACGTCTTACCATGATCAACGTGACCAATCGTGCCAATGTTACAATGTGGCTTCGTACGCTCAAATTTTTCTTTCGCCATCCTGATTTCTCCAATAAAAGGCGCTATCTGTTAATAAAGTCAGGCAAGTTTCGACCTAACCTCTTCGGCCACGGCCTGCGGCACTTGTTCATAATGGTCAAAAAACATCGTAAATTGGGCCCTGCCCTGGCTCATAGACCTCAAATTATTTACATAGCCGAACATATTGGCGAGGGGCACCATAGCGTTTACAACGTTTGCATTTGCTCGCGTATCCATACTAGTAACGCTTCCTCGACGACTGTTTAGATCACCTATTATGTCACCTAAATATTCCTCAGGCGTCACAACCTCTACACGCATGATCGGCTCTAGTAACTTTGGAGAGGCCTTTTCTACCCCCTCACGAAAAGCAGCGCGAGAAGCAATTTCAAATGCCATTACAGATGAATCGACATCGTGCGACGCTCCATCTACCAAGCGAATGCTCATATCAATCATGGGAAAACCCACAAGAACACCGGTTTCGGCCGCACTCATCAATCCTTTTTCTACGCCAGGTATGTATTCTTTCGGCACAGACCCCCCAACAACCTTGCTGTCGAAGGTTACGCCAGATCCAGCCTCTCCAGGCTCAAACAATAGCTTAATACGTGCGAACTGGCCAGCTCCTCCGGTCTGCTTTTTATGTGTATAGTCTATCTCAGAGGCTTTAGTAATCGTTTCACGATAAGCTACTTGCGGCGCACCGACATTTGCATCAACTTTAAACTCACGCTTCATCCGATCGACTAGAATATCTAGGTGCAATTCTCCCATGCCCTTGATAACAGTTTGCCCACTTTCAAAATCCGTGGCAACACGAAAAGATGGGTCTTCTTGTGCCAATCGATTGAGGGCGACACCCATTTTTTCTTGGTCACTCTTTGTTTTTGGCTCCACCGCCACTTCGATAACTGGATCTGGAAACTCCATTCTCTCAAGTATCACAGGGCTTGATGGATCACACAAAGTGTCACCTGTAGTTGTGCCCTTAAGTCCTGCTAATGCAACTATATCTCCAGCACGAGCTTCTTGAATATCCTCTCTGGAATTAGCATGCATCTCTAAAATACGCCCGACCCGCTCTCGATTATCTTTAACACTATTTAAAGTCGCGCCACCACCAGTCAGCACACCAGAGTAAATCCGGATAAAGGTCAACGATCCTACAAAAGGGTCTGTCATTACTTTAAAAGCAAGAGCCGAAAATGGTTCATCATCATTATTTGCCCGAACTATCTCTTCATCACTGCCCATTTTGACGCCTTTAATGGCATCAACATCAACAGGCGAAGGGAGATAATCGATAACAGCGTCAAGAAGCGGTTGAACTCCTTTATTCTTAAATGCTGTGCCGCATAGTACCGGAACAAAAAAACCATTTATCGCCCCAGTACGAATACACCGCTTAAGAGTCTCTTGAGAAGGCTCTTCGCCTTCTAAATATGCCTCCATTGCACCATCGTCCTGTTCAACTGCCAATTCAACTAATTTTGTTCGATATTCATTAGCACTCTCCTGCAGTTCCTCTGGAATATCAACGACATCAAAAGCTGCACCTAAATTTTCTTCTTGCCAAATAATCGCCTTCATTTGCACAAGGTCAACCACCCCCACAAAATCCGACTCAGACCCGATAGGTAACTGTAACAACAACGGCAGAGCACCAAGCCTATCAACAATCATACTAACAGTGTTAAACAAATCAGCACCAACACGATCCATCTTATTTACAAAACATATTCTGGGAACGCCGTATTTGTCAGCCTGTCTCCAGACTGTCTCTGACTGAGGCTCAACGCCGGAGACCGCATCGAACACAGCCACTGCTCCATCAAGAACACGCAGTGAGCGCTCCACCTCAATTGTAAAATCAACGTGACCGGGCGTATCTATTATATTTACTCTGTGATCATTCCAAAAACAGGTTGTTGCTGCAGAGGTGATTGTTATACCTCTCTCCTGCTCTTGCTCCATCCAATCCATAGTGGCAGTGCCCTCGTGGACCTCTCCGATCTTGTATGCGCGACCGGTATAATACAGTACACGTTCCGTTGTAGTGGTTTTACCGGCATCAATATGCGCCATAATGCCAATATTACGATACCGGTCAATTGGAGTAGTGCGTGCCATTCTCTAGATCTCGTTGTACATACATAATTAATATTATCACCAACGATAGTGCGAAAAAGCTTTATTAGCCTCCGCCATTCGATGGGTATCTTCACGCTTTTTTACTGCCGAACCTCGGTTATTGGCAGCATCCATAAGTTCATTACAAAGCCTGTCAGTCATTGTATTTTCTGATCGCTTACGAGCAGTATCAATAATCCAGCGTATAGCTAATGCCTGACGACGGTTAGATCGCACTTCTACGGGAACCTGATATGTAGCTCCACCGACTCGACGAGAGCGAACTTCTACGGCGGGCTTTACGTTATCTAAAGCATCATGAAATAACTTTAATGCATCTAGGCCACTTCGTGTTCCGATTGTGTCCAAAGCATTGTAAACAATACGTTCAGCTGCTGATTTTTTTCCTTCCACCATCAAACAATTGATAAATTTTGCTATAACTAAATCATTAAATTTAGCATCTGGAACAATTTCGCGTTTAACTGCTGCACGGCGTCTTGACATTAATTCTACACTCACTATTTGGGACGTTTTGCGCCGTATTTAGACCGCCGCTGTCGTCTGTCGCTTACACCTTGAGTATCAAGAACCCCACGGATTACGTGATACCTTACTCCAGGCAGATCTTTCACACGTCCCCCTCTAATCATTACAACGGAGTGTTCCTGAAGATTATGACCTTCACCAGGAATGTAACTGGTAACCTCAAAACCATTTGTTAGCCTTACGCGAGCTACTTTACGCAATGCCGAGTTTGGTTTCTTCGGAGTAGTGGTATACACCCGCGTGCAAACCCCGCGTTTTTGTGGACATGACTGCATGGCGGGAACTTTGTTATGAGCCGCCTTCGGCTTACGAGGCTTTCGAATTAACTGATTAACTGTTGGCACGTTTGCCCTCTTTATTTCTAAAACAAAACCTGTTTTACATACGAACAAGCCAGCGAATATAAATTTTGTATTCGCAGGCCCTTAAAACCGTACATAACGGTTATTTCAAATTCTACCATCTTTCCTCGGAAAATGCGTTTAGGATGCTCACCTACCACCATTTCCGTGAGAGGCGCGAAATATAGTGGTGCCAGCACCTTCAGTCAATACACAATTAAAGTTTTTTAGCTTGAAGGTGAGTTATTATTCAAAAGTAATTCTGAGGGCACCTAATCGGCTCTGATTTTAATCACCAAAATTTGTATTAAAGATTCAGCTAACTCCTTCAGCGCCGGTCTCAGCCTGCTTTTTAGCAGCCAAGGCTTTTGCCTCTCGTTTAGCGGCAACTTCTTCAACCACCACTTGATCTCTATCCTGTGCAATACGACGCATCCGTTTAATGTAAGAACCTGTTCCAGCAGGTATTAATCGGCCGACAATCACATTCTCTTTTAGTCCGCGAAGATCATCTCGTTTACCAGAAACTGCTGCTTCCGTGAGAACCCGAGTGGTTTCTTGGAATGAAGCAGCAGAAATAAATGATTTCGTTTGAAGTGCAGCCTTTGTAATACCATGCAGAGTTGGTTGTGCCCGCATTTGCGCTTGCTTTGAGGATTTGAGCGCCTTATTTGCCGCTTCATATTCCTCACGGTCCACGAGCTCTCCAGTTAAATAGGTGGATTCTCCTGGCTCTGTGATTTCAACCTTTTGAAGCATCTGCCGCGCGATAACCTCGATGTGCTTGTCATTAATCTTAACACCCTGCAGTCGATACACATCTTGAATCTCGTCAATCAAATAATTTGCCAGGTCCTCAACGCCCAAAACTCGGAGAATGTCATGCGGCACTGGGTTTCCATCCATTAAGTAATCGCCTTTCTTAACGATATCACCCTCTTGAACGTTAATATGTTTGCCTTTTGGAACTAGATGCTCCACCGGATCCCCATCCCCCTCCGTCGGGTGGACAACAATACGGCGCTTAGCTTTATAATCTTTACCAAATTCTACTCGTCCGTCTATTTCAGAAATAATGGAGAAATCTTTTGGTTTGCGCGCCTCAAATAACTCTGCAACTCGGGGAAGCCCTCCTGTAATATCACGGGTTTTGCTGGTCTCCCGTGGAATGCGAGCAAGAACTTCACCCGCCTTTACTTTTGCACCGGGTTCCACCGATAAAATTGCATCAACAGACATAAAATATCTTGCTTCTGTTCCATTCTCAAGTTCTATTATTTCTCCTTTGCTATTCCGTAAAGTTATTCGAGGACGTAAATCTGAGCCTTTAGGTTGCTGTTTCCAATCAATAACCTTCCGGTACGATATGCCTGTTGCCTCATCTACAACTTCAGACATCGAAACGCCTTCCGTTAAATCAACAAAATTTGCTATACCCTCTTTTTCAGTAATAATCGGAAGAGTATATGGATCCCATGAAGCAAGTTTGTCACCGGGTTTAACTTTATCGCCCTCACTCTTTTCTAAACGCGCGCCATAAGGAACTCTATAAACAGCCCTCTCGCGATCTGACTCATCTATCAGCACGATCTCAGTATTCCGCGCCATCACTAGCAACGCACCATCAGGATTTTTTACAACGTTACGATTTCGGATTTCTATTTTTCCAGAGAAATCCGCCTCAATACTAGACTGTTCAGTTCCTCGTTGTGCCGCACCCCCGATGTGAAAAGTACGCATGGTTAATTGAGTACCGGGCTCTCCGATAGACTGAGCCGCAATAATACCAACAGCCTCACCAATGTTGACGGTTGTACCCCTGGCAAGATCTCGTCCGTAGCATTTTCCGCAGACACCGCCTTTTGTGTCGCAGGTTAATACAGACCGTATCATCACCTCTTCAACCCCGGCCTCCTCAATCATGCTTAGGTGCTCTTCTTCGATCATGTGGCCGCGGGATAACAAAGTTTTTCCCCCGATCGGATCGATAATATCATCAGCGGCGAAACGCCCAAGGATTCTCTCGGAAAGCGGTTCAATAATTTCTCCACCTTCCATTACACTTTTAACACTTAAACCACGTTTACTGCCGCAATCTTCCTCAACAATTGTACAATCTTGAGCAACGTCCACGAGGCGACGGGTTAAATAACCAGAATTTGCTGTTTTGAGTGCTGTATCTGCAAGGCCTTTACGCGCACCATGTGATGAATTGAAATATTCCAGAACAGTTAACCCTTCTTTAAAATTTGAAATGATAGGGGTTTCAATTATCTCGCCCGATGGCTTGGCCATTAACCCTCGCATTCCAGCCAGTTGTTTCATTTGCGCTGCTGAACCGCGAGCACCAGAATCAGCCATCATGAATACTGAATTAATATGATCTCCAACTGAGGTAGAAGAAATTTCTTTCATCATTTCGTCAGCTACTTGATCGGTACATTCTGACCAAACATCAACAACTTTATTGTACTTTTCCCCTTGCGTAATTAAGCCATCAAAATATTGCTGCTCATATTCTTTAACTTTATCTTGAGCGGCCGCCACTAATGGCACTTTGGCGTCAGGGACAATTAAATCATCCTTACCGAAAGATATTCCCGATAAACAGGCTTGTCGAAAGCCCAACGCCATTACATGATCAGCAAACAAAACTGTCGCTTTTTGGCCACAATGACGATAAACAGTGTCAATCGCATCCGAAATTTCTCTTTTGGTCAACAGACGATTGCAAATTTCCATATCAATGCTGGACATTTTGGGCACCAAATCGATAACTTTTGCTCGCCCCGGTGTGGTTTCAATTCGACGCCGAATTGGTTCATTGTTTTGGTCTACCGTATTCATCCGCACCTGAACCTTGGCATGGAGCGTTACTGCTCCAGAGTCCAATGCAGCATCAAGCTCACCCAATGAACCGAAAACCATACCTTCGCCTGGTTCGCCGTCACGTTCCAAGGTCATATAATACAGACCTAAAACAATGTCTTGGGAAGGAACTATTATAGGTTTCCCATTAGAAGGACTGAGTATGTTATTAGTAGACATCATCAAAACACGCGCCTCGAGTTGCGCATCCAAAGAGAGCGGAACGTGAACCGCCATTTGATCTCCATCGAAATCAGCATTAAATGCAGTGCAAACTAAAGGATGAAGTTGTATTGCCTTGCCCTCTACAAGCACTGGCTCAAATGCCTGTATTCCGAGCCTGTGAAGTGTGGGGGCACGGTTGAGCATCACTGGGTGCTCTCTTATTACTTCTTCAAGAATATCCCATACCTCCGGACGCTCTTTTTCTACCAATCTTTTTGCAGCTTTAATGGTTCCCGCCATGCCGTAGAGCTCAAGCTTAGAGTATATAAAGGGCTTAAAGAGTTCCAATGCCATCTTTTTTGGAAGTCCACACTGATGCAGCAATAGTTCCGGTCCAACAACGATAACTGAACGACCAGAGTAATCGACACGTTTTCCAAGAAGGTTTTGACGAAAACGTCCCTGCTTCCCCTTGAGCATATCGGAAAGAGATTTTAACGGGCGTTTGTTTGCCCCGGTAATAACCCTGCCGCGTCTCCCATTATCAAATAGAGCATCCACTGACTCCTGTAGCATTCGTTTTTCATTCCGAACGATGATATCCGGCGCACGAAGTTCCATCAGGCGCTTTAAACGATTGTTTCGGTTTATAACCCTACGGTAAAGATCATTAAGATCAGATGTCGCAAACCTCCCACCGTCTAAAGGAACCAATGGACGCAATTCTGGTGGGATGACGGGAACAACCTCAAGTATCATCCACTCGGGACGAGCCCCAGACTCGATAAATGCTTCGATAAGTTTAAGTCGCTTTACTAATTTCTTGCGATTTGCTTCTGAACCCGTTTCTCTAAATTCGGTTCTTACCTCCTCAAGTTCTTCTTCAAGGTTAATTTCTGACATAATCTTCTGCAATGCTTCTGCGCCGATCATTGCGGTAAAATTATCTTCACCGTGTTCGTCTTGAGCATCGAGATACTCGTCCTCTGTCAGCAACTGACGCTCTTCCAGAGTTGTCATACCCGGGTCGACCACAACATAATTTTCAAAATAAAGAATGCGTTCAATATCTTTTAATTTCATGTCAACCAAAAGGCCTATTCTACTTGGAAGAGACTTAAGGAACCAAATGTGAGCCACCGGAGACGCGAGTTCAATATGCCCCATACGTTCTCTACGAACCTTACTAAGGGTAACCTCAACACCACATTTTTCGCATATAATACCACGAAATTTCATGCGCTTATATTTACCGCAAAGACACTCATAATCCTTTATAGGACCAAATATCCTGGCGCAAAAAAGCCCATCTCTCTCCGGCTTGAACGTTCTGTAGTTTATAGTCTCTGGTTTCTTAATCTCTCCAAAAGACCAAGATCGAATTCGTTCCGGGCTCGCTATTGAGATCCGTATCTGATCAAATGTCTCATTTGCACTGACTTGCCCAAAAATATTTGTCAATTCATTCATTTAACCACTCCTGGTTAATGGACCGCTCAGACCCATGTATTGTTGCACCGCACAAATAAACCTTGGTTTATTCGCTGCTTTTTTACTACTGTACGTCTTGATTCTCTAATTCGACATTAAGTCCCAGAGATTTCAATTCCTTGATAAGAACGTTAAATGACTCTGGTATTCCAGCTTCAAATGTATCATCGCCTCGAACAATTGCTTCATAGACCTTCGTCCGACCAGACACATCATCTGATTTCACCGTGAGCATTTCTTGAAGAGTGTAGGCGGCTCCATATGCCTCCAAAGCCCAAACTTCCATCTCTCCAAACCTCTGCCCACCAAACTGCGCTTTGCCTCCAAGTGGTTGTTGAGTTACCAAGCTATATGGGCCGATTGACCGAGCATGTATTTTATCATCAACAAGATGATGAAGTTTGAGCATGTAGATATATCCTACAGTCACTGCGCGATCGAACTTTTCACCGGTTCGACCATCTGTGAGAATTTCCTGACCCGCAATATTAACCCCCGCAAGATCCAGCATTTCATTAATATCTGGCTCTCGTGCTCCGTCAAAAACAGGAGTTGCCATCGGAACTCCAGGCCTAAGGTTTCCGGATAACTCTAAAAGAGCCTCATCCGTTAAATTCTTTATGTCACTCTCAGCAACATCCTTCCCATAAACTGTTTTCAACAGGTTGCGCAAATTATTAAGCTTTCCATCTTGCACCACCTTATCAATCATACTTCCAATTTGACGACCAAGGCCAGCAGATGCCCAACCCAAATGGGTTTCTAAAATTTGCCCTACATTCATCCGAGATGGAACACCAAGTGGATTTAGCACTACATCCACAGGAGTGCCATCTTCCAAATAAGGCATGTCTTCCATTGGAACAATACGGGAAATCACTCCTTTATTTCCATGACGTCCTGCCATCTTATCTCCGGGTTGAAGCTTTCGCTTGACAGCAACAAAAACCTTCACCATTTTCATCACTCCCGGAGGGAGTTCATCTCCGCCTTCAACCTTGTCAACTTTATCCTCAAATCGTGCCTGCAAACGTTGTTCACTTTCCTGAAATTGTTTGCGTGTAACTTCAATGTTAGCCATGATTTTATCATTTTTGACAACAAACTGACTCATCTGTCGAGGAGTTAAATCATCAACGATGCTTTGCGTAATTCGTCCACTTTCTTTAGCCCCTTTAGGACCACTTAAGATAATTTGATTTATTAACAAATCAGTCAAACGTTGACCAAAACTCCGCTCAAGTATGGCTAGTTCATCATCGCGATCCTTGGCAAGACGCTCAATCTCTTCGCGCTCAATTGCAAGAGTTCGTTCATCTTTATCTACGCCGCGTCTTGAAAACACCCTCACTTCAACAATTGTACCAGTTCCACCAGGTGGCAAACGCAGTGACGTATCCCGAACATCAGACGCTTTTTCACCAAATATAGCCCTCAGAAGCTTTTCTTCTGGCGTCATTGGGCTCTCACCCTTTGGCGTTACTTTCCCCACAAGAACATCACCGGGTCCAACTTCTGCCCCAATGTAGACGATCCCGGCCTCATCAAGATTCTTTAGAGCTTCCTCGCCCACGTTTGGAATATCACGCGTAATTTCTTCTTGGCCCAATTTCGTATCCCGAGCCATGATTTCAAATTCTTCAATATGAATTGAAGTAAAAACATCATCTCGAGCGATCCTCTCCGATATGAGGATTGAGTCTTCAAAATTGTATCCATTCCAAGCCATAAATGCTACTAGCACGTTACGGCCTAAAGCTAGTTCACCTAATTCGGTTGACGGCCCATCGGCAATAATATCGCCGGCCACAACGTTGTCGCCAACTTTCACGAGAGGGCGCTGGTTTATGCATGTGTTTTGATTTGATCTCTGGAATTTACGAAGTGTATAGATATCGACACCCGGCGCCGACAATTCTTTTTCTTCTGTAGCTCTGATAACAATACGTGTTCCATCTATTTGATCCACAACCCCAGTGCGTCGAGCAACTATGGCAGCGCCTGAGCCCCGGGCAACAGTCTCTTCCATACCAGTACCAACCAAAGGTGCCTCTGCCCGCACAAGTGGAACAGCTTGGCGCATCATGTTGGACCCCATCAATGCGCGGTTAGCATCATCATTTTCAAGAAAAGGAATTAGCGCTGAAGCCACGGAAACAAGCTGCTTTGGGGAGACGTCCATGTATTCTATATCTTGAGGACGAGCAACCATAAATTCGCCGTGTGAGCGACAACTCACCAATTCCTCAAGCAATTTTCCATTTTTGTCTAAAGGAGCATTAGCCTGAGCAATAGTATACCGCCCTTCTTCAATCGCAGAGAGATAAACAACCTCATCAACAACCTTTCCTTCTTTAACCATGCGATAAGGTGTCTCAATAAACCCGTACTGATTTACTCTAGCATATGTTGCAAGCGAATTTATTAATCCAATGTTTGGCCCCTCCGGCGTTTCAATTGGACAAATACGGCCGTAGTGCGTGGGATGCACATCCCTTACTTCAAAGCCTGCTCTCTCCCGAGTTAGGCCGCCCGGCCCTAAAGCCGAGAGGCGACGTTTATGAGTAATCTCACTAAGGGGATTGGTTTGATCCATAAATTGAGACAATTGCGAAGAACCAAAAAATTCACGTACTGCAGCAGCAGCTGGTTTTGCGTTGATAAGGTCTTGAGGCATAACTGAGTCTAGTTCTACTGAGCCCATTCTCTCTCTAATAGCACGCTCCATCCTCAACAAACCAACCCGATACTGATTTTCCATTAACTCACCAACTGAGCGCACTCGTCGATTACCTAAATGATCAATATCATCAATGTCACCCTTCCCATCCTTCAAATCGACCATAATTTTTATTACGGCTAAAATATCTTCTTTTCTCAAAACACGAAGCGAGTCCGCGGTTTCCTCTCCGAGGCGAGCATTCATTTTTACCCGACCTACAGACGACAAATCGTATCTTTCGCTATCGAAAAACAGACCATTAAACATTGACTCAGCCGTATCAGGCGTCGGCGGCTCCCCGGGTCGCATCACGCGGTAAATATCCATCAATGCGTCCACCCTAGAATTATTCTTATCCACGGTAAGAGTGTTGCGAATATAAGGACCACTTGCGCTATCACCAATGGCTAAGGTGCGAATTTCTTCCACACCAGAGTCAATCAATTCTTTTAAAGAACCACCAGTTATCTGGCCTTCCTTGTCAAATTCAAAGATTAATTCATCACCTGCTTCGGCATAGATTACACCGGTCTCTAGGTTAACTATATCCTCAGCAAGATAGCGACCAACCAAATCTTCATCGGTCAATAATTGCTCCTTCAAACCACCCTCAGCTAGGTTTCGACCAACCCGGGGAGTAATGCGAGTACCTTCTTCCGCAACTACTTTACCATCCTTTGCATCAACTAAATCTTTAGTAAGACGGACACCACGGTATGATTCCGGGTTAAAAGGAACTTTCCAACCCTTTTTTATCCTGCTGAAAGTAACTTGATCATAAAAATATCCCAAAATTTCCTCGGATGTCATCCCGACAGCTTCTTCCGCGGGAACAACTTCTCCATTCGCACCGCGTTTATCCCGCTCAGCTTTGGTTTCAACCGAATCTAACGCCATAAGCAAAGTGGTAACCGGCAGCTTGCGGCGGCGATCTATACGGACATATACAAGATCTTTTGCATCGAATTCAAAATCAAGCCATGAGCCACGATAAGGTATCACCCGCGCATAAAACAAAAGCTTCCCGGAGGAATGAGTTTTACCGCGGTCATGATCAAAGAAAACCCCAGGGGAGCGATGCATTTGAGATACAATAACACGCTCTGTGCCATTCACCACAAATGTACCATTACCTGTCATTAAGGGCATATCACCCATATACACATCTTGCTCTTTTATGTCACGTATTGAGCGGGCCCCAGTATCTTCATCCACATCAAATACCACCAATCGAAGGGTTAACTTCAGCGGTGCAGCGTACGTCATACCGCGTTGTTGGCATTCTTCAACGTCGTATTTTGGTTGTTCTAGCTCGTACTTAACAAACTCTAACGTTCCGTTTTCCGAAAAATCACGAATTGGAAAAACGGACTCGAATACTGCTTGCAGGCCAGTATTGGTTCTGTTCTCTACGGGTGTTCTGATCTGTAAAAAATTATCATAAGAAGCTTTTTGAACTTCGATCAGATTCGGCATGGGTGCAACTTCTCTGATGCGTCCAAAATTTTTCCGAATGCGTTTACGCTGGGTGAAGGACTTAGTAGCCATTAATACCTCTTTAATCCCTAAGTGCGATTATCAAATAAATTTTGTTTGAGGAATGGTTTGTATGTTTCCATTCCCTAAAAACTACTACCGATTAACTAATATGCCAGATCAAATTAGATCCACTTTCGAAAATCGTGTAATGGTTAATCTCTGCTGGTTCACTATTTGACCTCTACAGTGGCGCCAGCATCCTCGAGTTTGGTCTTTATCTCATTCGCCTCATCCTTCGAAATTCCTTCCTTAAGTGATTTGGGCACACCTTCAACGAGATCTTTAGCCTCTTTCAAGCCAAGCCCGGTTATGCCGCGAACTTCCTTGATTACGTTGATTTTTTTGTCACCAAACCCCGTAAGGACTACATCGAACTCATCTTTTTCTGCAACAGCCTCACCACCCGCTACATCTGCAGCACCGGGTGCCGCGACAGCAACCGGCGCAGCCGCGGAAACCCCCCACTTTTCTTCAAGCATATTACTTAAATCTGCCGCCTCAAGAACTGTAAGCGAAGATAATTCCTCAACAATTTTTTCAAGATCTGCCATTTTCTTTTTTCCTTAAATTTCAACTGTTTAATTTAAAACCTTGCACTCAAGCCGCCTTATCTCGGATAACTCGCGCTTGCAAAACCCTTGCGAGTTGACCACCCGGCGCTTGCATCACTCCTGCAATACGGGTTGCTGGTGTGCTTATTAAACCGACGAGTTTGCCCCGAAGTTCATCCAAAGATGGCAATTTAGCGAGATTTGCTATTCCTTCCGAGTCCAAAATTTGGTCATAAAGGCCTCCTCCAACAATCTGAAGCTTGTCATTTTCACCAGCATATTTCACAGCCACTTTAGCTGCCGTAATAGGGTCGTCCGAATAAGCAATAGCGGTTGGACCGGAAAACAGGTCTGACAACGGCTCAAATGTTGTTCCTGCTAGAGCAAGTCGAGTGATACGATTTTTTGTAACCCTGAACAAGGCACCAGCATCCCGCATTTTAGTGCGCAAATCAGTAGATTCGGCAACTGTTAATCCAACCGGTCTCGTTACAACAACCAGATTTGCTGTACTGAATATATCCTTCAAATTACCAACCAAGTCTTCTTTTTGTAATCGATCCAAGCAAAGTCTCCTTGCGTTGTGGGGCGTCCCTACAAGAAACAAGTCCCCTGTTTAATGGTCCCGCAAGCACATCCAACGGAACCGGATTTTCTGCCCCAGAAGTCCTAACAACGCTTAACGCCCTTTTTACCAGCACGCTTCGAAACACCTGTTGTAGCACTGTCTGTACAGGTCGGTCTCCCAATTATGCCCTTGTCGAAGGACACCTGTAGTCTTGGACAGGTTTGGATCGGAAATAATCCGACCCGCTCAAAACCGCGCCCGCATCCACGCACGCAGTATATATAAATTACGGACCACGCTCCTCCGAAGATAATGCCGTGGCCACATCTAACTTAACGCCAACCCCCATTGTTGAACTTATGGTAATTCGTCGTATGTATGTTCCCTTCGCTCCACTTGGCTTCGCTGAATTCACAGCCCCCACCAGGGCGGTCACGTTTTCAGCGAGGGCATTTGCGTCAAAACTTGCTTTTCCTACACCTGAATGTATCAAACCAGCTTTTTCAACTCGAAACTCCACCTGTCCACTTTTAACACCCTTAATTGCTTCAGACACATTTTGTGTCACAGTGCCTAACTTGGGGTTTGGCATTAAACCTCGAGGGCCAAGAACCTTACCAAGTTTACCAACAATTGGCATCATATCCGGAGTTGCAACGCAACGATCAAAATTAATGTTTCCAGCTTCAACTTCCTTTGCTAAGTCCTCGGCTCCGACAACGTCGGCACTAGCGGCTTTTGCCTCCTTTGCTTTTTCACCCCTTGCAAAAACAGCAACACGCACAGTTTTGCCGGTTCCATGCGGCAAATTCACCACTCCCCTTACCATTTGATCGGCATGCCGAGGATCAACTCCAAGATTCATAGCAACCTCAATGGTCTCATCAAATTTTGCAGTTGCATTCTGCTTAACTAATTTCACCGCATCGGTAAGTCTATAGGTTGCCTCGCGGTTGACCAACTCACTAATTTTTTTCATTCTTTTTCCAATACCCATCCTACTCTCCCGTCACCTCAATGCCCATCGAACGAGCAGAACCAGCCAATTGCTTGCTGGCAGATTCCAAGTCGTAAGCATTAAGATCTGTCATTTTCTTTTCCGCAATTTCACGCAGCTGATCCATTGTCACTGATCCAGCTACAGAACGGCCAGCTTCCCCAGATCCCTTTTTAACACCAGCAGCTTGTTGGATGAAATAGGATGCAGGCGGGGTTTTTGTCTCAAAGGAAAAACTTTTATCTGCAAAAACCGTTATTACTGTTGGTATAGGAGTTCCAGGTTGCTGATTCTGCGTTTCCGCATTGAAAGACTTACAAAATTCCATAATGTTTAATCCAGCCTGCCCTAAAGCTGGGCCAATTGGAGGCGAGGGATTTGCCTCACCAGCAGGCACTTGCAATTTGACATAACCCTCAACTTTTTTTGCCATTATTACCTCAGCCCCTTCCAAGGTCGTGATCCGGCCATGACAGACCTCCCACGAACATTAAATCTATTTGCTCTCATAGTTTTTCAACCTGTGAATATTCCAGTTCAACGGGCGTCGCCCTACCAAAAATTGAAACGGCAACTTTCAGTCTTGCTTTCTCTTCGTCCACCTCTTCCACTAAACCATTAAAAGAACTGAATGGGCCATCAGATACCCTGACCTGCTCCCCCACTTCGAACACTATCATCGGCTTTGGTCGATCAATACCCTCTTGAACCTGGTGCATTATGCGTTCTGCCTCAGAATTTGATATTGGTGATGGCTTACCTCCACTACCCAAAAACCCGGTAACTTTAGGCGTATCCTTTATGAGATGCCACGCTTCGTCTTCCATTTCCATCTTCACGAGCACATAACCAGGAAAAAATTTTCGTTCCGAATTGACCTTCGCCCCCCGTCGGACTTGAACAACTTCTTCAGTCGGCACTTGAACATCTTTTATCAATTGTTCCATGCCATTCTTTTTTACCTGTTCCCTTACAGATTGAGCAACTTTATTTTCAAACCCAGAATAAACGTGAACCACATACCACCTTGCCGACATTCTTAGCTCCCTATTCCCAAAACAAGTCTGACAAGTAGCGCGAGACCCTGATCAACAAGAAAAAAGAAAATTGCTGCGATTGTTACAAAAACAAACACCATAACAGTTGAAATAGTAGTTTCCTTGCGAGAAGGCCAACTAACTTTTGCTACCTCGCGCTTTACCTCCTGTAGAAACTGAACTGGATTTATTTTTGCCATTACTCTAACAACCCTTGGGGTATTTTACTACAATTTGGCAGGAGTGGAGGGACTCGAACCCCCAACCCCCGGTTTTGGAGACCGGTGCTCTGCCAGTTGAGCTACACTC
>PAPV01000010.1 GCA_002709075.1 Rhodospirillaceae bacterium | reverse complement strand
ATGCTGAACAGGAGAATACTGTCCCGCTCACATCGAACATAAAACGGTCAAAATTAGAGGTAACAGCGACACATGCTGAACAGGAGAATACTGTCCCGCTCACATCGAACATAAAAGGGTCAAAATTAGAGGTAACAGAAAATCTAGAAGCGGCATCTGAGAGGTCGCGTGTCGCAAATGTGAAATCAATTGTGCAATCACAGGGCCCACATGGAGATACCGGTGAAGTGGTGACTGACGAACAACGCAGTTCCCCCAATGTTTTTTTGAGTGCTAAATTAATAGACAAGAAAAAAAATAATGAAGACATATGGAATGAAATAACTGGCCCGAATTTAAAAAAAATCTCAGGTGATAAAAATCAAAAAAGTAATTCTCAAAAGCTATTAAAACTAGAGGCTACCAGTTTAGGAACATTGGATCCTAAAGCAGAGATTGCAGAGAGACCTCTCTTGTCTAATGTTGAATCAAACGTAGAAAAATTTGTGCCCCATGAAAAGTCATTCCAAAATGGGAGAGTTGAGAGTTTAGTAAAAAATAGATTCAATTCGTTCATGGATACTGAGTCCATCTCAGATTATCAGCAGGCAAATCGCTCCAATAATCTTCCGCTGCAGCATGATAACAATACAAGCAATAAAGTGTCTGATGATAGAGCACATGAGAACATTTATACAAATGACAGAAACTGGGCAAACAAATTTATTCAACAACTCCATATAAATGTCATACACGGCAAAACAAATAGCATTAATCTTTATCTGCATCCGATGTCTTTAGGAAATTTGAAAGTGAATTTGAGGAGGGCAGGTGACAAGATTGAAATTTCAATCTCAACACAGACCAAAGCTGCCCTTAAATTATTAACTGATTCGCGTTCAAAACTTGCTATGTTATTTGAGACGTCTGGTGCAAAACTTGATTCACTTAAATTCTTGATGGATACAGATGCTTTCTCTCTTGGGGCAAACGATCAAAAAGAAAATAAAAGTGGAAAATATTTTGGCGAAGGTAAAAAAGCAGGGTTGGCACGAAATGATGAAAAGGATGTTGCTTTAGACACAGATGAAGTATCGTTAATAAACAAAAAAAATAATCGTTTGGTTATTTATGCGTAAGAGATGAAAAAATGGCAGATGAAGAAGAAGTAGAAGGTCAAGAAAAAAAGAAGGGTGGCATCCTCCTCTATGCGCTTATTGGTGTAAGTGGACTTTTGCTCCTGTGTGTTGGCTTAGGAGTAGGTTATTTTATTTTTTCTGCACCTACAAACACGCCGGAGGAAATTGAAAAAGTTATTGCTGAGGTTCAAGAAAAAAAGAAAGAAAATGGTGGGGAAGGCAGCAATAATAAAGACGGAGTTGATGAGGATTGTGTTGAAGGGCCCGATGGGAAACAGAATTGTGGACCAAAAAAAATATCAAAACCTAGTGTTAAAGAAAAAGTTTATAAAACATTATATTTTCAGATGCCTGGAAATATGACAACAAACTTAAAAGGGTCTAGAAGATTTCTTCAAGTTGAAATTGGTATTAGCACACGATATGACGAAGAGGTTATAAAAAATGTTGAGGCACATCAGACGGCGTTAAAGGCAGGTGTGTTAGGAGTACTTAGTGATTTTTCTGAGGAGGATGTTAAGGGGCGTTTAGGCAGGGATGCAGTCGCGAACGCTATAAAAGAAATGATTAACACCAAATTGAAAGAATTAGAAGGCTTCGGTGGAGTGGAAGGCGTTCACCTCACCGGCTTTGTAATGCAGTAGGTTTCTGTTGGCTGAAGCAAATAGAACTCTGTCTGAACAAGAGGTGGAAGCGCTTTTGCAGAACGCCGAACAGGGCTCGAAAGAAAACCAAAGAGCAAGTATTGAGCATACCGGGCCCGTAAGTGAATTTCGTTTTGGCGATGATGAGTTAAATCTTTTAGGAGATTTTCACGCGTTGCAAGTAATAAATGAGAAGTTTGCGCGTTTAGTCCGGGTTATTTTTCAACCCATGCTGCACATACAACCACGAATTAATTGTGATCCACCAACCGTAAAATCCTACAGTGAATACTGTGAGACAATCGAGAGGTTTATGAGTTTATCTACTACGCGTGTTGATGAACTGCGTGGTTCAATCATGCTTGTTATGCCTCCAGATCTAATTTCAATGGCTACAGACACATACTATGGTGGGGCAATTAAAAAACCTACGAAGATTACAACAGAGTTTACTGGAACGGAGCGCAGAATACTTAAAATTTTAACTGAAGACATGAAAAAAACACTCGTCAGCGCTTGGCAGGACCTTATAAAATTATCTTTTTCGGACACCGCATTTGAAGAAAATCCCCAATTCGCTTCATTTGTTGATGGCCAAGAAAGTGTGGTTGTTTGCAGATTTGAGATATTTTTACCAGATGTTGACCCCTTAAATCTTGATATTCTATACCCAATCCAAACTTTGAAGCCCATTGCATCAAAGTTAAGAAGTCAGGTGCAAACCGATGTGGGTGAGAGTGACATGAGTTGGACAGAAAAATTACATGCGGTGGTAAGTGAGGTGCCGATAGTTGTTGCTGCCTCCTTACTCGAGAAAAAAATTCCAATTGCAAAGCTTACAGAGTTGATGGAAGGCGAAAGTATGGTGGTAAGTCTTCCGGAAGATGTAAAATTAAAGGTTTCAGATAGAGCTTATTTTGTCGGTGATATAGGAGAGGTTGATGGAAATCGCGCTGTCAATATCACAAAAAAATTAATAGTGCCGTCTGAAGTTAGTGAAGTTTGAATATAGAAGGGATTGTTATTAAGATGGTTGAAGAAACAGGCGAGGGACAAACGGAGACAGCAAGCGCTTCTAATACCCCTCCGGAAGAATCTTTGAGCGGTTCAAATACTTCTGATGATACCCCGACTTCTGCACCAGCAGTAAAAACAAATAATGCAGAAAAATTAAATTTTTTACAAAATATCGAGGTCCAATTAGCAGTTGAGGTGGGGCGTACAAATATGACTATTAAGGACCTCTTGTTGTTAAATGAAGGGTCAATTGTTGAGTTGGATCAAATGGCTGGAGACCCACTAAATATAATCGTTAATGGAGCAAATATCGCAAAAGGGGAAATTGTTATGGTTGGCGACAAGTTTGGTATACGGTTCGTAGAAATTTCCGAAGCAGAAAAAATAGCACAATCACTATAATGGAAATTGGCTATCAAATTACAATAACAGTTGTTGTCATTGGAATTTTACTATTAACCCTTTTTTTTGTTAGAAAATATTCTGAAAAGATTAAAAGACTTAGAAAAACGAATTCATTATTGGAAGTAAAAGAGGCAATTAGAATTGATGCGAACAACAAGCTTTTTTTAATTGGTGTTGCTGGACAAGAATTCTTGATAATTTCCTCTAAAAACGGGCATAATATAATAAGAGTGACGAGGTAAAACCGGATGCTTGGCAGGTCATCTAATTGGCTCATATTAATTGTTCTCTTTGTTATCTTTTCCCCGGAGGAGGCTTTTTCACAAGATGTATCTGGTATTCCCTTTCTATCTGTAGAGGAGGGACAAAAAGGAGAACAAGAATATACAGTTTCGCTAAGAATACTGTTATTCATGACAGCATTAACTTTACTTCCGTCTTTGCTTCTGGGAATGACTGCTTTTGCCCGCATTATTATAGTCCTCTCAATTCTGCGCTCGGCCCTTGGCACCCAACAAACCCCTCCAAATCAGATATTAGTTGCATTAGCATTGTTTATTACCTTTTTTGTAATGGCGCCAACATTTACAAATATCTATGAAAATGCGTATCAACCTTATTCGACTAAAAAGATAAAATTAGAAGAAGCGTTTCAGCGCGCTTCGGCTAGCATGAAAATTTTCATGGTTCGCAACACACGAGAAAAAGACCTTCTTGCATTCTCGGATATGAATGGTTCTGGAAAATTTAAAAATGAAACAGAGGTTCCCTGGTCAATATTATTGCCGGCATTTATTACCTCCGAATTGAAAACTGCATTTCAAATAGGCTTTCTTATTTATTTGCCATTTTTGGTCATCGATATGATTATTGCATCAATTTTGATGTCACTCGGAATGATGATGTTGAGCCCCATGTTAATTTCATTGCCTTTTAAATTGCTTTTGTTTGTTCTCGTTGATGGTTGGACAATGACAGTTGGGTCAATAATACAAAGTTATAGTTAGATGATTTTAGAATTCGATAATAACATTGCCCAGTTGAGGGATGCATTTTGGACTATTGTTACAATCGCTGGTCCTGTATTAATCGCGGCATTGCTGATTGGACTAATCATTGGAATCTTGCAAGCTGCAACTTCAATAAATGAAATGACCCTAAGTTTTGTTCCAAAAATTTTATTGGTTTTAATTTTTATGGCAATATTTGCTGCTTTTATGATGACAAATTTAACAGAGTATTTCCTTCGAATTTTCGAGGAAATATCTAATATAAGATAGTTAAACTGGATACCCCTGTAACAATTTCCGCTGCAGCCCTTCCGGATGCGTTTAAGTGGTTTCTGACGCTGCTTTTGTCTTCGCTGAGGGTTGGAGCGTTTTTCATCACGGCACCTTTTTATGGATCCATGTCTATTCCTAATCAGGTTAAACTAGTAACAATAATCGCTCTTGCTTTCTTCTTTATGCCGACTGTAGATATACAAATTTTAAGAGGCTTCGATGAGAGTAAACTAATTTTTCTTATTCTGAATGAGATTCTAATTGGTTTTGCACTTGGGCTTGTTCTAACTATTATTTTTGCTGCTGCCGCAATGGCTGCGGAAGTAATTGCCTCAACAAGTGGCCTTGGCTTTGCCGCCCAAATTGATCCAAATACAACTGCTCAATCTCCGGTTTTGAGTCAGTTTTTTAGTTTGTTCTTAGTTACAATTTTTCTCACCTTAGATGGACATATTGCTATTATATCTATCGTTAAGAGTACCTATCAGTTAATTCCAATTGGTGGAAGTAACGATATTTCGAATACTGCAAAATTTGTATTCGGGACTGGAGGAAATATGTATTCTTGGGCACTTAAAATTGCTCTTCCATTTGTGTTTACAATATTCTTGATAAATTTGACAATTGGCATTGTAACAAGATCAGCTCCGCAATTAAATTTATTTTCCTTTGGTTTCCCTATTACTCTTATCTCTATTTTTTTACTTCTCTTTTTAATGGCAGAGACGATAGGTTGGTCACTAAGAGACCTTATTACGGAATCTCTCAACACGCTCTCTAACTTGTTTGGGAGGTGATTTGTGGCTGAGAATAGTGACGGGCAAGATAAAGTATTTGATGCAACGCCAAAAAGAATTGAGGATGCAAAAAAAGAGGGACAGGTTTTAACATCCAAAGAAGTTTTTGTTATATCATCTATGATATCAATGATATTGATGGGAATCTCAGCTTATCTGTTTGGTGGAAAAATTTTTCTGATAATGACGGATTACTTTAATTGGGGAGATAGAATAAATGAAGTTACAAGAATAAGTTACTTGAGGGATCTCGAATTATTATCTGTTATTCTGCTTATCCTTTTGGTTACTATTCTTCCATTCATATTAACACTGTCTACCCAATTATTGGTTTTTCGGGAGATAAATTTCGCAACAAAAGCACTAAATTTTAAAGCAAGCAGAGTTAGTATTATCCAGGGCTTTAAAAGGATGTTTGGGGTTAAAGCATTTGTTGAGTTAGCAAAAGCCCTTTTTAAAGTAATTATGTTAATTTTTGTTTCATCATTAATTATCTACTATTCATTAGATTTTATTAAGACGATATCATTTATGTCGTTACTAGAGTCTCTAAAAACAACATCGTTTATAACGCTTAAATTGGTAGGCGGACTTTCTATAATACTAGCCCTCATAGCTATAGTGGATTTTATTTGGCAACGACATCAATGGCTAGAGCAGCTCAAAATGACCTCACAGGAGGTACGCGACGAACTCAAACAGACGGAGGGGTCGCCTGAGGTGCGATCTAGGATAAGAGCAATGCAAAGGTCTATAGCGGAAGCTGGTAGCGAAGCGCGGGCAGCTTTAGATGATGTTCCAGACGCAAAGATAATTATAAAGAACCCTGTGCATTTCGCAGTTGCTCTAAAATATGATGAGACAACACCCACTCCTATAATCATTGCCATGGGAAGAGGTCATATTGCAAAAAATATTATTGCTATCGGAGAGAAAGAAGGGATAAAAGTTATTGAACACGTTTTTTTGGCAAGAGCACTTTTCTTTTCTGGTGAAATTGGCAAAGAAATTGCAAGTGAATTATACATAGCCATCGCGGCAGTTTTAGCATTTGTTTATCGATTGGAACGTAACGAAGATGTACCCTTTCCAGAATTTGAAATTCCACCTGAATTAATATTTGATGAAAAGGGTAAAAATCTAAATTAGATTAATATGCGAAAAAAAAAAACGAAGTTTTGGAGAATTTATAAGTACATGTTGCTTCGCAGGGATAGGTATATTTTGGTGTCTTTATGGGTTTGAATATTGGATGAGTGAGAAAAAAATCGAAGCAATACTTCTTTTTGTTTGTTCTATTTGTTGTCTAATGGGTAGTTTGCGATTCAAAATATCTTTCATTTTCGAAAAATTAACTAATGGTAGAAAAAAGTAACTCTGTTAAAGGCCGAAATATTTGTTATAGCTGCAGATTTTTGAAAATTTCTCATCAAAGGCAGTATCCCTGGATTTGCGAAAAGTTTGGTTTCAAAGGTCCGTATATGCCCTCGTTAATAATAAAAAGAGAGTCAATGAAAGATTGTCAATATTTTTCTCCAAAAGAGTAATTTTGCACATATAATGATATTTGAAATAATTGGGATTTTATTATGAACTCTAAGCCACCGAGCAAACAAGATCAATTAAGCGAGAGCATTAAGTTAAGCTTAGATGCTGCGGAAGCCGCGATGGACATAACTACTGAATTTTCAGAGGTGCAAGCGAAATTCAAGGTGGCTGCGGACAAAACTGATAAGATTTATCGGTTGAGTATGATTGGAGTTTTTGGATCGGTAATTGTCTCATTCGTGGCATTACTAATAGTTGCTGGTTTATTTTGGAGGACTACAGCGGATCTTAACGTGGTAACACAAAGCAACCTGAAATTGCTTAAGGTTTTTACAGAAAAAATTACTGAATTTCAAAAATCAAACCAGTTTGAGAAACTGACGTCACAAGCTGATGTAATCAATGAGAGTATGGAAACAATTTCAGGAAAAATGGAGACAGCGCTAGAGGCTGTGGATACAGTTGCATCAGAACTTTCTTCCATAAAGAACCAACTGAACGAAACTCAAGAGTCACTTAAAGCGGCGAATGGAAAAATGACAGAAATGACTTTGGCAAAAATTGAATCTTTGAAGGCAGGACAGAAAAAAGTTGAAAAAGCTCTGAAATCTATTGCAAAAATAAATAGAAAATCAGTTAATTCAACGTCAAGGATTAATTCGCAGGTGCGGCGCATAACAAAGAAATTAAAGGAATTCAATATTGAATTTAAGAGGGAGGTAGCAAAAATGAAGAAACTTCAAAAGACTAATGTCGATGAAAATAGTAATCAAATCAAATTTTCTAGATAACTTAGTGTAATTAGTTGTAGTTTGCTCTAATGGCTGAAGATCTAAGAATCGAACCTGAAGTTGGATCTGATGTTTCATCGCAGAACCCAGATAATATACAGTTTTTTAAAATTGCCACTTTAAGTGGGACTGGGTCAGGTTATCTCAATGGATTAAAAAGAGGTGATGTAATAGTTGCCGTTGATGGTAGGTTGAATCGTCATAACTTTAGTGACCTTTTAACAGGTATCAGAGTTCGTAAAGATGAAGAAACTTTGATCACTTATATACGAAATGGTGTTCTATTCTCCGTTTTTGTTACAGGCTATCTTGGAGTAGAGGTGGAGCAAGCTACTCCTGAAACCATAAATGAGTTCAGAAAAATTATTGATAGAGAGGGCTTGATAGGTACGGGAGGATGTCGTCCGTACTCGGTTTATATCAATAAGGAAAACCGATGTGAAATTCGTGACAATACCCCATCAATCCTCGCACTAGTTTGTCCGCCTTTATGGATGCTAAGTCAGAGGTACATGGAGGGAGTGGTTGGATGTATAATGGTATACATAGTTTGTGCTGTAATAAATTTTTGGCTGTTTATCCTTGTATATTGTGCCTTTTCATATTCGGTTTGGAAGGAACAAAAGAAATTTATTGATCTGTTTTTGTTAAGGATGGGTTATAGACCATATATGCGGCTTGCAGGATACTCAGAAGAGTATCTTCAGTTATCACTTTTAAAGGATCGTATTGAAATCGATTTCATGTATCCAAGTCCGGAAGCAAGAGACTATAAGAAATTGAATACGCCTAAATCAGAAGACGATAACAACTATTTATTATAGTTATTCCACATGTCTACTAACGATGTAATGTATTCACCACTTCTCTTAATTCCAGATATACTTGTTTCCATCTTACCAAATTCGAGACTGTACCGATCGGTTAGACGTTTTTTCCTATCGACTAATTCAATTGACAGGGTTTCCAGTTCGGAAAGCTGTTCTTTATAAGAATCTGCGTTCTTTGCAAGTTCACCAGCCGGTCCGATTAAGCTGTCAACATAGCTCTTGAAATCTGGGACAAAGCCCACACCGATATCAAAAAAACCTGCTGAGTTATTCTGCAGAAGGTTGCTACCCAGAACAAAATTTAATCCATTTAAGTCACCTTCGCGGACATTTAATGATACATTTCCATTTTGATCAGGTGAAACAGAAAAAACCTGATTTCCAAGAGTAATTGTATAACTATTATCGGAATTTTCTTCAGTTTGATATGCATATCGTTCAGGCGCAAGGTGATCATTCGTAACATTGGAAATTTGCATCTCATTGTTGTCGGTTTGCAATGCAACACCAAAGATAATTTCCCTGAGATTATTTCGAATTTCTTTATTATTATCCAGAGTTCTATCAAATACTTTCTCATCAAAGGTAATTGATCCATCTAATTCCGTACGAAAACCTAACTGCGAAAGGTAAATTTTATTTTGGCCAAATCCCTTTAATCCTGTTGTCGTTAATTTTTCAAATTTCCTCAGTATTTGGGTCGCTCGTGTGTCTCCAGCGAGGGGTCCATCGTCTTCGCCGTTAAGGCCACGGCTTGTGAGTTCTTTTATATTATTTTTAATTTGGCTTAAATCACTAACCAATGCACGAATATCTTTTTTTAATGAGTCTTGATCATCGGCGAATGAAATTTTAGCAGTTTCTCCTGCCGATGTTGTCTTTAATGTTTTTATTTCTGCTCCTGAAATTGCATTTTTAAATATGTTGTTTCCGCTATTGATCAATACACCGTCGATATTTATTTCTGCATCCTGTGCACTTTGTGTTATTTTGTTTTGGTCTGCACTGTTGCTACCAGTAATGTCGAAAGCTATTTTTTCGAGGGCATTTGCTCCATCTGAGCCCGTATTACTGATTTTAAAACCATTTTTTGCCCCTAATTCAGAACGGATTATAAGAGATGAGCTAGTTCCGTTTGTAATCAAATTCGCTTGAAGGCCCTCTATGTTATCAAGAGAGGTGATTACCTTTTCTAGGCTATTTGTTCCTTCTGAAATTGTTATTGTGTTGGTAATGCCATTTGACAAGAAAGATTTTTCAGTATCACCGGACCAAGTTCCAAATTCAACACTAATTGTTGCTAATTCAAGCGAAGTTAATGAGTTTGTTCCGTTTGAAAAATCTATATGTATTACTTGCTCTTGCGCAAGCCTATTCACAGAAATGTTGTATGAAGAGTCCTGCAGACTGCTTGAGTTTTTCGCTTTTACTAGGAGGTGTCCGCTGTGTGTATTGGATACAACCGCGTTTGCTACATTTTCATAGGTAGTTAATTTCTTTCCAAAATCAGACAAATCTTTGCTGAGGTTAGCAACCTCAGAAATCTTTGTTTCAATCGCTGTAGTATCATTTTTTACGTTATCCTGTTCTACCTGCGTTTCAGCCGCGACTAAATTCTTTACAAGTGAGGCAATATCAATTCCGGACCCACTTGTCTTATTGAGTGTTGAGAGAATTTCTGTGCCTGACATTGCTACTACCTTCCTAAATTATTACGGCAAAAAATGTCGGCTTATTTAGGCTTTAATTAGCCAGACGCATCAATTTTGCGCTGCTTTCATCAATTTCTTTCGCAGTTTTGACAAATTTTGTAACCATTTCTATTCGACGCTGATTGTCTAGGGTGTAAACTAATTCATTTATGGATGAGACGTTTGAACCTTCTAGAAAGGCCTGATCAATTTTAGCACCCTGATCAGGTTGTGGTAATTTTCCCCCTGGCAGGGGTTCAATCGCTCCGATGAGGCCCTTTTGCAAACGAATTTTAGGATCTTTGATTGTACCTATGGCCGCAACCTGCGTCCTCTCACCATTTTCTGCATTTGGTAATTCCAAAAATATTTCACCCAATTCATTTATGATCAACTCATTATGCTCTGGGATAATAATAGGTTTGAGATTGTTATCTAGGACTTTGTATCCAGAACCGTCTGTTAAATAAAATTGACCTTGGGCAAGATCTTTGGATCCTTGTAATTGTAAATCACCTCTTCGGCTCAGGTAGGTAATATCCTTATTGTCGCGTATATAGAAATATCCTTTTCCTTTTATTGCTATATCCAGAGGACGGTCAGTCCTTAAATTAGCTCCAGGAGAGGAGTCAAATTGGTTGTCAGACATGCCTCTTTGATATGCTCTAGTGGTGAGTGTGTTCTCAGCCTCTAGGTAAGTTGAACCCCGGTAGGACCTAAGGTCGGTTTTATAAGCAGGTACGCTGATATTAGCTAAGTTTTGCGCATGGGTTCTCATATCGTTTTGAAGCGATTGCATTGCATTAAGTGCAACAAATATAGACTTATCCATGATCCAATCCTAAAAACAAAATATAAAATTTGTACATCTTGCTTCTTAACTTCGAATGTTAATAATTGTCTGAGTGAGTTGGGTTGACGTTTCAATGGCTTTTGAAGACGCTTGGAAATTTCGTTGAGCCGTGATTAGGTTTACAAGTTCTTCGGTTATATCTACGTTTGAGCGCTCTAATGAGCCTGATTGGACACTACCGAAACCTTCCGCACCGGCCTCTCCGAATGTAGGCGAACCGGATGTTGCGGTTTCGACGAACGTTGCATTACCAATCTGTTTTAAACCATTTTGGTTATTAAAGTTTGCCAAAACAATTTTTCCTAAAGGTTTGTTTTCACCGTTGGTGTAATTGGCTCTGAGAAGACCGGTCGCATCAATATCTAATCCGTCTAATCGACCTGAGGTGAAACCATTTTGAACTAAATTATTTACAGCAAAAGGTTGTGCAAGCTGAGTGGAAGCACTGTAATCGACATCCAATGATATTGAGAAACCCGCCGCTTGCTGTTCGTAATGGACCTTGTTTAAAGGACTTACAATCGCACCAGTTTTGTCGAATGTAAGTTCACCCTCGTCAAGAAAAAGAGGGAAGTAATCTGTGACTAAGTTTGCGGGTGGTGACTCTACAATATCCCCGGCTGCGTTTACAAATAAGGGGACGCCTGCCGCAGTGGTAGCTTGAACAAGATTTGTTATTTCTGGGACAGTGCCAACACCAAGTGGAACATCATCAAGACCAAGCCGAGCCGACCCTTTGACCTTAATAGTCGATTCTGTACCGGTTGTGGCAGTCTCAAATACAAAGTTGTTTGTTGCAGCTTGGTACTGAACCGTTACACCACCGACAACTTGACCCGTTTCTCCGTCAACAATTTGGTTTATCCGTTTTTCCAGTTCGGATGACAGTGTAGAACCAACATAATTGCCGGGTGGCACTTCAATAATACCAGATATACCATTAACCGAAACGTTGAAAATATTTGCTCCGCCCGTTGAAGAAAGGTTAAAAACTTCACTTAAGGCCTCAGTAGCTGGAGCCCCTGTTGCGCGAGCGGGCTGGGAGGCAAGCCCTCTACCTGCTTCAAATCGTACATCTGTTTTATTCTGTCCAACACCCATTACGTCATTGACTCCACTAGCCAATGCGCGCGAAGCTGTATCAAAGTCGGTATTCACAACGGAGCCATCGGTTGCAGATATTGAATAACGACCAACTTGAATATTTGACGCTTTTTGTTCTGTGGCTACACCGAGTGCGCCGTTAGCTGCTATTGTTTCCCCAGTTGTGCCACTGCCAAAAACAAACGTTCCAGTGTCTGAGTTGTAATCAACCGTTACGCCAAACCTCTTTGCATTAAGTTGAAGTTCTCCTCCGTCTGCAACAAAAGAATCACCGTAGATGATTGCGGTACTGCTTATAGCCTCTTGCTTAGCGGATGCGCTGTCTTGAATACCAAGATTATTCGTTGACGTTGCAGAGGAATTACCAGAAATCTTAAACGCCCGGAAATTAGAGTCAGTCCCAGGGCCGATTGCAGTATGATTAACGCCGAATTGAAAACGTTGGTTTACAGAGTCATAACCGATCGTAATTGGTGGTTTTTTTTCATCAACCCATACCGTGCTATTGGTTACAGTTGAAGCGTTTGAAGAATTTTGAAACCCAAGTTTTTCAAGGGAGTCGACAACAGAACCACCACTACGACCCAATCCCTCTGCAACGAAATTACCAAATATACCTACTGCGTTATTGCTTCCATCACGGACATCACCGTGCTTGTAGGTATGCCTTGAGGTGGCTGTCTCCCTAAGGACAATTTTTTTACTATTGAAAGATTCTACACTGCCGTGTGGCTGTAAATCCGCACCTTCAAAAAATGCTTCTACATTATTCGATTTATTACTAAGTACGTGAGCTTCTGTGTAACCTGATCCATTTCCCAGTGTGAAATCTGAGTCTGAAAAACTTTGACCAGCTAATGTAATTTTCAATGCGTTATTACCCGTATCAACATTAAAAATAGTAAATTCGCGACCGTTCAGTAAGCTGTCAAATGTATCACTTGCAAATGTCCCGGCAAGGCGGACAACTTCACCAGCTTCATATTTTCCTATATCACTATTAGGAACAGTAATACTTAGGGTATTATTCGAAGAAGTGTATTGTATTGCCCCAGCTAACGTGGCTTTTTCAGTATATACATCTAACGTAGGTATTTTTCCATTGTATGCATGGGCAAGATGCAAGGCGGTTGCAGTTGCACCAGTTCCATTTGTATTTGTGGAGGCATAGTGATTAAAATCTATTATCTCAGTATGCTCGAATACTCCGGTTAATGCACTAGTTGAAGCACGGCCAAAAAGCTGATTTTCGACCCCTAACGCATTACCATCAGTAATGACATATGAGTTTAATGCGTCATTTATTCTTACTTGTGCGTGTGCAAGAAATTCCTCTCGTGTGAAATCAGGTGATGCTCCGGTGACGTCAATATTCTGCTGTGTGGATACGAAAGTCGACTGTAGGAGATCGACTGAAACAGGAGTGGAAAGCCCACTGAATGAACCATCAGCGTTGAGATTAAATAAATCAATCGTGAGAGTGTCATCAACGTTTGATTGTACCTGTAGTTTTTTATCGTCACCGTAAGCATCGTTGATTGCACGCTCAACTTCGGCTGCTAATTGGGTAGCGTTATAAAATCCTGGCCTTAGGTCAATGCTAACTGGAACGTCACCATCATCAACATTAACAAGAAGAAAATCTTTTCCCCAAAAAATTGAGCTTTCATTATTGCCGGCTTCACGAGTTGCCTTATATTTCATCGGGTCATTTGTTATTTCAATAAGTTTGTTCCCTTCTTCACCGAAATCAAATGAACTTGGAGCTCCAGTCAGCCTAGCGGGCTGCGATGGTACTTTTTGATTAAGGTCATCAAGACGATATAGTGGCGAACCCTTTCCTTCAGCGAAGTAGTTATCATCTGGAATTGATGATACGATTGTCTCACGTCCAAATCTATCTATAAACAAGCTGCGTCCAGTATCGTCAACCGCAGGCACTAAATCAGGGCTAACGATTACACCATCGATAACTAGGCGTGTGTCATATTTGTTGGTTGGATCAACCGCATCAGATGCTTTAGTCTTTATGAAGTATACAGTTGCAATAGTTGGATTACCTAGATCATCAAAGATGGTAAGTGATGTCGAATTTGTAAAAGTATCCGGGTCGTTCGGATTAAATTGATATCCATCTGCAAATTTTGGATTGTCGGCTATCACCGGAGAACCGGCATCTAAGTTGACAGCAAGATCAATATTGCTCGTAGCTTTCGGTTCACCAGAAGTAACTGGGAGTTGCAGTGGTACTGTGTCGGCAATATCCTTAGATGTTACAGATCCATCATCGTTTACAGGATATGTTAAAAGAAACTGACCGGTAGAATCAACAACGTTTCGGTTATTATCGACATTGAATGAACCATTTCGGGTATACACCACCTGACTTGATGTCAATGACGGCTTTAGTGCAAAAAATCCTTGGCCGGAAATAGCTAAGTCAAGGGCATTCAAAGAAGCAGCAATATTGCCCTGAGTGAACTGTTGTTTAACACCTTTCAGAATTGATCCCGATCCAATTGATGAAGAGGAGTTTTGTAGAGGTGATGTCGCAAAAATATCACCAAATTCTGCGCGGCTTCGTTTAAAACCTGTAGTGCCAACGTTAGCAATATTATTAGAAGTAGCGGCAATATCTGCCTGTGATCCGTTTAGTCCGGTGAGAGCTGTATAAAATGACATTTTTTAATCCTGTTTAACCTTTGCGAATTTGAAAGTGATAATTTTGAAGGAACTTAGTTTCTAAATCTTAGAATTGCTTCGGAATTCACCGAGCCATTATCCTCTAGATCTAACATTAATTGATCATCTTTTATTTCTGTACCGAGTACTTTGGAAAATACGGAGGGCTGAATATTCTCTGGGCCTTTACCAAAATTTACCAGGGCCGAGATTAAAATCGGTTTTTCTCCGGAGCGATATCCGGGCGGAAGATCCGTCCATGAAAATCCAACTAAACCTGACGGCTGTGCCCCAAGATCAATAGTGTGAAGCAACTCCCCGGTGCTCGCATCAGAGAGATTTATTAGTGTGTTTACAGAAGTCTTAGGCATTTCCAAAACACCATGTAACTCACCCCGGCTGTCAGCTTTGCCAATATTTCCGGGTGCTAAAACGGAATGTCCAAGTATATCGGTAGCCATGGCAATCCGCATCTTGTCAAATTGTCCACTCATTTTATCCAAAGACTCGCTCATTCGATTAATACCAGTTACACTGGAAAATTGAGCCATTTGGGCGATAAAATCTCCATTTTCCATCGGAGCAAACGGGTCTTGATTTTGTAGTTGAGAAGTCATTAACCTGAGAAAATCTTCTTGGCCCAATGTCTGAGAGCTTTTACGATTAGTTTCCGTGGCAGTTTTGATGCCTAGTTTTTTAAACAGTGCATCCTGTGCTTGTTGAGAATTAGATACTTCGCTCATTTTAAAATCCTAATTACTTAAAAAATTTATAATAATAAAAATAATTTATTTTCCGATATCTATTGTTCGGACCATAAGACTTCTTAGAGTAGAAATGACCTCTAAGTTATTTTGATATGCTCGACTTGCGTCTAGCATCTCGACCAATTCTTCTTCTTGATTAACCGGCGATTGATATACAAAACCATCCTTGTCGGCTGCCGGGTTGTCAGGTTCATGAATTTTTTCTGGCGTCCTTTTCAGAGCTACAATTTCTGCAATTCCAACTGTGGACATTCCGGTTTCTCCAGTACGCTCAGACATTATAGTTTCAAAAACCGGTTTTAAAGGTCTGTAAGCTTTGTCTGGGTTTCCCACTTTGGTGTGCGCATTTGCGATATTACTCGCAATAGTATTCAGGCGCACTTGTTGAGCTGAGAGACTTTGACTAGCTATATCAAAAATATTTTTTATTTGATCTATCATTCTTACTCCCCTTTAATAGCTGTCATAAGACCGTTGATCTTTTTATTAAGAAGGGAGAGAGAAATTTGATATCGGGTTACGTTTTCAGAAAACTGTATTTGTTCTACTGACATTTCAACAGTATTACCGTCCTCAGATGCTTGAACTGGCTGTCTGTAACCAACATCATACGGTGAGTCCTCTAAATCAATATGAGCACTATGAGTTTTTAAAACTGGTTTTTGGGGTTCCATAGCTTTGGTAACAGCGTCTGCAAAACGAATATCCCGAGCTTTAAAGTTAGGTGTTGAGCCATTTGCGATATTTCCAGCAATAAGCTTAGATCGTTGTTCCCGAATACCTAAAGACTCAGAGTGAAGTTGAAGTACATTTTTAAAAATTTGCATGACGAGTATTGATCCGTGTATTATTCTTCCAATACTCTGCAATTTACATGCCAGAAAAATATATTTTTAATATATAAAGGTTTGATGATAAAATGCCCACCAGATTTTCAACCAAAGATGTAAATACAACTGCGGAAAGGATATATTCCTTCATCGCTGATAAAAATACCGATGAAGCCTATAAACATTTAGCAAATTATTTTGCTGAAGCTAAAACTAAAGTAATAAAGCAAGCAGTTTTGAAGGTACGATTGAAAGTTTTGATAGCTCGTATTACGGCGTTAAGACTTGGAATATTCTCTCAAAAAGAAATTTCCATCGGAGATTTGGTTTCCAAAGCAGCCAAGACAAGAAACGATTCTGAGTCCTCGCAATTGACTGAGAATTCCGCAGATCAAAAAGAGGATGAAGCAGATGTTCATATAAATGGTGATGAGAAAGAGCAACTTGCGCCAGTATCCATTGTGGAAGATGTAGAGGTTCTTGGAACTTCTTTTACTGCCGGAACAATTGTAGAAGTTCCCGCTAAGCAACTGGCAGAATTAATTGATACTGGAAAGGCCGAAATTGTAAATAAAAAGGGTGAATTGATAGAGAATACCTCTATTGACCAAGATAAGCAGGCTAAAAAAACTGAAGAAATTGGTGAAAACAAAGGTGATGAACAAAAACAATCGAAATTATCTAATGATTCTGCTTCAAAAAAATCTGAGGAGCATAATAAGAGTGAGAAGGGTCTTAACCTAAATAATCCTAAAGCAGCCTCTGAAATTGATGAAGAAAAAATTGCTAAAGCACTTGAAGTTTCTGATGCTCAATTAAAACAGTAAAAACAGCAAGAGTTTAAAATTTTCTAAAGCCATGAGCTGTTAAATGCAAAAAATAACAAATATACTAGTTAACCAAATAATAATTTTTATTGTACTTGGTTCGTTGGTCGGTGTTCTTTCTCACTATTTCACCGAGATAGCTATTTTTTCTGCTGAGTTTGTAAGGTCTTCAGTGGATTATACATCCATTGGATTTATAGGGTGGGACGCTACTTTTAAAATTGCTATAGCACTTGCTGCTGCGGCAATATTCATAAGTATGATCGTGAGGTTTGGTAAAATTGACCGTTTTCACGGTCCTGCTGATGTAATTTTAGCTAGTTTAGATAAAAAAAACCCGATCCGTATTAAAGAGGGTCTCATTTCAGGTCTTGTTTCTTCAACATCGCTGTGTGCAGGTGCTCCCGTTGGCCAATACGGACCATTGGTTCATCTGTCGGCCACTTTAGCCTCTTTTCTCCGTCGACTTGAAAATATTGGGAGTATAAATAAACAATTACTTATTGGATCATCCGTTTCGGCGGCAATTGCTTCAGCTTTTGGAGCTCCAATTGGCGGAATAATTTTTTCACAAGAAGTTATTCTCAGAAATTTCACTCTGAAATATTTTGTTCCGATTTCGATTAGCTCAGCTTCTTCATTTATTACTGTCAATTATTTATTTGGTAATGAGAATCTCATTCATATTGAAAGGAGTTTTAATATTAACCCAGTATATATGATGATTGTAATTGTTGTCGGATTACTAGGTGGAACTCTTGCGTATGCGTACTCGCGACTGTTAGTGGAGATGAATAAATTTGCCGGCAGCCTTGGTGTTTCACTATCTTTGAGGCCTTTTATAGCGATAATTCCAATAATTATTATTGGCGCATATATTCCACAGGTTTTAGGTCTAGGTGTTGAAACAATTGTAAATGTTTTAACAAACCAACTTAGTATTTGGGTACTTATTGCTATTCTGATAACTAAACTCCTTCTTACTCCTTTTTCGATATCATTTGGATTGTTTGGAGGAGTGTTTTCTCCAGCGTTGTTTATCGGGGTTTCCTTAGGTGCACTTGTCGGCACAGTGTTTTGTGATGCATTTTCACTAGGTAAAGAACTAATCCCACTTTTTGCGATTTGTGGACTAGGTGCTGTTGTTGCTCCTACGATTGGGGGGCCAATAGCAACTGTTATTCTAATTTTAGAAATGTCCCAAAATTTTCATGCTTCCACAGTAGCAATGTTGTGTGTTGTTATCTCAATGATTACCTTTCGACTCCTGTCTACATCTTCATTTTTCGAAATGCAGCTTTTAGGCAGGGGTTTCGATCTATCAATTGGTATGAAGAATTTCCAACTAAGCAGGGTATCAATCGGAGAGATACCGAGATCAGAATGCTGCATTGTCAAACAGAATGAAAATCAAGATAAAATGATAAAGACGATGCAAAAGTTAGCCGTTAGTGAAGGTTATATTGTGGATGATGAAAGCCATTTAATTAAGAAAATAAACATAGTAAACATATTTCATCCTTCATACTTTCCTGAAGAGGATGCGTTGGTGTTTTATGAAGATCAAAGTCTTTTGGAGGCGGTCGAACTGGCAAGCGATTTTGTCGGTGAGAGTATACCAATTATTAATAGGGAAGGTCGCTTCGTCGGTGCGGTTACGGAAGGAGATCTTTTCCAAGCTGTTCAGACCTATTCAATGGATGATTAACTTTTTTTCAAATCAGAGAAAATATTAAGTTGGAAGAAGCCGGAAATATTCTACGTCAATATGTGATTGGCAACTCAGATGCAGCAAAAGAATTGCGGGCAAAGTTGGCTCAGGTTGCTGATTCAGATGTATCAGTCTTGATTGGCGGGCCGACTGGCTCAGGTAAGGAATATGCCGCAATGGGTGTGCATGAGCTATCTGGCCGTTCAGGTAAATCCATTTCTATCAATTGCGGTGCTATACCTGAAAACTTAGTTGAGGCTGAGTTATTTGGATATGAGAGAGGAGCATTCTCTGGTGCGGATAGAAGGCACATCGGATATATCGAACGCTCAGATAGGGGAACTCTTTTCTTAGATGAAATTGGTGACTTACCACTTTCAGTCCAAGTTAAATTGTTAAGGGTGATTGAAACTCAGAGATTTTTTCGTGTCGGAGGAAAAGAAGAATTAAAAGTAAATTTTCGGCTTGTTGCTGCGAGCCACAAAGACCTTACTGCCGAAGTTCGAATGGGTAAATTTAGAGAAGATTTACTTTACAGGATTAATACTATTTTGATTGAGGTGCCCTCTCTTAAGCAAAGGTCGGAAGACGTAAGGGATTATTTTGAGATTTTTTTAAAAAATTATGAAATCCGAAACCATCAAACATATCAAATAAATTTCACTGAAAACTTTTGGTTAGAACTGATAAAATATGATTGGCCAGGAAATATACGTGAGCTTCGAAATGTTGCGGAACGTGCACTGATATTTTTTGCGAACAAAACGGTGTCCGATACAGATATATTCTCTACTCTAATTCCAAATGCCAGTAGAAATAAATTCGTTGATGGCAATCAATCGCATGGATTAAGAAAAGAAGAAAATTTTGAGGATTTTCTATATTTAGAAAACTTCAATGAAGTTGAAAATAAGAAACAAACACAAGCAGAATGTTTGTCGGAATGCATCGATCAACTTTTTAAGATTTCGGAACCTTCGGGTTACCTGGATTTCCACTTGTTGTTGCATTCCATGGAAGAATTGATATTAGGTAGAGCAATAAAACAAACTAATGGAAATATTTCTCAAGCAGCAAAATTTTTAAAATTAAAAAGAAGCACCCTTTCGTCAAAAATATTGAAAAATTCTTATGAAAAATTGTAGAATTTGTTTTTATTCGCGAATATTTATTCTTGGAATTTGTCTGGCAGTTATAATTGTCTTGCTGAATGATAATTTGCTAACGGTCTTCCGTGGAATGTCACCACTAACGATTTCAATTATATTGATCTCAGTTTTAGGTATTTTAGCTCTGATTAAAAAAGTAACTGAATACTATATTAAAAAAAATGATTAATGTGTTAATAGTAACAGAAAGAAACATAGAACTTATTCTAAATCATGGAGAGGTGAAAATTGAAAATTCAGGTGCATTGGATCGTAGATGGTCGGATTACAGTCGAATCAGATAGCCTTGAGGATGCTGAAGAAAAAATGGAAACTGAATTAAGAGAAGCAATACTTAAAATTCCAAATTTTGTCGATGATTTTGGCGCAATTTCCATTCAGGGAAAAGCATATTTTAATAAAGATGATAAAGGAACCGAATGAAATACTCGGAATTAGAAGGTGAACAATTCTATGAGTATATTAAGCAAAGCAAAGTTCGTGGTCTTTAACCCCAAAAAAAATAGCGATGCACTTAAAAAAAAGCGCAAACAAATTTGTGACGGTATCTCCGAACAAATTTCTCTCGCAAAAAATCCATCATATAGGCCAATAAGTTATAAGTGGACAACTGGTGTTGATGGTGAAGTAAAAAAAACTAGGGTTTACAAGAAACTAAAGCCGTGGTGGTACGAGAGTGATAATAATACGCTAATTTTATCAATAAAATATCGTGGCAAACCGCTAAAATTGGTTGATGATTATAACGGTGTTGAAGTTTCAGATGAGCAAGAGTTAATAACAACATTGGAAAAATTTAAGTCAGAATTTGAGAAGGGAGATCTTGATAATCTTTTGACAGCATTACAAAAAACTTAAAATTACATTTTGAAATTGTGATGCTTGCATCTCAGGGTTTCTACCGAATTATCCATTCGCAGGATTACTTTTTTTGTCTTAACATTTATATCCACGGATGCTTCGTTATTTACTCCAATTATTCTTTCTCCTTCTAATAAATTAATTTTTAGTTTATGGTTAACTCCTCTTGCTGAGAGGGTGATATCGGATCCAATTTTTCTTTTTTTTATAATTAAATCTACAACACCAAAATTTGTTGTACGACATTCTAATTTCTCTTGTTTGAAACGGGTAAGTTCGTCACAACCGAAAAGTATCTGAACAAGAAAAAAAAGTTTCAAAAGGTTTTTGGGCATTATGGATCCAGTGTTTTCAATATTTTTACTTTTTGTAGTCGATTTCGATTTCTATACGTCGATTTTTCTCTCTACCAGCAGGTGAGTTATTATCTGCAACCGGGCTGTTTTCTCCTTGACTTACAATTTTGATACGATCACCCCCGATAATTCCTACATTTTGTACTGATCGAGCGACACTCGATGCTCTAGCTGCTGCGAGTTCCCAATTGTCAGCATATTTGAAATTTGCAATTGGTACATTATCTGTGTGGCCGGTGATCGTGAGGGTACTGTTTTTATCAATTGCATCCTTGCTGAGTTTAGCAATGAGTGCTTTTGCTTCTGGAGTAAGTTCTGCGCTTCCTGATTGAAATGCTCCACCCGCACCTAGTGTCACGAAAACCTTACCATCCCTTTTCTCAACTTGTATTGAGCCTTTACCAATCTTATCTGATAACGCAACTTTCAATTTTTCTGCAGCTTCTTGTGCCTGCATGTCAGCATTTGGGTTTTTCCCCGTATTTGCATTCTGCTTTTCACTACCTTGTTTGCCCCCTTGTTGATCTTCTATTTTAGATATGGCAGAGATCAATTTTGCTACATTTGAACTTACACCAGCAAACAAGATTTCATCGGTTTTTTGATCAGTAGCAATTTCTGCAATTTGAATAGCATTAGCAATTCTCTGCAACTTTTCTACCATTTCCTCTGGGGAACTCTCTGCAGCTTTCATATCGACTGCTACTTGACCATTGATCATTTTAACTTCGATATTTGTTTCGCCGGCTATTTCCGCTAAGGCTTCTGCCAACCTCTCGTTTGCAGCCTCCTTTGCTGACTTACCATCAAGATTCTCTCCACCAAGACCTTCTTGATCGTTGTCACCTTCCTGTAACTTATTTGAGCCCTCACTTTGATCATTATCAGTGGGGGTCTTAAGTTCTTTTTTAGTTTCATCTTGCGTGTCTGAGGTTACTTCTTTAGTTAGGGATTGAGTAGGAGATGGGGAAAAGTTTAAACTCAATACCGTAGTGCCTTTTGGTTGTTCAACGACCGGTACTATGCGTTGTACACCAAAGGAGTCCTTTAGAGAGCCACTTATTTGTTTGAATTTTGGAACATTCATTTCAGCGAATGAGAGGATAAGAACAAAAAAGGCCATTAGGAGGGTGGCCATGTCCGCAAAAGTAGCCATCCATGCAGGAGCTCCTGGGGGAGGGCACTTAGGGCATTCCTCTTCTTCTTCTTCAGTTTCTGGTTCCGGTGCTTGATCCTTGGTAGCCATTTCAGGTTATATCACCTTTCTACCCAGCCATCTGAAGTTGTAATTTGGGTGGTAAATTACTGACAAGGGCATCTTGAATGTTCCTTGGCGATTCTCCTCTGGCAATATTCTTGAGACCCTCGATAACCATTTCACGGTATAGGACCTCGTCAGCAGTATATCCTTGCAGTTTTGTAACGATTGGAGCGAAAATAACATTAGCGAAAAAAGCACCATAAAGGGTTGTGAGCAGTGCAACAGCCATTGCTGGTCCAATAGCCTTTGGGTCAGACATATTACCCAGCATTAAAACAAGTCCTATGAGAGTTCCTATCATTCCCATTGCAGGAGCAAGATCTACCCACGCTTTGATGCAATCTTGATTTGCTTCATGTCGTGCACGCATTGCCTTTAATTCTTTTTTCATCTGATCCACTAATTTGGTTTCATCAGCACCGTCAACTAAAAGCTGAAGCCCTTTCTCAAAGAATTTGTCGGGGCATTCCTGACCATCAAGGGCCATCATCCCATCTTTCCTGGCAATTCCGGCCAATTCTACCATTCTTTCAATCATTTCTGGCTTCTTTTTTACGGGCGGTAAAAACGCCTTTGACATAGCGCCGAAAGAACCCAAGAATACGGGTAGGGGAGCCGTATACATTACAGCGAAGAAGGTTCCACCACCAACAATAAGAATTGAAGGAACATCAAAGAATGGAGCCAAGCCACCCCCTGTTATCATTGCTCCGGCAATCATACCACAGGCCCCAATGAGTCCAATAAGTGATGCAATATCCATAAAAACCTCTGCAAGTTGTATGAGCGAAGCTCAAGAATTTTTGTCTTTCTTGCAAATTTTATGCCATTAATTGGCTCAGAATTTGCAAGTAAAATTACATTAACCTTATGAAAGAAAGATTTTCAGTTTGTATGAAATAGATATAGTTCTACAATTTAACCGTATCAATATTCTAATGTCAGGCCAATGAAAATAACCATCATATTTATCATTAGTACAATTATATTTTGCTTTAGGGCTAATGCTGATGCGCCCCAAATTATTTTAAGAGATGGCAAGTATGCGTATGATGTGGAACAAAATTTATACTGGAAACGATGCAGTTTTGGTCAGGTATGGTTAGACAACACCTGCAAAGGCCAGATAAAAAAATTAACTATCTCTGATGCCATTGTTGTTGCTAGCAAGATGTCAAAGATTGATGGAAGAAACTGGCGCTTACCAACACGAGACGAATTGCAAGGAATAATTGATATAAAAACTGATTACCCACAAGTAGATAATGAAATTTTCCCCAACACATATCCGGGTCCATATTGGACTTCAAGTAAGAATTACTTTGATGAGGAACGAAGTTGGACAGTAAATTTTTTCACAGGACAATTTTTTTCTCGATTTTTGAACACTCAGGTTCATGCAGTTAGATTCGTCACGGATAAGAACTAGCTAACTTTTTCCCCTCACGCAAGTCAATGAAAACTCTGTTTTTTTAGTTTGTGGAATAGTTTTATTTTTACTAGGCGTTACTATTGTGTAGCCGGGTCCTGATGTTTTTTTTATTTCAGCCGGATTTTTTTTACGTCTAGTTTCTACGAAATTTACTGAAAAATCATTTATTGCTTGTCGGCATGTCTGCATATTTTCCATCGGAATACATGTGATAGAAGATGTTGTGGACATAACCAACAAATATGCGCTGAACAGATTAGGACACATAATTCATTCTCCTCAATTTTTTTAAGTATACCGAATTCTAAATTTTATACTTTAATAAATGTATAATTATTTTCTAAATAAATTCATTGTTTAGTCGTTTCTAATTTCGATCACCAACTTGTTTCCGGTGACGGTAACAACCTCGCGGGTTTTATTTTTCTCGAGAGATATTTTTAGTAAATTTATATTTATATATGGAGAATTTATAATGGTTCTTTCTGTTAATACAAACAACGCGTCATTAAACGCACAAACCGCTCAATCAGTCACTAACAAAGCAATGGATCAGGCTATGGAGCGGCTCTCTACTGGTAAACGTATCAATGCTGCTGCTGATGATGCTGCTGGCCTTGCAATTTCCACTCGCATGGAAACTCAAATTAAAGGGTTGGAAATGGCGATGCGCAACGCCGCAGACTCACAGGCTTTAATGAATACGGCAGAAGGTGCGCAGGCAGAGGTATCAAACATACTTCAGCGTATTCGAGAGATTGCCATTCAAGCAGCAAACGATACGAATGTTGCCAACGATCGTGTTAACCTTCAAACTGAAGTTAATCAGTTGATAGCTGAAATGGATCGTATTTCCTCCCAAACAACCTGGAATGGGATGGCGGTATTAGATGGAACTTTCACTTCAAAGAAATTTCAAATCGGTGCTGAAGCAAATCAGAATATTGCATTGTCTTTGGACAGCGTTGCTTCATCTGCATTGGGTAATTTTGAGCTCAATTCCACGGTGCAACTTAGTAACACCGCAGGTGGTGGTATCTTAGCTGATACTTATACTTTGGTCGGTCCNNAGGGNTCTNCTACAATTACAACATCGGCTGGTGACTCTGCTAAAGAGTTTGCCGCAGATGTTAACGCAGCAACTGGTTCTACCGGTATAAAAGCGGATGCGGTAACGAAATTGAAACTTAGCGGTCTCAGTGCAGCTGATACAATTTCGCTTACTATTAATGGTACTTCAACAGCTAGTGTTGCGGTTACAGCTACTTCTGATCTTCGCGGTTTGATGACGGCCATTAACGCCAAAAGTGGCACGACAGGTGTCACAGCTACACTTTTCAACGGCTCCAATGCTGCTTTGGAACTTGTAGATGTTGATGGTGATGACGTTTCAGTAACTCTGGTTGCTGCGACTAACAGCACCGAACTCACACTTTCGGCTTTAGATCGGAACGGAGCTCAAGCTTCAAGTACAGCTGCGTCAGATGATTTGATCGTTACTTTAATTGATGCTGGTGGTACAGCTGCTGCAGGTGAAACTGCTGCTGGTGGCCCGGCTATTGTAACTGGTCAAGTATCTTTATCATCTTACGGTGCTTTCAATGTCCAAGTTGCTAACGACGGCAATGATTATGACGAAGGCACAGCGGGTACGATAGTTGCGGACGGCGAATTCTTTGGAGATGGAGACGGTAACGCAACATCCACCTCTAATGGAGTCCTAACTCAAGTTTCCACAGTTAATGTTTCAACCAGAAGTGGTGCTGAAACCGCTCTAAATGTAATTGATGGTGCACTAGATAAAGTCAATAATCAACGCTCAGAATTGGGTGCAATGTCTAATCGTATTGACAACACTCTAGAGAACCTACAGTCCATTAGGACAAATATACAGGCTTCTCAGGGCCGAATTCAGGATGCTGATTTTGCTGCTGAGACAAGTAATTTGGTTCGGGCACAAATCCTAACCCAGGCGGCGACGGCAATTTTAGCCCAAGCCAATGCCTCTAAACAGTCAGTACTGACACTACTTCAGGGCTAAGATTTAGTAGGATTAACAAAAGTGAAGACTTTTAATAAGGTATAAAGACTATTTAAAACTGGAGAAAAGTTTTCACAGAATAAAGGCCCCGGCAGATTAAATTCTGCCGGGGATTCTTTTTAATAGAATAAAAAAACATTACATTGCTAAAATTTTTTTTCACTTGGTCGTTATTATAAATAGAAATTCTTTTTTTGAGAGATTACTAATGAATGCCTATTTACAACACTATTCGAATAATCAAAATAATGGATCGACAATACCAGATGATCCACAAAAAATTATACAGACGCTTTTGAGGGAACTAATAAAAAATATTAATATAATTATATTTATTGATGGTAAAAATAATGGGAAATATACCCAATCCGTTTGGAAGTCTCTCTCAATCATTTATGCATTACAAAGCAGTCTAAATTTTGATGAAGGTGGAAAAATTGCTGAAAATCTTTTTACTGTCTACGAATTCTGTCGTGGCGCCATTTTAGAGAGACAAAAAGGGAGCGTTAAACTAAAACAGGCGGTATCCTTGCTGTCGGAGATAGAGGAGGCTTGGTCGCAAATCCCAGAAACAGCGCCGGCTGTAAAGTATGGTTAACTGAACCTTGTGCCAAACGATGAGTTGATAAGATTTACAAATAATTCTTTTCGAATGTTTGCTTGCGCAATCATTGCCATCGATGTCTCTAAAATAATACTTGATCTCGCGAGCTTAGCTGATTCCAATGCTATGTCAGCGTCGATTATGTTGCCGCGTGCACTGGTGAGTGATAATTTTTGTCCTTGATTAAAATCTTCAGCAAATTTTAGTCTATTCATCACCCCTCCAAGTTCAACCCGTGCATCCGATAAACTCTGACTCGCTCCAGAAATTATCTCTTTTGCCTGATTTGCTCCAGACTCAGATGAAATATCAATAGTGCTTAAACTTGAAAAACTGCTGCTGGCAGACGAGAAATCACTTCCAGCCCCCTCTGTCATACTATAACTGAAGGCATTTTGTGAATTCATAACTACATACCCTCTAACTGCGGCTTTTGCCGACACACCACCATCAGTGTTGCTGATCGTTTGAGTGTTTACCTCATTATCATCTCTGTCCACCGCAGCTAATTGAATTGTATCTGTACCGGAATTATCGTTATTAAATGCAGTAAAAATGATATTTTTACCCTGTGAAGATAACAAACTGACAGATGTCTTATCGGCTGAGGTTTCTGCGTGGACTCCAGTGGTTGAACTTATATTGTTGATGGCAGTTGTGATTGCACTTAAATCTGAAGAGTCGCTTATAGTAATGTTACCGCTTGCTGAACCGTTAAGAGTGAAACTGATAGTTCCTGAATCCGATAGTGTTTTTAACTTAGCTCTAGTCTCAGCAGTGGCTTTTACACCTGTTTGATCCGTTGCGGCATTTACGAAGCCAGCTATGGTTTCAGCACTGGCACCAGCAGCGTAGTCAATTGCAGAGGTGGTGTTTCCGGCTAAATTGAAAGCACCGTTTGTGGTTGCGCTGGCCGCATCACTGGCGGCTTTTGCTGCTAAAATTGAGGTATTTGTTCCTAATTCGGTTGTTCTCAAAGCATCGATGGATATTTTTATTGAAGTAGCACTATTAGATCCATTCAAGCTTTTATTCACAAATGAACCGTCCGTTAAATTCTGTCCGTTAAAGCTCGAAGTAAGACCTATACCATCAATTTCGTTTAACAATCCCGTTACAACTGTTTGGTTGCTGGCTCGGCTTGTCGTTGTTGCTGTTGATGATGTGGATAAATTCGCACTATCCAACATAGAGTTTAACAGTGTTTGCACGTTTTTATGAGCTAAGTCAGCTGTTTCCAGCATTTTTTGTGAGAATAAGTTAGCTGCAGAATTTTGCACGAATTGTTGTATTTCGCCCGTTAGTCTACTTATTACCCCTAGTGATCCAGGATCGTCAGCCGCAGAATTTACACGTAAACCGGTCGATATTCGTTTTTGCGCCTGAGCCATTTCCAAATTTGCTTTATTGGCTGACTCTGCGGCTCTTAAACTTGTTATCGCAAAATCTGAAATGCGCATTTACTATTCCTCCGAACGGAATTATTCTTAAACTATAAATTAAAATAGTCGTATATAATAACGGTCGGCTTAAAATGGTTTCTTTTGGCTTCAAAGTCAATCTTTGATCATTATTTACAAAATGTATGCAATATTTTATTTATGAGAGACTTGCAGGCTGAGGAGAGAAGATTATTATTGTTTAGAAGATGAGAAGCAATAGTTGAAGGAGTGCTGTATGTATTGCCCAACTTGGATTTACGCTATAATTTGCAACGAAATATGCAAAAATTACGTAAACAGCGATCTGGACATTGGTGCGTTCGCCAATAAATATGGATCGAAGTCGGTAAATACTTTTTCAGATTTAAACGCTTCAAAACTCGCAGCTGGAGCAGAAGCAATAGTACGTTTCCTTGGTACAGTGGAAGGGGTTGATGTGCTGCAGGTTTGCAGTGCTTTTACATACAACACAGCGTTGTATGATAAGGCTGGAAATCCAAGAAAAACCAAAGGTTTGTTTAAAAAAGATGATACCCAAGGGGTTAAGTTAGAAGCAACGGAAGAAGACGTTGAAAAACTTTTTCGGACATTCGCATTTAGGCTCAGATCTAACCCAAATTTACTCGCTCCAGAGGGGTTTTCCCTAAGATCGGTTGAAGGTTTAACTTGGGTAGCTGAAGTTGTTGAACAAGATGTTTCTTTTATTGATACTCTTTCCTGATTTTAATTACCTCTCAGCACCTTTGAAAACTTCGGATCCAAAAATATTTCTTTTGCCTGTTTCTGAATCTGTTGCATTTCTTCAGGGTCAAGATCAGCTAGTTCGTCCCTAAGTTCTTTTGATTGTTCTAATTCCAAAGCACTGCCAACCAACTCCCAAACCAACGCAGAATTTTTATTGTTTTTATTGTTAAAAGGCTCTTTCAACAACCACGCAGATAATTGAGAGATGTATTTGGGCGATCCTTCGTAAATCTTTTTCTCCAAAATTTCAATGATTTCCTTGTGCAGTTCAATCAGACGTTTTTCGGGAAGAAGATCCGTTAAAGTTTCAAGATACCTTTTTGCTTTATCCAAATGATTAAGTGAGGCAAGTGCACACCATTTATACGCTTCAGAGTAATCTTGCACTGTTCCTTGCCCTAATTTCAACATTACCGATACATTAAATTGGGCTTTTGCATTGTCATTTTTTGTTGCTAGAGTTAGGAAGCCAGCATACGCGGCCCGATATTTTTTTGCTTTGTAAAGCTCACCGAATTTATTGAATTGTGATTTTATGTTAGTCTTTACTTCATCTTTTAATAGTCGTTCCGATTGAAGTTGATCCTCAAACTCATCCAAACGTTGGACCCCAGTTTCTTTCATTTTCACTGTCGTTGATATATTAGGATTTTTTGATCCATTAACAGCTTGTTCAATATTTGTGTTTTCTTTTACTGGTTTTAATCCCTTAACTTCTAATGACTTGCTTTGTTCTGCTTTTTCACCATTCTCGCCGCCCAAATCAACCTGTGACATTTGGCCACCAGGTTCAACATATCTATCGGGACTGTTAGTGATTTTCCAAGAGTTTGTCTCTGGCATAGTTCCTTTACCTTTGATCCATTCGATGGAGAGATCAATATCATTTCTTTGCGAGAAGTAATCTTGAAGAAATAAGGAGCCGGATGCCCATGCTGTCTTTGGGTAAAACTTCCGATCTGAACCGGTTGCATGGACTGTATTTGAAATAACTATCGTCAAAAAGCCGCAAAAGACAACTGTCATTCTGAATTTTGGGTTCTTCACTCTATAAAAAGACATAGAATTTAAAGCCTGCCATTCATTATTATTTAGGCAGAGGCCATTAAAGCCAATTTCAAGTCGAATAAATTTGAATGGTACATTGGATCTTCAGATGCTTCATAAACTGTCACTTGTGGGCGGTTGGTGTCGGACGTTGAAAATACAACAGAGATTGAAGGTGGCAAGTTCAATCCTAATGTTTGTAATCCAGTTTTACCATTTTCTTCAAGATATTTCTGTATTTTAGGATTTAACCAACAGGTTGCTAGTACCCTGCCGAGTAACTCTGGCAAGCAGACTAGTAGTTCTTGAGAATCTTCCTTAGAAAAATCTTCAGAAGGATCAAATATTTTTTCATAGGGTACAGGTAATGAAGTTTTCTGATGATAGGGAACCACATTTTGACGAAAAATTTTAATATCTCCCTCTCTAATGCCTAAGCTTTATTAATTCGGTTTCTGCGTTGCATGCTTTTTTTTCCTAGATCTGCACTGGCAGAATACACCGACTGTCCAGTTTTATTCAATGTCTGAAGGTTTTCACCTTCGGGATTATCATGACCAGATAGACCCTGTTCGTAGAGAAAAGAAAATTCTCTAGGTCGATCTCGTTTTACGCCGTCTTGCTGCATATTCGATGTTGCATGGATTTTCCTTTGTAAAGCTATCAGTTGATTTTCAGCCCTTTTAACACGCTTCTCCAGAGGTATCACCCAGGTAATTAATAAAAGTAAAATTAAAAATGCCGATATTAATACTGAGATCGGAAGTGGTGCTAACAAAGCATTACTGGCTATAAAATCTAACATTATAAAACTTCAGACAATTACCTTTACATACCAATTCAAAATAATTTCATTCCGTAATAAAACCGTAGACGCAAAAATTCATTGCTCAACATTAAGTTGAACATTAAAATTTTATTTTTTTTCCAACCGAAGCAAAACGTCTAGATAAGTCTAAGCAATTTACTAATTTTATTCGGTTAGTTGTTGAGCATTTTCTAGCAGTTTATCCGCAATCTTTTCATAATCCACAGGATATTCGTTATTACGGATAGCTTCTTTAATTTGCTGCACCGCTTCCGCATCAACAGGCGGGGGCGTGTCAGCAATATTCTCTGCCATTCGTTTTGCAGCGTCAGATAACTGCAACCCACTCTCAGATCCAGCAGGAACTGCTGGTGCAGGAGCCGAAGCTCCAGTCGGAGAAGCGCTGTTGTCGACAGAACTGTTAGAAACACTCGCCGGTGTGTTCTCGCTACGACTAGGTATGTTAGCCGAAGTGATTGTCCCGGGGAGATTTTGAACCGGATCAACCATAAATTTTCTCCACTTCAGTATGCGCATTAATTAGCGCGGTTGGTCATTTATATGCCATAAAGCACATTAAATATACATCTATGACACATTATATACGACCTATTATCTTAGTTGTTTAGAAAAAATTTTTATTTTTTTTCCTTTTTCTAAAATTCCTTTTAAAACACGACCCGAATTTAGATTTTTAACTAATACCCGACCACCAACTTGTGCATCATTTAATACAACGCCACTAGCCGAAATGCGAATTGCTCCGAAGGTCCGGTAAATTGCGATGTTGTCACCTTTATAAATATCCCAACGGGTTTGCAAATGCCGAGGTGCAACAGCAATATTTGCGGCTACGTAAGATTTAGTTTTTCGTCCGACTACGTCACTTTTACGGCGAAAATGTAACTGGGATTGATTGGCAGGGGATTTTGCAATGTAAAGGTCAGAACTTCTTATAATAGTGTTGTTCTTTAGAGGAATTCTATATTTAACGACATTGATTTGTGGTTTAGACAGAAAATTTTTTTTACGATTGTTAAAATTAAATTTCTCTTTTTTATAATCCTTTTGGATTTTGGTAGAAATACTTTTCGGTTTTAAAGGCGCACCAGTTTCCTGACCATAAGTTGTTCCAAGAAGCCGATTTCGTATTACAGCTCTCCATGCAGGACCCATATCGTCAGCACACTCAACAGTGACTGTTTTCCAATTTTCTCTAAGTGGTTTTGCAAGAAGCTCGCCATCACAATCAGGCCATACTCTGATCTTTGAGGTGAGAGGAACGACATGAATTCCTTGTTTTTGGGCGGTATTTTCAATTAACTTTATTAAAGAAGATCCGGGTATTGCATATACTGTTAAAGGGTAAATTATTAAGTATATAATAAATACTACTCTACTTAACGAAAAAAATCTCATCTCGATTTCTCATTCTATTTTCATAATTTTTGGTCATTGTTAACCGTAAATTGGTGCCGCTAAGCATGAAATCTTTGTTTCCAGTAGGAAAACTTTTTGGGTTGTTTTTAACAATTTTTTCTGCAACAGATTTGACATTGCTGACAAGTTTTAATCTGTTTTTTATGATGCGATAAAGGGTATCGCCACGTCTTATTTTATATTTTCTTTCCATTGAATTTACAGTGTAACCCTGCGATCTAGAATAAAGAACATCTTGCGCGAGTGATGAGTGGGTAATAGCCACCAACAAAATAATTGCAGTGTTTAAGACTTTTAAAATTCTAATCATATCTAACCATCGTTATAATTGGGTAATTATTTATATACTTGGTAAGGTTTTTGTTTATACGAAAGAATGTTTTTCGTTTTTCTATTTTGTCTATAAGAAATAGTTCTCCATCCGCGCCATTTTTTTCTACCCAACCTAAATCATTTCTATTTATTCCATTAGCGGATCCGAGTTCTACGAAATGACGACCACTAGCATATTTCAGTTTTGCTCGGAGCGGTAAGCATTTAGATTTAATAGGTTTGAGTATGTTTTGTAGATTTAATATTTTTTTAAAATCTATGTTTTCTGTATTAAATCGCAACGCTGAGTTAGTTAAAACATTAAGAATTCTACTTGGTGTGGCGACTGATTTGGTGAAATGAATCGATCCATATCCAAGGGTGGAATTTTTGTTATGCACCTTTACAGAATAATTCAGTTTATAGGATTCTTTGAAATTAAAATCTATTTTTTCTATGTGAAATGAAATGCCAATTGAAATGGCATTCTCTACCGGTTTGTTTCCTATATTATATAATAATCTATCATAAAGATTTGCATTGAGTGGGATTGAATTTACCTCGTTCTTGAAATTTATACGGTAGGAAGGACTGCCAAAATTCTTTTGAATATGAAGTTTGAAGTTTTGAAATGAGGAATTTACTAGTTTTTCAAAATACAATTCTTCATCACGATCCAAATTACTAAAAGAAGTTGCAGGAAAATTAAGAAAAACATTTCTAATTAGTTTTTCTTTTTTACACTTTATCTTTTTCACACTTTCGGTAAATTTAACTGAAACAGTGATTTGTATTACGTTGTCGAAAATTTGTTCATCGATTGTTTTGTAGTCAATAATTCTAGCATTTGAATAAACAACTGTTGAATCATCTATAAGTTGCCCTTGTTCGGTATGGCTGTACCCGAAAATTCTGCTTTTATGTCTAGTGGAAGCATCAAAAAGAGCGGATTTAATTGCAGTGTCCCGGGCGCTGTTTAAATTCCCATTGATAATTCTAGCAATCCCTGTTCCTTTCTGAACACTAGATGCTTTAACCTCACTTATACAGGTAGTCCATAGAAGTGTAAAAAAGATGACAGTTGTGAATAAGCAGATATGTAAAGGTTTGTTCTTCACTAGTTACCAACCTTTAATGCTTCTTCGACGATATTTCGTAAGGTAATTCGATCCAGTTCCATGGCCACCTCATAATTATCCGTGCCAACCGGACCAACTCGTACAGTTTTGGCTCCGCGCACGATACCACTGACTCGAGTTCGCACTGTATCGCTTTGTACTACCGCATCTAGAACCGTTGCATCACCATCAATTTTCACTCCATGCACTTGTTCAGTTAGTTGTCGGAGGGCAATTATACGCGCGGCTCGTATTGCCATCAGACGTCTTTCTGACTTATTTTTGGATGGTTGTGCCGACATAGCTGCATAACCTACTGCAACGATTGTTGGTATTTCACTTTTGACAGCAAGTGATCGAGTTTCCGCAAGTGCCAAAGCCGATGCCTGTCTGATTAGGTCTTTATCAACTTTTTGCTTCGCATTTTTTGTAGCATCTGTTTTCTCAACCACCGCAAAATCGGCTGGTAGGCACGCAGCAATAAGATTAAAACAAATAGCTCCCAGAAAAAGACTTTTGTAGATTGATTTTGATTTAATTGAGATTTTCATTAAACTCTCTCGTTCTATAAATTGGTTGTATTTTTGATTAAACCCATGCATATTCTATGCCAATTTATATTACGAAGTTTAGGCTTATTTTTTACTTTTTTCTTCAGTGGCGACTATTCGTGTTTCATCCATACAATTGGCACATGAATTGCATACAATTTTTTGACGCGTCTACTCTACGTGGAACTCGCAAGTGCGTTCGCCTGATCAGTTTTTGGTCATTTATTGATTAGGTCATCTCACCGCGAATTATTTGAGAATATTATGCTCAATTTTCACCACAAATTATATGACGGGTCGTATTTTGATGAAGCGTGCCACCCGTCAAAAGTCGGCGGGTGGCTTTTTCGTTATGATTTTGTTAAATCAGAAATATTTTTGTCCGAGTATCTTATTAACCTTTTACCACGTGACTTTTTAAGCTGCGACCAGTAGATACCCTTTTGCTCACCAAACTTCTGAAAGAGATGAGAATAAAATGCTTAGTACAAAAACCATAAATTCAGCAATTTTGATATTTGCCGGAACATAAATATTTGCTGTATTGTGATTGCAATTCTTTTTCAAAGGTCAGGAACAATCTCAATTAAGGTGTGATTGGTTTTTTGTTAGATAAGTTTTTTAGATGGGGAATAACGGTTTTGTTTAATAAAACATAAATGAAAATCCTTAATCGAAAGGATAAAAAAGGCCAATCAGGTGAAAAATACAAACACAGATCCTCGGTATCTTGACAGTAGGGCATCGCGCAAAGAGCGGGCAAGGCTAAAATTACGTCGAGATTTTCCTAACGCATCCGATTTAAGAGTTAGAGCAAAGCAGCGCCTCCCAAAATTTGCTTTTGAGTATCTTGATGGGGGAGCAGGGTCCGATGGCAACATTGCAAGAAACTGGAGGTCACTAGACTCCATTGAACTCATGCCGCGCTATGGGAAAGTGATCCTTCCCCCTCCGACTAATGCCAAGCTATTTGGAAATTCTTACAGTTCACCCATCGGTATTTCTCCTATCGGGGGACCTGGCACTGGCTTTCCCGGTGCGGAGCGGTTCCTCGCCACTGCTGCCCAGGCCGCTAAAATTCCCTATACGCTTGGTGTCTTATCTGCCATTACAATCGAGGAGGCAGCGGAAATAGCACCAGATGTACTTTGGCTACAAATCTATCGGTTTGCTCGAAATAATCATAAAATTGGTCTTGATCTCGCTCGTAGAGCTCAAGTAGTTGGCGTCAAAGCATTAGTGCTTACGTGGGACACACCTGTTAGAACTACAAGGCCACGCGAAGTCAAAGCCGGAATTACTAATCCTTTTAAATTAAATGCGCGTTTGCGTATCGATGCTTTATCCTCGCCACCATGGCTTTGGTCACTAATGCGCAACGGTATTCCCCGTTTTGTTAGCATTAAACCATATATGGGTGGTGCTTCTAGTGCAGAAGAAGCCTCTAAGTTTATGCGTACTGAAGGCGGAGGGGCATTTACATGGGATGAGATAAAGCTTTATCGTGATAAATTTAAAGGACCACTGATAATCAAAGGAATTTTGCACCCTGAAGATGCGGCACGTGCAATAGAAATCGGCGTGGATGGTTTGTTCGTTAGTAATCACGGCGGTCGACAGATTGAAGCCCTTCCGGCGTCTATCGACGCATTGCCTGCAATTGCGGCACAAGTTAATGGTCGGGCTACGATTATCTTAGACTCGGGAGTTAGGACTGGAATAGATGCAGCGCGAGCATTAGCCATTGGCGCAGATGCAGCTTTTGCTGGCAAAGCTTTTCTCTGGAGCTTGGGTGCACTTGGTAAAAATGGTCCAGCACACATGATCGAGATATTTTCTTCAGAGCTCAGCGCGACACTCGGTCAGCTTGGCTGTATTTCAATTGATCAATTACGATCCGTTCCACGACGTCACATGAGTGCTTGGACACCGGAGGATCTACTTAAAGGGTAGTTTAGAATGTCTCAGACTGGTGAATTAAATCGAGTTAAAGTTAAACGGGTTTATAGAGGGTTTA